>JACOSO010000061.1 GCA_016178785.1 Bacteroidota bacterium | reverse complement strand
TGAATTTCTCCCCTCTCCTATAGGAGAGGGGAGAAATTCACCTGCAGAAATTTCTGAACTTGGTTTTGCTTTGTCAGGATTAAAATCTTTCATACGGGAAATAATATAGAGAGAATCCAAAAGTTGTTTCACGGGAACAGAAACAAAATCCGGGTCGCCAAGATATTTTTGCCGGTCGGCATAAACTCTTTTTTCTGCTTCAGCAAATAAGTGAATTGATTTTTCGGAATTGAATCCAAAATCTTTCACAGGAAAATTTTCTGCCATATTTAATAATTGCATAAGCGCAATTCCACCGCTGGAAGGAGGGGGCATGGAAATAATTTTATAATTCTTGTACCAGCCAACAACTGGCTCTCTCCATTTTGATTCATAGTTTTTTAAATCATCATAAGAAATAATTCCGCCCTTGCGTTTCATTTCATTCACAATATTGCTGGCAGTTTCTCCGGAATAAAATCCGTCTTTTCCTTTATCACGAATGAGCGTGAGAGTTTTTGCAAGAGATT
Source organism: Bacteroidota bacterium (assembly GCA_016178785.1). Classification (GTDB taxonomy): domain Bacteria; phylum Bacteroidota; class Bacteroidia; order Cytophagales; family Cyclobacteriaceae; genus ELB16-189. The sequence continues at coordinate 914 of JACOSO010000061.1, read as the reverse complement.
TTTGAATAAGCATGTCGCCTGCTTTCCATTCCTTATTTACTAACGAACAAAGCGAATCGTTCCACTTCAGAAAATTATTTTTAGTCTCGTTCATTTCTTCTGCCTGCATTTTTGTAATCGAAAATCCTTTCTCTGCCAAATCAATTGCAGGCTGAACCAAATCTTTCCAGGGAAGTTTTCCATATTTTTCGTGCGCGCGAAACATTCCATCCACAGAACCCGGAACTCCAACGGAAAGCAAACCTTCCGTGCTTAAATTCGGAATTACATTTCCGTTTTTATCGAGATACATATCGCGCGAAGCGTTGAGCGGAGCTTTTTCGCGGAAGTCGAGAGAATTTATTTCTCCTCTGTTCATTCGCACAACCATAAATCCACCACCGCCAATATTTCCCGCATTCGGATAAATAACTGCGAGCGTAAACTGAACTGCAACGGCTGCATCAATTGCATTTCCTCCTTTCTTCAGAATGTCAACGCCAACTTTTGCTGCGAGTGGATGAGCGCAAACAACCATTCCTGAATCGGCAATCAATCCGGAATCTCTTTTGGTAGTTTGCGATTCCTGTTTTACATTCTCTTTTGGATTTCCACAGGAAAAAAGAAATATTGCACTAAGAAAAATAAATATTTGAAAAATAATTTTCATTGGCGGCAAATCTACCATTTATTGCAAAAGGTTTATCTTTACGACTCAAAATCACAACGTATGACTCCGAAAGTTTCAATCATCATGGGAAGCACCAGCGATTGGCCTGTCATGCAGGAAGCAGCAAAAATTCTTGACCAGTTTAAAATTCCTTTCGAGGTGAATGCTCTTTCCGCTCACAGAGTTCCTGAGCAAGTTGCTGAGTTTGGAAAAAATGTTTCTGCGCGCGGAGTGAAAGTTGTGATTGCGGGTGCGGGCGGTGCAG
>JACOSO010000063.1 GCA_016178785.1 Bacteroidota bacterium | reverse complement strand
CTTTTCATGATGTCCGAAAGGTTGGATAAGATCATCGTAAGATGAGCGGTGCTCATTTACCAATCATCTCCTCTAATATTTTCGCAGAATACTTAATACATTTCTTGCATACTAGTTCTCTTTGGTTTTCTTCTTTATGTTTTTTTTGACCTTCTTCAGTGTTCAAATCGCACATCAGGAGATCCCTGCATTTTATCGTACCGTACTCATTTTTAAATTTTGCAACAAATTCACTGGTTTTTACTAAGAGCGTTTGTCTTTGCCGTTGATCTTTTGGATGGACAAATCCATACTCTAGTCCTAAAACCATAAATGCACCCGTTACTGCTCCGCAAGTTTCTTGCATTCTTCCCATTCCCGAACCAAAGGCAGAGGCAATTTTAATGCCGTCTTCTTCACGTACGCCGTATTGTTCCAGGAAAGGCAAAATTAACGATTGAGCACAGTTATATGATGCATCCATGGCAATTGCAGACTTGATTTCCTTTGGTTCTATCATCGGGGAAGTTTTTTTATTATTTGTGAAATGTTAACTGTGGTTAATTGTTGGTTCTTGAAATCTCTGTCAACTCTCCGAGGTTTACGAAGATGTCAAAAAGTTCTCCCGCCTGCTGCGCGCCAAAAATTGGGTAGTTTATGAAATATTCATACGGCAGCTTGCCTAACTCATTTCTCGCGAGAATTGCCCCTGGTGTCTTCCAAATCGAGTCGAGTGGAAAGGTGGTTCGACCACTTAGCATTATACTGCAAATTTGTGACCGTGGGATGCCGAGTTGTACAAGCCTTGCTCCCGCCGGGATGCGGCTATCATTATCGTAGCGGTAGCGGCCGGCCATTGTCATGTGCATTTGTCCGCCGTATGCTACAATTCTTGCTTTGGGGTAATCGACAAATGCGGTATAAATTGCATCAGCCATTGTCTGGTTGCGGGTGTCGGTAAGCAAAAGCCTGTTTAGTCCAACGCGGCTGAAATTCTGATCGAATGCAACGACCTTTCTGACTCTCGACTTGTTTTTGAACGCCCATTGTACAATCAAGCGATAGGGGAGATTGTTACTTTTCCGCCAAATAGGCTCTAATCGCGCCTCGTCGCCTGTTTGCAGGTATGCGTCAATCGCGTCTTGGCTGTCCTCGGATAATTCCAACAGAACTACAATAGAGGAGTCGTTGAGTAGTTCAAGCAAATTCGTCAAGAACTGTTGTGGTTCGATGTAGAAATGCTCTTCACCTACCAAGATCACTCGCTGGGATTGCAGTTGGACGCCGAGATCATGAATATTTTGCAGTGCTAACGGCAATTCAGCCCGAGCATGCTCTAACTCGAGCGGTTTAAATTCCCGGAACGGTGGTGGATGCTCACTTGGCTCAAGAGCGATTCGTACAGCTACCAGTGCTGCAATAACACAGATTGTGATGACGAGTGATTTTTTCATTTGTTCCCCTGGCTTTGTTTAGGACGAAATATTGGAAAAATATGTATGAGGATGAAAATATCACCCGATGTTGATTTTAAACGCGAATTATGTTCAAAAGTCTCAATTTTTTGAGGCCTTTATTCAGCATCAGTACTCTTTTCTCGCGTAAACCACTGATTGACTTCCGAATATGTGACGGAGGAATCCGCCATCAATTTATATGTTCCTGCTGTCATCAGTTCTTTTGCAATCTTTCGCAGTAAGCTAAGCACTGCTCGCATCGGCCTGGGACCGACGCTAACGCGCGCAACGCCCATATCTTGAAGTTCTGATATGGACGGCATTGTCGCGCCCGCGACGACATTAATTGGTGCATTAATTTCTTTGACGAGAATTGCAATTGCCTTCTTGTCGAGACCACCAACATCGGGAACAAATATGCAATCAGCGCCCGCCTCCCTATAGGCGTTGCCACGTTCAATTGCATCGTGCAAACTTTGCGGGGACTCATCATACACCAGGTAAACGTCAGTGCGGGCATTAATAACCAAGTGTATTCCCCCGGCAGCAGCCATTTCTCGTATCGCTTTGATTTTTTCTTGTTGAAGGACTTTGTCGAAAAGGGGAGTTGTTAAATCCCCTGTTCCATCTTCAAGATTTAACCCAACCGCGCCGACATTCAATACAGCCTGGGCCGCCTCAACAACGCCCTCGACGGAAGTAGCATACCCTGCCTCTATATCGGCGCTTACCGGCAGAGAAGTGCAATGTACAATACGCTGAACTACTTCCATATTTTCAGCCAGGCTCATTTTTTGCCCGTCGGCATAACCAAGCGTTGAAGAGATGCCTGCGCTTGTTGTGCCGATCGCTTTGCACCCTTCGAGCTCGAAGATTTTTTCGCTCGCGGCATCCCATGCATTCGGAAGAATTAAAGTTGTTGGGATATGATGCAGAGCCAAAAAATCATCGGCCTTTTGTTTTTGTTTGTTCATTGTCATCATCAATGTTATCCTCTTGAGTGACTTGTGTTTGTGCGTCTAACGTCTGTTTATTTCAGCGAGTAGATGATACATTAAAAATAGTTCTGCATCAACCTATCTACCCATTTAGGGATTGTTGCATCTTCGACTAAATCGTAATGCGGGTAATATGGTTTGATGTCGAGAATCGGTGTTCCATTAATTGCATCGAGTCCGCGTACGTCAAGAGAGCCATTCCCCACGTTTATAATTTTCACCGCCGTAACACCAATTAAGTTAGGGCGATCTTTGGCCCTTTGAGCAAATATTCCTACCTCTGGCATAGTGTAAAGGCCGCGGGGTTTGCGAACGAGATGCTTAGATAGGTCGAATTTAGCCCGGTTCAACAAGGTAACGATCATTGCGTGAGAAAACTGGTTGAGGCCCTTGGTCCCTTCTGCAAATTCAGGGTTAATGTTGAGTCGGGAAATTATCGGTCCCCAGTTTACGTCGGGTGGTTCATTGACTCCATTGGAAACAATACCTATTGGCGAAAATTTAATATCGAGCATATATTTTTGATAACATATAATTGGTTGTATGATACAAATATTATACTTCAAATTGAAGCAAAAATTTCGGTTTTTTTGCAACTGCCGCATTAAGCTTTCGCAAGAATGCGAATGACAACAAAACGCTTATTTCATGTCTATTTTGCACTCGGGTTTCTGCTCAGAGAATTCGAATTTCAGCTTAGAAAAATTTGGCATGCCGGAAAAAGCTGTCAAATTCCAGCCATTTGAAAATCCGATAGGCTCTTTTGGGAGCCCTAAAAAATTGTGGTCCAGAGTACCGTTCGAGTTTTGATCCTGAAATAATATTGCGGCATACTCACCGAAGGGAATATCTACAAAGGTTAGTGTGGATTTTCTATCAATAATTTTGCCGGTTACTTCCATGAATGCTTTCATTGGCATATCATCATCTCTGCGAAATAATCGAACGATCGCATTTCCTTCATCACTGCTGAAATTATTCGCTTTAATGGTTAATGTACCGCTGCCGACTGCCGGCGTTTGCGAGAAAGCATTCATCGAAATACAAAGTAAGGTTGCCAGTACTAGTGATGGTTTCATGGTCAGATTTTCCTGTTGGGTGATAGTTAATGTTTCTTTATTTGCACAGAATGGATTAACAATCTAAAAAATTATTCTTTTTGTAGAGCTTGTATCGGATCTAATCCCGCTGCTTTTAACGCAGGAAATACTCCGAAAATCAATCCGGTGGTAATCGAAAATGCAACCGAAAAGAAAATTGAATAAACGGATATGTACGTTTGCCACTGTGTGGTAGCTCCAACAATGTATGCAATCAAAAGCCCGGCTACTACACCTGCAATTCCACCGGAGGTACCCAGCATAGCGGCTTCGAACAGGAATTGCCACACAATATCTTTTTTTCTTGCTCCGACGGAAATTCTCAATCCGATTTCTGACGTTCGTTCACGAATGGAAAGCAGCATCACCGCCAAGACTCCGATACCCCCAACCAACAGAGAAATGCCACCGATGCCGACGATTAACCATGTAAACACTTGCGACGATTCCTCTTCGGCGCTCATAGCATTAAGCTTATTGTCTAAGGTGAAGTCGTTTTCCTTATTTCTTGCATTCAATTTATGACGTTTTCTTAGCAAGGTTTCAATCTCGTTTTCTGCTGAACGCATCACTTCTTTTGATTTTGCGTTCACAAAAATTCTGTTCAAATAATCTCTATTGAGGACCCTCCTGAGGGATGTTTGTATCGGAATCACAACGATTTTGTCCTCGTTGGCGCCCTCGGCGCTGACACCCTTTGAAACCAATACGCCAATGATCTCGAAAGGGATGTTCCCGATTGAAATGGTTTCGCCAATCGGGTTGTTAGTTCCAAAGAGAATGGTTTGAGCCTCATGCCCAAGGACAGCCACTCGTTTTGAAAGCTTATTTTCTTTGTCTGTAAAGAAACGGCCCTCTTTGACAGGAAAATTCTTTACCGCGGGATAATCGGATGAGGCGCCTTGCACCATGCTCATCGTGGCAGTATTGCCGTACTTTATTTTTAAATATGTATCTGCAGTGGGAACTACTTTTTCCACAGAGGGGCATTCTTCCGCGATTGCATCGGCATCGTTGAGTGTGAGGGTGGTAACCTGATTGACCTGCTGCAGCCTGCCAATAACCTTGCTCATTTTTCCCGAATTTACAACGAGCATATTTGCTCCCATTTTCTCAAACTGCTCGGCCATTTTCTTTTTTGCCCCATTGCCAATCGAAACCATTACCATAACCGTCGTGATACCAATGGATAATCCGATAATGGCAAATAAGGTCCTGGATTTGTTGCGTAACAAAGCTTTCCAAGATAATTTTATGTTCTTTAGTAATTTCATGATATGGGAGGGTAATTCTATGACAATGCTTCAACGGGATCCATTTTGGCGGCCTTGCGTGCCGGGATTATGCCCGCTAACATCCCAACAATAACAGGGAATAACACTCCGAACAAAATCGTTTGCCACGGAATAAAAAATGTCATACCCATGGATGAGATAAATAGCCATGCTCCGACTAAGCCGATTACCAGACCAACAATACCGCCCACTAATGATACCACAGATGCCTCTACAAGAAATTGGAACATGATGTCCTTAGGCCGTGCACCAAGCGCTTTTCTTAAACCGATTTCACTCACTCTTCGCGAGACCGACATAAGCATGATGACGACGATAACCACTCCACCCACCGTGAGGGCTATTCCCGAAATTAGAGGCAGGAACAACGTAAAGACCCTGTTCATTTTTCCAATTATTTCTTTCACAACGACCGG
>JACOSO010000007.1 GCA_016178785.1 Bacteroidota bacterium | reverse complement strand
CTAATCAGTACCGATAAGGGGTTAATCAGTGCAGATAAGAGTTTAATTCATTACAGGAAAGCGTCTGACCAGTACACTCAACCAAGCACTCCGAAAACAAACGGCATGGTGGAACAAGCCAATGGCATCATCAAGTCAAATACCATTCTCAGAGAGCGGTATGCCTGCAAAGAAGCAATGAAAACAGACCTGATGAAATTCCTTGTCTTTTATCTTCTTTACAGAAGGCACGGAAGTTTGAAAAAAGAACTGAATGTTAAAACACCTTTTGAGGCGGTTTTTTTATTTCCCCAAGAATCAACTTTAAAGATTTGCGGGCAGCCATACTGTAAAAACTCCTTCCTGAAAAATATTTCTGGTTTGTTTATGGAATCATCTGTTTCCATACATCATATCCCTAAACAACCAATTAAAACAAAATCAAATGAAAAAAGTAATCATCACTGCCCAAGAGTTATCACGGCTCATTATCCTGCTCGCAACTTCGAGCAATCTTCCTAAAATCGTGATTTCACGCACCTATCACAAATTGAGTACGCCCGACTTAGGCGCTTTTGCGCACGACACGGTTCATTGTTACAGTTCGTTAGTTGAAACTATGCGCTTTCAGCGCAAGACTTTCAGTTGCTACACATTTTTGTAAACAAAGATATGGCAGTCATATTGTATCCCGATTGACGGCTCATATAGTTTGGGTTACGAAATATCGTTACCATGTTCTTAAAGGAGATTTGCAGATTCGATGTAGAGATTTGATAAAACAAATTTGTGATACGGAAGATGTGCGGATATTGAAAGGAGTTATAAGCAAAGACCATGTGCATGTCCACATAGAGTATTCTCCCAGCAAATCGATTAGTGATTTGGTGAAGCGAATGAAAGGCAGAACCTCCCGAAGATTGCAGGAGGAATTTCCAGAACTTGGCAAGCGATATTGGGGCAGACACTTTTGGGCAATTGGTTATGGGGTTTGGAGCACAGGAAATATTACGGACAAGATGGTAGAAGAATATCTTGAACACCATCGTAAACCATCGAATGCCGACACTGATAATATTATACTCGAGTAAGAATTTCATTCTTTGTCTTTTCAAACCTCTGCACTTCCAGTGCAGAGTGGTTTAGTTGAAAATTTTATTAAGCATCACTCGTATCATAGACAGTTGTACCATTGCAACGCTTGATTCGCATAGCAATTCGTAATCTTTGGAGTTTCTTCTGCAGTTGTTAATCCACGCAAATGTTCTTTCTG
>JACOSO010000066.1 GCA_016178785.1 Bacteroidota bacterium | reverse complement strand
TCGATGGTTTGTGGCTGACGGGAAATGATACCCAGCTTACTCATGTGATAAGCACCCAACGCCATAAAAGATGAAAACGCCACAGGAATTTCTTCGGGGATTGAAGCCATAGCCAAGGTTAACCCAAACAATAAACTAAGAATGATATCACCATTACGCAGGTAATTGACCAGCCAGATAATTAAGAAAGCACTGATACCAAAGAAAGCCAACCGCTTTACAAACTTTCCTATTTGAACCTGCAATAAAGTTTTAGGCGCCGCATAACCACTTACTGACTTACCTAATTTTCCTAATAAGGTATTATTACCGGTAGCAATTACAGAAGCATAACATTTACCGGAGTTAACCGTAGTTCCCTGGTACAATAAATCATATCCTTCGAGTTCTTTTTTATCAACCGGCAAACTTTCTCCAGTGATGATAGATTCGTTTACCGTTAAATCATTTGATTGAATGATACGGGCATCGGCAGGAATTTTACTTCCTTCTTCCAGCAGAATGATATCACCGGGAACTAAGTCAGCAGCATTAATAGTGCTTTCATGCCCATCTCTTATTACTACAATCTTTGGTTCGGTATATTCTTTTAATGCTTCTAACGCATTGGTACTTTTTACTTCCTGGTAAAAAGAGATGGCTGCTACAAAGAACATAGCAGCCATCATCATCCAGCCTTCGCTGGATTTACCCAAAACAAAATAGATGATACAAGCGATTATCAGCAGGATAAACATCGGTTCCCGAAAAATATCAAACAGCACATGAAAGAACCTTCTTGGCTTTTCTAATTGAAATATATTTTTTCCAAACCGTTGCTGTAACGATTTTATATCGTTTTCCTTTAGCCCAATTAAGTTTTCAATATGAAATACGTTTCCGTTCATCAATGCTTATAACACCAGCCTCTTCTCTCCTAATGCGTCTATTACAAATTCTTTCAGCTCTGCCGGTAATACAGCTACTATATCCTGCACTTCACCTTCACTCACAAACAAATTAAGTGTACGAAAGACCGCTGTAACTGCTTTTTTTGCTTCTTCATTATTACCAAAATCATAAGCGGCTGTTTTACCATCTTCTGTTCTTATTTCATCCAGGAATTCATCCACATGATGAATCCGTTTGAATGACTCTTTGTATTTCCATCCATTAACATACACAGCTTTTAATGCCATTGGCAACTGTGCCATCAGTTGAAATGATTCCTCCACCGTTAAGCGGTGACGCAAGGAATGTAAAACAGCCGTTAATATTCTTCCCGCTTTTTCTCTCGAAGTTTGCAGGTCATCTGCCAGCAGGCGTACTACTTTATTTCCTGTGCCGGCATACTTATCAAAATCAAGTGTCATAGCGTTTCATTTTATGGTGATTAAATGTTGGTATTAATAATACTCACTACTTCATAAAAGGTTATGACGCTTATACAAAGAGTACAGGAGTAAGAAAAATAATGAATATTAAACAAGGAATATCGAATGATGAAGTACAACTAAAACTACACTTCATTCATTATTCGATATTCATTGTTCGTTATTCAATATTCATTACGCCGTTACTTTCTTCCACCTTTTTAAATGCGGCAGTACATCCAGTGATTTTTGAATAATGTTACCCGGTATATGCCTTTTCTCCATTTGTGTTTTCACAATGGATTTCATTTCGTCTAATTTCATTCCGGGATTAACCAGGGCACCATCTGCATAACAATACTTGCAGTATTCTTCGCTTTTAGAACCATTTTTTTCTGTTCCCCTGTCCGCTACATTATCAATCGGCATACTGCAACTCTGGCAAAACATTTTTGGTTGCATAAAAAATTTTTTAGCATTAAAAATTTTCTTCCGTCATGCTCATTTTTTCGTTCAGCTCTTCTTTTAACCCATTCAGTTTTTCTTTGCCTTTGTTGAATTTGTCTTTTACAGCATCCGCCAGTTTTTGTCCCTGCTGATTAATTTTCTTTCTTGTTTCAGTTCCTTTATCAGGCGCAAACAACACACCTAATATGGCGCCAGCTGCCAGTCCTGCACCGAGGGCTGTCAGTATTTTAGCATTGTTGTTCATACAATAAATTTTTATTGTTTAAGATGTTTCCAAGTTACTTTAAGCAGTAAGCTGCAAAACTGATAGTACTCACTGCAATCGGTGATTATAGTCAGATCTGCAAATTTTTGGCGTGAATAGCATTATATCGCCATAACTCCTGTTATTGCTTTCAGCTTCCTATTTTTTACCGGAAAGAAACCCATTGTCATTTCTTATTGTAAATGTTACACAATGACTGTACAGCAATGACAAAAAAATACCCCCGGAAATTTCCGGGGGTATAGATGTTGTGCGGGGTTTTTCTTTTCAATTAGTTAGGTCTGACCAATTTTCCAGTTTCTATTTTTTTACCAATTTGGAAATGGTAAACTAAGCTTGTTCTGTGTAATGGCGGAACCTTATATGTAACGGTAAGTGTTTTGTTTGCTTCAACATTACCATCAAATACAGTACTAACTTGTTCGCCCTTCATATTAAACAGGTTGAGTTTACCTCTTCCGCTTTCTGGTGAGTTAATCACAAAAGTGATATTCTCATCATATGGATTAGGATATGCTCTAACTGTTAATTGCTGAGTGGTTACCATTGTTACGGGAGATATAGCTCTTCCTAACAAAGGCTTAGGACATGTTGCTGGTTGAGCACTCCATCCTGCAAATGCTTTACACTCATCAAATGCATTGTTGAGAATATCCTCAGCACTTGCTACATCTGAAAGTGTTAATCCCGCAGGAACTGCATCACCACCTAACAACTTATTAGCCAACTCAAATAAACCTGAAACATTTGCTTTGCCAATACCGCTCAGATAATTTAGAACATTAGCTGGCAACATGTAGCTATGGTATGGACTATAAGTTACATTACCATAAACATCATACTGGCAAGGCTTGATCGCAGTTGTACCGCAACCACCTGCTAAGTCTGCTGTATTCAGGTACATACCGCCCTTAAGTTGAAGGCTACCTAATGTACCCTTAATACCCATGTTCAGTCCTAATGTGAGAGTCTGAGCAAGCAATGTGTTATTGATCCTGCCATTACGTAAGTTGTTCTTCATACATAATGGATCTGAGATGTCACAATCACCAGGTTTCAAAGCTTTAGAAGCACCACCACCAGGTAAGTATTTAATGATCCAATCTGCATCTGCGTTGGTAATTACAATACCTCTTCCCGGCTTACCAATAATCCAATCGGTAGATCCGTTGCTTGTCCATGCATTCAGTGATTTATTTATCAGTTGCCTGGTTGACAATCCACCTGTTGTTCCGTCGCAAGACTTACCACCCGGGTTACCATAGTAACCCTGAGTATAAGTACAGAACGCTTCACAACAAAGAACATTGATTGTTTGTGTGAAGGTTTCTGTTTTATTACCACAAGCATCCACAGCATACCATGTACGGGTATAAGATTCCTTAATACCATCTACACAGTTCTTAGCAACTGGGCCTGTTTGTTGATAAACTACAGAAGGTTTAGGATCACAAATGTCAGTAGCTGTTACTTCAGGTGGAGCAGGTAATTGCTGATTGCACTTGATAGTAACTGTTGTTTCTGTTGGCAATCCACTGATCGTTGGTTTTTGAGTATCAGTAACTGTTACAGTTCTTGTGTACTGAGCACTTGGAGGCTGAGGACAATTTGGAAGTCCCGGATAAACAGCAGTCCATGTTTGCAAATAAGTATATGTACACTTATCAACTACAGTTGTATCAGAGTTAACAGGGCCTGTTACATCTGCCGGAATTGGTCCATTAGGAGTACATACAGTAGCCTGTGGATTAGCAGGAGGATTACCAGAGTTACACTCAACTGTTTCATCACCAGGTAATGATTCTGGTGTAAAGATTGGTGTACCTGCCTTGATAGTAATCTTTTGCTGAGCAGTAGTTGAATTACCACAAGCATCAGTTACCGACCAGTTACGGAAGAAGAAATATTCACCGCAATCTCCGGCAGTAAGATCAGTTTGACCTTCATACTTAGCAGTAATCTTACCATCGCAATTATCGGTAGCTGTTACTACAGGTACTTCCGGATAAGCAGTACCACAGTCAATAGTTGCATCAGCAGGAACATTATCAAATACAGGAGCTACTTTATCTTCTTTCCAGGTTACTGTTACTGAGGTAGAAGCACTGTTACCACAAGCATCGGTTGCTGTAAAGGTTCTGGTTTGTGATTTATTGCAATCGCCTGTTACTTCACTGTTACTTACTGCTACCTGCACTGTACCATCGCAATGATCATTGGCTGTTGCGCCGCCTAATGCAGCATTGATTGCATCGGCTGTTGGATTACAACCTAAGTCTCCTCCTTTACCATCAGTGGTAATTACAGGAGCTACTTTATCTTCTTTCCAGGTTACTGTTACTGAGGTAGAAGAACTGTTACCACATGCATCGGTTGCTGTAAAGGTTCTGGTTTGTGATTTATTGCAATCGCCTGTTACTTCGCTGTTACTTACTGCTACCTGTACACTGCCATCGCAATGA
>JACOSO010000057.1 GCA_016178785.1 Bacteroidota bacterium | reverse complement strand
TATAAAACTGCTGTAACGGCTACACAAAATTTAGAAGCAAGATTCCAAGAATTTGATTGTTATATAAAAGATATGTTTGATTTGGGACATTATCAATACAGAAGAGAATCAACATCAGGAAGTGCACCACATATCGAAATTCACGATCATTATTCAAATCAAAATAAAGAAATGATTAATTTGGCTTCCAATGACTATTTGAATCTGGCTAAGCATCCGAAAGTAATTGATGCTGGTATTCAAGCGTTAAAAAAATATGGTGCAGGAGCCGGGAGTGTCCCATTGCTTGCAGGGACACTTTCCATTCATAAAGAGCTAGAAAGAAGAGTAGCGAAATTCAAATCCACCGATGATGCAATAATTTTTCCCTCTGGATTCGTTTCAAACTATGGCTTTTTATCCACGATTCTACAAGTAAACGATGTTGCAATTTTGGACATGTACGCTCATGCATCGCTTTTTGAGGGATGTATTGCGAGTAACAAGTTGCTCTTTAAGCACAATGACATGAAATCACTCAAAACTGTTCTCGAAAAGTTATAATGGACCCCAATTTTAAGACAGAGCAACTTAGTGGTAAAATAGCCTGCCGAAACTAAGGAGGTGAGGCAGGATGAGTAAAAACAACAGAAACCACGATGGGGCCTTCAAGGCCAGGATAGCGCTGGAGGCTATTAAAGAAGAAAAGACCATAGCCCAGCTTGGGAGCGAATACGGAGTGCATCCCAATCAGATCGGGCAGTGGAAGAAGCATCTTCTGGAAGAACTTCCTTCGCTCTTCTCAGATAAGAGGAAAAAGTCCGACAAAGAAGGCGAAGACCTAAAAGACGAGCTTTACAAGCAGATAGGGCAGTTAAAGGTAGAAAACGAATGGCTTAAAAAAAAATCATTACTTCTGGTCTCCAGGAAAAACGGGCTATGATAGAGCCTGATGAGCAGGAGATAGCGATAAGCCGTCAATGCGGGCTGATAGGACTCTCAAAGGCATCATACTATTACAAGCCCGATCCTGACCCAGAAGAGCAATACAATCATCTGCTCATGAGGCAGATAGACGAACAATTTACAAAGACGCCGTTTTACGGCTCAAGGAAGATGACAGCCTGCTTAAAGAGGCAAGGGCATAAAGTAAACAGGAAGCGCATAAGGCGTCTCATGCAGATGATGGGACTGGAATCAATATATCCCAAGCCGAATCTGAGCATGAGCATGAAGGAGCATAAAAAATATCCATATCTCCTGCGAGATGTAGCAGTTACCCGGCCTAATCAGGTATGGAGTACGGATATAACATACATAAGGCTCATGCAAGGCTTCATCTACCTTGTTGCCATTATAGACTGGTATAGCCGGTATGTGTTGAGTTGGGAGATATCAACCACATTAGACAAAGAGTTTTGCATGAAGGCCCTTAACCGGGCATTAGAATCAGGCAATCCGGAGATATTCAACACAGACCAGGGAGTGCAGTTTACAAGCCTTGAATTCACCGGCAGGCTTGAAGGAGCCGGGATAAAGGTCAGCATGGATGGCCGAGGCAGAGCGCTGGATAATATCTTTGTGGAACGGCTGTGGAGAAGCGTCAAATACGAAGAGGTCTATCTTAAAGATTATCAGGATGTAAGGGCTGCAAAGGATGGATTAGGAAGCTACTTCCGGTTTTATAATGCAGAAAGGCCGCATCAGTCCCTCGGTGATGCAACTCCATCCGAGGTTTATTATAAAGATTGCTTCAATTTAAAAGAAAGGCAGGCTGCTTGATCCACTAAATACACATCGTTTTTTTGTCTTGACAAAGGGGTCCACTATACCTATAAGGTTCTTAAAAACGCCTCCACTACCTTCGGGTCAAACTGGGTTCCGGAGCATCGCTTCAGCTCCGCAATGATCGCATCCATCGGTTTCCCCTTTCTGTAAGGCCTGTCGGCGCCCATAGCATCTACCGTATCCGCAACCCCCAATATCCTCGCCATCAAAGGGATTGCCTCGCCTTCCAGCCCTTCAGGATAGCCTGTGCCGTCATAAGACTCGTGGTGGTGTTTTACTGCAGGGATGATATCCTTCAATTGTTTTATGGCGGACAACAT
>JACOSO010000056.1 GCA_016178785.1 Bacteroidota bacterium | reverse complement strand
GGAATGGATACAATTTCATACGTGCTGGCGATGGAGGAAATTTCTAAAGTGGATGCTTCTGCTTCGGTGGTGATGAGCGTGAACAATTCGCTGGTGTGCTGGGGACTTGAAGCCTTTGGAACGGAAGAACAGAAACAAAAATATTTGGTTCCGCTTGCGAAAGGAGGAATCATTGGCGCATTTTGTCTGAGCGAACCGGAAGCGGGTAGCGATGCCACTTCGCAAAAAACCACTGCGGAAGATAAAGGCGATTATTATTTGCTGAACGGAATTAAAAACTGGATCACGAACGGAGGAACAGCTTCCGTTTATCTTGTGATGGCGCAAACACATCCTGAAAAAGGACATAAAGGAATTAATTGTTTGATTGTGGAAAAAGGAATGCAAGGTTTTCAAGTAGGAAAGAAAGAAGATAAACTTGGAATTCGCGGAAGCGATACGCACTCGCTGATGTTCACGAATGTAAAAGTTCCCAAAGCAAATCGCATTGGCGAAGATGGTTTCGGATTCAAGTTCGCTATGAAAACTTTAGCGGGTGGAAGAATCGGAATTGCCGCGCAGGCCCTCGGAATTGCTTCGGGCGCCTATGAACTTGCTCTCGCTTACTCCAAAGAAAGAAAAGCATTCGGAAAAACAATTTCAAATCACCAGGCGATACAATTTAAGCTTGCCGATATGGCGACAGAAATTGAAGCGGCACGATTGCTTTGCCTGAAAGCAGCGTGGCTCAAAGACCGCCACGAAGATTACGGAACAGCGAGCGCGATGGCAAAAGTTTATGCATCAAGAGTAGCTATGGAAACTACTGTGGAAGCTGTGCAGGTTCACGGTGGGTATGGTTTTGTAAAAGAATATCACGTGGAGCGTTTGATGCGCGATGCAAAGATTACGCAGATATACGAAGGCACAACTGAAGTACAGAAGATTGTGATTTCGCGCTCGGTGCTTGCTTAAAGAAATTCCACCACTTTTTCTAGTTTCATTCCGCGGGAACCTTTAATTAAAATAAGGGAAGAATTTTTTATTGGAGAATCGGATTTTAATTTTTCAGAAAGTTCATCCGAAGTTTTAAAAAGAAAAAGATTCGGGAAAGAAATTTTTAATTCTGAAACTGCTTTTGAAAATCTTTCTCCTACTAAAATAACATTCTGAAATTTTTTCTCTGCAATTTGTTTCAGAATAGTTGCGTGTTCTTCGGTTTCATATTTGCCAAGTTCCAGCATATCTCCCAGTATGAGCCACTTGTTTTCTCCTTCCATATCATAAAAATTTCCTAAAGCTGCCTGCATACTGGAGGGGTTTGCATTATAGGCATCAAGAATCAGGGAATTATTTTTTGTCTGAACCGCTTGAGAGCGGTTGTTAGACGGAACATATTCTTCAATCGCCTCTTTTATTTTTTTATCGTCAATGCCAAAATATTTTCCTATACAAATTGCTGCAGAAATATTTTCAAAATTGTATTTGCCGATAAGATTGGAAGAAATAATTTCATTTTCATATTTCACTTTCAAATTCGGATTGGCTTCAATAAATTCACATTGAGAAAAATTGTTTTCAGAATTCCCATAAGAAATCTTTTCTATTCCTTCGGCATTTTTCATCAGCAAATCATTTTCAGTATTGATAAAAACTTTTCCGTTTTTCTTTCGGATGAAATCATATAGTTCAGATTTTGCTTTCACAATATTTTCAAAACTTCCGAACTCGCCAATATGCGCCTTGCCGATGTTTGTAATAAGTCCATAATCGGGTTGAGCGATTTCACAAAGCATTGCAATTTCTCCTATGTGGTTCGCGCCCATTTCAATCACAGCGATTTCAATATCAGGAGTAACGGAAAGAATTGTTAACGGAACTCCGATATGATTGTTCAGGTTTCCGATCGTGGCAAGTGTTTTATATTTCTTGGAGAGAATACTCTTAATTAATTCTTTTGTTGTTGTCTTTCCATTGCTGCCTGTAATAGCGATGAATGGTATTTTTAATTTTC
>JACOSO010000059.1 GCA_016178785.1 Bacteroidota bacterium | reverse complement strand
CTGAGTGTCTGCTGAGGTACACTCAGCGAAAGTCCGTACCCATAATAAGTATAGTTATGTACTGACTGAGCTTTCGCTATATAGGATTTTGCTCCAACAAGGATGATCAAGAGGATAAACATTATGCCTCTGATCGATTTTCTTTTGATTGACTGGTTCATGTTGTTTGTGTTTAGCTGTTGTGTTTTGATGACACAAATGTGCAGCAAAGAGCAAGGCTGCGAATCAGGCAAAACCTGAATTTGAATAAATCAGGAAAGCCTGATAAAGGAGCCGAAGCTGGCTGTGAAGGACTCAAAACAAGCTAATTTGCTCTCCATTCAAGGTATTTAACATAGAGATGTAAGGGATTTCCCTACAACTTCTAAGGGAATCCCCCGGAAGGCTCAAGCTGTTACTTGATATGGATTAGGCTTCGTTCCCGACAGACATCATTTTCAATGGTACGCCTGGCCTTTTTATAGGCGTGTTGGAGTTTGGTGATGAAGTGGATCCGTTCAAAAAAGAAACAAGGACTACTGCACCCCAATGGGAACTCGCAGATGTGTTTTATCCCAATCCAAATTCATGTTTACTCCGGTTGAGTCGTTATTAAAGGAGATAGTAAACTGTTCCGTTTCTGAAGGAGATCTTTCAACAGGTACATTAATCTTCAGAACATCTTTGCTGTAGTCGGGCTCATCGTATCCCCATTTCCCGAGCTCGTTGTTGAAAGAAATCTCCCACGACAATTCTTTGGGAACCGCGTACAAGCGGTAACTGCCTGCTTTCAGAGGTTTGCCCACAACGTTGATGTCCATACTAAAGGTGATTTCAGTTGCCTCGTTGGCACCCAATCGCCAGTACTTGCCGTTCGGGACAAGCGCTCCATCTTTTGATTGTCCGAAAATCAGCCGTGCCTTTTTGAAAGGACGGCAGTAGACCAATTTAAGGTCAAGTCCATGGTAACTGTATGTGATCGTCTGTGAGGGGCTAAGTGGACGGGAAGCCAGTACCCTGTAAGCCACGTAAACACTAATAACAAGGACAACACCTAATGTGCCTATCAACAGTTTCTTATTCATAATTCTTCAATTTACTGATTTTACATTTTCTGGAAAGAACCATTAAGTCAAACCTGAATTCCCAAAGATTTCGATTTCACACCATCTCCGGAAAGAACGATATGAGTGTAGAACAAACACGTTCGCTCCTACCTCATAGAATCTTACTCAAATCAGCTAACCAAATTAAACTGCACAAAAAAACTTGCGCCTTTACCTTCTTGGCTCTCGCACCATATTTTTCCATCCATTGCTTCAACAAACCGCTTGACGATAGAGAGACCGAGTCCTGTGGAGGTTTCATTACCCGTTGGCTTGGCACTTAGCTTTTGATATTTTCCAAATAATTTCTTTTTGTCTTCATCATTAAGGCCAGGACCTTCATCGCGTATCTCGCAAATCGCCTTACCATCATAAGCAGTAATGTTGATGTAAACATTCTTTGCTTCAGGCGAAAATTTTATAGCATTGGAAAGAAGGTTTTCAATTACCTCATCGGTATAACTTCGATCAACGTTCACCGATACTTGCTCCCTTATCGAAGAATGAAGCCGAATCTGCTTTTTTTGAGCTTCCACTATAAATCGATCAACGATGCACTGTGCTAACTCTGAAAAATTTACTTGCTCCAAGGTTAGGTTTAACTGCTTTGACTCAATGGCCTCAACATCCAGAATTTTGCCAATCATACCGGTAAGGCGGTTGGCGCTATTCTCAATCAGCTGTACGTATTCCGAAGTTTCTTCATTACCAGAAGCAGGAGACATCTTGATAACACTTATCAATCCCTTTATCTGGTTAAGAGGACTTTTAAGATCATGGGCTACAATACCGATCAGGTTATTTTTTTCTATGTTAAGATTACTTAACTCTTTGTTTTGAGAAGCCAATTCTTCGCGTTGCCTTGAGAGTGTTTCATTTTGTTGTGCAACAAGATCGCGCTGGGCTGATATTTCCTCCCGACTTTGAATCAATTCTTCGTTTTGAGTGGCCAGTTCTTCGCGTTGCTCTTTAAGAACTGTGTTTTGAGACTTAATCTCTTCGTCTTGTTCGACTAAGGCCTGGTTGGTGGTCTGAAGTTCTTTTGTTTTTTGATCGACCGTTTCTGCTAATACCCGGTTCATTTTTCGGATACTATTCGTGCGAATTACAGATACGAGAATAGCAGCTCCAAACAGACCAAGTACTGATAATATTTGGAACCATAATGTTTTCCACCAAGGCGGGGTAATTATTATCAGGAGTGTACGGCCTTTTTCATTCCATATGCCGTCATGGTTAGAACCCTTTATGTGGAAGGTGTAAGTACCCGGGTCGAGATTGGTATAAGTCGCAAACCTGCGCTTTGCATCGGTGTAATTCCAATCTCTATCGAAGCCTTCTAACTTATAAGCGTATTTGTTTTTCTCTGCCTGGACATATGACAACGCAGAAAACACTAATGTAAATACGGATTCCCTATACGATAAAATCAATTCATTGGCTAGCGTGATTGATATAGGTAATACAAATCCGTCATACGCCTTACAAGGAGCCACCGATTTATTGAATAGTTCAAAACCTGTGAGAACAATGGGTGGCACATGTGGATTGTCTCTAATGCTATGGGGATCGAAGGCATTGAACCCGTTGACTCCCCCAAAATACATCCGGCCATCTTTGCCCTTGAAGCAGACACCTTCATTAAACTCGTTATTCTGAAGACCATCAGTCAGGTCGTAATTTCTGAACACTCCCACGTGTCCTTGCTCAGGGGCGAAGTCTACGGAAGGTGTAAATCTCGAGAGCCCCTTAATTGTGCTGAGCCAAAGCTTACCCAGCTCATCCTCGAGCATACCGCAAACCAGATCATCAGGTAGCCCTTGTTTGGCACCTAATGTGCTGAACTTTTTTGTGTGGGAATCAAAAAAATTGAGACCCCCGATCGTTCCAACCCAAAGTCGGTTGTTGCTGTCTTCATAAATAAAAATGACATAATCATTCGACAGTGATGAAGTATTATCCGGATTGTGAATGTAGCGCTCAAATGATTTCCTTTCCGTGTCAAAGAGATTGAGGCCGCCCGCGGTTGCTATCCAAAGTCGACCACTATGGTCTTCGTAAATAGAATTAATAAAATTACTCGACAAAGACGAGGAATTTTCAGGATCATTATTATAGCGCACGAATGTTCTGGTTTTGACCTCAAAGAGATTGAGACCCTGATCTGTTCCCACCCAAAGATGGCCGCTTCTGTCTTCGTAAATAGAACGGACATGATTACTCGACAAGGACCCGGAGTTTTTAGAATCATTATTGTAGTGCTCGAATGTTTTGGTTTTAGAGTCAAAAAGGTTGAGGCCGTTATTCGTTCCCACCCACAGCTGGCCGCTATGATCTCCGCAAATAGACTGGATATTATTATTTGACAATGACGCAGAATTTTTGGGGTTATTGTAATAATGCTCGAATGTTTTGGTTTTGGCATCAAAGAGATTGAGGCCACCACCATCGGTTCCAACCCACAGCCCTCTGCTTTGGTCTTCATAGATAGACCTCACAATATTGTTTGACAAAGAAGATGGCTGATTTGGGTCTCTCGAAAATGTCTCAAACTGTTTTTCCTTTAAATCAAGCAGATTGATTCCCCCGCCATAAACTCCCACCAAAAGCTGGCCTGCCGGATCTTCATATACAGAGAGCACACTATTATTTGACAACGATGAAGGATCTCTCGGGCTATTCGTGAAGACGCTAAAGGTCTTGTTGATGGGATCAAATAGATTCAAGCCTACATTCGTTCCCACCCACAGACCACCACTATTGGCTTCGTAAATAAACCTGATGTCATTATTCGATAGGGATAATGGGTTCTTAGGATCGTTTTCATAGTGCTCGAATGTCTTTTTTTGTGTATCAAAGTGCATGAGACCTGTGTAAGTTCCTACCCAAAGACGGCCGCTATTGTCTTGGTAAATAGTGTAAACATGATTAAGAGGCTTTTTAGGATCTCTATAGTGCTCAAATGTTTTGGTCTTGGGATCGAAAAGATTCAGACCATCACCATTTGTTCCCACCCACAGCCGATCAGAATGGTCTTCGTAAATATAATTGACTCCATCGTTCGACAAGGATGAAGGACTTGCGGGGTCGTGTTTGTAGTGCTCGAATGTTTTGGTTTTGGGGTCAAAAAGATCGAGGCCTCCACCCGTTCCCACCCAAAGTTGTCCGCTATAGTCTTCGTGTATGGAAAAGACATCATTACTCGACAAAGACGAGGAATTGTTTGGATCGTTATTGTAATGCTTGAATGTTTTGGTCTTGGCGTCAAAGAGATTCAGGCCTCCACCAAAGGTCCCAACCCATAGCCGCCCGCTGCGATCTTCATAAATTGACCAGGCAAAGTTGTTGGAGATAGAAGTTGAATCCTGAGGATCATTGCGAAAGACTTCAAAACTGTAACCATCATACCTATTCAACCCGTCCCACGTCCCAAACCAAATAAATCCCTGTTGGTCTTGAAAAATACATTTGACGGAGTTCTGCGATAAGCCGTCCTCAATTGAGAGGTGTTTGAATTTTATTTTTTGGGCAATCACCGGCCATACCTGGCAATTCAAAGCAACAAAAATGATGATACAGGTGAGTAGTAAGCGTTGGGGTTTATACCTCATCTGAAATGATAATTTTACCAGGGTATTTAAATTAAATCTAATGCATTGTGAAACGATATACAAAATAAACTCTCGACAACGAGTATTCAGTCAGGGCCTTTGCTTGCCGTAGGAATACTGACCTTTATCACCTCGACAACTCCCAGTCTTTGAGACAAGGTGACAACGCGATCACTGTCCGAAATAATATAAAATCAAAGAAATCGCAGGCATTATGACTTGTACCGTTTGCTTACCTACTAATTGGTAGGTATATTCGCCCCCGAATGTCTACAAGGGAAGAAATCATTCATTTGGGGGATCAACTGATTCGCGACAAGGGTTTCAATGCGTTTAGCTTTTATGACATCTCTAAAAAGCTAAAAATCAAGAACGCTTCAGTTCATTACCATTTTCCAACAAAATCGGATTTGGGTCTTTCCATTTTAGATGATCATACAAAAAAACTTCATGAGTTGATCGAAGGCACAGCAACCAAAAGTCCAATGGTCAAGCTCAATGCTTTTCTTTCGATTTATACAAAAATAAAGTCTGAAGGCCGCGTTTGCCTTGTGGGCTCCTTAGCCACTGACCTGAACACGGTTGATCCAAAAATGGCCAAAGCACTCAAGGTGTTCGCAAATGAAATTTTGGAGTGGGTTACTTCCATCCTGCAAGAAGGAAGGACTAAAAAAGTATTCGCCTTCCAGGAAAGTGCACGTACGAAAGCACTAATGATTATTTCAAATATGTTGGCTGCACTTCAGCTTTCGCGGTTAACGGATGAAAAAGATTTCTACGTCATTCAACAAACAGTTATCAAAGATCTAAAGTCTTAAATAGAGAATCATGAATCAAAGAAGAGTTGTAGTTACCGGCCTTGGCGCCATCACACCTATCGGAAATAATATTTCAGATTTCTGGAGCAACCTCATCGAAGGAAAAAGTGGCGCGGGAGCAATCACTCATTTCGACACATCGAAATTCAAGACCAAGTTCGCTTGCGAAGTGAAGGGGTTTGACTTTGGCAACTACTTTGATCGGCCTGAGTTACGTAAGATGGACAAGTTCACACAGTTTGCCATGATTGCTGCTGATGAAGCTATCAAAGATTCATTTCTTGATCTGGAAAAAATAGATAAAAGAAAAGTGGGTGTGATCTGGGGATCGGGTAATGGCGGCTTCCAGACTTTCCAGGAGCAAGTGATCGAGTTCGCCAAAGGCGATGGCACTCCTCGCTTCAATCCATTTTTCATTCCTAAAGTGATTGCTGACATCGCTTCGGGTTGGATCTCGATCAAGTATGGTTTCATGGGTCTTAATTTTACAACGATCTCTGCTTGCGCCACTTCAACTACAGCAATCATTGATGCTTTCAATTACGTGAAATGGGGCAAAGCAAACATCATTGTTACCGGAGGATCGGAAGCCGCGATCAATGAAGCTGGCATCGGTGGATTCAATGCATCAAAAGCATTGTCGCAAAGAAATGATGATCCACTCACAGCCTCTCGCCCGTTTGATAAAGACCGCGATGGATTTGTGATGGGCGAAGGCGCAGGGGCACTGATCCTTGAAGAATATGAGCACGCTAAAAAACGAGGAGCAAAAATTTACGCTGAAGTTGCCGGTGGCGGCATGAGCGCAGATGCTTATCATTTGACAGGCACTCATCCTGAAGGTGAAGGTGCGCTACTCGGAATGCAAGATGCACTTGACGATGCCGGCATGGAGCCATCTAACATTGATTATCTCAATGCTCACGCTACGTCCACTCCTCTCGGTGATCTCAGTGAGACAAAAGCGATGATCAGATTATTTGGAGAAAATCCCACTCATCTAAATGTAAGCGCAACAAAATCTGCAACGGGTCACTTACTCGGTGCTGCCGGAGCGATTGAAGCCATCGCCTCTATACTTGCAGTAAAAAATGACATCATCCCTCCTACCATCAACACACAAAATGTTGACCCTGAAATTAAAGGTTCATTGAATTTGACTTTAGGGAAAAAGGTGTGTAAGAAGGTGAATGCTGCGATGAGTAACACGTTTGGTTTTGGCGGGCATAATGCCACTGCGATTTTTAAGAAATTGAATTAGGCTTAGGCACAAGACTTAAGTAGTAAGACGAAGTCGCACCTGCTCCATCCCAACACTCGCTTTCTCCGCAATGAAGTGAAGATTCGGCATTGGCATTACTTCAGGAATTTTTGGATCGATGATATATTTGGGTGTTTCTCGCGACACTTCGTTGATTAAACCTGCGGCAGGATAAACCACTAATGATGTTCCAACCACTAAAAAAATATCGGCCAGCGAGGTTACATAGGCAGCTGTTTCCAGCATCGGTACCATCTCGCCAAACCAAACAATGTTAGGTCGCAACTGAGAGCCTCGCCCGCATTTTTCTCCAAGATTCAATTCCCAGCCTTTGATCTTGTAAATCAAGGAAGGATCGAGTGTACTTCGGGCTTCGAACAAGCTGCCGTGAAGGTGAATCACATTATTCGAGCCTGCACGTTCGTGAAGGTCATCTACATTTTGAGTGATGACGGTTATATCAAAATCACTTTGAAGTTCTGCTAACACTTCATGCCCGCGATTGGGTTTTGCGTTGAGAGCGCTTTTTCTTCGTTGATTGTAAAAATCCAAAACAAGTTCAGGATTTCTGTGCCACGCCTCCGGAGTTGCTACGTCCTCCACGCGAAACCCTTCCCACAATCCACCCGAGTCGCGAAAAGTAGCAAGGCCGCTTTCAGCGCTGATGCCGGCTCCTGTTAGGGCAACGAGTTTTTTCATTTAGTGAAGTCCTGAGTCATTAGTCTATAGTATTGAGTTAGTTAGTTAATCATCCATTCACTCATGATTAAAGACTAACTATTATTGACTATTTCAACTTGCGGTCAAAAAAATCTTGTGCTGCCTTGAAGACTTTACTCCAGCTTTCATAGCGAAGGAATCCATGTATTTCATCAGGCAGTACGAGTACTTCCACAGAAATATTTTTGGCACGAAGTTTTTCCACCAAATCGATGCTCTGCTGGAACACTACGTTTCTGTCATCATCGCCATGCACAAATAAAACTGGCGCAGTCCATTTACTGAGATCCGCAACAGGCGAAGATTTGAATGCCAAATCCATTTCATCTTTGGTGATTCCCCAGCCATTAGTTGCATCATTCGCATCAAACGACCAATCGTGCACGCCATGCAAGTCAACCCCTGCTTTAAAAATTTCCGGATTTCTTGCCAAGCCCATGGCAGTGAGATATCCCCCATACGATCCGCCCCACAAACCAATTTTGTTTCTATCCACTTCTGGCATCAATTGTAGAAATTTGGCGGCAGCAACGACATCTTGATATTCGCTTGCTCCGCGTGGTCCTTGATTTTTTGCCATTCGAAATTCCTTACCATAGCCAATGCCATCACGATAGTTAACCGAAACCACCGCATATCCAAGACTCGCGAGGTATTCATTGAAAGCATAGGCATTATTGTAGTATTCGCTGTAATGAAAACCCAACAACATTTGCCTATGCGGGCCACCATGCATGTAGACAATACCGGCACGCTTGCCGGCAATTTTCCTATCAATGAACAGTTGACCGTGCAATGTCATGCCATCTGCAGCTTGAAAAGTTACATTCTCAGGTTTTACAAAATACTCCTTTGAAAAAGTGGTGAGCTTCTGCGGATTAACAGATGAGACTTTTTTCGCCTCATCAATCTTCATCAATGATCGGGCAGAATTGATTGTTGATCGAAAACAATACAAGGCAGTTCCACCAAATGAAGGAAACATATCAATCCCTTCACCGGAAGTAATCGCTACAGGGTTTCCGTCTTTCACACTTGATTTCCAAATGTGTCTACGATCAACGTCCTCGCGATTTCCATCGAAATAAATATTTTGACCAGTTGCATCGAGCGTAAAGTTTTCTACCTCGCCATCGCCCGGAGTTATGTCTTTTACATCACTGCCATCTGTATTCATAGAGAAGATATGATTCCATCCTGTTTGTTCGGTGTAAAACAAAATCCTGTTTGTGGTTGTCCAGCTCAAAGGCTTGTCTTTTGATTGTGCAAAACCGCCATCATCAGCTGGCGACTTCCAAATCATTTTTGCAGTCAGCGCATCTGCATCAGCCACCCAAATCGAAAATTTTTCCGCGGCCTGATAATTCCTTACTTCATTGATTTTCATTCCCGCTTTACGAATGAAGGCCAATTGTTTTCCATCGGGCGACCAAACCGGGAAATTATCGTTGGTTACATCGGGCGCTATCCAACGGATTTTTTTTGTCACTAAACTGAAGATGCCAATAAAACTGTGATCGCCCCGATCGCTGGTGAACAAGATATCATTTCCGCTGGGTGAAAATTGGGGGTGACGATTGTTCCCCCGAGCAATGAACAATTGCTTGGGTGATGAATTAATGTCGAGGCCCGTTTCATAAATCTGGTTTCCTTTCGCAAAAAGAATTTTCAATCCATCAGGATAAAAAAGTGGGCTATTTCCTTGCGTAATTTTCGATGCAGGACTTTTTGAATTAATATCTTTGAAATAAATCGCCTGGTCAGTTCCTTCAGCTAAGCTTGCAGGGTTTGGATTTTGTCCTTTGCCATTGGCAGCACCTCCTCGTACAAAAACGAGTTTGGTTCCATTAGGAGAAAAAGCAAGTTGAGATATCTCCTGACCATCGTCTTGCTGGTAATCGGTAAACAGTTTTGGAAGTTCGCTACCGATTTTAATCACCACGTTTCGTTTGCCGTGGTCATTGATCACCCAGGCGATATTTTTTCCATCGGCAGATGAAACAAAATTCGACTCGATAGGGTAGCTCAGGAACTGATCAAGATTTTGTGCAGAAGTAAATCTTGCAACAAGACATAGAAATAGAAATACAGGCATTCTCATAAAACCGAATTTTTTCGGAAGATAAGAAATCGAGCACCTCTATGCGACAATTTTTTGATCAGAAATAAAACCATTCCGCAAAAAGTCCGTTTAGGTTAGAAGCTGTTCATTTTGTGAAGCCATTTAAAAACCTAACTTTAATTGTTACTTCGCTGCTAGTTGTAGCGTTGTCATTGAGCTTCACCAATTCTTTTGATCCATCAACATCCATTCAAAACAAATCTATTGAATATCATATCGCGGCTTTAGCTGCAGATGATATTGAAGATGATTTTCCTGAGCCAGAGTTTCAAGTCGTATGCACAATCAGCTTGCCGTCTTTTGCATGGCAAGAGCGAAGCTTAGCTGAAACAATTCCGCAAAATTCGGTAGTCAGCAAATCCTCGACTCCATTTTATCTGCAAATCAGGAGCCTGAGAATCTGATTTTTCTTCCATTCTTCTTGTCAGTAGTCAATCTTCTGCTGGCATTTTTTTGTTTTTAATCATCACTCAATTTTAACCAACCCATTTATGAAAAAGCAATTAATTTCTATTGCACTTACCATTGGTGCGTGTGCAATTTTATCATCGTGTAGTATTAGAGCTGTTCCGGCTGGTTATCGCGGAATAGAAGTTTTCAATACCGGCAATAAAAAAGGTGTTCAGGAGAAACAACTTGGCGTTGGCTTGTATCTCATCGGGCCTTTTCGTAAGATTTTCACTTTTCCTGTTTTTCAACAAAACTATGTATGGGACAACGATAAGGCGATTAACTTTCAAAGCAAAGAAGGTCTTGATGTCAGTGGAGAATTTGGGATCAGTTATTCCTTAGTAGAAGATAGCATACCCGTGATCTTCCAAAAATATAGAAGGGGAATTGATGAAATCACGAACATATTTTTGCGAAACATGGTACGCGATGCGCTCAACACTACTGCCTCGCACATGCCGATTGAATCGATCTACGGAGTTCATAAAAGAGATTTATTACTGAAAGTGGATAGCATGGTGTCGAAGCAGACTAAACGATATGGAATTATAATCGAGCGTATTTACACCATAGGCGAATTGCATTTGCCTTCTTCCATTGAAACAGCCATCAATGCAAAGTTGGAAGCAAACCAACGTGCGCTGCAATCTCAAAATGAAGTTAAAACCATTGAAGCCGAAGCCAACAAAAAAATCGCAAAGTCAAAAGGCGAGGCTGAGAGCAGAGTGATTGAAGCAAGGGCAATTGCTGAAAGTCAGGTGATCGAAGCCAAGGCAAATGCGAATGCAATTAAAATTAAAGCAGAAGCCGATGCTGAGGCAACCCGATTAAACGCGAATGCCCAAGCGGAAGCAAACATAAAACTCGCCAAGTCGGTGAGCAAAGATTTGATCCAATATCGACAGATCGACCGCTGGGACGGCAAACTTCCACAGATCTCAGGGCAGAATACTCCGTTCATTAATTTGAATCAGCTCAAGTAAACACTTTATATTTGAAGAGTATGTTAAGATCAATCGTTTTAATCTCCGCAATAGCCTTTTCTCATTTAGCAAGGACGCAATCTCTTGATACTTTGGTTTTAGTAAACCAACGAATAGTCGGGAAAGTGACAGAAGTGGCGCCTGATTTAGTCACCTACAAAATGGCTGATGACGATGTCTTGCATAAAATCAATAAGGTTGATCTTATCAAAATCTGTTTTGGCAATGGCAAAGTTGAGCAAAGCCCCCTACTAAATGTTCCACTGGTTGCTTTTCCTGAAGAATGGGCTAACGTTAGGATTGTGGAACGGCCGCAAGATATTCAAGGTGTTTACAAGATTGACGACATCATGTATATTGGAAACACACTATCAGAAACAGGCAAAAACTCGCTCAAAATGGCGACAGCTATGATGGGAGGCAATATTGTGCACATCAATGAATCAAGGCAAGTCGCTAGCACAGGGTATGTATCAACACCGGTTAACTATAATGCTAGAAACTCGGCATACGTTAGTCATCCATATACCCGCACCTATACTCAAACAATTGCACGGATTTACACGTCTCAGCTTCCTGACTCCGTTTCCTTTCGCGAGATGATTCTCCAAAATCCTGTTTTTAGTTTAGTCAATCACATGAAATTAATAGGGAACTGGAGATACAGACTTGCCTGGAGAGAAGTTATTCCGAAAGATTTTAGAATCTCAAAGTATAGTATTGAGGAGGGCAATATTTTTGTTCACTTAAAATTACCGGACATAAGCACGACTAAATTTCACGTGAATTTCTTTGATAAGACAAGGCTCATTGTCTCTTACAGAACCCGCTGGCTTACGAAATACCATACCCTGACTTTTCTGATCAAGCCGCAAAGTTTTGCTGCTAATAAGAAATAATGATCTTTTGATGAGTAATCAAGGCCTAATCCTCGATTGGGCCTTTTTTTGCCCCTTTTGGAAATTGTGGATTGTTTTTCTGATTAGCATTTCTTTTTAACTTTGTCGCCCGTTTAAACCACTAATTCAGAATTCATGAAGTTTATTGTTAACTCCAGCTACTTGCTGAAACAACTCTCGCACATCAATGGCGTAATCACTACAAACCCCGTTGTTCCCATCCTTGAAAATTTTCTTTTTGAAATAGATAAAAGCAAACTCACTGTTACTGCCTCAGATCTTCAGACTTCGATGATCACCGAGATCAACATCGAATCGAAGGAGAAAGGAAATATTGCAGTGCCAGCTAAGATTTTATTGGAAACACTGAAAAACCTTCCTGATCAGCCTGTAACTTTTTCTATTGACGAATCAACTTACAGTATCGAGATCAGTTCTGACAATGGCCGTTACAAGCTGGCTGGCGAAAATGCGACCGACTTCCCAAAAGTTCCTTCAGTGTCGAACGATTTCTCAGCTAATATTTCTACCGAAGTTTTAGCGCGTGCGATTAACAACACCATTTTTGCTACCAGCAGCGATGAACTTCGCCCTGCCATGACAGGGGTGTATGTAAATCTTGGTGACAAGAATACAACTTTCGTTGCCACGGATGGACATCGTTTGGTTCGCTATCGAAGAACAGACATTAAATCAGATAACGGAAACACCATCATCATCCCACGCAAAGCTCTGAATTTATTGAAAGCAACTTTGCCTACTGAAAATGCAGATGTGAGCATCGATTTCAACATGAGCAATGCATTCTTCAAGTTTGGGAATATCCGCATGATCTGCCGCTTGATCGATGAGCGTTTTCCTGATTATGAAAACGTGATCCCAACTACTAATCCAATCAAAATGACCATCAGTCGCACTGAGTTGTTGGGCTCTTTGAAAAGGATTTCGATCTATGCAAATAAGACAACACATCAAGTTCGTTTGAAAATTACGGGTAGTGAACTTCAAGTTTCTGCAGAAGATTTGGACTTCTCTAACGAAGCCAATGAAAGACTTTCTTGTGAGCACGAAGGCGAGGACATAGAGATTGGGTTCAATGCACGTTTCTTAATTGAGATGCTCAGCAATCTCGATACAGATCAAATCAAACTGAATATGTCTGCTGCTAACAAAGCGGGTGTGATCTTCCCAGCTGAAAAAGAAAAGGGCGAAGATATTTTGATGCTGGTGATGCCTGTGATGCTGAACCAGTACGCATAAATCGAATTCAAGACTTAAAATTCAATATTCAACATTGAGGGTCGTAAATTTTGAATATTGAATCTTGAATCACGTCACTCACTCTTCAACGTCTCTGCAGGATTTATCTGAGCTGTTTTAATGGTCAGGAAACTTAGTGTTATCCAGGCAATCAATATCAATCCTATTCCCGTCACTACGAATACCAATGGGTTAACAGTAATTCGATAAGAGAAATTCTCGAGCCATCCGCTCATGACCCACCATACCAACGGAACGGCTATCACTATTGCGATCAAGACAAGTTTTGTGAAATCTTTAACCAACAACACCACAAGGTTTGACAGGCTAGCACCTAATACTTTGCGTACGCTAATCTCTTTGGTGCGTTGCCGGAAAGTAAGGGCCGCAATGCCTAATAAACCAAGACTTGCAATCACCACACCGAGAAAGGAAAAAATATTCAGCACGCGCACCATATTTTGCTCTTCTACATATAGTTGGTTGAGCTGTGAATCGAGAAATGAGAACTCGAAACGAAATCGATTATCAAATTTCCTCCAAGTCTTCTCAATCGACTTTATGGTCGATTCAAAATCGGATGTACTTACTTTGATCACAGCGAAATTGAAGTTTGTTTCCATCCGAATAAGCAAAGGCCTCACAGGCTCATGTAGCGATTGAAAATTAAAATCTTTTATTACTCCGATTACAGGGCCTTTCACTTCAGGGCCATCGCGCTCCCAAAGGATTTCTTTTCCGATGGGATCTTTAAGGCCAAGTTGGCTAACAGCAGTTTCATTCAGAATAAACCCATCAGAATCGGCCGGATTGTTTTTCAAAAAAGAACGCCCATCGACAATATTGATGTCCATTACTTTCAAAAAGTCAGGATCAATCATTGCTTCGGAAGCATCTATTCGGTCTTGCGGGTTTCGAACAGCATAGATCGGGTTTTGGTTGAATGATTTTCCCGGAATATTTGAAGTAGCCGAGACTCCAGTTACTCCTTTGATTTTCAAAAGTTCCGTGCGTAGTTCTTCCGTTCGTCTGCCCATCGAGCGATCTTTAAGAGGTAACACAAGTACTTCTTCTGAATTAAAACCCAGGTCTTTATGCTGAAGAAAATCAAGCTGCAGGGAAATGATCGCACTCGCAGAAATCAATGTCATTGAAGTGACAAATTGGAAAACGATAAACGCACGCCTGATACCAATACCCTTGGTTTGAATCATTTTATCTTTTAGAACCAATGCGGGTTTGACCGCTGACAGATAAAGAGCTGGATAAATGCCCGTGATCAATGCAACAATAAGGCCCAATGATAAAATCACAAGAGCAAACAAACCTGGCTTGATGACAAGAGCTTTACCCGTGATCGCATAAAACATAGGTATGGAAATTTCAATGAGCACTACCGAAAGAATGATGGCGATGGCAGTGACCATGATTGACTCACCAAGAAATTGGGACATGAGTTGTTGCCTGAATGCACCCATCGATTTTCTTAAGCCAATTTCTTTTGCCCGTTCTGATGCCTGCGCCATATTCAGATTGATAAAATTCACTGCACCAATAATAAGTATCAACAGTGCTGCCGCTGACATCAAATAGACGTAAGCAATATTGCCGTTGGGTTCCAACTCCCATCGGAGATGCGATTGTAAATGAATACTCGTAATCGGCTGCAATTGAAACCCATACTTATGATCATTTAACCATCGGAACTCTTCATCACTGAAATTGATATATTTTCTCGACCATGTCAGAAGTTTACTTTCCAGTTGCTTTGCGTCAGTGCCGGGCTTCAATCGCACATAATTATAATGGCCGAAATCGCCCCACTGATAATAAGGATGGTTTGGATCTGATTGTTTTTCGCGAACATAAGATGCCAGGAAATCAAAATGAAAGTGCGAAGCCTGGGGTACGTTCTTAAAAACACCAAGTACCTCTACCAAATACTTTTCTTCGTTAGCCTCGAGTTGCCTGCCAATGCAATCCGTAGTACCAAAATATTTTATTGCTGTAGATTCGGATATGAGAACCCCTCGAGGGTTTTTCAACACGGTTTTCGGGTCACCTTTGATCAAAGGGAAAGAAAATACCTGAAAGAATGTGCTGTCAACAGCCAACACATTCGACTCATCGTAGCGCACGTCCTTCTCGGGGTTTCGAACAGAGAACACTTGACGAGTCAAGCCGGGACCCCAAAGTGGGGAAAGGCTCACAGCACTTTCCACTTCGGGAAAATCCTGTACCATCGCCTGGGCCATGGGGTGAGGCGTGCGTGTCTGAGGGTTGGTGTTGATCCACGCAATCCGATAAATATTTTCAGCGTTTTCGTGAAAGCGGTCATAACCCAATTCCGATTTTAAATACTGAACAATGAGAAAGACTGCAGTTATTCCGAAGGCCAAACCGACAACGGTGATTGCCGTATAAAATTTATTACGTACAAAATTGCGCAGAGCTGTTGTGAGGTAGTGGTGAAGCATATTTTTATTTCCAGATTTTATTCAATTAATAATGGATACTAAGTTCCGGTTTCTGATTGGTACTATCGAGGATCAAGTATCAAGCATAGAAATTCATTCGCTCCTCAAGCTTTTCACCGGGTTCATCAAAGCAGCCTTGATCGTTTGAAAACTTACAGCCACCAACGTTATCAATAATCCGGTAATGATTGTGGCAATAAAAATCATCGGCCCGATGGTAACTCGATAGGCAAATTTCTCCAGCCATTGGCTGGTCAGGTACCATGCCATTGGGCAAGCAATGACATTTGCTATTAGCACCAACAACAAAAATTCTTTTGAAAGCAAGTGAGCTATACTCAACACATTTGCCCCTAAAATTTTACGAACACCAATTTCTTTTGTCTTAGCTACAATCATGAATGAAACGAGACCGATTAAACCTACGATAGCAATAACAATAGTAATCACAGAGAATGCTTGAAACATTTTTGATAGTCGCTGTTCTGCTTGATACTGATGCGCAAAATTTTTATCCAGGAAAAAGTATTTGAAATCATAGCCATTGTAATGTTTCTTCCAAAGAGTTTCGATGTTAGTGAGCAGATTTGCAGTTCCTTTCGTCTCAAAACGAATAGCAAAGTAACGGGAGCGTTTGGGATTGTAATCCATCGTCATAGGGTATATGTGCCTCTGTAACCCAAACTCGTGGTAGTCTTTCACTACTCCGATTACAGTTCCGGCCGGATGTTTTGATGGCGAATCGATTTTCTTTCCGAGCGCATTTTCTGGATTTCCCCATCCCATTTTTTGTACACAAGTTTCATTTACTACTAACCCATCGGCTATTTCTGAAAGTCGGTCTAATTCAAAATTACGGCCTGCAATTAAGGTAAGTCCAAGTGTCTTCAGATAATCTTCATCTACTGTCATGTACTCAACACCAATGCTCCCGTCATTGGGTTTGTCTTCAGGGAATGCCCACTGTCCTACCCAACCCGGTCTGCCTGGCACTGCGTTTGTGAAAGTTACGGACTCCACTGTCGACAATTCTTTAAGTTCGTTTTTGAAAGCACTTACACCGTCATCAGACCCCTGACCTCCACGATCACTGACTTTGTCGAGATCTAAAACCAAAACTTGCCTGCCACTGAATCCAAGATCACTGTTTTGCATGTACTCCAGCTGGTTGATTACAACCATCGTACAAATGATGAGTGCGGCTGAAATTGCAAACTGAATCACTACTAAAACTCTGCGCAACTGAATTCCGCGCGAACCCGTTGTCATACTTCCTTTCAAAACTTCAGCGGGGCGCAATGAAGACATCACCACAGCAGGATAATATCCGGAGAGCAAGGCAACGATGCCAATCAAAAGTATAATTCCTACAATTACCAAAGGGTCAGTAAGAGAGATCAGGCTATATGTTTTTCCAAGCAGTTGATTGAACAAAGGCAACGTGAGGCCGATCAATGCCAGTGCAATAACAAAGGACAGCAACGTCAATAATAATGATTCACTTAAAAATTGATGGATCAACGACTGCCGGGTTGACCCCACTACTTTTCGTAGTCCAACTTCTTTGGCCCGATAGACCGAGCGTGCAGTAGCAAGGTTGATAAAATTGAAACAAGCCAGCAGAATAACAAAACCCGCAATTCCTGTGACGATATAAATTCTATCAATACTACCCAACTGTCCCATGCCATTTCCTCGTTTAGTTTTCAAATAGATCTCTGTGAGCGGCTCATAGGCGACATACATGTACATTCCCCATTTTTGCAGTTCTTCTTTCACATGATCCATGTATAGATTTCGTGTTTTCTTGAAAAAGTTTTCTCTATCAACGGCAGGTTTGAGTAAGACATAATTGCGCACATTGAGATTTCCCCAGCCGTCATCATAGCTAAAGCCGTCATTCAAT
This sequence comes from Bacteroidota bacterium, assembly GCA_016178785.1. Lineage (GTDB taxonomy): Bacteria > Bacteroidota > Bacteroidia > Cytophagales > Cyclobacteriaceae > ELB16-189. The sequence goes on along the minus strand of JACOSO010000059.1, from coordinate 56,096 downwards.
AATTCATAGGTCTTAAATGAGAGGAGCATGTTGAATTGCATATGCGACTGCTGCGGAACCTCTTTCATTACACCGGTAACTTCAAAAACAAGCGTATCAGCGAAAGTCATCGTCTTCCCCAGGGCATCCTCATTGCCGAAATATTTCTTTTCCATTGATTTTGTGAGCACAATGCTGTTGGGTTTTGTCAAGGCCGATGAAGGATCGCCCTTAATCAAATGGAAAGAAAAAATATTGAAGAAATCCTTTCCCGCATAAAATATCCGTTCTTCAAATCGCTTTCCACCGTGATTAATCTGAAGATTAGAAGCATTAGCGAGATAAACTACTTTTTCAACTTCGGGAAAATTTTTCTCAAGTAACATACCAATTGGCCAGCCGTTGGCTTCAATGCTTCCATTTACATTACCGGATTTTATTTCGATCATGTCCGTACCAACACGGTAAATCCGATCGGCCTTCGCATGAAATTTGTCGTACGAGATTTCGTCAAGCACATAAATGAGGATCAAAATCCCCGAAGCGAGGCCTAGCGCAAGGCCCAAAAGGTTTATTGTTGCATAAGCTTTAAACTTAACCAGCGTGCGCAGTGCAATTTTAAAATAGTTCTTTAGCATAGAATAAATTCAAAAGTTTAAATCAAATATTCAACATTCAGTTGGAGTACGATTAAAAGTATCAGTTGGCAGTAAAATCTAGTACTAAACCCAAATGCCAAATGCCTAATCCCTGATCATTCACTCCTCAAACTCTCCACCGGATTGCCCATGGCAGATTTGATTGATTCGAAACTTACCGTAAGCAATGCAATGGCAAGTGCAACAAAGCCGGCAAGAGCAAACACGATCCAACTGATTTCGATGCGGAAGGCAAAACTCTCAAGCCACTTATTCATGCCCCACCACGCAATAGGTGCAGCAATAACAAAAGCGATGAGAACAAGCTTTACAAATTCAGTCGACATCATAGTTACAATCTGCTGCACACTTGCTCCCATTACTTTCCTGATTCCTATTTCTTTGAATCTTCTTTCAGCCATATATGATGAGAGACCGTAGAGTCCTAAAACGCAAATGACCATAGCGATAAGCGTAAAGCTGGTGATAATGCTCGACACTCTTTTATCTTCATCATATTGCTTTTGTATGCTTTGATCTAAAAAAGAATATTCAAATGGCGTGTCGTTGATCATCGACTTCCATGTTTTCTCGATCGATTGAATAGTCTGTTCAAAATTTGAAGTTGAAACAGAAGCTACGATATAATCATAACGCTTTGTACTATCAGCCAACTCAAACAAAGTGGGGATGATTTCTTCGTGCAAAGAATTCTGATGAAAATCTTCCATTACACCAATCACCTGAAAATCGTGTTTCTTTCCTTCCCAATCGAAGTGCAGATTCTGACCAACCATTTTCTCAGGCGAGGAAAATCCAAGCTTCAATGCAGCAGTCCGATTTAAGATCAGCTTTGTTTCACTATCCATTTTCCTATTGTCAGTAAATGTGCGGCCTGCAAGCATTTTCATTTCGAGCAACTCAATGTATCCGGCATCGACTATATTTCTTCTGATATCCACCGCCTTGTCCATGTTGCCGCCATCGGTATAAAACATCATATCGTTCCAAATGGTGGTGCCCGGAATGTAGCCTGTTCCTGAAACTGATTTTACATTGCTATTATTCTGAATTTCTTTTTTCAAAGCATCATAATTCTGGTGAGCCTCATCTGTGCGCAAGGGCAATACAATTTTCGCATTGTAGTTGAACCCGAGGTTTTTTTCCTGCATGTACTTCATCTGATTGGTGATGATGAATATACCACACACCAGAGTAATGGCAATCATAAACTGAAATATGACTAAAGCCTGGCGTAATCTTCCGGCCGAATTTCCGAGGTTCAGTTTTCCTTTCAGTACCTGTGCCGGTTGAAATGAAGAGAGATAAAATGCGGGATAACTTCCAGCCACTAATCCTGTGATTAAAGTCAGTGACGCAGCCGCAGCAATGAAATATGAAATATTTTCGTTGCTAAATGAAATGTTTTTGTCAGTGAGCTGATTAAAAAATGGAAGCGTTAATTGTACCAGCACGATGCTGATGATGATTGAAAAAACCACAATCAACATGGCTTCTCCTAAAATCTGTTGGATAAGTGAAGATCGATAAGCGCCCATCGTTTTGCGAATGCCAATTTCTGCCGCACGCTTGGTAGCCTTAGCGGTTGACAAATTCATGAAGTTGATGCAGGCGATGAGTAAAATGAAAATGGCGATGGAAGCAACAATATATAAATAAGTGGTGCGTGGGCTTTTGCCGCCCACATCCGATTTCAGATAAATATCTTGTACAGGTTCCAGCGAAAGTGTTTTGTGAAGTCCCAGTGCTTTCATAGCCTCTTCACCATGTTTCAATAAAACCTGGTTCATTTTTTTTTCTACCTCAGTTTTGTTGTGGTTGGGAACCAACTTCAAATACGAGGGCACAAAATTATTTCCTGCCCAATGCCTGGCTCCTTCTCCGCGAACATATTCGCCCCAGCCTTGGCTCATCATCGAAGTAAAGAAGTTCGCTTTGATATGGCTTTTATATTTGTCTTTGAATACACCTGTTACTTTGTATTCTCTTGGGGTGCCTCCCTGACTTAAAGAAATATTTTTGTCAAGGGCGGGCTCGTCACCAAAAAGTTTTTTTGCCAGCTTCTCAGAAAGAACAATCGTGTTGCCTAGGGTCAAGGCTTTCTTTGGATTTCCTTCTTTAAACTCATAATTGAAGACATCAAACAGTGTTGAGTCAGCGATAAAACCATTAGATTCATAAAACAGATTATTACGATAGCGAAAAAGACTTTGTGCAAGATCAGGAGGATTAAGCACCCGAACAGCCATTTCCACTTCAGGAATTTCTTCCTTCATAGCCATAGCAATGGGAGGAGAAGCTGTGCCTAAATCAGTGATGCCCGAAATCTCTGTTTGAAAAGAAGTAACAATCCGGTAGATATCTTCCTTTCTGTTGTGATGCTTATCATAGCTTACCTCATCCTGAATGTAAAGGGAAAGCAAAAGGCAACACGCAACACCCAGGGCAAGTCCTAAAATGTTAATGGCAGAATAAACTCTATTTCTGACGAGGTTGCGAAGGGCGATCTTAATATAGTTTTGAAGCATGTAATTTTTGTTTCTTGATTGGTCTCCGGACTTTATAATCCATAATCCAGTGTCCGTATTTCCAATGATGATGCCATTTGGAAAATCCGTCTAATTCTGCTTACAATAAGCCTTTTTCAAACCATTGCGGACGTTAGCGAACGAAAGCGTCCGCTGGCGGGCAGTCCTTATCCTAGGAAATTTCTACAATAGAATCTCTCCATTTCCCGATTTTGGTTAGTTTTGCAGCCGCTTTTCACGAAGCGCTAATTCGATTTTTAATTAAACTAAATTCCTGTGAACCTAGTACTCTTTCTAATTCCTGCGGTCGGCCTCCTCGGATTGATCGTAACTGCATTCAAATCTTCTTGGGTTATAAAACAAGATGCCGGTGAGCCAAAAATGCAAGAACTGGCGGGCTACATCGCACGTGGGGCTATGGCATTCTTAAAAGCAGAGTGGAGAATTCTCGGAGTATTTGCCTTGATCGCTGCCATATTATTAGGCTGGTCAGGCACACTGATAGAAGAGTCAAGTCCTATCATAGCCATCTCCTTTTTATTTGGTGCTATGCTTTCCGGTACTGCAGGATTTATCGGTATGCGCATTGCTACAAAGGCAAACGTGCGTACTACTCAGGCTGCTCGCACATCACTAGCGAAGGCCTTGAATGTTTCTTTTACTGGAGGGTCGGTTATGGGTATTGGAGTGGCAAGCCTTGCAGTATTAGGTCTTGGTGGATTGTTTATCGTGTTTTATAAATATTTTGTTCCCGAAGGAGCTGCCATTACCGGCCTGGACATGCGCAAAGCCATTGAGGTTCTTGCCGGTTTTTCATTGGGTGCTGAATCAATTGCATTGTTTGCCCGTGTGGGTGGTGGCATCTATACAAAAGCTGCCGATGTTGGAGCTGACCTTGTAGGAAAAGTAGAAGCTGGAATTCCGGAAGATGATGTTCGCAACCCTGCGACTATTGCCGATAACGTAGGAGACAATGTTGGTGATGTAGCAGGTATGGGTGCTGACTTGTTCGGGTCTTATGTGGCTACAATTCTGGCTACGATGGTGTTAGGGCAAGAGATTGCTGCTGCCGATAACTTTGGCGGTCTCTCTCCTATCTTATTACCAATGGTAACAGCAGGTCTTGGACTTGTTTTCTCGATTGTTGCGACTTGGTTTGTTAGAATTAAAAATGAAACTGACAGCGTGCAAAATGCGCTGAATATTGGCAACTGGTCATCAATTGTGATGACGGCAATTGCCTCTTACTTTGCCGTAACTTATTTGCTACCTGCAAATATGGAGCATCGAGGAGTTGTATTTACATCGATGGATGTCTTTATCGCGATCATCATTGGTTTGGTGGTTGGTACATTGATGAGCATGATCACTGAATATTATACTTCCATGGGCAAGCGCCCGGTGAAATCAATCATTAAACAATCAGGCACCGGTCATGCAACAAATATTATTGGTGGGCTTTCTGTAGGAATGGAATCAACCTGTCTTCCGATTCTTGTTTTGGCTGCCGGAATTTTAGGCTCTTATTCTTTTGCCGGATTGTACGGTGTTGCCATTGCCGCCTCAGGAATGATGGCCACTACTGCTATGCAATTAGCCATTGATGCTTTCGGCCCTATTGCTGATAACGCAGGTGGTATTGCCGAGATGAGCCAGCTCCCTGAAGAAGTTCGCCATCGCACGGATAATTTGGATGCCGTTGGTAACACTACAGCTGCTACCGGTAAAGGATTTGCAATTGCCTCGGCTGCTCTTACTTCACTCGCGTTGTTTGCAGCATTTGTTGGAATATCCGGCATTACAGCCATCGACATTTATAAAGCTCCCGTTCTTGCCGGACTTTTTGTTGGTGGTATGATTCCTTTCATCTTCTCATCTCTTGCTATCGCGGCTGTTGGGCGTGCAGCAATGGATATGGTAAACGAAGTGCGCAGGCAGTTCAGAGAGATTCCGGGCATCATGGAATACAAAGCTCAGCCTGAATACGAAAAGTGTGTGGCTATTTCAACTAAAGCATCGCTTCGCGAAATGATTGCCCCTGGCGCTATTGCATTACTTACTCCTGTGATTGTTGGTTTCACTTTCGGTCCGGAAGTGTTGGGTGGAATGTTGGCTGGTCTTACTGTCTCCGGGGTGTTGATGGGAATTTTCCAATCCAATGCAGGTGGTGCGTGGGATAACGCGAAGAAATCTTTTGAAAAAGGTGTAGAAATTAACGGCCAAATGTATTTCAAGAAATCAGAGCCTCACAAAGCCTCTGTTACTGGCGATACGGTTGGCGATCCATTTAAAGATACTTCAGGTCCCTCAATGAATATTTTGATCAAATTATCTTCGATTGTTGCGTTGATCATTGCTCCGCATATTTCTACTGTGAAGCACAGCGCAAAGGCTGATCAACCGGAACTGAAGATTGAGAAAATAGAGAAAGTTAGCCTTCCGGTTGTGGAGAAGAAGTAAGGTATATTTTATTTGATAAGGGCCTCTCAAAATTTTGGGAGGCTTTTTTTTGCACTTGCCACTTGGATAATTCAATCCGCAACTGCTAACAATACTATATTCTTTTGTTTATTAATTTTAATTCTTAAGACCAAGTCTCATGAAACAAATCATTTATTTTACGGCAGCACTCTTTGTCAGTCTCCAACTCCACGCTCAAGACAATCGCTTTACTAAGGAAGATACGTTACGGGGTTCAATTACTCCAGAGCGCTCCTGGTGGGATCTTACCTACTACCACCTGGATGTAAACGTAAAACCAGAGGATAAATTTATTTCGGGCAAGGTGGCCGTGCACTACAAAGTCATTAGTCCGAGACAAGAAATGCAGATTGATCTTCAGCCACCACTTACCATTGATAAGGTCACCCAAGATGATGAAAGTCTGGGCTTCACTAAGAAGGGCGCAAACGCGTATTTAATCACACTCAAGAAAGTGCAGAAAATCGGAAGTAAGGAATCTATTTCAATTGAATACTCCGGCAACCCAATAGTTGCGAAGAACCCTCCATGGCAAGGTGGCTTCCAGTGGACAAATGATAAAGATGGAAATCCGTTTGCCGCAACTTCTTGTCAGGGTTTGGGCGCCAGTGCCTGGTGGCCTTGCAAAGATCACATGTACGATGAGCCCGACAGTATGTTGATCAGTGTTACTGTTCCAAAGAACTTAACCGATATTTCTAACGGGCGTCTCAGAAGCACAATAGAAAATTCTGATGGAACAAAAACGTTTCATTGGTTTGTGCAAAATCCCATCAACAACTATGGGGTGAATATCAACATCGCAAACTACGTTCATTTTGCAGACACGCTTCAGGGAGAGAAAGGAATTCTTGACTTGAATTTTTATGTACTTCCCTACAATCTGGAGAAAGCGAAAGTGCAATTCAAACAAGCCAAAATGATGCTGAAAGCATTTGAATATTGGTTTGGCCCTTATCCGTTTTATGAAGACGGCTACAAGTTGGTGGAAACACCTTACCTGGGGATGGAACACCAAAGTTCGATAACGTACGGAAACGGTTACCAAAATGGATACCGGGGAAGAGATCTTTCAGGAACAGGCTGGGGTCTGAAATGGGATTTCATCATCATCCATGAGTCGGGGCATGAATGGTTTGCCAACAGTATCACCTACAAAGACATTGCCGACATGTGGATACACGAAAGCTTTACCAATTACTCAGAAAGTCTTTTCACCGAGTACTACTACGGAAAAGAGGCAGCTACTGAATATGTGGTTGGGACACGAAAAGGAATACGAAACGACAAACCAATTATCGGGGCTTACAATGTAAACAAGAGTGGTTCAGGAGATATGTACCCCAAGGGTGGAAATATGTTGCACACCATCCGTCATAGCATTAACGATGACGAACTGTTCAGGGAAATATTGAGAGGGCTAAACAAAACCTTTTATCATCAAACTGTGACCACTCAGCAAATTGAAAACTACATTTCAGGGAAAGCTAAAAGGAATTACTCAAAAGTTTTTGATCAATACTTGAGAACAACCCAAATTCCAGCGCTGGAGTATTACATTGAGCGAAACAAAGTGTTTTATCGCTGGACTAATTGTGTCAAGGGATTTGACCTGTCACTAATCTTGACCAACGGAAAAACGAGAATTACTCCGACTGAGAAATGGCTACAAGCTAAACTAAAAGAAGCACAGCTTTTTGATCCTTCTGCCATTGAAAAAATGTATTATGTAAAAACGGCATTGGTTAAGAAAGATTAGTGGTCGCTTTTTAAGGTCAAAAAAAAGCCTCGATTTTTTTATCGAGGCTCTCAATTCATAAACTTAGATCAGTTAAATCTTTTTGCTCAGCGCATCGATTTTTGATTGAGCTTCGGTCTTGCCAAGGCTCAGTGATTTCTTATACAGCTCGATAGCCTCTTTATAAGTTTCTTTCTTCTTGCGCGGGGCAAGTTTGGTGCGGTTGGCCGCTTCTTCAATCGCTTGTGCTCGTGCAAAATAAGAATCGGCCTCGCTTATCTTGCTTTGCAATTGCACCTGCTGGATTTTCTCCTCCAACAAGGAAAGCTCTTGTTTCTTTGACTCGATCTGAGCGGCTTTATCATTGATCTCGGCTTGTTGTAAGTTGTTTGTGGTGATCAAATTCTGATTCTCGCTTCCCAAGCTGGACACTAATTCTTGCAGCTTGATAATTTCCTGATTCTTGGCTTCAAGATCGGCTTTCAATTTTTTAATCGTGGCGGCATACGCATTGGCTGTACCTTTCGATTTCTTCAATGTCTTTTCAAGGTCCTCGATTTTGTTCTGTGTATCCTTTACATAGTTGTTGATGTCTTTCATACGAGAAGTATAGTCGGCATAGGTGGTGCCTTCAACCATATTCACGCGAAGCAATTGTCGGTTAGCATCGATGGAGTCCATCAGCACACCTACATCTTGTAAAGTCTGAACGAATTTTTGGTTAGTCTGTAATTCGGCTTTCAATGAATCGACTTGGGTCTGTAATTTCTCTGATTTATTATCGCAACTGGCAACAGTGAGCACAACTACGAAGAGTGTTAATAGGTTTTTGGCCATACATTGGTTAATTATGTGTTATAGGTAAAAGTACAACGGGTTTTATCCCCCGGAAAAGGCTTACTAAAATATTTTTTTTTATACGCATAAAATCCTTTGAGTTGGCTTAAATTTGCGTCCGTTTGCCTGACAGGCCCTACATGCCCCTCAATCGCCACTTTATTAACTTATTATTTCATGTGTTAACGGATGATCACTGGCAATGCCAATGATCGCTCAGTATTTATGGGAAACTTCCACGACTCACGCACAATTAAACTTACAACAGCCGGTGTCTTAGTTTCGTTGGGCATCATTTATGGCGACATCGGTACATCTCCATTGTATGTATTCAAAGCGATTGTTGGCAATAGGCCGATTACCGAAGATTTAGTTTTAGGTGGGATGAGCTGCGTTTTCTGGACGCTCACGCTGATCACCACTTTTAAATATATCTATCTTGCATTGAATGCCGATAACAAAGGTGAAGGTGGAATTTTTGCATTGTACGCATTGGTTCGGAGATACAAAGCCGCCTGGGTAATTTTTCCCGCAATCATTGGTTGCGCCTCTCTTATTGCCGATGGGTTTATAACTCCACCTTTCAGTATTTCCGCTGCCGTGGAAGGACTAACTATCGATTATCCCAATGTCCCAACAGTTCCCATTGTAATAGTAATTCTCGTTCTGATTTTTTTCTTTCAGCAATTCGGCACCAATGTCGTTGGCAAAACTTTTGGACCAATCATGATGATATGGTTCATTATGATTGGGTTGCTTGGACTGGTTCAATTGCTTCCTAACTTACATGTGCTACGAGCAATTAATCCGGTTTATGCATGGAATTTATTAACAAAATATCCGGAGGGCTTTTGGTTATTGGGTGAAGTTTTCTTGTGTACAACCGGGGCTGAGGCACTGTATTCAGACTTAGGCCATTGCGGCAAAGGAAATATCAGAGTAGGTTGGGGATTTGTGAAGATTGCCTTGCTCTTAAATTATTTTGGGCAGGCTGCGTGGTTGCTAACCAAACAAGGTTCCGTGCTTAATGGGCAAATTCCCTTCTACTCAATTGTACCTGAGCAGTTTTTGATTTTCAGCATTGTGGTTGCAACGATGGCGGCCGTGATTGCGAGTCAGGCGTTGATATCAGGCACATTTACGCTAGTGAACGAGGCCATGAAACTTAAACTTTGGCCAAGTACAAAGGTGCGTTACCCAAGTCAGATTAAAGGACAAATATACATCCCTGCCATTAACTGGATTCTAATGATTGGATCAATTGGTGTGGTTTGGATTTTCCGCGTTTCATCAGCAATGGAGGGTGCCTATGGTTTGGCTATCATTCTTAATATGCTAATGACCACTACGTTGCTGGTATTCTATTTCAGTACAGCAAAGCATTCGCGAGTGCGCACGGCATTCATAGGAATTATATTCTTCACATTGGAGATTTTATTTCTCATTTCCAACTTCCATAAGTTCGAGCAGGGCGGTTGGTTTACGTATAGCATCGCAATAATATTTTTTGCGATGATGTTTATTCTTTTGAAGGCGCGCCACTTGCGTGATCGTCATACAGAGTTTGTTGACTTGAAACATTATGTTCCTTTGATTCAAGATTTGCAAGCCGACAACTCCATACCCAAAGAAGCAACAAATCTGGTTTACATGGCCGTGGCCGATAGTAAGCGCTATATCGATTCAAACATTATATATTCTATTTTTAAGAAACGACCAAAGCGAGCTGATGTGTATTGGTTTGTACATGTGGACACTGTTGACAGTCCATACACTTCGAAATATTCTGTTGATACCATCGTTCCTAAAAAATGTTTTTTTGTTCGCATTAAATTAGGATTCAAGGCCGACCACCGTGTGAATTTGTTATTCAACAAAATCCTTCACGACTTAGCTGAAACATCCGAGATCGATTTGATCAGTCACTACGATTCGCTGCATAAACACAGCATGCCTGCCGATTTCAAATTTATCATCCTCCATTCGCTCGCGTCCGTTGATAGTGAAATCTCAACGTTTGATAACTTAGTTATTCAGGGTTATCGTTACATCAAAAAGCATAGCCTTTCAACCGAAGAAATGTATGGCCTTGAGTTAGCCAACATTGAAGTCGAGAATGTGCCCATCATGGTGGGGCCGCCTGCCAAAGTCCGCATCAAGCGCGAAAAAGAAGAGACCGAACGTGAGAAAGAACTAAAGTATCACGGCCATTTAAATTGATCGCTCTTGGGACGCTAACGTCCGATCTTGAAATTGACCTAAATTGAATATCAGTTTCAGCAATACAATTTACATGATTTTGGCATGGCATCATTGTTGAGTAATCTCCAGAACCTAAACCTGCGACATGCTCTTCAACTATTTTAAGATCGCAATCCGTTCTATCAACAAAAACAGAGTCTATTCATTTATTAACATTTTAGGTCTGTCAATTGGCGTAGCCGCCTGCTTGCTGATTACCCTCTTTGTATTTCATGAATTCAGTTTTGATGAGTTTCACTCAAAGGCCGATCGCATTTATCAAATTACCGGTAAAATGAATTATGGTGGTCAGGAAATTAACGTCACTGCCATGTCATCGCAATTCGGCCCAATGGTTTTGCAAAATGATGGGGGGGTGGAAAATTTCGTTCGCACGAAGGCAGAAGGCCAGGCCATCATTAAGCGCGAAAACGGTGAACCTTTTTTTGAAAACCGATTTATTTTTGCTGACACTTCGTTTTTTAGTGTGTTTTCTTTCCCTCTGCTCAAAGGCAATTATCATTTATTGTCACAGCCCAACAAGTTGATTATTAGCGCACGAGCTAGTGAAAAATATTTCGGCAACCAAGATCCTATCGGAAAAGTCTTGACTTACAATAAAGAATCATCCTTTGAAATAGTTGGTGTGGCCAAAGACCCTCCATCGAACTCAAGTATTCAATTTGATTTTGTTGCATCGTTTGTAACGCTTGGAACAATCGAATCAGAAAAAAATCAATATCTGCATGCGCGGGCAAGTTTAGGAGCTTACTCAACTTATCTGCTGCTTAAGGGAGAGGTGAGCAAAAGCAAAGTTGAAGAGACCATGAAGAAAGTAGCAAGTGCTTCAGTGGATGAAAAGTATTTCCTTAACCCTCTTGTCGATCAGCATTTGGTTATGTCGGCCAGCAACTCAAACGCTACTTACTTGTATGGATTCCTCACTATTGCGATCACCATTCTTGCTCTTGCGCTCATCAATTATATGAGCCTCACTACTGCCCGCGCTTCCCTCCGGGCGAAGGAGGTGGGTGTTCGTAAAGTGATTGGTGCAAAGCGAATTGACCTCTCTTCTCAGTTCTTTTTTGAGTCGACCCTGATGACAATAACCGCTTTCATTCTTGCTTTTGCATGGATAGAGTTTTTTTTACCGTTCTTTTTGGAGAGTCTTCAACTTACCATTGATCTTAGTTTCATTCGAGGTTCAACTTTTATCAGCCTAATTGCATTTCTATTTTTGGTTTGCATATTATTATCGGGCAGTTACCCTGCATTGTTACTTTCTAAATTTAAACCTATTGACACACTCAAAGGTAAAGTAAGCGGAAATGGGCATGGTGCCTGGATACGCAAGGGATTCACAACAACTCAATTTGCGGCCTCAATAGGCTTTATCTTTTGCTCGTTGGTTATCGGAAAGCAGATGAGCTTTATGAAAAATCAAAAATTAGGTCTTACAAAAGAAATGGTGCTGGTAGTAAACCTTGATCCTGATGAAGCGAGTCATTATGCTGCTCTTAAAAATGAACTCAGGCATCAGTCAGGGATTGTAAAAGTTGCTTCTGCCTCTTTTACTTTATTCAACGGAGGCACTTCGGCTTTCTTTACACAAACACCAACTACCCACGAAGATGTTTTTATCAATACCATCAACGTAGATGATCAATTCTTTTCAGCGCTTGATATTCAATGGAAAATAAAACCTGCTGAAGATCAATTGATGGGGAAAATCATCGTGAATGAATCGGGTCTGACCAAATTGAAACTGGCCGAGGAAGATTTGGGCAAATCTTTGCAACTCGGTTCCTCCAAATCAGAAATAGCAGGAGTTATCAAAGATTTCAATTTTGAATCCCTTCACAGTCCTGTTGGCGGCATGGCAATAAGTATAGTACCAGATACTTCAGGCGTAATTGCAAAATATGCGGGCGCAATGTACATCCGGCTGACGTCTAAAATTGATGTGGGTGAAAAAATGAAATCTATCCAAACGATTTTCAAAAGATATAAGAGCAATCGTCCTTTCGACTATTATTTCCTGGATGAAGCTTTTGATCGATTGTTCAAATCAGAAGAGCAAATGTCAAAAATATTCAACGCGTTTACATTTATTGCTATTCTTATAGCCTGCCTGGGGCTTTTGGGGCTCATTACTTTTACCAGTGAAGTTCGATCCAAGGAGATCGGTATCCGAAAAATTTTGGGAGCTAATGTTCAAAACATAATGACCCTGCTAACGAAAGAGTATTTTATTTTAATAATCGTGAGCATGGCAATTGCAGCACCTATAGCCTGGTGGTATCTGCAAAACTGGCTTACTCATTTTTCTTATAAAACGGAAATAGCCTGGTGGTACATTCCTATCTCAACATTTTTCGCGTTAGGCTTTGCTTTCCTTACTACATTTTATCAGTCGATCAGAAGTGCAGTACGAAACCCGGTAGAAAGTTTGCGCAGTGAGTAATCAAGCCGTGACGATGTAGTAGATATTAGCTAAAATGTAGCCGGAAATCACCACAATCGCTCCGGTGATGTTTATCTGATGAGCTCTATCAATCCTATTGTTGTTGTGTAATTTCAATGCAATTGCAGAAGTCATCAGTATGGCGAATATGCTGAAGAATGTTAAGCTGTGAAGAATATCTACCAAACTAAATTGCGAAGACTCCGGTAATACTGAGTCAATAATGTACTTATTACCCACGGCAGCAAAAAGTCCGCCCACCGGCAATCCAAATCGCGACTCTACTTCATTGGTTTCCGAAAGAAAACTCACCACCGCAATAAGAAATGCAAAGTACATTCCCAGGAAAATTTTAAGAAATAATCCACGTGCCTCTCGATCTATATTCATTGAAATAATAATAGCCGAGTACGTTTGACCTTTGACTTCCGGCCTGGGATCACCAAAAGGTGTGTCGTACGGACTTTGCGTAGCTTCGACTTTAAAACTATCCATAACCCACCCGCTTAGCCCCTCATTGGGGTTAAGTCTGCTATCTTCGTTATCAGCAACAAAAACAAGGCTCGTAACATCGCGGTTTGCGTCTTCAATATTGATTTTCAAATGCTGTTTATCAAAAGGAAAATCATGCACCTTCCAATCTTCTTTCATGGTACACTTCATTTTCAATTGTACCCAAATTTTACCATTGATAGTATCAGAGAGGACTTGATCAATCACAATGTCTTTTGCATTGGGGATATCCAGTTCTTTTGAGAAATCCAGTTCCTTATTATAATTATAAGTAAACCAAAGCCAGAACCGGGCCGTATATTCTTTATCATGAAAATTGATATCATGAATGCTGATGATGAATGCACCGACTTTTACAGTGTCGGCCTTGGGTTTGGCAAATGAAAAGTTGAATACAAAAAGTATTACCAGGAGGAAACTGAAGGAGAGTTTCATATAGAGGTGCAGTTTGGGGTATATCAAATTTAAGATAAATAAGTTTTTCCCGATAGTTATCAGAACTAACTTTGCATCAAAGCAAACCGGCTTATCGCCCCGACTTGTCGGGGAGGAAAGTCCGGGCAACATAGGGCACCGTACTTCCTAACGGGAAGGGTTCTTCGCAGGAGGAAAACAGATAGCGCCACAGAAAACAAACTACTCGTCCCGACTTGTCGGGATGGGAAAAGGTGAAAAGGTGAGGTAAGAGCTCACCGGCATATCAGTGATGATGTGAGCATGGCAAGCCTTACGGGTTGAAAGGCCAAATAGGCCACGCTTCGAAAGATGCCGCGGCCCGCGGCATGCGCAAGCTGGCGTGGTTGGGTAGGCTGCTCGATCGTGCAGGCGACTGTACGGCTAGATAAATGATAGGCACCCCGACTTGTCGGGGTACAGAACCCGGCTTACAGGTTTGCTTTTATTTTTTTCTTCAAATATGGAGGCCGACATCCACACGCTGTACGAATCGGATTTTTATCGTGTGCTTGACTTCAAATGTCGATGCACCGATTGCCGCACTTCAAAGCCGGAATATGGTGAGTCTTTTTGCATCAGTTTCGTGCGCAAAGGGAATTTTCTTTTCAATGTATTTCGCCATTCGCTGGATTCGTACAATGGTTGCATTTTAGTCACAAAGCCTTACTACGAACGAACAGTTACGCACGCACATGCTGTCCCTGATGAGTGTACCATCTTCGATTTTAAGCTCAGTTTTTACAACGAGCTAATGGAGCAATATGGAGGTGTAAAGTTCTTATTTGATAATGACCTTCACTCCACATTACTCAAAACAAAACCCGAAATTGAGTTCCTTCATTTTCTGATCCTCCGATCGATCATTAGCAAATCCGACAAACTGAATATCGACAATTTGGTGATCGAGGTTGTTGAAACGGTTTTAAACAATCTCACCGACTACAAACCGGATTACCGAATCAACTCACGCTTGAAGAAAAATCATCTGATCACGATCGAGAAGGCGAAGGAATACCTCACACAAAACTACACAAACGACATTTCCCTTATGGAGCTTGCTTCATACTGCTGCGCAAGTCCTTTCCATTTCAGCCGTATTTTCAAAACTTTTACTTCGTATTCACCACATCAATTTTTATTGAACATCCGCCTCAAAAACTCGGAATTGCTTTTGCGAAATACGACCTTACCCATAGCCGACATTGCTTTTTCTTCAGGTTTTAACAGCATTGAGCATTTCACTTTGGCATTTAGAAACAAGTACAATTCCCCACCGGCAAAATTCAGATCTGCAAAAGTCCTTTCTTAGAAAAAAGAGCAAGATTCCTTAAGTCGAAAAAAACGTTTGCTTATACTTTTGATAAAAAAAAAGCTATGAAAGATCTATTGCTGACTACATTGGAAAATTCAAGAAACTACACGTTAGCCGTTGCTGAAGCCATGCCCTCAAAATTCTACGATTCAAAGCCAACCGAAACAGTTTGGAGTTTCAGAGAATTACTTCATCACATTGCCTATGGCATCGAATGGTGGAACGACAACAACATCAAAAAAATAAAGACCGATTGGAGTCCCCCCGCAACAGAAAAGGATAAAACTAATGTGATCAATTACATCAACCGGGCTTACGATGCACTGAGGGCGACTGTTGAAAAAATAAAAATTAATAACGCCACAGTTTTAGGGTTCTTGTCCACCATTGACCACATCACTCATCATCGAGGGCAAGCCGTGACTTATCTTCGATGCAACGGGATTTCAGCGCCTGAATATTCTTACTGAACCAAGAAAAATTCAAATAAAATAAGAGCTGATTTACATTAAGTCACCCAATGAAGCACTTGCGGCTTCACCGGGTTGACGAACGGCTCATTGTTTTGCTGCGAGATGGCCCACAGGCGTTTGATCTCATAATACCAACGTGCTTGCATATCGGGTTCGCCTATGAGCGAAAGCGTTGGTTTTGATTTCAACCCTTCACTTAGTTTTCTAAATACGCCCAGGTCTTGCCCAATGAATTGTTTACCCAATCTTTTCAACGGCCACCAGAACCAACGGGAGATAGCGAGAGAGCTGTAAAAGATATGCGTGAGCTCAGTTTCACGTTCGTTGAGCGGAGTAAGTATGGTTATAGAAATAATTTCATTCTTCTCCCCTACTTTGATGTGTTCAGTACGAATGCCAGGTATTTCAAAAGTGATTTCCGTTGAAGTACCTCCTTTCAAAATGCCGTAGCCTTTGGAATTATTGGATGGTGCATGTCTCACCATTTTAAAGCCAAGAGGCGTTGGCTCGAATTTCTTTTCTTTTAGTTTTAATTTTTTTGCCGAGCGCCAATACCAGGATTGATGAACAAACGTAACGTGAGATGGATCAATCAACCCAATCACTGAGTGATCGATGTCTGCGGGCAATGTCACAGTCTCTACATGAAGAAATTTTTTATTGCTGGCCAAAATCAAATCAGGCGTGGGGATCTTTGGTTCCACATTCGGCAATTTCTTTTCAGGAATGTAAACCCAAACTGTTCCGCTGATTTCTTTGCAGGGATATTGAAAGACCTTAATCTTCGAAACATCAACGGTCCCTCCTGGCGGAAGTGCGGGAATATTTTTGCAAACGCCATCAGTACCAAATTCCCAACCGTGATAGCAACATTGGATCGTATCATTCTTAAACCATCCTTGTGAAAGCGGAACTCCGCGATGCGCACAATTATCGCGCAAAGCGAAAGGGGCTCCATTTTTGTCTCGGCCAAAAACAATTTTTTCTCCAAGGATCTCTTTGCCAACAAGTTTACCTTGCTTCAATGATGAACCATGAAACGCGAGATACCAAAGATTTTTGAGATAAAGTGAGTGGTCAGTCATGCATCTTTAAAAAGAAATTTCAGAAATCATTTCACGCAACTCATTTTCAAGAACATCAGATTTTTCTGATTTATCGTAAATGGTTAAAAGATAAATCGTTTCGGTCAATACGTAAACGTATGTGATTACTCTTGCTCCTACACTCTTACCTCTTCCCTTGCTTGCAATCGCGATTCGGATTTTGTAACATCTGTTTCCAATGGAAATCCCAGTTTCAGGATCTTGCTCTAACAGTGAAATTAACTCAGCATATTCCTTTCGAAGTGAAGGATACTTTTTCGAAAGTCTTTTTATTTCCTTCTCAAATCGATGTGTAGGAAATATTTTATAGCTCATTCAGAAGCTCTTGAGCAGTCTTCAATTTGATTTTGCCTTGTTTATGCAGCCTTACTTCCTCAACAGCTTCTCTAAGATTTATCAATAGATCTGCCTTAGATTCGGTAATCTTCTTTGTTTTGACATAAGAGGGAAACCCCTTAAGCATCTCAAGAATAAAATCTGCTTTACTGTCTTTGATATCGAGAAGGACTTTCATAGAGAGCAAAATTAATTAAATGATCCCTTAACTCAAATGATTAGCTGTCTCAATCACCCTAAATCCAAGCATCCTCCTAAGAATCGCAGATTCTGTCTGGCTAACTCAAATCCGGTCTCATCCTTACAAACACAGGTTCTCGAAAAATTTTATCTGGGGTGAGTGAAGCATAGGTGACTTCGGCAATCAGTGTGGGTTCTACCCACTTGCTTGTTTTGTCGTCCAGTGTTTTTTGTGGGATGGGTTTTTTTATTTCTTTCAGTTTTTTGATATCGTCAAAAATTTCTTTGAGAGTGGCATCGTCAAAGCCGGTGCCAACTTTGCCGCGGTAAATTAAATTGTCGCCTTCACGCTCGGCTATGTGCAGTCCGCCAAAGGCGTTGGCACGGTTGCCCTTGCCGGGATTGTAGCCGATGATCACAACCTCGCGTGTGTTGCGGATTTTTATTTTCACCCACGCATCCGTGCGCTTGCCGGGCAGGTACTTGCTGTCTTTGCGCTTGGCCATGATGCCCTCGAGTGCATGTGTGCGCGCGGCATCGAGCAACAGTTGGCCGTCTTCTTCGATGTCGCTGATGCGATAGGCTTTGCCTCCGTGGATAGCGTCCTTCAACCACTCTCTTCGTTTGAGCAGTGGCTCGTTCACCAAACTTCTTCCATCGAGGTAAAGACAATCAAAAATGTAGCAGTAAGCAGGACTGCTTTTGCTCAGCTTTTGAATGTTGGAATCGCCTGAAGTCTGAAGACGGTTGATCACTCTTTTAAATTCCGGTTTGCCGGATTTATCGAGACAAACAATCTCGGCATCGAAGACACCACAATTGGCTCGAAACGATTTTGCGTCAAGCAGTTCGGGAAACTGTTTGGTGATGTTGTTTTTATTTCTGCTGCTGATTTTTATCTGTCCGTCTTCTAACACAACGATCGCTCGGATTCCATCCCATTTTACTTCATAAATAAAATCATCGCTAGGCGGAATTTTTTCTGCACTCGCTGAAAGCATCGGTTCAATATCTTGATGCAAAAAGTTAACTTGCGGTTCGTCTACCCGCTCTAATAAAAATTCTTTTTGTTTGATTCTATAAATCCGGTACTCTCCATTTACTTCCTTACTGCTCAACCGGAAATAAAATCCGTCTTTCTTGTCTTTCGTGATTTGATATTTTCCCAACGCATAAATCCACATGTCGCCACCACCATATTGACCTTTGGGGATTTTCCCATCGAAGGTGAGATATTTCATTGGGTGATCTTCGGTTTGAACTGCCAACCGCTTCACCCCCGGATGCGGGGGTAATCCACGCGGCACCGCCCAGGATTTCAAGACGCCATCCTGCTCAAGGCGCAAATCATAATGCAAGTTGGTAGCATGATGCCGATGCACCACAAAATTATTTCCACCGCTGATATCTACGACAGGTTTAGGCTCGGAAGTTTTTTTGAAATCGCGTTTCTTTTCGTAAGATTCTAATTGTGCTGGTGTTTTTCTTTTTTGGTTTACAGGCAACTCTTTCGCTACTGATTTTTTTCTTTGCGTGTGAATTTCTATTGCATACACGTCCATTCCTTCCCACGCATCGCCATCGCGCAGCACTTTTTCTACTGCATTCAGGATGTTGTGTTCTTTTGGGTCCTTCAATTTTGAAAGTTCGTCCCATGTCAACGGCATAGAAACTGGTGCACCGGTTCTTCCACGCAAGCTGTAAGGCGAAACAATGCTCTGACCAGATCGAATCCGATATATGTCAATCAACACACGGCCTTTGCGCGCTTCTTTTTTTATATGAAGTGTTGTAGTGGTCGGATTTTTATCCACGAATGGTGTTGCAATCAATTGCGCTGCTTCAAACACAGCGTGAAAATCAAACTTCGCTTCGAGCGGGCAACAAATGTGTACCCCCTTCCCTCCTGTCGTTTTTACAAAGGCAGTATAACCAAAGCTTTCAACGTGAGTCTTCAACTCAAATGCGAGTTCCGTTATTTTTGAAAACGCGTAACCTTCAGGCGGATCGAGATCAAACACCATGTAATCCGGAAATTCATAATTCGGTTTGCGGCTGTGCAGTTGGTGAAGTTCAAGTGCGGCCAAATTGGCGAGCCACACTAACGATGCAGGCTCGGTGGCGATGATGTAATCTTTTTTCTCTTTGCCCAATGTTTCGAACTCGATCCAATCGGGCGCCCACTCGGGCCGGTTCTTTTGATAAAACATTTCACCTCCCACCCCATCAGGAAAGCGAATCAAGGTAAGCGCACGACCTTTGACATGATTTAAAAGTGTGGGCGCTATTTTCAAATAATATTCAATCACTTCGGCTTTGACAATTCCATCATCCGGAAAAAGAACTTTCCCAAGATTTGAGAGTTCAATCTTTCGCTTGCCAATGGTGGTCCATGTCGATTTTTTTGCCACTCTAAATTCTTTAATTGCAAACTACATTTTAGTGTTGAATTTTCTAATCAATTGCAAGTCAGGAAAAGGAATTCTTCTCAAATAATGTTGAAAAAAGATCGTTTACTTTTGCCCATTCACCGTATAAACATGCATCAAAGGGGCCAAAAAACAAGGGCTTCCAACGCCATAACCATGGACTAAATATTCACCCGGCAATCACTTAATCGAAAGGACTAATTTCGTTTCTTGTCGTCTCAAATCTCGTAACCAAATCCAATAATTATATGTGGGCTCTACTCGAATTCGCACTACTTGCGGCTATTGTTTTACTTTCTATCACTGAGTTTTTTTATCCGCTCCTGACGGGAAAGCCTTTGTTTCAATCTTTCCGAAAGAGAGCTGAAACTCCCCAGCCTGAACCTGAAAAGGAGCCCTCTCTTGAGGAAGAACTGGCTAAGGCCAAAGAGAAAATCAAAGAAGTAAAAACGATTCAAAATGAAGTGAATAAAAAATTCAAGTCTGCTGAAGAACTCAAAGAAGAGTCAGACAACCTTTTTAATAATTAAACCAAACTTAAACTTTAATCTATATGCAAAACCCATTGCAAAACATGACTGTTCCTCCTCTTAATTCAAGAAAAATTCTGATGATCGGATTCGGAATTCTTGCGTTGATTCTTATTCTGTTCTCCGGAAAAATGGTGGAGAATGTTGACAACTCTGAAATTGTGATCATTCAAAGTGTGTTCTCGGGAAAGATATCTATTTACACCACCCCCGGGCCAGTGTTCCAAGGTTTTGGTACAGCTACACACTATAAAAAATCGAATCAATTTTGGTTTAGTAGTAAAAAAGATGAAGGAAAAAACACTGTCAATGAAGATCAATCCATTAAAATCCGTTTCAATGATGGTGGTCATGGTCAGATTTCTGGCTCTGTGCGCTGGTACATGCCCAGCGATGACAAAGCCACGCTAAAACTTCACACTGACTTTGGTTCACAAGAGGCAGTGGAACAACAATTGATTCGACAAGTGGTGACGAAAGCGGTTTACATGACAGGCCCGTTGATGTCATCGAAAGAATCGTCAGCGGAAAAAAGAAATGATTTGCTTTCGTTTATTGAAGATCAATCCATCAATGGGGTTTATCGAACGAGACAAGAAGATATTAAAGTTCACGATGATCTGATGAACACCGACAAGACGGTGACTGTAGTTAAAATCGTGCAAGATGAAAAAGGCATGCCTATGCGACAGGAAGTCTCAAGTGTAAAAATTTACGGTGTCAATCTGCAAGGACTTGCGCTGAACTCTATTGATTACGATGTAGAAGTTGAAAATCAAATCAAAGTACAACAGCAGGCCTACATGCAAGTGCAAACCGCTATCGCGAATTCTAAAAAAGCAGAACAGGATGCAATTACCACTGAGCTGCAAGGAAAAGCTGCTGCAGCAAAAGCAAAATGGGAACAAGAAGTAATTAAGGCCCAGGCGATAACACAAGCACAACAGGAAAAAGAAGTAGCTGCTTTGCAAGCACAGACTGCACTATTGGAGGCTCAAAAAGTAAAGACCGATGCAGATGCAAAATCGTACGCGAACGCAAGATTAGTTACTGCCGGTTTGACCCCACAAGAACGCGCGCAGTTTGAAAAGGATACGAAGATCGGTGTAGCCGAAGCTCTTTCTAAAATTGTATTGCCTACTACTTATATGAACGGAGGCGGAGGCAACAAAGACGCTTCTGTATTGGAAAGCATTCTTGGTGTCAAATTGCTTACAGATAAGAAGCCATAACTTTTATAACAAAAAATGTTTGAGAGCGACTATTCTTCATGAGTAGTTGCTCTTTTGTTTTTTAGAAAAATCATCCCCACCGCAAAACAAATCCCTGCAACGATAATCGGATACCACAATCCCGCGATAGGATCTCCACTTGGGTTACTTTCTGATTTGCTGTATTCATAAATGGCTGTGGCGATAAAGGGAGTAAGTCCTCCGAAAATTCCGTTGCCGATATGATACGGAAGTGACATCGAAGTGTATCTTATTTTAGTCGGGAATAGTTCTACTAAAAATGCTGCGATCGGCCCGTACACCATGGTAACGAAAATCACCTGCAAAGAAATCATGGCGACCATCCACCAATAATTTGATCCGGTTAAAGTCGTTTCCTTTTTTATTTCTTCAACAACGGACTTGTCTCTCTTGACCGCCCTTTTTTTTACTTCGGCTTGAACGGTCTTGTCGTGAAAAGTCTTCAGCAACGAAGTAATGACGATGGTGTCTCCCTCCAGATTGTAAGAAGTTGTTCGCTCGATAGTGCGCCCGCTCTCTATTTCTGTTTTCTTGCTGACATCAGTGAGGGAGTACATTTTCTGATAGATTGGTCGATAGAGCAGTACTCCCAAAATCATTCCCGTCATCATGATGTATTTTCTACCAACCCGATCGCTCCACCATCCAAAAAAAACAAACAATGGAGTTCCGATTAACAATGCAGTGGCAATGATGTAATTCGACTGCACAAATTCGATACTGCACGTTTTTTGAATAAATGACAAAGCATAAAACTGACCTGTATACCAAATAACTCCCTGTCCTGCGGCTGCACCGAAAAGCGCAAGCAACACCAACTTCAGGTTTTCTTTTTTTCCGAAACTTTCTTTAATCGGGTTTTTAGAAATTTTCCCTTCGGCCTTGATTTTGGCAAACAAAGGAGACTCTTGCATTCGCAAACGGATGTAAACTGAGATAGCTACAAGAATTGCTGAAATCAAAAATGGAATGCGCCAGCCCCATGAGTTGAATGCATCTACTTCCATGGACTGGCGAACACTGAGTATCACGCCAAGTGAAACAAATAACCCAAGCGTTGCGGTGGTTTGAATAAAGCTGGTATAAAATCCTCTCTTACCTTCAGGCGAATGCTCAGCAACATACGTGGCGGCCCCACCGTACTCGCCCCCGAGAGCAAGGCCCTGCACAAATCGCAACAGCAAAACGATAAGAGGTGCAAACAAACCGATCGTTTCATAGTTGGGAACTAAACCGATAAGGAACGTTGACCCGCCCATTAAAACCAGCGTGACTAAGAAAGTGTACTTGCGCCCAACAATATCACCCAACCGACCAAAGACGAGCGCTCCAAAAGGTCGAACGACAAACCCGACTGCGAAAGTGGCCAACGTTAAGAGAAATGCAACAGCAGGGTTTCCCTTCGGAAAAAATTGCTGCGCCAAAATGGTTGACAAGCTTCCGAAAATGTAAAAGTCATACCATTCAATCAGCGTACCAACTGAGGAGGCCGCAATGATCCACCAAAGTGCTTTTGTTTTTTTTTCTTGAACAGGCATAGGTCAAAAGGTGCGATTGATGAGTAGGAGGCGGGGTTTTAATATTTAAATCAAATATAATCGGGCATTTTCTTATTCATACTTAA
The DNA here is from genome assembly GCA_016178785.1 of Bacteroidota bacterium. Classification (GTDB taxonomy): domain Bacteria; phylum Bacteroidota; class Bacteroidia; order Cytophagales; family Cyclobacteriaceae; genus ELB16-189. The sequence continues at coordinate 32,957 of JACOSO010000059.1, read as the reverse complement.
AATGAACAAAAAATGGCCTTGGTAAAGATTATCCCGGCAATTGGATATTATCTGTCATTTTGAAACACTTATTAGTCCTTAACAATCAGCTATTCGTTATTGATTTGTTTCAGGAAGAAACTTGGCCCCACAACGAGACGTACAAGCAGCATTATGAATAAACTACTTCTTATAGGATTCTTATTGACAAGCTTGCTGAGTTGTCGTGAATCTAAAAATGCTTCGACCATAAAGCATGAGCCTTATCAGATTCCCAGTCAATTGTACAACGGAAGGTTCTTTGCAAAAATGCTGGGGCCAAAAAATGATACACTGGTATTTATGACAGACACAGGAGGCGGCTTATTTGTACTTGATAGTGTATTGACTGCTTATGGCATTCCATCTGAAGAAAGAGAATTTGACAATCAAAAAGGAAAAATTGTACAGTTTACCTCCTTATGCAATGATGAAAAATTTCCAAAACCCAATATAAATGGAGAACAAATTATGTTTTCTATGCCTCATGGCTCTCCTTTTCTTAATTTCAAAACGCCTGAAGCAGGAATGTTGGGGCAGCACTGGTTTAAAGATCAAATCTGGGAATTTGATTACCTAAAAAAAAAACTAACTGTTGGTATGCCATTTCATGGATCTTCTACTGACAGCGATGTCGTAAAACTTGGTTTTGTAGTCGATACGTTCGGAAAAAGAGAGATCAATTTCCCAAGGGTACAAATCATTGTTGATAGCGATACACTGGATATGCTGTTCGATACAGGTGCTACAGTGCTTTTAACCGATTCAGCCCGAATGCAATTACAGACTTCAGATAAGACAAGAGCCACTTCATTTATTATTGGTTCCATTATGGATAAATGGAAAAAGAAACATTCTGATTGGAGGATTATTACTCATGCTGATCAATTTCCTATTAAAAATGGCGGCCTGCCGGATATGATTGAAGTGCCCAGCATAAAGATTGGCGGACATACAGTTGGCCCTGTTTGGTTTACATCACGACCTGACAAGAACTTTACAGAATGGATGTCTCAATGGATGGATAAGAAAATTGTTGGCGCTGTGGGTGGTTCAGCATTTCAATATTTTAAAATAACAGTGGATTATCCAAATGCCTTAGCAAAATTTGAACAGTAGCGAAATCTCACGTCTAAATTTGAGAAAGGATACTTAGTCTGTGCTGGATGCTATCAGATGTTAATCTTTAGAAAAGTCAAGCCCACGTTTTCCCATTTCCAGCTTCGGCCAGTGGTATGCATCCGTGATAAGCACCCGGCACTTGATTGTACTGTAGAACTTGTGTTGCGCCTGGTTCGGAGGTAAAATAACCGAGCATGGTAAGCTCTTTAAGTTTTATAATAAATGGACGTGGCATAGCCTTATCATTCTTCATTGCACCAATCGCTTCATCGTGCGTTTTCTTGACGTACTCTTTTTGCTTTTCTGCGCTGAGTTGAATAAAACTATCTCCGTAGCTCTTTTTCGCATCTTCATCCAGTTTGGTTAAGCCTTCAACAAAACTTTTCTGGTCTTCCGGTTTGTAACAATCGTTGATCAGCATGTCGATGAAGTTAGGAACACCCACATCCTTTGCCCCGGGTGTATCCGTCTTCGGCAAAATAATCTCAGCCACCTCGCTGATTAATCGAGCTTGATCCTCATTGAAGAAAACAGGCTTGTAATTGAGGTCCGGAACATTCTTGCAACTTTCCAAAAACGCAGCAATGGTTGTAGCCGACACTGCAGCTCCCATGATCATACCCGTTCTGCGAAGGGCTTCTCTTCTATCGATTAATGTTTTCATACGCTGATTCAAAATTTTAAAATTCAAAATCTAAATGACCGAGTTTACAAATTCTGTTTCTTCAATTCATTCACTGCATGATCAACCGCTCGTGCAGTAAAAGCCATATAAGTGAGTGAAGGATTTTGACAGGCAGACGATGCCATAAACGATCCGTCAGTAACAAACACGTTTTTGCATGCGTGCACTTGATTGAACTTATTGAGCACACTCGTCTTCGGATCTTTTCCCATACGTGCAGTACCCATCTCGTGAATGCCTATGCCCGGGCCTGCAACATGATCATACGTATGAACATTTTTTGCTCCGGCCGCTTCCAGCATTTCAGCTGCATCATTGGCCATATCTTTACGCATCTTATATTCATTTTCCTTGTACTCGACATCAAAATCGATGACACTGAGACCGTGCTTGTCTTTTTTGTTTTTATTGATTGTCATGCGGTTGCTGTGTACCGGAAGGAACTCACCAAAGCCGGTCATGCCCATCCCCCACTTGCCTGGCGATGTAACTAACTGTTTGAGGTCAGCGCCAATTGAAAGTTCAGCCACGGCACGACTCCATCCTCCGCGTCCTGCACCTCCCTGGTAGCCAAACCCACGCAAGTAATCGCGCTTGTCTTTGCCCACATTTTGGTAACGTGGAATGTAAAATCCATTCGGGCGGTGACCAGAATAATACTTGTCTTCAAACCCATCAAAACTGCCACTAGCGCCTGCACCTAAATGATGATCCATAACATTGCAGCCAAGTTCGCCACTATCATTTCCAAATCCATTCGGAAAACGATTAGAAATGGAATTCAACATAATGTAAGTAGAGCCAAAAGTCGATGCACACAGAAAAATCACTTTAGCGTAGAATTCCATCTGTTCCCCACTTTCGGCATCGAGTACTTTTACGCCTGTAGCCTTGCCTTTCTTCTCGTCATAAATCAATTCATAAACTACTGAGTTTGGTCTCAAAGTCATGTTGTTTGTTTTCTCAGCCGCAGGAATGGTGCACGAGTTACTGCTGAAGTACCCACCAAACGGACAACCACGAATACATAAATCCCTGAACTGGCAAGTGCCTCGCCATGGCGTGTGCGGCAACTGCGCAGTTGCATGTGCCACCCGGCCAATGGTAAGCAATCGGTCAAATTTTTCTTTTACTGCCTTCTTCAATTCCAGCTCTACACAATTCAAATCCATGGGTGGCAGGAATTTGCCATCGGGCAGATATGGATAATTTTCTGCTTGACCGCTTATGCCGGCATAAGATTCTACGTAGTCATACCAAGGAGCAATCTCTTCATAGCGAACAGGCCAGTCAACACCATAACCGTCTTTTGCATTTGATTCGAAGTCCATTGGACTCCAACGATAACTTTGTCTGCCCCACATAATCGAGCGGCCTCCCACGTGGTAGCCACGCATCCAATCGAAGCGTTTAGTCTCTGTATATGGATGCTCAAGGTCATTGACAAACCAATGTTTCGAACTTTGCCTAACGGTATAGCCAGTCCTGTTTTGAACCCCTTGCTTTTCCAAATCTTCCCTCGTAGGCCGGTCAGCATTGGCTAGCTCCCACGGATGTTTATTTGTGGTGGGGTAATCATCGGGGTGTTTCACATTGCGCCCCCGCTCAAGTACAAGTGTCTTCAGACCTTTTTCAGATAATTCCTTGGCTGCCCAGCCACCACTTATGCCTGTTCCGACAACGATTGCATCGAAGGTATTTTTATTTTCTGCTTCAGTGTTTAGGTTCATGGTCGTATCTCTATTTAAAAGAAAGGTAAAATAATTTTATGATAACCGAATGCCGTTGATCACAAAATTGAATTCATGTTTCAAAATTTTTCCATCACACCCAATCCAAAAAGTGCAAAGTCATACTTCACTGGATCGGCCGGATCAAGCTTTTTCAGATTAGCGGTTAGTTCAAGTGCAGTTTCCCAGTCCATTTGCTTTCGTTTGATAAGTTTTAATTTTCTGGCCACTCGCTCCACGTGAAGATCGCAGGGGCAGATCAGTTGTGATGGCGAGATGTTTTTCCAAATTCCAAAGTCAACTCCGTTGTTATCCTGGCGAACCATCCATCGTAAATACATATTTATTCGTTTGCATGCGGACTTCCTTTCTGGAGTTGGGATGTGCTTTTTTGTTCGTAATGGAAAATCTTCCAGGCTAAAAAACAGGCGGTGGAAATTAATCAATCCATTGCCGGTATGATCATCAGTTATGCATATCGCGAATGCTTTTTCAAGCGAATCATATTTTTGATAGAACTGTGAAAGGAATTCTACAAAATACAGTGCATCGGTTTCATTAAACGTGCGATGTTTATAATTTTTGAATTGTTTCAAATCTTCTGATTTATGATTCAATAAAAAATCATAAGGAGAATCATCCATGCGATTCAGGAAATCCTTTGCCTTATTTATAATTGTCACCCGCTGCCCCCAGGCAAGCACTGCTGCAATCAGTCCTGCAACTTCAATATCTTGCCTCTTTTGGTATTGGTGAGGAATCGAAATCGGATCAAGTTCAATAAAACTCGGTTGATTGAAATGATAAGCTTTCCCGTCAAGGAAATCTTTTAGTTCTTCAATGGAATTCTTCTCAGGGGCTTTCACTTGATCAATCGAGGAATTTTGCTTCTACCCTCCGATTGATAGCACGGGCTGCTTCGTCAGTACTTTCGTGAATCGGTTTTTGTTTGCCAAATCCCAGCGTTTGTATTCGTTCACTGGTTACTCCTTTTTGCATTAAATAATCTCCGACACTTTTGGCACGGTTTCGCGATAGAAGAAGATTGTACTCCTCCGTGCCTTGATCATCTGTGTGACCACTCAGTTGAACTTTCCAATTTGGGTTCTTCTTCAGAATAGAGATGAGAACATCAAGTTCAGTAAATGAAGATGGTAAAAGTTCATAGCTGTTAAACTGAAAATGAATGTTCTTCAAAATATAAATTTCGTTGAGCTTAGGTGCTTCAATATATTGTTCATTATCAGCAACTGTAATTTCATCCTGCATGACACTGACATCATCAATATAATAATACGCGTTACTACCCAACATCAGGCTTTTGCCCTCCCGATAGTCAATTTTCATGCTTTCAGTGGAATCATTAGTCGAAAAATTTCCGATGATCAGGTACTGCTCCCCTCCTTTTGCCTGAATCTTTGCCGAAGCCGAAAGCCAGGCATTAGTGAGTGTCTCTAAATTCTTGATTTCGCTTATAACAGGTTTAATATCAAGCAACGTATCGTAGCTGACTTTTACCTCCGCATTGGACAACGCCAAACCTATACGATCAATGGCATAAACTGAATACGAAGAGAGGCGGTAAAAAAATCGAATCTTGTAAAAAAAACCAGTCTTCAGTGGTTCGGCCAATTTACACTGTACAAATTCCCGGTAATTTTTTTTACTTGTGCTCCAGGCATAAATTCCGGCATAACCCATACCTGAATGAGCATGTGAAACACCCGCCCAATTATTGGGCACATGCATATCGCCAATACTGCACTTGTTATAATAGTCCGGGGTGCCCTGCGAAGGGGAATTCCAATTATTTGGGCCAAAGTGAAGCGGGTCAGTGCTAAAGCTCACAGGGCATCTAACGTAATCTTCAAACCCCGGATTAGGCACTAAGTTTTTCTGCGCGAAGCCCAATTGAGCAATCAACCAAAGGCAAACTATGACTTGACATTTCAAAAGTTTGAATTTCATCATTTCCCTAAAAACTTCACTTCAACTCTTCTATTAATTGCGCGGGCTTCTTCAGTCTTGGCTTTGCTCAATGGCCTGAGTTTACCGAACCCTTTAGAGATAACTCGATTGGGAGTTATACCGCTCTGTATCAAATACCATCCTACACTTTTTGCCCGATTAAGCGACAGGTTATAATTATACAAATTATTGCCTTTATCATCGGTGTGACCGCTCAACTCCACTTTCCACTTTGGGTTTTTTTTCATGATGGAAACTAAAATGTTTAGCTCGGGCTCTGATAGTGGCATCAAACTATAGCTGTCAAAATCAAAGTAAATGTGTTTTAAAATATATACTTCGTTGGGCTTAATTACTTTCTTGGTAGCGAGGTCAACCGAATCCACCACAGCAGCTGAACCTTCAATGCGTGTAACAGAAACGTCATCGATATAAAAATAGGCTGCTTTGTTAAGCAGTGGTTCATCTGCTTTTGAAAAACTTAAATGAAATTTTTGAACCTCATCATTCGCTGAGAAATTTCCAATACTGATAAACTGTTCGCCTCCCCTTGCTTCGTACTCAAAAAGGACATGATTCCACGATCCCGTTTTTTTACTATAGACCGAATCCATCACATGCGTAAATGAAGGCTGCACTTGCCACCTATTATAGTGAGGCACATGTTGCATAGAATCGGAAAGCAAAACACCTATCCGATCAATGCTGTATTTTGAATAAATCGAAAGCCGAAAATAAAACTCAACTTTATACTTTCTTCCCTCTTGCAAAGGACGAGTCAATTTTGCTTGAAGATATTCCCTGTAGTCGCTGTTGTCCTTGTAGCCAAAGATGCCTGAGTAGCCAAATCCATTGTGCGCTTGTGCAATACCAGCCCAATTGTGAGGCACACCTGAATTGCCGAAACTACAGCGATTAAACAAATCGGGAGTACCTAATGTAGGAGAGACCCAACCAGGCGCTAGATTTTTACTTGAACCTTGTTCATTATAAGTAGTGGGACAGTCATAGTATTTTTCAAAACTTGGATTGGGAACAAGATTTTGTGCCAATGCTATCTGAACACAGGCAAGAAAGAATATTGGTGCCCATGCCTTCATAAGTATTCTATTTAAATCGGATTACTTCTACAGCAAACCGCTGATCGTTTGATCCGAGGCGATCAAAAGCAGATTTAGAAATCTTAACCAAAGTTTCATCCGTTGAATCAAGTTGGCCTACCACCCGCACAAAAACCTCTTGCTTGTTAGCCTCGTTGCGCACCTTAATAATAGAGCCGGGCTTTGCTGATCTATGCTGCGCCAAATATTTGCGGTTTCCATCTGTGCCTTCCAGTAAAGCGGCCATTCCTTTTTCATGGATTTCGTCAGAGCCGATGACGGACTCAGAAATCTTTATTTCTTGTACAGGCTTTGAAACTACCTGACTCGATTCGCTTGATCGATATGTTTCGTTTGTGCTCACCGGAGGCAACACGTAAATTACTTGCCCCGGCTTCAGTTCATCACCCGTAAGCTTATTCCATTCTTTCAGTTGCATCACAGTAGCTCCGTACATCTTTGAAATGGAAAACAGAGTTTCCTTAGCTGTAACGGTATGTACCCCGCGCAAAGTCTTCGCATCCGGCAATTTATCTTTGAAGACCGAGGTCTGAGCAACTTCTGATGAGGTCGATTTCTTTTTAATAATAATTTCCTGTCCAACATTGAGCGCATTATCGGTAAGGTTATTCCATTTCTTCAAGTCATCTAACGTAACCTCGTACTGTCTAGAAAGGGAAAATAACGTCTCTTTCGGAGCCACTTTATGCACGATATTTCCATTTTCAGTTCTTGGTTTTACTCTTGGAATGTAAGGCACTTTTAAAATCTGCCCAACAGATAAACCCGAACCTGCGCTTGGGTTTTCTTGAGCGAGATCAGTGACGGGCACACCATACCTTCGGGAGATAGAAAACAACGTTTCCTTCGGATCAACCTGATGAATGATATATTGCTTTCCGTTGATGGTCTCCATTCTCAGAGAATCCGGTGGAGAAGCATAACTATTTATGGTTGCAAGCTGCAAACCACAAGCCACAAGCAACTTGAAGCCTGTGGCCTGAAGCCCGAAGCCGTTTAAACTTTTCATGATCCAATCCATTTGCAAAACGTAAGCTATCTTTATACAAAAATACAATTTGATAACGATGATTCGAAGACTGCTTTTTGCCTTTGTTTTTATTTTTTCTGCTCTGGGATTGTACGCTCAGAGGTCCACGCCCGCTAAATCTTTGATGGATAAATCGAAAGTAATGGTAATGGACATCAAGGCTGAGATTGACCCACGCATGTTGCGCTATGTGAAACTTTCACTCGAACATGCCGAGAAAACGAATGCTGATTATGTGGTTGTTGACATGGACACATACGGAGGCGTGCTCACTGATGCCAAGGAAATTGTCGACTTGATCATGGATTTCAAAAAGCCGATTTGGGTTTTCATTAATTCTGATGCTGCATCAGCCGGTGCTTTAATCTCTATTGCGTGCGATAGCATTTATATGTCGCCAGGTGCGAGCATTGGCGCTGCCACCGTTGTAGAAGGCGATGGCAAAGCCGCACCCGACAAATACCAATCATACATGCGGTCAATCATGCGATCGACTGCCGAAGAAAATCACCGCGATCCTCGCATTGCCGAAGGTATGGTGGACGAACGTGTGGTGGTCGACAGTATCAAACAAGCGGGCAAAGTAATTACGCTTACCACCAATGAAGCAATCAAGTATCATTATTGCGAAGCAAAAGTCAATTCTATTGAAGAAATTCTTAAGCGAAATAAAATCGACAACTATGAGATTGATCATTTCACACTTGGAGCTACAGAAAGAATAATTGCGTTTTTTCTCAATCCATTCATCAGCGGGCTTTTGATCCTCATTATCATTGGCGGGATATATTTTGAACTCCAAACACCAGGTGCGGTCTTCCCGATTGGCGCTGCGCTCGTAGCTCTGGTATTCTATTTGGTTCCTTATTACCTCAATGGTCTTGCCGAATATTGGGAAATCATCGCGTTGATGGTGGGCATCATTTTGCTTGCTGCTGAAATATTTATCATTCCGGGGTTTGGTGTTGCCGGAATTACGGGTATCGCGCTCACCGTGACCTCCCTCATTCTCATCATGCTCAATAATGATTTCTTCAATTTTGAATTCGTGCCTCTAGGTGATATAATAAAAGCAACCTTTGCTGCTGTGGGCGGGCTCGCTGGCGGGGTTTTACTTCTATTTTTTGGTGGCGCAAAACTTACTGAGACAAAAGCATTCAGGAAAATTGCACTCACCGATACGCAAGAAAGTTCACAAGGCTACAGTGTACGCTCTACGGAAAAAAGTCTTGTCGGTAAAACAGGAACGGCACACACCGTTCTTCGCCCAAGCGGCAAAGTGATGATCGATGAAAATGTGTATGATGCTTTTACAAGAGGAGAATATATTCAGAAAGGAGAAGCTGTTGAAGTGATCGGCACTGAGGGCATCACGCTGAAAGTGAAGAGCGTTAAGTCTTAGCGCAGCGATTTATCCTCCAAAATGAAAAACATAATCATCGTTGGTGGCGGATTAGCAGGATTGGTAGCCAGTATTTTGCTTGCACGAAAAGGAATTAAAGTAACGCTAATCGAAAAGAAGACTTACCCCTTTCATCGTGTTTGTGGCGAGTATATCTCTAATGAAACACTTCCGTTTCTTCTTTCGCAGAATTTATTCCCTAAAGAATTTAAACTTCCAGTTATTTCTACTTTTCAACTAAGCTCCGCAGCGGGCAAAAGCTCTATGCTCGCTCTTGATCTCGGGGGTTTTGGAATCAGTCGTTTTTCGTTCGATCATTTTCTTTACGAGGAGGCTAAAAAAAGCGGGGTCAATTTTTTATTGAATGACGAAGTTACGAGCATTCTTTTCGATGAAGATGAATTTCACGTTCAGAGTAACAACAAAACGTTAACTGCAGATCTTGTGCTTTGCGCTTTCGGCAAGCGATCAAAACTCGACCTTGAGTTTAAAAGAAATTTTGTAAACAAGCGCTCCCCTTATGTTGGAGTGAAGTATCATATCAAAACGGATCACCCTGACCACCTCATCGCACTTCATAATTTTGAGGGAGGTTACTGCGGCATCAGCAACATAGAAGGCAGCAAAACCAATTTGTGTTATTTGGTCCATCGCGAAAAACTGAGGCAATCGGGCAGTATTGAAAACCTTGAAAAAAAAGTTCTCAAGAAAAACCCTCTTCTTAGAGATATTTTCGAAAACTCCGATTTTCTTTTTGATAAGCCCGAAACTATCAACGAAATTTCTTTCGAAACGAAAGAGCCCGTTTTCAATCACTTGCTCATGTTGGGCGATGCCGCGGGTATGATCACACCACTTTGTGGCAACGGAATGGCGATGGCCATCCGTTCAGCGAAACTTGCCGCAGAACTCATTGCTGATTTTTGCAACAACTCCATTACTCGGAGGCAATTGGAAAAAAAATACACTGCAATCTGGAAAAAAGAATTTGCGAGTCACTTGTGGTTCGGCCGACAAGTCCAAAAACTTTTTGGGAATGAATTTGTATCCAACATCGCTGTGAACCTTCCCATCCATTCAAAGTTTATCGCGAATCAAATTGTGAAGAACACTCACGGAAATCCTTTTTAAGATTACAAATTTCAGATTTCTTCACGCTAAATTGGGAATTTGAAATCCGCGATTTGTAAGCTGAAATACTTCAGGAAGTCTTTTACCTGACAATTGAGAACAAATTAGAATCGGAATTTCAAATCTTGTATCTTGACTAATCATGTCATTCATCACTTCCATCGGCACAGCAGTTCCAGAAAATAGATTCGAGCAAACCGCAATTGCTAAGTTCATGGAGCGAATTATTCTTGACGAGACAGAGCGAAGAAAAATGCACGCTGTTTTTAGGGCAAGTGCAATAAACACAAGGTATTCAGTTTTAAATGATTACGGGAAAGAAAATGATTTCACATTTTATCCGAACACAAAAGGCCTTGAACCCTTTCCATCCACCGCCAAGCGGATGCAAGTCTATCGCGAGTACGCATGCACGTTAAGTTTGAACGCTATAAAAAAAAGCATTGACGATGCGGAAATCAGGCAGGTAACTCATTTGATCACAGTAAGCTGCACCGGCATGTATGCTCCCGGCCTTGATATAGATATTGTGCGCGCGCTTTCTCTTTCTACATCAACCGAACGAATATGCATCAACTTCATGGGCTGTTATGCCGCAATCAATGCGCTGAAAGTTGCCGATTCTATTTGTAAGGCAAACGTCAGCGCAAAAGTTCTTATCGTTTGTACTGAGCTGTGCAGCATACATTTTCAAAAAGATTTTACGGAAAACAACATTTTGGCTAATGCCTTGTTTGCCGATGGATCAGCAGCAATGCTAGTTGAGTCAAGGCCTAAGGATGGAATTAATTATTCACTCGAAGGTTTTCACAGCGACATCGTTACCAGTGAAGAGCAGCACATGGCCTGGAGCATTGGCGATCTTGGTTTTGAAATGAAGCTCTCTTCATATGTTCCGCAAATCCTGCAAGAAGGAATTCACAAGTTGCTGGCTTCACTGACTCAAAAAAAGAAAATCGATTTAGACCAGGTACATCACTTCGCCATTCATCCCGGGGGAAAAAAAATTCTCGAAACTGTGGGGAAAGAATTAAACCTCAAAGACGGAAAGCTAACTGCGTCAACTAAAGTCCTTCGCGAATATGGAAACATGTCATCGCCCACGGTGATTTTTGTACTCAAAGAAATACTTGCAGGCCTCTCCGCTCAAAACAACAAAGAATATATGATGGGCATGGCGTTTGGCCCTGGGCTTACCTTAGAAAGCGTGCTCCTACAAGTTCATGTAGCATGAAATCTATTTTTTCAGAACGGTCAAATGCAATTGAAATCATGGACGATCTGAATTGCAAAGGTGAAGTGGTTGATCAGACATTGCGCGAGCTTGAATTCATCAATCGAAAATTAGGTGGCAATCAGATTACAGTTAACGGAATCAATTCATTGCTTCAAAAAAAAATTTCCTCCTCTCTCGAGGTCATTGATCTGGGTTGCGGTGGTGGCGATATGCTTATTCTTCTGTCTAAGGAATTTTCAAAAAGAAAAACCCCCATAAATCTCATTGGAGTTGACGCTAATCCCAATATCATCGAATATGCGAAGAACAATACTCGAGATTTTGCCAACATCAATTTTGAAACGATCAACATCTTCTCTAAAGAATTTGAATCGAAAACATGTGATGTAGCTACTGCCACCTTATTCTTTCACCATTTCACCTCTGCGCAATTGGCTGAAATCATAAAGAAACTTTATGCGCTAAGTAGAATTGGAATAGTAATTAACGATCTTCATCGCCATCCTCTCGCTTACTACTCGATTAAACTTTTGACAAAACTTTTCTCAAAATCTGCGATGGTAAAATTTGATGCTCCCCTTTCTGTGTTAAGGGGTTTTTCAAGAAAGGAAATTGAAGGAATCCTCAGCCAGGCAGGGATAAGAAATTATTCAGTGAGTTGGCGCTGGGCATTTCGATGGGAAGTAGTAATATGGAAAACTTAAATTTCCAATAAGTCGTTGCAACTCTGCCTTCTGACTTTATATTTGAGACTCCAAAAATTTTAAACCATTTCATCATGAAAAAATATCTTGTCGAATTGATTGGCACTTTTTTTCTCGTGCTTGTTATCGGGCTTACGGGAAACCCCTTAGCTATCGGCAGTGTGCTGATGGTGATGATCTATATGGGCGGGCATGTATCAGGTGCACACTACAACCCCGCAGTCACACTTGCGATATTGCTCCAAAAGAAAATCGACACAAAAGATGCAGGGATGTATATGGTCTTCCAAATTGTTGGAAGCATCGCAGCTGCATTGATTGCTTATGTCATCACAGGAAATACATTTGCTCCTAGTCCAAATCCGTCATCTTCGACAATAGCTGCACTCTTAATAGAAATCATTTTCACATTTGCATTGGTGTCTGTGGTGCTGAACGTGGCTGTATCAAAAGCAACATCGGGTAACAATTATTTTGGCCTCGCAATAGGCTTCACGGTTTTGGCTGCAGCCTTTGCCGGTGGAGGAATCTCTGGCGGTGCTTTCAATCCCGCTGTAGGTTTTGGTCCTTGCTTAATTGATACACTGGTGGGTGGCAACAGCTCCCTTTCTAAAGTATGGCTTTACATTGTTGCTCCGCTCGCTGGTGCGGTTATTGGGTCAACCGTTTTCAGCTACACAGAAAAGTAATACATAACTGTAAAAACGCAGGCACAGTATATTTCTGCGTGCCAGCGTAAAAATTATCGAACAGTCGCTCTTACTAAGTGACTTTTTTTTTATCGCTAAGTCGCGGGCATTTTCTATTTTTGCCGACTTAATCAGAGTTATTCTTCAAGTCCATGGCGCTCTCAACTAAATACAACCCGGCCGAAACGGAAAACAAATGGTATCAATACTGGATGGAGCAAGGTTTTTTCCATGCTGAGCCGTCCGCAGATAAAGAACCTTATAGCATAGTCATTCCTCCTCCTAATGTTACAGGTGTGTTGCACATGGGGCACATGCTCAATAACACTATTCAAGATGTACTCATCCGCAAAGCACGTATGGAAGGCAAAAAAGCCTGTTGGGTACCAGGCACCGATCACGCTTCGATTGCGACAGAAGCTCGCGTGGTAGCTATGCTTAGGGAAAAGGGGATCAAGAAATCTTCACTTTCACGTGATGAGTTTTTAAAATATGCGTGGGAGTGGAAAGAAAAGTATGGCGGTATCATCCTCGATCAACTAAAAAAACTGGGGGCCTCTTGCGATTGGGAACGCACGCACTTCACCATGGATCCTGATTACTACAAGGCCGTGATCAAAGTTTTTGTTGATCTCTACAACAAGGGCTATATCTACCGGGGACTGCGCATGATCAACTGGGATTGCGAAGCGAAGACGGCTCTTTCGAATGAAGAAGTTTTGTATAAAGAAGAAGGTGAGCGTTCAGTGCTTTATTCGGTTCGCTATAAAATGAAAGACACTGAAGAGTGGATCACTATCGCCACTCAACGACCTGAAACGATCATGGGTGATGTGGCCATTGCAGTGAATCCTTCAGATGAGCGCTACAAAAACTTGATAGGTAAAAAAGTACTGGTGCCCTTTATTCTACGTGAGATCCCAGTGATCGCTGATGACTACGTAGATAAAACTTTTGGTACAGGTTGCTTGAAAGTAACGCCAGCTCATGATGTGAACGACTATGAAATCGGCCTTCGACATAAGCTTCCTGTTATTGACACAATCAACGATGACGGAACGCTAAACGAAAAATGTGAGCTCCCAAAATTTGTTGGGAAGGATCGATTTGCCGTTCGTAAGGAAATGGTAAGAGATTTGAGAGAGGCCGGACATTTGGTTAAAGAAGAAGAATTCGTTACACGAATCGGGCGAAGTGAAAGGACGAACTCTGTTGTCGAGCCGAAACTATCATTGCAGTGGTTTGTGAAGATGAAAGAGATTTCTGTTCGCGCTAAAGATGCTGTAGAGAATGACGAGATCAAATTGTATCCTCCTAAATTCAAGAACACCTATCGTCACTGGATGGAAAATGTACGCGACTGGTGTATCTCCAGGCAGTTGTGGTGGGGACATCGCATTCCGGCTTGGTATGACGAAGCAGGGAATTATGTGGTTGCTGAAAATGAGGAAGAAGCAAAGAAACTTTATTATTCAAAGTTCAAAGTTAAAAGTTCAAAGTTGACTCAAGACTCAGATGTACTCGATACTTGGGCATCAAGCTGGTTGTGGCCAATAGAAGTATTTAAAGGCTTTAACGAGAAATATTTTGAAAACGGAAAGATCAATGCCTCTCAAAACGCTGATCTTAAATTCTTCTATCCAACCAAGGTTCTGGTAACTGCACCTGAAATCCTTTTCTTTTGGGTAGCACGCATGATCATTGCAGGTTACGAATACATGGATGAAAAGCCTTTCGAAGATGTTTATCTCACCGGTGTTGTTCGTGACAAACTTGGTAGAAAAATGTCGAAGTCACTTGGCAATTCGCCTGATTCGCTCGAGCTGATCAAAAACTACGGAGCAGATGGTGTGCGCACAGGAATGCTCTTCAGTTCACCTGCAGGAAATGATTTACTATTTGACGAAAAGCTCTGCGAACAAGGAAGAAATTTTGCGAACAAAATCTGGAATGCGTTTCGTCTTGTGAAAGGATGGGAAGTTTCGAAACACGCACAACCTGAAGAAAACAAAGTTGCCATCGAGTGGTTCGAGTCAAAGTTGAACCAATCCATTCATGAGCTGGAAGATCACTTCACAAAATACAGAATGTCAGATGCCCTGCACTTGCTTTATAAGTTAGTGTGGGACGATTTCTGCTCATGGTACCTGGAGATTGTAAAACCTGAATTTGGAAAACCGATCGATGAAGTTTCTTATCAGAAGACGGTTTCTTTCTTTGAATCAATTTTAAAATTGTTGCATCCGTTTATGCCTTTTATCACGGAAGAGTTGTGGCATGAGTTGAATGAGAAGAAACAAGAAGATTGTATTATTATTTCCGAATGGCCAAAAGCTAAATTATTTGATGAGAAAATAATTTCTCAGAGTGAAGTTGCATTCGAAGTTGTAACTCAGGTGCGTAACGTACGCAACTCCAAAGGGCTTTCACCTAAAGAGAGTTTAGCACTAAGTGTGAATGGCGTGGCTAAAGAAATTGACCGATTTGCTTCGGCAATAAAAAAACTATCAAACCTAAAATCGATTGACTCTGTGGCTGAAAAAATCTCTAACGCCACTTCGTTTATGGTTGGCACACACGAGTTTTATATTCCGCTCGCGGGAAAGGTAGATACAGCAAAAGAGAAAGAAGAAATCTTAAAAGAGCTCGAGTATAACAAAGGTTTCCTCTCTTCAGTAATGAAAAAACTTTCCAACGAGAAATTTGTAGCTGGTGCTCCTCCTCAGGTAATCGAACTCGAACAGAAAAAGAAAACTGATGCGGAGACGAAGATTAGGTCATTGGAGGAACGATTGATTGGCTTACACTAAACCCTCACTGCCAGCAACAACTCAATATTTTTGTACTTCATCTTAAACTTACGGGCAACCGATTCGTTCGTGAGGCTGCCTTTGTAAGCATAAACTCCTTTCATGAACCATTTGTGCGCAAAGATCATTTCCTCCACTCCACCCTCTTCTGCTGCTCGTAAGATTGTAGGCGTAAAAATATTGCTCAATGCGGTGGTGGCTGTATTTGCTACCCGCGAGGCCACATTCGGTACGCAATAGTGGATCACATCAAATTTTCTATAGATGGGGTTGGCAAGTGACGTAATTTCAGATGTTGCTATGCACCCGCCCTGGTCAATACTCAAATCGATGATGAGGGAATCCGGCTTCATTTCCTTCACCATCTCTTCGCTCACTACATGACGAGCCCGACCCTTCTCAGCACGCAACGCACCGATTACCACATCTGCGGTTCTCAAACTTTCGCTGAGCGTAACAGTGTCGATAGTTGAAGTATAAAACTGATGACCAAGTGTATGTTTGATCCTGCGTAACTTATACAAATGATTATCGAACACTTGTATTTCTGCTCCTAAGCTGAGGGCGGCACGTGCAGCATATTCCGCAACGGTGCCTGCACCAACAATAACCACCTTCGTTGGTGGCACTCCCGTTATCCCTCCTAAAATAATTCCTCTTCCGTTTTTTGCAGTGCTCAAATATTCTGCTGCAATGAGCATCACAGTGCTACCAGCAATCTCACTCATGGCCCTTACAATCGGCATACCTCCCACTTTGTCCTCGATAAATTCATAGGCAAGGGCGGTAACTTTTTTGCGAAGCAAAGCTTGCACTCGTTCTTCGCTCAGGTAACCCATTTGAACGGCCGAGATTAATGTCTGTCCCGGTTTGAAGTACTCTAATTCCTCAATTGTGGGGGGCTCAATTTTCAAAATGACATCTGCTTTGTAAACTTCTTGGGGTGAGTAAACAATTTTCGCGCCCCCTTCGCTGTAAGCACGGTCGGTAAATTTGCTTCCAGCACCTGCATTGCTCTCCACCCAAACTTCATGTCCGTTATTTACTAAAAGGGCAACAGCATCGGGGGTAAGACTGATTCGATTTTCCTGAAGGGCAATTTCTTTAGGAAGGCCAATGAAAAAAGAATTCTTTCCTTTCTTCACTTTTACCAATTGCTCTTGCGGAGATAGACTCGTTTTTGCCAGGGCTTCAAATCCGGTACTTTTTTTCTCAGGCATGTTTTCGGTAATGGATTAAACGGGATTGTTCGTCTACAATTTCGATGTGGATTTCAAAATGTTGCACGGGTAGCAACGAAGGGATTTTTTCAGGCCATTCCACCAAACACAAGTGGCCGGAATCAAAATACTCATCTGTGCCAATGTCATAAGCCTCCATTTCATTTTTGATCCGGTAAAAATCGAAATGATAAACCGGTTCATTCTCACTGCTTCTATATTCATTAACAATCGAAAAAGTGGGGCTTGCGACCGTTTCATGCGAGCCAAGTTCTATCAACAAAGTTTTGGTTAGCGTTGTTTTTCCTGAACCCATTGGTCCGTGCAACGCCCACACATTTGTGCCCTTTCCCGCATTCAATAATTTCCTTGCCGCTTCATGAATCTGCTCAAGCGAATAAGAAATCTTTTCATCTGTGGAAACGAGTTCAGGCATTCTTCGAAGTTAGCGAAATTACAGGGATAATCATTTCTTCCAGACTCACACCACCGTGCTGGAACGTGTCTTTATAAAAATTAACATAGTAATTATAGTTGTTCGGATAAGCGAAGAATTGATCTTCAATCGCAAACACATAAGTAGTTGACACATTTTGCTTAGGCAAAAAGAACCTTTCAGGCTTAGGTGCTTCCATCACTTTGTCGCCCTCATAGCCGAGATTTTTTCCTTGTTTGTAGCGAAGGTTTGTATTTACGCTTTTATCGCCCACAATTTTGAAAGCCCGCTTTACGCGAATGGTGCCGTGGTCGGTGGTGATGATCACTTTCACTTTCTTTTCAGCCACTTTTTTCAGGATTTCGAGCAATGGTGAATGTATGAACCATGACTTTGTAATCGACCGATAAGCTGCCTCGTCTGGAGCAAGTTCGCGGATCATCGCCATGTCGGTTCGCGCGTGTGAAAGCATATCCACAAAATTGTAAACGATCACATTCAGTTTGTTTCCAAAAAGATTGTTTACAGAATCTGCCAAATCGCGACCTTCTTCCAGTTGTTTGATCTTGTGGTAGGAGAATTTGATGTTGAGATTATTTCTCTTCAATTGTTTGGCAAGAAACTCTTCTTCAAAATTATTTTTTCCTTCGTCAATATCTTCACCAATCCAAAGGTCAGGATAAGTCTTTTCCATTTCAGATGGCAGCATCCCTGAGAAAATTGCGTTGCGCGCGTAGGCCGTTGTAGTCGGAAGAATAGAATAATAAGTTTCTTCCCTATCGACATTAAAAAATTCAGCTATAATCGGCTCCAAAACTTTCCATTGATCGTATCGAAGGTTATCGATCACAAACAGAAATGTACTAGTGTGACTAGCTAATTCAGGAAACACCACTTTTTTCATCAATTGGTGTGAAAGCATAGGCCTTTCCACATTCGGGTTGTTGAGCCAGCTTTCGTAATTTTTTCTGATAAAACGGCAAAAGTTGGTGTTCGCATCCACCTTCTGACTTTCGAGCACTTCGGCCATGTCACCGTTGTCGGCTTCATCCATTTGCAATTCCCAAAACACAAGCTTCTTATAAATATCTGCCCACTGCTCATGGTTCATGTTATCCAGCAGCGCCATGCTGATCTTCCCAAACTCTTGCTGATAGTTCAGGTTTGTTTTTTCAATAACAAGTCGCTTGTTATCCAAAATCTTTTTTACCGACAGCAAGATCTGGCTGGGATTGATAGGCTTGATCAAATAGTCTTCAATCTTAGCTCCAATCGCTTCTTCCATAATACGTTCCTCCTCGTTCTTAGTGATCATTACCACCGGAAGGTTCGGCTTGCTATTCTTTATCAGACTTAGTGCCTCAAGTCCGCTCATGCCGGGCATGTGCTCATCAAGAAAAACGACATCAAAATGCTTGGAGTCACTGAGCTCAACGGCTTCAGCCCCGTTGTTTACGGGGGTGATGTCGTAGCCGCGTTGTTGTAAAAAAAGAATGTGGGGCTTGAGCAAATCGATCTCATCGTCAGCCCAGAGAATCGTGTACCTTTGCATTCGCAGTTAAAAAGTCTAAGTTACGACCTTGATTACTCATTATCATCTGTTTCTGTATAAAAAAAATGCACCACTCCGATCCTCAGACCTGATTTTAATGATTCCTATGATTTTGCCAACCCAAATTCTATTTGGTGGTAAGGCAAAAAAGAGATTTTACTTAATCATGAAAATCATGTCAATCATTTATCTTGGAAAAAGAAATAAAGTTGAAGGGGAAGCAAAAATTTTGTTACTGAATAATCCTGGCTACGCTTGAACAAAAATAAAATCATCAACGACCCGCTCTATGGATTTGTTTCGATCCCAAGTGCATTGATCTTTGATTTAATCTCGCATCCTTTTTTTCAGCGATTGCGATTTATCAAGCAATTAGGGGTAAGCGATTTTGTTTACCCTGGCGCAGTTCACTCGCGTTTTCACCATGCCTTGGGCGCAATGCACCTGATGGGGCGCGCGCTCGAAAGCCTTCAAAAGAAAAAAATAAAAATCAGCAAGGAAGAATTCGAGGCTGCACAAATTGCAATCCTTCTTCACGATATCGGCCACGGACCACTTTCGCATTCGCTCGAAGAAACACTGTTACCTGGCATCAAGCATGAAAGTATATCGTATTTGTTCATGAAATTGCTCAACAAAAATTTCAATGGCGAATTGGAGCTTGCATTAAAAATTTTCCGCAATAGTTATAACAGAAAATTCTTTCATCAACTGGTGAGCAGTCAACTTGACATCGATCGGTTGGATTACCTCAATCGCGATAGCTTCTTCACCGGAGTAATGGAGGGCACCGTTGGCGTTGATCGGATCATTGCAATGCTCAACGTACATGAAGATCATTTGGTGGTTGAGGAGAAAGGCATCTTCAGCATTGAAAGTTTTTTGCATGCGCGAAGGCTGATGTACTGGCAAGTGTACCTGCACAAAACCGCAGTGAGTGCCGAACGAATGATGGTAAACATTGTGAAGCGCGCTCAGTATTTGGCGAGCGCTGGAGAAAAAATTCCAGCGAGTGATTCCCTTTTGTTTTTTCTCAAGGGAAAGTATTCAGCAAATGAACTAGCTCATCAACCCGATGCGATTGAGGTTTTTGGTCGATTGGATGACAATGACTTGTGGGGAGCGATTAAACTTTGGCGAAATCATTCGGATTCAATACTGAGTGATCTCTGCGAAAAGATTTTGTGTCGAGAAATATTTCAAATTCAATTAACTCAATCACCGATCAAGAAAACGGAGGCGGAAAAAGTGAGGCAAATTATCCAACGTGAGTATGGGGTTTTGCAAAAGGAAGCATCCTATTATTTTTCGCATGGTGCGGTCAGTAATGAGGCGTATGTTTCGGGAGGGGAGTCGATAAACATCTTGATGAAAAACGGGAAACTGCTCGACATTGCTCAAGCAAGTGATCTTCCTACCATTCAGGCGATGAGTAAAATCGTGAAAAAAAACTATTTATGCTGGCCTAAAAACCTATCTTTGCAAGATTAGGCATTGGGTCTTAGGCATTGGGTCTTAGGGATTTACCTCTGAGACTAAACTAGGTCCCAGGATCCAAGACCCAAAGAAATGGAATTCACTGTCAATCAAATAGCCGCAATGTTGAGGGGCGAGGTGCAAGGCAATGGCAATGAGAAGATCAACATGCTCGGCAAAATTCAGGACGCAAAAAAAGGGCAGATCGCTTTTCTTGCCAATCCGAAATATGAACAGTTCATCTATACCACGCAGGCCAGCGCGGTGATCGTAAAAAAAGATTTTCAGGCTAGAAAAGAGATCAGCGCCACGCTCATTTTGGTGGACGATGCCTATAGCAGCTTTACTTTGCTGCTTGAAGAATACCATCGTGCCATTAGTTTTCAAAAAAGCGGAATTGAAGAACCAAGTTTCATTGGCAAAGATTCATCGGTTGGAAAAAATATTTACCGCGGGGCGTTCTCTTACATAGGCAGCAAAGTAAAAATTGGCGACAACGTAAAAATATACCCTCACGTGTTTGTTGGCGATAACGTTGTGATTGGCAACAATACCATTCTTCACCCAAATGTAAAATTGTATGCCGATACAAAGATCGGTAGTAACTGTGTGATCCATTCCGGAACCGTCATTGGCAGTGATGGTTTTGGGTTTGCTCCGCAAGAGGACGGCTCATACAAAACAATTCCACAGCTTGGTAATGTGATCATTGAAGACAACGTAGCGATTGGTGCGAATACGGTCATCGATTGTGCAACATTGTTTGGCGACTCTACCATTATTCGTCAAGGGGTGAAGCTCGACAATCTCATTCAGGTAGCGCATAACGTTGAGATCGGAAAAAATACGGTGATCGCAGCCCAGTCAGGAATCTCGGGTTCTTCCAAAGTGGGTGAGAACAATATGATCGGTGGACAGGTGGGGATTGCCGGTCATTTGGTTATCGCGAACAACACTGGTATTGGCGCGCAGGCAGGCATCGGTAAGTCTATCAAGGAAGAAGGACAACGTATCATTGGGAGTCCGGCCTTCGATGTGAAGGAATATTTTAAAGCTTATGCCGTTTTCAAAAGGCTACCCGACCTCAATGACCGCCTTCGGGAGCTCGAAAAAAAAGTGAAAGAGTTGAACAGCATCACTGAGAGGCACGAAGTGGAAGGTGACGAATAACCTTTCCTAATTCTGATGCATACCATTCCCTTCCAAACGATTGACTGGTCATCTGTTGAAAAGGCCGAACACAAGGGCGAAACAGGCACCTCCTTTTGGCAAACCATTCTTTTGGACGGATTACGAATTCGTCTGGTCGAATATTCAGCGAATTATCTTGCGGATCACTGGTGCAAAAAGGGGCACATTGTGTATTGTCTTGAAGGAGAATTTGAAAGTGAATTCCAAAATGGAGAAAAATTTATGCTCTCTAAAGGGATGAGTTATATCGTCTCTGATGAACTGAGCTCTCACCGATCAATTTCTCGTGACGGGGTTAAGCTTTTGATCATTGATGGCGACTTTTTGAAACCGCAAATGGCTACCCCTTAAATCCGACCAATTGTTCATTCGTTCACACCATCAACCGAAAGACCAGCTCCTTCAAAATTTGCCCTTCATCTTCACTTCCCGAATTCACACCTTTCAGTTTAAGATCGGCTTGACGAAGCAACGAAATAATTTCAAGTGCCTTTGGTTGCGGGTAACGCTGCAAAGCGGCAAGGTAATCTTTAGAGGCATACGGACTGATCTTTAACGCGGAAGTCAATCCTTGCGAAGTACGATCGCTCACACTATGTGCAGCTAGCACTTTACTGAAAAAGGAATACAAAAACGCTACGATCGGTATGACCGGATTCTTCTTCGGATTGGCCTCAAAGTAATTTGAAATCTTTGCGGCCTGCATCCAATCTTTGTTGATCAAGGCTTTCTGCAATTCAAAAATATTATACTCGCGACTAATACCTACTTTGGCCATTACTTCAGTAGTTGTGATCGTATCTTTTGCATCGTGAG
Source organism: Bacteroidota bacterium (assembly GCA_016178785.1). Classification (GTDB taxonomy): domain Bacteria; phylum Bacteroidota; class Bacteroidia; order Cytophagales; family Cyclobacteriaceae; genus ELB16-189. Next base: position 10,619 of record JACOSO010000059.1, on the reverse strand, counting down.
AAATTAAAATTTTATCGACTTCATTTGTTAATCGATTCAAATCATTGCCCACATATTCAGCCAGCACCTGGGCTGCACTGTCTTCGATTGAATATTTTTTTTCTTTCACATACGAAAGGACAAATTCACTCAGTTGATTGTCGTACGGCTTTTTAAAAGTTGCAGAGACAGATAATTGTTCCGCTTTCTTGCCAAGCTCCCTCCGCTTATCCAACGTCTTATGCTTATGACAGAGAACAAGCACCGTGGTGGGCGAAGGTTTCGATAAATAATCGAGCAATAATTTTGAACCAGTTTCTTTATTGAGATCAGGAATGTCCTGGGCTTCGCGCACAATCACCACTTGCCGTTCGGCCATCATCGGAAAGCGCCTGGCATGCGTGAGGATAGTGGCCATAGACGCATCCTTCCCATAAACAATCACCTGATTGAACCCTTTTTCCGGTTCACTTAGCGCATGTTCTTCAATGTAGTTTGAGATCAAATCAATGTAATAAGTCTCCTCGCCTTGCAGCAAATAGACCGGGTCGAATTTCTTGGTCTTTAGCTTATCCAAAATCTTTTTAGCAGAGCTATCCATCAGCGTACGCGTTTTTTATTTCTCTCCAAAGTAAATGCAGTTGCCGCACCTGTCAAAGCCCCAAACAAATGCGCCTCCCAGGAAATACGCGGATCGCTGGGAAATACACCATACAAAAAGGCGCTGCCGTAGATCAAAATAATAACCAATGAAATGATAAGGGATAAAAAATCCTGTCGCAGAAGACCGAATAGAATCAGAAATGCTCCTATTCCATAAATTAATCCGCTGGCACCTATGTGATAAGACAAACGAGGGCTGAACAGCCACACTAAAGCGTTGGTGATAAAATAGCAATTAAAGAAAACTGTCCCTCCAATGCGGTCATAAAAAAAATACAAAAGTGTTCCCAGGAAGAGCAACGGAAATGTATTCGAAATGAGGTGACCAAGACTCCCATGAACCATCGGTGCAAAAAAAATTCCGAGCAAACCGTGAAAAGTGCGGGGGAAAATTCCAAGGAAACCTAAGTCGATGTTGTAAAAAAATTCTATACTGAACGAAAGCCACATGATGAATACGAGCCGGAAAGGCACGACCGAGCTTCCAAAAATTTGATTTTCGTTGGCCATCAGCTGGCCGATGGGTCTTTGATCATGGGTAGCTTCACATACTTGGCTTCCGCTTCCCCGATTGATTTCATTCCAAACCATCCACCTGAGGATTTAGCCACTTTCAAGGCAAGGTCGCAGATGCTTTGATAAAATTGAATCGAAAAGTTCTGTTCGATTTTAGGAAGCAATTGATTCAGAAGAGCTAATTCTTCCACGATCATCGGGTTGCGCTGAGTTACCTCCACAGGATAGCTTTGTTCTAACACTTTCAGTTTGTCTTCAAAATCCTCTCCTATCTCACGGTAAAGTTCCATCAACCCGGCACTTGAGTTACGCTGCTTTTTTTTGGCCTGGGAAATTGCCTCTCTAATTTCATCGCGATCAATATTGCCATCCGCTCCGGCAATGAGGATACAAACGAGGATAGGAGCTTTGTGCATGAATTCCTGTTCATCGGTCGAAAGACGGTCAAGTTGTGGAACCATACGTTTAAATTTATACTCTGTAAAAGTCAATTATTTACCGTAAATTTTAAAACTTTAAGCAGTAAATCTTACCGCATTTATTATTAAACCTGCCTATGTACGAAAAAGAGCCTGTAAAAATTTTCGTTGTTGAAGACGACCCTACCTATACCAAGTTTTTGCAATATGTACTCAGTCTTGATCCGGACTTTGAGACTGAATTTTTTACTACGGGCAAAGGTTTGATCGAAAAACTTCACAAGAGACCCGCGGTAATTACCCTGGACTATTCTTTGCCTGATATGGCCGGTGAAAAAGTATTGCGAGCCATTCGCGAATTTGATCCCGACATCAGCGTAATCATTATTTCAGCGCAAGAAAAAATCGGAACGGCCGTAGAATTACTAAAACTTGGTGCGTTTGATTACATCACTAAAGATGAAGAAGCCAAAGATCGAATTTTAAATGCGATAAAAAATGCACGAAATAAGTCATCCCTGATACGTGAGATCGATCGATTGAAAGAAGAGATTTCTGCGAAGTATGAATTTGAAAAAAGCATTGTAGGCAATAGCCCTGCCATCAAAAATGTTTTTGGTTTGCTGGAGAAAGCGGTAAAAACGCAAATCACCGTTTCGATTACCGGAGAAACAGGAACAGGAAAAGAGTTGGTAGCCAAAGCAGTTCACTACAATTCAAAAAGAAAAAGCAAGGCATTCATTGCCGTAAACATCGCAGCCATTCCCCGAGATCTGATCGAGAGCGAGTTGTTTGGGCATGAGAAAGGAGCCTTCACAGGTGCGACCAACCGAAGAATTGGAAAGTTTGAAGAAGCCGAAGGCGGCACCATTTTCCTTGATGAGATCGGTGAAATGGATTTGAATCTCCAATCGAAACTTTTGCGAGTACTACAGGAAAAAGAGATCACACGCATTGGGGGTAATCAATTGATTAAACTCGATGTGCGTGTGATTGTCGCTACTCACAAAAATTTAATTGAAGAAACGAAGGCCGGAAAATTCAGGGAGGATTTATATTATCGGTTACTCGGCTTGCCCATTCAACTTCCCCCCTTGCGCGATCGCGGGCAAGACATCATTTTATTGGCGCGGTTTTTTCTTGATCAATTCAGCAAAGAAAATCAACTGCCTAAGCTGAAAATTTCAGCCGAAGCACAAAACAAATTATTGACACATCCTTTTCCTGGCAATGTGCGTGAATTAAAATCAATAGTTGAGTTAGCTGCTGTCATGACCGATGACAGCGAGATAAAAAGTGATAACATTAACTTTAATAGTGCGGCTGGCGAGGAGGCCATGTTGCTTCGTGAGATGACTTTGCAGGAATACAATTACCGCATCATCCGCAATTACCTGAATAAATACGACAACAATGTGCTTGATGTGGCACGCAGACTCGACATCGGCAAATCCTCGATCTATCGTTACCTTAAGGAAATGGAGCAAGCAGGCATCTGATCATGAGCGAGCTAAAAAACTATGTAAAGCGTGGAGGTTTTTTTAAAGCCGTTGTTGAAGATGGTTCAGACATCATTTTTATTGTTGATTATGATGGAGAAATCCTCTATCATAATAACTCCGTGAAAGAAACATTGGGATATGGTTCAAATAGTTTAGTAGGCAAAAATTTTTTCAGCTACATTTTACCCTCCACTCTCCCTTCATTTCAGAAGGCATATCATGTTAGTACAAAAAAAAGATTCAATGAATCGGTAGAGTTTCAATTTTTGTGCAAGGATCATTCGTACAAGTATCTCGAATTCAATTCCATCAACCTTTTTCAGGCAGAAAAAATACAAGGTCTTATCCTGGATTGCCGCGACATCGCTCAACGAAAAAAAGATGCTGAAGAGTTACTACGGGCGCAAAAAGCGAAAGAATTATTTCTCGCCAACATTAGCCATGAGATCCGCACTCCTATCAATGGAATTGCAGGCCTTGTTTCATTGCTGAATCAAAATCCAAATATAAATGAACAAGCCGCCTATCTTCACGCGATTCAAAGTGCTGCCGACAATTTAAAAGTAATAATCAACGATATTCTTGACTTGGCTTCAATTGAGTCAGGCAAATTGAAATTGGAGCAGATCGGTTTTAATATGAACGATTTGTTTAATTCCCTTATCAACACATTTTTGTTTCAAGCTTCCGAAAAGAAAATTGACTTGCGCTATCACCTGCATGAAGATGCCAACAAAATTTTCATTGGCGACCCCGTTCGGTTAAATCAAATTTTATTGAACTTGATAAACAACGCGATCAAGTTTACCAATCACGGATACATTGCAGTTAACTGTACTGTTAAGAAAAAGGAAGTAAAAAAATACCTGCTTGAGTTTGAAGTACGGGATACGGGCATTGGTATCCCTAAAGATAAGCTAAAGACCATTTTCGAAAGTTTCAGTCAGGCAGATGCAAGCGTTACCAGAAAATACGGTGGCACAGGACTGGGTTTGACTATAGTTAAGCAATTGGTAGAACTTCAGAATGGAACGATACAAGTAAAAAGCGATGAAGGTTTTGGCTCCACTTTTAGCTTTACAATTCCCTATGAATTAGGAAGTCGCGCCAACATTAAGGGGCATCTTGCAAAAGACTCTCCCCTATTGAAAAAAACGTTAAAAGATTTGTCTGTGCTTCTGGTAGAAGATAACGATGTAAACCGACTTTATGCGAGCAGCATTCTGAAAATATGGGATTGCAAAATAGACACCGCTGAAAATGGGTATGTAGCTCTTGAAAAAATAAAAAATGAAGACTATGATGTTGTATTAATGGATATTCAAATGCCGGTGATGGATGGATTTGAAGCCACCAAGGCAATTAGAGCCCTTGATTCAAGTAAAAAGAATTTACCAATCATTGCGCTAACTGCCAATGCCACAAGGGCAGCCACAGAACAATGTCTTTCGTATGGAATGAATGACTGCCTGCCCAAACCTTTTACGCCAGAAGATCTTTACAACAAGCTCACGAATTTTAAGAGAAACGGTTCATCGAAGAAGAAAAAGAAACAGGGCGATGGCGCTTTGCAAAATATTGACCTTGCCTACTTGCAAAAAATGTCGGATAACAACCAGAAATTCATTGATGAAATGCTGGCCGCTTTTTTAAAATCGATTCCAAAAAGCATTGGAGAAATCAAATCATATACTGAAACCGCAGAATGGATCGCCCTGGCGAGAGCAGTCCACAAACTGAAACCTTCACTTACGCTCATGGGGCTTCACGCGGCAAAAGAACAAGCCTTAATCCTCGAAGATTTGGCAAAGCAGGGAAAAAATTCAGCCCTGATTAAGGCTCATTCTAAAGAGCTATGCGAAAAGCTAAGTAAAGCCCTTATCGAATTGCGAGAACTTGCTTAATTGGAATTGAGCACGACCAGTTTTCTGTAAATCAGTTTACTTGCGGAAGATCCAATGGCTACAAAGTAAACACCATTGGAAATAGTAGATACATCTACGGTCTTGACTCCATTCACAGCGTCAGAAAAATCTCCGGATATAATATCTACTCCTCGTTGATCAGAAATTTTCCAAACACAGTTTGAAGGGAAATCGCCTGGCAATCCAAAGCTGAATTTTCCATTGGCCGGATTCGGATAAAGTTTAACGCCTTCAAGAGCTGTTATATTTTGCGAAGGATCATCAATTGCCGTGATGAGTTTACCCTTCTTATTTTTGAGCTGCATCCTAAAGCTTTGCAAAATTTCTTTGGTAGCAAAATCCTGGACAAATGCGACTAAATGAAGGTTGGTGGAGTTTGCTATTGGGGCATCGATTTCAATATCTGACTTTGCAAACGTAAAGGCATCACCTTTGTTGAGCGTTACAGTCTTCACTCCTTCACTTCCCAAGAGCAATTTGCGAACAATGTTGTGATAAGTGCCTGCATTGGCTCCGGATGCTATGACAACAGGATCTTCAACGAGAGCCACTTGCGCCATCAGCGGGCCTGAGATGACAGCATCAGCAACAAGGTTTAATTTAAGACTAATCGTGTGATTGGTGTAAGCGTTTTGGGAAGTTGTATCAATGTTCGCAATAGACAGCAATGGAAGTTTTAGAGCCATACTGTCAATATCTACCAAAGTAATTTGTCTGGGAACCCCAAGTTGAAACTTGCCTTTTTGAATTCCATCCATTACCGAATAAGGCGCTTGCTGAATTCCATAGAACAATGCCCTGGCTGAGGGATCGTTGCCTCCGCCTTGATCAAATGCGTCAGGGGTAGGAAAACTTACGTGGTACTGGAGATCATAAAAATCAGAACTGTCTTTTCTGAAAAGGACCTGCTTATCGTACAAGCCATTCAAATAATTATCGCCATCCAAACTGATCGCAACATTTGCATTCGTGAAATGTTCGATCAAAACATTTTTGGTCTTCTCACCAACAAACACGTTATCAAATGCAAAACCACTATAGGTGTCGTCAATATTTTTAGCGACATCTCCGGCAAATGCTATTCGAATACGCACCTGCTTCCTCTTCGACTTTGGAATGCTATCAAGCCCAAAGCTACCGCGCAACCATTTCTTCTGATTTGGACCAGACCATCCATATGGGCCTAATCCTACCGGTTGATTTCCAGGGTTGGATACAATTAAAGAGGGAGAGTACCAGTTTCTTCCTTGCAAGGGCACACCAATATTTACCCACGAGCTTCCGCCATCGGTAGAATATTGCAGCACGGCTCCATCATTATTGGATTTAGGAGTGTTAACCCAATAATCTAAAGCGATCATGGGTCGGTTTAAATTGGTCAAATTAAAACAAGGTCCATTCACAGTTGAAGATTCCAACGGATTGTAGGTTCCGCCCTTCGCACTATTCAAACCATTTAGGCCGGTCCACCATGATTTTGTTCCAGCATTAATATACTTTCCATTTGGAACCGTCCAAACCCAACTGCTATCTAATGGCTGTCCCAATGACTCCGCTATCCAACCGTGATTAGCCGATTCAAAATCTTGGGTGTATGAATTGGATGGTTTAGGGCTAATCGAGCTATAGGGAAGGATAAAAATAGTTTTTTGATAAGAGTTATTGCATCCATCATTCGTGAGCACAGTTTGCTTTACAGTGTAGGTGCTAAACTTTCTGTATTTATGGAACGGATTCTTATATGTGCCTGATATGCTGTCGGGATTAGGCAATACTGGCACATTTCCCTTATTCCAAGAGGTTCCGAATGTGGCGCTATCACCAGACAAAATCTTGCCGTCACCAAAATCCCAAATGAATTTTGTAATTCGACTAACGTTATTCGGGTTGGTTGTAAGGTCTGTAAATCGAGTGCTGTCATTATTGCAAATAGATGACGCTTTGAACTTTGGCAGCGGAACAGCTCCCACTCTTACCTTGACTAAAGTAGTGTCAGAACAACCGAAAGAAGTTGTCACCTGAAGCGTGACATTGTAAATATTCGGGAGAGTGTAAATATGAGAAGTTGTTTTTGTACTTGACTGAGCACCATCTCCAAAGTCCCATCTCCAACTAACCACCGGCTCTACAGGATTGACTGGCGTAGCATCATCGAAATTGATGGCACTAGCGATGCAATTGTTGGTTATGCTGATGTTTGCCCTTGGTGCGGCATGAACAATAATCGGATGTCGCACTGTAGTGATCGCATCATATTGATTTCTGTAGGTGTAAGCTATTACAAAAGTGTCGGCTGGCAGGCCTTTGGTTTCAATATAGTAATCGAGGCCGCTGTGGATAATGTTCATCTTATTTGCCGAGCTCCCCGAGCCTACCGATGCGCTAAAATTGGTCTCGGGTGACCGCCCTTGTGATGCAGGAGGACTACCAATCAATTTTATCAACGAAGGAGCCGGATTATTCAAAGACGGATTATTTTGCTCCGCGCAGATTTCCCATGTCAAATTTGGATTAAGATAACCCGTCTGAACAGTGTAGTTGATGTTGGTTACCGGATTGATGATCACTCGCTGTCTTGTACTGTTTGTGCATCCATTGGCGTTGGTGTAAGTATATCTCACCGTATCCTCACCCAATGCGGCTGCACTTGGATCAAAAGTTACCTTATCAACTGGGTTAGCAGAAGTGCTACCAATATTGGCTGAATCTGGTTTAATAGTGAAGAGTCCACCAATCTGATTTCCTGTCAAAGTTATGGGGGAGTTATTTTCAGCCATTTGAGGCGGGTTTCCTGCAGGGAAGCCACTAAATACCACTACCGGGAGCGGATTGATTCTTACGTTCGTCTGTGTACTAATTGAGGTACAAGGACCGGCACCGTCAGGATCGAGAGCCGTAAGTGTTAATAAAACATTAACCGGGATACCCGTCTGATCGCTGGGTTTTTCGGAGGCGCTAAAATTATATGCTGAGTTGGGATCTGAACTATTCGAGAAAATTCCGGTGCCCCCTGTCCATAGCGTTGTTGATGTTGATCCTCCGATGCTTCCGCCAAGTGCGATACCCGGAGTATCTCTGCATAAAGCAAGATTAGCGGGAGCGAAAACCTGAGCCTGTCGGTTGATAGTAATCGTAATGTCTGAATACACTTGGATACATGGGCCTGTTCCGTCCGGATCATTGGTAGTGAGCCTGAACGTTACGGAGGTTGCAATATCGCTTGGTACAACACCGTAGTTTGCTGTTACAGTACTCCCTGAAACATTGGTTGCAGATAGTGTACCATTACCCGAAACTATACTCCACAAACCTGTGGTTGCGCTTCCACCTATAGTTCCAGATAGTGAAATTGAGGAAGGCTCACACACTGTATAATTTGCAGGAACAGAAACAGTTGGAGCCCGATTGATCGCAACATTCAGTAAGTCAGAAACAGCTACACATGGGCCACCTAAATCAGGATCATCGGTTACTAATTTGAATACAGCTGTAGTCGCAATATCAGAAGCGCTCACGGTATAAGTTGCTGTAACGATGGTTCCACTTACACTGCTGGATGAAATGGAGCCATTGCCCGTTACGATTTGCCAGGTAGCAGAAGTGGCTGCTCCTCCGATTGTTCCTGATAAGGCTACTGTTGAAGGCTCACAAACCGCGTAATCGACACCGGCATCAACTGTGGCCACTGGGTTTACTGTAGCAACAACATCTTTGGTTGGGCCATTACATCCATTTGCCGTGGGAGTTATTCGATAGGTGACTGACCCAACCACAGAATTGTTAAGCGTTAATGTTTGATTAATTGTAGATCCATTGTCGGCTACAGCTCCAATCACATTTGAAGTGGGTATAACAATCCAACTAAAAGTTGTACCTGTAACATTCTTAGGTGACGGATCAATTGTAATAACAGCGTTTGACCCCGTACAAATAGTCACGTTGGTGCCGTTGGCAGAGGGTACTGGCTGCACGGTAACGGTGTAGTCTTTAATTGCTCCGTTGCATGACCCAACCGTGGGTGTGATATGATAAGTTACGGTGCCGGCAGTGTTGGCCGTATTAACAGGCGAATCAGTGATTGGCCCATTTCCACTAGCTGTCGTTCCAGTGATGGACCCAACCACAGTACTCGTCCATGAATAAGTCGTACTTCCAATAGTGCTTGTCGGTGTGAAGTTCAATGCAGCACCGCTGCAAATGGTGGTCTGAAGTTGGGGAGCCGTGTTCGTAATAATAGGTACTGGGTTAACCGTGACGGTGATAGTAATGAACGACCCGGAACATCCATTGGCGGAAGGCGTAATTTTATAAACCACATTTCCACTAGTGATTCCATCGGTGCTTGTCAATACCTGATTAATTGTAGCACCACTTCCTGCACTTGCTCCGGTTACATTGCTGCTGCTTTGGATTATCCAGCTAAATGAAGTTCCGCTAACACTATTAGGATTTGTGATTGCTACACTTGTAGTACCACCACTACAAATCGCTTGTCCGCTTGCAGCTACTGTTGGAACCGGATTCACGGTCACCACGTAATTGACAGGCGTGCCATTGCATCCATTGAAAATCGGAGTGATAGTATACGTCACTGTTCCCGTAACATTGCCTGTGTTCACCGGACTATCAGCTATAGGCATTAATGTACTTGGCCCTGTAGTTACACTTGCACCGTTAATCGGTCCGCTGATGCTACTTGTCCAACTATAAGTCGTACCTCCAATTGTACTTGTTGGGGTAAAGCTTAATGCCGTTGTACTGCAGATCGTAGTTTGCAACTGCGTTGCTGTATTTGTAATAACCGGGGTCGCCTTCAACGTAACATTTGTTGACTGAGTAGCCGGATTACTACACCCACTCGCTGCTACGCTAAACGTGTATGAAATTGTCAGTGGCGTATTGCCCGGATTAGTCAATGCTTCAGCTATTTTCTGACCGGTTGTATACGTATTTCCATTTACTTGCGTACCACCGGTAGCTCCACCATAATTTACTGACGTAAGTGTAACAACTGCATTAGCTGTTGGTGTAGTCAATGTTATATCCGTTGTCGATCCGCTGCAAATTGATGACGTGTTATTGGTAATACTGAATGAAGGCAGAGGCTTCACTGTAAGCACCACATCGTACGGATCGCCCACGCAGCCTCCGGTGGATGGGGTGATGTTGTAGGTCACTGTCAATGCGGTGTTCGTCTGGTTCGTGTACACATCACTGGCGATATAGTTGGTCGAGGCTGTGCTGCCCAGTACCGCATTGCCCACAGCTGCTTTCCATGTGCTGCCATTGAACGCTATGCTTGGCGTAATACTGTTCAGCGTATAGCTCGTAGCTCCTATGCTCGTCCCGTTCGTGTTCAACACTATCCCGCTCACTACTCCGCTGCACACCGTGGCATTCAGGGTCGTGCTCAGCACCGGCTCGGGGTTGATCGTCAACACCACATCCAGCGCATCGCCCTGGCAGCCGCCTGTCACCGGGGTAACATTATACGTCACTGTCAACGAGCCATTCGTCTGGTTCGTAAACTTATCATTCTTGATCGCGGTCGAGGGCTTGCCTGCTCCTGACACTGCATTTCCGCCTGCGGGAACCAACCCGCTCTGTACCGTAAT
>JACOSO010000058.1 GCA_016178785.1 Bacteroidota bacterium | reverse complement strand
AGATTATGTGTTACCAACACCAAAGTTGTTTTTTCCTGGCGGTTCATTTCAAAAATGAGATCAGTGATTTGTTTTGCATTTTCCTCATCGAGGTTTCCCGTTGGTTCATCGGCAAACAAAATCTTAGGTGATGCAATGAAAGCGCGAGCTATTGCCACTCGCTGCTGCTCTCCTCCTGAAAGCTGAGACGGATAATGCTGGAGTCTGTCGGCAAGGCCAACTCGTGATAAAAGTTCTTTCGCTTTAACGGAAATATTTTTTTCTCCTCGCAATTCGAGCGGCACCATCACATTTTCTAAAGCGGTGAGTGTTGAGAGTAGTTGAAAATTCTGAAACACAAAACCAATGAATTGATTACGTACGTAGGCACGGTCGTCTTCACTCATTGCATTCAATTTAAAGCCCATGAGAGAGACGGACCCACTCGTGGGCACATCGAGACCAGCACAAAGTCCAAGCAAGGTAGTTTTTCCACTACCTGATGGACCGATAATGGAAAGGCTTGTACCCTGTTCAGCCTGAAAGGATACCTGATCCAGGACGGTTAATTTTTTATCGGCAGATGAATAAGTCTTGCTCAATTGCTCGACTTGCAACACAACTTCGGGCATGTGAAATGTTTATAGGGTTTCTAAAGATAGTCGCAATTCAGCAGAAATTATTGCAGAATTATGCCCGAGCCCTTAAGCTATTTATGAAACTCGCCATCTCAAGTTTGAAATCCGATACGCTTTTTAAAAATTGAATGAAGGCGCTCCCTATAATTGCACCCGAGCTATATTTGGAGGCTATTGCAAACGATTCATAGTTTGAAATACCAAACCCAATTAATTGAGGGTTTTTCAATTTAAGAGATTGAAGCCTTTTAAAGTAGGCAACCTGGTCTTCCGAGAAACTTCCCTTCGCTCCTGTTGTACTTGAGGCTGATACCGAATAAATAAATCCCTTCGATGCTGCATCAATTTCCCTAATCCGAGATTCAGAAGTAGTAGGTGAAATGAGAAAAATATTCAGCAACCCATTTTTTTCAAAACAACTCTTGTATTCGTTTTCAAATTCATGCAATGGCAAGTCGGGCAAAATCACTCCATCAACTCCTGCTTGTGCTGCATCGCTGCAAAACTTTTCAATACCATATTGCAAAACCGGATTTAAGTAACCCATCAGAATAATTGGCAGTTTAGCCTCTTGCCTGATTTCTTTCACTTGCTTCAATAGCAATTTTAAATTCATTCCGTTGTCAAGTGCGATTTTATTGCTCTCTTGAATGACGGGGCCATCCGCGACAGGGTCAGAAAATGGAATCCCGATTTCGATGATGTCAGCTCCAGCCCTTTCCAATTCTCTTGCAATTGAAATGGTGTCACTCAAATTCGGAAAGCCAGCGGTATAAAAAACAGATAAAATGTTTTCAGCTTTGCTGCTGAAGAGATGCGTAATTCGGTTCATTAACTTTGAATTTTTGAATATGGAATTTTATATCTTGAATTGCTGTTTCAGTATTTCCCCCACTTAATATAAGTTTCCAAATCTTTGTCTCCTCGACCGGAAAGGTTTACAACTACAATATCTTCATCACTCAATTCCAGCTTTTTTAACACAGCCACTGCATGAGCACTTTCAATCGCTGGGATAATTCCCTCCAGCCTGCTCAGCTCAATTCCTGCATTCATCGCTTCATCATCAGTTGCGTTTAAAAATTGTACTCGGCCGGTGCTAAACAAATGTGCGTGCATCGGCCCGATGCCCGGATAATCCAGTCCCGCAGAAATAGAGTAAGGTTCGATCACTTGACCATCTTCGGTTTGCATGAGCAGCGATTTGCTCCCGTGCAAAATTCCGATTTTACCCAAGGCAGTTGTGGCGGCCGACTCATTTGTATCTACCCCCTTACCTGCTGCTTCCACACCAATCAAGTTGACATGCTCATCATCCAAAAAATGATAGAAAGCGCCAGCGGCATTGCTTCCGCCACCGACACAAGCAATCACGTAATCCGGAAATGGGTTTCCTGTTTCATTGGTCAATTGATTTTTAATTTCTTGACTAATCACCGACTGAAATCGTGCAACCATATCAGGATATGGATGTGGACCTACGACCGAACCAATAATATAATGCGTATCGGTTGGATGGTTTATCCAATGTCGCATCGCTTCATTGGTGGCGTCCTTCAATGTCATGTTACCCGAGATTGCCGGCACTACTTTTGTTCCGAGTATTCGCATACGTTCGACATTTGGTCGTTGCCTCTCCATGTCGAGCTTGCCCATGTATACAATGCACTCCATACCCATCAGTGCGCACACGGTCGCTGTAGCTACACCATGCTGACCTGCCCCTGTCTCAGCAATGATTTTTTGTTTACCTAATCTTTTGGCCAATAAGATCTGCCCAATTGTATTGTTGATCTTGTGCGCACCTGTGTGGCAAAGATCTTCGCGCTTTAGATAAATTTTAGCTTTATACTTTTCTGACAAGCGTTCTGCCAAGAACAGGGGTGTTGGTCTGCCGACATAATTGCGCAGCAAGTCATCAAATTCTTTTTTAAAATCTTCGGACTCAATTATAGACACATAATTTGTTCGAAGCTCTTCTACGTTGGGATAGAGCATTTCCGGAATAAAGGCCCCGCCAAATTTTCCATAGTAACCGCGCTCATCTACTTGGTATTTCATTTTGAAAAGAAGTTAGAAGTCAGTATTTCTTGCACTTGTTTTATTTTTTTCAAGTCTTTCACAGCAGGAGACGATTCAACACCGCTGTTTACATCAATAGCATGGAGGTTCATGCTTTTGAGTTTTTCCGCTTCATGAGCATTCTCAGTTGATAACCCCCCGCTCAGAAAAAAAGGAATTTGCTGATCATATTGTTTCAGCAAGTCCCAATTGAATTTTTTTCCGGTGCCGCCAAAATTATCTCCTTTCGTATCGAACAAAAAGAAATCGGCATAAGAATTAAACTCCCTGATTGAATTGAAATCAAATGATTCATCTATTCGAAAAACTTTAATCACTTTAGTTTTTTTCTTCAATTCTCCACACAGTTCTGCAGATTCATCGCCATGCAGTTGAACAAAATCAAGTCGGTGCATAGACACTTGTTTTAAAACAATCTCAACACTTTCGTTCACAAAAACCCCTACTTTTTTTATGTTATCGGGAAAGCCTCGCGGGACAGAAAATTCTTCCCCCACAAAACGTTTCGATTTTTTATAAAAAATAAAACCCATGAAATCGGGGCTTAGTCCTGCGATCTCCATAATATTTTTCGGATCGCGCATTCCGCAGACTTTCAGTTTTATTCTTTTTCTCATCAGATAGTCCTACAATGACTCAATAAATTCTCTTGCCGCAACTTCCGGTCGATTTTGCTTCATAAAATTCTCGCCCATCAAAAATCCTTCATAGCCGAACTTTCGCAATTCAATAACAGTTTCGGGATAGGCAATCCCGCTCTCAGAGATTTTAACTACTTCCTCGGGAATATGTTCAGATAATTTTCTGGATACATCCAAATTCACTTCAAAAGTTTTCAGGTCACGATTGTTCACTCCAATCAAATCTGCTTTTGAAGATAAATGCATTTGCAATTCTTCAAGGGAATGAACTTCCAATAAAACTTCAAGATTTAGCGAGTGAGCAAAAGTCGCCAACGTGCGCAATCGCTGAGGTGAAAGCGCTGCCCCAATCAAAAGCACAACGTCAGCCCCAATCGATTTTGCTTCAATGACTTGATACTCGTCAACGACAAAGTCTTTTCTTAAGATCGGACAAGCATTAATTGATCGGGCTTTGATCAAATCAGTATTGCTCCCACCAAAAAAATATTTGTCGGTAAGAATAGAAAGTGCACTTGCCCCTGCATCAATATACCCTTTCGTTGTTTGCTCAACATCCGCATCAGCGTTGATCACTCCTTTCGATGGTGATTGCCGCTTGAATTCAGCTATAATTCCTGATACGTTTTTTTGTTGAAGAGACTCTTTTAAAGAAAAAGTAGATCGAGAAAACAAAACACTTTGCTCGAGTTGCTTTACGGGATAGATGGTCTGTCTTTCAGCAACTTCTTTCTTTTTATGTGCTATAATTTGATCAAGTATATTCATCGATAACGTTTCAAAATTCAAAATTCAAGATCCCATTTCTATGTCTAATGTCTATACCCAAGTCCTAATGCCTAAGTCCTAATGTCTAAGTCCAAAGTCCTAATCCCCAAGTCCCAACCTCTATTTCTCAATCAATTTCTTAAAAGCATTCAACGCTTTTCCCGATTCCAATGCTTCTTTTGCTTTCGTCAATCCATTCTGCAATCCTGAATTTTGGTCAGCACAATACAGCGCCATCCCTGCATTGGCGGTCACTACTGCATTTTGTGCCGGAGTTCCTTTTCCTTCGAGTACACTTATGAAAATTCTTGCAGATTCATCCATCGTGTTTCCTCCTACCAAATCCGACTGGGCTAATTGGGGCAAGCCAAGTTGTGAAGCTGTGCTCATCTCTTCACCTCCATTATAAAAATATTTGAATGCGCTTGTCAATGAAATCTCGTCATAGCCATCGAGCGAATGCAAAATCACGAAATCTTTTTCTGTTTGTTGATATAAGTAGCCGTACTGTCTTGCCAGCTCTAAGTTAAACACTCCCACCAATTGTCTCTTTGGAAAAGCGGGGTTCACCATTGGCCCCAGCATATTGAAAAAAGTTTTTACTCCAAGTTCTTTACGAATAGGCGCCACATTTTTCATGGCCGGGTGAAATAATGGTGCGTGCATGAAGCAAATATTCGCCCGGTCAAGACAGCGTTTCAATTCATCTTTGTCGTTGGTAAACTTGTAACCAAAGTATTCCAGAATGTTGGAAGAGCCTGATAGCGATGACACACCATAATTACCATGTTTTGCCACAGGTTGCCCTGCGGCAGCCACCACAAAAGAAGACATCGTTGAAATATTAAAAGTGTTTTTTGCATCGCCACCAGTGCCGCACAAATCCATCACAGGCTCTTCGAATTTTACAGGAATGCAAAGTTCAAGCATTGCATCGCGAAAACCCGCGAGCTCATCTACTGTGATACCACGCATCATATAGACAGTCATGAATGCTGAAGTTTGGCTCGGATTAAATTTTCCTGAGGCCAAATCGATCAACACTTGTCGTGCTGTTTCTTTGGTCAGCGATTTGTGGTCGATTAATTCTGCGAGTACTTGTTTCATTTTCTTCAAAGTTCAGGTTCAGGTTCAAAGTTCAAGGTTCAAAGTTCGAAAATCCAACGGCTCAATTAATTTGAAGCAGCTTGAATTAAGTTTTCAGCCAATTCTCAATCATCTTTGGTCCTTCGGGTGTCATCACTGATTCAGGATGAAACTGAAGGCCTTTTACATCATATTTCACGTGCCTGAGCGCCATAACCAATCCTTCGCCATTCACTGAAGTAACTTTCAATTCAGAAGGGATACTTTCAGGTCTAACTGCCCACGAATGATAATGCGTGCATTGAAACAAGTCTGGAACATTATCGAACATTTTCTCCGAGCGATCTTTCACTTGCGCCTCTGAAGTCACTCCATGCAGCACATCCGGAATGTTGTACAGCTTTGCTCCAAACACTTCCGCAATGCCCTGATGGCCGAGGCAGATTCCCAGAATGCTCTTTATTGGTGCGTAAGTTTCAATCACTTGTTTCATGATCCCGGCTTCATCGGGAATGCCAGGTCCTGGTGAAAGCAAAATTTTATCGTACCCATTCACCTTATCTACCTCAATTTTATCATTCCTGAAAATGTCAGGTTGATGACCCAGCGCACGAATGATATGCACCAGATTGTAAGTGAAGGAATCGTAATTATCGATGACTACTATTTTCATGTCTATTTAAGATTACAGATTTCACATTGCAGATTTTCAAACTATCAAATTGATTCAGCGATTTTTATTGCCTTACGTAAGGCT
The DNA here is from genome assembly GCA_016178785.1 of Bacteroidota bacterium. Classification (GTDB taxonomy): domain Bacteria; phylum Bacteroidota; class Bacteroidia; order Cytophagales; family Cyclobacteriaceae; genus ELB16-189. Next base: position 59,474 of record JACOSO010000058.1, on the reverse strand, counting down.
TCAAGTTTGTTGTTCACCTCTTGCAATTCTTTCTCTTTGTCCGACTTAGAAACAATCCCTGCTCCTGCCTGATAAATCAATTGATTGCCCTTGCTCAAAAAAGTTCGGATCATAATGGCCTTATTCAATGAACCATCAAAACCAATCACACCAATTGCTCCACCGTAAAAACCCCGATTCACATTTTCATACTTGTTAATCAAATTCATTGCCATCACTTTAGGCGCGCCTGATAGTGTGCCTGCTGGAAAAGTATCAGCGAAAATCTGCACCGTTGGCGAATCTTTACTAAGCTTACCCGACACTTTTGAAACTAAATGGATGACGTGAGAATAGTATTGGATTTCTTTGAACACTTCAACGGTCACATGATCAGCATTTCGACTCATGTCGTTGCGAGCGAGATCTACCAGCATCACATGTTCAGCATTTTCTTTTTCATCGGCACACAAGCGCTCAGCAATGACTGCATCTTCCTGATCGTTTCCGCTTCTTCTAAACGTTCCTGCAATCGGGTAAATGAAGGCTTGATTGCCTTTAACTTGCAATTGAGCCTCAGGTGATGAACCAAAAAGTTTGAAGCTTCCGTAGTCAAAATAAAAAAGATAAGGAGAGGGGTTGATCGAGCGAAGTGAGCGGTAAACATTAAACTCATCGCCTTTGAATGGCCTGGTAAATCTTCTCGACAAAACCATTTGAAAAACATCGCCCCGGTTGCAATGTTGTTTGGCTTTTTCAACTGCCTCTAAGAATTCGTTGTCTGATATATTGGAAGTTTCATTTTCATCTCCCTGAAACTTGAAAGTGGAGAATCGGTTGCTAAAAATAATTTGTTCGACACGATCCAGCGAACTGGGTTGATCTCCAAACGCAAACTCGTGCAATTTCAACTCATTGAAGAAATGGTCAACTACAATTACATAGCGATACAGTTTGTATACCATGTCTGGAATTGACGAAAGCACTGGCTCTATTTTTACATCTTCAAAATAGCGAACGGCATCATAAGCTGTGTAACCGAAGAGACCCATCGACTTAAAGTTTCCGTTTGCCTCCAATTCAAATGAGTTTTTGAATTCGTCAAGAAGATGCGGAAGATTCGTACGCCCCCTCTCAATGTTTATTTCATTTGCCATTCCGTCAGGGAATTGCATTTGTACTTTTCCGTTTTGCATTTCAAATGAAGCGATAGGTTCACAACAAATCAGTGACAAGCTGTTCTCTCGCCCGTGATAGTCGGAGCTCTCAAGCAAAATGCTCCCCGCAAAAACATCGCGCACTTTTAAGTAGATGTTCACCGGTGTTAGCGTGTCGGCCAGGAGTTTTTTATAGTGAGTATTCAGTTTATAAGTTTTCATTGGTTCGTTGATATCTTTTTCCTTTTCATCTTTAAGCCTCATCCCCAACTCTTCTCCAGAGGAGAACGCAGAATTCTCTCCTCTGGAGAGGATCTAGGTGAGGCCCAAAAAAAAAGCCCGCTCGAATGATCGGGCGGGCTTCTCAAATGAGATTTATTGTTTTTCAACAAAGCGCAATCCTGCACCGATCAAAGTTTGACCTGTGCCACCACCATGCATTGTTTGAAAATAGTATCATTGTTTATTCTTCTTTCTTCTTAGCTACTTTACGGGCTTTTGGTTTTGCCGCCTCACCGGCAGCTTTTGCTGGTTTCTTGCTCGCTGTTCTTTTCAATCTGGCTTTGATCTTTTTGCGGTTTCTTGAAACACCGAATGACCCCTGCGTGCGTTTTCCTTTTTTGGATTTTTTATCTCCTCTTCCCATTTAATATTAAAAATTATGTCGCAAGTATAAGGATGATTTTCGGAGATACAAAAATCGGCAGACTATTTTTTCTTAAGCGTCAGTTGTAAGCACAGCAATCCAAGCGCTCCTGAAAGCATTGAGCCCACAAGCACTGCAATCTTTGAACCGTCTATTAAATGCAGATCGTTGAATGCGAGCAGCGTAATGAATATAGACATAGTGAATCCGATGCCTGACAACATTCCCAAGGCCAGAATGTTTCTCATTTTCAGCGTATGGGGAAGAATGCACCAACCAATTGTTAGTCCTATCCAAGAAAAAAGAAAAATACCAAGCGGCTTACCAAGCACCAGGCCGAAGATAATCCCTATACTATTGAGCGAAGTCAGATCTGCAATAAATGTTGATGGTAAAGCAATAGCCGTATTTGCCAACGCAAAAAGCGGGAGTACAAGAAACGTTACTGGCTTATGAAGGCGATGCTGTAAAATACTGGAAGGCGATTTTCCATCACCATGACGAAATGGAATCGCGAAGGCCAGCAATACACCTGTGATTGTAGCATGAATACCAGAGCGGTGCATGCAAAACCACATCACACAGCCCAGTAATAAATAAATCCAAAGCGAAATCACGTTCATGCGATTCAGTAAAACCAGAAAAGCAAAAATTAAGAAGGCGAGCCCCAGGTATAAAAATGAAAAATGAGTTGAATAAAATACCGCAATAACAAGAATAGCCCCTAAGTCATCGATGATAGCTAGAGCCGTAAGAAAAACTTTAAGCGAAAGTGGAACACGATTGCCCAGCAAAGAAAGAATACCCAGCGAAAACGCGATATCCGTAGCCATCGGGATACCATACCCACTTTGCGCTATTGTTCCTTTGTTGAAAATAAAATGAATGGTAGCAGGTACCAGCATTCCACCAAGGGCTGCGATCACCGGCAGTAATGACTTTCTGAAATTATTCAATTCACCCACATAGATCTCTCGCTCAATCTCGAGACCCACTTGCAAAAAGAAAATAGTCATCAAGCCATCATTGATCCAGAATTCGATAGGCTTTGAAAAGAAAGTTGAGTGCCAAAAATGCTGATAACCTGAACTGAGGAGAGTATTGGCACATATCAATGAAATGAAGGTGCATAAGAGTAATATGATTCCTCCTGATTTTTCCCTTTCGAGAAATGCCAATGAATGGCGCGCCCAAGTTCTCATTAAATAGATTTAAGATTTACAATGTACAATTTATGATTTGATCAAATGCACTGGATCAATGACTTTGAACAATTGACAATCAAATTTTGATAGAAGAAAAATATTCATGAGAATTGCAATTGGTATTGATCGATTCTGTTCTGATGAAAAAATTCTATTCTGTCCTTTTAATATTATTCATTTCTTTAAACTCATTTTCTCAATTCAAAAACATCAAGCTGGCGGAGCAAGATGACAAATCTTATCCGCCTGCAGATCCTTCGATTGCCATCAATAAAAGGAATCCAAAGAACATTGTCGCGGTTACGGGGCGCAATCGAGTGATCATAACAAGCGATGGCGGACAGGCTTGGACCACAACCGAAATAAAGTCTTCATTTGGTGTTTATGGTAAGCCTGCAGTTATCTCCAACTCCAAAGGACACTTCTTTTATTTTCACCTGTCTGACCCTGGTGGCAAGGGTCGCGGAATCGTTTGCCGCAATTCAATTGATGACGGAGCAACATGGGGTGAGGAGGTATCTATTGGAAACAATCCTCCCGCAGATCAAGACAAAGTTTGGCCAGCGGTTCATCCGAAAAAAAATGAAGTCTTTGTAACATGGACTCAATTCGATAATGAAAGCAGCGAAGCAGGCTGTCAATCCAACATTTTATTCAGCAAGTCCGGAAATGGAAATAGATTCTCAAAGCCCATACATGTCAACGAAACCTCTGGCGATTGTCTCAACGATGATAACACTGCGATGGGCGCAATGACTGCCATTGGTACGGATGGAAAAATTTACGTGACTTGGGCAAATCAGGAAAAGATTTATCTCGATCGTTCTTACGATGACGGCAACACATGGCTTTCGAACGATTTGATAGTTACAAAACAAGAGGGTGGCTGGGCGCTGAACATTCCTGGAATTGAAAGATGCAACGGCCTGCCTGTGCTCGCCATTGATAACAGTATGGGTCGATACCATGGAACATTGTATTTATTATGGGCCGATCAACGGAACGGAGCCAATGACACCGACATCTGGTTAATGAAATCGAGAAGCCGGGGAGACATGTGGTCAAAGCCACTGCGGATAAACAAAGACGAAGCAGGCAGTCATCAGTTTTTACCGTGGATTGCTGTTGATCAAACAAATGGGAGCGTTTATATTATTTACTATGACCGAAGAGACTATGATGACCTTCAAACCGATGTCTATCTTGCCTATTCTTTTGACGGTGGGAATAATTTCAGCGAAGTAAAAATCAATGAAACACCTTTTACTCCTGATGCTTCGAAGTTTTTTGGGAGTCACATCAATATTGATGCACATGCTGATGTCATCACGCCCATCTGGACGCGGATGGACAACGGTCAAACAAGTACTTGGACTTCGATTATCAAAGAGAGTGATTTGCCTAAATCTCAAATAAAAAAATAACGAAGCTTAGCTTACACTTTATCAATTTCAGATTGGCAGTATTAGATTACAGATTACATATTTTCAGATTTGAAATCAATTCGTCATCTGTAATTTGGATTCTGCAATCTCTTTGAATGTATTTACAAAAACTTCCGTGGGCTGTGCTCCTGAAACTCCGTACTTGTTGTTGATGATGTAAAAAGGAACTCCCGAAATACCACGCTGATAATTAAGTTGCTCTTCAAGTTTCACTTCGGCTATGAGTTCATCACTATTCAGAAAAAGTTCGGTCTCCCTTGCATCCAAACCGTGCTCGGCAGCGATGCTGACTAAGTTTTCAACTTTGGATAAATCTGTCCCTTTCTCAAAATACGCACTCATCAATGCTTCTTTTATTTCAGCCTGTTTTCCTTTACGTTTTGCGAAGGCAATCAGACGATGAGAATTTAACGTGTTGGGAGAAATTTTTTGTTTGCTAAAATCAAATTTCAAACCCTCCAAAGCAGCAACCTTTGCAGTGCGATCTGTAATTTGATGATACCGTTCTTCACCTCCGAATTTTGCGGATAGATATTCTTTTTGGTCGCGGCCTTCCGCAGGCATGGTTGGGTTGAGCTCGAAGGGATGATACTCTACTTCAAAGTCAAAATCATTTTTGAGTTGATCGATGGCTTTCTCTAATCTTCGTTTGCCAATGTAGCACCACGGGCAAACCACATCTGATACTACATCGATTTTAATAACAGGCTTAGTCATTATTCAAGTTTGGAAGTAACAACAGATGAGGGACTGGGAAGGTTCAAAAGCCCGGCTTTTAAGGCAATGTTTCTCCTATTATATGTCACAAAAAAACCATTCTGACGTCTCAATCCTTTCTTTTATCTTTGCAACTCTTTAAGGAAATAAATACAAATCATATGGTAGCTGAAAAAGTAGCTTACAAAGTAAAAGACATGTCGCTGGCCGCATGGGGCCGCAAAGAAATCAAACTGGCTGAGGCAGAGATGCCCGGCTTAATGGCCATTCGCGAAGAGTTTGGTGCAAAGAAACCTTTGAAAGGTGCTCGCATTGCGGGCTGTTTGCATATGACGATCCAGACTGCAGTGCTGATCGAAACATTGAAAGAGCTTGGCGCAGAGGTGTCGTGGAGCTCATGCAATATTTTCTCAACTCAAGACCATGCTGCGGCTGCAATTGCGGCAGCAGGCATACCTGTATATGCCTGGAAGGGAATGAACGAAAAAGAATTCGATTGGTGCATTGAGCAGACGCTTCACGCTTTTGAAGGAGGCAAACCGTTGAACATGATTTTGGATGACGGTGGCGACCTTACCAATATGGTGCTCGACCGCTTCCCTGAATTTGTACCAGGCATCAAAGGAATTTCTGAAGAGACAACAACGGGTGTTCACCGTTTGATCGAACGCATGAACAATGGTAAACTTCCATTGCCTGCAATCAACATCAACGACTCAGTGACAAAATCAAAATTTGATAATAAATACGGCTGCAAAGAATCATTGGTAGATGCAATCAGAAGAGCCACTGATGTGATGATGGCTGGAAAAATTGCTGTTGTTGCCGGATACGGTGATGTGGGCAAAGGTTCTGCAGCATCTCTTCGCGGTGCGGGTGCACGTGTGATCGTAACTGAGATCGACCCAATTTGTGCATTGCAGGCCGCCATGGACGGATTTGCCGTGAAGAAAATGGATGATGCTGTAAAGGAGGCTGACATCGTAGTAACTGCCACTGGTAACTACGGCATCGTACTCGATCGTCACTTCATGAGCATGAAAGACAAAGCCATTGTCTGTAACATAGGTCACTTCGATAATGAAATCGATGTAGCATGGTTGAATAAGAATGCAACCAAAGACGAAGTGAAACCTCAGGTAGACCTTTACACATTAAAGAGTGGCCGTCAGGTGATTTTATTGGCTGAAGGACGCTTAGTGAATTTAGGTTGTGCAACGGGCCACCCCTCTTTTGTAATGAGTAACTCGTTCACTAACCAAACCCTTGCTCAACTTGAGCTTTGGACAAATAATGGCAAGTATGAAAACAAGGTGTACATGCTGCCTAAACATTTGGATGAGAAAGTAGCTCAACTCCACTTAAAGAAAATCGGTGTTGAACTGGATACGCTTACCGCTGACCAGGCTAAATACATTGGTGTAGAAGTGAAGGGACCTTTCAAGCCTGATTACTACAGATATTAACAAACTTCACTCTCTGCTTGCAAAAAAGAGAGTCCCCAAGGTGAATAGCCTTGGGTTTTTTTATAATAACGGTTAAAGTTTAAACTTCACATTTATTTGAAGTCTTCCGGTCCATTTGTGTTTGAGTTGTTCGAATTCATTTTAGCTGAGTAATATTTTTAAAACTTCGCACACCTCATACGCCTGTTTAAAGTAAGATTGTAACTGTTTTTAAATAAACGGAGTAAATCCGGAAAATAGATCTGCAGCCTCTTCTACTTTACCGATAGGAATATATTCACAAACTTCACCAAATTTTTCCCACATTTTTAAAACGGCAGGATTGCTATGGGCTTGATCTATTGCCGCCTGAGATTTCCACTCAAAAACTTCAAGGATGGTGCCGTCTTTTGCTTCCATCATTATAGATGCTCTCTCTGTTACTAACTTTTGTTCTTTGAGCGTAGGTAGATGCGTTTTCATCAACTGGCGGAGCGCTTCTGCTTTACCGGACTTGGGCTTGTAGCAGGCGATTGTGATTCTTTCTTCCATGGTATTTTTAGTTAGTTGGTTAAGACTCTGACACCTCAGCTTAAAATTCCTTTCTGCCTAAGCATTATGTCCCCTTAAACTCATCTGATTTCTTATTAAAGGTAGGGAGTAAAATTTACCTTTGCTCGGCTCTGCGCAAATAATCCGTGTCTTCAGTTGTCGATCAATGTCGTTTAATTAAGCGAGGCAATTAAGTTCCAGATTCAAGGTTCAAAATTAGCTTAGTCCAAACAATGCTGAATCTCGAATTTTAAATCTTGAATCAATGTCGTTAACTGGTATCCTGAACTTACAAGCCCTTAACTAGAAACGACATTGGGTTGTTGATTATTCTACTCCACTTTCAATCCATCCACCGGATTAGATTTCAACACCTTTCTCACTTGAGTGGAAACGGTAGCCAGCAAAACAAAAATCAAAATCACGATCGCTATTGATACACCTGTATATGTTACTGGAACATGATAATTGTAGATCATGTCGAATAGCGTCTTGATCAAAAAGTAACTCACAGGGGCGCCAATGCTCAGCCCGACAACAAAAAGTAAAACATATTGTTTCGTGATATTGCTTGAAATGTTGCCAATTCCTGCCCCGAGTATTTTTCGGATACTGAATTCTTTTGCTCTGCCTGCTACATTGAGCGTCACTAATCCATACAGTCCAAGGCTGGCGAGCAATACAGCAATGAGAGCAAATGCCTTCCATACCCTTGCATGGATGTTGATTTGCTCAAAGTAATCTCCCCAAACGTCCTCCTGAAAGCCTCCATCAAAAGGAATTTCAGGATACAGTTCCGACCAATGCATTTGAAGCGTCTTTGCTGTTTCAAGTTGTGCGCCTTGACGAATCTTGAGAGACAAATAGCGATAACTTTCTTTGTCGGCTACTTTGAAAATGGCCGGATTCACTTTTTTGAAAAAACTGTAACTATGAAAATCTTTTACCACCCCGACAATTTCGTATTGCACACTATCGATTTTGAATACTTGCCCCACAGCATTTGCAACTTTCATCGTTTTAACCAGCTCTTCGTTCACCACAACAGTTTTTTTGTCGTTTTCATAATTCTCTTTGAACGCGCGGCCTGCTATGAGTTGGAGTCCCATCGTTTCGAAATATTTGGCATCAACGCTCAATTGATCCGCTTCTAATTGACGATCGGGAAAATGTAAAACAGTTCTCGTATGAGTTTTACCTAAATGATGCTGTGATCCCGATATTGAAATAACATTTGGATTACGCACCATCAGCGCATTCATCTTTTCGAAGGCAGCTTGATCGGGTACAGCAACGAAAAGCGCGTCATGCTGATCGTATCCCCAGCTTCGTTTTGCCATGTAATTGGTGTTCATAGTAAACATCACACCTGCAGTGATAAGCACACATGCCAACACGAGCTGAATACCCAGGAAAACTTTTGTCAAAGGATTTTTTTGACCAAATCTTACAGAGCCTTTTAATATCCCCACCACCTGAAACCCGGAAATGTAAAGTGACGGATAGATGCCGGATGCTATTCCTGTAACAAGTAAAACGGCAGGAAGATAGATCCAGAGATTCTTATCGTTCAGCGTGAACTCCATATCGAAATGATTGAGGTTCTCAAGCCAAGGGATGAAAACGAATGTTCCCAGAACAATTCCAACTACAAGTGCAAAAAAAGTGACTACTATATTCTCCGTCAGGAACTGAACAATCACGATTCTGCGAGTGGCTCCAATGGTTTTTCTCACGCCAATCTCCTTCAGTCTCTTGACTGCTGTTGTGATGGCAATATTGATGTAATTGAAGCAGGCCAATGCCAGCATGAATACACAAATAATAGCGATGAAAATAATGGATTGTGTCTTGGCGTCAGAACTAAGCGAGATATCATCTTTTATATCGCTTGATCGCAAATGCAGCGTAGCTAGCGGCTCGAAACCAAATGAAGAAATGGCCCAGTCTTCTTGAACAGCTTTGTTTTGCAGCAATTTGTATTTTTCCATTCCACGCTCGATCGATTTAAGATCGGATGGTTTGTCCACTTCAATTAACGTGGCGTTGACGAATGTGCTCCAGTCATGAAAATCATATTTAGGATCGGAGGTGCGGAAATTTTCAAAATTGATTAGGAAATTAAAATCAATGGTGCGAGCATCAGGAAATTTCTTAGCAACTCCCGCGATCTTAAAAGCCTTGCCCTTCGATTCATTGAATTTCAGAAGCATATCTCGACCAACGGGATTCTCATCACCAAAATACTTGATTGACATTTCTTCGCTTAGGATAATACTGCTCACATCTCGCAATGAGCTCGCTGTCCCCCACTTCATGGGAAAAGTAAACATCGCAAGGAATTCCGGATCCACATACCGTACACGTTCGTGGAATACATTGTCTTCGTGCTTTACGATTACATTTCTATCCTCCACCCGGCATATTTTTTTTATATGTGCGAAATCTTCCCTTAGCATTTCTCCCAGCGGCCGTGGGGTGGTTCCATACTCTTGCAAAGAGCCATCGCGATTGGCAAAGAAGGTGGTAAGGTAAACTTCGTTCTTATGCTCATGAAACTGATCTGTGTTGTATGTCCATCGCGCGAATGCGTACGCGAATATGCAAAGGCCAATGGCGATGGCTAAACCAAATACGTTGATGAATGAGTTCATCGGATTTTTCACCAAACCTCTGATCGACACTTTAAAGTAATTTTTGAACATAGCGTATTGATTTAGTTTTTCGACTCCTTCAAAATTCTGCATGAGTATCGGCCTGAGCAGCTTGATCATTTCCCATGTATAAATTCGCTTTGCCTTCTTTACCGAGAACCGCTCCACATTGTCAATGAAAATTTCTTCCATATCGCCTTCGATCTCTTCGAGGTATTTTCTCTTCATAAAGAACCGCATGAACTTGAGCGGCCATTTAGGAGGATTGATATTTTGCGATTCAATCATATTAAAGTCGAGTACTCATTAATCCATCGTCACAATGACGTTGCCTATTTTTTGACCAGATGCTACGTATGTAAATGCCTCTGCTATCTTTTCCATGGGATATTTTCTGTCGATCACTGGCCTGAAGTTTCCATTAGCAAAGAGATCTTTGATAAAGTTTAAGCTTCCTTTGATGTCTTTCGGAGGAAGGAACGGAACTTTCTTACCACCCAGCAACGGGGTGATAAGTACCCAGAGCAGATTCTCAGCTCCACCTGACGATGTATAAATTCCATTTGGCTTTAACAATCGCCTGCATTTGATAAAACTGCTTTTGCCTACGGCATCAAAAACAAAATCGTATTGCTCGTTGTCTTTGGTAAAATCTTCTTTTTCGAAATCAATTACTTTGCTCGCGCCTAATGATTTTACTAAATCCGCATTTTCGCCTTTGCAAACAGCTGTGACATAAACATCAAAGTATTTCAGATACTGAACGTAAGCCGAACCGATCGCACCCGTTGCTCCATACACCAATGCTTTTTGTCCTGCCCTTGGCTTTAGTTGAATAATAATGGAAGCAGCGTAAAAACTTCCTTCCGGGAAAGCAGCTGCTTGTTCGTTAGTGAGATTGTCAGGAATGGATACCATCGTCTTGTTTGCCTTCGCTTCGGACATTGTAAAATATTGCGCGAGAGATCCGCATCCGAAAACTCCGCCAAACCCCATAACCTTTTCGCCTTCTTTGAAAGATTGCACCGATGATCCTACAGCTTCAATTTGTCCTGCGAAGTCAGTTCCGATAATTGATTTTCTTGGTTTGAATAATCCTGTAAAAAACCTCATGGGAAAAGGCTTGCCCGAAAGCACATGGCAGTCTGTTCTGTTTACTGTGGCGGCATACACTCTTATCAGCACTTCATCGTCCTTCGGAGTTGGGGTGTCAAGCTCCTTTACAGTTAGATCTCCCGGTATCCCATATTTTGAGCGAACGGCTGCTTTCATCTTACTTTTTTAGTGAAGACGAACAATAGTAATTAAGATACAGTGAATCCATCAAGCTTCGCTAATAACTGTTGTATTTTTCACTCCCATAATCAAAAGCCATAGCATAAACGCCAGCTCTCCGAGGAAGGCCGGGATGGAGAGGTAAAAGACCGTGCTGTTGTATTGAGGCAGCAGTAAGACTGTAAAACTCAAGATCAAATAGGCGAGGCCGCAGATGACTAGCCAAACGCCAAGAAAGCGGGGAAGGAAGTTTGACCTGTAGACAAGGATGGCTAAAGGGAAAAGCCAAAACCCCCAGAACATTTCTAATGCCATTACTCCGTAGTCGTTTATTTTAAGAAAAAGCATCGCTATATCTTGCCTCTGACTAAGATCAAATGTTTTCAATATTTCTCCTTTAAGAATCATGAGGGAAGTAATACTGAAAGCCTCCGCAATGAATACGACAGGAATTTGCACAATCACCAATGCAACCAAAAGTTTAGCCTGATGCTCATTTACCTGTTTGAGCAAACGATAAAAAACCAATGCCATAAACACCCAAATGGCACTGCCTATAAGATCGGTAATTAGGCTCGTTCGAAATAAAAATTCATTAGCGAGCATATTATTGGCAGTGGCAACCACGTCTCCCTTGACCATAATCTTTGGCGATACATAAAGCATTCCATACATGCCCATGATTATCCAAACAAGATATAATAGACCAGCAAGTCTTGCAGTCTTTTTGAGTGAAGTGTCATTATGCTCCATGTTGTTATGTTTGTGTTCTTTAACTTTTAACTACTATTACTTTGCCAATCGTCCAATAAGGGTTCACTCTCAAATTTCGTTTTCGGACTGCCTACTGCTACCTGCCAACTGCCGACTCTTACTTTGAAGTTCTCTCCAACCCTTCCTTCGCTTGATCTAAGCTCTTGTCCAGCTTCACTGCCGTTTCATAATTTTTCTTTGCCTCGGCCTTGTTGCCTTTCTTTTCTCTTATTTGACCTAATCTCATGTACGCGCCTGCAATTGGTGGCTCATCATCTTTGGGCGTGTAGTTCAAATATTTCATCATGCACTCTTCCCCACGATCTAAATTCAAACCGGTTATTGCAGATGATTTTCCATACCAGTAGAGATAAAGGTGATGATCAGGAGTTTTCTTCAATTCTTCGTCAAGCAATGGAAAGGCTTCTACTGCCATTTTATTCGCCTTGCTAGTTCCTCCGCCCATAAATGCAGGCGCTTGCATATAAGCTCCCACAAGTGAAACACGCGCATTAATATTTTTAGCATCCAGTTGTGTAGCCTTTTCCCAGGCGCGTAGCGCTTTTGGCCCTACCGACATTTGTTTAAATATATTGGCGTCCTTTCCTATTGTGGCATAAGTATCTCCAAGCCAATTAAAATACTCTGCGTTCTTAGGGTTGAGCTCTTTTGCCTTTTCAAAATAATCTGCAGCATCATCATATTCCTTTTTATCGAATGCAATGCGGCCTAAATAATACTGAGCTGCTGCATAATCGGTAGTTTTTTCAGGCACCGCTTTAAATACTTTTTCAGCCTCAGGGTATTTCTTAGATTCATAAAGGACTTTGCCTTTATCAATACTTGATTGACCAAACAAGCAAGTGGAAGAAAGTAATCCAATTATAAGTATGATAGTTTTAACCTTTATTTTCATTTTGTAATGATTTTAGTTTTTAAAGTCAATATAATTTAATCATGACCTAAGTCATTTATTTTTAATAATCCAATTAATCCTTTAATCCTTAAATCCTGATCCTGATCCTTACTCCACCTTCAACCCATCCACAGGATTAGCTTTTGATACTTTTCTCACCTGAGTAAAAACAGTTGTAAATAAAATCAAGATTAGAATCACCATAGCGATGATAGAGCACGAAATACCCACAGGCATGTGATAGGGGAAGGAGTATTCAAACAGCAATTTTGTTAACACATAACCGGCCGGGGCGCCAAGGATAAGTGCGATGACAAATAGAATAGTGTATTGATTCGTGATGCTGGCGGCAATGCTCTGTATTCCTGCTCCCAAAATCTTCCGGATACTAAATTCTTTTACCCGACCTGCAACATTGAGGGTGATCAATCCATATAGCCCCAGGCTTGCGAGTGAGACAGCGATGAATGTGAATACTCTCCAGACGATACCATAGATTCTATTGGCTTCAAAATAGCCAACCCAAGTGTCCTCCTGGTGCGCGCCTTCAAAAGGAATCTGTGGAAAAAGTTGCGCCCATTTTGCCTGCAACTTTCTAAAAGCTTTAACCTCTGAGCCCGGCCGAACTTTCATCGACAGGTACCGGTAATCTGCTTTATCTGCAACTCTGAAAATGGTTGGCTTAATCTTTTTCGCAAAACTGTAACTATGAAAATCTTTTGTTACACCTATTACTTCATACTGAGTGCTGTCGATGGTGAAATGCTGACCGACTGCATTTTTTCCTCCCGATAGCAATCGGGACATGTTTTTGACCAGAAGTTCGTTCACCACTACCGCATGTTTATCACTCCCCTCATGATCGTTGAAAGAGCGGCCTTCTTTCAACTGCAAACCCATCGTCTCAAAATACTTTGCATCAACCGAAAGTTGATCGACTTCCAATTCGCGATCGGGAAAATGTAAAACTGCAGTCGTGTTACTTTTGCCAAGGTGATGGGTAGATCCGGAAATGGAAAGGACCTCAGGATCTTGCGCCATCAGGGCGTGCAGTTCCTCATAAGAGGCATAATCGGGAACATTGGCATACAGAGTTTCATCGTGATTGTATCCCCAACTCCGCTCGGCCATGTAATCGGTATTTAAAGTAAACATGCTGGCGATGGTGATGAAGATACAAGCGAATATCAGCTGCATGCACAGGAATATTTTCGTTACTGGATTTTTCTGCCCAAACTTCACGGAGCCTTTCAAAATTCCGACCACCTGAAATCTTGATATGTACAGCGATGGGTAAATGCCCGATGCAATACTGGTGAAGACTAAAATCGCGGGCAGGTAAATCCAAAGATTTGGATCATTGAGTTTGAATTCCATACTGAAATGCCACATCTGTTCAAACCCCGGGATGAAAATGGTGTATCCCAGAATGAGCCCAATGATCAGTGCGAAAGAAGTGATCACCAAATTTTCCGAAAGAAACTGGACGATTACGAGTCCTCGGGTAGCTCCGATGGTTTTTCTCAAACCGATTTCCTTTAGTCTTTTCGCTGCCGTGGCAATGGCGATGTTGATGTAGTTGAAACAGGCAAGCGCAAGAATGAACAGAGCCAATACGATCAAGTAAACAATCGTTTTGTAATTGTCGCCAGAGCTATGTGAAATGTCGTCTCTGATATCTCCTGCTCTTTGATGCAATGTTGCCAGAGGTTCAAAAGTGAAAGAGGATAGAGCCCAGTCCGGTTGTGCTGCTTCATTTTGAAACTTCTTGTATTTTCCCATCCCATGTTCGATCGTTTTTAGATCAGATGAATTGTTGACTTGAACGAGGGTGGCACTTACAAACGTATTCCAGTCATGAAAATCATAGTTGGGTTCTGATGTGCGGAAGTTTTCGATGTTGATCAGAAAATTGAAATCAATCGTGTGAGCGTCAGGGAATTTTTTAGCGACACCTGCAACTTTAAAAGCCTTTGTGCGATCCTTAGCGAATATCATGATGATGTCCTGGCCCACCGGATTTTCGTCTCCAAAATACTTGATCGACATTTCTTCACTGAGAATGATGCTGTTTACATCCGAAAGAGATTTGGATACTCCCCACTTTAATGGAAACGTAAACATCTCCAGAAATTCAGGATCTGTATAGCGCACGCGTTCATGAAAGACATTGTCTTTGTATTTCATGACCACATTTCTGTCTTCAACGCGGCAAACTTTTTTGATTTGTGCAAAATCTCCTCTGAGCATTTCGCCAAGAGGCCGTGGAGTGATTCCGAACTGTTGGGCGGTTCCATCCCTGTTGGCAGAAAAGGTAATTAGATAGACCTCATTTTTATGCTCATGGAATTGATCTGTGCTGTAAGTCCACCGGGCAAAAGCGTAAGCGAATACGCAAATCCCGATGGCAGCCGATAAACCAAATACGTTGATGAAAGAATTCAATGGATTTTTCACCAGGCCCCTGATGGAAATTTTAAAGTAGTTTTTGAACATAGCGTACTGATTTATTTTCTCCAATACTTCCAGGTTTTTGATTAGGATCGGTCTGAGCAACTTGACCATTTCCCAAGTGTAAATTCTTCGTGCTTTTCGGTACGACACTTGCTCGACATTATCGTAGAAAAGCTCCTCCATGTCTCCTTCAATTTCTTCGAGGTATCTTTTCTTCACGAAGAAACGCAGGAGCTTCAGTGGCCATTGAGGCGGAACGATATGTTTCGACTCTATCATCAAATCAATTTCAGTTCGTAAGCAAGTTTAGGCATCGCGCTCCACAGACCTGCTCTGATTTCCTTCATTTCGGCAAGCACTTTGTGTGCGTGAGAGGTTGTAGCGTAAATGCGTTTGCGCTTCCCTCCTCTTTTTTGGGTAGCCTCACCGAATTCGGAAGTAAGAAATCCCTTTTCTTCCATGCGCTTAAGGGCTGACTGAATCGATCCAACACTTAATCGCTCTTTTAATCTGTCTTCCAGTTCTCGCTTGATCTCAACGCCATAGGCATCTCGTTGTAAAGCAGCCACAGTGAGTAAAACCAACTCTTCGAACTCTCCGAGTTTTGTTTTTTTCATAACAGTGTATTATTCGTAATTGTTTTCATTCATATCAAGTAGGCTGGTGCATTGTTTTTTTCGTCTCGCACACCTTTAATTAGAAACCAAAGGAAGCTCAGCGAATAGCAGGCAGACGAATACAATTTTAATGTTTGAATTGTCAGGTAATCGGCTCGCTGCAGCACCACATAAAGAGTAGTATCAATCAAGTAGCCAACTCCACCAACAATCATGAAAATACCAATGACACGCGGGGCAAATCCTGATTTATAAACCAACATCCCGAAAGGGATGAGACACAAGCCGAAGATTATCTTATCAGCGCCAACTCCAAGTCGGGCAAGTCGCAATAAGAAATAAGCAGCCTCCTGCTGTTGGGCGACATCGAATGTGGCGCGAGCATCACTCTTGAGCGTCATGACTGCAGCATAGTTGAGAATTTCTAAAGCAAAAACAATGGCAAGCTGAGCTGCGAGCGGAATCACCACGAGTCGAGACAAATGTTTGTCTACTGGGCTGAAGACTTTGAGAAATAGCATAACCATCAGAATGAAAATCACATTGCCTATAATGTGACTTATGATCGAGACGCGGAAAATAAATTCATTAGCTGTCAAATTAGTAGCTGTAGCTGCAGGGTCTTGAAGCACAAATACTTTTGCGTGTACATAGCCGGTTTCCCATATCGACATGGGAACACACAGGAAGAAAAATAGCGAAGCTGCAATTCGCACTATACGGCTGTTTGATTCAGCTCTTGATTCCATTACTCTCTTAATAAAAATTTATACGCTATATTAATCGTAATTGCAGTAAATATAGTTGCATTATTTCATTCGTAATTGCAGATTATATTAAATAAATTCCAAAATGAATGATTTCAGCTCAAAATCGAGCTTATCGGTCAATTAAAATAGGCACTGAATTGTTATATCTTTCGGGCCACCGCTATAATATGCGGGCTCATTGCGGCCCTTTCTTCTGAAGCCAAAAAGAATAATGTCCCACTCCCCCTACATCCAAGATTTCAATATTGTTCTTTTGAAGATGGTGCTCAATTATTTCTTTCGACCTTATCCCTTCAAGTTTAAACGCTTCGGTTTCAAGGCGACCGGCTTCAACGTCATGGGCCTAATAAATTTTGATTCTCGCTCCATGTTTGATCTCACCCAATCCTCTTCGCCTTATATCCTTCCTTGATCAGTGCCTGTACGACTTTGTCACGCAAATCTCCTTGTAAAATGATCTCTCCGTTCTTGGATGAACCCCCAACACCACATTTTGTCTTTAGTAGTTTGGTGAGTGATTCCAAATCTCCCGGCTTGCCGAGAAAACCCGTAACGAGAGTCACTTGTTTTCCAGCTCTCCCGCTTTTGTCGAGAAGTACTTTCAGATTCTGCTGCTGAGCAGGAAGAGTATCAGCTTCATTGTTTCCCGAATATTCATATTGAAAATTCTGATTTGTAGAATAAACTACACCATCGCGATTTTTCCATTCATTTTTCTTTGCCATTATCTGAACCTTGATTTGCTAAAAATATAGTTCTCTGTTACAATATAATTCATCCCCTGTAAAACTGATGATTCATGTGATTCCCATGATCATTTTGCATTGACATAACTGGACAGATAACTTTAGTTGCAAATAAATCACGGGAATCAGAAGTATCATTAAGTATGCAAATGTGCTGCAACAGTTTTCAACCTTCAGAACATAGCCAATGAACCATCAGTGGTCAAAATTTATGAACTTGAAGAAAGACAAGTGTTAGTAAAAGCAAAATAAAGTTCACAATCGCTACGTTGAAGCGGAACTCCACTCCTTTCCAGTAAAATGTTCCTGCCAGAGAAGTGAGGAGCAAAAGAATCGGCCAGAAAATAAAATTTCCATAAATCGATAACTGAACGGAAGTCTTATAATGAGTCTGTTCATCTTCCAATGCCAATGGAACAGAAAACCATGCCGATCGGTAGATAGCTATCTGATCTGCTCGTCTTAAATTTCGCGCAGCTTCACGAGAAACACTCACCGTTTTTCCATCACGCAATTCCAACCTGAAAGTGGAGCCCCGATTGGTGGGGTTTTCGGTAATGACTTCGGTTCTGGTTTTAACCGGAGGCAACGAATAATCTGTTATGAGTACAATGGAAAACACAAGCGTCAACCTCGAAATCATCAGTGCATAGCGCAGATTAGTTGCCATCATTGCCAAAATCTCATCACGATGGGTTGGTCTTCGCTGTCTCGGTTGATCTTGCGGGCGAGGGCGGTAGCGCGGATCGCGATGCCTGGGTGGCTCGGGTTGTTGCTCAACAACTTCTTCTCCTCGCAGCATCTGATCGTACATCACTTTCCGCTCAGGATCGCCAAGCACTTCATAGGCTTCATTTACTTCTTTAAAAATCTCCTCCGCTTCCGGTGATTTATTTTTATCCGGATGAAATTGAATCGCCAGCTTTCGATAGGCCCTTTTTATTTCGGCATCGCTAGCATAAATATTCAGGCTTAATATGAAGTAGTAATTTTTCAACCCGTCAATTCTATCACAAAGCTAAAAAATAAAGCCCGCTCGTGGCAGGCTTTGAATATTGAAATGAAGGCAATCAGTGCTTAACAACAAAAGTAAGAACCGGCCTTTTCGAGTGGCCAACTACATCTTCGGCAATACTTCCGGCCATCACGTGCGCGAAGCCGGTGCGCCCATGCGTGGCCATAGCTATCAAATCTGCGTTGATGCTCTCGGCAAAATAAATAATGCCCTCCTCCTCAGAAGTATCATTGTACACGTTGATGGTACAATTCTTTATGCCTAGTTTTTTTGCATATCTGGATAAGTTATCTTTTGAAATGCTGTCGCGTTGAAAATTAGACGGTGTGTTAATACGGACTAAATGAATGGTTGAATCATATATCTGCTGTGTACGCTTCACAAATCTTGAAAACACTTCTTCTTCGGGCGACATCGATGTAGCATAAACTATATTTTTAAAATCAGTTGTAGCAGGTTTCTTCTGAACAGTCAATACAGGGCAGCGCGACAGTCTAACTACTTTCTCAGTGTTGGTGCCGATCACCATTTCTTCAAGTTTAGAATGGCCCTTCGTGCCCATCACCACTAAATCAACTTTCTTCTCGGTAATAATTGTTGTGATTCCATGATAAGGATTTCCAACCCGCAATTCACCAGTAATTTTCACGGCTGCATATTTTGGGTCGCTCACCAGTTTCTCCAACTGTGCTTTCGATTTTTTTAGAAGCTCATAGGTAAAAATTCTGTCTTGCCAATCGGCTTTGTGCCACTCGCCAGTCACACGGTAAGACTCAGGAGTGATTTCTTCTACCACATTCATAGCGACAAGTTCAGCGCCATCTTTCTTTGCAATGTCAAATGCTACATCAAACGCGGTAGCCGATGTTTTTGAAAAATCTACGGGAACCAGAATTTTTCTCATAAGAAATGTTTTTGAGTTATTGTGTCGCAGGTATAAGGAAACAAGATAATGATTTTTTTAAGCGATTTGAGGTTACTAAAGCAAATTTCCAATTCCGAAGAGCAGAACAAACAAAAGAGTGGAAAGAGCCATTTGTTTTAGCAACGGATCAAGCTCCTCTGAAGGAAGAGCTGAGACTTTCCTTCCATTGAGAAACATTAAGGGAGCAGTCAGGAGAAACAATAATTGCCAGGGAGAGTGGAAGTTGATAACAACAAAAATCAATGCACTCGCCATGCCTCCAAATAGCAATACCCAATGATAGGTGGTTGCACGCTCTTTGCCGATGCGCACCGGAATAGAAAATTTTCCAGCTGACCTATCTGATTCGATATCGCGGATGTTATTGATATTGAGCACGGCAATTGAAAAGAAACCACAACTTAACGCTGGCAAAATCTGAATCACAAAAAAACTTTTTGTAAACAAATATTGAGAACCCATTACGCCAACTAATCCAAAGAAAATCAAAACCGAAAGATCGCCAAGGCCGATGTAACCGTATGGTTTTTTACCTACCGTGTAAGCAATCGCGGCAATGATGGAAAGAAACCCCAGCCCGAGGAAAAAGAGGAACGATTTGAGTTCAAATCCAAAGGAGGTGTACAGCAACAAAATTCCGCTGATCAGGCAAAGAACAACGAATATCAAAATCGCAATTTTCATTTGTGATGCAGAGATCGCTCCTGACTGCACAGCGCGTTGCGGTCCCTTTCGGTCGGCATGGTCTGCACCGTTGACTGTGTCTCCATAATCATTCGACAAGTTGGAAAGAATCTGAAGAAATACAGTGGTGGCACAACAAAGAAAAAAAATCAATCCATTGAACTTGTCTTGTGCTGCAGCAAGAAAACCTCCCATGCCAATGCAAGAAAGGGAAAGTGGAAGTGTGCGAAGCCGAAATGCGGAAAGCCAGATTTTCATTGATGTATGATGATATTATTTCTAGTTAATTCAAGAACAGAGTGTTGCTCGAAAAATCCTGCGATTCGATCTATATTTGACTCAAATAGGTGTTTCAATTCTGAGTTCTTAATATTTCCTGTTGAGACAAGGAGAAGCTTCTTAGGTTTCCCTCTCACAAAAAAACTTTTATAAAAATCAGTGTCCTTTGATACTACAACACGCCCCTCTGCTTCTGCCAACTCCAGAATTTTACTATCAGGGGTCTTATTTTTATAGGGAAGAAAGGATGTATGAATACTTGGATATCCCTTTTCGGTCAACCAATGGCAAAGAAAAACGGGCAACTGAGCGTCTAAAATAAATTTCAAGAAGCAACCTTATATATTTCTTTTGCTCTTAAGTAGTTCGCTGCAAACAAAAGGCATGCGTAAAAATCTTCTTCCTCAAGATCTGGATAATCTTTTAACAATTCGGAAATTGTCATACCTGAAGCCATCAACTCAATCATGTTTTCAACAGGATAACGCAAACCTCTGATCACAGGCTTGCCATGACAAATTTCGGAATCAATTGTAATCCGTGAAAGCAACTTCTTTTCATCCATAAATCAAAATTACGAAAGTTTCTTATTAGTTGATCCTCTCAATAATCCTCTGATCCATCGGCTGCACGGAAGCCTTAAAGAATATAACTTTGTTACCATCCTCACTCACCAAATACTTTGCGAAATTCCAGTCAGGTCTTTTACCCGTTTTCGACTCAAGCCATCGATACAGCGGATGCTGGTCAGATCCTTTAACTGAGATTTTTTCGAACATCGGGAATGTCACTCCATAATTGAGTTCGCAAAACTCCGCGATCTCAGCATTTGTTCCTGGCTCTTGTCTCAAAAAATTATTTGCCGGAAATCCAAGCACTTTTATCTTGTCTCGGAACTGTTCATGCAATTTCTCAAGTCCTTTATACTGCGGGGTAAAGCCACACTTGGAAGCTGTATTTACCAATAGAAGTTGCTGTCCACGATATTGAGAGAAATCAACTTCTTTCCCGCTCAGACTCTTAATTTTGAAATCGTAAATAGAACTGGCAACCTCTTTTTTTTTAGATGGTGAAAATAGTCCCGAGAAAAAAGAAACAATATGAGCTAATCTCATTTTAGTTCACTAACAATCTGCTCATCGAGCGGCTTTACTTTTTGATTGAAGAATTTTACAGTACCATCGGGCTTTACCAAATACTTACAGAAATTCCAGGTTGGTTCTTGTCCTGTTTTTTCTTTCAGCCATGCGTATAGTGGATGCTGATCTTCTCCCTTTACAGAAAGCTTCTCGAACATTTGAAATGTAACTCCATAATTTTTCTTGCAGAACTCACCGATCTCTGCATTGGTGCCGGGCTCCTGTGCTCCAAAATTATTGGCAGGGAATCCAAGTAGAGTTACTTTGTCACCATAAAGGTCATGTAGCTTTTGTAGGTCGGCATATTGCGGAGTGTATCCACACTTCGATGCCACGTTTACAATCAAAAGTGTTTTGCCCCTGAATTTTGCGAAATCGATTTCTTTGCCCTCAAGCGAATTCATTTTGAAATCGTATAAAGAGGAAGCTGCCAGCATAAACGAAAGAATTACTGCGAGTTTCATACGGGAATTGGTTTAACGTTACTTGTAATACAAATGACTGAAAAAAGTTTGTGTTTGCTAAATGAAAAATTGTGACGCTCCCGCTATTCTTTGTGAACGGTTAATTTCTCCCAATCAACCTTCTTAATACGGAATATATTTACAAGATTCCCGTTATAAGTGGTAGTTTTCTCCGCGGTCATTCCATTTTTTATTGCCACTTTCCCTGACTGAATATTGGTGAGACTGATAATTGAAATCAGCGATTCTGTTAGTTCATTTTGAAAAGCAAAATCCTTACAATAGTTCGCTGCTTCGGTAGCGAAACCTCTGTTCCAGAACTCAGACAAAAGTGAATACCCTATCTCAAGTTCAAAGGTATTGTCGATAGTTTGCACTAGCAGCCCGCAATGGCCAATCAGTTTGCCGCCCTTCTTCTCGATCAAGGCATTCATTCCTCCTTTGTCGTTTTTATAACGGCTGAATTGTTTTTCATACCACTTGGTACATTCCTTTTCAGGTGATTCTTTTTCTTCTATCCAATGTTCCGATGTTCTTGGGTCTTTGAAAAATTCCAGCCACTGGTCAAAATCTGATCTTTGAATCTTTCGAAAGATTAGTCTCTCAGTCTCTTGTCCATCGAGAAGATATTTCATCGATTGGGTTACATCTTTTCAGGAACTTGAATCCCCAACACGCGCATAGACTTCTTCAGCACATCAGCCACCACTTGTGAAAAGGCAATTCTGAATTTCAATTTCGCCTGATCCGTTTCGTTGAAGATAGGAATGGACTGATAGAAATGGTTGTATCCTTTAGCCAGATCAAAAGCAAAGTTAGCAACCACTGCAGGAGAATAATCGCGTGCAGCTTCACTCAACTTGTTGATGTAGTTGTTGACCATGAAAACTACTTCGCGTTCGGCAGGTTCTAATGAAGTCACCTGAGTCAACTCAGATTTCGTTGGCTTCACCCCCATCGACTCCGCCTTGCGTATGATCGCGCGAATGCGCGCATGTGTGTATTGAATAAACGGCCCTGTATGTCCTTGCAATTGAATGGACTCATTCGGGTCGAACAACATTCTTTTCTTCGGATCCACCTTCAACAAGAAAAACTTCAACGCACCAAGACCAATCATTTCAGAAAGATCTTTGATCTCGGCATCGGTAGCGCCTTCGGTTTTACCAATCTCACGAGTCTGCTTTTCAGCATCGTCTGCCATCTCTTGCATCAAGTCATCAGCATCGACAACAGTGCCTTCGCGCGATTTCATTTTGCCCGATGGCAGATCAACCATTCCATACGAAAGGTGATAACACTTCTCGGCCCACTTGTAGCCAAGCTTTTTCAAAATCAGGAACAACACTTTGAAGTGATATTCCTGCTCGTTACCAACTGTATAAACTTGTCCTTCTATTTTCGGGAAATCGCGGAAACGCAAAATAGCAGTGCCGATATCTTGCGTCATGTACACCGAAGTTCCATCGCCACGCAACAACACTTTTTGATCAAGACCATCTGAAGTTAAATCAACCCAAACAGAACCATCTTCTTTTTTAAAGAACACGCCTGACTCCACTCCTCTCAACACTTCTTCTTTTCCTAGCAGATATGTATTCGATTCGTAATACAACTTCTCAAAGTCAACGCCCATTCTCTTGTACGTTGACTCAAAGCCGTCATACACCCAGCCGTTCATTGCCTTCCAGAGTTGCACAGTAGCTTCATCTTTCGCCTCCCACTTCTGCAACATCTCTACTGCCAATAACATGATTGGAGCTTTCTTCTCTGCTTCCGCCTCACTCATCCCCTTCTCCACAAGCTCCTTCATCTGAGCCTTGTAATTCTTGTCGAACTCTACATAATATTTCCCTACAAGCTTGTCGCCTTTCAACCCACTGCTCTGCGGAGTTTCACCATTACCATACAATTTCCACGCAGCCATACTTTTACAAATATGAATACCGCGGTCGTTAATGATCTGTACTTTGTGCACTGTGAAGCCAAGCGCATTATAAATTTCAGCAACAGAATAGCCGAGGAAATTATTTCTCAGGTGACCTAAGTGCAAAGGCTTGTTGGTATTAGGCGAAGAATACTCCACCATCACCTCTCTCCCATTCTTCTCTAACAAACCAAAGTTCTTATTCGCGAAGATGGATTGAAAAACTTCCACCCAAACTTTATCCGCAATCACCAAATTCAAAAAACCCTTCACCACATTGAATCGCGAAACAATTCCAGAATTAACAACAAGATATTCACCAATCGCAGTAGCCGTCTGCTCCGGCCCCTTCTTCGAAATCTTCGTCAAAGGAAAACACACCAACGTATGCGAGCCTTCAAACTCCTGGTTGGTAGGTTGTATTTGCAGCTGCTCTACTTGCTGATTGAAGAGAGCAGTTACTGCTTGCTGAATTGAAGTACGTAGTGCTAAGTCGAGATTCATGCCTCATCCCCGGCCCTTCTCCGGGGGAGAAGGGAGAATTTAAAGTTGAAAAGTCCCTCTCCCCGAAGAGGAACTTGCTCCCCTCTCCAACCGGAGAGGGGTTGGGGGTGAGGCCTACATGTCAAGTATATAAGCAAACATCAACGGACACACAATAGTCGCATCGCTCTCTACAATAAACTTCGGAGTGTCGATGCTCAGTTTTCCCCACGTGATTTTTTCGTTGGGCACAGCACCTGAGTATGAACCGTAGCTTGTAGTGGAATCAGAAATCTGGCAGAAGTAACTCCAGAACGGAACGCCATCGCGTTCCAAATCCTGATGCAACATTGGCACAACACAAATCGGGAAGTCGCCAGCGATACCACCGCCAATCTGGAAGAAGCCGATGCCATCTTCGCCAGCATTGTTCGTGTACCAGTCGGCAAGCCACACCATGTATTCAATGCCGCTCTTCATCGTGCTCGCTTTCAGTTCGCCCGTCAGGCAGTACGAAGCAAAAATATTTCCCATCGTAGAGTCTTCCCAGCCCGGCACCACCATCGGCATGTTCTTTTCGGCAGCCGCGATCATCCACGAATTTTTCGGGTCGATCTCATAGTATTGTTTCAGGTCACTGCTGTTGATCATGCGGAACATGAACTCATGCGGAAACAAACGCTCGCCTTTGTCTTCGGCATCTTTCCACACTTTGAACAGGTGCTTTTGCAACTTGCGGAAAGCTTCTTCCTCCGGAATGCACGTGTCAGTTACACGGTTCAAGTGATTCTTCAATAAATCCCACTCTTGTTCAGGCGTGAGATCACGGTAGTTGGGAATGCGCCTGTAGTGCGAGTGCGCGACCAGGTTCATGATGTCTTCTTCCAGGTTGGCACCGGTACATGAAATGATGTGCACTTTATTCTGGCGGATCATCTCGGCAAAGCTGATGCCCAGTTCGCCCGTGCTCATGGCACCGGCCAGCGATACCAGCATTTTCTTGCCTTCGGCAATGTGTTTTTTATATCCTTTGGCCGCATCTACCAACGCAGCCGCGTTGAAGTGCAGATAATTCTTTTCAATGAAGGCAGAGATCGGTCTGTTACTCATAATCGTGGTTGCAAATTTTGACGCGAAAATACAGGATTATGTTGAAAGTTGGGAGTTGAAAGTAATAAGTTCAAAGCGGAAAGCAGAAAGCCTAAAGTATAAGCCAACGACTCAGATCACTTTCAACTTTTAACTAATAACTTTCAACTATTTCATGGGCGTGCCCTTCGTGCCTCAGGTCGCGCTGTCGCTACTCGCCACCAGCCGCACATTCCATTTCGGGCTCAAACATGCCGCTCCATCGCTCACGCAAAGTGAGCACATTGAAGAACTTTTAGTAATTTTAACACATGGATAACCAGTTGCTAAGCCGGATTACAGTGAACCCTGAAATTTGTCACGGCAAACCTACCATTCGCAATAAACGATACACAGTAGATTTGATACTTGACCTTCTGGCAGCAGGCTCTTCACATGCTGAGATATTGGAGGACTATCCCAGTCTGCAAGAAGAAGATATTTTGGCTTGCCTCGCTTACGCTACCAAAGTCACCAAATACTCAAGCTACACCAGAGTATCGGTATGAAGTTGCTCGTTGATTCTCAACTTCCAAAAAAGCTTTGCGAAATATTGAATCAACTTGGAGTAGAGTCTCTTCACGTTGACACACTGCCCAAAGGTGATGAAACACCCGACACAGAAATTTCAACTTTTGCTGATGAGCAAAAACTCACACTCGTCACAAAAGATTTTGATTTCTACCACTCGCACATGACTGTGGGCAGACCTGCCAAGCTTTTCTTGATCACCACGGGCAACTTAAAGAACCGTCAACTATTTGATCTCTTCCGAAATAATATTCTCATCATCAAAAATGCGCTTGGCAGAAGCAGTTTTATAGAACTCGACAATGAAGGCATTGTAGAGCATCAATAGAAATGATTGCTCACCAGTTCTCCGATTCCCTTTCAAGATCATCCGCACTTAAATACTTCCCTTCATTGACGTGACTTATTGCTTCATCTATCTGCTCCACATATTCCTTACGCGACATCTTGATCTTTTGAGAACTCGTTAGCTTGAGTGTCTCCACCTGCTTCCTCGCTTTGTCTAAGGTAGTGGGCTGCTGCTTCAATAAGATTTGCTTTTGAATCTCGGCCAGCTCCTGAAATGATAATTTGTAGTTCATATTTCAAAGTCATTTAACTAACAAACTTTAATGCAGCTTCAATATCGGCTTCTTCAAGATCAGGTAAATCGCTTTGGATTTCGGCACGTGTTAAGCCAGCCGACAGAAGGTCAAGGATATCAATCACCCTAATCCTCATTCCCCGAATGCAAGGTCTTCCCCCACACTTTTCAGGGTCAACAGTGATTCGCTCAATCCATTTAGATTCCATAAAGCAAATTTAAAAGAAAATTAGGCAATAAGAATGGCGTGTGCATTTCCGTTGCGAGTCCGGCCACCCACATGCCAGCACACTTCGGGCTTTCCTATCGCTCACGCAAGTTTCTCAGATATCGCCAGAATATGTGTAGAATGTAATTTCCCCAAGTCCCTTAAACGTATCCTTCTGTTCGACTATTAATTTTGAGTCAAATGCACCGTGCGATCCAGTGTATGTTTCAAAAAAAGCTTGCGACATTACAACTTTGTTAGCTCCAGAATGTTTTGCAATCCTTG
Source organism: Bacteroidota bacterium (assembly GCA_016178785.1). Lineage (GTDB taxonomy): Bacteria > Bacteroidota > Bacteroidia > Cytophagales > Cyclobacteriaceae > ELB16-189. The sequence goes on along the minus strand of JACOSO010000058.1, from coordinate 32,492 downwards.
CACACCTGTCAACGGGAGTTCCTATCGGGTCAAAGACTGAGTTTTTTAAAATTTCTCCATCATAACAAGATCCGAAGTCAACAGCCGCTTTACATGAAATTTTGAATTCACCCTTATTGTAAGACTTGAGAGAATTGAATGCTTTAAAAGTTTCTAAGCAACAGTTTAGTATACTTGATGGAGACACATCAACAGAAAATGTTGCCATAATTTCATCTCCAATTGTTTTGACGATTGTTCCGCGATAATGCTGAATAATTTTTGCCGTGCGAGACAAAAAGACTTTTTGTCTCGTAATCCATATACTTTCGGGGATGTTCAGCTTAAGGCAGTGCTCCTTAAAAGCAGTTGAATCGCAAAGGTCCAGAAAAAGAATATAGATATCCCGTGACTCGCTAAGTGATTCAATTAAGTCCGAAAGAATCGCAGCACGATTACTTTTCTCCCTCGCCATCTGGTTCAATAGCGTTCAAGACGAAATCTTCTCCAGTTATTGATAGTGACCACTGGTTATTCACGCTGTTTAGGAGTGCCTTTTTTCGAGCCTGATTTAGTACATCACTTATGTTTATTGAGTTCCAGTCGGGATAGCCAACGGACTTAAATAGCTCTTTGATTTCACTCGGGGCAAATTCCTTTTTCTCTCCAGTCTTCGTCAAAAAGAAAATAAAGAATGTAGCAATATCATTTCTTGATATGACTTTCCCTTTTATATATTTTCTATAAAATTCATTGATCGAAAGTTTTGAGCTAATGCCCGATACATCATTGCCAGAGCCTCCTTCTTCCGGTGGCTTTCGGATCAAGGCTGCTTTTCCTTCTATAATATGCTCAATTAGTGTCGCGTATTTTTTTTCTTGGGCAGCCACCCATTTTTTATCGCTTGATGCAATTTCAATGGTTGTGCTACCAGCTGCTAAGTGAATTTTGTATTCGGCCATATTAGTAAGGGTTTGTTCGTCAACAATAAAAGTCACCCATTCTAGTTAGAAAGAATGGGCGCCAAGAAAATTAACAGGAATTAACTGAACTTTAAAGGCATACAACCTAATAATTCCTCCTTAACATCGTCAGTGCTCTTCCACGGCTAGCGCGCTTGTAACGCGTGCTCATTCAACTTATCTTTCGAGCTCCGCATAACACTAAATGAAATTAGAACAGTTGAACAAAGAACTTGAAGATATCTTCTCATCAATCGAGTTTGAAGAAGATGGAGGCATTCACATAACAGGTGCAGATTGGTTTTCTGACGATTTAAAACTTGAGTTTGCGATTAAAACTGGTGTCGAAGAGCAGAACCAACTTTGGGAAGCACAAATCAAAGGAGTTAGAGAGGAAATGATCAAAGCGGAGATGTCGGAGAAATTAGAGTTGCTTGAGGAACATCCATTGCTTTGGGCTTACAATCAACGACAGACAAATCTGTACTTCTCAAAACCCACTTCGAGATCTTATGAGCTATTTGCTAACATCTACACAATTCATAATAGAGAAACTCGGAATTGGATTCCATTGCGCAAGTATATAAACACTCACCTTTCGGTCTTAGACCTTTGTAAATCGACTTCAGGACTTTTTGCAAGCGGGCCAATTAAGTTAATGGAACAATACAAGAAGGAACTTGAAGCCCATGACATGAATCCAACAATTGTAGGTGGGCACAGTCCTAAAAGATGGTTGAACGGACATCAAGTTGATGAAACCGAGATCGTTCAAGTTTTGATCATCGGTGACTCTTACATTATCGGAGAAGCTTTTGAGTTTAATAGAGTGTAATAAAATGCCTAAGGATGAAAGTAACCTTGACCCGAAATCAAAAAATATTAAGTTCAATTGGAGCAATAATTTCAGGTTGGTTATTAGACGCATTTGCATTGACCACAACTTTGGGGCATCCGATAAGTACCATTTGTTTATTGCTGGGACTGGGACTATTTTTTGTAGGGCTGAAAGTTTTAATCAGGACTTTACAATCCTAACCAGTCAGCGCGATGATCATTGTATTGTGCTTTGCGCCAGAGTCCGAGGCGAGACTCTGGCGAGAATAAACACCAACGAAGGTAGGCACTGATACTACTTCGAATAGATCATATCCAACGAAACAAAAGAAGCACATACCCCGGCAAAGATGATCAGGGAGCGAAGCCAATTCATGGCATTCCACTCCGACCACGCTTTTGGCATGACAGCCGTATCGGTCCTTTATAAACATGATTTCATTACGTGGGTAGAAGTAGGCAAACGTGAACACATCTGTCAGAATATTTCCTTGGTCAAGTATCGTCTCCCGTTTCGGGGACGATACGATGGTTCACGATGCCGCATCGTCCTTGAGACAAGAGACGATGCTTGACAAGTAGCAGATCATTATCGAGTCTTCGAGCTTCCCCACCGACATTACCCCTTACTAATTATTTCAAGCAGTTTGTGAAAAAGAAGTGATCAATCCATCAGAAACAAGCGTTCCATTTTGTTTTCTGAACGCCCCCTCTCTAGCGCAAGCGTCCGCTTGTGCTCTTCTCTGCTTGTGCGAGGTCCAAGCGTGACGCTTGAACCAGAACCGTGGAGACAACAATTGTCACCCCGAAGATTATTATCGAGTCTTCGAACTAGCCCCACCTTCCCCACTGACATTGTGCTTACTAATTATTTCAAGCAGTTTCTGAAAAAGAAGTGATCACTCCATCAGAAACAAGGGTTCCATTTTGTTTTCTGAACGCCTCCGGTGAAACACCGTAAGCTGCCTTAAATGCCCGGCAGAATGCGCTGGTGTTTTCAAATCCACTTTGCAAAGTAATCTCGCTCACCAGGTCTTTATCTCTGGTCAGTCGGTCAGCTGCGTGCTGAAGTCTCAGCCTCATCAGGTATTGATGAGGGGTGCAATGAAATACCAACTTGAATTGACGGATCAACTGAGGCATCGACAGACAGGCGACAGAACTGATCGTATCAAGATCAAGCTTATTCATGAAAGAAGAATGAAGAACATCTTTCGCAGAACACAATCTTTTATAAACTTCCGTTTTGGTGCTTTTCTTAACGGCACTCACTCGCATGGCCTGGTGAGCTTCCATGTTGTGAACATGAATGAGCTGGCGTAACAGATAAAGCAAGTGTTCACTGATTTCATCGGAATCATAACCGTTCTTTTCCAAAGCTGATGCCAGTGCAAATAGCCTTGATTGAAGGGCACCATCTATGCCGTGCAGGGTTTGAAAGAATTCGGGAGTCCCTGTGCCCGCGATAAACGGATTGTCGAGCGATGCCTCTTCGCTGGCTTTGCAATCGTAGAATACACTCGTAGCAAATTCTCTTTTAAAGAAGATAGAAAACACTCGCGCCCGGTCAACACGGCAGGAATAGGCCTGATTATCATTCAGGATAAGAAATTGCCCGGGCCTCACCACTAAATTTCGTTTTCCAATGCCATACCATTCCTCTCCACGTAAGGTAGTCTTTATCGATAAGCAACCCACGTGGTCATCGCAACCGCCTGCTTGTGCGGTAGTATTGAATATCACATTACTTTTTCTGAAGCGACTGAAATGCAATTGCTCGTCAAATCCGGGTTGGTTATGATCAGGCAAAGACGTGAAATACATATGACGTTAAAAAACGAAAAGATACAAGTTTTTGTTTTTGAGAATTTTGGCACATCACTATAAAGCTCTGATCGAGTATAATTGCAACAAATCAGAAACAATTTAACTACTGTATATTATGGAATGGATAAAAGCGAACCTCGACCGTACTTTTCTGCTGCGTTTTGGCCTTATGGTGATTATGATCATGCATGGCATCCCCTCATTTGTAGAAGGAAGCGTCATAGATTTTGGTAAAGCTCTTGACGAGGTGTTTGGATTCGGGGTCATGGGTATTCCCATGGCGATTCTGGTGAAGTTGATTCACGTGGCAAGTATCCCTGCACTATTCCTCAATAAATATTTGAAGCCACTGGCCATACTCAACATTATCATCTTCATAATGGGCATTGTGTTGATTCACTGGAAACACGGGTGGTATGTGGTGGGCGGAGGAAGTGAAGGTATTGAGTTCAACGTCCTGCTAATTTTCTCCTTTTCAATTTTTATTTTTCCCAACGGGTTAACTCTAGGAACTAAGAAGTTGCCTTAGGGCCTTGTGTCACAAGGTATACCTTAAGGCTGCGTTGGTGATTTCTCTCACTTGACCAGCAGCCTAAGTGTTACATTTATCGTATGATCATCCATCTCATTGACGGTACCTACGAATTGTATCGGCATTTTTATGGGCAGCGAAGTTTTAACAAGGGCAAAGACAAACCCTTCGGTGCCGTCATTGGTGTACTCAATGGAATACTTCAAATGATTGAAGAAGGCGCAACTCACATTGGTGTTGCTACCGATCACGTGATCGAGTCGTTCCGCAATGAACTCTGGCCTGATTACAAAACGGGAGAAGGAATTGAGCCTGCACTCTATAAACAGTTTCATCCTTTAGAAAGAGCATTAACTGCGATGGGTGTAATGGTGTGGCCAATGGTAGAGTTGGAAGCAGGCGATGCCCTGGCCTCCGCAGCACATCTGGCCGCCACCGATGCTCGTGTCCTGAAGGTTTGCATTTGGACTCCCGACAAAGATCTTGCGCAGTGTGTGCGTCAGGATCGCATCGTGCAGATCGATCGCAGAACAAAAGTGATCAGGGACGAAAAAGGAGTGAAAATAAAGTTTGGTGTGAGTCCACAACTCATTCCTGATTTTCTTGCTCTTGTAGGCGACAGTGCCGATGGCTATCCCGGCATACCCGGCATCGGCAAAGAAGGCGCTGCGAGGTTATTGAATCAATACGGAGCAATTGAAAATTTTCCAAAAGAGCTGTTGCAGGGGCAACGTAAACAAGCACTACTATTCAAACAACTTGCCACGCTGCGCACCGATGCAAAGCTATTTGATAACGTTGACGAATTGCGATGGCACGGACCTACGCCAGACTTCAACGCATTTGCCACAAAAGTTGGGGCAACCAAATTAATAGAGCGAGCCAATGCAGCGACTCTGAAAGTTATCCTCTCTTAGAGGCCCCTGCTCTGCTCAATCACTGGCATTACACTGATTAATTTATTCAAATAATTTCTGAAGAAGAAGTGATCCAAACCTACATTTATCTTGTTCCCGACTTTATCTAACTTTACTGACTGAAACAGAAATCTATGGAAACGATAATCAAGGTTAGTCCATCTGAACTGGATATGAACCTGCTTAATAAAATCAAAGAATTCATCGGTAAAAAAGAAAACATCGATGTCACCATTTCTCTGAAAGAAATGGACGCTGACTATCTGCAAGAGTTGTCTGCTTCAATTCAACAGGCAGAAGACGAGAAAAACCTGATCAGCTTTACTATGGAAGAGTTCATAGCTTATAAGCCGACCAAAAAAGGATGAGACAAATTGCCTTTACTCCTGATGCGTTCAAGGAGTACAACGATTGGTTCGAAGACGCTGAAATTATTGATAAAATAAAAATCCTGCTTCGTGATATTGACCGAGATCCGTTTCGCGGTCTTGGTAAGCCTGAACCACTAAAAGGAAATTGGAAAAGCTATTGGAGCAGAAGAATCAATCATGAACACCGGCTTGTTTATAAAGTTTCTGAATCCCAAATAATCATAGTAAAGTGCAAGGGGGCATTATTAGCCATGTCACCGAGTCACCCACTCCCAGGTTCAAACAAGTAATACTCCAAAAGAAGTACAAATAAGGTGGCAAGGATTTGGGCTAAATCTCACATTTTATCCCAGTTAGAAATAGCAAATTTGCCAAGAACTTTCATATTGAAGTAGTTACTCCGTATACTATCTACTATTTTTGCGCATTTTATGCGACTGACTTTCGTGCTTTTATTGATTTCAATTGAGGTTATTGGCCAAAATAGTGGCGGCCTGCGGTTTATTCAGAACAAGGGCCAATGGGGTGAGGGAATCGACTTTCAGGCTCAGGTACCGGGCGGGCGCTTAGGTGTTTCAGCCAAGGGTTTTTCGGTTTTGCTCCTTGATATGGAAGAAATAGAGCAGCGCCATTTGGCAAGTCATGAAGAAATTAGTGAATCCAATGGGCACTCATCTGCAGAGCCAATCCAAGGGCATTACTTCCAGATTAATCTTTTAGGGTCAAACCTGCATTCAAAGCCGGTAGTGGAGCGGCCGCTGGATGGCTATTACAATTATTTTATCGGCAATGATTCAAGCAAGTGGGCCACCAATTCCCTTGCGTTTGCATCAATTCTCTACCCCGATGTTTATCCAGGAATAGATTTCCGTGTGTCATCGATCGGGAAAAATCTAAAATACGATTTCATCGTAAGCCCTGGAGCCGACCCCTCGCAAATCAAAATTCACTACAACGGAGTAGACCACACTGAAAAAGTTAATGACGAACTAAAAATTCAAACGAGAGTGGGGTTGCTTACCGAACTAAAACCATTTTGCTACCAGCTCGTTGGCCAAAACAAACAAACTGTGGCCAGTGAATATAGACTCGAGAACAACATTGTTTCGTTTTCTTTATCTGCCGAGTATGATCGTTCGAATGAGTTGATCATCGATCCGCTCTTAATTTTCTCGACTTACTCAGGCTCGACAGCCGATAATTGGGGAAGCACGGCCACCCCTGGCGAACACGGCACACTTTATTCGGCCGGTGTAACGCATCAAAATTTGGGTGGTGTTTTCCCGGCTACTCCGGGCGCATTTCAAACGGCCAACCACGGAAGCTTTGATATGGCAATCATTAAATATGATTCGGCCGGAACCAGATTCTTATATGCCACGCACCTTGGCGGTGCTAATAACGACTCCCCCGAAAGCCTTGTGGTAGACAAAACTTCAGGCGATTTGATTGTTCTGGGTATTTCAAGCTCGCCAGACTACCCGACTGGCGCTAACTCATTCGACAAAACATTCAATTTCGGCACCACCATTTTTAACCGTGTACTCGATACCAATGATCAGTGGGATTTAGTACTTACCCGATTGTCTCCCAACGGGGATCATTTGGTTGGTTCAACATTTCTCGGGGGATCAGGTAATGACGGCTTGAACATTCCTAAACAATCGGGCGGCCCATTGGTAGTGAACTATGGCGATGAGATGCGAGGCGATGTTATTACTGATGAGTTGGGAAATGTGTACATCAGTTCTGTCACCTCATCTAATGATTTTCCGATCGTTAACGGGTTCGATAGTTCTTTTAATGGCGGCACTACCGATGGGCTTGTGGTCAAGCTGACTCCTGACTTATCATCCATTCTTTGGTCGAGCTACGTGGGCGGATCAGGCTTTGACGCTGCCTACTCTATACGATTTGATAGGAATAAAAACCTTGTATTAGCCGGAGGAACGACTAGTTCCAATTTTCCCGTCTCCGTTGGTGCCTATCAAACTACTTTCAATGGTATTGTAGATGGCTGGATTGCCCGACTCGCTGCCGATGGAAGCACTATAATGAATGCTACTTTCACGGGCACAACATCGTTCGACCAGGTTTACTTTGTAGATCTGAATTCCAGTGGTGATGTTTTTTGTTATGGGCAAACTGCCGGGCACATGCCGATTACATCCGGAGTTTACTACAATCCAAACAGCGGGCAGTTTTTACAAAGGTTTTCTCCTGACTTAAGTGCGTTAAAATTCTCAACCGTTTTTGGCTCGGGTTCTGGCACCGGGTTGGTCATCCCAAATATTTCTCCAACAGCGTTCTTAGTGAACGATTGTGATAACATCTACATGGCAGGCTGGGGAGGTTTTGTCAACTCGAGCCCAAGTACAGGTTTTTGGCAGAGCACCACGAATGGCATGCCTATAACCACCGATGCCTATCAAAAAACTACTTCGGGTTCTGATTTTTATTTTATTGTATTGAACGGCAATGCCACTGAGCTGGTGTACGCAACGTATCTGGGCGGCAATATTTCAAAAACACACGTAGACGGAGGAACTTCACGATTTGATAAATACGGAATTGTTTATCATGCGGTGTGCTCTGGCTGTGCGTTTGGCACCCCAAACAGTTTACCAGCTTCAGATTTCCCAACGACACCCAATGCAAAATCGCGGCAAAACCTCAGCTTGAATTGCAACAACGCAGCATTCAAGTTCGACCTGTCTTCATTAAGGGCAATGTTCCAGACCAACTCTGCAGACTTAACCAAGCCGGGTTATAACAATGTTTGCTACCCGGATTCGATCGTATTTCAAAACATCAGCACAGGAGGAAGAACTATCATTTGGGATTTTGGTGACGGAACGATCGTAACTCAAAAAGACACAGACCCAAGATCACTCATCCATAAATACAAGCAAGCCGGAAAGTATAAAGTAAAACTTAAAATTATCGACTTGAGTACATGCAGTCAGACCGACTCCACAACCAAGGTCATTAACTATTTTAAGGACAATATTGTAGCTGGAGGAAGTGTAGTGGTGTGTGAAGGAAATAGCCTTCAACTTACAGCAAGCGGAGGGGTCAGTTACAAATGGACGAACCTTGAAAGAACTTTCTATTCTACACAACAGTCGCCCACAGTTTACCCAAAAAGCGGCACCCTTTATTTCGTCACTGTGGTTGACGCTAATGGCTGCTCTAAGTCTGATACCTTAGCCGTGGGGGTATTGCAAAACATTCATGCTCTTTTTCAAACCTACAACGCGAATTTTTCTAAACCGGGATACAACAAAATATGCTTTCCAGATTCACTGAGATTCAAAAACCTCAGCGTGAACGGTGAAAATTTTACATGGGACTTTGGTGATGGAACCACTGTCAACAAAACAAAAAGTGATACCGTTTCTTTCTTTCATAAATTTCCACAAGAAGGTGTTTACAAAGTTAAACTTATAGCACATAATTTTTTCTCTTGTAGTAAAACAGATTCTGTAACCCACACCATCAATTATTTCAAGGAACACATCCTGGTGGGCGATGATGCTGAAGTCTGCCAAGGCAGCTCGTACCAGTTAACCGCCAGGGGCGGAAGCGTTTATTCATGGTCAACTACCGATCATACTTTTACTTCATCAGTCTCATCACCCGTGGTGCACCCAACAGTCAGCACAAATTATTTTGTTACCGTAACCGATGCGAATAATTGCTCCAAGAAAGACACAGTAAAAATAGTTGTCTTGGATAGTGTCGCTCTGAAGTGGAGGTACCGTCTTCTAAGCAATTGCATTGGTCGCCCTTCTATCTACGTGCAAAACCTGAGCGACCATGAGGATGAGGTACTCTTTCGTTTCGATTTTGGTGATGGAACAACTTCACAGGACATCGCTGCTGATCATTCGTATGAGAAAGACGGTACTTATCAGCTGAAATTTATCGCCCAAAAAAAATTCTGCTCATTTGAAAAGACAGTGCAACTACCGATTTATAAGACGTTAATTCCAAATGTCTTTACACCCGAATCTTCACCAGGGTATAACGATCTTTTTGAGGTACTGCTTGGTTCTGGTTTAATAGCGCCAGCCGGTGTCGGAATAAAAGTGGAATTGACAGTAGTTGATCGTTGGGGCAAAGAAGTTTTTCAGTCTCCCGATTACAGGAATGATTGGAACGGCCATGGCCTGCCAACAGGTGTATACTACATACACGTCAAGGTTGGTGACTTGGCGAATTGTAAAAACTGGCTTCAAATAGTAAGGTGATGCCACGAGCCGATCTAAATTTGAAAGCAAGACAATTATTGAATTGACGCTAATAGATAAAGATGCATAGACGAATTCTACTTTTTATTTTCATAGGCATTTTTGCTGGTAACATTATGGCGCAGAAAAATTCGCGGCTTGCCTCGAACGCCCTAAGTACTTCTAACCAGAGCCCTGGCATCTTTTATTATGGTAACATAAATGAACCGCCCCGGGCAATAGAATTCAAGGCAGGAACTGTTACTACTTCCGATTTCAAGACCAACATCAACCACCATCTTAACATATCAACTGAGCTCACTTTCGTAGAAACAGAATCTAACAAGGATCATCTTGGTATGAGTCATCACCTTTTGCAGCAATATTATAAAGATACTCCGTTGGAAGGTATGGTTTATCGTGTTCATGAGAAGGAAGGCTATGTCACATCAGTCAATGGCAAAGCGGTACGAAATATCAATTTGGATATACAAACTTTAATCAGTGAAGAACAGGCGTTTTCGCTTGCAGTAAAATATCTTAATACAAAGGATAACATCTTTAGGCCCGGAAAAAAACTGATCGTTTCCAAAGGTTATACTTTCACGCCTGAAAGTTTTTTTGTGGCTTTTCAATTCGATATAGATGTATCGCTCATCGAGCGTTGGAGAATTTCCATTGATGCCCATAGCGGGGAAATGCTCAATAAAATAAGCTTAGTGAACAACTGCTTCAAAGAAAAAGAACCACCACTGACTTATGGTACTGGAACTGGATTGACGAGGTACTACGGGAATCAGACTATCAGAGTAGAAAAATACGACAATGGTGGTTCGATATTGCAAGGACAAACAGAGCATGGCGGAAACATCAGTACCTATGATTTCCATAATGCGAGTGTCTTAGCACTTGTTTTTGGGCTTGATGTTCCTGTATATGATTTCTATTCTTCCAATAATGTTTTCAACAACTCGTATCAAAGACCTGCAGTATCGGTTCAATGGGCGGCCGAGAAGGCATACGAATACTATTTCACAAAACACAGTCGTAACAGCTTTGATAACAAAGGTGGTATCATCAAATCTTATGTACATCTAGACCAAAATTATAATAATGCCTTTTGGACGGGCAAATTATTAGCCTTTGGAGATGGCAGCAACAATAACCCATTGGTTGAGTTGGATGTGGTAAGCCATGAGCTAACGCATGGTGTAACTCAGTACGAAGCACAGCTTCAGTACTACCAAGAATCGGGAGCACTCAACGAGTCGTTCTCAGACATTTTAGGTAAGGCTGTTGAGTTCAGTGTATTCGGTGATACAGCTACATGGCAACTCGCCAGGCATTATAAGTATGGTGGTCTGCGTGATATGAGTAATCCCAATCTTAGAAATCAACCGGATACATGGCTGGGTGATTTGTGGTACACGGGTTATGATGACAGTGGCGGAGTACACACCAATTCTGGTGTTCAAAACTTTTGGTATTATCTTTTATGCAAAGGTGGTAGCGGAGTAAACGACAAGCAGTTCAGCTATTCTGTTAATTCTATAGGGATGGATGCTGCCGCTAATATTGTTTATAGAAATCTAACAGAGTACTTGACTTACACTTCGGATTATCTCGACAGCCGCATCGGTTCATTATTGGCTGCGGCAGATCTGTATGGAAAAAATTCTTTCACCTACCAGCAAGTAGCCAACGCTTGGGATGCTGTGGGTGTGATAGCCCAGCCGATCATCACGGGGCAAAAAATTTATGATATCACCGCTACCACGGTAAAGATTAAGGGCAGCATGTTGCCAAGGGGCGACACAGTTACTTACCATTTTGAATATGGAACTACTCCGGCATTCGGAAGTTCATCTTCCATTTACAACTTCACAGACAGCATCAAGGGAATTGTAACAGCACTACAGCCTGAGACTAAGTATTATTTAAGGATCGTAGCCACCAACGAGAACGGAAGTTCTTATGGTACCTCAATGGAATTCACAACCATCTCACTGGCGCCCTTAGTAAAAATAAAACAGACAGTTGACGTAACTGAAACCAACGCAACAGTGTATGGCAAGGTCAATCCAAACAGCCTACCTACTTCATTTTATTTTGAGTATGGAACGACACCCGCCTTTGGCTTAGTTACTCCTTCGTACCCTTTGCCAGATACGACTGAGTTCCTGAGTGTTTCCGCACCTATTGCAAATCTTCAGCCGCGACAAACATATTATTACCGGTTAATAGCGACTAATGGGTTTGCATCGTCAACATCTGAGTCTGCAAGTTTTTTTACGGCAGTAAAACCTGTAATCACTTCATACACCCCGTCAGCAGCACCGATAGGTACAGTGATAACTATTACCGGGCAGAACTTTAATTCAGTGCCAGAGAAAAATATAATCAGCTTTGGCGCCACCAAAGCCACAGTAGAGTCTTCTAACTCTACACAAATAAAAGTAAAGGTGCCTGCCGGAGCGTCACTTGGACCTATCTCCATATTGGATGCTGAGTCTGGATTAATCGCAGAATCAGTTCAGAAATTTGTACCCACTTTTGCCGGTGATTTCCAGAAAGGGAATCTGACAATGAGGGTAGGTATTAATGATCTATATGTCTATCAAACACTAGTGGAGGATATGGATAAGGATGGTAGACCCGATATCGTTGCACGTCACTACCATGGCTTTTCCGTTTTTCAGAATGTAAACCAGGGCGGTGACATCACTGATCAGTCATTTAACAGAAGTACGTTTCCAACAGAATATACATTGGGAACTTTTTCGCTGGTCGATTTTGATGGAAACGGTCTTAAGGACATTGTAGGTTTTTATCGAACCAGCTTACGAATATATCCGAATCTTTCTGTGCCTGGTTACATTTTCTTTGGACCACCAGTGGACCTTACTGTCGAGTCTTCCTGGTCTTATGCCTACAACGACTTCGATCAGGATGGCCATATTGATATTGCAGCTTCCTATTATGTCCGTAATGACAGCTCTTCGATTAATATCTATCGCAATCAAAACCCCAAAGGATTTTTATTGGCCGAAAATTTTGTAAAACAAGCGCCAGTGTCACTCCATGGTTCTGCCTATTATTTATTTTGTGATGATTTGAATAATGATGGAAAGCCTGACTTAGCAGGGGCAGGAAACAATAACACGGCTGTGCCAATCTTAAAAAATAATAGCCAATCAGGTTCATTTCAATTTGTAGAAAATATCGCTCCGATTTCAATAGGTCAAAGCATATACCAGTATGTAATTCAGGACTTGAACCAGGATGGACAAAAGGACATTACATTGAATCAGGCAGGTAGTCAAATATCAGATCTGGACATCATAGAAAACAATGGCGCCTCCCCTGCGATCACGTTTACAAACCCCATCGCTGCGCTAACCGGATATGCTAAAAGAGATGTTCAGCCGGGCGATATCAATGGTGACGGTAAGATAGATCTGCTGGTTACTCTCCCCAATAGAAAATTTATTTTTCTTAAAAACAAAAGCACTGCAGGTGAACATTTATCTGCATCTACCTTAGAGAAATTTGCTGAGTTTGGTACTCCTGACGCTAACATCAACGCGAGCGAAGTTTATGTGAAAATGACAGTCAGCGATTTAAACGGAGATGGCAGACCAGAAGTCATCAACGCAAATTCTTATTACTATGGTCCTCACGATGGTTATCAAATGGAAATCTGGCAGAACTCAGCTCCTAACTGCCTCGACCCTTCGCTCATTACTGTCAGCGCAACAAATAACTCTGCAACGATAAAATTACCGCCAAATACAACCCTGGATCAATTTGAGATTGACTATGCTCCTGCCAATTCTAGTTATTGGACAAAAATTTATTCAACAACACTTTATTACCTGTACTACGGTTCTTCCTATCAGCTGAGAGCTCGCGCCAAATGTCATCTTGGCTACACCGACTATTCTTACATTAATTTTGTAACGGATTGTGTCGACACAAACAATTTTTCAGTGAGTAAAATTGACATCAACAATGTAACTCTGAGTGCATACAATATTGGTTCTTTCGAAATACAGTATTCCCTCACGGGCAAAGACCAGTGGACAACACTTCAGCAGTATTCCACTCAAATTTCAAATCTTTCACCGGGCACGACTTACGATCTTCGTTTCAGAGGGCGTTGCCTTACACTCGCTGATTTTAATTATAAACAATTCACCACGTTATGTCCTAATCTATCTGCCCTCTATATCACAGACTTAGTCTATAACAGCGGCAAAGTAAATTGGACAAGCGTTTATGGCGGCAAAGCCATTTTGGAGTACAGCGCTGATAATGTTAAATGGACTTTAATTGACGCTACCCAAACCATGTCTCTGTTGACTCCAGGAAAGCAATACTCAGTAAGGGGAAAGCTAGCCTGCACTAATCTCAATTCAGGTTTTATTTACACCTCGTTTATTACGCCTTGCCCTAAAGTCTCAATGTTGCAAGCAGATAATGTCACGCTTTTCAGTGCTAAAATAAATTGGGTTGATGAATCAAAGACTGGCAGCTATACTTTAACTTATGCGATGACTGCTAATGGCAAAGTAGCAACGGTGGAAACTAATTCAACTTCCTTTACTTTAGTTGGTCTGAGCCCTGGCACCCAATACTCGGTATCAGTTGCGCCAAAATGCACCTCCAAAGTTTTTACTTCGGCAGTTTTTAATACCGCTTGTTATGTCCCTTCTGATCTCTCGATCGATGCAATAACATATACCACAGCTGACCTATCATGGAATGCTAATTTCAGCAACGTTCCTTTTCTTGTTGACTATTCAATTTCAGGTAGCAATGTTTGGTTAACAAAGGAGACAACATCAACCGCATTATCCTTGGATAAATTGAGGCCAGGCACTAAATATGAAGCCAGGGTTCATATCAAATGCCTTAGTGAAACGGCACCTTATGTTTCTCAGTTCCTCGAAACCAAACTTTACGATGAAACCGTGTTAAGTCCAAACCCAACTGATAACAAGGCAACTATATACCCATCAAAAAATTTGATTGGAAACTACTTCAATATTTATGACAACACAGGCAGGATCGCAGCCTTTGGTGAGCTTCTCGACTACACAATCAATATGTCCGATTTTCCGCCCGGGATCTACAATCTGAAAATTGACGGTGAAAAACCCATAAGAATTGTGAAGTATTAAGTCGCGATTAATCAACTGTAGGCTCGGGCGAAGGCGGGTACTGGAAAGTAAGATGCAAATACCGAGGAATCAGCTCTTTCAACGCTGAAATTACTACGAACGCCTAGTTCTATATTCAGAACAACAAAGTGTGTACAATAAGATCATCTCAGATATCTAACCTCCTGAGCCGATGCATAACCACAGGTCCAAAGGGTGACGCTTGACCAGAACAGCGCGCGAGTTCTTCCAAGCGTTAGTATTAAAACATCCAGTTCGGATATTGATGAATTACGGAAGGGTTGATGATTTTCATCATTTTAAAAATCCTTTGAATGATGTAATCTTAATTACAATTCACGCTTCCCATACGCTATCGTATGGAGGTGATGGAACATACATGTTCAACAAATAAAATTTCTAATGCCATGAAAACGAAGAAAAATTTTACCTATGGCCATGCCATCGGTTATGGTATAGCCATTGAATTGATTCTTGTATTTGTTCAGTATCTGCTGCTGACGATTTACCACAGCAAGAACCCGGCATCTGCCTTTTCTTTCAGCACCGAATACATGATGTCAAGTGGTTTTTATATTTTTCTTATTCCCGGTTTTATCCTGTATGCTACTGTAGTGTTTTTGATCATGAACAAATTCACCATGGCTTCACCAGCTTACCTGTTTGTCTTTCTCTTGACTGCCGCAGCAATTGAACTCACCTTTTATCTTTCTATTACAGCAAACTACCAGGGAGCTTTTGTATATTCCATTTTGGACAAAGTTATTGGCACTGCGTTAGGTGTTATTGGGTACTATGCTATGGGTGAGCCCGAAGTAGCGAAGTAAAGTTTACATGTTGCTTTAAACCTGACCACAGCAGTCTTTTATTCGTGCCGTCTCATCTCCATTTTAGGATACAATGGATCACGATGTCGCATCGTCCCTTAGACAGGACGATGCTTAACTATAGAATCATAGTCTTCGAAATGTTGCTGTTGATCGACCAACAAGGAATCTTTGCCTAATTAACATCAGCACCAAAGAACCCGGAAGTATGTTTGAGAGGCGGGTTGCCTTTGCAAGAGATCGATGCACCAAAATTAGCAGACGCGTTCAGTTCCTTTTCGGCAAATACCGTAACGTCTGCTCCCATCGATGCACTTACGGTAACTTCCTGGCATTTCAACGTAGAGGCATCAACCTCGGTACCCATCTTAGCTCTGATTTTAGCCGCATTAGCTGTACCGCTGAGCACTACCTCGCTGCCCATCGATGACTCAAGGTCAAGTTCTTTAACCTGAAGCTGAAGCTTAACATCTGCACCCATCTGGCTGACAAGTATCAGCTTAGGCGATATAATCGGGTCGACCGCACGTAGCGAGGCACCGCCTTTAATTTCGATGTTTTCCAACGAGGTATAGTAAATCGTAACAATCGCCTGAGGCCGATTTCCTTTACGATCGGAATCATCCATGAAATCGAAAAAGCCTTTGTTTCGGATCTTGATTTGAAATTCGTCACCATCGCATTTGGTAATCACATCACTGGCATCGATCCCATTGTAATCAATCTCTGCACGGCAGGCCGGTGCTTTTATCAATTTCACTTTGAAAGGCCCGAAGACACTGATATCAGTGAATTGTGAAACTTTAATTTCGTGGGTTTGTGCATTGGTAGCTGTGAAAGCAACCAGCAAAAATAGTAAAGTAGATAGGCGCATGATTGTATTTTTAACTAAGACGCTCGAGGTAATGCCAAGGTTGCATTTTCTATAGCATATCTTCATAGTGATCCCCAGTTCAGGGGCGCTGCATTGTGTTACGTCAGAGTCCTTTTCTGACTTGATGGGTTTGATGTCTGATTTGATCAATCTAAACCAGATTCAATCAATCAGATCTAATCTAGCTTCTGTGCTTTTGGAGGACCTAAGCAATCTTCAAGACGTTTTTCTTAAACATTTGGAGGGCGATCAAGTTCATTACCGTGCCTATCAATACTAAAACAAAAATCCTGGAAAGGAATGTGGTGTCAGAGAAAGGAAGCGCTCTCCAGAAGATGTCATAGAAACCCTGAATGCCCCAGTAGTTTACTGATAACACAGAAATTTTTTGCATAAAGGGTGGCATGATGAATGTTGGAATCATGCTGCCGCCTATACAACTCATTATAAGCACTACAAGGGTAGATAATCCCTGCACTTGCTGGCGCGTTTTTGCAATGGATGCAAGCAATACCCCAAAACTTGAACAAGCATAAGCTGTCGCTAAGATCATTAGCAGTAGTGAAGGCAAATGAGAAAAAATATCCAGCCCGAAAGCGAGCCTAGAATACAAAAACATTACCGATAGCTGGAGTATTGAAACTGAATTCGCGAAAATCATTTTTCCAAATAAAATACTATTTGGGTGAAGCGGAGAGTACAGTAATTTTTTTAGTGTGCCTTCCTGTTTTTCATCAAGCATGCTCGCGCCTACGCTTACAACCGAAAATAGCAACATCATGATTGACGTGCCGGCTACCGCCTGAATAAGCCCCGGAGAAGTTTCCTCTTCGGCAACAAGAGGTGTAGCCTTAATAAAAGTTTCAGATACTTTTTTTGTTTCGTCTGAGAAGTTTTTGGAAATCTGCTCGTGAATTTTCTTTCGCGTGGCTTCGTCCATGCCAGGGTTGTCGGAATCAACCTTAGCGAGTACATTTTTTTCCATTGACCTTCCGCCAATGATGCCCATGAGTTTTCCAATGAGCGCGCCTTGCAGAATCCCTACCTCAGCTTCTTTCGCAGCATCATATTTGAATTCTATCGGAGGCTTGCTCCCTGCATTCAATGAATCGCTAAACCCTTTGTGAAAAATAAGGACAGCCGCTTCATCCCCCTTCTTTACAAGGCTCTCTGCCACGTCAATACCGATTAACGATACTTCTAATTCTTTCGATGAATCCAGTTTTGCAATTACATTTTTTGAAGTCACTGTTTGGTCTTCATCGGCCACCACCACCCTCGTTGGCCTGGCCTTTCCTTTTTCTTGTCCCACTCCTCCAAACGCAAAAGCAAAAAGAGTGATGAGGGCAATCGGAACCGCGAACGTGAGCATCAGTGACCTCTTGTCAGCAAAAAATAATTTCAGGTCTTTGAGAGCTAGTCTTACCATATTAATCGCGAAGTTGTTTGCCTGTTAAGCTTAAGAATATCGTTTCAAGATTTACTTTCTTAATGTCAATATGAGAAATGCTTAGCCCCGCCTGACTACATTTTAATACGATTACTGACAGATCCCTTTTTACATCAGAAGAAATAAAATGGACTACATCTTCCGTGCGTGTCAGCCCTTCCCATTCTGAAGAAATCTTTTCATACAAACTATCGGATAGATTCAAAAAAGAAACAACAATCGTTTCGCTGATTTTGCTTAATGATTTCAGTTCTTCTAATGTCCCCTGTGCAATGATCTGCCCATTGTCAATTATTCCGATCCTGTCGCAAAAGCGTTCTGCTTCTTCCATATAATGAGTAGTATATACAATAGTCATTCCCTCTTTGTGCAACTTCTCAACAACTTCAAAGATCAGGTTTCTGCTCTGTGGATCAATTCCTACCGTAGGTTCGTCCATAAACAAAACCCTTGGTTTATGGAGCAGTGCCGAGGCTATATTGATCCTGCGTTTCATTCCACCTGAGTATGTTTTTACTTTGTCGTTTCTTCTTTCAAATAATCCGAACAGCTTTAACGTTTCATCAATCCGTAATCTCAATTCACTTTTAGTTACATTGTACAAACTTCCCCAGAACATTAAATTGTCGTAAGCTGAAAGCTCGTTATACAAAGCTATTTCCTGGGGCACAACACCAATGATTTTTTTGCATTCCGTTGGGTTGTTTTTGAGATCAAAACCGGCAATACTCACGCTACCTGCGTTGGGTTCCAGAAGGGTGCTCATGATAGATATGGTCGTTGTTTTCCCCGCACCGTTGGGTCCAAGCAATCCAAAGAACTCACCTTGTTTTATACCGAATGAAATTCCTTTCAACGCTTGTATTGCGTCATAGTTTTTACTCAAATTTGAAACAGAAATCATACTGAAAAGATAGAGCCTTTTTTCGTTCATTCAATACTTGTCTTAACAATTGACCCAACTTCTCAGCACAACATCTACTGTCCAGTCCTTCCGGCACGAACAAATGAATAAATGCGATGAAAGTGTTTTGCCCTTTGACCAGGCGAGCATTGACTTTCACAAACAAGCTGGTTTTACGGAAGTCAACCGGATTGTTTGCTTCATAAAGAAACTGCTCTAAAGTTAGCACGCATTGTAATGGGATCTACTCGAATAATTGCGGGTGCCCGAGAAAAAACAAGTCTTCAAAGTTTGGCAAGACAGGTTTGATGATGTTTACCTGTCGCAAAAGAAAGTTATAAACCAAACTGGTTATATTCACACCAACCCGCTGCAGGAACGTTGGAACCTTGTGTCGCAACCAGAAGCTTGGCCTCATTCGAGTGCTATGTTTTACTTAAAAGGGAAACAACCACCTGTAGCTGTCAAATTATGGAGAATTTTTTTTGAACATCAAGTCTTTCGACCTGACGGGTACAGAAAACGCCTGACCGACAACCGATGATTTCTAGCTCTTTCTCAAAATCTTTTCATTACTTCGCAGCTTATATTTTTTAGGATTTCAATCGAGTGAGAGATGGACATAAAAAAACATTATGCATCGGCTGTGGCAGCCTTTTTAGTTTGGGGATTCTTCCCATTGGTGTTGCGCTCCATTAACACTCACCCTGCCGGGGAGATTTTGTACTTCCGCATTTTATTTTCTCTGCTGCTACTCGTGGCGATCCTTTTGGGATTCATGCGCGACCGAACCAAAGAAAACTTAGCTCGATTAAAATCACTTGCCCCGCAGGCCAGGCGCACCGTTGTCGCCTTGACGCTGTCGGGTGGAGCGTTGCTCACCATCAACTGGTTGGTGTTTATCTATGTCGTCAACGAGGTAAATATCAAGACAGCTTCCTTTTCGTATCTGATTTGCCCCGTGGTGACGGCCGTATTGGGTTATGTTCTGTTGAAAGAAAAAATGGTATTCGTTCAATGGCTGGCTATCGTACTCTGCGCAATCAGTTGCGTACTGATGGGGATTAATAATATCTCAGAGTTGGGTTATAGCCTGCTCATTGCGTTCTCGTATGCACTCTATTTAATATCGCAGCGAAAAAATCAAGGATTCAATCGCATGATTGTACTAGGCATTCAAGTATTTTTCGCATTCTTTATTATGAATATATTTTTCGGCCAGCTGGTTGGTGAAATAGTGATTGATATCAGATTCTACGTGATTACGTTGTGCGTTGCAATTGTTTTTACGGTGTTGCCGCTTTTCCTCAACTTGTATGCATTGAACAAGATCAATGCTGCTACGATTGGAATTCTGATGTACATCAATCCGCTTATCAATTTTATAATAGCCTTTTTGGTTTTTAACGAAGGCGCTTCTGCGATTCAAATAGTGGGTTACGGTATTATTGCCATTGCGTTGGTGCTATTTAATTATCCAGTCTTAAAGCGAAACTCCGCAATTGTGCGGATATAACCGACTCAATCTATTATGAACACAAAAACCATATTGGCTACCATTGCAGGAACCGTGTTTAATTTTCTGGGCTGCTCATCTTCGGTATCGTGCTCGAGGGTTTTTACCAGGCAAACACCCAAACTTACGAGGGCCTATCGAAAGGCGAAATGCCCGACCATCTATTCATTTTTCTCAGCGACATCTTCAACTCATACCTGGTCGTCTACCTGCTGCGAAGAGTTGGCAAGGATTTTACTCTTGCCGCACTTATTATTTGACAGTCTTATTAATTTTGGGCGATCTCTTCAAGAATCTCTACCAACTCATTGGGCTTACTGAAGAAAGGTGAATGACTGGTGGCCAGAGAATACACTTTTTTGCAGACGGTCTCCGTGTACATCACCTTTTGGATATAAGGGGTTACAGCCCGGTCTTCAGTGCATTCTATGTAGTACCTCGGCACGCGGCCATAATTTTCATCGGTAAGCTCGAGCGGAGCGATGCCAGACTCGACCGGCTCATTACTTAAAATGACTTTGGCCATTTCCGTGATTTCATTGCCGCAGTCATGATACAATCCCTCCTTATAAATTTCTGTTTGCAATGTATGCGAGTTGGTCTCCGGATGTTGCGTGACGTAAGGCTTCAGCCAGCCCTGGGTATCTTGTACTGAATATTCCCTTTGAGTCTTGCCATTTTGAACCATGTAGGCAGCCAGGTAAATCAGCTTTTCGATTTTATCAGGTCTGTATTCAGCGGCCTGCGAAATCATGATCCCATTTTTGCTGTGGCCGACTAAAATTACATTTCCTTCGATGCTGTCGATTAATCCGCAAATCTTTTCGACTGTCGATTTCATTTTGACTTCAGCAATGGGAGTTTTATCCCGGCCCATGCCTGGCAGATCGGTGGCAATAGCCTTATGCCCATTTTTTTCCAACAAGGGTTTTACTTTATGCCAGTTCCAGGCGCTGTGCCATGATCCATGAATGAGAATAAATGTTTTCATTTCTATTTTGATGTTTGTTTCGATACAAAAATGAAATGAATAACAGGTCTATAAAACCTGATTCTTGCTGACTTTTTCAAAGCTTAATTACTAACAGCTTGTTCATGCGCCAGAGTTCGGGCGAGGCTCCGATTATGACAAAGTTTATCCCTTCACCATTATAGCTGGCCAGGGTACATCGGTCGATTTTTGTTGGAATAAAATTCAAAGGTTAGATTGCCTGTAATTACTCTATTCCCAATCACTGTAATATGGAATTTTTGATTCTGGTCGCGTTCGTAATCGTCATCGCGATGATCTACAACCTAAAGAGCACTTTCAATATAAATATAAGTGATCTAAGAAGGCAAATTGATCTTCTATCTGACGAGCTAAGAAGAAAGTCATTTGAAAAGGATACTACTTCCACTGAGGTTGAAAATACACGCACATTCAAAGAATCTCTAAAGCCTATAATTCCTCTTTCAGAGCAAGAAATTATTCCTGTTCTGCAACCTGAAGAAGAAGTTCAGCCAGTGAAGGAGGAAATAGTAAGCGAACCAACACAAGAGCAGATCATAAAAGAAGAAACAAAAGTCGTTTACAAAGAAGGCATACTTGAAACCCAAAATCCAAGCCCTTCATTTTTTGAGCGAAATCCTGACCTTGAAAAATTTATTGGTGAGAACCTGGCCAATAAAATCGGTATTGGAATTCTCGTAGTAGGCATCGGTTTTTTCGTGAAATACGCTATCGATCAAAACTGGATAAACGAAATCGGCCGGGTATTCATCGGAATTCTATGCGGGGGAATTTTATTGGGAGTGGCCCATCGCCTTCGCAAAACTTTTAACACTTTCAGTTCGGTGCTGGTAGGCGGAGGAATAGCGGTATTGTATTTAACCATCACCATTGCGTTTCAAGAGTATCACATCTTCAGTCAGACGGCTGCCTTCGCAATCATGGCAGTGATAACAGCATTTACTGTTTTCCTGTCATTGGGATATAATAAAATTGAGCTTGCAATTCTGGCGATACTTGGCGGGTTTGGCTCACCCTTTATGGTGAGCACTGGCGAAGGAAACTATGTTGTACTGTTTACTTACATGCTTGTTCTTAATGTCGGAATGCTCGCGCTTGCTTACTTTAAAAAGTGGAACCTCGTAAACATTATTTCATATGTTTTAACACTCATTCTTTTCGGGTCATGGCTGGCATCTAAGTTCAACGAAGGGAACGTCTCCATGATCAGGGGCTCAATGATCTTCTCAACATTATTTTATCTTATTTTCTTTGCGATGAACATCATCAATAATCTCAAAGAAAGGACTGCATTTAAAGCAATGGAATTCGGCATGCTCCTGAGTAATACTTTTTTTTACTACGCGGCTGGCATGTTCATTCTCAATAATGATATTGGAATTAACTTCAGAGGACTCTTCACAACCTTACTCGGTGTATCTAATTTTGGTTTTGCTTATGTCCTTTTCAGGAATTCCAGAGTTGACAGAAACCTCGTGTTCCTATTAATTGGATTAGTCTTAACATTTATAAGTCTCGCTGCTCCAATTCAATTGGAAGGTAATTACATCACACTATTCTGGTCGGCCGAGGCGGTTCTGCTTCTGTGGCTTAGCCAAAAGTCAGGAATCAAGTTGATGAAAATTGCTTCCTACATCGTCTTGTTTCTAATGCTTATTAGCCTGATCATGGACTGGAATAATATTTATATCCTGGCGCAGAACACATCGTACTACATCATGCTCAACAAAGGGTACATCACAAGTGCTGTTTCGTTGATTTCCCTTACTGTGACATTCTCTTTAATGAAAAATGAAACAGACAGCAGCATTTTAAATGTTCGCATCTACAAGACCGCTCTTGCGTTAGTCTTCATCATCGTGCTATATATAGCCAACTTGATTGAACTTCGATATCATTTGGATAACTCGACTTTGTCCTGGCCGGCCAGCACATTAACTGTTGGCATCTACAACATGCTATTTATCTTGGGATTACTTTTGGCCGAACCCAAACTTTTCATCCCTGAAGATGTGAGGGTTTTGTTTGCAGGGTTTGGTGTACTCGCTGTCTTGTCTTATTTCGCCATGTACGAAAAAGCCATGCTCACAGCACGCGATAATTTTCTCAGCAACTCTGAAAGTTTTTTAGGCTTTGCGCTGCACTATGTGTTATTGGTTTTACTGGTTTTTATTTCAGCATTAACTATAATCAGGTTCAGAAAATTAACAGAGTTGAATGCAAAGACTTACAATATGTATGCATGGCTGTATGTAATTTTCTTTGTTGTGCTTGCAAGCGAAGAGCTTGATAATTCTGTTTTGCTTCTTCTGTCAGGTTCTTTTGATTCAATGGATTACGTTTTGATACAAAATCACAAAATAGGATTCCCAATTCTATGGGGCTTGTCCTCATTCATTTTGATAGCTGTCGGCTTAAAGAAAAAGAACAAAACGTTAAGAATTATTTCGCTGACAATGTTTCTAATAACTCTGCTAAAACTATTCCTTATTGATATCAGGGGAATTTCCGAAGGAGGAAAAATTGCTGCGTTCATTTCGTTGGGGATTCTTCTGCTCATCGTTTCATTTATGTATCAGAGGCTTAAGAAACTTTTATTAGCAGACGAAGTTGCCGGAAACCAAGACTGATCCTATATGAAAAAGATTTTTTTTGCCATCACTTTCTTCTTAGCCACTTTTTCATTTGCTCAGAAGTTTGTTGCTGAAGCTTCTCTACCTCCTGTAAGCAAAAATGGCTTTTACCGGGTAACTATCACACCTGAATTTGTTGCGTACCTTAATCGAGGCTTCACAAACATCAGAATCTATGACAAGCAAAATCACGAGGTACCTTACCTGACTGAAGAAGAAGTGCCGGTGTTCTCCTCCACCACGTTTATTGAATATCCGATTATCGAGAAAACAAATACACCACAGTGCTGCACCCGGATCATCTTTCGCAACCGGGAGAAAAGGCCAATCAATAATATTTCACTTGCTATAAAAAATGCCGAAACAATTAAAGAGGCAACGCTGCTGGGAAGTGACGATCAAAAGAAATGGTATGCTTTGAAAGAGCATTTTTTTCTTAGCGCTGTTCAAGCGCCAGATAAAACTTACGAAGTCAGAGTTGTGGATTTTCCTTTGAGTAATTACGAATTCGTTGCCTTAAACATCAACGACTCGCTGACCGCTCCTTTGAATATCATCCGGGCTGGATTTTATCAAACGTCAGAAGTGACGGGCAATTACTCCCCCATCTCTCCATCGCAATTGACTAAAACAAACAGCCTGAAAGAAAAGACAACGCAATTGAAATTAGAGTTTGACTCGGAAAAAATTATTGACAAGCTCGAATTCGAAATTTCCGGTGCACCATTATATCACAGGTATGCCGATCTATACATTCCCGCTCTGACGAAAAACAGGAAAGGCAAACTTGTAAAATCTAAAGAGTTTATTCAGACACTCGAGTTTACATCAACGCACCAGGCATCTTATCGCATTAACTCGATCAAAACAAAGGAGGTCAACATCGAAGTAAAAAACGAAGACAACACGCCTCTCAAGTTCAGTTCGGTGCAAGCACTCCAACTCAACCGCTACCTTGAAGCTTATCTTGAACAGGGCGAGATCTATTCAATCAAAATCGGTGACACAAACATGCCAGCCCCCAGCTATGATATCGGATACTTCCGTGATAGTATTCCTACCAATCCGCCAGTTATCAGGGCTGATAAGCTTGTGGTTGCAGCCAGTGAAACTCCAAAGTCAACCACGTTCTTCACAAGCAAGAAGTTCATCTGGGGGGCAATCATAACTGTGATAGCTGTACTTGCATATATGTCGATAAAGATTGTGAATGAGTCGAGCGCGAAAGAGAAATCGTGATCTTCTGAAAGAACTATCTGGCCCTCTCTTTGTAACTCTTTTATCTTGCAAGCCGCAACTTCCAAAAAAGAACCAGGAATTCAAGAAAATCTTCATTTCATAAAATTTACCTCGCTAAGAACCACAAATACAATTCTCTTTTTATAAATACCTGATGACGAGCAACTAACGAATATTCTCTACTTAAAAAGGAGTATCAAAATTGAAGTAAGAAAATCGTTTTATTCTTCGGTCGCTCAATTGTTTTACAAAGTATTTTTGCCGCACTCATTAAATGAGAAAGGTGAGCTATCAATAACAGTTGAACTCAATACCACTGGTGCCATCACCACAAACCATCCGCGCTAGTCGTGTTCACTTTAAAATTGTATTATTTTAAACCTATAAAAACCAATAACCAACCGATGAAAAAGATTATTTATTGTCTCGCGATCGTTGGCCTTTCCTTTGGGAAAGGTTATTCGCAAAAAATTGATTTGGACAAAGAAACGTGGACTCACAGTTACGTTAGTATTCCCAAAAGCAAAGATCTATCTAGCTTGAAAACCTATTCGATTACCATGTTTGCCAACACGGACAATCTGAATCGCATAGGTCTAAGTTCTGACAAAATTGAAGCGGCTTTTAAATTGGATGGCTTTGTATACTCTGCCGGGATGGCTGATATCTTAATTGAAGTGACCATTGAAAATCTTAGAAAAATTTCTGAAGAAGTCAGAACCCAGGAATCAACAGTATATGAGGGCGGTAAAAACGTGACCAAAAAAATTTACATACCTGCCACTTCTTACGCCATACCCAGCACTATTAAAATAACGAAAGCTTTAACCAAAGAGGTGATCGTAAATAGCAAAATAGGCGGAGACCAAAATCCTGTTGTTATAGGATCTGGAGAATTTTCCACGTATGATGCCGCCAGTGCGCAATTCAAAGGAAGTAGTGATAAAAGGTTGGAGAGCTTTAAGGAAAAATATTTTACGATGCTTACTAACGAATTAAATGGTTTCAAGGAAAAATATGATTTCACTATTACCAAAGAATCTGACATTTTCTGGCATGTGGATTTGAAGAAGAGTCCTGAGTTTGCCGAATTCAATGAAAAACTAACGGCAGCCAAGGAAATATTCGCCAATCAAAAGGCTTCCGATGATGTCAAGTCTACACGGGAGAAACTCGCACCAACGATGCAATACCTGCGTGAAAATGCCGATAAGCAGGCAACAGAAGATAAGAAAGGCAGAAAACTGAAATACGCATATCTCCTTAATTTAGGAAAGACCCAGCTGTGGTTGGAAATGCTTGATGAATGTGCTGTCACTGCGCAGCAAGTTATTGATAACGACTATGACAAATTAGACGGAAAAAATTTATTACGTACCGTGAACCTACTCAGGGAAGAATTGAAAAATTCGCCTAATGGGTCAAGACACCTCACCAGGGACGGATTTACTTCTGCCACGCGTTTCAGCGTTTCAGAGATAAAACCCATCCCATTTAAAGCCCCAAACCCTCCAGCCGGATTCAAATCTTATCCAGGAATTATGACTACTGTCACAGGCGAACAATACAAGGGCGCGCTTTGGGCAAAGGCTTCAGGAGCTTTGAGTTTTGAGCCCAGAGATGAAACAAGATTTGTTTATGAAAAAAATAATGAAGCGAAAGAGCAGTCTATTGATTTGAATGAAATCGAGGGGATTACCCTCGAGAGCGGAGAGAAGTTCGCAAGACTAAAGTATAAAGGCAACAACATGTTTTTCCAGGTATTACACGAAAGCACCAATTCGAAAATCTTAAAATACCTTCGCTCAAATGAAGGCACCGAGGCCACGGGTGGGATCATTGATTTAAACAATGGAAGTGAAATGTGCATTATGAAAAAAGCATCTGGCGATATAAAATCCGTTGGTGCAAGACTTGCCGGCCACGCGTCCAAAAAGACTGCAGAATTTTACTCCAGCTGTGAACCCCTGAAAACCAAAATTCTCGCAGATGAGTTTGGCAAGATGAATGAACTGGATGGACAGGTCAAGGCGCTGACTTTTTTCGAACAGAATTGCAAGTAAGGTGAATTTGTAACACACTATCACAAAAAGCAAAGACCTCCTGATTAATTCGAAGGTCTTTGCTTTTTAAAGTTATCTCACGGCAACATTAGCCAGCTCGCTTAACTAAGGAAAGGCACTCTTTACAAAAGCGCGTCAGCTTGGGGAACCAAGATTTAATTCTTTCCCGAAATCAGGAAGTGAGTAAGTCCGGCTATCAATAACAAATTGAACTCCACACCATTAGTCCCACCTCCTACCACGAACCAACCGTGCTGACCGTGCACGAAGATGATACCCATCACCAAAATGAAAATAGTAACGATGCAAGCCGCACGCACATATTTATTTACCACCAATAAAACTGCACACACCACATGCGAGAGCTTGATCACCCAGGCTAAAAGCACACCGCCAGGTGCAAATCCCTTTTGATTCAGAAATTGCCCGAAGTCATGAATGCTCCCGTTAGCAAGAGCAGTAACTCCATGCATCAGCAAAATCACCACTATAGTGTATCGAAGTATGATATCAGATTTCATATTTGGTTAAGCCTTGATTTTATAACGTGTAAGTTATGTATTTCAAGTAGCACTTGGCAGAACAAAAATGACGTTTGTCGATTGGCCGCTCACCACAATCATCGGTAGAATCTCGGCAAAACATTTTACATTGAGGTGATGAAATAAATTTCATTCCATATGAATAAAGTTACTCTCCTCTTATTTCTCTTTGTTGCATCGATTTGCAATGCGCAGCAGGGCAAGCAAAGTAGGCTTCAGAAAATGCTTGACTTCTACTACGAAGATTACCTCAAGCTTAATCCTACCACCGCCACCTTTAAGGGAGACGACCGCTACAACGACCAGATCGAAAACCCGATCAGCGCAGATTATCGGAAGCAGTCCCTGTCATTGATCAAACGATATACAGACTCGCTCCATCATTATGAATTCACCAAACTCTCTGACAAAGACCAGTTGAGTTACCGGATTTTTGAATACGAATTGCAAAACCGTCTCGAGGGATCGAAGTATGATACCTACCTTACTCCTGTGTCGCAGATGAACGACTTCCGGATTTCATTTTCACAAATGGGATCTGGCGCAGGCATACATCCATTCAAAACCGTGAAAGACTATGACGACTTCCTGAAACGCATGAATGGTTTTGTTGCGTGGACAGACACTGCCATCGCCAACATGAGGAAAGGAATGAAGCTCGGTATCGTGCAGCCGCGGGTAGTAATGGTTAAAGTCATTCCCCAAATCAGAAATGTGATGACCGACTCTGCACAGAAGAGTATGTTTTACAAACCCATCACTAATTTTCCATCATCATTTTCAGTTGATGACAAGGCGCGCCTTACAAAAGCTTATGAGCAAGCCATCGTAAATTTGATCAACCCTGCCTACAAGCGTTTACTCGATTTCATTGAAAAAGAATATATGCCTGCCACACGCGAAAGCGTAGGTTTGCTTGCACTGCCTAACGGAAGAGAGATGTATAATTTCAGAGTGCGGTCGTGGACTACCACCAATATCACGCCTGATGAAGTTTTTGAATTAGGTAAAAGCGAGGTGGCCCGCATCCGTAAAGAAATGGAGTCGATCAAAGATGAAATAGGATTTAAAGGCGACTTGAAAACGTTCTTTGAGTTCATGTCGACTGATCCGAAATTCTTTCCATTCAAAACCGAAACGGATGTCGTGAACGCCTTTCAGCAGATTTACGAAAAGATGAAACCTAATTTGCCGAAGCAATTTAACATCGTTCCCAAGACTCGATTCGAAATAAGGCCTGTAGAAAAATACAGGGCCGCTACCACCGCGGCTCATTACATGACGGGCACACCAGATGGTTCGCGGGCGGGTGTATTTTATTTTCCTGTGCTAGATGCGACCAAATATTCGTATTGGAGGATGGAAGATCTCTTCCTGCATGAAGCCATTCCAGGGCATCACTTCGAGCGTTCCCTTTCCGCAGAAAACACAAACTTACCAGGCAATCAGAAAATCGGAAGTTATGGTGCCTACACTGAAGGCTGGGGCTTGTATTCGGAGCGGCTGGGTAAAGAACTGGGCTTATATACCGACCCCTACCAACGCATGGGGCAACTGCAGGGAGAAATGCACCGGGCCGTGCGGTTGGTAGTAGATGCAGGTCTTCACTCGAAAGGTTGGACACGCGAGCAAGCCATACAGTACAGTCTTGATAACGAACCGATCACCGAGGCCAATGCAATTCAGGAAATTGAACGCTATATCTCGATGCCGGGGCAGGCACTCTCATATAAACTTGGAGAATTAAAAATATTGGAGATGCGCAAGAAAGCTGAAAGCTCCTTGGGAAAAAAGTTTGACGCATGCGAATTTCATGACCAGGTGCTTAAAGATGGGGCTATGCCACTCACCATTTTCGAGTCTAAGATGAACCAATGGATCGTTCCTCAAAAGATAGGAACGAAGAAATAGCGGACTGAAGAGTTGTACTTAAATTCTAACCCAAATCGACTGCATCGATCGTTCTTTTTCAGCCGTGTTTTCAGCCCTGGAGACGATACGATGTTGCATGATGTGTTGCATCGCCCTAGAGACAAGAGGAAACGATGCCGAAATTTTATAAAATTCAGATTAACTAATTTCACAAGTAAATAGCATTGATATGCTGAATAATGTATTGGCAAATTTTTATGAGAGAGACATCCGTAAGCTGGTCGAAGAGGTCAACTTATTTAGAAATGAAGAAAACCTGTGGAGAACCCACGGGTCTGTGAAGAACTCATGCGGCAATCTTGTTTTACATATCATTGGTGGTTTGAATCATCTTATCGGAACTACACTTGCTCATACGACATATGTTCGCGACCGCGATCAGGAATTTATCAGAAAAGGCGTGGCAAGAAAAGATCTCGTTGCGCAGTTGGAAGAACTTATTCAGATGATCAACAAAACATTGAACGCCCTCACTCCAGACCAGATGGAGGCTGAGTACCCGATATTTTTCGACAAACCAAAAACTTCTAACAGCTATGTATTAGTGCAACTGCTTGCTCATTTAAACTATCACCTCGGACAGGTAAATTATCTCAGACGCATTTTGGAATAGAATAAATAAGGCAACCCCGTTCGCGGAAGCTTGTAGCGAGCGTTTTCTCCTTATTAATAGTGCGTCTCGCTGGCCCTCTTTATCTTAAGATTGAGGATGGATTATTTATTTACCTTCCTAAAAAAATCGGAAGCGACCAATACCAATAACTTTGTTCCTGAATCAAACTGAATACTTGCCAGCTTCTCTTTTCCTGAGTTTTTAACAAAGTTCACTTTTCCTTTGCCATGGTTCAGGTGGAAGAGAGAATCACCCGCTTTTAGTTTACCAATTTGTTCTTCGGTGAATGCATTGCCAACATATTCGGGAAGCGGTGAAATGATTGGCAAGCGGGGTTCTTTGTGTCTGGGTTCTTCTTCCGGAGCAGATTGCTCGATTGGTGCCGGGCTGGGGGTTATGTCCTCAACCATTGCATTTTGCGATGTAAATTGAGGAAGCCCGATGCTTAGGCGATCGAGTAATTGGTGTCTCGCCTTTTTGGTTTCAACAGCCTTCTTTAAAGCTTCACCCAAAATTTCAACCTCTTTCTGAACGGTGTCAATCCTCAAAGATTCATCGTATTCCAACAGGCCAAAGGCATTCGCATCAAACATGACCACCGATTTCACGTCTTTTACCACCGTCACCGGAAGATCAAGTGAGTGTCGAACCGCAAGTCCATAAAGTGCATTTGAATTATTTGCACTCAAATCGCAGAGAACTACCTCGCTGTCAATAATATTCTTTACAACGTCCAGGGGGTTATCATAGGTCACACTGTCTGATCGTGTTGGCCAATACCCGGCTGCACGGCACGCGGGAACAATAACATAATCATAAACTCTATTGAAGTGCCCCTGCGAATACCCACTCGGCTCGCCCGGAGGCATAATAATGAAACATCTATTGTCCATGTTGATCTGGTTTATCGGGTGTTTGTGGTATTGTTAATTTTTCTGAGAATTAAATTTAGTAAAGTAATAGTTACAGATGAAAGCCCATTCATTAGTTAGTAGCATTTATAAAGCATAATCGTTGTAGGTATTGAAAAGGCATTAGTTACGAATGCTATCGCATCATTTAGAGTAACTGTTTCAAACTTCCGGGGTTCCTAAGAAGTTGTAGGGAAATCCCTTACATCTCGGGGAATAAAATACCTTGAATGGACAGCAAATTAACTGTTTTTAGTTCGTCACCGCCAGCTTGGGCCCCCTTTATCAGGCTTTCCTGATTTATTCAAATTCAGGTTTTGCCCGATTCGCAGTCTTGCTATTTGCTGCACATTTGTATCATCAAAACACAACAGCTAAACACAAACAACATGAACCAGTCAATCAAAAGAAAATCGATCAGAGGCATAATGTTTGTCCTCTTGATCATCCTTGTTGGAGCAAAATCTTGCATAGTAAGAGCTCAATCAGCACATAACTATACTTATTATGGGTACGGACTCTCGCTGAGTGTGCCTCAGCAGACACTCAGCAGTAATATCTCTCAGTTGAACGGGCTGAAAGTAAATCTTGTGGGCTACAACGTGGGTGGAATGATAGCCAATAAGTACGGTAAGCTAAAAGCAAACATTGGCTCGTATTATTCAGGTTCGTCAACGCCTTACGAGATCGATGTGCTCCGCGGAAGCATCTCTGGCCATATTTACTTGTTAAGATTAAGTAAAGTAAAAGCTCACCTCTTTGAGCCCTATGCGGTTTTGGGTATGAGCCAGCAGGTATCAAAGTTCTATGGAAACTATTTATCAAATGATCCTCAAAACGTATCAAGTTCAACCAGCCAACCTCTTCTTGGCAAAGTTAATTCTACTAGAATGAATGTAGGGGCAGGTGTTGAGCTCCAGTTGGAAAACGATTTTCAGAAGTTCATCCACGTGTTTGCCGAAGTTACTTACGGAGCTCCCCTTAGCTCGTCAGCGTCTAACAGCTCTTTTTCTCAAACCAAAGTGATGAATGCAATCACGTTCAATTTGGGAGTCAATTTTGGAATAGTGAAAATCAGCAGGTAAAAAGATAGTTGTTTGTTTGTGTGTTTTAAAGACGGCCCAGGTGTCGTCTTT
>JACOSO010000054.1 GCA_016178785.1 Bacteroidota bacterium | reverse complement strand
CCGGCATGGCTTTGTTTGATTTATATGTGGCTCAAGCCATGTACAATGAAGCCGTCAAAAGGAAAATCGGAACTATGGTGGAGTTTTGATTTTACTCGGCACTTTTTTTCCTTAGATTAAATCATGGATTATCTCGCCAAGTTGATCACTGACATTGAGCTTCACTCCGTAAAGGGAATAAGTGAATGTTTTGAAAATGGAGTCAATCCTAATGATTATTTCAGAAACGAGCCGCTCATTTACGAACTGACCAGTGAATACACACGTACTCCGCGTTTCAAAGATTGCGTAAAGGCTTTTGTGGATCATGGCCTAAAGTTCGAAGACAAACTTTTGCTTTCCGTTTTGCTCGATGATGCTCTCTCGCTTGAAGCTCAATTAAAAAACAATCCCAAAGCCAGTCATAAAAAATATTCAATACGTTGTGCTTACACGACACTATATGAGGCTACTTTGCTTCACGTCTGCGCGGAGTTCAATCATTTGTCGTGCGCAAAAATTCTTGTGAATCATGGAGCAGACATTAATGCCAAAGCAGGGCTTGATAAGAACGGATTAGGTGGACAAACACCAATTTTCCATACAGTCAATCAAAACTCCAACAATTCACTCGACATGCTCCACTATTTACTAACTCAATCGGCTGATTTGAAAATTACAGTGGCGGGGTTGATTTGGGGCAAAGGCTATGAATGGGAAACACTTATTCCTTCTGTGAATCCGATCAGCTATGCCATGATGGGTTTACTCCCGCAAATGCACCGCGATGAAAAAACAATTTCCGAAGTAGTCTCACTCCTGATGAAAACCGCTTATGGAATTGATCGCCCTCCTTCAAACATTCCCAACGAATACCTAAAAAGTAAATCTTATTAAAGCTTATGAGGTCAATTAAATTAGTTCTTGGTTTATCTGCATTAGGGGCCTCTTCATTGGCGCAAACTCCTGTCAAAAAATTCGAGCCCGTAAGTTTTGCTCAAGTGACCATTAACGACAACTTTTGGAAACCAGCGATGGAAAAAGTGGCTACCACAACACTTCAGGCTTGTATTCTTCAAACTGAGATAAAAACTCCGCGCATCAGAAATTTCGAGAAAGTTGCGCGCAACAAAGGCGAAAAGCACGAGGGGATTTTTTATGACGACTCAGATGTGTATAAAGCATTAGAGGCGATTGCCTATTCGCTGAAAAATTATCCTGATGCTTCGTTAGAAAAGAAAGCGGACGAATGGATTGACAAAATTGCCGCTGCTCAACTTCCGGATGGATACCTCAACACATGGTACACCCTGGGTGGACTCGAAAACCGCTGGTCAGACATGAGCATGCACGAAGACTACAATGGCGGTCACTTGATTGAAGCTGCAGTTGCTTATTACAATGCAACCGGCAAACGTAAGTTGTTGGATGTTGCCATCAAATTTGCAAACCACTTTGATAATACTTTTGGCCCTGGTAAAAAAAATTGGGTGACGGGCCACCAGGAGTTGGAGCTTGCACTGGTGAAACTTTATAAATCGACTCAGAATAAAAAGTATCTCGACCTCGCCCATTGGCTGCTGGAAGAACGCGGTCACAAACTTGCCAAGGGTTACACTTGGACAGATTGGAAAGACACGGCCTATGCACAGGATGCGGTGCCTGTTCGCCTACAAAAAGAAATCACAGGACATGCAGTGCGTGCAATGTACATGTACACAGGAGCGGCCGATGTGGCAGCACTAACAGGTGATGCAGGCTACCTGACGGCCATGAACAACGTCTGGGAAGATGTAGTCTATCACAATATGTATCTCACAGGTGGCATCGGTTCCTCTGGAAGCAACGAAGGCTTCAGTAATGATTATGACCTCCCCAATGAGCAAGCTTATTGTGAGACATGCGCTTCAGTGGGGATGGTATTTTGGAATCAGCGAATGAATACACTCACGGGCGATAGCAAATTCATTGATGTGCTCGAGCGAAGTTTATACAATGCAGCGCGAGATGGTTTATCATTGAGTGGTGATCATTTCTTCTATGGCAATCCCCTTGCATCAAATGGGCGTCATTTCAGACGCGAGTGGTTTGGCACTGCTTGTTGTCCTGCTAACATTGCAAGACTGGTGGCTTCCCTGGGCGACTATATATACGGGGTGAGCGACAAAGGGATTTGGGTAAATCTGTTTATAGGCAGTAAGGCAACAATGAGGATCGGGAAAGCCGAGGTTCCTCTTACAATGGAAACCAACTATCCATGGGAAGGAAGTGTAAAGTTGACAGTTCAGCAAAAAGTAAAAACAAAATTCGCAATACACGTGCGCATCCCCGGATGGGCGCAAGGTCAAGCCGTGCCTGGCGATCTATATGTATTTGAAGATAAGACTCCTGCCCTCTTCACGTTGGCTGTTAATGGAAAACAAGTGCCGTATACTTTAGAAAAAGGCTATGCTGTAATCGATCGCGAATGGAAAAAAGATGACATGATTGAATTAAGTCTTCCTATGGAAGTAAAGCGAGTGAAACCAAGAGCAGAGTTAAAACAGGATGAAGACCGTGTAGCATTACAAAGAGGACCGATTGTGTACTGCGTGGAGGGGGCTGACAATAATGATAAGGCATGGAATATCTTGCTTCCTGATAAAACCTCCTTTCAAACATCATTTCAGAAAGATTTGCTTGGCGGTGTGGAGATCATTCAGTTTCAGGCGCCCACTATTCAGTTAAGTAACGATGGTCAAACTGTTTCAACTGAAGTGAAAACCATCACGGCCATTCCTTATTACTCATGGTGCAACCGAGGACAAAATCAAATGCAAATTTGGCTTCCTCGAAAGATCAAAGACATTAAGATTAACTATTGAATGTATGAATACTGGTTCACCCAAAGGCCTGCCTCCCGGCCAGGCAGGCGCAAAGGCGCGAAAGTTTGTTTTCTATTTATTGTTCCTCTTTTATTTTTTCAATTCAAATGCGCTTCTCGCACAAGGTTATGTTACAATAAGAAATGATTCGCGGGTAGCAGTAAAGCCTGTTGTTCCTATTCTCGTATATGGTTTTGATCTGAAAGATGTTCGATTACTGGATGGAAGTCCATTCAAAAATGCCATGGACAAAGACGCAGCCTATCTGCTCACCGTTGACCCCAAGCGTTTACTTCATCGCTTTTATTTAAATGCCGGCCTTCCTCCACAAGGAGATGTGTATGGAGGATGGGAGAGCGAAGGATTAAGCGGTCACACGCTCGGTCACTATTTGTCTGCATGCGCAATGATGTACGCATCTACGGGCAATGTACAATTCAAGGAGCGAACAGATTGTATCATTGATGAATTGGAAAAATGTCAACTGGCACGCACATCAGGTTACGTTGGTGCAATTCCTAATGAAGATTCTATTTTCTGGAAAGTGCAGCATGGAATAATCAAATCGTCCGGGTTTGATCTTAATGGTGGCTGGTCACCATGGTATACTGTACACAAAGTGATGGCTGGTTTGACAGATGCGTTTCTGTTTGCCGACAACAAGAAAGCATTGGGCATCGTAGAAAAAATGGCCGATTGGACTGCCTCGATTCTCAAAGACCTAAACGATGAGCAACTGGAAACAATGCGCAAGTGCGAGTATGGCGGCATAGGAGATGTGTTTACCCATTTGTACGAAATCACAGGAAAGAAAAAATACATCGACTTGTCTTATAAATTTCACGATCACTTTATTCTGGATGAGCTGGCAAAAAAAATCGATCCCATGCCCGGCAAACATTCTAACACCAATGTGCCCAAAGCGATTGGCTGCGCGAGAAGACATGAACTCACGGCAAATGAATCAGACAAAATCATCGCCAGGTTTTTCTGGGAGACCATGGTGTACCATCACTCGTATGTGATTGGCGGGAACAGCAACTATGAGTATTGTGGTCAAGAAGATAAACTGAATGATCGCCTCAGTGACGCCACGTGCGAAACATGCAATACTTACAACATGCTCAAACTTACCCGACATTTGTTTTCGCTACAGCCTTCAAGTAAACTCACCGATTACTACGAGCGCGCTTTGTACAATCACATCCTCGCTTCACAAAATCCGCAAACAGGCATGATGTGTTATTTTGTTCCACTTCGTATGGGCGCTAAAAAAGAATTCAGTGATCCGTTCAACACATTTACGTGTTGCGTTGGCAGCGGTATGGAAAATCATGCCAAGTATACAGAAGGAATTTATTCTGAAGCAAAGGACGGTGGTCTTTATGTGAACCTCTTCATTCCATCTGAATTGAATTGGAAGTCCAAAAATACAACAGTCACTTTGAGTACATCTTTCCCGGCCAATGGTGAAGTATCCATTACAATCAAGTCGGCAACTACGCAAAGTTTTCCGTTGCGCATCCGTAAGCCATCATGGGCGAAAGATAAGGTTATGATTTCCGTAAATGGAAAAGCTGTAAAACCATCAATCACCACTGAGGGTTATTTTGAAATCAGTCGTACTTGGAGTTTAGATGAAGTGAAATTAATATTTCCGATGAGTCTTCATTCCGAGAGCATGCCCGACAATCCTAACCGAATCGCGCTGTTGTATGGCCCGATTGTTCTTGCCGGTAAATTGGGAAAAGAAATGCCCGATCCTGTTTACGGAACCACTGTTCTGCTCACTTCTAATCACAACATTTCAGATTGGACTAAACACAATTCACATTCGCTTGAGTTTACTACAATTGGCGTAGCTAAACCAACAGATGTTATGCTCATTCCATTCTACAGTACATATGATCAGTATTACAATGTCTATTGGGATTTTTTCACACCGACTGATTGGGCAAATCGACAGAAAGAATACGAAGCCGAGAAAAAGCGCATTCATGATGTGGAGCTGCGCACCATCGACATTTGCCGTATTGGTGAAATGCAACCCGAGCGAGACCATAAATTGAAAGCGAGTGAGAAATCATATGTAAGCGATGCACTGGGTCGCATGGGCCGCGAAGTGCGAAGCGGTGGCTTCTTTTCGTTCGAAATAAAAGTGGACCCCTCGGTAGAAAATAATTTATTGTGCACTTACATCGGTGATGACAAAAATCGCAGTTTCGATTTATTAATTGACGAAAAACAAATTGCCACGCAAGAGTTGCAAGGAAATACCGCTGGAAGATTTTTTGATGTGGAGTATTCCATCCCTTTCGAATTAATCAAAGGAAAATCAAAAGTAGAAGCGAAAGTGCAGGCTCACATCAACAAGACTGCTGGTCGAGTTTTTGGTTGCAGAACTTTAAGAAAATGAAAGTCCAGCTAAGTACCATTCAAGAGTGAAAACCAAACT
The DNA here is from genome assembly GCA_016178785.1 of Bacteroidota bacterium. GTDB lineage: Bacteria > Bacteroidota > Bacteroidia > Cytophagales > Cyclobacteriaceae > ELB16-189. Next base: position 3,392 of record JACOSO010000054.1, on the reverse strand, counting down.
CAAAAAGCCGCTATTTTCATCACCGCATCAATAAACCGATCAAGGTCTTTTGTTGTTGTGTACACATGAGGGGTCACCCGTACAGCATTTACATTTTCCCATTTAATGGATACCGTATGAATTTGATATTCACCCATCAGTTTGGTGGCAACATCGCTCACATCAATTCCGTCAATACTAAAAGTGCCGAGTGCGCATGAATACTCTGGCTTTAATGAAATGTGAAGTTTAACGCGCGGGTTTTTTGTAACAGCATTGCACCAATATGATTTCAAATAGTGCAACCGCTCTTGTTTTCTTTTTCCACCGATGGCGTTGTGAAAATCAATCGCTTGGCCAATGGCTTGCTCGGGGGCAAATGATCTTGTGCCCAGAGCTTCGAATTTTTTGATGTCGCTGCTTTGGGGTTTATCTGTAGGGAATATGGGCCATGTTTTTTCGATTCGGTCCTTTTTAATATACATCATGCCTGTGCCGAAAGGCGCACACAACCATTTATGCAAACTCGTTCCAAAATAATCACAATTGAAATCAGAAATTTTATAATCCACATGAGCAAATGAATGAGCAGCATCTACGATCGAAATAATTCCACGTTTGCGTGCTTCGGCACAAAGCTTCGCTGCCGGCAAAATCTGACCCGTCCAAGTCATTAAATGCGTGATGTGCCAGATTTTGGTTTTGGAAGTGGTGGCATCGATATAGGACTTTAAAACAATTTCATCATTGTCGAAAGGTAAATTCAAGTTGATCCAATTGATCTTCACACCCTCGCGTATCTCGCGTTGCTTCCATGCGTAGATCATGTTAGGGTAATCCTGCTTTGTCATCACAATTTCATCGCCCTTTTGCATATCAATACCCCACGTGAAAGTACCGAGGGCCTCGGTTGTGTTTCTATTAATGGCAATTTCTTCAGAAGAAACACCCGCAAGGTCAGCCAGCTTTCTACGCAATGGTTCGCGACCCTTATCGAGAATTTGCCACATGTAATAAGTCGGTGCTTCGTTGCTCAAATGATAATAGCGGTCAACGGCATCTTGCACTACTTTTGGTTGTGGACTTACACCACCATTGTTCAAATTCAAAATATTGGGAGAGACTGTATAGGCCTGTGCCATGCGCGCCCATAAATCTTCATCATTAGCCGCATCGATGGGTGAAAGTTTGTTCAACTCAAGCAAAGCATCTGAAACGTCTTCAGCCATAGCATTGCTCAGGAATGGTGTAAGCGACATTGCACCAGCCAAACCAACTGACTTTTGAAAGAACGATCTGCGTGATGACATAACTTTTAAATTATTAGTGATACTAAAGTTACAGGTTCAAAATTCAAATCCGACAGCTATCGGGGCGAAAACACAAGATTGAGTACGCCACTCTTAAATCTGTACTCTGAAATTTTCATAATCCTCCGGAGTATCAAGGTCGACAACACCCTCCGGAAAATCAATCGATTTTACAAGAGTGGGGTTTTCTTCGATGATTCTTTTAGCGCCTTGCCGATCTTCAACAGTTAAAAGCTTTTCAAACGTAGATTTATGAAACAATGCAGGGACTCCTTTCCTTTCAGAATAGAATGAAGCTACAATCGGGCTTTTGGTTTTATAATGCTCTTCAATTATTTTTTTCAAATGAATTGAATTCAGTAAAGGTTGATCACAAACTAAAATCATTACAGCCTCTACATCCAAAAAAAAATTCATCGCATAGGTCAGTCCGCATTTAAGAGAACTACCCATTCCCTTTTCCCATTCCGGGTTTACAATAAGATCAATCGAAAAATCATTCAATTCATCTTTGATTCGTTCATGATCAGCCCCGAGAACAACGATCGTTCCATTGCCCCCGGCATCAATCGAAGTCCTGACCGTTTTGTGTATCAAGGTTTCATCGTCAATTTTTAATAATTGTTTCGACTGCCCCATTCGCGTTGATGACCCAGCGGCAAGCACGATGGCGATCCATTTAAAATCCGATGTCTTTTCGGCCATAAATACGAAGCTAATAAATCAATGACGATTTGTTGGCTAAGTGTTCCTAATTTAGCAGCCTAATTAGGCGAAGATGAGTTTTACGATCGAGGCGACAACAGAAAAATTAATTCTTGCGGAATGTGCAGAAATGATGAGCAAGACCGAACCGTGGATCACCCTGCAGCGTGATTTGGCTGGTTGCATGGAGGCAATGCTAGGTAACTACAAAGAAGTTTATGTAGCAAGGCGAAACCGCGAACTTCTGGGATTTATCGTTTTGCAGATGCAAGGTGCTTTTAAAGGATATATTCAGAGCGTTTGCGTTTCGCCAGACGCACAAGGCGCGGGCGTTGGCACATCGCTGATTCAGTTTGCTGAGAAAAGAATTTTTTTGGTCTCTCCTAACGTGTTCATGCTCGTATCTGCGTTCAACACCAAGGCAGCCGATCTTTATTTCCGATTGGGCTATGAAAAAATCGGTACACTCAAAAATTATGCAGCCGATGGTTTCGATGAGTTTTTGCTTCGCAAGACAATTGGCTCGCTCAAAAATTTTCTAAAAAATCAGCTATACAGGTAATGAATTCATTTGCTTTTGTCTTCGACATGGATGGCGTGATCGTTGACACTAATCCGTATCACAAGGTTGCGTTGCGTCAGTTTGCCGAGAAATACGGTTACTCTCTTTCTGAAGAAGAATTGATTAAAAAAATTTATGGACGCACGAATAAAGAATGGATCACCAATCTTTTTGGGCGAACGCTTTCCTCTGAAGAATTGAATCACTATGGCGAAGAGAAGGAGCAACTATTTCGCGATTTATATGAAAAGGATATCAAGCCATTAAAAGGCCTGGAAAAGTTCTTAGCTCAAACGGACGAATTGAAAATCCCTCGAGCGATAGGAACGTCTGCGCCCCGAAGCAATCTTGACTTTATTTTGAAAGAAACCGGTTTACGAAACTATTTTCCCATCACGCTTGACGAAGCCGATGTAACACATGGTAAACCAGATCCTGAAATCTACATCAAGTGTGCAGCGAAACTCCAAATGCCACCGGCTCAATGCATTGTTTTTGAAGATTCACTTTCAGGAGTGGCTTCAGCACGTGAGGCTGGCTGCCCCGTAGTTGGAGTGGCGACAACGCATTCTGCGGAGGAACTTGGAACGAAAGTGGTGATTAAGGATTTTACAGAGATTACACCCCTCGGCATTATTACAAATTTCAGATTACAGATTGAAGATTGAGAGGCGATCAATTTGTAATATGTAATCCAATGCCATTAAGTTAAGCAAAGAAAGCAATCAGTTTGGTTCGATCGTTTAAATTTGCATAAACAACAAAGCCCCGGGAAGAGGGGCTTTGCCAAGTAAAAATGTTCAAGAAAATGTTATTACAAACGTAAAATTACAACT
>JACOSO010000053.1 GCA_016178785.1 Bacteroidota bacterium | reverse complement strand
TTCAGTGATGCCGTAGCAGCAGGATCATGCCAGGGTGAGCAGATCATCACCAGAACATGGACATTAACGGATGATTGCGGCAACAGTACAACGCATACACAGATCATCACAGTAAAAGACAATACTGCACCCACCTTTACAGCACCGGCAGCGATCACTATCTATAAAGATGCCAGCTGTAATTATGATGCAAGTGTAGGTATCACCGGAGATGTAACCGATGAAGCAGACAATTGCGATAATACACTGAATGCAACCTTCAGTGATGCAGTAGCAGCAGGATCATGTGTGGGAGAACAGATCATCACCAGAACATGGACATTAACGGATGATTGCGGTAACAGTACAACGCATACACAGATCATCACAGTAAAAGACAATACGCCACCAAGCATAACTTATGTACCATCGGCAGTAACAGTAAAATGTTCATCTGATGTGCCTGGCTTTAATGACGGAGCAGTAGTGGCAAGTGATAATTGCAGCGGAACAGTTGCGATCAGTCACCTGGCAGATGCTATCACTGCGGGTTCATGTGCCAACCGTTATACAATTGTAAGAACATATGTGGCAACCGATATATGCGGTAACAGTTCAACCGCTACGCAGAGTATCACTGTAAATGATGATGTGGCACCAGTAATCAGTGGCACGCCAGCAGCAATAACATATAGCTGTTCATCAGCAGTGCCTGTTGCATCCATTGCCACCGTAGGTGCGAGTGACAATTGCAGCGGAACAGTAACAGTAACAGTAAACGATGTAATCAGTAATCAAACCTGTGCAAACAAATACACTATCACCCGTATATGGACAGCCACTGATATATGTGGTAATACCAGTACTTCATCACGGGTAATAACAGTAAATGATAATGTGGCGCCAGTAATCAGTGGCACGCCAGCAGCAATAACATATAGCTGTTCATCAGCAGTGCCTGTTGCATCTATTGCCACAGTAAGTGCGAGTGATAATTGCAGCGGAACAGTTGCAGTAACAGTAAACGATGTAATCAGTAATCAAACCTGTGCAAACAAATACACTATCACCCGTATATGGACGGCCACTGATATATGTGGTAATACCAGTACTTCATCACAGGTGATAACAGTAAATGATAATGCAGCACCTACAGCAGCAACGCAAAATGTAACCGTTGCATTAAACAGTGCAGGTATAGCCAGTATTACTCCGGCACAGGTGAATATGGGTTCAAGCGATAATTGTACAACAACTGCTAACTTAAGCTTCAGCTTATCACAAAGCAGCTTTAACTGCACAGCAGTGGGTACACCAAAAACTGTTGTGCTTACTGTTACAGATGAGTGTGGCAACAGCTCCACTAAATCTGCAATAATAACAGTACAACCTTATGCAATACCGGCGGCCAGCGCTACGGTAACAGTTACATCTGCTTCTAACCAGTATAGTGATAATGCAACCTTCACAGCTACCTTAACCAATGGTGTGTTAGCCGGAGGCTGCCAGGCAGCTACAACTGTGAGCTTCTATATAGGTACTCAGCTGATGGGTACTGTGCCGTTAACTGTCAGTGGCTCTAACCTGACCGGTACATTAACAACACCATTATTAGAAACATCGGGCTCATCAGAATTAAACCCATGCGCCGGCATTAAAAATGTGAAAGCCGTATTTGGCGGTACATTAAGTAACGCCTTTACTACGCTGCCGCAACCAACCACAACCTATACCATTGCTAAGGAAGATGCGGTGGTAACCTATACGGGTGTTTACTTTGCAGCAGCAGCTACTTCAACGGCTACAACGGCATCAGTAGCATTATCTGCCACCGTACAGGACTTTAATGATTTTGCAGGTCAGCGGGGTGATATCAGTAAAGCAAGAATCAAGTTCATCAATAAAACAGTTCCTTCATCACCGGTTGATATTTCTCCATGGTTAACTCCGGTATTGGTTGATCCGTCTGATCTTACAACTGCAACGGTTAACTTTAACTGGAATGCACCGCTCGGCGCAAACACAGTGGGTATTGTTGTTGATTGTAACGGCACATACGGATATTATGTTAAGACAAATCTGAATGATATAATCATAACAGCTATTAATCCATGCGATGCCAGTGTTACTGGTGGTGGTTACCTGAGATTGATCAAGTCTGATGGATTGTATGCTGGTGATTCTGCTACCAAGAGTAATTTTGGTTTTAATGTTAAATACCAGAAGAACAAAGGATACCAGGGCGAGTTCACAGAGATCATTCGTATGCCAAGAAATATTCCATTAAACCCGGATCATGAGAGTAATGGAGAAGATGATGACTCATACCGTAAAGTGTACCAGATCAAAGCTTCC
>JACOSO010000052.1 GCA_016178785.1 Bacteroidota bacterium | reverse complement strand
CTACCGCCTCAGAGAAATGAAACTGCCCTGTGATCACTGCAATTAGAGCAAATCGAAATACAATAAGTGAAGAGGCATCGTTGAGCAGGCTTTCACCTTCAGCAACACTTACCAATATCCTTGGCACTTTCACTTGCCGCATAATCGTTGTTGCTGAAATGGCATCAGGCGGTGATACAATTCCGCCTAGAAGAAAACCAAGCGCCAGTGTGAATCCCGGAATGATCGCATGAGATGCAAAGGCAACCACGCAAGAGGTTAAAATCACAATGGGAAATGCAAAGCTCATGATCACGCGCTTCCATCTCCAGAATTCCTTCCATGACGTTTGCCATGCAGCTTCATAAAGCAACGGGGGAAGAAAAATAAAGAAGATCAAATCCGGGTCGATAGTGATGTTGGAAAACGCACTCGTAAAACTGAGAGCCAACCCGCCCAACACCAACACAATCGGGTAAGCCAGGCGAAGTTTGTTGGCAATCATGACCAAAGCGAGAATGATCAGGATGAGATAAACATATTGGATAAAAATGCTTTGCATGTTTCGGATTATTGAAAATAAAAATAGCAAAAAAAGATTGCGGCAGTTTTAAGAGGTCACTTCGTTTTCGTTCTTAGGGCTATGGGAGCGGTCTCTATGAGTTCGAGCGACTTCACCATTTCCTTCGTAGTGTTCTTATATTTTTTGAAATGAGGCGTTTCTAAATGCGCCTTGTAAGCATCCGTATTAGCATATATTTTCAAAAACTATGACGTGGGTGGGATTATTTTTTTCAGACACAGCATATAAGGTCAAAACTCCAGGTTCGACACGAATGGAAGTCTCGATTTCTTCTTTTAGTGCAGCTCTATAACTTTCAAATTGAGTCGAATCGATTTGGAGTTTTGCCATTCTCACCACTTGATTTTGTGCTTGGGCTGAAGCGCTTTCGAAAAGGGATAGCATGAGCAGGCATTGGCCAAGAACTAGGAACAGCCCGCGGAGGAAGAGTGGTAAATTCGTTTTTTTAATTTCCATTTGTAATTCCTTTTACTTTCCCGAAGTTATTAAGAATTGGGTTTGTTTATGCTAGGTTTTCACGAACGTGTTTTTTCGCGCACACTCAGAGGCCGGTTGTCTTCTCAAGATATTCGGGATAGCGAGCTCCGTACACTTGAATCTTCGAAGCGGAATCTTCAATGGCACGCAAATCATCTGCAGTAAGTTGAATTGCTGCTGATCCATTATTTTCAGTCAATCGGTTTAGTTTAGTGGTGCCTGGGATAGGAACGATCCAGGGTTTTTGTGCCAGCAACCAGGCTAGTGCAATTTGAGCAGGAGTCGCATTCTTTTTTACAGCAATTTTGGCAAGCAAATCAATTAAAGCCTGATTGGCTTTTAGCGCTTCGGGCGTAAAACGAGGAAGAATGTTTCGGAAATCACCGATGTCGAATTTTGTATTTTCATTCATCTTGCCAGTGAGGAAACCTTTGCCGAGCGGACTAAAAGGAACGAACCCAATGCCAAGCTCTTCAAGCGTTGGAATTATTTCTTTTTCCGGAGTTCTGGTCCAAAGAGAATATTCACTTTGCAATGCAGCGACAGGCTGTACTGCATGTGCCTTGCGGATGGTGTTAGCTCCCGCTTCAGAGAGCCCGAAATGTTTGACTTTTCCTTCCTTAATCAAATCTTTCACTGCACCTGCTACATCTTCAATGGGCACACGGGGATCAACACGGTGTTGATAGAAAAGATCGATAGCATCAATCTTGAGCCGCTTGAGTGAAGCTTCAGCAACTTCTTTGATATGCTCCGGTTTGCTATTCACGCCAGATTGTTTTCCATTCTGAATATTGAAACCAAATTTGGTGGCAATGACCACCTTTTCACGAACCTGTTTCAAAGCTGGTCCCACCAGTTCCTCATTGGTAAAGGGACCGTACACCTCAGCTGTATCAAAAAAAGTAACACCTTGATCTACGGCTGAGTGAATCAATTTGATCATTTCTTGTTTGTCGGGAAGGGGAGTGTAACCGAAACTCATTCCCATGCAGCCGAGACCGATAGCCGATACTTCTAAATTGCTTTTTCCAAGTTTACGTTTTGGCATTTTTGTTTCCATAATGTCATTCTTAATTACCAAACAAAGGTAGGTTGGGAAACAGGTTTCGAAGCAACGAAAAGCAAACAACTACTTACGAAATTCAAACAATGGTCAACTGACTACTTGGAGTGGCCTGACGACTAATTCGATTAGATTTGTGAACATTAATGAATGAATACCAAGGATTCACATACTGCTTCCATTCAACCGCTGCTCGATTATTTTGATCACATTTTGCCTCTCACCAGTGACGAGAAGCAAATGGTGCTTGCAAAATTTCATCCGCATCTTTATTTGAAAAAGCAGTATGCGTTACAGCATGGAGACGTTTGCCAGTATTTCAATTTTGTCGTTCGCGGGTGCCTTCGGCTTTATCAAGTAGACAACGAAGGTGCTCTCCATATTCTTCAATTTGCGACAGAAAATAACTGGGTACATGATCTGGCAAGCTTCCATAAGGAAATACCATCGAAGCTTAATATAGATGCCTTGGAAGAAACAGTTGTACTGCGAATTACCCGCAACGATTTAATCGATCTCTATCTAAATGGCACTCACTTCAATCGCATCTTTCGGGTGCTGCTCGAAAATAGTTTCATGCACCAGCAAGAAAGACTATCTCAATTATTTAGCTCTACTGCCGAGGAACGATATCAGTATTTTCTCGAAACCTATTCGCACCTTCTTACGCGACTCTCACAGGTACAAATCGCAGCCTATCTTGGCGTGACTCCGGAATTCCTGAGTCGCATCAGGAATAAAATCGCGAGGATAAAATCTTAAACTAGATCAAGACTATTTCTTAAACTCGATCATTGGCTTGAGGGTGAGTGTTGTTGTTGCTTTGTGTCATCAAATAACAACAACTAAAATTTAAAAATCATGTCAACAAGTAAATCAAAAGTAGCCATCATTGGCGTTGGAAACATTGGAAAGGTAGTAGCCGCTAACCTGGTCAAGGGCAACAGACCCGTTATTATCGCCAGCAGGAAGTTGGAGGAAGCGAAGACGCTGGCTCAGGAATTAGGAAATCTGGCCACAGCCGTTGAGATACCTGCTGCCATTAAAGAAGCTGAGATCATCGTACTGGCCATTTGGTTCAATTCCATAAAAGAGTTTCTTAGCCAATACGCAGTCGAGCTTCAGGGAAAAATCATTATCGATCCCTCTAATCCCATCGCTCCGGATGGCAACGGAGGTTTCAGAAAGATCATCGATGCAAGTGAATCTGCAGGCAACGTAATCGCAAAGTTGCTACCGAAGGGTGCGAAATTGGTGAAGACGTTGGGCACGTTAGCAGCAGGATCATTGTCAAGTGCTTCAAGGAGAAAGCCAGAAGCTGCGGTTCTGTTTTATGCTACTGACGACAACAGCGTCAACGGAAAGATCGAAGAGTTAATTAAGGACAGTGGTTTTGAAGCTTTGCACGTTGGCAAAATAGATCAGTCGATCCGCATTGAGGTGTTTGGAGATCTTCATGAGTTTGGTGCACTTGGAAAAACCGTAACTTTGAGTGAGGCCAAAACTAAAATATAGAAATGAAAAGGGCACTTTTCATATTGATCATTGGCTGTCTTGTTTTTTCAATCAGGGTTTACTCACAGATTTTTAAATTCGATAAGGACAAATTGGAGGCAGTCAATGTATCTTTTTTCATTGAGGGTGAAGCACTGAATAGAAAAGATGTAATAAAAGTCATAAAGGATCCATCTGTACAAGAGGTTGATGAACCGACTTTTGTTAGAATAAAAGGAGTCGATTTCAAGAACGGTACTATTGAGTTAAACGTGCGCAGCAAAATCCTGCCAAATGCTCCTGAGTTTTCACGCGGTTTTATCGGAATTGCATTCAGGATTAACGGCAGCAATTCAAAATTTGAATGTATCTACATTCGTCCTGCGAACGGAAGAGACAGCAGCCAGATAAGAAGAAACCATACGGTGCAATATTTTTCTTTTCCGAATTATAAATTTGATAAGCTCAGAAATGATGCGCCTGGTGAATATGAGTCATACGCTGATATTGGATTGAATGAGTGGATCAAACTCAAGATTGTTGTAAAATCCGCGCAAGCAAAACTTTTCATAAACGACAATAAGCAGCCATCCCTGATTGTAAATGATTTGAAGCAAGGAGCAGACTCTTCCGGAGCTATTGGTTTATGGGTGGACGTAGGAACGGAAGGCTATTTTTCTGATTTGTCCATTCATCAGTAAAAATAAGAGGCAGCATGCCTTCTAAAGAAGTGACAATTGGTCCACATAGAACATAGTCACATAGGACTTCACACATAGATTTCTTCTATGTGCGCCTTTTTCTGTGTTTCTAATGTGCCTATGTGGTTCAAAATTCAATCTTTCTTACCCTAAAGTAATTCCCTCTCCTAAAAATGGCTGCTGGTAGTGACGCTTGCCAGTTGCTTTGTACAAGGCATTTGCCAGCGCACCGATTACAGGTGGAAATGGTGGCTCACCCAAGCCTGTAGGATCAATATCGTTTTGAACAAAATGAACGTCAATGGATTTAGGTGCTTCGCGATGACGGATCACTCGGTATTTGTCGAAGTTCTTTTGATCGGGCGCTCCATCGGTGAACGTTAAGCCGCTGTACATGGATTGGCCAATGCCGTCAACTGATCCACCCTCCACCAGGTTCGTAGCTGCAAGTGGATTCACAACAATACCACAGTCAACCGCGCAATGCACTTTTTGAACTCTGGGTTTTCCATTCTCCATCGCCAAATCAATCACGTGAGCTACATAACTGTTGTGACAAAAATAAGCAGACACACCTCGAAATACTCCAGGCATTTCTTCGCCCCACTTTGACTTGTTCTTTACTAATTCCAACACACCTGCGTAGCGGTCGACTTCATAATCATTTTTCTCACCAACAGGATTGCTCTTTGCTTTCGCAAGAAGATCCAGTCTGAATTGAATAGGATCTTTGCCTGCAGCCTCCGCCACTTCATCTAAGAAAGCCTGCTCTGCTCCAGCGATAAAATTTGATCGAGGTGCACGGAATGCGCCTATACTGATATTCGATTCCATCGACCATTCTTCTGCGAGATAATTTTCTATCGCACCCGCAGGAAAACGATTGGCGAACAGCGGGCTTTCAGGAATACCACCTGCACGCACATGGAACGCAATCAGGTTGCTGTTCGCATCTAATGCTGCGCGATACAATGCATGATACGATGGACGGTAAGAACCAAATGTCATATCATCTTCACGCGTATAAATCAGCTTAATGGGCGCCTTCATTTTTTGTGAAATAACACCGGCCTCTACCAGAAAATGTCCATACAATCGTCTGCCGAATCCACCACCCATGCGAGTCATTTTTATATCTACTTTCTCCAGCGGTAATCCGAGACGGGCCGCCACACTTTTCTCCATGTACTCAGGTGTCTGGATCGGCCCTGCCAACTCCGCCTTGTCAGCAGTAACATCAGCAAAGAAATTCATCGGCTCCATGGTGTTGTGCGCGAGGAAAGGCGCGGAATAACTTCGCTCGATAACTTTGGCTGCTTTTTTAAATACCGCTTCCGGGTTGCCATCTTTGCGAACCACCTTTCCGTTTTTCTTCGATAGTTCAGCCATCACCTGAGCATGCTTGGATGTACTCTCCAAACCCGCTGGAATTTTGGCCGGCATTTTAGCTCCCGTCATGAAATGCGCATAGGTTTCCGTGTATTCACCAAACGGCTCCCACTCCAACTTCAATGCTTTGCGCGCATTCATCACTTCCCAGGTTGTGTTACCGACTACAACAACCAACTCGTTGAAGGCGGTGACATCAAACATATGTTTTGAGTAATCTTCCTGATACGTTTTGATCGTGAAAACATCTTTGATACCAGGCATAGCTTTGGCGGCAGAGTCGTCTATACTTTTTAGTTTCAAACCAAATGCCGGAGGATGTGCTATCATGGCGATCAGCATTCCTTCTTTGCGATAATCCAAACCGTATAACGGTTGGCCTGTTACGATTTTGAAACCATCAACATTTTTCCGAGGTGTACCAATAATTTTGAAGTCTTTAACATCCTTAAGTTTCACTTCTTTTGGTACAGGGATTTTAGCTGCAGCGGAAGCCATCTCTCCATAAGTCGAAGACTTGCCGCTCGCTTTGTGAAACAATGTGCCAGCCTCTGTTGTAATTTCATCTACGGGAACTTTCCATGTAGTGGCTGCTGCTTCGCGAAGCATGTGGCGTGCAGTGGCCCCGGCCGTTCTAAGTCCAGGCCAGCTTTGGCGGATAGACTGACTGCCACCCGCTAATTGCCTTGTGAAAATTGCAGTGTTGAGCGGTGCTTGTTCTACGATAACATTCTTCCAGTCCACATCTAACTCTTCCGCCACAATCATCGGCATAGAGGTCTTCACGTTCTGTCCTATTTCAGGATTTGGCGACATGATAGTGACTACACCGTTCTCGCCTATCTTCAAATAACCGTTAAGTTCAAACCATTCCTTGGGAATCGTGAGCGCATCTTTCTTGCCTGGCTCGCAGCCAAGCCAACTGAAGCTGAGCATAAACCCACCACCGGCCATTGCTGTGGCTTTCAAAAAAGATCGCCTGTTGATTGATGTCTTTATAAGTGTCATGATCGTTAATGTCTAAAGGTTGTTTGATGCTGTCTTGATCGCTTGCTTGATCCTAACATAAGTGGCGCAGCGACAAATGTTGCCGTTCATAGCCGCTTCAATTTCTTCGTCACTAGGTTTGGGATTGGACTTCAGCAGTGCAGCCGCGCTCATAATTTGCCCCGCCTGACAATAACCACATTGAGGGACATCAATTTCCAGCCAGGCTTTCTGCACAGGGTGGTCTCCATTTTCAGATAGCCCTTCAATGGTTGTAATCTCCATGTCGCCTATTGATGAAACCGGTAGCACACATGAGCGTGTTGCATTTCCATCCAGGTGAATAGTGCAAGCACCGCACATGGCCATACCGCAACCGAATTTCGTACCCACAAGATTAAGGTGATCTCTCAGCACCCAAAGTACAGGCGTGGTAGGGTCAACATCCACCTGTTGTTTTTTTCCGTTGATTTTAAGATTGAAGTTCGCCATGATAATTGATGTTGAAATTTGAGAGAAGAAATTTAGTGCAATTCGGGCAATAATGGTTTACGAAATTCAAATAATACAATTTTATCTTGTAAGATTAGATATCAAGCTTTCTACTAGCAAGCCATTTAATGATGGTCGGATCACGGTGATCAAAGAACACACTTACTTTTTGATCGAGTGTCTGAATTAACTGCATGTCTTCATCGCTCAATCTGAAATCAAAAATGTTGAAGTTCTCTTCCATTCTGTCTTTGCGAACTGATTTCGGAATGGCAACAACACCTCCTTGCGTGAGCCATCGAAGTACCACTTGTGCAATCGACTTGTTGTACTTCTTTCCGATAGAAGAGAGTAACTCATTTTTGAATAGATCGTTCTTACCTTCCGCAAAAGGTCCCCACGACTCGTGCTGCACGCCATTTTCCTGAAGAAACTTGTGCGCTTCAATTTGTTGATTGAATGGGTGCGTTTCAATTTGATTGACTGCAGGAACGACCTTGTTAAACACAATCAAGTCCATCACTCTGTCCGGCTGAAAATTGCTTACGCCAATCGCTCTTGTCTTTCCTTCCATATAAAGTTCCTCCATTGCCCTCCATGAACCGTGAACATCGTTGAAGGGCTGGTGAATTAAATACAAATCCAAGTAATCAAGCTGAAGCCTTCTTAATGATTTTTCAAATGCCTTCTTTGTATTTTCATAACCTGCATCCTGAACCCAAAGTTTAGTAGTGATGAAGAGTTCTTCGCGCGGGACACCACTTCTTTTGATTGCTCTGCCGACTGCTTCTTCATTAAGATAGGAAGCAGCTGTATCTATTAAACGGTAGCCTGCCTGGATTGCATCGTACACACTTCTTTCACATTCATTTGGATCAGGCACTTGAAATACACCAAAGCCAAGAATAGGCATGTCGATATCGTTATTTAGTTTTACTGTTTGCATTTTATTGATGCCTTTGTCTTATTTCTGTGGGCTTGGAGCAGGAGTGAGTAGTCGGGTGAAAGAGAGCGAACCTAACTTCCATATGCCGTTTTGCTTCACATAAACTTCTGTAACCATAAACGGATTGGTTACTTCATTTCCTCCCACAACTGCCAACAAGGTGATTCGATTTAACAGGATGGCTGTATTATCAATGATGTTCACTGATACTTCATGGATATCCGCTTTCTTATAATGAATTCCTCCACTTCGAATTACATTGAGTTCTTGTTCGGTTCCCCAACTTCCTCCCATATGTACAAAGACAGCTTTCTTATCAAAGAGATTTGCCAGTGTATCTGCCTTTTTTTCTGCCATCCACAGCCATTTCTTTTTGGAGAGACTAATAAGTTCTTGCTCTGCGCTACCTGGAGAAGATGAGGCTGTTTTTGTTTGAGCGTAAGACGACAATGCATTAGTCATTAAAAAGCAAAGGCCCAGAATTGTTATTTTCATAAAGTGTAGGTTTAAGATTGAATTCGATTTTTATGGTTGATGTGACTTAAGTGTCTTCATGCTAACTAATTTGCAGATACAAATATTTACCTGCCTTTGTATTCGGCATCGGTCACGCGTTGCAACCAAATTGTTTTTCCCTTTTGAGTTGGCGTAGTAGCAATGTATGTGAAGCCACTTTCCGGTGAGGCTCCGTGCCAATGTTCCACATGTGGAAGACACTTGATTACATCTCCTTTATGAAATGTTTGCCTTGGCTTTCCTTTTTCCTGATAATAGCCGGTACCTTCCGTAATCAATAGGATTTGCCCACCAGGATGAGCATGCCAATATAAATATGAGCTTGGCTCAAACGAGGCAACAGCGATACTATAATTGAAGATGCTATCAGGCGCATTTAATTCCCTGAGATAAACCGTTCCCACGTGATGATCATTGGGGGATTTTTCACCTTTAGGAAAGATGGGAGTATCCTGTGCTACCCCCTGACTAGAGAATGCGCCAGAGAATAGAATCGCGAAAAACAATACATGTTTCATCTTGTTCTTTATTAATAATTTCAGTTTAACATTTTCCGATCTACTGCCGTGCAAAGTTGCGGTCAGTTAGTGGTGGGAAATGTATACAGATTACTGGTTTGCATACCAAATTCACTGATTCAACGCTCCCAATAGGGATCTGGCGGATAAGAACCTAATTTTGTGGGGAATAGAAAGGGAATTTTATGGATGAAATATTGAAGTTTGATACCGTCAACCAATACAATGTTTTCAACAATCACGAGACGCTACACCCGCTGGTAAGTGTGATTGATTTCTCAAAGGCAGCGCCACGAAAGCTAAGGCGGAGTTACTTCGGATTCTATGCCGTTTTGCTGAAAGATGTGAAGTGTGGGGATCTGAGGTATGGGAAGAATCTCTACGACTATCAGGAGGGAACTCTTGTTTTCGTTGCTCCTGGACAAATGGCTGGCATTGAGTCTAGCGAAGAGGTGTATCAGCCGAAAGGTCACGGAGTTGTTTTTCATCCCGATTTGATTCGTGGAACTTCGCTGGGACGTCATATTGATGACTATACTTTCTTTGACTACAATGTGAGTGAAGCTCTCCACGTATCAGAGCGCGAGCGAAATCTAATCCTGGACTGCTTCGCGAAAATCAAATTTGAATTAGAACACGCTGTCGACAAGCATAGCAAAACGCTAATCGCAACAAACATTGAACTGTTATTAAATTACTGCGTGCGTTATTATGATCGCCAGTTTATCACACGTGAGAATGCTCACAAAGGAATACTAGAGAGGTTTGAGACCTTGCTCAAGGATTTTTTCTCATCAGACAAGCCGCAGACGATAGGCCTGCCGTCTGTTGCGTATTGCGCCAGTGAGCTTACCTTGTCTCCAAATTATTTTGGAGACCTAATAAAAAAAGAGACCGGTAAATCAGCCCACGAGTTCATACAGCTTAAGTTGATTGATGTTGCCAAGGAAAGGATATTCGATACTGGCAAATCGGTGAGTGAAATTGCATATGCGCTTGGATTCAAATACCCTCAGCACTTTAGTCGAGTATTCAAACAACATGTAGGGATGTCACCGCTTGAGTATCGTAATTTGATGAACTAGACCGAAAGACGATTGGAAAATTTCAAACATTAAACAAATCCTTACGGAATTTTAAAGGACTCGCTTTAACGTATTTTTTAAAGAAGTTATCGAAGTGTGTTATTTCAGTAAAGCCAAGGGCATCTGCAATCTCCGATACGTTCCAGTGGCTGTGACGCAAAAGGATTTTAGACTCTTGTAAAACGCGTTCTGAAATCAATTGAGTTGTTGTTTTCTGAGTCGACTCTTTTACTGCACGATTTAAATGATTGACGTGTACGTTTAACTGATTGGCAAAATCGGAGGCCGAGCGTAGCTGAACGGTTGGGTGTAAGTCATCTATCGGGAATTGCCGCTCCAGCAGTTCCAGGAACATAGTAGAAATCCGTTGGGAAGCCGTGTGTGCCTTGTGGTTCAGATTTTTCGAAGGCTGCATCTTCAGGGCAAAGTGCAGGAGTTCGAATATCTGGTTTCTGATAATATCGTACTTGTATTTGTAGTCAGTGTTAAATTCTCTCACCATCCGCTCAAAAACTTCACGCACATAATTCATTTCCTCATCCGATAATTCAAAAATGTGTGTCCCGTTCGATTGGAAGACTTCGTACTGTTTCAACTGTCCAAACTGGTGAAAAAAGTGCTGATTGAAAATACAGTAAATCCCTTCACGGATTTTGTCCAGGTGTTCCCATTTGTAAGGGATCTGAGGATTGGAGAAAGACAGCGCCTGCTTTTTTACATCAACTACCTGATCAGCAAAGTGAACCTGGCTGCTACCTTTAACCAACATAATTTTATAAAAGTCTCTTCTTTGATAAGGTATGTTAGTTGGCTTTCCATCTACATATGGTTCCAAGCGGAACAGATTGAAATGCCCGATTTCATTGAAAATGTTATCAGGCATCGAATCGAATTTTCTTTTATAAAAGTCTTGGATTGTCTCGATGCTATTCATCCACACTAAATTTACAAAATTCAAGTAGAAGTGAAATTCCACTGGTTGTTACATTGCAACATAGCCTTTGCCTGCCTTTTTAAGTTACTTTATTCAATTTAAAAACTATGAAATTCAAACAACTCACTTCATTTCATCCAGAGTCACAAAAAAATGCCTCCGAATATTCTCAGAGGCATTCTTTTAAAGGACATCAAACTCAGTCCATTTTCATGGAAGCCCTCATGAATGAATAACTACTTCCGTTTACTCACCATTTCATTTATAATTGACTTCGGTGCCAGTACTTTATTTGTCTTCTCAACTATAATGTCTTTCGCTAACTTGAAAGGTACAGAGAGCCTCACTGTCTGCGATGTGCCAATCTTTACTGTGTACATGCCTCCATCTGCTACCCAAGAATTGGTCTTCGTCTGATATGATGCGAGGTCTCGAGCGGTGAGGGTAAATGTAATTGTCTGTGATTCACCCGGCTTCAATAGTCCCGTTTTTGAAAAAGCCTTCAGTTCGGCTGCGGGCTTGTCGAGGTTTCCGGCAGGCGCGCTGATGTACAATTGAACCACCTCCTTGCCAGTGGTTTTTCCTGAATTCGTTATCGTAACAGTGGCCGTCAGTTTATCCGTAAAATTGGGAGAACTCAGCTTCAAGTCGCTGTATACAAATTCTGTGTATGACAGGCCATATCCGAATTCGTAGGCGGGCTTTATTTCAAATGTGTTGTAGTAACGATAGCCTACATAAACACCCTCTTCATACGTCACTTCGGCTTCTACCAATTTCTGGCCAAACATTCCCGGGACGACTTTATCTTTAAACTCCTTGCCAGGGAAATTTTTTCCTGTGGGATCATCGGTATAAGCTGCAGGAAAAGTTGTAGCGAGTTTTCCGGAGGGATTAACCTTACCACTCAGTACATCTGCTATGGCATTGCCTCCTTCCAGTCCGGGTTGCCAAGCCAGTAGAACAGCATCGACATTGTCCCGCCATGACGTTACATCGATAGGGCCGGCAATGTTGAGGACTACAATCACTTTCTTATTCCTGGCGTGAAAAGCATCAGCTACATTTTTGATGAGCGCTTTTTCATTTTCTGTCAGATTGTAATTGCCATCTATTTTCCGGTCGGTTCCCTCTCCTGCATTTCTACCGATGCTGATAATGGCATGATCATTTGTGTTAGCCGCTTTGACGATAATATCTGAACTGAGTGAGTACTCTCCGATTGGCTCGGAAGGATTCATGAACTCTTCGAACATACTTTTCTTTGGGTGTTTTATTCCTTCTTCTTCCAGGTATTTGGTATAGGTCGAGTAGAGTTCCGGATTTGTTGCAAAGCCGGCATGAAAGAGTCCTTCAGCTAGCGAAACGGTATACATCTTGGTCACCTCGCCACTGCCTGTGCCGCCAGCGATGAGTTCGTAACCGTTGATTCCTATCAGTGCTACTGAGCTTCCTGCAGAGATCGGCAATGCATTCTTGTTTTTCAGTAGAACCATGCCTTCCGTGGCCGCCTCCCTCGATAGTTGCGCATTTTTCTTCAGGTCCGGGTTGTCGGAATATTTGTAGCCCTTGTAAGTAGGAGAGAGGAGTATGATGTTTAAGATGTCGGTCACGTTCTGATCAAGCACTTTTACATCGAGTTGTCCGGCTTTCACTGCATCGAGAATGGCTTGCTTCTGTTGAGGCATACCTGGCATGAGTAAATTATTCCCGGCTTTCGTCATCGCAACGGCATCTTTTCCCCCAAACCAATCCGACATCACAAAGCCTTTGTATCCCCATTCCTTTCTGAGGATAGTAGTGAGGAGCTCTGGGTTTTGAGCAGTGTATGTACCATTCACGAGGTTATAAGAACTCATAATTGTCCAGGGCTTCGCTTGCTTCACCAGGATTTCCCAACCTCTCAGATAAATTTCACGCAGCGCTCTCTCGCTCGCGATGGTATTGACTGTGTTGCGGTTGGTTTCCTGATTATTGGCGAAGAAGTGCTTGGCAGAGACTCCAACGCCATTGCTCTGGATGCCCTTGACCATAGCAGCAGCAATGTTTCCTGTCACGATGGGATCTTCAGAGTAGTATTCAAAGTTCCTTCCACCGAGCGGATTGCGATGGATATTCAATCCGGGTGCGAGCAATATATCGATGCCGTATTCTTTGGCTTCCTTACCGAAGGCAGTACCCACTTTCTTCACCAGCGTTGTATCCCAACTGGAAGCCAGGAGTGTACCAATAGGCCATGCGGTTGCATAATACAGGCGTGATTGACCTGCATTAAATGCATGAATGCCTGCAGGGCCATCGCAAACAACCAGTGAAGGAATGCCGAGGCGTGGTATGCCTACAATGGTACCTGCAGCACCCCGCACTCTTTTTTGCGCATCTGTGGGTCCACCGCTGCCTGGCAAGGGCATACCCGGCACGTTTAAACCACCGCCCACGAGGATGTTTACTTTTTCCTCCAGCGTCATGGCGGAGATGACCTCCTGGACTGAGTTTTTTCCTAATTGCGGCAGACTCTGCTGTGCGCGAACAAGAACGATCGTGCATGACAGGAGGCTTGCCAGTAAGAAACGATTGCGAAGGGCGAGCATAATTGTTAAATGTTAAGTGAATGAGTTATTGAGTCAGTATGACACAATAATAGTATATTTAATAAGAAATGCCAAAACAAGATCCTCTCCTTCAGATCTGCTTAATTTGCGGATCAATTTGAAGTTGTCAGCATATGAAACTTAGTTCCATAGAAGAATTCTTTAGCCACGCGCATCAACTTTACCTCCCTGCCGTCTCTATCGACAACGTCATCTTCGGGTTTCATGAGAACCAGTTGAAAGTATTGTTACTGCAGTTAGTAAATAAAAGTGTGTGGGCTTTGCCGGGAGGTTTTGTAGGAAAGAGCGAGCATATTGATGAAGCTGCTGCTCGCATTCTGAAAGAGCGCACCGGATTGAACGACATCTTTCTTCAGCAGTTTTATACGTTTGGTCAGCCGGAGCGATCTAATAACAAGATTCTCGTGAAGGCCCTTCAGATGCTTAACCAGGAATTTGACAAAGATCATTGGGTGTTGCAGCGTTTCGTAACGGTTGGCTATTACGCGTTGGTTGAATACGCCAATGTCAATCCGCACCCGGATGAAGTTTCCCTCGCTTGTGCCTGGCATGATCTGGATAAGCTGCCTGAACTCTTGATGGACCATGCGGAAATCATCAAAAAGGCGCTGGATGAAATGCGGCTGAAACTTAGCGTTCAGCCCATCGGATACAATCTCCTTCCAAAGGAGTTCACCATGAAGAATCTTCAGTCCATCTACGAAACGATCCTTGGGCGGAAACTTGACCGTGCCAACTTTAACCGAAAGATGCTTTCAAGCGGAATTCTGGATCGGAAAGAAAAGCATTATTCGGGTGGTGCGCACAAAGCTCCCTATTTGTACAGTTTCAATCGGAAGAAATATTTCAAGGCATTGAGTAGTGGACTCGGAAGGGGCTTTTGATTTCCGATCAATACTAAAGTCTATCAAAATGACAGGAGTATTGGTGTTAAACAGCTACTGATTCTGGCAAGCCTTCTTCTACCATCCTCCCTTCATATTTTTTCAATTTTGATTTGAGGTTGGTAATTTCCTGTTCCATTTCAGCGTGCTGACGGTTCATTTCTTCCTGAGTGGCCTCGAGCTCTTCGGCACTTTGACGAAGTTCCTCTTCTTGCAATGCGAGATCTTCTGCTTTCACTTTTGATTCTTCTAAAAGTCTTTTTGTCTGCATCGCGGTTTGGCTATTGGCAACGATCGAGGCAATGTTCTCTGTAATTTTTTCTGCGAAGGCAATGTGATGTTTTTCAAAAAAATCAAACGATGCCATCTCCAATACTCCGTTCACTTCGCCTCTGATTTTCAAAGGTACAATCATCACATTGCGTGGAGTTGCTTCGCCTAACCCCGAAGTGATTTTCACATAGTCAGCAGGAATTTCCTTTAGGTAAATTGTTCCTTTCTCTTTCACGCATTGGCCGATCAATCCGACTTCAAGATCGATTTTTTCTTCGCTGAATCTTTTCTTGCCATAGGCATAGGTCGAAATTCGCTCAAGACATTTCTCTTCACGATTAATAATATAAAGTGCCGCCTGATTGGCATTCATAAAAAGCACGAGCGATTTTAAAATTTTATCCGCAAGAATGAGCAAGTCTTCGCTATCATTTTTTAATACGTCATTGAAACGCGCAATGCCCTCGTTGTTCCAGTTAATTTTCGATTGAATGGCATCGGCTTCGCTGAGTTTGGACTGCATATGAAGAAGAGCCTGAGCAAATACGTCACCACCAAAGCGCTCATCATAATTTGCACTTAGCTTTCCACTCCCTAATTTCTCCGCAAATGAGATGGCGCATTTTAGTCGTTCCAGGAAATGATTGATTGCAGTTTTTGTCTGACCGATTTCTTCTTCGCTGTGAACTTTGAGCGGATTAGGGAATACCCCGTTGGCTAATAGCCTCATGGTTGTTCTTATTTCTTTGATCACTGAAGTAAGCGCGTTGGAATAGGTGAGAGCCAAAAGGAGAGCTGCATTGAACTGAATGAAGAAAATCACGATTAGCCAAATCCGCGATTGAGCTATTTGCTGCTCAGTAATCTCATGCACTTTCTTTTGAATGTTTTCTATTGCTGTTCGCACTTCTTGCAACTTGGCAAAGAGCTGACCTTTTTTTCCTTCTTTGTCAATAAGACCGATTTCTTTTTCAATCTCGACCACTTGATTGAACTCATTTTGATAATTATTAAGTAAGCCAAGCAACTCTTCATTGCCTTTGCTTTTCAAATTAGTACTGAAGGCGATGATGGCTTTATTAAACTCTAACTGATATTTCAAATCCTTTCGAAGGAAAAAATCTTTTTCGTGTCTGCGCAGTGTGAGCATCTCTGCACGGTCGTACGTAAATGAGGAATTTTCTATTTTATGAATGGCATTTCGAAGCGAGCCCTCAAGGCCATAATCTTTGAAGCCTCTTCTCTTTAACAAATCGCTCGTCTCGCGAAAACTTTGAGAGATTACGGATGACTCAAACAGGGCTCTGACGGTCTTTCTCGTTTCAGTGTCACTCAAATATTTATTTTCAGAAATGGATTTTAAATTTTCGTTTGCACCATTGAGGGCGAGAGCGTATCGATCCAGGATCTCGCTTTTCTCATCTTCTTGAAAACCTTTCGATTTGTAGCCTTCGAAGATAAACTCCTTGGCTGCCAGTTCGATACGCTCGAGGTTGATCGAAAGTTTTTCTGACTCTTCTTTCAGATTTTCCAGCGCAATAATGCGTGCAATGGAGACGAAAGCATAAACCGTGAGCAACACAGACAACAAAATAATAGAACCGAAGGCAAGCAACAGCTTTGCGCGGATCTTAATGCGTTTGAAAAAATCAATCATAGTTCGCTTATCAACGCATAAAATTATTGCCCGGCCTTTTGTCATCTGTTATGAAAACATTAAGTTTTGATTCATCACTTAAATCAAATTTTATATTGTCGATGAGCGCCCTCACTTTATTCTTTCGATTGGCTAATTAAATTTCCCTTGTGTAACTTGATGCACCTAAATCAATCTTGTCTATGAATAACCGCCAGCTTTTCATCGCTTCATCGGTAATTATCATTGCGGCCGTTGCTGTTTGGAGCTACTTCTGGATAGATGCGCTCTTCTTTTACATTCTCATCTTGCCATTTATTTACATGGGCGTAATGGATATGATCCAGGTGCGTCAATCAATCAAAAGAAATTTTCCACTCTTTGGCAGGCTGCGTTATGTGTTTGAAGACCTCCGCCCGAAGATTCAGCAGTATTTTGTTGAGAGCGATACTGATGGTGCACCTATCAACCGCAACGAACGCTCGGTGATTTATCAGCGGGCCAAAAAACAAATTGATACTATTCCATTCGGAACTCAATTGAACGTCTATGCCGAGGGCTACGAGTGGGTTACTCACTCCATCGCCCCCAAGGACTTTCATAAAATGGATCATAATCCTCGAATTCGTTTTGGCGGTGAAAAATGCACTCAGCCTTATGACATGAGTGTGCTCAATGTGTCGGCCATGAGCTTTGGCTCGCTCAGTCAGAATGCGATTGAAGCGCTGAATGCAGGTGCGAAAATTGGTGGCTTTGCGCATAACACGGGTGAGGGCGGATTGAGCCCCTATCACTTGAAGCACGGTGGCGATATTATCTGGCAAATTGGCACGGGATATTTTGGAGCAAGATCAGAGGATGGAAATTTTTCTGACATAGCCTTTCAGCAAAACGCAATCAAGCCTAACGTGAAAATGATTGAGATCAAACTTTCACAAGGCGCAAAGCCAGGTCACGGTGGAATATTACCGGCTGCCAAAAACACTCCTGAGATTGCAGCTATCCGTTTGGTGAAACCCGGTACAACTGTTTTCTCTCCGCCTTTCCACAGCGCATTTTCAACACCCATTGAATTGATCAAATTCATCGAAAAATTGCGCACGCTTTCGGGTGGCAAGCCGATTGGCTTCAAACTTTGTATTGGACGAAAAAGCGAATTTATGTCTCTCTGCAAAGCGATGGTGCAGCTCAACAGTTATCCTGATTTTATCACTATTGATGGAGGTGAAGGCGGCACAGGTGCAGCACCTCCCGAGTTCACCAATTTCGTGGGCATGCCATTGCTGGATGCATTGGCATTTGCCGACAATGCGCTCATCGGTTTCGGGATACGCAGTAAAGTAAAATTGATCGCCTCAGGCAAAGTGCTGACAGGTTTCCACATTATGCGTGCGATGGCGCTGGGCGCGGATACGTGCAACTGTGCTCGCGCGATGATGATGGCACTGGGTTGTATCCAGGCATTGGAATGCAATAAAAATACCTGCCCTACAGGAGTGGCCACTCAAAATCCAGCGCTGATGAAAGGATTGGTGATTGAAGATAAGAAAACGCGAGTCGCTAACTTTCACAAAAACACAGTGGAGAGCTTTGTTGAGTTGATGGCAGCTACAGGCATCGACCACCCGGAAAAAATCAATCGTTCACATGTGTATAGGCGTGTGTTCATGAACCTGGTGAAAAACTATGAAGAAATCTTCCCGACAATTCCTGAGGGAAGTTTGCTCGAAGGTGGCGATGCCCCTTATGATTACGAAGAATATCTGAAGCACGCTTCTGCTGAGGTATTTGAGATAGTTTGATTTTTCAACTCAGGCCGATTATTCTTTATGCCCATCGCATTTTTCCGGGTATTGAATGAGATGCTGTATTTTTGCTGCATCAATTTTCCAACTTGAAGATTTTTAAGAAAATACTTTTTTACATCGCACTATCGCTGGTGGTCTTGGTCCTTTCGTTTGGAGGCGCTGTTTTTTTATTTAAGGATAGCATACTTAAGCAGTTTATAGATGAAGCCAATAAAAATCTTGGCACCCCTATTCAGATAGGTAGAATAGATATTTCTGCGTGGAGAGATTTTCCAAATCTTGCCATCACGTTTGTTGATGTGTATGTGGAGGACAGCCATCCGGGAATTTATCCATTGCTTACGGCAAAAACGGTTTCTTTTTCATTGAACGCAATGGATGCGATGAACGGAAAGTATTCAATTCGCGGATTGAAAATCGACCAAAGCGAAACTCACCTGAAGGTTGACGAAAAAGGACAAAACAACTTCACTATCTTAAAAAAAACAGAAAGCACGGGCGCAACTATTGGGTTTGACCTGCATAAAGTGAAACTCATCAAGACCAAGGTCATCTATCAAGATTTACAATTATTGCAACACCATATTTTTGAAAGTGAAGACTTAATAACTTCAATTAAAAGCACGAATGACATTTACGACATAGAATCGGAAGGCGATGTGACGATTGGCAAGATTGGCATTAAGAATTTGTCATTGCTCGAAAAAAAGAAATTTGATGTGGAGGCTGTTATCAAGTATGATGACGAAAATAAAAATGTAGGTATTGAAAAATCAAAGCTCAGCTTAGGTAGATCAGCATTTGAACTCGAAGGTGAATATAATTTTAAAGGCAGGGATTTCATCAATGTAAAACTGAAGGGAAAGGACACTGACGTTCAAACGGTATTGTCTCTTTTGCCGGAAAGCCTCACCACCAAAGTGAAGGATTACGAAAGTCGAGGTGAAATTTATTTTTCACTGGCGATGAAGGGCGAAGTAAAACGACCACTGATGTCGGTTGAGTTTGGCTGCAAGAATGCTTCCATCTTCCATCCTGATTATAAATCCAGAATAGAAGAGGCCAATCTTGAGGGTTCTTTTGCCACGACATCATTCACCGATTTTTCGCGTGCAGAGCTTTTCTTGAAGAATTTTTCAGGTAAACTCAACGGGAAAAAATTTAAGGCTAACCTTTCAGTCCAAAATTTTGATGACCCATACGTTTCTTTGGATTTCAAAGGCGAAGCTGACGCAGCTTCTATTCAAAATTTTTACCCGATAGAAAATGTAAGGGACATTTCAGGTGAAATAATAGCTGACTTCTCTTTTGTGGGGAAGGCCTCTCTTTTAAAGCATAAAGCCACTGCACAGCAAGCCCAGGCTTCAGGCAATATTGACCTTAAAAACATTGCATTTGTTTCAGGCAAGCAGAATATCCACTTCGAAAATATCAATGGCGCACTGCATTTTAATAGGAATGACATTGCGATGAGCAACGTCAGTGGCAGACTTGAACGCAGCGATCTATTATTGAATGGATTTTTAAAAAATGTAATCACCTTTCTTTTGTTTGAAGATCAGCCCATCGGGATTGAAGCAGATCTGAAATCAGATTTTCTCGATCTCGATCAGTTGCTTTCTCTCGGAATCGGTGTTAGCGGATCAGAAAATTTCGGTTTCGCTATTTCACCAAATCTCCATTTGAATTTCAATTGCGATGTGAAGCGAATGAAATACAAGCGATTTTCTCCTCGCCAGGTGAAGGGCGATTTACTTGTTAAAAACCAGGTTGCTGTGTCGCGCCACTTAACATTTAACGGAATGGGTGGTTCGGTTGAAGGAGGGGGGATTGTAGACGCAAAAAATAAAAAAGTAATTGATGTCTCTTCTTCGTTCAAATTGAATGGAATTTACATCGACAGCGTCTTTTATGTGTTCGAAAATTTCTATCAGGATTTTATCGGGGCGAAGCATTTGAAGGGCCAGGCCAATGCAGATTTAAGTTTTGAAATGTCGCTGAACGAAAACCTTAAACTTTTTTCTGAAACACTGACTGCCGATATCAGCGCATTGATTAAAAATGGTGAGCTCAATAATTTTGAACCGATGCAAAAGCTCAACCGCTATATTGATGACAAGACTTTAAACCAGTTACGTTTTGCGGATTTGAAGAATGACATCCACATTGAGGGAAAGAAGATTTATATCCCGCAGATGGAGGTGAGGAGCAATGCCTCGGATATTACGCTCAGCGGGACACACTCATTCGATCAAACCATCGATTATCGTATAGTGGCTCCATTGAGAAGCAAAAAACAAATTGACCCGGACGAAGCCTTTGGTGCTATTGAAGAAACAGGAGGCCAAACAAAAATCTTTTTGAAGATCATAGGCACTACTAACAATTATGAAGTCAAATTTGACAAAGAAGCCACTAAAAAGAAAATTGTCAGTGACCTGAAAAAAGAAGCGAAAGAATTAAAAGATGCTTTTTTAAATCGAGGGGCAAAAAGGAAAAAAGAAGTGGAGCTTCAGAAAGACGAGTATTTTGATTGGGATAAAGAGTAATTTGAAAATGACCCGTCATTTTCAAATTCTCAAATCTTTTTAGCTCTCTCCCAATACCCATCCATCTCGGCCAAAGTCATTTCACCCATTTTTTTTCCGTCTTTCGCAGATTCAATTTCTAAATATTGAAAGCGCTTGATGAATTTTTTGTTGGTACGCTCCAAGGCCTCTTCAGCATCAATTTCAAGAAACCGAGAATAATTGACCAATGAGAAAAGTAAATCGCCAAACTCGGCCATTGCTTTTTGTTTATCGATCGGTTGCTCTGACTCTACATTGAACTCGTTTTTGAACTCTTGCATTTCTTCTTCTACCTTTTGCCACACTTGTTCTTTCTTTTCCCAGTCAAAACCAACGCCACGTGCTTTATCTTGAATGCGAATTGCTTTTACCAATGCAGGCAATGACTTTGGCACACCTTCGAGCACAGATTTATTTCCGGTCTTCAGTTTTATTTTTTCCCAATTCTCTTTTACAGTTTGCTCATCGGTTGCTACAACATCCCCGTAAACATGTGGGTGTCGCTCGATCAGCTTATCGCAGATGGAATTTAGTACATCAGCGATATCGAACTTTTTCATTTCAGAGGCAATGCGCGCGTAAAAAACATTGTGCAGCATTAAGTCACCCAACTCTTTTTTTATTTCATTGAGATTGTTTTCCAAAATAGAATCTGAGAGTTCATACATCTCCTCGATAGTGAGATGACGTAGGCTTTCCAGCGTTTGTTTTTTATCCCAGGGGCAATTTTCGCGAAGCTCATCCATGATCGTTAATAAACGATCAAAGGCTTTGAGTTTTGCTTGGCGGTTGAGATCGGGCGATGAGAGTGGTTGTTTCATGTGGCCAATTTACGTCCCGATGTCTCGGGGTACAATTTTAGATGTAAGATTTTTGATAGCAGTAATCCTTAAATCGTAGATCGTAAATTGTACATTTGCCAAATTTTTAACTGTGACTTTAATAAAATCAATTTCCGGAATTCGAGGCACCATTGGCGGTAAGCCAGGCGAAGCCCTCACACCTGTAGATGTTGTAAAGTTTGCAGCCGCTTTTGGTACTTGGGTGAAATCACGTAAGGGAAAAAAAATCATAATTGGGCGTGATGCTCGAATCTCTGGTGAGATGGTGAGCAATTTGGTGAGCAGTACATTGCAAGGCTTGGGACTGAATGTTGTTGATCTTGGCCTGTCTACAACTCCTACGGTTGAGATAGCGGTGCCGATTGAAAAAGCAGGAGGTGGAATAATTTTAACTGCGAGTCATAATCCGATTCAATGGAATGCGTTGAAGTTATTAAATGAAAAAGGAGAATTCATTTCGGCTGCTGATGGAGCTGAAGTCTTAAGGCTTGCTGAGCAAGAAAATTTTGATTTTGCCACTGTTGAGAAACTGGGAAGCTATTCCAAGGCAGATCATTATATTAAGAAACACATTGAACTGATTAAGAAAAATAAATTGGTCGATGTGAAGGCCATTCAAAATTCAAAGTTCAAGATTGTTGTTGATGCAGTCAACTCATCGGGAGGAATCGCTGTGCCGATGTTGTTGAAAGAATTGGGGGTAAAGACAATCAAAAAATTATACTGTGAGCCGACTGGAAAATTTCCGCACAATCCTGAGCCTCTCCCGGAAAATATCAAAGTAATTTGTCGCGAAGTAAAAAAGGCAAAATACGATTTGGGAATTATTGTCGATCCTGATGTTGACAGGCTGGCACTCGTACAGGAAGACGGAAGACCATTTGGCGAAGAATATACTTTGGTGGCAGTTGCCGATTATGTGCTGAGCAAACGAAAGGGGAATACCGTTTCCAATTTGTCATCAACTCGCGCTCTTCGCGATGTAACTGAGAGATCAGGCGGAAAATATACTGCAGCGGCCGTAGGCGAAGTGAATGTGGTGAACGCCATGAAAGAAACAAAAGCAGTATTCGGTGGTGAAGGAAATGGCGGTGTTATTTTTCCTGAGTTGCATTATGGCCGAGATGCATTGATGGGCATCGCGCTTTTTTTAACGCATCTCGCAAAAACTAAAATGAAGGCATCGGAACTTCGGAAGACCTATCCTGAATATTTCATATCCAAAAACAAAATTGAACTCACTCCACAAATTAATGTTGATGAGGTGTTGGAGAAAGTGAAGGTAAAATACCAAAACGAAAAAATCAACCTGGCAGATGGAGTAAAAATAGATTTTGAAAAGGAGAGAGAATGGGTGCATCTACGCAAAAGCAATACCGAGCCTATCATCCGCATTTATGCTGAATCGCAAAGTGAAAGTAAGGCCGATGAATTGGCGAATAAGATTATCAGTGATATTAAAGTGATGATTCAGTAAATTTGAACTTATAATTCGTAAAATAGAATTCTATGAAAGTATATCTAGACAATGCTGCCACCACTCCGCTCGACCCTGAAGTGTTTGAAGCGATGAAGCCTTTTATGCTTGAAGATTTTGGGAATCCATCCTCCACGCATTCACATGGAAGAAAAGTTAGGGCAGCCATTGAATCATCGCGAAAAAAAGTAGCAGAACTTTTGAATTGCACACCAGGCGAAATCATTTTTACTTCGGGCGGAACCGAAGCGGACAATGCAATTATTTTGGGAGCGATCAAAACTTATAAAATAAAGAACGCCATCTCTTCGCCAATTGAGCATCATGCAGTGGAGCATACCCTGAAGACCTTAGAGAAACAGGGAGAAATTAAATTGCATTATGTTCGGCTGGATCAAAAAGGCCATGTTGATCTGGGACATCTTGAAACTTTGTTAAAAGAATATCCAAATACATTGGTCTCATTGATGCATGCCAATAATGAGATCGGCAACCTCCTCGACATTCAGAGAGTGAGTGAACTTTGTCAGCAGTATAATGCTTACTTTCATTCAGACACAGTGCAGACCATGGGGCACTACAAACACGACTTGAAAAAATTGAAAGTACATGGCATGACTGCGGCTGCACATAAATTTCACGGGCCGAAGGGAATTGGATTCATGTATATTAATAAAGATAAGAAAATTCAACCGATGGTGCATGGTGGCGCGCAAGAAAGAAACATGCGTGGTGGGACCGAAAATACCTACGGAATAATTGGATTGGCTAAAGCATTGGAGATCTGCTATCGCGAAATGGAGGAGCATGAAAACACAATCAGCCAGCTGAAAAAATACATGATTGAAAAACTAAAAGCCACTGTGCAAGGAATTAGTTTTCATGGCGACTCTGATGATTTAAATCGCAGTCTTTATACAGTGCTCAACGTTTCCTTTCCCGAATCGGAAGAAAATGAAATGATGCTCTTCAATCTCGATCTGCAAGGAATTTCTGCTTCTGGTGGAAGCGCCTGTTCAAGTGGAGCAACAACCGGTTCACATGTTTTGAATGCGCTTTATCCAGGATCAAAAAGGGGAGCCATTCGCTTTTCATTCAGTAAGTTCAATACGAAAGAAGAAATTGATTTTGCAGTAGCTAAAGTGGCCGAAACTGTCGGCATCGGGATGGCCAAGATTTAAAGATTTGCAAGATTAAAGATTTATTGGATGAATTGATTTCATGATTGAAGACGAACTTACCTATCGAGTAATTGGCTGTGCAATGAAAGTGCACAGTACTTTGGGTAATGGGTTTCAAGAAGTGATTTATCAAAGATGCCTTGCTATCGAGTTAGAAAGTCGGGATCAGGATGGTCAGGATTTAAGGATGGCCAAGATTTAAAGATTTAATGGATGGCTTCGATTAATGATAAGTTGACTTATGAAATCATAGGTTGCGCCATGGAGGTGCATAATGCGTTGGGCAATGGTTTTCAGGAGGTAATTTATCAACGTTGTTTAGCCATTGAGCTTCAAAATGCGGGTATTCCATTTCAGCGCGAAGTTGAGCAACCAATATTCTACAAAGGGAGCGGTGTCGGAAAACGAAGAGCAGATTTTATAATTGACAATAAGTTGGTAGTGGAGTTGAAGGCAGTAATAAGTCTTGAGGATGCTCATTTGGCCCAAGCAAAAAATTATTTGACTGCTTACAACTTTGACATTGGTCTATTGATAAATTTTGGTTCACAAAGTCTGGGATATAAACGAATTTTTCGCACCGAAAAACGAGCCTCAAAAAAATCTTACACTGTGTGGTCGGAGTACGGTAAAGGCAACCCTGAAAATTCCGAGCACCCGAATCTTGCTCATCCCGAAAATCCTGACCATCCCGATGCATACAATTAGTTTCATAGGTTCAGGCAACTTAGCATGGCACCTTGCTCCTGCATTTGACAATGCGGGTTTTATTGTAAAAGAAGTCTTCAGTCCCAATACGCGGCATGCTGAAGAACTGACGGAAAGACTTTATCAAGCTGAAGTAAAAGCCACGCTCGATTTTTCGACAAGTGATTCGTCCATTTTTATAATTGCTGCGAATGATGATAGCATCAGCGACATTGCCAAAGAAATTATTTTGCCGGACGATGCGGTGCTTACTCACACTTCAGGAAGTGTGCCGCTGACTGATTTACAATTTGCTGCGACATCTAACATCGGTGTTTTCTACCCCCTTCAAACATTTTCTAAAAGCAAAAAAATCGATTTTAAGCAAACCCCCATTTTCATTGAGAGCAACAATGAACAAACTGAAAGTGTCTTAATGACACTGGCGAAAGCCATCAGCAATCAAGTAAAGCAAATTGGATCAGAAGAACGAAAGGCATTGCACATTGCTGCTGTATTTGCTTCGAACTTTACCAACCATATGCTCACTCTTTCTCAAAAGATTATGCTGCAAAACGGAATGGAATTTGACTGGCTCAAACCGTTGATCATCGAAACAATTAATAAGAGTTTGCAGGTTGGTCCTGAGTCGGCACAAACAGGCCCCGCCAGGCGTGGAGATTTAGAAACCCTTGAAAAACACATGGCTTTTTTGCAAAGTGATCCAGATCTTTCTGAGGTTTATAAAATTATAAGTCAGCACATCATAAATCTTTACCACGAAGACTGACTTTTTTTTACTTTTAGAACCTAAACAATTTTGGGTATGAAAAAATTATTGATTTTGTTATTGGTCATTTACCCTTTCATTTTATCGGCTCAGCAAAGCGTTAAGTTTGAAGATTTAGGATCAAAGCCACTTTATGTTCTGGATGGAAAAATTATTGAGAGTCTAAAGTCAGTGAATTCTTACAACCTGGAAACTGTACAAATTTTCAAAGGGAAAGAGGCTACCGAAAAATATGGTGAGGCAGCCAAGAACGGTGTAATTATAATGACGTCAAAACCATCCACATCAGTTCCATCACGTGAGTCACTTGATCCTCGAGTCACAGAGGTATGGGAAATAAAAGCACCTGTGATCACCCCAGGTAAAAATGCCGGTGACGCTCCTTCTGATGCCATCGTACTATTTGATGGAAAAGATTTGTCCAAGTGGAGCAGTAGCTCTGGCGCAAATCCCTCTTGGGAATTGAAGGATGGTGCAGTAACCGTTGTGAAAGGCTCAGGAGAAATAAAAACGAAACAAGAATTCGGAGACATTCAATTGCACATTGAATGGCGATCTCCCTCTGCCGGTGAAGGCGAAGGTCAGAACAGAGGCAACAGTGGAATTTTTTTTCAGGGACTTTATGAGTTGCAGGTACTTGATAGTTATGAAAACCAAACTTACTCTAACGGTCAGGCAGGATCAATTTACAAGCAACATATTCCGCTCGTAAATGCTAGTCGCAAACCAGGGGAGTGGCAAGTTTATGATGTGGTATTTACTGCTCCGCGTTTTAGTGAAACCAGTGGAAGAACCATAGCCCCCGCTTACATCACCGTATTTCATAATGGAGTGATCATTCAAAATCATGTGCCGATTGCAGGGTCAACACAATATAAGGGGTTGCCTGTTTACAAAGTCCATGGTAAGGGGCCCATTGCATTACAAGACCACGGCACACCCGTGAGCTATCGGAATATTTGGGTGAGAGAATTGTAAAAGAGGACCGCAACTAGTGAAACCAAAAAAAGTCAGGCTCATCACCTGACTTTTCATTTTATATTTTCCGGAAAAATTAGTTCGGTTTTACAGCAGTGTTAGTCGCAGCAGTACCCTCAACCTCTCCTTTGATGTGCAATAAAATTACTCCTCCTTCAGTGTTAGCAGTCACAGTGATTACTTTATCGAAAGGGCCGACAGCCATTGCATTGAATGTAGCTTTTACATGCCCTTCACCTCCGGCCATAACCGGGTCTCGTGTCCAGCTTGGAGTAGTGCAACCGCAAGAAGGTTGGGCATTTGTAATCACGGCAGGCACTTTGCCCTTGTTTGTGAATTTGAATTCATAAGTCACGGGTACTCCCTGCTTGATTTTTCCGAAATCATGCGTAGAAGCATCCCATTGAATGACGGCCAAATCCGATTTAGCGGCAGTCGTTGCTTGGCTAAATCCGGTGTTGGCTACAAACATCACCGCTGCGATAATCATTAATTTTTTCATTTCTTATTCCAATTTTAGGTTAAACTTAAAACGTTCGTTCGAACTGTACAAACTTCGTGCATGAAAATCAGTTAAGCTGTCAATAAACCCTTAAAAAGTGTTAATGCATTGTTAAACAGCACATTTCCCTTAAGGGTTTCCACGTAAATACCCGTTACCTTTGCAAAGTGAGCAGAAATACCCTCCGTATAATTATTGTATTGGCTGCGGTGAGCATACTAGGCATCACCCTCACTCAAGTGTATTGGGTACGCAAGGCATTTGATCTGCGCGAAAAACAGTTTAACCGCGATGTGCAAACTTCATTGGATGCAGTGGCGAACAGAATTTTTGAGATCAATAAAACGCCAGTGCCCACCAATTCTCCCGTTGATCAATTGTCAACCAATTATTTTGTAGTGCTCGTAAATGGCCCGGTGAATTCCAGCGTGCTAGGTGTTTTAATTTCTTCCGAATTTGAAAAGCGAAAAATTACTGCCGATTACGAATATGGCGTTTATGATTGCCAGGATCAGTGCATGAAGGGTTCTGATTTCAAGTCACATAAGGTGGGGAAGGCAATGGCTAGTCTAGAGCAAATGCCTGTGTGGAAAAATGACGGTTATTATTTTGCAGTGCAATTCTCACGCATCGAAGCGAACCTGATCAGCCAGATGGGCATTTGGA
This sequence comes from Bacteroidota bacterium, assembly GCA_016178785.1. Classification (GTDB taxonomy): domain Bacteria; phylum Bacteroidota; class Bacteroidia; order Cytophagales; family Cyclobacteriaceae; genus ELB16-189. Next base: position 20,097 of record JACOSO010000052.1, on the reverse strand, counting down.
TTTATTCTTCTGCTGTGATGCTGGTGGTCATCTTCTTTTTTGTTTACACGCTGTTTGTCATCCTGAAACAAAAAAGATTGTCTGAAATCCAAAGAGATTTCATCAACAACATGACACACGAGTTTAAAACTCCACTTTCTACTATTGCTATTTCTTCTGAGGTCTTGAGAGATCCATTGATCACAAATACACCGGAACGATTGTTGAATTATGCCACCATAATCCAAAACGAAACGAATCGCTTGAAGCAGCATGTGGAGCGAGTACTGCAAATGGCACGATTAGAAAAAAGTGATGTTGCTCTGAGGAAAGAGAAACTAGATGTGCATGAATTGATTCGTGATGCGGTGCAAAACAGTGCATTACTGCTGCAGGAAAAGAAAGGGGAGATTGATTTGCAGTTGAATGCCCGGCACAGCTGGATCACGGCTGACAAACTACATTTTACTAACGTGCTTTTCAATTTGATTGATAATGCAATCAAGTACAATCAGCAGCAACCCAAATTGATCATTTCTACGGTAAATGTGAATGATCACGTGACCATTGAAGTGAAAGACAATGGAATAGGAATCAATTCAGAAAATCAACGGAAAATTTTTCATCAATTTTATCGGGTACCTACGGGCAATTTGCATGATGTAAAGGGTTTTGGTCTAGGACTAAATTACGTGAAGTTAATGGTGGAGGCGCATCGAGGAAAAATTTCTGTTGAGAGCGAACTTGACAAAGGCAGCACATTCAAAATAGTTTTACCTACGGCATGAATGCAAAAATTCTTTTGGTGGAGGATGATCCTACACTGGGTTATGTGATCAAAGATGGCCTTGCACACAAAGGCTATGATGTTACTTTATGTAAAGATGGAGAGCAAGGGCAATCCATTTTTGAACAGCAGCTTTTTGATTTGTGCATTTTTGACGTGATGATGCCGAAGAAAGATGGGTTTACTTTGGCTAAATCGATCAGGGATAAAAACACCCAAGTACCGATTCTGTTCGTTACTGCAAAGACGATGCTCGATGATAAAATGGAGGGCTTTCGGGCGGGAGGCGATGACTACATCCTGAAACCGTTCAGTATGGAGGAGCTTGTGATGCGCATCGAAGTTTTTCTCCGAAGGTCAAAGAGCAATGGTCATGAGCAGAACGGATCATTTGAACTTGGAAGTTTTGGGTTTGACGCAAGGAATTTTAAGCTCAATCATTCTTCGGGCGAAAAAGTACTCACGCCAAAGGAAGCTGAAGTTTTAAAACTGCTTTGCATACACAAAGACCGAGTTCTAAAGCGCGAAGAAATTCTTACTACTGTTTGGGGAGATGACGATTACTTCATGGGCCGTAGTCTTGATGTGTTCATTTCGAAGCTTCGTAAATATTTAAAGGAAGACCCCAACGTGGAGATCGTGAACTATCATGGTATTGGATTTAAATTGGAAGTGAAGGAGTGATGTGCGCATGTGTTGACTTACTCACGTGGTGAAGCGTCAAAATAGTATAGGGTAGAGATACCTCAGCGCATCCAAACGTCAGCACGTCAACACCTCAAAACATTCAAAGCGGATTCTTAATCACTTTATTATTTATTGGCTTGATCGAACGCAAATAGGCATAGATTGACTTGAGGTCAAAATCATCCATGCCTGCAAAGATCGTCCAGGGCATAACTGAGTTATTTTTTCCCGGATTATATTTATATCCATCAGCGCTGCGGTACTGAGTGAATTTTGCTAGAAATACTTCCTCTGTCCACGAGCCGATGCCTGTAATGCTATCGGGGGTAATGTTGGCCGAGCGTACAACAAATCCATGCACTTGAAACTCCTGACCGCCAGCGAATGATTTGTTCAACTGTAAATTATTTTTCTCCATTGGTGTATGACAATCCACGCATGCTGCCATGTTTACAAGGTACTCGCCATAAAGCTTACGGTCTGCAAAAGCAGGCCTGAGATTCTTTTCCAAATCAACAGAGGGAATTGTAGGATGAAAAGAGATCTGAAGTTTCCGTTTGGGCACCTCATTATTAATTGTAGCTAAGGTGCGGAGATAAGCTACAATAGACAATGCATCTTCCTTACTCATTTTGCCGAAGTGAGCGTAAGGCATTACAGGATAAAGTGTGTCGCCCTTTTGCGAAATACCTTGAGTCATGGCACGTATCACTGCATCAGTAGGCCATGAGCCAATCCCTGCAGGAGTTATGTTACGGGAATATACTTCACCAGGTACACCTCTGAAATATTTGTCAAACTTTTGGCCACCCATTCCCTCAGTTCCGCTGACGATCGGGCCTGAGAATGAAGCATAATCGCGTTCACTGTGACAGTACAGGCAGCCGGCTACATTATTTACTAAGTACTTTCCGCGTTTTTGAAGATGTTCAATGGAGTCAGCGGTCGCTTTATTTTTTGTTTCTTCATCCTGTTGTTTAGGTTGACTTTTAGGCTTGCAACCCAAGATGAAAGCGCTCAGTATCGCTAGTATAAGCAGAGAAGGCATCGTTTTCATATTCCTTGAAAACTTGATGACTTAAGTTACTACTATTCTGTGAAAGATGTTCTCTTAACTGTTCAATCAAACAAAACCCGTGCAGTAATACTTCTGCCGAGCGTAATTTCATCTGTGTATTCCAAATTTCCCCCTATGGACACTCCCCGAGCAATAGAAGTTACCTTCACATTCAAATCTTTGAGCTTTCGATTGATGTAGAAAGCGGTAGTGTCACCTTCCATCGTTGGGCTGAGTGCGAGTATTACCTCTTTGATTTCATTTTGTTTTTGCGAGATGCGGCTAAGCAATTGTTCAATTTTTAATTCGGATGGACCGATGCCATTGATAGGTGAGATCACTCCGCCAAGTACGTGATAAATGCCAGTGTATTGTGAAGTATTTTCGATTGCCATTACATCATTACTTTCCTCTACTACGCAGAGAATCGATTTATCCCTTCGGTGACTTCGACAGATGGCACACTCCTCCTCATCTGAAATATTGAAACATGTTTTGCAAAATTTGATGTTGGCGCGCAGCTTGTTGAGGGATTCAGTAAGTGCCAGGGTGCGATTTTCATTTTCTTTGACAAGATGAAGCACCAATCGCAGCGCAGTCTTTTTGCCAATGCCCGGCAACTTAGAAACTTCGTTGACAGCTTCTTCGATCAGTTTTGACGGATACTCCATCAGATTATTTTGGCATCGATGCCTTCTTCACAGATAGCTTCGCGCATGGGGTCGAGCTCTTCAAACGAGCCTGTGCGCACAGTGCATTTGCCTTTGTGGTGAATGAGCCAGGTGCATTGTTCAGCCTGTTCGGCAGTATGTTTGCAAACACGAATGAGCGTTTCAATGACGTGGTCGAATGTGTTGAAATCATCATTGAACACAACAAGATCTTTCACTTCCGTTACAGCGATAGCTTCCAGCAGATCTACCAATTCCTTTTCGTGCACTGAAGGATTCATGTTCGATTTCCTAATTCTATTTCAAAATTAGAAAATTTTGACAAGTTTGAATAATTCAAAATTCCAAGTTCAAAATTGAAAATTGATTTGAGATTGAGGTTTTAATTTTGAATCTTGATTTTTAAATCTTGAATTTTTTGAAATGACTCCACTTTTCGTAAGCAGCATCATCCTCGTTTACTTCGCTGCACTCATTACTATTTCGTATTTCACTTCAAAAGGAGCTGACTCAAACACATTCTTTACAGCTCATCGACAATCGCCCTGGTATTTGGTTGCATTCGGAATGATCGGCTCATCACTCTCGGGCGTCACGTTTGTTTCCGTGCCAGGAAATGTGGGCAAAGTAGGTTTCGCTTACTTTCAAGTGGTGCTAGGCTATCTCGTGGGTTATTGGGTGATCATTCTTGTGCTGATGCCATTGTATTATCGGTTGAAAGTCATCTCCATTTACACGTATCTTGAGCAGCGCTTCGATGTATGGGCTTACAAGACGGGCGCGTTGTTTTTTTTGGTGAGCAGATCAATTGGCTCTTCACTAAGACTTTTCCTTGCAGCAACGGTCCTTCAACTTTTTCTGTTCGATGCATGGGGCGTTCCGTTTTTTGTTACCGTGGCTGTAACGATTTTATTGATCTTGGTATACACTTTTAAAGGAGGAGTGAAGACTATTATCTGGACAGATACTTTCCAGACTTTCTTTTTAGTTGGAGCGGTGATCATCACGGTCTGGCAAATTTCAAGCGCTCTTGGTTATTCTTTCTCAGAAATGGTGAATGCTATTCAAGCGCATGGTTATTCAAAAATCTTTGTCACTGATTCCATTGATTCCCCTTCATTTTTTCCAAAACAATTTTTAGGTGGCATGTTCATCACCATTGCTATGACGGGCCTCGATCAGGAGATCATGCAAAAAAACCTCACGTGCAAAACGCTTGGCGATGCACAAAAAAATATGTTCTGGTTCAGTATCACACTTGTGGTTGTGAATTTGCTTTTTCTTACACTCGGTGCTTTGTTGTTTATTTATTGTGAACAAAAAGGGATTTCAATTCCTCAGTATACTGATGAGCTTTTCCCGCGATTGGCCTTTCAAGAACTTGGACCTTTGGTTGGAATTCTGTTTTTACTGGGGATCACGGCTTCGTCTTACGCCAGTGCAGATTCTGCCTTAGCGGGACTCACCACCTCATTCTGCATCGACTTTCTCAACTTCAAAGACAAAAACGAGGAAACCAAGCTGAAGCAAAAGTTTATTGTTCATTTAGGATTCTCCGTTTTGTTTCTCATCATCATTTTGGTCTTTAAAGAGGTGAACGAAAAAACGGTGATTGATGCAGTACTCAACGTTGCCGGGTATACTTACGGGCCGCTGCTGGGACTTTTTTCCTTCGGAATTTTTACTTCGAGAAAAGTAATTGGCAAATTTGTGCCTGTGGTTTGCTTGATCTCCCCAGTGGTTTCTTATTTACTCAGCAAGAATTCTGCAAATTGGTTTTCTGAATATAGGATCGGAATAGAGATCTTAGTCATCAATGGGCTGATCACATTCATCGGGTTATGGACAATCTCTCGTAAAAAGTGACAACCTTATTATCTCCGCGTGCCGGATCAAAGGCAAGCGAATTCTGGCTTTACAGGTTTTTGAGTTTCCTTTTTCGCACGCTCTTTTTAAGCAGACTCAAAAGCGTGATGATGACGGTGGTAAATAACACCGAGGACGATAAAATGATTAGCGGATTCATAATTGTCTTGTTAAATGTGAACGTATCCAAATTCTATTACCTTTCTTCCCTTTCTTACTTTGACAAAGTATTTGCCAGAGGGCTTATCGTTAAAGATGATCATGGCGTGAGTATGAGGAAGTTTTTCTGTTTCCAGTAGCTTTTGACTTGCATCGTAGACCTCCACAGTGCCACCAACAAATGAATGGTCTACTTTAAAATAAACCGAGTGGCTCTTTACAGTGATTATTTTAATATCAGATTTCGGTTCTTTTGGTTTGGCAAAGCAAATTGAGACTGCCACCGTCAACATTACCAGGAGTGAGGTAAAATTTTTCATTTAGTTCTTTTCATTTGTAATGGCCAACACCGTGCCACCTTGCAAAACCTGAAGATTTAGTGAAAATTTGAGGGTCTCGAAATTTATTTTTCTCTAAACGGGAAACCGATTCTCTTTTTCAATGATTGCCTTGACGATCAACATAAATTAAGAAGGCCGTTGACGCGGCCCTCTTAATCAAAACCAACCAACAAACACAAAATCAAATTTTAAAAGTAAACGCTGCGACCTTACTCCCTTTTATTACTTTGAGTACATAACTTCCTTCAGGCATCTCTTCAAAGTAGATCACAGTGTGCGTATGAGGCAGATCGTCAGCTTCCATGAATTCACCACTTGCATTATAGATTTCCATCCTTCCGCCAACAAACGATTTATCTACTTTAAAATAGAGTGAGTGCCTTTTGATAGAAATTATTTTATAGTCGGGTTTGGGCTTCTTGGGCTTAGCAAAAGAAGTTGAAACAGTAAGTATCAAGAGCGCTAAGAGAACAGATAACGGTTTCATAAGCTTGTCTTTATTATAAAGAGATTAAGACGAATACTGTGCCACTGTCCTAATACCGTAATTCGTAAAATTTGAGGTGTTGTAAAAATTCAGTTTCCCTGAACGGGAAAATAAATCTCCATTCAAAAATTATTGAGACGAATTCAATAATGTATAAACCATGATTCTGGCACTCGATAAAATAAGAAGGCCGCTTGCGCGGCCCTCTTCGATCAAAACCAACCAACAACACGAAACCAAATCTTTATAAGTTTTTGTACTTAAAATCTTCTTTACTGCTTTTCTTATACCGCTTCACGACCGCATTTGAAGCTGCCGCCCCAAACACAAGGATCAGAAGCAAGAGTATGACAATGGACATTTCCATAGACTTTTAGCTTAAGTTTTTACTTGTCGTCTCCTTTTCCATTTCGATGTCGATTTTTGTCCGTTCATCGAAAAGATTTCATTTGATTATACCTATGACGACAATTATGCCAACAAGACAATGTTGGAATTTGAGAGAATTTCGAAGATTGAAAGATTTTATTTTTCCCTGATTGGGAATTGATTTCCCTTCTACATCAATTCTTTGGAAGGATCCCACAGCCTTTTGGTGAAATCGATAACTTGATCTTTTACCACCTTCACGCCTTCTTTTTCAAGGGCTCGCTGCATAGCCGTGGGCGTCTTGAAATGATGCTTTCCTGTTAACAGCCCTTTACTATTGACCACGCGGTGGGCAGCGATATTTTTTTGCGAATGAGCGGCATTCATTGCCCAGCCCACCATTCGCGCACTCATTTTTGTGCCAAGATACTTCGCGATAGCACCGTAGCTGGTAACTCTTCCTTTTGGGATGAGCGCCACTACCTCAAACACATCTTCAAAAAAATTGCGGTTTGAAGTTTTTCTTACAGCGGGCTTTTTTTTCGTCTGCAATCGATTCAGTTCCGTTAAGTTCTGGTTTCGGTATTTTTCAAAATACTACCTTTGCGCTCAAATTTAACCAGGATTATGCATGAGCAACTTGATAAGTTAAAAAAACATTGGAGCTCTTCGATTATGTTACTGATTAACTTGATTCCCAAGATTTCATCGCGAGCATGTGGTGCATTTATTTTGCTCTTCTTTGTTTCGATTGTTGCATCTGCACAGCAATTGATATTCCCCGACTCTGCAAACTGGAATCAACTGAGGGAAGGACAGATCCTTTCTTTTCGTGTAAAAGTAAAGGACGCTGTGGCTCCTAAATTTTCTTTGGAGGGAATCAATGGGTATGGTATTCAATTCGACACGCTCGGCAATTTTTCTTGGAGGCCTTCCTTTGACTTAGTTGATCGATTGGAGAGACAAAAAGAAATCAATTTGATTTTTCAAGCTGAATGGAAAGACGGGCGAAAAGTGAGAACACCAATTTACTTTACTGTAACGCATCAAAATCGCCCACCCGAAATCGGTGACCTCCCTGCTTTTTATGTGAAGCAATCCACATTGAATCGCTATCAAATATCTTCTGATTACGTACACGACCCTGACGGAGATCCGCTGGTATTTAAAATAGCTCAAGCGCAATTGCCCGAAGGAATGGCGCTGTCATCATTGGGGTTGCTCACGTGGACTCCTTCAAGAAATCAGTTCAACAAGTTGAAAAACAACCCACACACCATTGAGTTCACTGCGCAAGATCAACCCGACAAAGCAGAAGCTGTTGGTAAAATCAGGTTGATGCAAACGCAGCTCGACCTGCCACCAGAAATTTTATTGGTGCCGGGCGATACTACTTTTTCAATCAAGGAAAACGAGCGGCTCAGCTTCAAAATATACGTTTCAGATCCTAACGGAGACGAAGACGTGCTCAACGTAAGTTTTCTTTGTTCTGACGAACGAGTACCCAAAACTGCGCTGACTGAAAACACATCCGTTCAATATGAATTCGCCTGGTCGCCTGGCTATCAGTTTACAGACGATGCCGAAAAATCGAAAAATATTGAAATCATCTTCTTCGCCATCGATAAATCAAACAACAGGATTCAGCGCAAGGTGAGAGTGAAGGTGGTGGACACCGAAAATGTAGAGCAAAGAGATAAATTTTTATATCAGAAGTATAGCGGCACGTTGATGCAGGCGAAAGCATTAATCGAGCAATTGAATGAGAAACATAAAGCCTTAGAGAAAGCTTATCGACAAGCCAAGAAAGGAAAGAAGAATAGATCAATATTTGGTGCATCTCTTGGTGCGACCTCTGCAGTTTCTTCTGCTTTTGTAACGACCCCAAATGACCTGAAGGCAATAACAGTAATCGGTGGATCCACAACGGCAACATTAGGGACATTAGAGGCAACTGAAGTACTTGGTAAATCCAAAAACGATATTTTGGATTTAATCAAAACCGAAACAGAAATACGGAATCAGTTGCAGTTGGAGGGTGATATTTTCGCGCGAAAGTATGCACTGAAGTCAAGTCGAAGAACAATAGAATTTGATAATGACCGCGACAAATTTCTGCCGCTGATCAATCACCAAAAATTACCCATGCTCGAACTTGATGCATCCAAGCCGCTTAATATGAAATATGATGCCAAAGAAATGAAAAAGACTTTTGCCGATTTCAGTGAAGAGTGATTCAATTCCAAATTCAAGATTCAAAATTTAAAATTGGGTCCTTGCGAATCTTGAATTTTGAGTTTGAAATTTTTGAATTAGATCTCCCACCACCTTTTATTTGGGTAAGAAGAGTTGAGGGTTACAGGTTCCCCAATCATCGGAGTTGTAACCTGTTGGTTGTTTCCTTGAGCCGCCTTCATTGCGCGGTTGATCGGTTCGTCCCAGGCATGAATAGATAACTCGAATTTTGCCCAATGCACGGGCATCAGAATTTTTGCATTCAACTCTTTTGCGGCAATAACAGTTTGTTCAGGAAGAAGATGAATGTATGGCCAATTGACTCCGTATTGACCGCATTCCAATAAAGCGATATCAAATGAACCAAATCGCTTACCGATCTCTTTGAAATGATATTCGTAACCTGAGTCGCCTCCGAGAAATAATTGATATCCATGCAATTTCAAAACAAAAGCACTCCACAATGTTTTCCCTCTCACAAAACTTCTTCCCGAAAAATGGCGGGCAGGTGTGGCAGTAAATTCAATTCCTTCTGCAACGGAAGTTGTCTCCCACCAATCGAGTTCAGTTATTTTTTCAGTAGGAACTCCCCAGGATTCGAGGTGGGCTCCTACGCCAAGTGAAGTGACAAAGTATTTGGCGGTCGAAGCCAATTTTTTGACCGATTCATAATGCAAATGATCATAGTGATCGTGCGTAAGTAAAACTAAATCAATGGTAGGAAGATCGTTTAAAGAATAAATGTCCGATCCGGCAAAAGGTTTTCCGAACATAGCAAACGGTGAGGCATGACCTTGCATGACAGGATCAACAAGAATGTTGAAATTTTTTGATTTGATGAGATACGAAGAATGCCCGAACCAGATGATTGAAGGATTGTCTGTCGTGAGATTTTTCAGGTCTGTTTTTATAGACGGAAGGGGCTTTGGTGGTTTTGTGGAACTAGGCTTGCCGAAAAAAAAGTCTTTGAACATTTTTGTCCTTGACGCACCCTTGAGCAAAACTTCCGTTGGTGTCAGGTTGTAAAAAGAATTGTTTCTGTAGTTGGGAGACTTTAAAATTCGCTCCAATCTTTTTCCCGAGGGATTCTTTCCGAATTTCGGTTGAGTGAAAACGAACCAGTAGGCCGATATTAATACAAGGAGAGAAAGGAATAGGATCATAAGTCAGGTTTGATTTCATGGTCGGATTAAGAAAGGATTTATTTTAAGTTGAGAGAAGAGGCAAAAATGAAGAGTAACTAAAAATTTTTCCATTAAATAATCATGGTTAACTTTCACACTTTATTTGATTTACAATTATGCAATACAATGTCATAGTTATCGGCTCCGGCCCCGGTGGTTACGTTGCAGCAATTCGTTGTGCACAATTAGGTTTTAAAACAGCGATTATCGAAAAATACGATACGCTTGGTGGCACGTGCCTCAACGTAGGATGCATCCCGTCTAAAGCCATGCTCGATTCGACCGAACATTTTCACAATGCAGCACATACGTTCAAGGAACACGGCATTGAAATTTCTGCTCCTAAAGTAAATCTTACGCAAATGGTTTCGCGCAAAGCGGATGTAGTGAAACAAAATGTGGATGGCATTGCTTTCCTGATGAAGAAAAATAAAATCGATGTGCATATTGGTATTGGATCATTTGTAGATAAAAATACGATCAAGGTCACTGCGAAAAACGGAAAAGAAACATCTATAACTTCTGACAATATCATTATTGCCACGGGATCAAAGCCAACGGCACTTCCCTTCGCTCCATTCGACAAGAAAAGAATTATCTCAAGCACCGAAGCTCTTGAGTTGAAGGAGTTGCCGAAGCATTTGATAATCGTGGGTGGAGGTGTGATTGGTATGGAACTTGGCTCTGTTTATGCGCGCATCGGTTCAAAAGTTTCTGTAGTCGAATTTTTGGACAGTTTGATTCCAAACATGGATGGCACGATGGGCAAAGAGTTGCTGAAGTCAACGAAGAAATTAGGAATGGATTTTTACATTTCGCACAAGGTAACTGCGATTGAAAACAAGGGAAAAGAAATTGTATTGAAGGCCGAACCGAAAAATGGGGGTGCTGCTATAGAGCTAAAAGGAGATTATTGTTTAGTGAGCGTGGGCCGAAGACCATATACTGACGGATTGGGGTTAGATAAAGTAGGAATCGAAACAGTGAAAGGAATGATACCTGTTGACGATCACCTGAAAACTAAGGTTGATAACATTTATGCCATAGGCGATGTTATCCGCGGAGCCATGCTCGCCCACAAGGCCGAGGAAGAAGGGGTATATGTTGCAGAGCGACTGGCAGGACAAAAACCGCACGTAAATTATTTACTCATACCTGGAGTAGTGTACACCTGGCCGGAAGTAGCCAGTGTGGGTTATACCGAAGAGCAGCTCAAAGAACAAGGCCGCACATATAAGACCGGAAATTTTCCTTACAAGGCGTTGGGCCGCGCCCGTGCCTCCATGGATATGGATGGGCTTGTAAAAATTCTTGCCGATAAAAACACGGATGAAATTTTGGGCGTGCACATCATTGGCGCCCGTGCTGCCGACATGATTGCAGCGGGAGTTGTGGCCATGGAGTACCGCGCTTCGGCTGAAGATGTTGCGCGCATGAGCCACGCGCACCCGACTTACATGGAAGCGGTTAAAGAAGCGTGCTTGGCTGCTACAGCGAATAGGCCGATACACATGTAGTCACAGATTGCACAGATGGACACAGATTTGAAAACGGCTTCAGAGTTTTTGCTGAAGGAAGAAACTTATCAGATCATTGGTGTGTGCATGGAAGTTCACAGAGAATTGGGTCATGGCTTTCGCGAGATTGTTTATGGAGACGCGATTGAGCTTGAGTTTGGCCAAAAGAATATTCTCTTCGAGCGGGAGAAAGAATACCAAGTGATTTACAAAGGAAGGAAGCTGCAGCACAATTTCTATGCTGACTTTGTTGTGTTTAACAATATCATCTTAGAATTGAAAGCTGCTGAAGGCGGAGTCTCAGACGATAATATTGCGCAAACCTTGAATTACTTGAAAGTTTCAGGCTGTAAAGTCGGATTGCTTATCAATTTTGGCAGACGAAAATTAGAGTACAAACGACTTATTTATTAAGAGCATCTGTGCCAATCGGTGTCATCTGTGGCAATCTCAGACGATGATATTGCGCAAACCTTGAATTGCTTAAAAGTTTCAGGCTGTAAAGTCGAATTGCTTATCAATTTTGGCAGACGAAAATTAGAGTACAAACGACTTATTTATTAAGAGCATCTGTGCCAATCTGTGGCAATCTCAGACGATGATATTGCGCAAACCTTGATTTACTTAAAAGTTTCGGACGGCTTATCAATTTTGGCAGACGAAAATTAGAATACCAACGACTTATTTATTAGGAGCATCTGTGCCAATCTGTGGCATCTGTGGCAATCTCAGACGATGATATTGCGCAAACCTTGATTTACTTAAAAGTTTCGGACTGTAAAGTCGGATTGCTTATCAATTTTGGCAGACGAAAATTAGAATACCAACGACTTATTTATTAGGAGCATCTGTGCCAATCTGTGTCATCTGTGGCAAATTCACTAAAGCCCTCAACAAGATCATTCCAACTACCGGAATCAAAAAAACATTCAGCGATTGCGGCAATACATACCACAAGCCCAGTAGCAATGCACTCAAAATTGCAGTCAACATAAAATATCCTTTCAGCCACTTTGGGTTTTGCTTTCGAAGAAGGGCAAGTGCTGCAACCACATGGGTTGGAACAGCCCAGAGTAGATTGAAATTTTTTGCAGCAGCCGCATGATCGGTGGCTACCCAAAGCAAGAGAAGTAAAATTCCGATTGCCCCGACTACAAAAAATAAAATCGCATCAAACCACCTTGATAGTTTTTTCCTTTGCCAATCACGCCAGGTGATGAATGCAACAACGACTAACGCGATCCCAAATACAATCCAAGGATGGAGCCAATGAAATGGGATTTTTCCTTTTTCGGGTTCGAACGTGATTATTTTTTCTTTGACTAATGATGTGCTAATAATTTTGTTTGTTGCATGATCAAAGGAGTGTTCAATATAGTCTGGTAAGAACATGTATTCGTATGGACTCGCTTTTTTGTCCATCGGCAGACCTAGGCAAATGTCAATACCTAAATCGCCCCATGGTTGTTGACTAAGATATAGATCGGTAAGATTACGAATGGTGTAATTGGTTTTGATAAAAGTGGAGTCGAAAAGCAGCTCGCCTTTTAAAGCAACTTCAAAGGCATCGCGCACTTTGGTTGCGCAGTTGTTGTAAAAATAATCGTAGCGGTAGGTTTGGTTTTGCGGCTGCACATTCCAGGAAAGAAAATCGGCAACTTTTTGTTTTTGTTCTTGAGTGAGATTTAAAATTTGTTCATGAACAAAGCGATTGTGGTTCATATAATAATCTCGAAACAAGGGATAAGGATAAACATCGACCATGTAATACAAATAGCCACGTGCAAAATTTAAATAGAAATGAGGCCGATTGAAATTGAACACTCCGTAGTTAAAGGCGATGTCAGTTCCGTTAATTGAATCGTAAACCCGAATGGCGCTATGGCCAAAAGCTGAGTATAGCTCCTCTTGTCCCGACCCGAATGTGATAATTGAAATAGAAGCATCTTCACTTAGTTTCGAGTTTTGCGAAAAACCAAAGTTGAAGACTGCTACAAGTGTGAGTGTTAGGAGACAAATTTTTTTCATCACTAGTAACGAATAACGATTAACTCTAATCAAAATTTATACGCCCGAAGATAAAACAAATCAGTTCTTAAAAAGTAATTTTGAAGTTGATGATTCGTGAATTTAGAGATGGCCTGAATTTTATTGGCAAGCAAACACCTGCTCGCCTGACCAACATGGCCAAAGTTCTCTCAAGCTTTCGAATTTCTAAAGCTACCGGAAAGGCAAATCATCGGGGGATGCCTATTAGTATTTCAATCGAGCCAACAACCTCGTGTAATCTTCGTTGCCCCGAATGCCCCAGCGGCCTTCGTTCCTTCACGCGGCCAACAGGAATGATGAAAAAAGAATTGTTCGAGTCGATCGTTGATCAGTTGCCAGAACTCTCGTACATGATTTTTTATTTTCAGGGTGAACCCTATTTGCACACCGGGCTACTTGACATGGTGAGGTACGCTTCACAAAAAAAAATTTACACAGCTACTTCAACTAATGCTCATTTTCTCAATGACGATGCTGCGAAGAGAACCATACAATCAGGTTTAGATCGACTGATTATTTCCATTGACGGAACGGAGCAAGAAACTTATCAGTCGTATCGTGTTGGAGGAAATCTTGAAAAAGTAGTTGAAGGAACGAAAAATATATTGCGCTGGAAAAAAGTATTGAAATCAAAAACACCTCATGTCATCTTTCAATTTTTGGTAGTGAAGCCAAACGAACATCAGATCGATGAAGTAAAAGCATTGGCCAGACAACTTGGCGTTGATGAGGTAAAACTAAAAACCGCCCAGATATATGATTATGAAAACGGTTCTTATTTAATTCCAACTATTGACAAGTATTCGCGCTATAAAAAAAATTCCAGCGGAACTTATTCAATAAAAAGCGGCCTGCTTGACGAATGTTGGAAAATGTGGCATAGCTGCGTAGTCACATGGGACGGCAAAGTTGTGCCCTGCTGTTTCGATAAAGACGCGCATTACGTACTTGGCGATCTAACTAAAAATTCCTTTCGGGAGATTTGGAATGGGGAGAAATACAATCAGTTCCGCAATTCGTTGCTTACATCGCGGTCTGAGGTAGAGATGTGCCGCAATTGCACAGAAGGAGCAAGAGTTTTTGCTTGAGTCTGAAATCGGACTTAAGATACAGTTAGACTTTCAATCGGGCGTGCAAACGCATTACCAACGAAAAGAAAACCGTGTAAAAAAGCACCACAGACAGACAGCACAGATGAAACATTTCCACGAGTTTTTTGGTTTTGATGATACAAAGGAAGCCGGTTTGGCCCTAACAATTTGAGCAGAGGCCCTCGAATTAATGCTGATGTAAGATTTTGTCGCTAATCAAAATCACCCTGCTCAAATGCCTAAAATCGCTAGTTTTCTATTCGTAATCCGTTGAAGCACTATATTTGGAGCTAATTTTAAATGATCGATGATTAGAGTTTTGTGTTATTCCTTTCTTTTAACGCTTCCCACGCATTTTTCTCTTGCTCAGTCTAAAAATACCACTATCCCACTGAATTGGTTTTTGTTGGACCCGCAACTAGATTCAATTCAAGGCATGAGTGTTGAGAAAACGTACAATACTTTATTGAAAGACCAACCTGCCCGCGAGATTATAGTGGCCGTTGTTGATTCGGGTATTGATATTGACCATGAGGATTTGAAAGATGTGATTTGGACTAACCCAAAAGAAATCCCCAACAATGGAATAGACGATGACAAAAACGGGTACATTGATGATGTGCATGGATGGAATTTCATTGGAGGGAAAAACGGAAATGTAAAAGATGACACAGACGATCTGACCCGTGAATATGTCAGACTTGGAAAAAAATTTGAATATGTGAAGAATGGGAAGGTCAGTAAAAAACAACAAACAGATTACGACCAATATCTCAAAGTGAAAGAAAAATTCACAAGGCTAAAAGAGAATAACGAGAAGCAATACAAATTATATTCAAACCTTTATCATGGATTGAAGCAAAGTGTTGATACGCTGAGAGTGTTGATGAAAACAGACAGCCTTTCGGTCGAAGCGGTACAAAAATTTGAAACGAACGACCCCAATTTGCTTTTCGCAAAAGGATTTTTGCTTCAGATTTTTCGCAATGCTGGCGATGATGCAAACCTCAGCGAATATTTAAAAGAATTGAAACAGGGTGTTGACTATTTTAGTGCAATTGTCAATTACGGATACAATACAGAATTTGATTCGAGAAAAATTATTGGCGACAATTATTCAAACCCCTACGAAAAAAACTATGGAAACAACGATGTGAAGGGACCTGATGCCATGCACGGTACACATGTGGCTGGAATTATAGGAGCAAACCGAAATAATAGTATTGGAATTAAGGGTGTGGCTGACCATGTCAAGATTATGGTTGTGAGATGCGTACCCAACAGTGGCGATGAGCGCGATAAAGATGTGGCCAACTCGATTATTTATGCCGTTGACAACGGAGCGCAGATTATCAATATGAGTTTTGGTAAGAAGTTTTCTCCGGAAAAAGAGGCTGTGGATAAAGCCGTGAAATATGCCGAGCAAAAAGGCGTATTGTTGGTACATGCAGCCGGTAATGACGGGGATAACAATGATGTTGAAAAAAACTTTCCAACACCGTATTATATCAATGGCAAAGAAGCTAAAAATTGGGTAGAGGTTGGTGCCTCTGCGTGGGGGGCAGGAAAGGATTTTGTAGCTGACTTTTCTAATTATGGAAAGAAATCGGTTTCGGTTTTCGCTCCTGGCGTCCAAATTTATTCTACAACCCCCGACAACACTTATAAAAATGAAAGCGGCACAAGTATGGCTTGTCCATCCACTTCAGGAGTAGCGGCTTTACTGATGTCATACTTTCCCGAATTTTCAGTGACAGAGATTAAGGAACTGCTCCTAAAGTCCGCCCGAAAATTTGACGGCCTCAAAGTACAAGAGCCTGGCGACAAAAAGGAGGTTGATTTCAGTCAGCTGAGTGCGTCAGGCGGATTGATCAGCGCTTATGAAGCTGTTAAATTGGCTCAGGAGCTTAGAAAGGAAAAAGTGGTGAGATGATCACGCTCTCAAACCCACATTAGGCTATATTTGCAGCCTGTCATGGCACTCAATCCTAAATTTTACGAAGAAGTCCGAACGATTTTTACGGCATATCTTGAAGCAAAAGAGCTTCGCAAAACATCAGAACGATACGCCATTCTTGAGGAAATTTATTCTTTAACGGGCCATTTTGATGTGGAGTCCCTTTACATCAATATGAAAAACAAAAATTATCGCGTGAGCCGGGCCACTGTTTACAACACCCTTGATTTATTAGTTGAATGCGATTTAGTAAGCAAACATCAGTTTGGTAAAAACCTGGCGCAATACGAGAAGTCTCATGGATCAAGACAGCACGATCACCTCATATGCACAGACTGTAATAAAGTCGTGGAGTTTTGCGATCCACGAATTCAAAATATTCAAAACACTGCAGGCGAGTTATTGCATTTTAACGTATTGCACCATTCTTTAATTTTGTACGCTTCTTGCAAGAAGGAAAACTGCGAAAACAAACGATCATGAACTTTGCACAAGAAATAAAAAACAAATCACTTATTCTCCGCATCAGTGGCGATCTTATTGGTGAAGACAACGGCATACAACTCGTTGGCGCTGTGAATGAAGCCATGAGCCACGATGTGTTGACTTGTATCATTGACATATCTGAGCTACGTTATATCAATAGTAGCGGTATAGGCGTCTTGATCACCATTCTTACCAAATTCAGAAATAAAAGCGGTGAAGTTTATTTGATGAACCCCTCTGAAAGCGTGAAGAAATTATTGATCATTACCAAACTCAACTCCATTTTTCAGATAATCAAATCAGAAGAAGAAGCTTTTAAAAAATAGTAGAGTCTTTATCAATCAATCACAAAAATCATAGTGTGAAAGTAGATGTTCTGTTAGGGCTCCAATGGGGCGATGAAGGAAAAGGAAAAATTGTTGATGTTCTTGCTCCGAAGTATGACGTGGTAGCCCGTTTTCAGGGTGGTCCAAATGCGGGACATACATTAGAATTCGATGGAATCAAGCATGTGCTGCACCAAATTCCTTCAGGCATTTTCAGGCCGAAAACGAAAAACATTATTGGTAATGGAGTTGTACTTGATCCGATCGTTTTCAAAACAGAAATAGAGAAACTCTCAAAATATAATCTCGATGTAAAATCGAATCTGTTTATCTCTAAAAAAGCCACTCTTATTATTCCGACACACCGGTTGCTTGATCAGGCATATGAATTAGCCAAAGGAGAGAACAAAATCGGTTCTACTTTAAAAGGAATTGGCCCGTCTTATCAGGATAAAATTGGCCGTCAGGGCTTGCGTATTGGAGATATTTTGTCGAGTGATTTTTCAGGGAGATTTAAGAAACTGACTGATATTCATTTTGAAATCCTTAATAAGCATAACATCAGTTTCAATTGGCAAGAGCTTGAGAAGAGTTTTTTGGATGCAGTTTCTTTTTTGAAAGAATTTAAGTTGGTAGACAGCGAATATTTTGTCAATAACGAATTAAAAAAGGGATCCACGATTTTAGCTGAAGGAGCTCAGGGCTCACTGCTGGATATCGATTTTGGTAGTTATCCTTTTGTTACAAGTTCGAATACCGTAACAGCAGGTGCCTGTACAGGTTTGGGTGTAGCTCCTCATCACATTGGTGAAGTGTACGGAATCTTTAAAGCTTACAGTACACGTGTTGGCAGTGGTCCATTCCCTACGGAACTTCTCAATGAAGAAGGTGAACGCTTGCGTAAAGAAGGAAATGAATTTGGGTCGACTACAGGCCGCCCAAGAAGGTGTGGGTGGATTGACTTGCCTTCATTGAAATATTCCATCATGATCAATGGCGTAACTCAACTATTGATGATGAAGGCTGATGTGTTGAGCATCTTTCCAGAGATAAAAGTTTGTACACATTATGAGCTTAGCAATGGAAAAATCTCCGAAGAAATTCCATACGAAGTAGTGAATGAAAAAATCAAACCTGTTTACTCCGCATTGAAGGGTTGGAACATTCCGTTGACCGGTCTTTCTGAAAAACAAATGCCACCAGAACTTTTGGATTATATTTTTTTCCTGGAACAAGAACTGGCTGTGCCGATTACCCTGATTTCAACTGGTCCTGATCGTTCACAAACGATTCACCGGGTAAGCAAAATTGCATAATTTTTTTTCGTTGGTTATTGTTTTACAAACCAGATGTTATACCTTTGCGCTCCCTTTTGGGAAAAACACAAGACATGGCAATCGAGTCATGTTGATAAAATGAGGACAAATTAGTCCACTAATGTCTTGAACTAGTTTAAGACAAACGTTCATTGAACAGATGGAAATTGATAGCGGGCCCCGGAATACTCGATAGAGGGTATTTACGGAGTCGATTCAAAGGTATTGTCGCGAGACGATGCCGGACAAGAGATGATGCTAAGGACAAAATGAAATAGGCTGAAAAGCTTGGTTGGCAGCAATGCAGACGAGCGGAGTAAGCGGTCGAGAGAGCGTGAGTCTCAATACTTGATACTCACTACTCAAGGCTAAAGAAAATACTATGGAGAGTTTGATCCTGGCTCAGGATGAACGCTAGCGGCAGGCCTAATACATGCAAGCCGAACGGTAAGCTGGGTAGCAATATTCAGCCTAGAGTGGCGCAAGGGTGCGTAACACGTATGCAATCTGCCCTCAACAGGAGAATAGCTCCCCGAAAGGGGAATTAACACTCCGTAAGATCATGAGAAGGCATCTTTTTATGATTAAAACTACGGTGGTTGAGGATGAGCATGCGGATGATTAGCTAGTTGGTGCGGGTAACGGCCCACCAAGGCGATGATCAATAGGGGAACTGAGAGGTTTATCCCCCACACTGGCACTGAGATACGGGCCAGACTCCTACGGGAGGCAGCAGTAGGGAATATTGGACAATGGTTGCAAGACTGATCCAGCCATGCCGCGTGCAGGAAGAAGGCCTTCTGGGTCGTAAACTGCTTTTCTCTGGGGATAAAAGACCCGTGCGCGGGGAATTGAAGGTACCAGAGGAATAAGCCACGGCTAACTACGTGCC
The DNA here is from genome assembly GCA_016178785.1 of Bacteroidota bacterium. Lineage (GTDB taxonomy): Bacteria > Bacteroidota > Bacteroidia > Cytophagales > Cyclobacteriaceae > ELB16-189. The sequence continues at coordinate 641 of JACOSO010000052.1, read as the reverse complement.
AGCAGCCGCGGTAATACGTAGGTGGCAAGCGTTGTCCGGATTTATTGGGTTTAAAGGGTGCGTAGGCGGCCCTGTAAGTCAGTGGTGAAATACGGCAGCTCAACTGTCGAGGTGCCATTGATACTGCGGGGCTTGAGTACTGATGAGGCAGGCGGAATTGACGGTGTAGCGGTGAAATGCTTAGATATCGTCAAGAACACCGATAGCGAAGGCAGCTTGCCAAGCAGTAACTGACGCTCAGGCACGAAAGTGCGGGGATCAAACAGGATTAGATACCCTGGTAGTCCGCACAGTAAACGATGATTACTCGATGTTGGCGATACACAGCCAGCGTCTTAGCGAAAGCGATAAGTAATCCACCTGGGGAGTACGCCCGCAAGGGTGAAACTCAAAGGAATTGACGGGGGTCCGCACAAGCGGTGGAGCATGTGGTTTAATTCGATGGTACGCGAGGAACCTTACCTGGGCTAGAATGCCCTTGACACTTCCAGAGATGGGAGGTTCCGCAAGGACAAGGAGCAAGGTGCTGCATGGCTGTCGTCAGCTCGTGCCGTGAGGTGTTGGGTTAAGTCCCGCAACGAGCGCAACCCCTACTTTTAGTTGCCAACAGGTTAAGCTGGGGACTCTAGAAGGACTGCCTG
>JACOSO010000055.1 GCA_016178785.1 Bacteroidota bacterium | reverse complement strand
TTCTGGGGTTCAATCCGCATGTGCAAGATTCTTATTTGAACATCGACTACTGGACACAAAATGTAAACCAGTCGCTGATCAATCACGATTACTGCGTTGCTAATCCAAAAAAATATGTTGGGTATAGTGGTGATTGCTGGGGGCTGACTGCAAGTGATAATCCTACTGGTTACAGTGCTCAATCGCCCACGAATGACAATGGCACGATAACGCCAACAGCTGCAATCTCTTCCATGCCCTACACGCCAATTGAGTCGATGAAGGCGATCAAATATTTTTATTATACGCTGGGTGACCGAATGTGGGGGCAGTATGGATTTTATGATTCGTTCAATGTCACCAATGGATGGACGGCATCTTCAACATTGGCAATTGACCAGGGACCCATGGTGGTGATGATCGAAAATTATCGCACACAATTATTGTGGAAACTATTTATGTCTGCACCTGAAGTTCAGGCTGCCAAAACAAAATTGGGATTTAACTAACATCAAAAAATGAACAGTGAAAATTTTAACCGCAGAGCGCACGGAGGATCATCGGAGTTTAGGGTTTGTGCATCTTCTGTGAACTCTGTGCTTCTCTGTGGTAAAAAAAGACTCATCGTCAAGGTTTGCTTGCCATTTCTTCTATTGGCTCTGCTTTCATGTTCGCAGAGCAAAAAGAATAGGACGCGTATCGACTCGCGCATCGATTCACTGATGAACCTGATGACGCTCGAAGAAAAAATCGGACAGCTCAATTTACCTGGAGCAGGAGATATTGTCACCGGCCAGGCTGAAAATTCTGATATCGCCAAGAAAATTGAAAAAGGATGGGTAGGTGGTTTGCTCAATATAAAATCAGTGGCCAAAATCCGAGAGGTGCAGAAGCTCGCTGTTGAGAAGAGTCGTCTTAAGATTCCGTTGATTTTTGGAATGGACGTTATTCATGGCTATGAAACGGTATTCCCAATCCCGCTCGGATTGAGTTGCAGTTGGGATATGAAATTGATAGAACGCAGCGCACGCATTGCCGCGCAGGAGGCAAGTGCCGATGGAATCAACTGGACCTTCTCACCCATGGTTGACATTTGCAGGGATGCTCGATGGGGCCGGATTGCTGAAGGAGGTGGCGAAGACCCGTACCTCGGCTCACAAATTGCAGCTGCGATGGTGAAGGGGTATCAGGGTGACTTGACTACAAACAATACGATCTTATCGTGCGTGAAACATTATGCTTTGTACGGAGCGGCAGAGGCGGGTCGCGATTACAACACGGTCGACATGAGTCGTATCCGAATGTACAACGACTATTTTCCTCCCTACAAAGCTGCCGTTGATGCCGGTGCCGGAAGTATCATGGCATCGTTCAATGAAATCGATGGTGTTCCCGCCACTGCCAACAAATGGTTGCTCACCGATGTCCTGCGAAAACAATGGGGCTTTAATGGATTTGTTGTTTCTGATTATACAGGCGTGAATGAAATGGTGGCGCATGGAATTGGAGATTTGCAAATGGTCTCAGCTAAAGCGTTGGCTGCCGGCCTCGACATGGACATGATTGGAGAAGGGATGCTCACAACACTGAGGCAATCATTGAGTGAGGGAAAAATTACTGAAGCTATGATCGATCAGGCGTGTCGGAGGGTACTCACGGCAAAATTTAAGCTGGGGTTATTCGATGATCCATATAAATATTGCGATGAGCATCGCGCCAAGAATGAAATTTTCACTCCAGCGAATAGAACAGAGGCAAGGATAACGGCCACGAAAACTTTTGTGTTGTTGAAAAATGATAACGTGTTGCCTTTGAAAAAAACTGGAACGATTGCTCTTGTCGGTCCGCTTGCTGATGCAAAAGAAAACATGACGGGCACCTGGAGTGTGGCAGCAAGATTCTCTGAATCTGTTTCCTTGTTACAGGGATTACAAAATGCCACAGGAAATAAGGCGAAGGTTGTTTATGCAAAAGGGTCTAATCTATTTGAAGATGAAAAGCTGGAGGAAAATGCAACCCCATTTGGAAAAGGTCTCCATCGCGACAAGCGACCTGCCAATATGATAAGAGATGAAGCATTGAAAATTGCCCGCAACGCTGATGTGATTATTGCCGCTGTTGGCGAGTCAGCAGAGATGACGGGCGAATCTTCCAGTCGATCAGACATTGACATTCCCGACACACAAAAAGATTTACTGAAAGCACTTTTAAAAACTGGCAAACCCGTAGTGATGGTCCTATTCACGGGTCGTCCGCTGGCCATCAAATGGGAAAGCGAGCATGTGTCTGCAATTTTGAATGTTTGGTTTGGTGGCAGCGAAGCAGGCGATGCTATTGCAGATGTCTTGTTTGGTGACGTGAACCCCTCGGGCAAACTAACTACTACGTTTCCACAAAATGTTGGGCAGGTTCCAATTTATTATGCGCATAAAAATACGGGCCGCCCTCTGGGCAATGACAAATGGTTTGCGAAATTCCGCTCGAATTATTTAGATGTCTCCAATGAGCCAGTCTATCCTTTCGGTTTTGGTTTGAGTTATAGCCAATTTAGTTATGGCGAGATAAGACTTGATAAATCTGAAATGACTTTGGCAGATTCTCTCTCCGTTTCAATTGATGTCACCAACCGAGGTGTGCGCGAAGGCGAAGAGGTGGTGCAACTTTACACTCACGATGTTGATGGTTCTGTTACACGCCCGGTCAAGGAGTTGAAAGCATTCAATAAAATTTTATTGAAACCAGGTGAGACTAGAACCCTAAAATTTAAACTCGCCAACTCAGACTTATCTTTTTACAAATCGGATTTGAGTTTCGGCAGTGAACCCGGAAAATTCGAAGTGTTCGTGGGGACGAATTCAAGGGACACGAAGAAAGCCGAATTCACCCTAAAATAGATTGTCAATCCAAAATATCCCATGCCTCATTCAATATAGGAATGGCCTGATGAGCGGTAAGATCAAACTGGCAAGGAACTACAGAAACATAATTGTTGGCGATGGCCCACTCATCGTTGTCTTCACCTTTGTCGAAGTTGACGAAGTTGCCCGTCATCCAAAAATAGCTTCTTCCGTTAGGATCGAAACGCTGATCAAAATCTTCCACCCACTTGGCGTTAGCTTGCCTGCAGACGCGAACTCCCTTGATCGCTTCATTTCGCTTGGGAGGAAAATTCACATTCAAAGCAGTGCCTTTTGGCAATCCCTTTTTTAAAACTTGCTGAGTGATTTTTTTTATGAATTCAAGTGTGTGGGAAAAATCAGCTTGATGGCTGTAATCACAAAGTGAAAACCCGATGGCGGGGGTTCCTTCAATGGCACCTTCAATTGCTGCGGACATCGTTCCCGAATACAAAACGCTGATGGATGTATTGCTGCCGTGATTTACTCCGCTCACTACAATATCGGGCTGACGATTTCCTTTCAGAACAAAATGTCGAGCCATCTTCACGCAATCGGCCGGGGTGCCACTGCATTCGTATGCTTTCACATCCTTAAAAAGAAACGACTCATTCAGCCGGAGTGTATCTCCAACAGTAATAGCGTGCCCCATTCCCGACTGCGGACTGTTGGGCGCAACGACAAGCACTTCACCCAATTCTTTCATTACGTTCACTAAATTTAAAATGCCACGAGAGGTAATGCCGTCATCGTTGGAGACTAAGATCAAAGGTTTTTGCATGACATTATCTTGAGCTATAAAATGAATTGTAGTAATCTATTATTCTCTTCAAATCGTATTTGCGGTCGAAATCAAGCTTGTTGTCTTTTACGTAGGCGTGTACATCGTTCTCCTTGTTGCCCATCAGATCGTACCAGTCATTTCGCTTGCCGTTAAATTCTTCGATGTTGCCGTTTTCTCTGAGGAGGTAATAAATATTCACCAAGATCATTCGCGAGGAATACCCGCCATAATAAAAGAACGGGGAGGAATAAGTACGGTATTCAATTTTCTCTCGCGAGAGTAACGTGATTTTTCCTTCGGTAAGGGCTTCAAAGAAAACAGGTGTTTTGTATCCTCCTGTTGGAGAAAAAGGAAGGGAGTAAAAATGGCGGTATCTCTTGTAGGTCTGATCAAAAATTTCAAAAAACACCACTTTGCGTGCCGAAAAACTTTCAAGCCTTCCGTCATGTTTCACCTGCAATAAATCTTGAAGGTCATATTTGACAGAGCCTCTGATGGTATCACCCGACTCCAATACAACTTTGCCATCATTCCAAAAGTCAAATGGGAAAGTCTGTGCGAATGAATTTACCGACAGGATAGAGGCAACAAAAAATAAAACAACCTTCATTACTTTTTCAAAATCAAATGACCGAGCTTATCGCGTTTGGTTTGCAAGTATTTTTCGTTGTGTGGATTGGGTGCAATCTCGATGGGAATATTTTCAACGATCTCCAATCCATAGCCCATCAAGCCAACTCTTTTCTTTGGGTTATTGGTGATCAATCTGATTTTTGAAATGCCGAGGTCGTGCAAAATTTGTGCACCGATTCCGTAATCGCGATTGTCCATATCAAAGCCGAGTTGGAGGTTGGCTTCAACGGTATCCAATCCCCCTTCCTGAAGTTTGTATGCTTTCAATTTATTGAGCAATCCAATGCCCCGACCTTCCTGTTTCATGTACAGCACCACACCTTTGCCTTCATTCTCCACCATCATCATGGCGTTGTGCAGTTGGGAGCCACAATCGCATCTGCAAGATCCAAAAATATCTCCTGTAACGCAGGAGGAGTGAACACGCACCATCACAGGCTCATCTTTTTTCCATTCCCCTTTAACGAGGGCCATGTGGATTTCTTGCGTTGCCGGTTCTTCATAGGCAACCAATTTAAAATCACCATAAGCTGTGGGCATGTTTACATCAATTTGGCGCTTGATCTGACTTTCCGCTTTCATTCGAAATGCGATAAGGTCTTTGATGGTGATCAATTTCAAATTGAATTTGTCTGCTACTTTTCTTAAGTCCGGAAGACGCGCCATCGTGCCGTCTTCATTCATGATCTCTACTAAGACACCGGCAGGTCTGAAGCCCGCCAGTTTAGCCAAGTCAATGGCAGCTTCCGTGTGGCCACTTCTGCGAAGTACACCTTCTTTTTTCGCCCGCAGTGGAAAAATATGGCCGGGCTTGCCAAGTTCTTCAGGCTTTGTTTCAGGGTCGGCAAGCGCTTTGATAGTTCTGAATCGATCATGTGCGGAAATTCCAGTAGTACATCCGTACCCAATTAAATCGACTGAAACGGTAAAGGGAGTCTCAAATGCAGCCGTATTTTTTCCAACCATCAATTCGAGTTTCAATTCTTCGCAACGACTTTCAATCAGAGGAGCGCAGATCAATCCTCGTCCTTCTTTCGACATGAAATTGATGATCTCGGGAGTGACGCACTCTGCCGCACAGATAAAATCGCCTTCGTTTTCGCGGTCTTCGTCATCGACTACAATTACCAGTTTACCATTACGAATTTCTTCGATTGCCTCTTCGATGGTATCTATTTTTATTTTGTTGCTCATTCAATTCTTATTTTCTTGATACTATTTCGCCACAACTATTCCTAAACTCCCGGCCAATTCACTCTCTGCTTTTTTTAAACCTGTTTGTATTTCCAGTACTTTGTCCAGCTCATCCCAATTGCCTGATGATTCTGCATTTTTCACTTTCTGTAAATTGTCTTCCATCATTTTCTGCACTACCCGAAATTTCAATCGCAAGACATTCGACAATGCCATTTCGTTGAGCATGTCTTTTTCTTTTGGAATATGAATATGAAACTTATCTCCCCAATGCGGACTGATATCATATCGTGAAGTGATCAATTCTGAAACGGCAGATTTAATTACATCGTTCCCCTCGTGCAAAAAATAATCACTTTTGATTTGTTGATGATGGTGTGCGGCTTCCTTAAATTTTTGATAGATGGATTTAAATACTTCGTTGGTGAATTCAACGTCTTCCAACTCATGCAAAAGAAAATCTGAAAGCTTGGATTCTTCCACCGTTTGATCTGCGTAGTTGAGAAGCAAGCGAATGGTCTCTCGCTCTTGATAATAAACCAGGCTCTGTGGATCGATCTTTACTTGTCCACCTATGTCTTCAATAAGAATTGCAGTTTCTTCGACAACCTGACTGCGCAGATTTTCCTTTTCATTCTTCCTTCGTTCCTGAATTAAAATCTTATTCAACTCTGTTAACAGAACAGATTCTCCAATTTTTAGGAGATTGCTTGTCTCCTGGATATAAACGGACCGCTTGATAGGATCTGGAATGAAGGCAATGCTCGAAACAATTTCTTTAATGGATTCTGCTTTCCGAATCGGATCGCCCGCAGCTTCTTTCGCATAGAGACCAGCTTTAAACGAAACGAAATCCTGAGTATGCTCTTTTAAATACTTTTGAAATTCTGTTGTGCCAACCTTTCTTGAAAAGCTATCAGGGTCTTCGCCATCGGGAAAGAGCAATACACGCACGTTGAGGCCGCCACGCAAAATCATATCAATGCCACGAAGGGCGGCTTTAATGCCGGCATTATCTCCATCGAAGAGCACAGTGATGTTTTCAGTGAACCTGCGAATGAGTTTGATCTGGCTTTCTGTCAGCGCAGTGCCGCTCGATGCTACTACATTTTCTACATCTGCCTGATGCATCGAGATCACATCGGTGTAGCCTTCTACTAAATAACAAACATCATGTTGCCGAATGGCATTCTTGCCCTGGTACAAACCGTAGAGCACATCACTTTTGTGATAGATGTCAGTCTCAGGTGAATTGATATACTTGGGCTGATTCTTCTCCTTACCCAACATGCGCGCACCAAATGCGACAACTTTTCCTGAAAGCCCATGCACGGGAAAAATCACACGTCCGCGAAAGCGATCGTAACTTGATCCATCTTCTTTTTTTACAACGAGCCCGGTCTTTTCAAGGAGATCTTTATTGTAGCCTTTGGCGATTGCCTCTTTGCTAAAATGTTCCCAACCTTCGAGCGCATAACCAAGTTCAAATTTTTCAAGAGTGCGGTCATTGAACCCCCGCTCGCGAAAGTAACTCAGTCCGATGCTCCTACCTTCTTCCGATTGAGTTAATGTATTTTTATAAAAATCCTTGGCAAAGTTCATTAAGATGTAAAGAGACTCGCGCTCACTTTGCACCTCCTTAGATTCAGTGGAAGACCGATCTTCCTTTATTTCCACTCCATATTTTTTGGCAAGGTAGCGGATGGCCTCAGCGTAGCTCATCTTTTCATGCTCCATCACAAAGGTGAAAGCATCACCACCTTTGCCGCTGCTAAAATCTTTGAAAATGCCTTTGGCCGGAACGACAAAAAAAGAAGGGGTCTTCTCGTTGTTGAACGGACTTAGGCCCTTATAATTCTGTCCCGACTTTTTAAGAGACACGAAATCGCTCACCACATCATAAATATCGATGCGGTTTTTGACTTCTTCAATAGTCTCGCGGGTGATCAAAATTCAAGAGATTGAAGGGCAAAGATAACGGTTGGCTACGCGAGCAGCAAGGATCAAATTTCTGATAATTATCAAGGAATGTCTTTAATACGCCTTCTCACCCATATAATTTCCGGGTGGGTCATAATTGCCAACGATAATGATGGCACCAGTTGGGCAAGTGGCTTGTGCAATTCCAACTTTCGTGGTGTTTTTCCAGACAATCTGGGTGTAATGACCTGTGTTATACCAGTTAGAGTTTGTTAAAGGTCCGTGTTTGTAATCTTTGATCTCACTGTACCACGATTCGGAAGCGTCTTGGGTGTTGTAATCAGAAGCACTTCCCCAAAAAATATTTTCACCGTGGATTTGTTTCCACTTTCCTTCGTGTGGTCGATGCTGCATTTTGCAATTATTATCCTTGGCCAAATGATCGGCCCAGGCTTGAGCGTATTTGGAAAGCTCAACAGACCATTCCAGTGGGGGGGAGCCCACATCTTTTCGCACTTTGTTGTGAAAGTTGAGTGCCGCTTGGGCATCTTCTTGAGAAACTTTTGAGCCAGTTGAGCTTGGAACTTTCTGGCTGAAGGCACTCACTGAAAATAACTGCAGGGAGACCAGAAAGAAATAATTGGTGAGTTTTGAGGTCATAGCCAGCATCTTTATTTCAATTTAACTAAACTTTAATGAGTTTATTGTAGATGAGATTACTTTCTCATTTCTCCTTACCTTGCGAACCAATTTCCTTAAAATTAGTTTATCGTTCAGCAACATGAAGTTCAATCAATCCGATATTCTCAAAGCTCTATCCACAGTTCACGATCCGGATCTCAAAAAAGATTTGGTCACGCTGGGGATGGTGAAGGACGTTGCCGTTGCTGAAAGCAAAATTTCTTTTACTGTTGTCCTTACTACACCTGCCTGCCCATTGAAAGAAAAAATCAGACAGGACTGCGAAGATGCCGTCAGAAAAATAGTTGGAAGCGAGGTACAACTCGAAATTAAAATGACATCTTCTGTCACCTCACTTCGCGATAATGCCCAGCTTCTCTCGGGGGTAAAAAATATCATTGCAATTGCTTCAGGCAAAGGTGGTGTGGGTAAATCCACGGTCACTACCAACTTGGCCGTTGCTCTTGCGCAGTCGGGAGCGAGAGTTGGATTGATCGATGCGGATATTTTTGGGCCATCCATTCCCGTGATGTTTAACTGTGAACGCGAACAACCCGAAGTGAAGGTGGTGAACGGCAAAAATATCATTGTGCCGCTTGAACAATACGGGGTTAAATTAATTTCAATAGGGTTTCTCGCCCCACCGGAAAGTGCAGTGGTTTGGAGGGGACCAATGGCAAGCGCAGCTTTGAAACAATTCATCAATGATGCCGATTGGGGCGAACTTGATTATTTATTGATCGATCTCCCTCCGGGCACCAGTGATATTCATCTCACGTTGGTGCAAACGGTGCCTGTGACAGGGGCCGTGATTGTAACTACTCCGCAAAAAGTAGCTATTGCTGATGCCATGAAAGGCTTGGCTATGTTCAAGCAGCCGCAAATCAATGTGCCTGTGTTAGGAGTTGTAGAAAATATGGCCTACTTCACGCCAGAAGAATTGCCCAACAACAAGTATTTTATTTTCGGAAAAGACGGTGGCAAGAACTTAGCTGAGAAATTCGGTGTTCCTTTGCTCGGACAGATTCCGCTAGTGCAAGGTATTCGCGAAAGTGGAGACAGTGGCTTGCCTGCCGTGATGAAAGAAGGCGAGACATCAAAAGCTTTCCGGGAGCTTGCGGAAAACCTGGCACAACAGGTTGCCATAAGAAATGCTAACTTTGCCTTGACTAAGAAAGTTGAATTAACGGTTTGATGGATATAATTGAGACCAAAACAGATGACATCACAATGCGGATCGAGGCATCGCTTGACAGTATCCGCCCGTACCTCGAAGCAGATGGAGGAAACATTCGCGTGCTTGAAGTAACCGAAGATAAAATTTTAAAACTCGAGTTCGTAGGCAATTGCCACTCATGCCCTATGTCCACAATGACTTTCAAAGCCGGAGTGGAGGAAGCGATCAAACGCTCCGTTCCTGAAATCAAATCGATTGAAGTGACAAATCTCGTATAGCAATTCAAGATTTCAGATTCAAAACTTCAAATTGGGTTCTCGAATTTGATTCCCCATTTCTTTCAAATTTTGAATTTGAAATTGAAATTTTGAATTTTAAGATTGTGATTGACTCACGATTACCTTTCTGCAGATACTCTTATTCATTTTCATTCGTTTAGAATTATCTTGCAGGATTATGTTTCGACTAACGTTCTGTCTTTTTCTTCTTTCGACTACTCTTATAACTGCTCAAGATCGTTGCGGAACGGTAGCGTATCAGAAGCTTCTTCAGCAGCAAAGACCTGCCAGGGAGACCAAAGATCAGTTTGAATCCTGGGTGAAGGGTAAGATGACACAGAGGCTGCAAACATTTAGCGCAGACAGAATTGCCTCGGGAAATTATGTTGTCCCGATTGTGGTGCATGTCATTCATAATGGAGAAGCAATTGGCACAGGGTCAAATATTTCTGACGCGCAAATTCTTTCTCAACTCACCGTCCTCAATAATGATTTCCAAAGATTGAATGCCGATACCATCAAAACGCTTGATGAGTTTAAACCTGTGGCAGGTAAATTCCAGATCACTTTTGTGATGGCAAAGCAAGATCCCAATGGGCAGGCAACTACCGGAATCAATAGAGTCAAAGGCACTCAAACTTCTTGGGATATTTCAGATAATTATCGCGTCAAAGCACTGAGCTACTGGCCTGCCGAGGATTATCTGAACATTTGGATAGTAAATTTGAGTGGTGGATTGCTCGGATACACGCAGCTTCCGGTTTCCTCTACATTGAAAGGATTGGAAGACGCATCGAACGATCGCCTTACAGATGGTGTAGTGATCGATTATCAAGCGTTTGGAACATCACAGGCAGGAAGTTTTAATCTTTTGAATGAGTATAATCTCGGAAGAACAGCTACGCACGAGTTGGGGCACTTTTTTGGACTGCGCCACGTGTGGGGCGATGTAAACTCATGCAACCCGGTCATGAGCACAGATTATGTTGACGATACTCCGATTCAAGACACAAATTATAACGGTACTTGTCCATCGGGAACACAAATTGATTGCAGCGGACACGCGATGTATGCTAATTACATGAACTACACCGATGATGCCTGCATGAATATTTATTCTAAAGGCCAGGTGAGCCGAATGGATGTGATCATTAACAATAGTCCACGCAGGGCGAGCTTGCTTACCTCGCTAGGATCACAAGCTCCTGTGCCTGTGGCGAATGATCTTCAGCTAAAATCAATCAATGCTCCAAATGCAACGGCTTGTAGCGGCAATCTCATACCCTTGCTTTTAATTCGGAATTTTGGATCCAACATTATTAATTCATCACAGATCAGGTTTTCGCTTAACGGAAGTTCCATTGAGACAAAAGACTTCACTTCGCTGAACCTTTCGCCTGAAAACGAAACCATCGTCAGTTTCTCTCCAGTTTCATTGACTGCAGGAACAACGAATAAATTTTCGTTTCAAGTGTTGCAAACCAATGGAGTTGCAGATGGAAAGGCGTCAAATGATACACTGAGTATTTCCACTTACGTGCCGCTACCCGCTGCTTTGCCTCTGGTAGAGCCATTCAACTCAACTCCGGCATCTTGGTCTATAATCAACAATGATGGTTTGAATACATGGAAAAATATTCCTTTACCTGGATCAAACCACGCGATGTATATCGATTTTTATACCTACGAAAACTCCGGTGCGTTAGATTTGCTGATCACGCCAGTATTTGATCTGACTACAGCCACCACAGCTTCGATAAGTTTTGATTATGCATACGCAACAATGACTGGTGGCAGCAATGACCGTTTGCGGGTGATGGTTTCGTCTTCATGCGATTTCAACTCATCTCCGGTAGAAATTTTTAATAAGTCGGGAAGTGCGCTCGCTACCGCAACATCAGGCTCCTCATTTACTCCGTCTTCTTCGCAGTGGGCATCTAAAATTATTTCTCTTGATCAATTTGTAGGGCAAAGAATCCAAATTGCGTTTGAAGGCATCAACGCTTATGGAAATAATCTATACTTAGACAATGTTACCGTTCTGAACGATCCCATCACTGCGTTTGCACTTAACCAGGTGGTTAGCCCTTCGCCCGTGAGCTGTTTGTCTTCAACTGCCCCTGTTATCAAAGTAAAGAATCTTGGAAATACCGTGATCAATTCTTTTACAGTCGATGCTTACATAAACAACCTTAAAACAACTCAACAAATAAGCGGGGCCCAGATTGATGTGGGCGCTTCAAAAGAAATTTCTCTTGCAAAGACCACTTTTTCCAATGGTAGCAATACTTATTCAGTGGTTATAAAATCACCTAACGGAACAACAAGCGGAGCATCAATAAAAGACAGCCTGGCTACCGGTCGCTACATCAATTCAGCTTCAGATATTATTCCGTCCCGTCAGAATTTTGATGGAAATTTTGATGCGTGGACAACAATGAGCCCCGATTTCAAATCGATCTGGCACCCTGTATCTACCAACAAAACCCTTTCTATGGTGTTTGACGCTTTTAGCAATGTGAGTGCTGGCGAACAGGCATGGTTGGTTTCTCCCGTTCTTGACTTTTCTAAAGCGAATAAAGCAAGTGTTTTTTTCGAAACGAGTTATGCCTACCGATCGCCCAATAGCGAAACCCTCCAAGTTTTTTATTCCACAGACTGCGGAGAAAATTTTACGCAACAATTGTTTTCATCTTCCGGTAAAGATTTGAAAAATACGGATTCGGGCGTTTCATGGACCCCGAGCAGCGATACGCAGTGGACAAGGCAATACATTAACCTTGACACGTTAACCGGAAAAGAAAACGTGCGTCTTGCCTTTGTGGCTACCAATGGCAACGGAAATAATTTGTACATCGACAATATCGAATTCTTCACTAATGACAATCAGTTTCCACAAGAAATAAAAGGAATTTATTCTGTCTATGGAGGAACTGGAACTCCACTGCAAGTCACTTTCAACTTGCCAGAGCGCCAATTGGTGCGCCTGCAAGTTTATGATATCATGGGGCATGTAGTTAGCGATCAGATGCTGCCAGACACTCTTAATCAAACCTACACGATTGATTCATCAGGCCACTCGGTTGGAATTTATATTGTTCGCGTACAGACGCAGACACCGGCTTCGCTTTCGTCAACCAAAGTACTGTTTGGTTTCTAATCGAAAAAAATCATTCAGCGTATTGAAAAGCCCTAAAACCTGAACATCTTTGGGAAATAAAACCTGACCTGATTCATGGCCAAAAAGAAGATTGCAATACTCTACGGGGGCCGCTCGGTAGAGCATGGCGTTTCAATAAATTCAGCGCGAAATATTTTTCAATTCATCGATCAAAAGAAATTCAAGCCTGTTCTGATCGGCATTACCGACAAAGGAGAGTGGCGGCTTACAAAAAAAGTCTCATCCGAAATAAAGAAAGGCGAGAAACTATCTGTGCAGCTAAATGCCCGCAAACCGGTTTTTAAATCAAAGTCGAGGAGCGTTATACCCGATATTGTTTTTCCTGTACTTCACGGAACTGACGGTGAAGATGGAAGTATTCAGGGATTACTCAAGGCCATTGATGTGCCGATAGTGGGCACGGGCGTGTTAGGCTCGGCCATGTCGATGAATAAATTGATCGCCAAGAAAATGCTAAAAGAAGCCGGCCTGCCTGTAGCTGATTTTCAGTTCGCATTCTTTGCTGATAGAAAAAAAATAAATTTTGAATCGATTAAAAAAGAATTGGGATTGCCTTTCATGGTAAAGTCAGCGAGCCTTGGTTCATCGGTTGGAGTTTCAAAGGTCAAATCAAAACAGGATTTTGACAAGGCAGTAGCTGAAGGGTTTCGTTATGACGATTGCATTCTCTTTGAAAAATTTGTTAAAGGACGCGAGATCGAATGTGCTGTGTTAGGTAATGCACCGGCCAAAGCCTCATTGCCGGGCGAGATCATCATCAGCAAAAATTATGAATTCTATACATTCGATGCAAAATATGTTGATGGAGAAGCGGTGAAAATTGACGTACCGGCAAAGCTGAGCAGAACCATCTCAAAGAAGATTCAAGAACTTTCGGTGAAAGCGTTCCAGACTTTATGCTGCGAAGACTTTGCCCGAGTTGATTTATTTTTGACAGCCGATGGAAAGGTTTTTGTGAATGAGATTAATACCATTCCGGGCTTCACCAACTCCAGTATGTTCCCTATGATGTGGAAAGAACGCGGTATCGGTTTTACAAATCTCATTACCAAACTGGTGGGGCTGGCCGAAGAACGGTACAAAATTTCGCAACGCGCCAGTCGTGGTTATTCATCATCGTTGAAGTATTAAAAAGTAATAGCAACGGGTCAATTATAAAAGGGATGAAAATTGATAAATATTTTAAAGGAGATTCTGTCAAGGATTTGCTTAAGCACCTTGGTATAACTGTTGGCATACTTTTATTTTTCGGTATCATCTATTTTTATATCTACCTACCCAATATCACCAATCATGGTGAGTTTGTAGAAGTACCTGATTTGAAGGGGATAAAAATTGAAGACCTCGAAAAATTTTTACAAGATCACAAACTTCGTTATACCCTAAATGACTCAGCCTACAGCGATTCACTGCCGCCATTGAGTGTACTTCGTCAGTTTCCTGCTGTAGGCTCGAAGGTAAAGGAGAATAGAATTATTTATGTTTCGCTCAACCGGGTATCGCCACCCACGCTGCCAATGCCCGATCTTACAGATGGCTCGCTGGCGAATGCTCGAGCTGTATTAAAGAGCAATGAGCTTAAACTGGGAATGATTTATTATGAAGCAAGCCCTTTTAAAAATCTGGTGAAAGAGTTCAGGTTTCATGGATTGCCGATAGAGGCGGGAATGCGATTGCCTAAAGGCTCTGTGATCGATCTTGTCGTTGGTGATGGCAATGGCCCGGCAGATTTTACGATTGGCAATTTGGTAGGAGACTCTTACGAGACAGCTTTGGAAAAGATTGCAGGATGGAATTTGCACCTTGGAAAAGTAGAATTAGCTGAAGATGCAGATACTACAGGTGTGAAACCATTCGTTTTTAAGCAGGAACCTCTTGCAGGTGACTCTGTACGTGTGGGTGATCCTATTAATTTGTGGGTGGCACCCAAAGGTTACAAACCAGCAGAAAAAGAGAATGAAGGGAACCCCTGACATGAGATTATTTTTTCTTTTCAGTTTCTTTTTTTGTTGCAGCCTTTCTTATGCGCAATTGAAACAGGTTTCGATTGTGCAACAGACAACATTGCAAAAGAGAAATCAAGCGACACGCGTTCAGAGCCTTTCGGCCATGAAGCTACCGTTCTGGGACGATTTTTCGTTTAACAATTATTCCAAAAATTATCCGCATGATAGCTTGTGGCAGTATGGTCATTCGGTTTGGGTGAACACGGGCATGGGTATCAATCCCCCCACACTGAAGGTGGCTACTTTTGATGGCATCGATTCGTTGGGCAAACCTTACAGTGTTAATCTTGCTTTGGCCAAAGGTGTAGCCGACAAATTGATTTCGCGCCCCATTCGAATGGACTTGGTCGATCCGTCTCGTCAGGATTCTGTTTTCATTTTCTTCTACTATCAATACCAGGGTAATGGTGAGCCGCCCGACCCACAGGATGAGTTTTCACTTTGGTTTAAACAAGATTCCACCACCTGGAAAAAAGTGTGGACCGTGCAGTACGATACATTGAAAGATAAAACGAAATTCGTTCCTGTAAAAATATTTGTTAAAGCCAACTGCAGTAGTTGTTTTCACAACGACTTTCAATTTCGCTTTCAGAATTTTGCGCGCCTCTCCGGGCCATTTGATACATGGAATTTGGATTATGTTTATGTCAATAATGGAAAGGGCCAATATTCACCAAAGTATGCCGATATTCCGGATCGTGCCATAGCAGCTCCGCTTACGTCATTCCTGAAACAATACAATTCAATTCCTGCGAAGCACTTGATATCAAAAGGTGATTCACTTTTAAATACCCCAAAGCTAGTGTTGACTAATCAACGTAAGGATCAGTCTTCGCCTCGCTTTCAACCAACTAGTTTAATTGTGCGCTTAAGGACAACTACACGTCTCAATAAAGTGGTCAGCCCTCCAAGCACCTCACAGCTTGACTCCGTGCCTGGTATATTAGTTCATTATGATTTTCCTTCTGTGGTCGCATTAAATTCACTCCCCTCATTCACTTCATTTGATTCGCACATTGATTCGATTGCTATGAAATTTCTATTTAAGCTGAACTCAGGCGATCATGTAAATAAAATCGATGTCAATACCGGTGATTATGACACGGTCGTTTATAAACCAATTGAATTCAGGTACAACGATACCACCAGCACCAATTTTATTTTCAGTAATTACTACGCTTACGATGATGGCGTAGCCGAATATGCCGCTACGCTTACCAATCCCGGCAATTACCTGGCATATCAGTTTGATATGATGTACTCAAAGTCAGATACATTAGTGGCGGTGGATTTTTATTTTCCTCACGTAGGTGATGAGACTAATCAGGTATTGCAACTAATGATTTTAGATAATCAGGTATTAGATGCTACCACGAAGAACCCCATTGTTCTAACGCAACAAGATTTAACCGTGGGCAGAACTGAGAGTAATAAATTTACTCGTGTGACTTTGGGCGAATCAGTGGTTGTCAGTCAAAACCTGATGATTAGGCCCGTATTCGGCAATTCCGCTAAGGCAAAAGGGCCACTCACTGAAGTGGAAGAGAAAAAACTTTTTGCCCACCCGAATCCTAACCACGGAATTTTTTATCTGCCCCAGCTTGTTGAAAATTTGCAAATCGTTGATGTAACGGGGCGGCCCGTTTCATTTGTGCAAGAAGATTCATTCGAATCAACACAAGTAACTTTGCGTAATCCTTCTGCCGGAATTTATCTGGCGCGTTATTTCAGCGGAACGCAGTGGCGGTCCGAAAAAATTATGGTGTTGCCGTAGTTGGCGCTATAAGACTGATGGGATCTGGTGTTAAACAAAGGAAAAACACAAGCAGAGCAAACCAGCCCAGAATTTTTCTTGAAGTGTCGAGGGGTTGTTCGATCGCAGAAGGAGGATGAGGTACACCAACAAAAAAACCGATGAGCATTGTGAATAAAAACCACCCCGAGTAACCATGCACAGTGGGTAACAGCCAACTCGTGATGTATTGAGTTGTGAAAATAATCAGGGCATACATCAGTCGATCGCTTCTCTTTTCAAAAATACTTCGCATGGCCATGAACAGAAATAATAGGTAAAGGCCGCCTTGCCATGCAATCTTTTCGATCGGCCAATTTGGTTCTATATAGCCAAGTCCGGTAATGAAAAGAATGGTAAAGAAAACTATTGTTGCGATGATCTTGTGCCACCGATAACCGACCAATCCATAGAGCACATGACCGCCATCAAGTTGGCCTATAGGCAACAAGTTTAGACCCGTAAATAAGAGCGAAAGAAACCCTGCAAACAGAAAAGGATAGTGCATGATCTCATGCGGATTAGGCATCCTTGAGGGGTCTGCAAAGGTCTTTTCCAGAAAAACAAAAAGCATGTTTTTGCCAATGATAACATCAACTGTGTTTTCGGGCATAGTTGACGGATCGTAAACGTGTTTGGCGTAATCGAGTCCATACTTTTGATATTCGGGATGGAATTGAAAAATGTAATCTGGAGGAGGGAGCGTCATGAATCCGTAAATCAGAAAACCCAACGCCACGACTAATCCCGCCAAAGGCCCCGCGATACCGATATCAAACTGCTGCCTGTTGGTTTGAATCGGTTGTTTGATGCGAATAAGTGCGCCCAGCGTTCCGAGCAAAAAACCAAATGGAGGCAGTGGGATGTAATAGGGCAATGTGGTTTTTACTCTATAATATACAGCGGTGAAGTAATGACCAAACTCGTGGCACGTGAGGATCATCAAGAAGCAGATGGAGTAGGGAAGGCCGCTGGCAAAATCGGCCCACGAATAATTTTCCGTAAAAAAAATCGATTTGCCGTAAGTCCACTCAGCGCCCGCCAGGGTTGTCGTTATAAAAGTGACAATGAAAAGTGAGCTATGAATTAAATACGATTTGAGTTTCGGGTTCATGAAAACAAAGATAGAATCTGGTTGGTAGAAGTGATGTGAATGGTTTGAATGCCAACGGATTTTGCTCCGTTAATGTTCTCAAGGATGTCGTCCATGAAAAGTGTTTCGTTGGCTTTTAAATTATTTTCTTTTAAAACACAACTAAAAATCTCTTCGTCAGGTTTTCGCATCTTCATCAGATTAGAAAAGTAGGCCCTATGAAAAAACGGATCAAGCGATTTTTCTCCCGAAGATTTGAAAACGATTTTGTTAACTTCTTCGAGGTGGATATTATTAGTGTTGCTCAATAAGAAAGTCTTATAACTCGATTTAAGTTGGAGCAGTAGATCGAATCTCCTTTGAGTAATATCAAGAAGTAAGGCGTTCCATGCTTTGTCAATTTCGGCATCAGTGGCATTGCAATTGAGAAATGAACGAATCCGGTCACGAAATTCCCGATCATTCATCTGTCCCTTTTCATATTCACTGAAGAAATCGGTTGTGTGGATTTTTCCCTTCAGTTCTTCTACAGGGATTCCTGAAAGACGAGAGAATGCCTGATGTGTTTTAGAAAAATCCAGGTCCATGATCACCCCGCCAAGGTCGAAGATGAGATTTTTTATATTGGATGAGATCAAGATTGTGAGATAAGGCCGCAAATATGTAACATTGCACCTCGTTTTCAAAAACACATTGCTAAGAGACCAACCAAGGGAATTGGTGATTGAAAGTTGTTTAGAATATCTTTGTGTTTTTGAAGCTAAAATTAGGGCCCTTAGCTCAGCTGGTTAGAGCATCAGACTCATAATCTGAGGGTCGCTGGATCGTTCCCAGCAGGGCCCACTTCCTTCGCAAGCAGTTATCCAAATGACTGCTTTTTTTATCCCGCAATCTGAGTTAAAAAGACTCAGTTACAGCCTTTCTGCACATCATTTTTTTTGGGTATGATTCACTTTTAGTACCTTAAAATTTCAAAACCAACATTATGAAAACAAAATCATTTTCTGGCTGTCTAATACTCTTAATTCTGTTCTCCAATAGTTGTAAACAAGCCGAGACTAAAAAGCCAGCTTTATATTCCATGGCACAATTCATGGATATTGTTCAGATCAACGGGAGCGCCTTTTCTCCTGACGAGACAAAAGTTTTGATCAACAGTAAAGAAACCGGAATTTATAACGCTTTTGAAATCGATATAAAATCCGGTGAGAAAAAGCAATTAACAAAATCAGATGATAATGCGATTTTCTCCTACAGTTATTTCCCCAACGATAATCGGATTTTATATGGAAGCGATAAGGGTGGCAATGAGATCACCCATTTGTATGTTC
The DNA here is from genome assembly GCA_016178785.1 of Bacteroidota bacterium. GTDB lineage: Bacteria > Bacteroidota > Bacteroidia > Cytophagales > Cyclobacteriaceae > ELB16-189. The sequence goes on along the minus strand of JACOSO010000055.1, from coordinate 17,422 downwards.
AGACTCCCGAAGGAAATGTGAATGATTTGATCCAGGATTCCACGGCAAAGGCTGAGTTTGGTGGTTGGAGCTTCGATAAAAAATCGATGTACTATGTGACCAATGGACGCGACAAACAGTATTTTGACTTGTATAAAGTTCAAGTGGATGGCAAGCAAAGCGAATCAAAAATTTATCCAGCCTCCTTGGTTTACAAGAACGAACAAGGATTAGATGTAGCCGCAATATCAAATGATGATCGCTACATGGCTCTTACAAAAGCAATCACTACAAATAATTCCAACATGCATTTGCTCGATACCCAAACGGGCAAAATTAAGCTGCTTTCAGAGCACAAAGGTGACGTGCAATTTTCCCCTCAATATTTTAGTAAGGATGGTAAAAAATTATTTTATCTCACCAACGATGGGAGTGAGTTTATGTATTTGGCAAGCTATGATATAGCGAGCGGAGCCACCGAAAAAGTTGAGGAATCCCCCTGGGATTTGATGTATGCCTATCAATCGCGTAATGGTAAGTACCGGGTGGTAGCGATCAACAATGACGCGCGTACTGAAATTAAAATTTATGATGGAGCGACAAATCAGCCTATTAAGTTGTCAGGCCTTCCTGACGGTGACATCACTGGCGTGAATATTTCGGATAGTGAGAAACTGATGACCTTCTATGTGAGCACTTCTAAATCCCCCAGTAATTTGTTTGTTTATAATTTTGAAACGAATGAAGTGAAGCAACTCACCAACACAATGAGTAAGGAAATTAATTCTATCGACTTAGTTGCCGGTGAAGTTGTGAGGTTCAAATCTTACGATGATATGGAGATTCCCTGCTTGCTGTATAAGCCGTTAGGACTGGCCGAAGGAGAGAAGGCTCCGGCAATCCTGTTAATTCATGGCGGCCCCGGTGGACAGACCCGTTTGAACTATAGCGCAATGGTGCAGCATATTGTAAATCATGGTTACGTTGTTTTGGCTGTGAACAACCGTGGCAGTTCGGGCTACGGCAAATCATTTTTTGCCGCGGATGATCGCAAACATGGTGACGCTGATTTGAAGGATTGCGTTGCATCGAAAAAACTTTTGGAAGACCTTCCTTATGTTGACGCAAGCAAAATTGGCATTATGGGTGGAAGTTACGGTGGCTATATGACGATGGCTGCGCTCACATTTACTCCGGAAGAATTTAAAGTAGGGGTAAACCTGTTTGGCGTAACAAATTGGTTGCGTACACTGAAAAGCATTCCGCCCTGGTGGGCTTCGTTCCGCGAAGCGTTGTACACAGAAATGGGCGATCCTATAAAGGACTCAGTAGCCCTTTACAACAAGAGCCCATTATTTCATGCCGACAAAATCACAAAGCCATTTATCGTATTACAGGGAAGTAACGATCCACGTGTGTTGAAAGTAGAATCAGATGAAATCATTGCAGCCGCCAAGAAAAACGGAGTGCCCGTAGAATACGTAGTTTTCCCCGATGAGGGACATGGTTTCGTAAAGAAAGAAAATAACATTAAGGCCAATGAAGAGATTGTGAAATTTTTGGATAAGTATCTGAAAGGGGAAGTGGTTGCTTCAGCCGCGGGAAACTGAACATGAACAGGGCTGTCCTCCGTGGCAGCCCTAACTCTTTTTCCTCATGGATTTTTATATCCTTATCGTTTCCTTTTTCATCATTGCATTGATCTATTCTTCCGTAGGCTTTGGCGGAGGCACAAGCTACCTGGCTTTACTTGCGGTGATGTCAGTCAGCTTTGAATTGCTTAGGCCAACAGCTTTGCTCTGCAATATTGTGGTAGTGACCAGCGGCACAATTATTTTTTATAAAGAAGGATTGCTCGATTTGAAAAAAAACTGGCCATTTCTTTTATCAAGTGTGCCGATGGCGTTCCTGGGTGGATATTGGCCAATGAAGCAAAATACTTTTTTCGTGATGCTCGGATTTTCGCTCATTGTAGCTGCGATTTTCCTTTGGTTTCAAAACTCTTTTCAGAACAAAGCAAATTTATCTGTGCTAAACGATAAATCGATTTTTAAAATTGGATTGGGCGGAGGCATTGGTTTTCTATCGGGTATGGTGAGCATTGGTGGCGGGATTTTTCTTTCGCCAGTTCTTCATTTATTGAACTGGGATCAGGCAAAAAAGATTTCAGCGTTGGCAAGCGTTTTTATTCTCGTTAATTCCATCAGCGGATTAGCAGGGCAGTTGATGCAAAAATCAATCATTGATTGGAACTTCGTGGCTCCTCTATTACTTTCTGTTTTTATTGGTGGCCAGATCGGCTCCAGACTTGGCGCAAAGTGGTTCAACGAAATTTACATCAAGCGAATCACCGCATTGTTGATCTTCGCCATCGCCTTCAAGGTTCTGCAGGATCATTGGTAAATCAGTATACACTTCCTCTCCATTGAGCTACACTTTGTTACTCGAAGGCACTAAGCTTTTAAACTAGACGTATTGATGTTGGTCTACAAGGCCAATTAAATCAATACTATGCAAAAATTCAGTTTGAAAACTTTTCTGCTACTAGGTAGCATAAGTGTATGGATGTTTGGATGCAACCGGGAGAATGTTTCATCGACAAACACGGGACTTAATCAAACCATTCTTTTGGCTGTTGGGCAAACTTCCGCCCAGTTGGCAAGCGGTGCAAGTTTTTCGATAGTCACATCCTCAACGTCCGGAAATGTAACGCCTGCTGGTTCAAACCATCACCCGGGCCATTGTCCCAACGATGGGATGGGAAGTTTTTTGGAGGGAACAAATTTTTTGACTCCGACCAACGAATTGATCGCCATCGTAGACGCGGAGAGCGCGGGCGACATGCGTGGCCTTAGGATGTATGCCAATGGCGGAGCGAAAATAACCAACTATAATGCGTCAGGAAATGTGGTGACACTTACTGCTCCTTCTATGAATAAGGGGCCTGAAGGAGCAAGTTTTTCCTGCGGTCAATTTCCGCAAAACGATTCTCTTCTTTCGAAGATTGTGAAAACAGAAATTGATTTTGGTGGCGGAGTCACAATTAAGCACGACACCATCACCATCACCCGTGCGGGGAAAATAATTATCACGCGTTCGAAGAGTGGTCAAGCAAGAACGGAGACGATCACTTTTCAGAATTACTCGGTAAACAATAATACCGTAGAAGGAACAAAAATCAGAACAAGCACTTTTGATTCCTCAACGGGTAATGGGCAATCGATCACAACGGTAAGTGATGGAAAAATAACCTTCAGTGATGGAACTGTAGCGACATGGGTAAGCTCACGCGAGCGCGATTCGCAAATTGTGCTAGACTCGGTTTCCATGAAGCCGTCAAGCGGAACAATTGTAACAACAGCCTCCATCTCCGTGACAAGTTCGAACGGAGAGATTTATTCACACGTTACCACAAAAGCTGTGAAAGAGGATTTGTCTTGCGGAAGAGAACACCATTGGCCGGTGAGTGGAACGATTGAAACGAAATACAGATCAAACGATGTGGTTGTTGATTTTGGTGATGGATCATGCTCGAATAAAACGATATCGATCACCATCAACGGGGTAACAACAACAAAGACGATAGGCATTTAAAAGACAGGGTTTGGTGGTAATTTCTCCAAGGCTCGCTGGATTTCCGGTGGCCTTGGTTTATTTTTATATTGGTCTAAAATGATAATCAATTAAAAGGCAATTCATTTGAAGAAATTTTCCGTATTCAAAATCTTTTTTCATTTATTGGGCTGGTGCTTGTTTTTTCTCGCACCTGTTATCCTTTCACCTGGTCCGCTTTTCCATAAAGTAACTCCAACTGAAATGATGTCTCTCATTGTGCGCAGCCTTACGCTGATGGTTTATTTTTATACTAATCTTTTTTATATCACGCCCGTTGTTTTGAAAAAAAGAGGAGTTGTTGTTTTTGCAATAACTACTCTCATTCTAATTGTGGCCATAAGCTTAATAAACTCCAGCTTCCATCAGTTTTATGTTGAAGGACGAGGAGGACCGCCACCAATGCCGGAGCATTGGAGACCTGACGGGCCAGGTCATTTTGGTCCGCCCCCGGATGGCCCCCCAATGATGTTTGCCAGCCCGACATTTTCAAGTTTGCTCATTACTTCATTGGTGGCAATCATCAGTTCGATGCTTGTATTTTGGCAGGAATGGAATAAAGTGCAGGCTGAAAAACAAGAGCAGGCGCTTCAGCGAATAGCAGCCGAGCTCACTGCATTGAAGCTCCAGATCAGCCCTCACTTTTTGTTCAACACATTGAACAACATTCGATGGCTTGTTCGATCTAAATCTGAAATGGCAGAAGATGCAGTTGTTAAGCTTTCTCATTTGCTCCGATATATTTTATACCAAACCGATAAAGAAAAAGTTGACCTTGAAGGTGAACTTGATCACTTGCGCGATTTTATTGAGCTGCAAAAAATGCGAATCGAAAACCCTGAGGCTGTAGAATTTTTGATGGAAGGCGACTTTACCAATAAGCAGATTGTACCCCTTCTTTTGTTGCCCCTGGTCGAGAATTTTTTCAAACATGGAGATTTTTCGGGTGCTTTCAGAAATAGGATCAGCCTCGGTATAAATGGCATTGCTTTGATTTTTAAAAGTGAAAATCGAATTGATAAATTCACAGAAAAGGAAAAAGGCATAGGGCTGCAGAATGTGATCAAGCGATTAAACCTTCATTACCCAAATCAATATCTTTTGCACTATTTTGAAAAGGACAGCGTTTTCTTTATTCAACTGGAATTGATCTTGAGTGGAAACATGATTTGAGCCATGAGCGAATCAAGGAAAATAAAATGCCTGGTGGTGGACGATGAGCCTTATGCATTGAGGTTGATGCAAGATGAGATAAGAAAAATTTCGTTCCTTGAATGTGCCGGAGCATGCTCTTCTGCCAAAGCTGCTATGCCATTTATCGAAGATGGCATAGATCTTTTATTTCTTGATATTCAGATGCCCAACCTCACGGGGATTCAGTTTTTGCGAACATTGAAAAACCCTCCCATGGTCATCATCACCACCGCTTATGAAAAATACGCGCTCGATGGGTTTGAATTGGATGTGATTGATTACTTGATGAAACCAATCATTTTCGATCGATTTGTCAAGGCAGTGAATAAAGCGCGTGAGTTGTTTTTGCTTCGAATAGCTAAACCCTCCAATGCCGGCCAATCATTTGTGATCAATGCGAACTATAAAAAAGTAAAAATATTTTGTGATGACGTGCTTTACGTTGAAGGACTGAAAGATTATGTGAAAATTTTCTTAGCGTCATCTTCGAAGGCTATTCTCACGAGAATTAACCTGAAAGGCATAGAGTCGATTTTGCCCCAAGGCAGTTTTTTTAGAATTCATAATTCATTCATTGTCAATTTGAGTAAAATCACTTCTTTTCAAAAGCACCAGATCTTCATCGACAAGAAATCACTACCCGTTGGTGAAAAATTCGCTTCGGCATTCGAGAAAAGGTATGGTGGGTCAAATTGATCTACGCATTTGAGCTATTGATCTACGGTCATTAAACGTAAGAGAAACTAAATGATCTCATTGCGTATTGAATGAACCAAATAACAAATCGACTATGGATAGAAAAGAATTTTTAAAAGGAATGGGAGTGGCGGGGTTGAGCGCCATTGTTTTACCGGGCCTTGATAGCTGCAAAAAGGAATCGGTGACACCAAATTCCAGCAACTCAACTTCGGGCAGTTCATCGACCTCTTCTTCCAATTCAGGAAGCTGTACACTCACGTCTTCTGAAACGGATGGACCCTATCCACTTTATACCAGCCGCGGTTCATCAATTCAGCGAGTTGACATCACCGAAGGGAAAGCAGGGTTGCTACTGAGCATCGCGATCACTATTACCAATAAGAATAATAATTGCTCACCTCTGGCTGGTGTTGTTGTCGATATTTGGCACTGCGATAAAGACGGATACTATTCCGGATACTCAGGTCAAAATGGATATTTAGGAACGAAGGATTATACGGGATATACTTTTTTACGCGGAAGACAAACAACGGATAGCAACGGCCAGGTAAAATTTACAACGATCTATCCGGGATGGTACGTGGGTAGAATGACACACATTCATGTGCAAGTGTACACCGCAGGGAATAGCGCTAACAGCAATGGCAACGATTCAGTGATTACAACTCAGATTGCTTTTCCCGATGACGTCACGCAGGCTGTTTATAAAACGTCATTGTACGCTGCGCATGGCGAAAACACACTGTCGTTTGCTAAGGACAACGTTTTTAGTGATGGGTATGACAATGAACTGTGTTCTCTTGCCGGTGACACTACGAACGGTTATGCGCTCACGCACACGATTAATGTTGCCGGCTGATGATGAAGCCGCTAGTCAAGCTCGCCTATAAACAAATGATTGACGCGTCAGCACAGTCCGGCTTTGAGCGGAATGTCTTTAATGATACTTATTCGGAGCTGCTGATGCAGGCTCAGGTTTATAATCGCGGAAAAAAATTTACAACAGTTGCAGAAATGATTGTGGCCAATCCCAAAGCCAATTCATTACATTATAAAGTAGGTTTCGCCATTGGTTTGTATGTAAACGAATTGCACAATAAAATTCCTGGTCTTACCGATTCCTTGGGAAACGGGGTCCATTTCGATATTTTTAAAACAGAGATTGTTCATTCGGATATTACCAATCGCGAAAAACATGTAGTTGCCCTGACTTATATTACTTCTCCTTTGTTGCTTGTAGATTCCTTTGGCCACCATCTTGTGCTTTCAAAACAGAACGGAGAGGAGATTCAAAATGAACTTGAGACTTTTATCATTTCAATGCAACCGTTCCTTTCCATTGTGAGCTATAAATCCATCTAAAGAAAAGGGTTAAGAAGTGTGATCATACACAATCACCCATTGTCCTTTTTTCTTTTTGAAAAGTAAGGTGAAGATTCCGCTAGGGTTGTCTTTCTCTCTTGTGAGAAAATATTTTCCTGTAACTAAACAAGCATTAGAGGAGGTGAAGTCCATTCGAAGAATTTCAAATCGAAGCTTGCCCATCGCTGCTTTGTCGGGATAACTTTTTTTGTAACGGATCAGCGTGCTGTCCCAACCTGAAGTGATTTTTCTTCCGATGAAAAGAATTGAATCCGATTTCCAATACCCTTTCATGAACTTATCGATGTTGGCTTCGTTCCACGCGACCACTTGGTTGTCTAGTACAGAACGTATCTCTTTTTCGTCAGCACTTCTTTTAGACTGTGCATTTGTGTATTGAAACAAGACTGAAAGCAATAGGAGTCCAATTATTTTTTTCATTAAGATTTTAATTTTAATGGTCGATGTGTCAATTATCAATAAGCCAATTTAATGTGCCTCTATGACATTGGCTAATCAATAAAATTATTCATTGGCTAATCGGCATTGTCGAATTGATCATTTAAGAGTTAATTTGCCGGCTTAAACTGTAATTCTTTAATGAAAAAAATTGATTTCCGTAAAGACATTGCTCCGCATCTGCTCGCAGTGGTTGTATTCTTAATTATTACCATAATTTTCTTCAATCCAATCTTCTTTGATAACAAAACACTTGATCAGCACGACATTCAGCAATTTAAAGGATCAAGTAAATCCATTGCCGACTATCGCGAAGCTACAGGTGAAGAAGCATTGTGGGCCCCATCGATGTTCAGCGGCATGCCTGCTTACTTGGTGAGCGTGAGATGGAGCGATGGTCCGGTGGTATGGGTGAAGGGGATGATGTCGGTTTTTCTTCCTCATCCAATCAATAACATTTTTCTGGCCTTTCTCTGTTATTACATTCTGCTGCTGACATTTCGTGTTCGGCCTTATCTTGCGATTGCAGGCGCTATCGCATTCGGGCTTTCGTCTTACATGATCATTGGGTTAGGCGCTGGACATAACGCTCGCATTGGCGCAATTGCCTTTATGCCTTTGGTGATGGCGGGCATTCATCTGGCTTTTTCAGGAAAACGCTTGCTGGGTTTCGCAACAACTGCATTGGCCCTGGCCCTTCACTTGCGTGAGAATCATTTGCAGATTACCTATTATCTTGTGCTGATTGTAGTTGGCTACGGGTTGGTGCAATTAGTTTGGGCTTATCGCGAAAAGCAAATAAGAGTTTTTTTTACCAATGTTGTCATCCTAATCCCGGCAGTTATCCTCGCTGCAGGAACTTTCTTCGGACAGTTCTGGGCGATCACTGAATACACGAAGTACTCCATAAGAGGACCTTCTGAGCTTTCGAAGCCCGGGTCGCCTGCAGGGACGGATGGATTATCAAAAAGTCGTGCATTCGAATATAACGATCAGATCAGTGAGCCGATGACTTTATTGATTCCTGATTTTTACGGAGGAAGCACCTCGCGCTTTTTTGTTGAAGATCAAAATAGCGAATCATATAAAGCACTTGTCAACAGTGGCGATAATCAGTTAGCTAATCAACTGGCGAATTATACTTCATCGTATTGGGGAGAGAGCGGGGCACCTTACTATGCAGGAGCGATCATTGTTTTTCTTTTTGTGATTGGAATTTTAATGGTTGATAAAAAATGGTTGTGGTGGGTGCTACCGCTCAGTGTGTTGAGCATCATGCTCAGCTGGGGCGCCAGTTTTTCCTCGTTCAACTATTTCATGTTCGATTACTTTCCGGTGTACAATAAATTCAGGTCAGTGACTTTTACGCTGATCATCATTCTTTTTTTGATGCCTCTGCTCGGAATGATTGGCCTTGAAAAACTTTTAAACAATGGTCTTACCAAGGAAACCCGGAAGCAATTGCTAATTGCATTCGGTGTCACAGGTGGCTTGTGCTTGTTGATTTTACTTTTTGCGGGAATGGGTTCTTTTGCCCGAGATGGGGAACAGCAACTGCCAGTCTGGTTTGCCAAAGCACTTCAAGCAGACCGGAGGGGTCTAATGCGTGCTGATGCATTCCGCTCTCTTGGATTTATCATCCCCATATTCATCATTTTATATTTTGATTTGCGGAAGAAAATTTCTGAAATCGGATTCTATGTACTATTGATTTTCCTGGTCGCAATGGATTTATCGTTCGTAGATAAACGTTCGTTTACAAAAGAAAAATTTCAACGTAAGCATGCAAATACTTTTTTTTCTGAGACTGGAGCAGATGCGGCAATCTTGACTGACAAAAGCTATTATCGTGTATATAATTTAGAAAGCCCGTGGAATGAAGCGCGCACTTCCTACTATCATCATTCCCTTGGTGGTTATCATGGCGCGAAGCTTAGACGCTATCAGGATTTATACGATTCGTGCCTTATTCGTGAGACGAAGCGAATGGTCAATAATTTGCAAAAAGGCAATACCGGTTTCGAAAATTACGGAGTGCTGAACATGCTTAATGCAAAATATATTTTGTACGGACCAGATGCTGCAAATGTAATCACTAATCCTTTGGCCAATGGCAATGCGTGGTTTGTGAATGAAGTGCTAAAAGTTTCTTCTGCGAACGAAGAATTGAAGAAGACTGGAGAAGTGAACACTAAAAATGTGGCAGTGGTTGATGATTCCAAATTTCAAATTCCACATTCCAAATTTGATAGTACGGCTCAAATCAAAATTGCAGAATTCACACCAAAATATTTGAAATACGAATCACAATCATCCGCTGATGGTTTGGCAGTGTTTTCAGAAATTTATTATCCAAAAGGTTGGCATGCTTTCATTGATGGGAAAGAAGTTAAAATCATGAGAGCAGATTACGTGCTTCGTGCACTTTCAATCCCTGCAGGTAAACATGTTGTTGAATTTAAATTTGAACCTAAACCCTATGTAATCGGAAACAAAGTGACACTTGCATCAAACTGGGCAGTGTTGTTGATTGTGCTTGGATGTTTTGGGTGGAGCTTGAGAATAGATCCCAAATCCTAGAATTCAAATTCAAAAATTGAACAGTGAGCATAAAACTGGTAACAAGAATAATCTTAACATTTTTATGGCTTTCCACTTTTGCAGCCGCTTTGGTTTGGGCATTAGTAAAAAACCCTCCATTTGAACCTGAACCGGTTACTGTGTTATTGGGATTGATATCAGGGGCAATTACCGGATTACTCAATGAATATTCGCAGCGCCTTGCCAAGGAAGAGTTTTCAACTTCCTATGCATTGGCTTACGGGTATGTGAATAATTTCCTCGAACCTGCCATTACCCAAATACTAAAGACAAGCAATAAGAGTCGGTTTTATATTTATATACCCGAACGACTAAGTGAATTGGAGCCTAAACAGGTTGAAAGGACGCTGATCAAAATGAATGACAAGAATTTCTCGAATCAAACAATCACGCTTGAATTAAACGAAGGCCGACCTCGAGATGTCCTCCTGATTTCTAAAAGCCCAAATGACTCCGCCTATTTTGATTTTCCTACGACACTACTTACGCTGAATAGCTACATCGATTATAAAGTTGAGTCCAGAAGTGGAAGCTTTGCGGAAGAAGATAAAATCAAGTTGGGCAAAGAGTTTATCGGCAAATTCAGAGAAGCCCTGGTAAAAATGATTGAAACCAAAGGTTTGAAGGAGTATGTTCAGTTTACAGATAAGAATCTGAATTTTTAACTTTTCAATCGCAATGCGAATAGAACCGGCCATAGTTTTCCTGTAACTAAAAACAGTTTGCTTTTCTTTTCATAAGCAATGCCATTGAGCACATCGAATGAGCCATTGAACTTTGAAACTTCCTCGCCAAGGGAAGATAAATCTAACCGGCCAACTACCTTGCCCGTGGCAGGATCGATTTTCAATAGGATTGCTGTTTGCCATTGATTGGCGTAAACATAGCCATCAACAAACTCAAGCTCATTCAATTTTTCAACTGCTGTGCCGTGATAGGTCACATGAATGATATGATCGTCTGTCAAGGATACTGTATCCAAAAAATGAAGCACATCAGTGCCATCGCTCACAATGAGATGCGTGCCGTTGTGAGTGATGCCCCAGCCTTCATGAGTGTAAGTGAAATCTTTTATTTTGACAAATGTCCGTGCATCGTACACAAAACCTTCATGATTTTGCCAGGTGAGTTGGAACACTTTATTATTAAGGAAAGTGATGCCTTCGCCAAAGTATTTGTCACCAAGAATTATTTTTTTGTTTTGGATACCGGTGGCCAAATCTACTTCAGCAATCCACGAGCCTTTCTGACCGGTGCTCTCAAAAAGTTTTCCATTCTCGACTACGAGCCCTTGTGTAAATGCATTTACGTCATGTGGAAATGCCTTTACCAAATCAAACTCTATAAGATCATCTTTTTCATCTTTTTCATCTTTTTTTTCCTTGGAGGAGCAAGCCATTAATAAGAGAAGAACGGATGCAGCGAAGATTCTATTCATATTTCTAAATTCCAGATTTAAAATTTCAAATTACGAATAATATCGTGTCGCCAGAGTCTTGCCAAAATAAATTTGAAATCTTGAATCTGAAACCTTGAATCTGAAACCTTGAATCTTGAATCATTCTATTCATCTCTCAGCACTTCCACAGGGTTTCTCATTGCAGCTTTGATCGAATGGTAACTTGTAATAAACACCGCGAGCAACAGGGTGCCTGATCCCACAGATACAAAAATAAATGGTGAAGGTGCAATTCGATATTCAAATTCTTGCAGCCACTGTTGCACCACCCAATAGGAAAGCGGAGCGCTGATCACAAAGGCAATCAAAATCAGCTTGCTATAATCCTTTGATATGAGCATAACCAGGCTCAACACAGATGCGCCTGATACTTTTCGTATGCCGATTTCCTTCGTGCGTTGCTCAAGCATATAGATGGTCATGCCCAGCAACCCAAGCGCGGCAATAAGAACGGCCAAGCTTGCAAGAAGAGTCAGTGAGTTACCAAATTGATGGGCGCTTTTGAATGCATTGGCAAAGTTTTCATCAACAAAGGAAAATTCAAAAGGTTTATCTTCAGTGAAAATTTTCCATTTGTCTTTTAAAGATCCGATAGTGCTTTGCAAAGCGTCACTGCTTTGTGCTGACAGGCGCAACACAACAAATTGCTTAGGACCCTCATAAATTGAGCTCTTATAATGAAACACGGCCATCGGCTCAATAGGTGAATTGAGTGCCCAAAAGTGGAAATCGTTGGTCACACCTATAACTTCAAATTCAATGTTGTTATTTCCTGGATAGACAATTTTTTTGCCGATCACGGATTCATCCACTTTCCATCCCATGGCGTTTACCGCAGTTTCATTTAGGATAACCCGTGTTGAATCACCCGGAATATCCTTGCTGAAGTTTCGGCCGAACTTCAAAGACGCGCCCAGCGTAGGCAAATAGTTTTCATCAGACTTCGCAAAATTTAGGGGAATTGTTTTTTCACTTTCTTTTGCACGAAATGAATCCCCACCAAATACGCGAGGAGGAACTGATGTGGTCAGGCTCGCGTTGACAACCCCTGGCATTTGTGTGAGGGTATTTATAAAAGTCTCTTTGCTCTTGATCCATTCGGAGTGATCGATCTGCAATAAGTTTTCCCTGTCGAAACCCAAATCTTTTTCGGCTACGTAGCTTAGTTGTTGCGAAACAATTCCGGTGAGAATGATCAGCACCATGGAAATCATGAACTGAAAAACGACCATTGAACTTCTCAGTGTTCGCCCTTCTTTTCCTGATTTTAGTTTTCCTTTTAAAGTCTCTACCGGACTAAATGCGCTTAGAAAAATTGCGGGGTAACTCCCCGAAAGCAAACTCATGACCAGTAAAAGAGAGGCGAGAGCCGCAATGATTTTCCAATCGCTGAATAAATTGAATTGCAGCGTTTTGCCGGTGATTATATTGAATGTGGGTAAAATTACTTGTGTGAGGCAAATCCCAATAATCAAACTGATGCAACAAAACAAAAATGCTTCCACAAAAAAGCCAGTACTAAGTTGGGTGCGTCCTGAACCAAGGAGCTTTCGAACAGAGGTTTCTTTCGCTTTCCTTACATACTGTGAGGTAGACAGGTTCATAAAATTGATACATGAAAGCAAGACCATTACGATGCCTGCCGCCATCAAAGCATAAACAATTTTAATGTTGCCTGCGTCATTGAGTCGGTTGTAAACTAATAATTTTGGTAAGTGAATTTCAGTAAGGGGTTGCAGGTAAAGATTCCACTCGCGTCCGCTTTTAATGTACTCGTCAAAGGTCATGTTCATGGCTGCTTTGACTGAAGGTGCTGCATACGTTCGTGGTATGTTGGTGAGTCGTGCGCGAACCTGATCTTCAGATGCTCCGGGCTTTAATAGTATAAATGTCTCTACTTGTGTCCAGATCCAACTCCAGCTCATTCGTTTGACAACAGGAAAGCTTGTCATTGAAAGCATGACATCGAATTTGATGTACGAATTGTCGGGAATATCCTTCACAACTCCAGTTACCTCAAAGTTTTGCTGTTGATTGCCTTCCCCGACTCGCACTATTTTTCCCAGAGGATCTTCATCACCGAAATATTTTTTTGCTGTTGATTCCGTCATTACCAAAGTTTGCGGATTACGCAAGGCGGTGAGTGGATTTCCTTTCACTAATGGAAATGTGAACACTTGAAAGAAGTTAGAATCGGCTGCGAAGACTTTACTTTGATCAAAAGATTTTATTTCCTTCTTCGAATTAGTGTAGCTCATTAAAAAATCTCCAGGCGTATTAATCCGAACAATTTGTTCTACCTCAGGAATTTCTGCCTCAAGGGCAAACGAGACCCCGGGGCCGGTACTCGAGAACTGATTTTTATTTCCTTCCCCCCAAATAAAAGTTTGATTGACGCGGAAAATCCGATTGGCATTTTGGTGAAACCGATCGTGGCTGAATTCACTGCTTACGTAGAGGTACATTAGCAACGCACTGGTCATGCCCACTGAGAGGCCAAGAATGTTGATGAACGAAAAAAGTTTTTGCCGTTGCAGGTTACGACTGAAGAGGAGTAGGTAGTATTTAAGCATTGGGATTAGGGCTTTGGGATCACACTATGTCAAAGGATATGCCAGTACTAATCGTTGAATTTTAATTCTTAATTGATGATTTTGTTGATCAATCTGTTCAGTATGTATAGGTCAATGTCCGATTTCGGGATAAATTTGATTCCTTGATTTTAATTCAATGATCAACTCAAAGACAGCAATTGCATTTGAAAAACACTTCGGTCGAAAGCCATTAATGTTCATCGCTCCGGGCCGAATCAATCTTATCGGGGAACACACCGACTATAACGAAGGCTTCGTGATGCCTGCAGCCATCAACAAACATTTTGTCTTTGCTATTGAGTCAAACCAAACTGATCTCTTCAACATTACAGCGAATGATTTGGATGAGCAAATTTCATTTGCATTAGATGGATTGAAAGGAGGCAATCGCTGGGAAAATTATTTAATGGGCATTGTTGATTCGTTCAAGAGGAGAGGAAGGAAAATGGGAGGAGTCAATTGCCTGTTTAGCAGCGGCATCCCGTCTGGCGCTGGACTTTCTTCATCAGCCGCGTTGTGCAGTGGGTTTGCTTTTGCGTTGAACGAAATTTTTGAATGCGGATTGAGCAAACTCGAGCTTGCACTGATTGCCCAGGAAGCCGAACACCGATTCGCAGGCACAAAGTGCGGCATCATGGATATGTACGCGAGTTTGTTTTCAAAGGAAGGATCAGTGATGCTGCTCGACTGCCGAAGCAACACGCATGAGTATTTGCCAGTGCATTTTGAAGGATTTGAAATTCTATTAATCGACACTAAAGTGAGGCATTCGTTGAATGAGTCGGGATACAATGACAGACGGGCTTCATGTGAAGAGGGTGTGGCGGTCTTGCAGAGAACTTTCGCCAATGTAAAATCATTGCGAGATGTAAACGCAGAAATGCTTGAAGCTTCTAAATCGCTGATGAGCGAAAATATTTTTAAGAAATGTTTTTACATCGTTCGCGAAATTGAAAGAACACAAAAGGCAGCGATACTTTTAAAATCGAATGACTTAACAGGTTTTGGTAACCTGATGTACGAAACGCACTGGGGGTTAAGTAAAGACTATGACGTGAGTTGCGAGGAATCGGATTGGCTGGTGAACTGGGCTAGTGAAAATAGGATTACCGGAGCCCGGCAGATGGGTGGTGGCTTTGGTGGATGCACGATAAACCTCATCAAAAAGGAACTTCGGCCGGCAATAATTGATGATGTTCGAAAAAAATACTTTGCAGCTTTCAAAAAAGAACCTGATTTTTATCAAGTCGAACTTTCTGGTGGAGTACACAAAACTAAAACCGTACTCGACTGGAGGGAGCGTTAACGTATCCGCAATCGTTTGTCGTTAATAGCTCAGGCAAAAAGGCACGATAAACCATAACCATTAACGAAATGAAGACCAACGACTATATTGTTTTTATCATCTACTTAATTGTAGTTTCTACCTACGGTTACTGGATTTATTCGCGAAAGAAAAAAGCGGCAGCCGACTCAAAGGATTTTTTTCTAGCCGAAGGTTCGCTCACCTGGTGGGCCATTGGCGCATCGCTGATTGCTTCTAACATTTCAGCTGAGCAATTCATTGGCATGTCGGGTTCTGGGTTTGCCATGGGCCTGGCAATTGCCTCCTATGAGTGGATGGCGGCCGTTACATTGATTGTAGTGGCCGTTTTCTTTTTGCCCATCTATCTTAAAAATAAAATCTACACCATGCCCCAGTTTTTGGCGCAACGGTTCAGCCCTCTTGTGGCCACAATTATGGCGGTGTTTTGGTTACTCGTTTATATTTTCGTCAACCTCACTTCGATTTTGTATCTGGGTGCACTTGCCGTCAACACCATCACCGATTTTGGATTCACGACTTGTGTGATCGGACTTTCCGTCTTTGCAGTTATCATTACGCTGGGCGGAATGAAAGTAATCGGCTTTACCGATGTGATCCAGGTTTTGGTTTTGGTGTTGGGTGGATTAGCTACGACTTATCTCGCACTTGAGTTGGTCGCGCAGAAATTAAGTGGCGGTGACATCTGGACCGCGTTAGCGTATGTAAAGGAAAATGCAAGTGATCACTTTCACATGGTACTTAACAAAGGTCAGATGATGATGCCTGATGGAAAAGGGGGGACAGAAGATGCTTACCAAAAACTTCCCGGACTTGCAGTGTTAATTGGCGCCATGTGGATTGCGAACTTGAATTATTGGGGATGCAACCAATACATTACTCAACGGGCACTTGGTGCAGATTTGCCAACAGCACGGTCTGGCTTGCTCTTCGCTTCATTTCTAAAGTTGTTGATGCCTGTAATCGTTGTCCTGCCTGGCATCGCTGCCTTCGTCTTATATAAGAATGGATTTTTTCAATCAGAGATGATGACCACGATTCAGATTGGTGATGAATCGAAAGAAGTGTTAAGATCAGATCGGGCATACCCTGTTTTATTGAATTTACTTCCCACAGGATTGAAAGGGTTGTCGTTTGCTGCACTTACCGCTGCGATTGTCGCGTCACTCGCTGGAAAAGCCAATAGCATCTCGACCATTTTTACTCTCGACTTGTACAAGAAATATTTTAAGAAAGATGCTTCTGAAAAGCATTTGGTTAATGTGGGCAAGGTAGCCATCATCGTTGCTATGCTTATCGCCATTGTAATGGCGCCACAGTTAAGCCGCTTTGATCAGGCGTTTCAATTTATTCAGGATTTTACGGGCTTGATTTCACCGGGGGTAGTTGCAATCTTCTTGTTGGGTATGTTTTGGAAGCGGGCGAATGGATTGGCCGCTTTGCTAGCAGCGTTGGCTACCCTTCCTCTTGGCATTGGCTTCAATGAATGGCTGCCAAACATTCCATTCCTGCACCGCATGGGTTATGTGTTCTTGATTTTAGTTGCATTGATGGTGATCACCAGCTTGCTCCAGCCTAAAAAAGAGAATGAGAATCACATTGAGGTTGATTTATCTGCGTTCCGCGTTGGAAAGAGATTTGGCGTGGGAATGCTGTTGGTGCTGGGCGTAATTGCTGCACTGTACGTGGCATTTTGGTAGTGCATCAATCTTTGATTTGAAGGAATTGATTTCGAGTTAGAGGCAGAGCTGTATGATTAGAAATCTTAGTTTCACTTTAGTCGTATTAATTCTTACCACTTCGGTTTTTGGCCAACACTATTCTGATAAACCTGCCTCACACGGCATGCTGTTAATGGGAAGTGAGATCATTTATGCTTCTCATCTTCCCATGTTTCATTCCCCACATGATTATCAAATAATTTTGATTTTAAAATTTAATATTGAAGGAAACAGGAAATACTTGGAGGATCGAGAAAAACACCCCGATGAATTAGTTTATACAATCGAACCTGAAGTTTTTGTTTTGCCTGAGATGGTCAACCACACCAAAAAATTTAAAGCTTCCATTTACCGTGCTACCAAATTCCAGATTCCTAATTCCAGATTCCTAATTCCTAATTCCTAATTCCTAATTCCT
>JACOSO010000049.1 GCA_016178785.1 Bacteroidota bacterium | reverse complement strand
TCTTCTTATTCATGGTGCTGTCTCCTTTTATTTGATTAGAATTTGTGGTTTGCTCACTTCAAATCTAACCAACCGGAGCGGCACCTCCTAATTTTTACACAAATATACGGACTTCATCGGCTGTTCAATCGAGTGAATAACGAGAACAAGCATGGTGACATAGTCGAACAAACTAGATCCGAGACGAAACAAGTCAAGGTGAACATCCAAGGCGGTGGTTCAGTGGCGTGGAATCCAGATGCAGTCAAGTTTGGATCGGGAGTATTTATCGGTGGAGTACCGGTTGATCCAAGAACTCAAATGCCTGTACCTCATCCTTCACAAACTGTCGAAGTTATCACGTGGGTTGACTTTAGATTCAACGGGATCGACGCTTCTGCACTGTGGCTACTGAAGGAGTCGCTCTCTGGCATTACAAAAATTGTCGCCGACATTCAAAAGTGGTTATGACGGTGAACGCAACTGCGCATAACACGGCAAACACCGACACTCCCTTTGCTGAAAAGGATTATAGTGGTCGTTCCATTGTTTTTGCCGCGAAGAAATTGGTCGTTTAATAGCGGCAAAAACAACGGCGGTGTTTGCCGAAACGTTAGTTGCAATTGCCCATAAATATAAGGAGCTAATTATGAATACAAAATTATTGTTCGTCATGTTAATGTGCGTACAAGCATTACACGCACAAGATTTTTGGCAGCCCGTGTTGCCATCGGCTGCCGTTATCAAACTTGCTTCAAATTCTCAGGGTCATATTTTTGCCACATCTGATTCCGGTGTCTATCGTTCTACCGATGGAGGGACAATATGGGTACAAGTGAATTCTGGTCTTCCATTTCCTTCTTTGGCACTTGCTATAAACCCTTTGAACGATGAACTGTTTGTTGCTTCTGGAAGTCGTATTTATCGGTCAACCAACAATGGAGAAAGTTGGGTTTTGCAAAATTCAACTACATTTCCCTTTGGCGTTTGGCGTTTAGCTTTGAACAACCAGGGAACCCTGTTTGCCGGTGGTAATAGTGGAGGCGATAGCTTACGTCGCTCGACTGATAATGGAATAACGTGGACAATAATGAGCAATGGATTACCCCCGGGCATTCAAGACATTCAGATCCATTCAAACAGTGATCTTTATGTCGGAATAAAAAACAATTGGGTGTTTCGTTCAACCGATAACGGGTATAACTGGTCGGCGCTTGTGAATCCAGGCCCTTCTCCCGATGCCGATGCAATTGCGTTTGGGACTAGTGAGCTCTACGTTGGTGATGATGGTCGGGGCTTTTTCAAATCAACAGATGGTGGTTCTTCATGGGCACAACTGAATAGTGGATTACCAACAGATGCTTACGGTGCCGTGTATGTATGGGCATTAGCAGTAAGTAGTGAAGGGCATCTTTTTGCCGGGCTGCCGAGAGATGGTATCTACCGTTCCACGAATGACGGGGCGCAATGGGATAGTATCAATACAGGGTTAGATTCGTTGTCGAGAAGAATCTACGCATTATTGATAGCACCGAGTGGTCATATTTTCGCAGGAACAACGCATGGGTTATACCGCAGCACGCAAGCCGTGACACATGTTGGAGATGATTTGAATAATCTCGTGACTCAATATTCTCTTTTTCAGAACTATCCCAACCCATTTAACCCAAGCACCGTTATCCGATACGCAGTACACTACCACAGCAAGATAATTCTAAAGGTTTATGATCTTCTCGGCCAAGAAGTTACTACACTACAGAACGGATTTAAGCAAGCAGGTACATACGAGGTTGAATGGAATACTGGTACTTTGCCGAGCGGCATGTATTTCTACCGCCTCCAAGCTGACGAATTTTCCGAAACGAAGAAACTTATGTTGCTTAGATAATGGGCAACTGCAACTAACAGCAACAAAAATGTAAAATGAACCATTGCTTCGCTCACGAGAAATTTGTCAATAAGAGTTCGCTCCGCAACGGCATTTTTGTTGCAGACGTTATCCGTCATTGGTGCAAAGACAGTAAGGAAATGTTTACACACGGCGGCGGCAACACAAACGTGCTTTCTTTAAGTTGTTAATGTCAATAAGGGTTAAGCTTTGGCGGTTTCATGACAAGAATAAATCTGAATGGTTATGGTTGCCGCCGGTAATTTGAATCGACAACATGTCTCTTGCACCAACGAACGTATAACACGTAAAAACACGACGCTGGTATGACCAACATTCGACAAAGCCTCGCTCAACATTTTGTTCACGAGGAAATGAGTCCATCGGAGTTCACAAAATGTTGCGTGTTTTTGCGAGACGTTAGCTGGCATTGCAACGGAAGATCATGTGATAACATTATAAATAAACTAAGGAGAATACTATGTCAAACGATAATCATCGTGTAAGGATAATAACCCTCCTGCTCTCAATCGCTGCTCTGCTTGTCTCTGCGCTAACAGCTTACTGGAATTTTTTGCGACCCGTCCAGCTTGATATCGCTATCTCACCTCATCTCTTAATAGCTAACACAATCGGCGGGCTCCCGCAGGCAGTACTGCAACTTAGTTTCCGTGGGATTGGATCCTCAGAGCAAGCATTAGTGGTCCACAAGATTTCTATGCAAGTTGAGAATCTCGCCTCGCACAAAAAAGTCGAGCTTGAGGGAATAAGCACCGAAAAGAACTTGCCCCTGATGATCTCTGGAAAATCAATCGAAAGTCAGACATTCATCTTTAAGGTCAATGAGCCGGTGCCCGACCGACATACGAGGTATACAGCTTGGTGTACATCTCTCGCTAAAGTCGTTCCTAAGGAAAATCAAAAACATGTAGATGAACTTCTGGATTATTTGAAAGTACAGACAATCGGGTCAAAGATAACTTTCTCCGACCAACAAGAGAATCCGTCTCCGACTACACAATCTGCTGCAAAAGCACGGGAAGCACTCCAAAGGCGTCAGATGATAGATGAAAAATGGGAGAAAATTACAGAAAGATTTGCTCAAATGACGGAGAATCTCGCCCGACAACAGGAAGATGAATCTCAGGTACTCAACGACCACGTGAACCGTCTACTAAGCACCCTTGAGCCAGCTGCAATTATTGATATTCTCTTTCTGACAGCTGGCCGATATAAGATTGCAGTATCCGTTTATAATCCGTTTGATGAAGTTCTCAAGACAGAATCGCTCTACTTTGACATTGACCCAATTCTTGCCCAGGCGCTACAACAGCAATTTGCTAACTTTCAATCTGTCGGCTTCACAAAACAGTGAAAAGTGACTATGGTTCGTTGCAAACGCCAGCTAACAACGCTGCTTTACGCCGCTCACATTTTTTGGTAAGTCGATGTTAAAGATCAGTTCGGCTAAAGTCATAGAGTTCGCTCCATGCCGTTTGCTGCAATGAGAATTAGTTTATCATAGCAGCAAACGGCACGGCGTAAAGCACAAACGTTAGGCGTAATGCCCTTTCCACCCCTCCAAGAGATGGATCGGACAAGAACCAATAACGACTTCAAAACAGAGGAGTTGAACATGATAAATATTCGATGCACAATCATTCTACTGTTTGCTATCACTCTGTGCTTGCATACAACAATTGTGCACGCACAAGGGCCGGGATATGCTCTTCAGTTCGATGGCTCAAATGATTATGTCTCCGTCGGCGCTATGTATTCTTCGACTACCGATAATTTCACGATTGAGTTCTGGGTGAATCCTACGGCAACACGGAACGCCACTGCGGAGACAAATTCTGGCACCGCTGGCACAAGTGGTCAGCGATATGCGATTAATCCAACGCACGGTACAAGCAATTATGGTTCCGGGCACGCCGGAGTTGGAATTTCAGTAGGGACGAATGGTGTCAGCGTGTTTGAGCATGCAAGTAGTTATCTTCCGTCATTACTTGTCTACAATTCAACGATTGCAGGCTGGAACCATGTTGCTGTTGTTTATCAAAACAAACAACCGCAACTATACTTGAACGCAGTACTTGTTAGGACTGGACTTACTAGCACGATGATTGCCCATCCAAGCGGAGATGTCGGTTCTAATGGGACCGAAAACTATGGGCCCTTTCAGGGAGACATGGATGAAGTCCGTATTTGGAACATCGCTTTAAGTCAATCTCAGATTCTTCAGAATATGAATCGTCGGCTTTCAGGTGCGGAATCTGGCTTAATCACTTACTTTCAGTTGGATGAAGGACTCGGAATTGTGACCTCGGATATTTCTGGCCACTCGAATACTGGAACTTTGACGAACGGCCCGAAATGGGTTGCCTCAGCTGCTCCTCTCGGAAATATAATCGATTTCACAACAGGTTATGATCAGGCATCGCACTCACCAATCACCTATGGTCAAGCTGATAATGAGTGGGTCGTCGCAGTTGATCCTGTCCCGAGCACAACTGAACCTCGGCCGTCAACGGTAGTGCAACAAAATGGAAGTTGGAATTTGTTATTCGGAAGTCGATGGGTCACAGGCGGAGATGTCGTGAACGGCCTTTACGAGTATGATTATACGTTTACATTGGACGCATCATTTACGAATGCCAGGCTGCTTCTAAGTCTCTTGGCTGATGATTCTGCGGCAGTTGCTGTTAACGATTTCATTGTGGGCTCGACCAACGGATCATCGCCATATTTCCAAAATATTACCAATTTCGAGATTAGTGACCCGGCATTGTTTCACTCTGGTGTGAATACGATAAAGGTTTATTGTTACAATATTAGAAGCGTTGTGACTGGAATTGATATTATTGGCGCAGTCTCCTTTAGTAAGTCTTCTCACTACCCGGTTATCATCGTACCTGGCATAATGGGCTCTGGCCTTTTCAATGATGCCAACAACGACGGCCACCTTCAGGCGAATGAAAGGGTCTGGTTGAAATCGCTACTGTTTTGCGGAACAGTAGACGTTTCACCGCTGTACTTAGACGAAACGGGTGAAAATCCACCGCAGGGTTCTGGCTATGACATCAAGGTAGCACCAATCCGGGGAGATAACTCACTGTCAGTAGGACAAGAACTTAGCTATTCGGTCGGGCTCGATTGCATCTACCCATTCTCCGAGGCTGGCCCTCTCGCTCATTATAAAGGGTTGATTGCCAAATTGGAGAGTGATGGCTACGTGCTTGATAACTTCGACGACATTCATACTTCAGAGGATTTGTTTATTTTTCCGTATGACTGGCGAAAGAACCTTGTGAGCTTGGGTGCAGAATTCTCGAATTTCATCCAGAACGTTTTGTCATGGACATCCTCCCCGAAAGTAAATATCATTGCTCACAGCATGGGAGGCCTTGTGGCGAAAGGGGCACTTGTACAGCCTGGATTTGATAAGTCCGTAATTGGGAAAATTATCTTTGCTGGTACTCCGCATCGGGGTGCCCCTATCATCCAACATATTGCAGGCACAGGATATGGCTTGGGAACCCTTGACATATTGCTTTCAAATGACCAGGTCAAGCATTTGGCTAGAAATATGGCAGGCGCATATCAGCTATTTTCTTCCGAAGTCTACGATGATGAAAATTCTTCTTCTTTTCTTATTAAGCGTGGAAAACAATACGTCCCTTTGAGCTATGCTGAAAAGAAGGCATGGTATTACAACAAAATTACCGGAGACGGTTCGTATGAATTCAATAGATCGCTTCTTGATCTCTCATCATCAGTGCAAACCAGCTTAGCAAATCTTGATTTCTCGGGTATCGAAGTCTTCAATGTAACGTGCAACACTCAATCGACACCTTGCTTTGTCATCTACGATGAAAAGAAAGGAAAATTCCGCAAGCCGGTATATCTCAATGCTGGCGATGGAACAGTACCCATCCTGAGTTCTACAGATCCAGGCATCATCGGCGCATACACATCGGTCAAGTCCTTTTTTCTGTGTAAAACGTTTCAGAGGCTACGCTGCCAGTTGGTACGATATGAATTTTGTTAATTCATCATTGGGACACAAGAGCGCCCGGATATTCCTCAGCTGCGCGAGTTCCAGTAACGACATCGAT
>JACOSO010000051.1 GCA_016178785.1 Bacteroidota bacterium | reverse complement strand
GGTAGTACCAACAGGATATGGCGATGAGAGTGCTAAAGCATCGCTGCGTATGGCAGTTATAGTTGCTGCGCCACAGTTATCACTACCTGTTGCTGTACCAATGGTGGCTGCAGGTATGTTAACAGGGGCTGCACCTGAAGTATAAACTGTTACCGGTGCCGGGCAACTAATAGTTGGTGGCGCACCATCATATACTTTAATTGTAAATGAATAGGTGGATGTATTTCCAGACAGATCTGTAGCAGTTATAGTTACTAACGTAGATCCTTTGGGGAATACATGACCTGAAGGTATTCCTGTTGCACTAACTGAACCTAATTCTCCACCACAAGGCATAGTCACAAAATAATCAAATAGTACTATAGTACTGCATGCTCCCGGGTCTGTTGCAAATAAAGATGTTGACCCATTTGCCAATGACGGATCAGTTAAATTTATTACAGGGCCCAGGCTGCTTGATTTAATTACACTGAATGTACAGGAATTGGTATTGCCAGCTTCGTCTGTAACAGTTAATGTAACAGGTGTAGTACCGGTTCCGCCAATTACAGTTCCCGGTAAAGGACTTTGTGTAATTGAAACTGGTCCGCCGCAATTATCGCTCTTAACAGCTAAAGATGTATAATCAGCCAATACTGCTCCACATGCAACGTTTAATGTTACTGTTTGCATTGGCGGACAAGTAATAGATGGTGGTGTTACATCTACTAACCATGTTACCGTACGGCTAACTGGTGTAGCCGGGTTACCACAACCATCAGTAACATTCCATGTTCTTGTTTGTGAATGTTCACATCCATCCACTGTTACCGGACTATCTGTATAAGTTGGTGTACCAACTGAACAATTATCAGTAGCCGTTGCACTACCCAGGGCGGCATCTATAGTTGCTGCTGAAGGGTTATAACCAGGGATCGACAATGTAGTTCCGGTAGCAGTTATCACGGGGATTGTAGCATCTATACTTACTGTATAATCAACAAATCCTACATTATTACAACCATCAATAACAGTTACTATAATTTTTGCATTACATGGATCGTCAATATTTGATGCTATATCAACATTTAAGTTTGCATTTGCTGTGCAGTTGTCACTATACGTTGTAGCCGCCAATACCGCTGCTTCTGCCGCTGCCTTGCTTGTATAACAACCCGATATAATACCCTTAGTCACGGTTGGTGCCTGTGAATCTTCTTTCCATGTATAAGTAATGCTTACAGTTGTTGCTGCATTACTGCAACCGTCACTTACATTGGCAGTCCATGTTTGCGTACGGGCACAGGCAGGGCCGGTTGGACCGGTTGTTGTTACCACAATTGCTGAACTAATATCACCATCACAATTATCACTGGCGGTGAATGTTGGTGCTGCTACAGTTGGGTTACAACCCAAATCACCACTGGTTGCTGTTGTGCTGATCACAGGTTTAACCAAATCTTCTTTCCATGTATAAGTTATGCTTACAGTTGTTGCTGCATTACTGCAACCGTCACTTACATTGGCAGTCCATGTTTGTGTACGGGCACAGGCAGGGCCGGTTGGACCAGCTGTTGTTACTACAATTGCTGAACTAATATCACCATCACAATTATCACTGGCGGTAAATGTTGGTGCAGCCACAGTTGGGTTGCAACCCAAATCACCACTGGTTGCTGTTGAGCTGATAACTGGTTTAACTAAATCTTCTTTCCATGTATGAGTAATACTTACAGCCGTTGCTGCATTACTGCAACCGTCACTTACATTAGCAGTCCATGTTTGCGTATAGTTACAACCGGT
>JACOSO010000050.1 GCA_016178785.1 Bacteroidota bacterium | reverse complement strand
GTGAGCTCCTCCCTGAAGGCTCAGTGCATCAGTCAAAGCAAAGTGAGCTCCTCCCTGAAGGCTCAGTGCATCAGTCAAAGCAAAGTGAGCTCCTCCCTGAAGGCTCAATGCATCAGTCAAAGCAAAGTGAGCTCCTCCCCGAGGGCTCAACGCGTCAGCTAAAGCAAAGTGAGCTCCACCCTGAAGGCTCAATGCATCAGTCAAAGCAAAGTGAGCTCCTCCCTGAAGGCTCAACGCGTCAGTCAAAGCAGAGACTGTTCGATAAACTGTGTGACGGCTTCCTTTTTTAGTGTCATCGCGAAGGACACCTGATTCAAAAAAGAAATGAATCATCATCGACTTCCGCGATCTCCCCAATATGGAGTACACTCGAGCGGATACCGGAACACCAAAGTGCCCTCGCTCATGCCGGCTCTTTAGATTTGCAAATCAATTATTCAAATGATAGCAACAGTAGTAACAGTTTTTCTTTTTTGATTCTTTTGTAAAAGCCTCTGCATGAAACGCAGGGGCTTTTTTCTGAGGGTTCCTAGTTTATAAGGTAGCCATATCAATCACAAAACGATAGCGCACATCGCCTTTGATCATTCGCTCATACGCCATGTTGATATCTTTCATAGCGATCACTTCAACGTCTGAAACAATGTTTTTCTCCGCACAGTAGTTAAGCATCTCCTGCGTTTCACGAATGCCGCCAATCATTGACCCCGCAATTGTTCTTCTCTTGCCGATAAGTCCTGAAACTGAAAGGCTCGGGTCTTCGGGTGGAATACCGACCATGATCATGGTGCCGTTCAATTTTAATAAAGCCACGAGCGAGTTGATGTCGTGATGGGCCGCGATTGTATTCAACAAAAAGTCAAACTGACCTTTTGCTTTTTTGAGTTGCGCTTCATCTGTTGTATTAATAAAATGTGCCGCCCCCAATCTTTTGGCATCGGCTTGTTTTGAATTCGAAGTACTTAGCACGGTTACCTCAGCGTCAAACGAAGCAGCAA
Organism: Bacteroidota bacterium; assembly: GCA_016178785.1. Taxonomy (GTDB): domain Bacteria; phylum Bacteroidota; class Bacteroidia; order Cytophagales; family Cyclobacteriaceae; genus ELB16-189. The sequence continues at coordinate 43,479 of JACOSO010000050.1, read as the reverse complement.
ACTTCACAGCCATGTGGCCAAGTCCGCCAAGTCCAACCACTCCTATCTTGTGTCCTTTGCCAACCCTCCAATGGCGAAGAGGTGAATAGGTTGTTATGCCGGCACATAGTAAAGGCGCGATTCCTTTGCGATCGAGATTATTTGGAACCTGAAGAACGTAATTTTCGTCTGTCACAATCTGATTGGAGTATCCTCCATAGGTAATGGTCTTATTGTCCATTTCATAACCACTATAAGTCGGCACCCAATGCACTTCGCAGTATTGCTCAAGTCCTTGCTTGCAACTCGAACATTCACGACAGGAATCCACAAGGACGCCAACAGCAGCCAGGTCCCCCACTTTGAATTTCTTAACACTCGATCCTATCCGATTTACCTTTCCCACAATCTCATGGCCCGGAACTAATGGGTAAATTGCTCCGCCCCATTCATCGCGGGCCATGTGAATGTCGGAGTGACAAACACCACAATAAATAATATCTATCAGAACATCGTGTGGTTTTAATTCTCTCCGTTCGAATTTAAAAGGTGCGAGAGGAGCCTTGGGGTTTTGAGCAGCATATCCTTTTACGGGTATCATTCTTGTTTATTTTGATGCCAAGTTAATCCAAGTAAGAGAGCTTCAATAAAAAAATTAGCTCAACGCTTTGAAGACATTTGTCTTTTGATAAAATCTCATACTAGATATTCTCAATCGAATCTGTTAAAGGCGATTCTTGAGACTCAGGAATTCCTGATTTTTACTAAGGATATCCTTAGTAAAGTAATAGCAAGCCTTGGTTTTGTGCTCTCTGGGGTGCTATTTAGACAGATTTCGCATGTCTCCGAAGCCGATAAGGTTACATACTGTACTAAGTTTTCATTAAATTAGGAGGCTATCTATAGCTCGTAACTTTCAATATTTTGAGAAAGGTTGGCTTTATATTCTTTCTGTTGACTTTTCTATTCATAAAGTCAACAATTGCTCAGCAGCTATTGCGTGGCCAGATTATAAAAGCAGGTTCTAGCGTTCTTGATCCAAATCAAGATGGATTTGTCACAAAAACAGCAGCCGGATTCTCTACAAGCACCAACTATTGGGTTCCCGAGTTTGAAGTAAATATGTTCGGCATCCCTCAGGTGAACGGGGACGCAACTGGCGACAATACTGGCAAATCCTGTGGCATAACAGATTTAATTCCCGATACAAAAGGGCACTCCGTTTACGCTGTAAAAGATGCCAACAACAATCTGATTTTCAGATTCAGGGTTGGAGATGATAATCCGAGTGTTGAGGCGTGGACTATTCTCCTGGACACGGACGGTCTTTTCGGAGCAAACGATCCGAATGCAACAGCTGAAAACCCGGGATTCGAAATTGACGTCACTCTTATTAAGAACCAGAACTTTGGCGTGATCGTTTACAATATTGATGGGATAAGCAGCTGCTCTACTCCCCTAATTACATACCCTCTCGACACTCACTTTCAAATCTCAGTTGCGGATGAGGCCTCATGCGGTGACCCGGATTACTTCTATGACTTCTATGTATCCGTTGCCGACTTGGCAAGTGTGTTTGGCATCAGCTTAAACACAGGCGTGCGCTTTGCCGCGGCAACCAATGTCTCCGCAACTTGTGCTATGGGAGGCAAAATTGCCGATATCTCTGGCGTAAATGATGATGACGCGAAATACGCACATTGTAATGCCTGCGCTTTCACTGATATTGTTTCCAACCAGTGCCCTACAGCAATTATTAACTTATGCGAAACTTGCAGCGGCTTTAACAGTGTTCCCGTTAATGCGCCTGGCATTAATCAACCCGTACGCGCAGGGCAGACTTCGGTATCAGGAACATGCGATAATGGCATTTACATCGTGGTACAAGTTTTTCCGGTTATTGCGGGAACTACAAATCAATGGTCTGCTACCCCTCGCGAGACGGATGCCGCTTACGCTACAGGAATCAATTGGTCGGTTGCGCTAGCTGGCCCTCTTCAGAATTACGATAAGATTGTTGCGACAGCGCAGAAAGACGCAAATACTCCACCTTGTGGACTAAACGGTGGAAGTCAGTCTAGCACCTCTGTCACGGTTGTTCAACCAAATGCTCCACCAGTTGCCCAAAATCAATCAGTGAACGTGTCGGAAGACACACCAACAGGGGTCACGCTGGTGGCAACTGATCCTGATTCAGATCCTCTCACTTATACTATTGTAAGTTCTCCTGCCCATGGCACCCTTACCGGAGCTGCCCCAAATGTAACTTATGCTCCAAGCTCTAATTACAATGGCGCTGATACATTTACCTTTAAAGCGAGTGATGGGATATTTACTTCGAATACAGCTACTGTAAGCATAAATGTTACTCAGGTTAATGATGCGCCAGTCGCAAATAGTCAGAGTATCACAACACAAGAAGATACTTCGGCTGGAATTATTTTAACCGGAAGCGACATTGAAGGAAGCCCTCTTACCTATATTATCGTTACTCAGCCACAACACGGCATCCTTACAGGCTCAGGCGCAAACTTGACTTACACTCCAGTCGCCAATTATAACGGAGTTGATAATTTTACTTTTAAGGTTAACGATGGCGGTGCTGACTCAAATAACAACGCTAGTGTGCTCATTACGATTACACCTGCAAATGATCCACCCTCTGCCAATAATCAGTCCGTTTCTGTAACGGAAGATGTTTCCACTTCAGTCATCTTATCTGGAAGTGACCCAGACGGAGATATCCTGATCTACACGATATTAACTCAACCCGTTCATGGAACGCTCACCGGCACGGCCCCTAATCTTACCTACACGCCAACTCTAAATTACAACGGCAGCGACAGTTTCACCTTTAAGGTCAATGATGGAACAGTAGATTCAAACACGGCTACCATTTCGATTACCGTAGCACCTGTAAACGATGCACCTGTAGCCACCACCCAAAGTGTAACTGTAACTGAAGACATTGCGAAGGCAATCACTTTGACCGCCAGCGATGTCGATGGCAATGCACTAACCTATTCCGTAGTGAGTTCGCCAACCCACGGGGCGTTGAGTGGATCAGCTCCCAACCTGACCTATACACCTGCTGCCAACTATAATGGCAACGACAGCTTCACTTTCAAAGTCAATGATGGAACAGTCGATTCGAATGTCGCCATGATTTCAATTACGGTTACACCTGTAAATGATGCTCCAGTGGCCAACAGCCAAAGCGTGACTACTCCGGAGGACACTCAGATGGCCATCAACCTGACGGGAAGTGATGTGGACGGGAATGCGCTTACCTACATTGTGGTCGCCTCACCGGCACACGGAGCACTAAGTGGCACTACGCCCAACCTCACTTACACACCGGCACTCAACTATAACGGCAGTGACAGCTTCACTTTCAAAGTCAATGACGGAACAGTCGATTCAAACAGCGCCACGGTTTCCATCACCGTGACTCCCGTCAACGATGCGCCCGTAGCTGATAACCAAAGTGTAACCTATACACATCTTACAGCCAAACCAATTACATTAACTGGAAGTGATGTTGACGGGAACCCCTTAACTTATATCTTGGTAACAGGCCCAACTCATGGATCTGTAGGAGCAATTTCCGGACAGAGCATTACCTATACTCCTGACGCTTCTGACAGTCCCGATCAATTCACCTTCAAAGTAAATGACGGTACTACAGATTCTAATATTGCCACTTTGTTTCTAAACCTTCAAAGTGCCACCAATAGCCCGCCCATTACTTTTGATCAGTCCGTTGTAACAAATGAAGATGTTTCTCAAGCGATCATACTTGTCGCGAGTGATCCGGACGGAAATGCCTTATTATATACAATTGTAAATCCTCCTGCACACGGTGCATTTAGTGGCGCAGCACCCAATCTTACCTACACACCCGCTCTGAATTACAATGGCAACGACAGCTTTACTTTCAAAGTCAATGACGGAAGTGTTGATTCAAACACGGCCACTGTTTCCATCAACGTAACTCCTGTAAATGATGCGCCAATAGCCGATGCCAAGTCTGTGATTACGGCAGAGGATGCTCCATCTTCGTTAACTCTAACGGGAAGCGATGTAGATGGAAACGCACTTACATACATTGTAGTGGTTCCGCCTGCCCATGGTTCGCTCAGCGGTACAGTGCCTAACCTTACTTACACACCGGCACCGAACTACAATGGCAGTGACAACTTTACTTTCAAAGTCAATGATGGAACTATCGATTCAAACATCGCAACCGTCTCCATTACGGTGACACCCGCGAACGATGCTCCTATTGCCAACGCTCAAGGGATCAACACAAACGAAGACACACCTGCTAATATTCAATTAACAGCAACTGATATTGAAGGAGATCCAGTCACATATAGCGTGTTGAGCCAGCCTACGCACGGATTGTTGAGTGGAGCCGTTCCCAACATCACTTATTCTCCTGATTTAAATTTCAATGGGGCTGACAGCTTTACCTTCATTGCAAATGATGGGTCTATAAACTCTGGTCCCGCAACAATTTCTATTACAGTGAGTCCCGTGAACGATGCGCCAGTCGCTAATAGTCAGAGTGTGGCCCTTGCAGAAGATATACCCGTCTCAATTATTTTGACCGCAGCTGATGTTGATGGTAATGTTTTGACATACACCATTGCCACTCCACCCAGCAATGGCACGTTGAGTGGTACGGCACCTGGCCTAATCTACACACCATCTGCTAACTACTTCGGTATTGACAATTTTACGTTTTATGTAAACGATGGAACTGTAAATTCAAATACCGCAACTGTGTCCTTAACCATCACACCGGTAAACGATGCGCCTACCTCGAGCGATCAAACCATCACCGTTGCGGAAGATAACAGCGTAACTATAATTCTAACAGGCAATGACGTTGATGGTGATCAACTCACCTTTATTATCGTAACTCCCCCAACGAACGGAACATTGGCCGGAAGCGGCTCAACGTTAACCTACACACCAAATTCAAACTATAGCGGCACTGACAGTTTTACCTACGAAGTAAGTGACGGAAGCCTCAATTCAAATGTGTCAGCTATTTCTATCACAGTGACTCCGGTGAATGATGCGCCAACTGCCAACAACCAATCGGGGGCAAATAACCAAAGCGTTACCACAGCAGAAGATGTACCTGCCATTATTACACTGACAGCAACAGATGTTGACGGAGACCCTCTTACCTATGACATTGTAACTCCACCTGCAAATGGAGCCATGACAGGCACGCCTCCAAATGTCACCTATACTCCTTCATTGAATTTCAACGGGCAAGATAGCTTTACCTTCAAGGCCAATGATGGAATTACAGATTCCAACGTTGCAACAGTAGCCATTAACGTCACCCCGGTAAATGATCCACCATCCATTCTACCAATACCAACAATCTACACTCTTGAAGATGCTAAACGACTGGTTTGCTTAAGCGTAGTCGATGTCGACAGTAACGTAATCACATTCACGAGCCCTGGCAATTTGCTTGGTGGAGGCGATATGACAAAGAGTAGCACGTTCGGCTTTTGCTTTGACTTCAATCCTGCTAAAAATTACAATGGTCGCTCAACGTGGACTTTAGGAGCATGCGATGATGGCACACCCGCGCTTTGTACAACCATAAATGTAGTGATTGCCATTACTCCGGTCAATGATCCGCCTGTTGCTGTTGACGACTCTTATGACGTCATCGGTAGAAGTGAAAATACTTTTGATGTGCTGACGAATGACTTGGTGATTGAAACTCCCTACAAAGAATTTTACGACATCTATGAAAAAGATTCTGCCGATGTCTTAGTGATTGATCGGGTTATTTCATTCAAAGGCAATGCAACCATTACCAATAATGGCACAGCCATTCTTTATAAGCCGAATTTTGATTGGATTGGACCGGATTCAATTCGCTATAGAATTTATGACAGGGGTAGATTGTATGATTCGGCAACGGTGTTTATTAGTGTTGGCCCTCCACCGTTCAAGGTATACCAAGCTCTATCACCCAATGGTGACGGTAAGAATGACTACTGGCACATTGATGGAATAGAGAAATTTCCGAATAATACAGTACATATTTTCGATAGATTCAATAACGTGGTTTTTGAAACACGCGGTTATTCCAACGAGACCAATAATTGGTATGGTCAATCAAATCATGGCTTAGCAAGAGGCTCATTGGCTGAGGGAACATACTTCTATTCAGTTGAATTGGGTGACGGACGAGGACCGATAAGCGGTTATGTCGTGCTAAAACGAAACTAATGAAGGCTCGATCTTTATATATCCTCACGATAGTCCTTATTTCAGCAATTTCAGCTGAGGCGCAGCAAGTTGCACAATACACGCAGTACATGTTCAACGGGTTGGCCATCAATCCTGCCTATGCCGGCAGTCACGATGCATTAAGCGCAACATTCTTATCCCGCTTTCAAAATGTGGGATTGCAAGGGGCGCCCAATACACAAACGGTATCGCTTCATTCACCATTACTTAATAAGCGAGTTGCCCTCGGCCTTTTGGTTATTCACGATCGCATCAGTGTGGTGGATCAAACGGGAATTCATTTTTCTTATGCCTATCGCCTCCCTATATCATCAAAAGGAACATTGTCAATGGGCTTGCAAGGCGGTATGAGTTTTTACCGCGCGGATTATTCTCACCTGGATACTTACAATCCAAATGACCCTGTATTTGGAAATGACATTCGAGAGGCACGTCCAAATATTGGTGCTGGTTTATACTATTATACAAGACTCGCTTATGTGGGCATCTCTATCCCTCACTTGATCAATAATGTTTTTGACAGGGGTGCACAGTTCCAGACGATCTACCAAAACAAGCCAGTTATCGTTACTGGCGGTTATGTGTTTACTCTTAACCGAATGCTTAAGTTCAAGCCCAATGCTTTACTCAAATTTCTTGACAACAGGCCGGTTGAATTTGATCTAAACGCAAACCTTTTAATGGATGAAGTGGTCTGGGTAGGCTTGTCATATAAATCATCTAATTCGATGGCACTGCTCTTACAGGCTCAGGTTACAGATCAAATTCAATTCGGCTATTCTTATCAAGTGGCCACCGGCCCTATCAATGCGGTGGCCGTTGGCTCACACGAATTGATGGTCAACTACCGCTTTGTGTACAACAAAAAAGGGCTTGTAAGCCCGCGTTATTTTTGAATGATGAGAACGTTTATCACCATACTTTCCATTGTTGCAGCTTCCGAAAGCTTTTGCCAAAGCACAAACATCAGCACGTTCCTGTATGACAATCGCAAGAAGGCTGATCACCTCTATGCAATGAGAGCCTATAGAAATGCGCTGCCCATCTACCACCGTATGGTTGAAAAAAAACAATCGACACTTTATGCAAAAGAACGCATCGCAGACTGTTATGTGAAGCTAAATGATTTGCCCTCCGCAGAAAAAGCGTATGAATTGCTGATAAAGGAACAGGATGTTTCTGCAGAGTCAAAATATAAGTACGCTCAAGTTCTGTGCACATCAAATAGATATGATGATGCCATCGATGCATTGAATTCAATCGACAAGAAAAAAGTAGATAGTCTATTGATCGAAAGGCAAATTAATTTCCTAAAGAATGTTAAAAAACACATGAAGGATGAAGATTTGTTTACACTTGAGCAAGCCAAAGCACTTAATTCCCCTCACTCTGACTACGCGGCAACTTTCTTCAAGAATGAGGTGGTGTTTGCTTCCACGCGTGACAATGATTTATTTATAAAAAGAAAGTCAGTGTCTTCCTCTTCGAAGGAAGAAGTTCTTTCTCATTTATATGTAGCCAGCAACTCCGGTAGCGGCAATTATGGCGTAGTGTCATTTTTCAAAAAAGACGAATTAAAAACAACCCTGCACGATGGGCCCGTTTCATTTTACCAAGGCGGCCAAAAGGCCGCCATTACTTCAAACAACTTCAATGGGCAAAAGCAGGTAGTCGGTTCAACGAAGACAACTCAAGTAAAATTATTTTTGGCCGATGTTGGAGCACAAGGTGGCTTTAGAAACGTAGTTCCATTTCCTTTCAACAGCGAAGACTATTCTGTGGGCCATGCCGCTTTCACCAGAAATGGGAAGCGAATTTATTTTGCTGCGAACTTTCCCATCGGATTTGGAGGATCAGACATTTATTATAGCGACTTGATCGAAAATGAATGGACCAACCTTGTCAATGCAGGGCCTGCCGTCAATACGGCCGGAGACGAACTCTATCCTTTCCTGATTAATGACACTACCTTTTATTTTGCGACCAACGGACATGGCGGCTATGGGGGACTTGACATCTACACTTCTAAATTAAAGCAGGGAAAATTTTCAGTTACAAGGAATCTCGGTTATCCAATTAATTCTTCCTACGATGATTTTTCGCTGGCCACAGATTCAATCGGGAGGGTTGGGTTTATTTCTTCCAACCGGCTGTATGGAATGGGATCAGATGACATATATTCATTCGTAGCCAACTACATTTTCCTTGAAGGTTATACTAGAAATCTGGATAGCCTATATCAGATTATCCCCGATGCAACCATTGTCTTAAAAGATGAGCAGGGCCGTGTAATTGATTCTGTGCGAAGTGATGAGGTCGGGAAATTTCAGCTCAAACTGCCATTCGATAAAAACCTTACACTTAATGCACTGAAAAAAGGATATACATGCTTGAATGATATCGGCATCTCTACTATCGGCCAACCTTTCGGAATTGACAGCTTGCTTATCCCCTTAGAAAAGCAAAGAATAATCGTTGCCAAGGGAAGGATTTTTAGTAACGAAACAGAGACTGTTCTTCCAAATGCCACTTTATTGCTTAAAGACTTGGATGGAAATACGGTTGATACCGTGACGCTTGGCAACAATGGCGAATACATGTTCAGGGTGGTACCCGATCACAAGTACAGAATTGAAGCCACGAAAAAGGGCTTTATCTCCAATGGATTTGACCTCAACACAAAAAACATAACGAAGAAGGAATTGCTCAATGATATCGTTATTGAGGAAGAGTACCTTGAGAAGACCGTTACCTATTTTGATTATGACAAGTACGTGGTAAAAGCAGAATGGAAGAAGGATCTAAACAAGATTTTAAGAACGCTCAGAAAGTACCCCGAAACAACACTTCACATTGGGGCTCATGCAGATGCACGCGGCACAAAAAAATACAATCAAGGCCTATCTGAAAGACGGGCGGAAGCCACAAGAGACTATTTTGTAGCCAATGGAATAGACAAGAATCGAATCACTGCTGTTGGTTTTGGTGAGGAATTAATATTGAACCGCTGCAGCGATGGGGTAATCTGTCCTGAAGAAGAACACTCTAAAAACAGGCGCGCAGAAATGAAGGTGCAAAGAAAGCCGTAAGTTCCCTACTCTGCCAATCTGCCAATTTAAGGCAACCAAGTTCCATAAGTCTGCCAATTTTTTTCATCTTTGCTGCCCGAAATAAGAAAATCTGACCAACAAATGGCATTTCGAGCTAGTTGGCACTGAAATCGCAGGGCCTGCAGGCAGGAAAACAAAAACTGTTAAACCAATTTCAATCAATTACTATTTATTATGGCAAAGATTAATTTCAAACCCAACGAAGACAGAGTGTTGGTAGAAGCTGCTGCAGCTGAAACCAAGACCGCCAGCGGGATTTTCATCCCGGACACAGCAAAGGAAAAACCTCAACAAGGGAAAGTGATTGCCGTAGGCGATGGCCTCAAAGACAAGCCCGTAACTGTAAAAGTGGGCGACAAGATCTTATATGGAAAATATTCAGGCACAGAGATCACGATCGATGGCAAAGAGTATTTGATCATGCGTAACTCCGATATTTTCGGAATCATCTAATTCACATTAAATAAATCTAAATAGCAATACAACCATGGCAAAAGAAATTACTTTCGATACCAGTGCCCGTGACCGGATTAAAAAGGGCGTGGACAAACTTGCGAATGCAGTAAAAGTTACCCTCGGACCAAAAGGCCGAAACGTAATCCTTGACAAAAAATTCGGTGCACCAACCGTTACAAAAGACGGTGTATCAGTAGCTAAGGAAATTGAATTAAAGGACGCAATCGAAAACATGGGCGCTCAGCTCGTGAAAGAAGTAGCTTCCAAAACTGCCGATGCTGCGGGTGATGGCACTACCACTGCAACTGTACTTACACAATCCATTTACGCACACGGCATTAAGAACGTAGCCGCAGGTGCCAACCCAATGGATTTAAAGCGCGGAATCGACAAAGCAGTAATCGCAGTTGTCGAAAACCTGAAAAAACAATCTAAAAACATTAAAGGCTCGCAAGAGATCACCCAGGTGGCGACTATCTCTTCCAACAACGATTTGGAGATCGGTAAAATGATTGCCACTGCTATGGAAAAGGTTGGTAAAGATGGCGTGATCACTGTAGAAGAAGCAAAAGGAACTGAGACTGAAGTGAAGACTGTAGAAGGTATGCAGTTCGATCGCGGGTATCTTTCTCCTTACTTCGTTACAAACACAGAGAAGATGGAAGCAGATTTGGATAGCCCTTACATCCTTATCTACGACAAGAAAATCTCTTCGATGAAGGAATTGCTTCCCATCCTTGAAGCATCTGCACAAACAGGCAAGCCTTTGTTGATCATCGCTGAAGAAGTTGAGGGCGAAGCCTTGGCTACTTTGGTAGTGAACAAAATCCGTGGCGCACTCCGTGTTGCTGCTGTTAAAGCTCCCGGCTTTGGCGACCGCAGAAAGGCAATGTTGGAAGACATCGCTATTCTTACGGGCGGTAAAGTGATCTCAGAAGAGACAGGCATGAAGCTCGAAGATGCAAAACTCGAGTACTTAGGCCGTGCTGAGAAAATCAACATCGACAAAGACAATACTACCATCGTTAATGGTGCCGGCAAAAAGGCTGAAATCACCGGCCGCGTAAGCCAGATCAAGGCTCAGATCGAGACTACTACTTCAGATTACGACAAAGAAAAATTACAAGAGCGTCTTGCTAAAATTTCAGGTGGTGTAGCTATTCTTTACATCGGTGCTGCCACTGAGGTAGAAATGAAAGAAAAGAAAGACCGTGTTGATGATGCCTTGCATGCCACGCGTGCTGCGGTACAAGAAGGCATTATTCCAGGCGGAGGAGTAGCGTATCTGCGTGCTGTAGATGCACTGAAAGATTTGAAGACCGACAATGAAGATCAGTCTACCGGTGTGAATATTATACGTCTCGCGTTAGAATCGCCTCTCCGCATTATCGCAGAGAATGCAGGTCAGGAAGGTTCTGTTGTAGTAAACAAAGTGCGTGATGGCAAAAAAGACTTTGGATACAATGCCAGCGAGAATAAGTATGAAAACTTCTTCGATGCAGGTATCATCGATCCTACAAAAGTGGCTCGTCTTGCACTCGAAAATGCAGCCTCAATCGCAGGTCTTTTGTTGACTACCGAAGCGGTAGTAAGCGAGATCGCTGAAGAGAAAGAAGCCCCAGCAATGCCTCCCGGTGGCGGCATGGGCGGCATGATGTAATTTTCAATTAGCAATATTTATTTAAGAAAAGGCTTCATGGAAACATGAGGCCTTTTCTTTATTTTTGGGTGTACTACTAATATCCCTTCAATGGTTCTTCACAAGCAATTTCAGGATTTCGTTTTGTTTCTCTACACTCACATGGCTTTGTGCGATGGATCGATGCATGAAAATGAAGAATTGGTGATCCTCGATAAAATGTCCAAAATATTCCCAACCGAAGCTGATCCTAAAAAGAAGTTGAATGCGGTAGTGGCTGAATACAAATCGATAGATCCAGCGTTGATCAATACCATCGTGAGAGACTCATTTAAATTCTTTGATCAGGTAAAGTTTGCCCAGAAATACAAAATCTACACAGATATGTATGATGTGGTGAATGCCGATGGCCGCGTTGAAGAATCTGAAAGAAAAGCACTCAACTCCCTTCGAGATATCATTGACATGGATGCCGAAATAAGGCATGGCAATTAGACATGATTATTATTCCGGGTTCTAGAAAGAGCTTGGCGAAAAGGTATTACGCCAATGTAATCGACTACACCATTTTTTTCATAATCACATTCATCTATCTATTCACTCTTGGCGATGAAAATGCTCAAGGCGGCTACGAATAGCTGATCCAATTGAGTTCTTTTGTTTTGGTGTACTTGCCTTATTAATGATCAATTCATCAGACAAGAATCAGAGGCTTGGAGATAGAATAGCCTCCACCACGGTTGTTAATACTGAGGCAGTATGCAGATTCTGTCAAACCGAGTTAGAACTATTGCCAAAAGAAGTTGTTAATGATGTATTCAACTGTCCTAATTGCGGGCAATTGAATTGATTAAAAGGTTTATTTCTCCTTCATAACTCACTAAAAATCAGTGAAATCAACCGACTGTCCTGAAAATCGGGTTAATCTCAATAAAATCCTGATAGAAATTATTAGTTTAGCAGCCAAACCTTATTTTATAACATTATGGTATTCGACTTAGACATGATCAAAAAGTTGTATGCTGCAATCCCCGGCCGCATAGCAAAGGCAAGAAAAGTGGTGAACAAGCCACTAACTCTTTCCGAAAAAATATTGTACTCGCATCTTCACTCGGATCAGAAGTTTGAAAATTTTGGTCGAGGCAAATCGTATGTCGATTTTGCACCTGACCGTGTAGCGATGCAAGATGCAACCGCCCAAATGGCATTGCTTCAATTTATGTCGGCAGGTCGGCCAAAAGTAGCAGTGCCTTCAACAGTTCATTGCGATCACCTCATCGTTGCCAAAGTTGGCGCAAAAGATGATCTGGTAAATGCCAACTCTGAAAGCAAAGAAGTTTTTGATTTTCTTTCTTCAGTGTCAACTAAATACGGCCTCGGTTTCTGGAAACCAGGTGCAGGCATCATTCACCAGGTAGTGTTAGAGAATTATGCTTTCCCCGGAGGAATGATGATCGGAACGGATTCTCACACGGTGAATGCCGGAGGTTTAGGCATGGTTGCTATTGGTGTCGGTGGAGCTGATGCCGTGGATGTAATGAGTGGAATGGCTTGGGAGTTGAAGATGCCTAAGCTGATAGGTGTGAAATTGACAGGCAAATTGAATGGATGGACAGCTTCAAAAGACGTGATCCTTAAAGTTGCAGGAATACTCACGGTGAAGGGTGGAACTGGCGCCATCGTAGAATACTTTGGTGAAGGCGCTACTTCGATGAGCTGCACCGGCAAAGGAACGATCTGCAACATGGGCGCAGAGATTGGTGCAACTACATCAACATTTGGGTACGATAACTCAATGGAACGCTATCTTATCGCCACAGGCCGTGCTGAAGTCGCCAGGATGGCCAATAAGATTAAGGAGCATTTGACTGGCGATCCTGAAGTTTATAAAAATCCGGAGGCTTATTTTGATCAGGTAATCGAAATCAACCTATCAGAATTGGAACCACATTTGAATGGCCCCTTCACTCCTGATCTGGCCACTCCTATTTCCAAGATGAAAGAAGAGGCTGCTAAAAACGGATGGCCTTTGAAAGTGGAAGTAGGTTTGATTGGTTCTTGCACTAACTCTTCCTACGAAGACATTTCACGCGCAGCGAGTCTGGCCAAACAAGTAGCCAACAAGGGTTTGAAGACGAAAGCGATGTTTACCATCACTCCCGGCTCTGAGCAAGTACGATATACAATCGAGCGCGATGGGTTCATCGAGACGTTTAATAAAATCGGAGCAAAGGTTTTCGCGAATGCATGCGGACCGTGCATCGGTATGTGGGCACGCGTGGGTGCAGAGCGGAAGGAAAAAAATACAATCGTTCATTCGTTCAATAGAAATTTCCAATCACGCAATGACGGTAATCCCAATACGTACGCTTTTGTGGGTTCCCCCGAATTGGTAACAGCTATTGCCATAGCCGGCAAACTTGATTTCAATCCAATCACAGATTCTTTAATCAACGAGCAAGGTCAAACAGTGAAACTCGACCCTCCTACCGGAGATGAACTGCCTAAAAAAGGATTTGATGTAAAAGACCCTGGCTACCTGGCTCCTGCCAAAGATGGAAGCAAAGTTGAAGTTAAAGTTGATCCGGGTTCCGATCGTTTGCAATTACTTGAACCTTTCAAAGCTTGGGAAGGAAAGGATCTGACACGCTTGCGTTTGCTCATCAAAGCTAAAGGCAAGTGTACAACCGACCATATTTCAATGGCTGGCAAATGGCTAAAGTACCGCGGCCACTTGGATAATATTTCTAATAATTTACTGATTGGTGCTACAAACTCGTTTAATGAAGCCATCAACAGTGTGCGCAACGGGCTCACCGGCCAATACGATGAAGTGCCAAAAGTGCAGCGTGCATATAAGGCAGCCGGCATCGGTTCAATTGTGGTAGGTGACGAAAACTACGGAGAAGGTTCTTCGCGCGAGCACGCAGCGATGGAACCTCGACACTTAGGCGTGCACGCAATTCTGGTGAAATCATTTGCGCGTATTCACGAAACCAATTTAAAGAAGCAAGGCATGTTGGCATTGACATTTGCCGACAAAGCTGACTATGACAAAATCCGTGAAGATGATATTTTCGACATCACCGGCCTGATGACATTCGCCCCTGAAAAACAATTGACCATTGTTATTCATCACAGCGATGGGAAGATCGAAAAGATACAAGTGAATCATACCTACAATAAAAATCAGATCGAGTGGTTCAAAGCTGGTTCTGCTTTAAATGCGATGGGTAAATCACGGCCTAAAAACTCATCCAATGGAAAGCCCAAAGCAAAAGTTGCTGCCAAGAAAGCTTCTAAAAAAACTAAGCCAGCAAAAAAAGCAGTGAAGAAAGCTGCGGCTAAGAAAAAGACGGTTAAGAAAACTGCAAAGAAGGTGGTGAAAAAAGTAAAGAAAGCAGCCAAGAAAAAAAGCAGGAGATAGCAAAGATCCTACAATAGAACACCAAAGGCCTCTAGCAATGGAGGTCTTTTTTTGTATCCTAACAAAGTACAATTATAACCCTTGAGAGAAAAGAACAGAGACTTCCACTTGGGAAGTCTCTGTAAAAAGAATTAAAACCACAATCACTTCTTCTTCGCAGCAAGCGCGGCCACAATCGGTGCGCGATCAATGAACTGAACCGCCCGGTCAATTTTATCATTGGTGTCAAAGTGCATCATCGTGTGAACCCAAAATTTCAATGTTGATCCATTTTTGTAAGTAGGTTCTACCTGGTACCAACTCATAAGCCAAACACCTGGCATATCTTCTTTCCGCTGGGGTTGATTCACTTTCACTGCCATCCAAATATCTTTTGAGATCGTCATTTTGTCTATCACTTTTCCCCTGCGTTCTGTCCAATAATCTGAGATTGCCTTTTTCCCAGCTAAACTATCACCACTAGACCAATTAAATACAGCGTTGTCAGCAAAGCTTTTCATCCACGTTTCAACATCTCCGCTGGCAAGAGCGGCAATTCCTTCTTTTCCAATAGCCATGTATTTGGGATCAGCAAATTCTGTGGGTTGTGCCTTGGCCTCAACAACGGCCTGAGCTTCCAGCTGTTGTTCTTGTTTCGGCTGACTGCAAGAAAGCAGAGCGGCACTTCCAACTAAAGCATAAAAAAGATTCTTCATAGGATTGGGGTTAGGTGTCTTAAAAAGCAAATGAATCGCCATCATTGAACTATTGACTTTTTCACTTCCAACATGTTTGAGAAAAGTCCTGCCGAGAACTAGCAGGCCGCACTGAATTCCAATCGATTAAGGATACAAATTTTAAGAAAAGTTTAGGCCAAAAGCAAGCGAGCCAACTCCTGAAAGAGTTTCAAGTTATACAATGGCTTTGAGTTGCATGAAGACACATCTACTTCGCTTTCATTTCCTTTTTCAATGCGGTTGCAATTGCCTTTTCAGCAAGCGGCTCCATTATTTTGTAACCTGCCAAGTTGGGATGAACTCCATCATCGCCTAATCCTGCCTTCAATCCTTTTCGTTCATCGACCATGGCAGAATAATAATCCAGATAGACCATTCCATTTTTTTCGGCATACTCCCTGATCAGTCTATTCAACGTAAAAATCTTCTCGGCCGGCTGCAGACCGGGTTTCCAAGGATAGTCGAAAACCGGTAACACAGACGATAGAACAACACTGATCTTATTGGCAATGGCCAACTCTGCCATCGAGGCGATGTTGCCCATGATGTTCTCTATTGTAGTGGGCCCGGTGTTGCCGGCAATGTCGTTGGTTCCGGCCAGGATGACTATCACAGAAGGTTGCAATTCAATAACATCCTGTCTGAATCGCACCAGCATTTGCGGGGTTGTTTGCCCGCTAATACCACGCCCGATAAACGACCTTCCATTGAAAAAGTCGGGGTCCATCTTTATCCAGCCTTCCGTAATGGAGTTACCCATGAAAACCACTCTTTTCTCCTCCGGTTTAGGTGCTCCAAGCATTTTATTCTCTTCTTCATACCGTTTCAGGTTTGCCCAGTCCTGTGAAACAGCAGGAAATAAAATCGAACTGATCACCAGTAAAGTCATTATTGTTTTTTTCATGGCTACCTATGTTAGTTTTAATACAACAATATAATTACTTCTTAAACTTATTCTTCAACTGAGCAAGCTTGTCTTCCATACTTTCTTCCTTGCGAGGCTGAGGCTTTGGTTTTGGTTTTTCACTTACAGTATTCATTGATTTCTCTTTCACACTTGTGCCACCACCAAACGGATCGCTCTTCATCGACAGAGCAATGCGCTTGCGTGGCACATCTACCTCCATCACTGTCACTCTTACTTTTTGTTGAACGGCCACCACTTGGTTCGGGTCTTTCACAAACTTATCGGCCAGGTGACTGATGTGCACCAGGCCATCTTGGTGAACACCTACATCTACAAATGCCCCGAAGTTGGTTACATTGGTAACAATGCCTGGCAACACCATACCTACCTTTAAATCTTTGATTTCATTCACGCCCTCTTCGAAGGAAAACACTTCAAATTTTTCGCGCGGATCGCGGCCGGGTTTTTCCAACTCAGCGAGAATGTCAGTAAGCGTTGGCAAGCCTACAGTATCCGTAACATATTTCTTCAGGTCTAATTTCTTTCGAAGATCAGTGCTGGTCATTAAGTCTTTAACAGAGCAACCTAAGTCGCTGGCAAATTTTTCAACGAGATCATATCGTTCGGGGTGAACTGCACTCGCATCCAGTGGGTTTTTTGAATCGCGTACGCGTAAGAAACCGGCACATTGCTCAAATGCTTTGTCGCCAAGCCGGGGAACTTTTGTTAATTCCTTTCGTGATTTGAAAGCCCCGTGCTGATTGCGGTATGCCACAATGTTCTTTGCCAATTGTGGCCCAAGGCCGGAGACATACGATAGCAATTCTTTGCTCGCAGTATTCAGTTCCACTCCCACCGAGTTTACACAACTCATCACAACGTCATCAAGCCCTGCTTTCAATTTCGTCTGATCAACATCGTGCTGGTATTGCCCTACACCGATTGACTTGGCATCGATCTTCACCAACTCCGCCAATGGATCGGTTAGCCTGCGACCAATAGAAACTGCACCGCGAACGGTTATATCATGATCTGGAAATTCTTCTCGGGCTACTTCAGAGGCTGAATAAACTGAGGCGCCACTTTCGTTCACCATTACTACAATAATTTCTTTGGGCAACCCTACACTTTTGATAAATGATTCTGTCTCCCGGCTTGCTGTTCCGTTACCGATAGCAATAGCTTCGATTTTAAATCGGTCACAAAGTCCAAGAATAATGGTTGCCGATTTTGATGTTTCTCGTTGTGGCTCTAGTGGATAAATAACAGTATCGAATTGCAACTCACCTTGGGCGCCCAGACAAACCACCTTGATGCCACTGCGAAAACCCGGGTCGAGGGCAAGTACTCGTTTTTGCCCAAGTGGCGATGCCAGCAATAATTTTTTAAGATTCGCGGCAAAGACTTTTATCGCTTCAATGTCGGCCTGCATTTTTGTTTCCATGCGCACTTCACTTTCGAGTGTCGGTTTCAGCAAACGCTTATAACAATCTTTAATGGAAAGCTTGACCTGTTCAGATGTGGGCGACTGAGATTTTATAAACTTTTTTTCGAGCAATTGAATAGCAAGCTCCTCGGTTGGAGAAATATCCAAAAGTATAAATCCTTCCTTCTCGGCCCTGCGCATAGCGAGCAGCCGATGCGAGGGAGTTTTCTTAATCGGCTCTTTCCAATCAAAATAATCTTTGAACTTTTGCGCTTCTTCGGTTTCTGCTTTTGATTTGATCAACGTAGTCTGGATAAGTCCATCTTGCCAGAATAATTCGCGTATATTCTTACGTGCCTCCTGATTTTCGCTGATCCATTCGGCCATAATATCGCGAGCACCATCGAGGGCCTCTTGCGTATTTAACACACCTAACTCATTATTAATATAAGTTGCCGCTGTTCGTTCGAGATCGATTTTGTTTTGTTCGAAGATTAAAACTGCCAGCGGTTCTAATCCTTTTTCTTTGGCGATGCTGGCGCGTGTCTTTCGCTTAGGTTTATAAGGAAGATAGATATCTTCAAGCTCCGCCATTGTTTGCGCTCCCTCAATCAACTTCGCAAGTTCAGGTGTGAGACGTTCCTGCTTCTCGATTGACTTTAAGACGGCTTCCTTTCTACTATCTAATTCTGCCAACTGCTCATGGCGATCGCGAATAACAGCCAATGCCACTTCATCTAAACTACCTGTCAATTCTTTTCGATAGCGAGCCATAAAAGGAATAGTTGCGCCCTCTGCTAAGAGGTTAATAACTACTTCAACTTGCTGAGGAGTTAATTTTAATTCTGAGGCAATACGCTGAATGTTTCGTTCCATTGATGAATGAGTATAAATAAAGTTTAAAAAATGAGAGGCAAAAATAAGGTTGGATTGGAAGAGTTAAAGGGATTAACGTAATTATTCTTCGAAATTCTTATTAAGAAAAAATGAAAACCTATGAGCTTACTTCTTCAGATACCATCCAATCCGGATTCCGCCCCAGATATGGGTGTCACCAGTCTTAAATTCTTTGGTAAGGTAAGATTGAAAATATTCGAATTGAATTGCATTGATCTTAATAACAATACCAGCATTTCCCTGAAAGACAAATCGATTAATATCAGAAGAGGAAATGGTGTATGGATTGGTCTTATTAAATAAGCCTCCCTGTAAAGTTGCATCGTGAACTACGAGGTTTAGCAGTGGTTCGGCATAGAGGTGGATTTGTGTTTTCTTTTTTTGTTTCAAAAAGTTAGTGAAAGGATTGTCAAAATAGCCAATCATTAAAATGCTGCCCGCAGTGGCCTTTGTGCTGAATGAGCCAGCGCGGGCACCCACCTTTCCTGAAAATGAAAAGTTATTTCCTAAGGTAATTAGGCCGCGTTCATATTCCACCTGGTAGTTGAGGATAACATCATTTTGTATCTGGTTTTGCCAACCCTGCGGCTGCTTGGCATTAACCCAATGGTGAATTGATTCTTGCATTTCTTTCCCGCCAGCGGCAGGCCCTATTACACCTGCACTGAATGTGGATGAAAGTCGCTCTTTTCGGGCGGAATCATTTACCATCGCGAAAGTCTTTAAAAACAGGCAAGCAGCGAAAGGCCTGTCGCCATACAGAATCTCAGAATTTGAGATGCTGGTAGGTGTAAATCCTTCGTGCTCTAACGCGATTCCAAATTTAGTCTCACTCACCCCTGATCGAATCAATAGTTTTGAGGTGAGAAATCCTTTGATTTTGGGATGCACCTGCTCCAGGTTGATGCCTTGGGTGTAATAAATATCTGTGGCCGAGAAATAATCGTTTTCGTAGTTTATTCTGAAGTATTTCGGTGAACTTACGTTACGATACAGCGCTGTATTACTGATTCGCTGCGCCACGACTGTAAGGGGAATTGTAAAAAAGGCAATCAGGTAAATCAGTTTCATGATAAACCAGACATACGTTTTTTATCATGCTAGCGGATTCGTAGCTATAAGCTCACGCAATACCACCCTCAATTCATTCAACATCATGGCAGTGGCACCCCACACAATTTCATTTTCGATAAAGAAATGCGGAGCCATCAGGCGATATGTTTTTGCGGCTATAATTTCTTTTACCTGAATGGCATCAGATGAGAGTAAGCTATTTAAATTTCCTTCCAGAATTTTTACAACTTCGGATTCCTGACGAATAAAGTCGGGTTTTGATCCCGCATAGGCAACAACAGGTGTTATCATGTAATTGCTGGGGATCACAAAAAAATTGCTCAGTCTTCCAATCACCTTAACAACACTTTTGGAAACACCAATTTCCTCTTCTGTCTCGCGTAAGGCAGTTTGAATAAAATCCTCTCCCGGTTCTGCTTTACCACCAGGTAAACTTACCTGGCCAGCATGAGTGCCGTTGTAATCAGGACGTTTGGTAAGGGGAAATTTAATTTGTCCATTGTCTTCGTAGAGCAAAATCAAAACACTTCCGGGTTTAGCTGGAACCTTATGATCGAATTTGGGCCGAAGTTCACCTATTGGAGTTGCACGTAAAGGCTCATGTGCGATGCTACCCGGCAATGGGAGTTTTAACCTTTCAGTCAATCGATCGGCTAGGTCAGATAATTTCATTTGCAAGATTTCAGCAAATCAGGAGTAATCATTTTGTCATTTAGCTTTTCAGACTTCTTAAATGACGAGCAAGCCAATTCCTTCTTGCCATTCTTTAAGTAGGCCATGCCGAGGTAAAAATGAATTTTGTCAACAAACGGGTCCATTTCAAGCGCTTGTTTTAATAAACGTTCAGCCGAACCAAAATCGTTCTTCTTTAAATAAAAAATTCCTTTGTTGCGATAAGCCCATGCGTTGTTGGGGTCTTTGGCAATGCTGAAATTAATATCGGCTTCTGCGCTAATAAGGGCATCCTGCAGCAGAAAAATATATCCCCTGTTATTGACATAATAAGATTGCAAAGGATCAAGGCGTATAGCTTCGTTGATGAAATTCATCGCTTCAGCATAATGGCCAAGTTCAGTTTCAATTAATGACAGGGTATTGTAAATGTTTGGCTCCTGATCATTTTGCTTTGCCACCTTCTGCAGTTCAGTCGTTGCCTCGTCAAAATTCTTGAGATAGTACTGAACAATGGCATGGTTCACGGCCAATTCAATTTTTTGATTCTCTTGTTTGGCACTTGTCAATTTCGATGATCTCTCAAATGCATCAAGTGCTTTAGTGAACTCGCGCATCCTGGTGTATGTCAGGCCGAGCGTAAAGTAAGTCACAGAAGTGTCGGGCTTCAGTTCGATTACCTTTTCCAGATCATTTATCGCTCTGAAATACTCTTTCAGTTCATAGCTTGTGTTGGCGCGATTAAGCAACGCATTAATGAATTTCGGGCGGCAGTTCAACGCCTTGTCGTAATTCTCCATCGCTTTTTCAAAGCGCTGCTGCTGAAAATAAACCGTGCCGAGATTGTTCCACGCATCGGCATAACAGGGCTCAAGCCTGATTGCTTCTCCATAATAGTACATGGCCTGCTCCCAGTTTCTATCACGTGAGGCAATGTTGCCTTTCAAAAGAAATTTATGCAATCGGGCTTCTTTGCCCTCACAAGCGCAGAGTGCTACGAAGAAAAGAAGAAGAATTCTACTTTGACCTAACATTAGTTTGCTTTTTGCGTAAAGGTAAATGAAAGATTATTGCTGTAAGATTTGGAATAATCAAAATGACGCAGTTACATTTGTGCACTAAATAAAATGACACTCAATCAAAACATCCATCACCTGCACCATCATGCTACTGGCACGTACGGCAGGATTTTGTTTTGATTTTAGATAAAGGAAATTGAAGAAATCAGAAAGGCTTGCCAACAAAGGCAGGCCTTTTTTATTGGTCTTAACTTAGCTCAGAAATTGACACGAATAAAGAACACGAAAAGAATAGAATAAGTAATCAAAAATACTATGAACCCACTACTTCGAATCGCTATACAGAAATCGGGAAGACTCCAGGAGGAATCACTCAAACTTCTTAAGGAAAGCGGACTTCATTTCAACAATGGTAAAGATCAGCTGAAGACACAGTCTGAAAATTTTCCGGTAGAGGTTCTCTTCCTTCGCGATGATGATATACCTCAATATGTTGAAGACAAAGTTGCCGATGTCGGAATTGTAGGTGAAAATGTTTTTGCTGAAAAGCAAAAACAAAATGAGCTGATCAGACCTTTGGGGTTTGCAAGATGTAGGTTGTCGATTGCGGTGCCTCGCTCGGAAAAATATTCTGGAGCGCAATGGCTGCAAGGAAAAAATATTGCGACCTCCTACCCTAACATTGTCAAAGGATTTTTAATAAAAAATAAAATCGAAGCAGGCATTCACGAGATCAGCGGCTCCGTTGAGATTGCCCCTGGCATTGGTTTGGCCGATGCAATCTGTGACATCGTGAGTTCCGGAAGCACACTTCAAAGCAATGGCTTAAAGGAAGCAGAAGTAGTTATGAACTCAGAGGCCGTACTGATTGCTACTCCGAAACTTGAAAAGGAAAAAAAAGAGATTCTTGACGAACTTATATTCCGAATTCAGGCAGTCCAAGTCGCTAAGGACAACAAATACATTTTGATGAACTGCCCGAATGACGCTATTGAAAGGATTACGCAAGTGATCCCTGGAATGAAAAGCCCAACTATTCTTCCCCTTAAAAAAGAAGGCTGGTCTTCATTGCACTCGGTGGTTGATGAAAATGATTTCTGGAAAAAAATAAATCAGTTAAAGTCACTGGGGGCTGAAGGAATTTTAGTGGTGCCGATTGAGAAAATGATTGTCTAAGTAGGCATTGGGCACTTGGCAAGAGTTTTCTCCACATCAAGAAAGAATTTAAAAAATGAAAATATTTAATAAGCCGGATAAAAGCATTTGGGATGAGCTGTGCAAGCGACCTCAACTGCAAACAGGTTTTCTTGAAAGCTCAGTACAAAATATTTTGGCGCGCGTAAAGACTTCCGGGGATTCGGCATTGCGAGAGCTGACCTTGCAATTTGACAAGGCTCAGTTGACAGACTTTCGAGTATCGCAATCAGAAATTGATAATGCAATTGACCAAACACCAATCGAATTAAAAAACGCGATAGAAATTGCTTATAAGAACATAGAGAAATTTCATGCTGCTCAAAAAAGAGAGTTGCTAAAAATCGAAACAATACCAGGTGTAGTTTGTTGGAGAAAAACAACTGCGATCGAAAAAATAGGTATTTACATTCCCGGGGGCAGCGCTCCCCTATTTTCAACCGTGTTGATGTTGGGTATTCCAGCGAAACTTGCCAGCTGTAACGACATGATTCTTTGCACTCCACCTGAAAAAAATGGAAAGATTAATCCTGCCATTTTGTTTGCAGCACAACTCGTAGGTATAAAACAAATCTTTAAAGTTGGCGGAGCACAAGCCATTGCCGCGCTTGCTTATGGAACCGAGAGCGTTCCAAAAGTTTATAAAATATTTGGGCCTGGCAATCAGTTCGTAACTAAGGCAAAGCAATTGGTTTCTATGGAAGGAGTCGCCATTGATATGCCAGCAGGGCCATCAGAAGTTTTAGTGCTTGCCGATGCAAATGCAAATCCATCGTTTATTGCTGCTGATCTTCTTTCGCAAGCAGAACACGGTGAGGACAGTAAGGTGGTTTTAGTTACATCTGATCAATCGGCCCTTGATAGGATGCTTCTGGAAATCGAAAATCAGGTGGTGAAATTACCGCGTAGAGAAATTGCGCAAAAAGCGCTTGCCAATAGTCAAGCTGTAATTTTGGACAAAGAACAAGCCATTGAATTTGTAAATCTTTACGCGCCCGAGCACTTGATCATCAACACCAATGATTGCGATGAACTTGTAGAAAAAATTACAAATGCAGGTTCAATCTTCTTAGGTGCATACACCCCTGAATCTGCTGGAGATTATGCGTCAGGAACAAATCATACACTCCCCACAAATGGTTTTGCAAAAAGTTATGGTGGCGTATCACTCGAAAGTTTTTTGAAATACATCACTGTTCAAAAAATATCAAAAGAAGGAATTAAAAATCTTGGGCCTACAATTGAAATTATGGCTGAGGCAGAAGAATTGAAAGGGCATGCAGAAGCGGTGCGAATTAGGTATTAGAAATTAGGTATTTACGCATTGGGCATTAGAAATTATTGTTTATCGACTATGGACTTTGATTTAACTAAATTAATTCGACCGAACATCAAGGAGCTAAATCCCTATTCATCCGCTCGCGATGAGTTCGAAGGAGAGGCTTCCGTCTTCTTAGATGCCAACGAAAATCCTTATTCTGATCTGTACAATCGTTATCCGGATCCGCACCAAAGAAAATTAAAGGAGAAAATTGCTTCTTTAAAAAGAGTCAACGAAGAAAGGATATTTATTGGTAATGGAAGTGATGAAGTTATCGATCTTTTGTTTCGCGCCTTTTGCGAACCTGCCGTAGATGAAGTATTGATCCCTCAGCCTACCTATGGAATGTATTCAGTGAGTGCCGCTATCAACAATGTAAGTGTGAGAAAAGTCACTTTAAATTCTTCGTTCGACATTGATCTTGAAGCAACCTTAAAAGCTATTACCAGCAAAACAAAATTGATTTTCTTGTGCAGCCCAAATAACCCCTCAGGGAATCTATTGTCACCTGATAAAATTATCTCTTTATTGAAAAAATTTAACGGTCTCGTACTTGTTGATGAAGCTTACATTGACTTTACTTCTTCAGAAAGTTTTATTTCAAAACTAACTGAGTTCAAGAATTTGGTTGTACTTCAAACACTTTCAAAAGCATGGGGGCTTGCAAGTTTGAGATTGGGGATGTGCTTCGCTTCAATGGAAATCATTTCCGTGCTAAATAAAATAAAACCGCCTTATAACATCAGTGGGACAACACAAGCCATTGCTTTAGAACGCCTTGATCACGTTGAAACCAAGAACAAGCAAGTAAATGAAATCCTCGAACAACGAAGATTGCTGGCAAAAGATCTTTCGAACGTTAAAATAGTTGAACATGTTTATCCATCCGATGCTAATTTTATTTTGACAAGAGTAACGGCTGCCAAACAAGTTTATCAAAAATTGATTGTCAAAGGAATTGTAGTGCGTGATCGCTCGAACGTATTACTTTGCAATGATTGCCTACGAATCACAGTTGGAACTCCAAATGAAAATAAAATTCTATTTGACGAATTAAATAAATTATGAGGAAAGTATTATTCATTGATAGAGACGGAACGTTGATAATAGAACCAACTGACCAGCAGATTGACAGTCTGGAAAAGTTGGAATTTATTTCTGGAGTTTTTACCTGGCTCGGAAGAATTGCTTGTGAAACTGACTATGAATTAGTCATGGTTAGCAATCAAGATGGCCTCGGCACAAAAAGTTTTCCTGAAGAAACATTCTGGCCTGCTCAAAATAAGTTGATCAAAACCCTTGAGGGGGAAGGAATAACATTCAAGGCTGTTCATATCGATAAATCATTCGCTGGAGAAAACAAACCCACGCGTAAGCCTGGAGTAGGAATGCTGACTCAATACTTCTCCAACAATTATGACTTAAAAAATTCTTTTGTGATTGGAGACAGAATCACAGACATTCAGCTTGCTAAAAATTTAGGAGCAAAAGGAATCTTGTTTAACAATGAATCACTCAAAGAAAAATTGGATGAAAGTTCGCTCGCAGAGAATTGTTCACTGATCACCCTATCGTGGAGGGATATCTTCGAATTCTTAAGACCAAAACGAACGGTTCAGGTGATCCGATCGACAAACGAAACCAACATCACTGCAGAAGTTAATCTTGATGGCAGCGGAAAATCTTCAATACAAACTAGCCTCGGTTTTTTTGATCACATGCTCGAGCAAATTGCACGTCATGGACATATTGATTTGCAAATAAATGCGAAAGGCGATTTACACATTGATGAACATCACACTATCGAAGACACTGCAATCACATTGGGCGAAGCTTTTCTGAAAGCACTTGGAGATAAAAGAGGAATTGAGCGATATGGTTTCTGTTTACCAATGGATGACTGCCTTGCGCAGGTAGCGATCGATTTTGGAGGAAGGCCTTGGTTGGTTTGGGAAGCTGAATTTAAGAGAGAAAAAATTGGAGAGATGCCAACAGAAATGTTTTTTCATTTCTTCAAGTCATTCAGCGATGCTGCCAAATGTAATCTGAACATTAAGGCCGAAGGAACAAATGAGCATCACAAGATAGAAGCCATTTTTAAGGCATTCGCAAAAGCGATAAGGATGGCCATACGAAAAGATGGCGATCAGTTGCCAAGTACTAAAGGGAGTTTGTAGGTACAAGGTTAGAGGTACGGAGTACGAGGAATAGGAGATTCGAAGTGTTTAATTAGATAACAAAACCAAAATCAAGCAAATAATATACTTACTTATGCAAGATTTAAAAGCACGTTTCAAAAAGTTTGCCATTGATGTTGCAATTTTAATTCAAAAGCTACCAAAGAATACGATCAACAATGCGTATTGCAATCAACTGATTCGTTCATCGAGTTCACCAGGAACAAATTACAGAGCTGCTCTAAGAGGCAAATCCACAGCTGACTTTATCAATAAGCTAAAGATCGTTGAGGAAGAATTAGATGAATCAGTATATTTTCTTGAGTTATTACTTCACTTTAATTCGGATTTCAAAGTTGAAATCGAGAATCTGCTAAACGAGGGGAATGAACTTTTGGCGATTACTGTCAAGTCAATTAAAACCGCACGATCTCGTACCTCGTAACTCTTACTTCGTACCTTATGAAAATAGCAGTTATAAAATACAATGCTGGAAATATTCGATCTGTAGCTTTTGCATTAGAGAGGCTGAATATGAATTTTGAAATCACAGATGATCCGGAAAAAATCGGTTCGGCAGATAAAGTAATTTTTCCCGGTGTTGGTGAAGCAAGTACTACGATGAAGTATCTCAAAGAAAAAAAATTGAATCAACTTATCGTCAGTTTAAAACAACCGGTACTTGGCATTTGCCTCGGAATGCAGTTGATGTGTAAATTTTCAGAGGAAAATAGCACCGCTTGTCTTGGGATTTTCGATGAGGAAGTAAAAAAATTCAAGCCTGACAATAATCATAAAGTTCCACACATGGGCTGGAATTCGTTGCAATTAAATTCAAATTGGCTTAACAATACCCTGCAGGACCAATTCGTATATTTCGTGCATAGTTATTATGTGCCCGTCAACTCGCTTACCTCTGCCACCACAAATTATATTAATCCATTCAGTGCAGCAATGAAAAAAAATAATTTCTATGCAGTGCAATTTCACCCCGAGAAATCAGCAGACGCGGGAAAAATGGTACTGGAAAGTTTCCTGAAAATTTCGTAACTACAGTATTGTAAATGAGAATCATCCCAGCGATTGACATTATTGACGGTAAGTGCGTGAGACTCACGCAAGGTGATTTCGGGCAGATGAAAGTTTATCGCGAAGACCCTGTAGATGTAGCTCTTGAATTTCAGGAAGCGGATATTGAATACCTCCATTTGGTGGATTTAGATGGAGCAAAAAAGGGGCACGTAGTAAATTGGAAAATTATTGAAGACATTCAGCAACGCACTGCCCTTGCAGTGGATTTTGGTGGAGGCGTGCAATCGGATGATGACGTGGAGATATTGCTCGATCTTGGCGTGAACCAAATTAACATCGGAAGTTTGGCAATTAAAGAGCCTGAGAAATTTATTTATTGGCTTAATAAGCACGGCTCTGAAAATTTCATCTTAAGTGCGGATGTAAAAAATGAAAATGTAATGATCAACGGCTGGCTCGAGTCCGCCAATTATCGCGTTATTGATCTGGTTGATCGATTTATTGGTCACGGCCTCGAATACGTTACGTGTACAGATATTGGTTCTGATGGAATGCTGAACGGCCCTAACCTAGGCTTGTACAAAAAGATTAAAGCACGATTTCCAAACCTGAAAATAAATGCCAGTGGTGGCATTTCGTCTGTTGATGATCTCAAAGAATTGCAATATCTAAACCTGCATGGCGCAATTATCGGCAAGGCTATTTATGAAGGCAGATTCAACCTTGCCGATTTAAAAAAATACAATGCTTACTAAACGAATCATTGCGTGTCTCGATATTAAAGACGGTCGCACAGTAAAAGGCACAAGCTTTATACAACTCAAAGATGCAGGAGATCCTATTGAACTTGCAGAAGCTTATGCCAAACAAGGTGTTGACGAATTAGTTTTCCTCGACATATCTGCGACCAACGAAAAAAGAAAAACATTGGCGGACCTGATAAAAAAAATTGCGGCCCGCATTGATATTCCATTTACCGTTGGCGGTGGAATCAGTTCTGTGGAAGACGCTGCACCTCTGCTGGATGCCGGTGCCGATAAGGTGAGTATCAATTCGGCAGCAGTAAAAAATCCGGAGCTGATCAATGACATTTCGAACGCCTTTGGGTCTCAATTTTTAGTGCTTGCCATTGATGCCAGGAAAATTGAAAATCAATGGGCAGTCCACACACACGGTGGAACAAGGTCAACCGACAAAAAATTATTTTCATGGGCAAAAGAAGGGCAAGAACGAGGGGCAGGCGAGATTCTTTTTACCAGCATGGATCATGACGGAACGAAGAATGGCTTTGCAAACGATCCACTGAAAAAATTAAACGAGCTCCTGCAAATTCCTCTGATTGCTTCTGGTGGTGCCGGTTTACCCTTTCACTTTGCAGAAGCATTTACACTCGGAAAAGCTGATGCCGCACTTGCCGCCAGCGTTTTTCATTTTGGGGAAATAAAAATACCTGAGCTGAAATTGTTTTTGAAAAATAATCAGATACCTATCAGACTCCAGCTATGAACATCGATACTTTAGATTTTAAAAAATTTAACGGGCTAATTCCATGCGTTGTGCAAGATGCACAAACAGCCGTGGTGTTGATGCTTGGTTTTATGAATGAAGAAGCTTTGCAGAAAACATTGACCGAAAAAAAACTTACCTTCTTCAGCCGCACAAAACAGAGGCTTTGGACAAAAGGTGAAACTTCCGGAAACTACCTCACACTTGTTGATCTCAAGCAAGACTGCGACAACGACACATTGCTCATTAAAGCAAAGCCTTCCGGTCCCGTTTGTCACACAGGCGATGATACTTGTTTCGGAGAAAAGAATATCGCTAGCGATCTTTCATTTTTAGAGAGCATCATTCGAGGGCGAAAGAAAAACCCGAAAGCAGATTCTTACACCAACAAACTTTTCGATTCGGGTATTAATAAAATTGCACAAAAAGTAGGCGAAGAAGCAGTAGAACTGATCATCGAAGCAAAAGACACCAACAAAGAATTGTTTCTAAATGAAGCTGCCGATCTGATGTATCACTACCTCGTTCTCCTGGTAGCAAAAGGCCATCGGCTGGAAGATGTAGTGAGCATCTTGAAACAAAGGCACGCTGGCACCGGTAAGCCCTAGGCCGTTATAGCTTCTCTATTATATTTTTTTCTATAATCAATGGGCGACATTTGAGTTACCTTTCTGAAGACTTCTCTAAACGCTTTGGTATCAGTGTAACCAACATCATACATTACTTCACTCACTGTCTTGCGGCCTGTTTCCAATTCTTTTTTTGAAGCTTCGATCTTCACTCGTTGAATGTATTCCGTCACCGTGTTGTTGGTCGCTTTTTTAAATCTTCTCTCTAACGTTCTTCTCCCGATTCCGAATTCTTCAGACAATTCGTCAACTGTAATCTTCTCTTGAAAATTTTTCTCAATGTGTTCTTGCACTTTTACAATATCATCATCCTCATGAATTTTTTGTCCTTTAAATATGGTGAAAGGCGATTGTGTTTTCCTGTCGATGTCAAGCACAAAAAACTTGGACGCGAGAATCGCCATATCGCGACTGGTGTATTTCTCAACCAAATGTAGCAGCAAATTCCAGTACGAGTTCGCTCCACCGCTCGAGTAAAGTCCGTTTTGCTCTGTCACAATTTTATTGTCAACCAGCTCTACTTCCGGGAACATCGATCTGAATTCATTGGCAAACAACCAGTGAGTCGAACATTTTTTTCCGTCAAGCAATCCCGTTGAGGCAAATAAAAAAGCACCGATACACAAACTCGCCACTTCGGCTCCATTTTTATATTGCTGCACGATCCAGGGGAAAAATTCCTTGTTCTTTTTAATCGCGTTTTCGAGATCACGGCTGATTGCAGGTATGATAATCAAGTCAGCTTTCTTTAGCGATTTAATGGTCGCATCGGTGTGAACGGTAAACTGTCCATCGGTTAGTTTCACTTCTTTTGTAAGGCCAACCAATTTTACGTCAAACAAAGGGGGTTTACCCGCGCTTTTCAAAAATTCGTTCACGGCTGTGAACATATAACGTGGATCAACTATCGCAGCAAGAACTGCAGTTTCAGGAACAAGTATCGCGACTGTTTTCATATTACGGTATTCAGGTGTTGATGTGTTTAAGTGCTTATCCAAATTGCCTAATAACCTAATGCCTCAATGCCTTAGCCCCAAGACCAGATATCAAATCAAAAGTATAAATGAGAGGTGTCGCAATCAACCCCCCACATTGACGTATTTACACAGCACCTGTTCTGGTTTGTGACTGTAGGTTTGCATCATCAATCAGACGAAAAAATGGCAACACAATTAAATCCTTATCTCAACTTCAGCGGCCAGTGCCGTGAAGCGATGACCTTCTACCACGAATGTTTAGGAGGAGACCTTATGATGCAGAAAATTTCTGAATCGCCAATGGCAGCACAAATGCCATCGGAAATGGGTGCACACATTATGCACAGCAGCTTAACTAGCGGAGCAATCGTGCTTATGGGCTCTGACATGATGGGATCAAGCCTTATCAGGGGAAATGAATTTACACTATGTCTGAATTGTGGCAGCGATGAAGAGATCAATAGTTATTTCGAAAAACTTTCATCCGGGGGAAAAGTGAAAACAGATTTGCACCAGACCTTCTGGGGGGCAACGTATGGCGAGCTCACCGATAAATTTGGCTTTAACTGGATGCTCAACTATTCAAGAAACTAATTCACAAATTAAAACCCAAACAATTATGAAAACTAGCAAGATCATTTACTGGATATCAACGATAGTCATATTTTTGTTTGATGCAGCTATGCCCGCACTCACGTCTCACTTGCCTTTGGCCGTAGAGTCGATCAGACACCTTGGTTACCCTGATTATTTTCGAGTGCAGCTTACAATCTTCAAAGTTATTGGCGGGCTTTTATTGATTCTTCCCAAAGTTCCTGCACGACTAAAAGAGTGGGCTTACGTAGGCTTTGCAATTAATTACATCTCTGCTTCCGTTGCTCACGCCAATGTTGATGGTTTCGGATTCTTTGTAGTTATACCTTTCATTATTTTAGGAATACTTATCGTTTCGTATCTGTTGTATCATAAATTAAATGACAAACAACTTACAATTGCCTGAGCGAAAAAGATAATTTCGGTGCATGCTAAGGCTTAATTCAAAAAACTAAAACAATAATTAAACTTCAAAAACAAATCGTATGCAAAAAATTACAACTTTCTTGTGGTTCAATGGCCAAGCCGAAGAAGCCGCAAATTTTTATGTTTCTATTTTCAAAAATTCGAAGGTCACCAACGTGATGAAAGTGGGTGGTCAGGTTATGACTGTCACTTTCCTTCTTGAGGGTCAGGAATTTATCGCTCTCAACGGAGGTCCTCAATTCAAGTTTACAGAAGCGGTTTCACTTTTTGTAAAGTGCGATACACAGCAGGAGATTGACGAAAAATGGGAAAAGCTTACCGCTAACGGAGGACAGGAATCAATGTGCGGGTGGCTGAAAGATAAATATGGATTATCATGGCAAATCGTTCCTCCAGTGTTAGGTGAGTTGATGAATGACAAAGATGCCAAGAAGTCAAAACGGGTGATGGATGCAATGTTAAAAATGCGCAAGATTGATATCAGCGTTTTAAAGAAAGCACATAATGGTTGAGGTTTTCAAAACCAATATTCAGCACAAGCGCACAGCCGAGAAAATAAAAGTGGAATTGCTACTGCTTTTTCCAAATTGCAAAATTAATTTCGACCTGAACGATTGTGATCGGATATTGAGAATTGAGAGTGCTATTGAAGTTGGAGAGAAAATTGAAGAGGTACTTAATCAAAAAGGATTCTATTGTGAAGAACTTCCCTAAAAATGATCAGTTCAATTTTTAATTTTAATGACCTATGAGAAAGCTAAAATTACAAGTGCAATTATCAGTTGACGGGTTCAATGCTGGCCCAAATGGGGAATTGGATTTCATGGAATGGAACTGGGATGATAAACTCAAAACATTTGTGAACGACCTTCACACTTCAATAGACACTATTCTCCTCGGCCGAAAGATGACTGATGGATTCGTGAAACACTGGGAAGGCGTACCTGCAACAGATGAAAGCTATCCATTTGCCAGAATAATGGTTGACACCCCGAAAGTGGTTTTTACTAAAACGCTTGATAAGGCTCTTTGGAACAATACGAAGTTGGCCAAAGGAAACCTCGCTGACGAAGTTAACCAACTAAAAAAGCAACCGGGGCATAAAGACATTATTGTCTATGGTGGAAGTGGTTTTGTATCTAACTTAATTGCTGAAGGATTGATAGATGAATATTTTTTGTTCATCAATCCAACGGCTTTGGGAAACGGAATGACGATCTTCAAATCATTGAAGGCAAAGCAAAATCTGAAGCTAAAAAAATCGATTGCTTTTGATTGTGGTATTGTGTTGCTGCATTACGAATTATAAAATTAAAATCACTATGAAATTAGCTACTATCAAACCAAAAACTGTTGATGATTACATCGCTGGCTTTCCTGAAAACGTTCAGGAAATTTTAGAAAAAGTGCGCGCCACGATAAGGAAAGCGGCCCCAAAAGCAGAGGAAATAATCAGCTACCAGATGCCCGCTTTCAAGCTGAAAGGAAACCTGGTCTATTTTGGTGGATGGAAAAACCACATAGGCTTTTACCCCACTTCATCCGGGACGTTCGCATTCAAAAAAGAACTTTCAAAATATGAAGGGGCTAAGGGCTCAGTAAAATTTCCTCTCGACCAACCTATGCCCTTCGGATTGATTACCAAAATTGTGAAGTTCAGAGTGAAGGAGAATCTTGAACGCTCTGAAGCAAAAACGAAAAAGAAAAAATGACAATAAAAGCCGGACGACAGATTCTCATTTCTGAGCCTGAGGCTTGGGGTACATCTTCAAAAAGGTTAGTTTATAGGTACGTGTAGTTCCACCGGAAGATTCAGTACGAATGCCTTCCAGTATGTCTTTCTCCTGATCAAAAGCGATCGAATAGCTGAGTATCTTTCCCTTAGGTTCAAAGTGCTTGAGCACAAGAATGTTGCCGTCAGAGGCAGTGGTGAATTCTCCGCGTATCGGATAGGAATACAAATTATCCTTATCCATGGGAATTTCAATATACTCACGATTATTTTTTGAATGATCGCTGATGATCGCAACCATGGCATAGTTTTCTTTCTGATCGAGCGTTTTTTCTTTCTCAGTTGATGAGAAGAGCCCTTTGCTTTTTTTTGTGGCGGACGCAGAGACTGAATAAATTCCCTCAATGCTCTTCTGGCCCGAAATATCTTTATCCATATACTTCTTCATCAACTCGATGAAAGTAATCTGCTCATACTGAGGCTTCACCGGTGGCTTCATCATATAGATTTTCTGCATGGAGCAAGAGCAACAGCAAAGCGAAAGAAGGCCAACCGAAAATTTTAAATCAAAAAACAATGTCTTCATAAACTCCATTCACACATTTTCTGCACGATAATCTTCCACTTAACGCGGCTGGTTTGAAAAGTGATTTACCCAGCAACATGCGCACACATTCCTGTATACCCTCAGTAATGCTCGGGTGCGGGTGAACGCATTCTGCGAGTTCTTCAATGCCTTTATCCATAGAAATCAAAACGGCAACTGCTTGAATAGCACTGCTGGCATGATTGCCCACCACCTTCATCCCTAAGATCTTCATGGCGTCATTATTAGTCACGAGCAATTTTATAAACCCCTGCGTGTTGCGCTTGGCTATAGCACGAGGGATTGTGCTATACTCAAGCGTTACTACTTTATAGTCTATTTTTTGTTCCTTGGCCTGAGTTTCATTTAAACCGACTCCGGCAACTTCAGGATTGAGAAACATGATCGTGCTTATGTTTTCATAGACTAATTTCCTTAGGGGCTTGCCAAAAATTTTCTCTACTGCATAGCGGCCTTCCAGCTCTCCCACATTCACCAGTGAAATATCTGCCGTTAGATCTCCCACCGCATAAATATTTGGTATGTTAGTTTGCGTATCGTCATTATTAATGCCACGCTTGGAGATATCAATCCCCACTTTGTCATTCCAGAGGTCTTCATAATTTGCTACGCGCCCCACAGAAACCAATGCTTTTTCCACATTGAATATTTCGTGTGAGCCGTCATTGTATTCCAATTCATATTCTACCCTGTCATTTATAATTTTCATTCCGATCAATCGGGAATTGCGATGAATAAGCACATCATTGTTTTCCATGTTGCGCTCGATAATGCGAACAACGTCTTCATCTTCAAACGGAAGAATGCGGTCGCCTTTGTCGATCAAATGAACTTTCGTACGTCCAAACCCTGAGAAAATGGTTGCGAACTCGCAGCCGATTACCCCGGCTCCCACAATCACCATGCTTTCCGGAAAATCGCCCATGTCTTCAATTCCATCGCTGGTCATTACTATTTTCTCATCGATAGGAAGTTCTGGCAAGTAACGAGGGCGGCTGCCGGTGGCAAGGATAATGTTGTCGGCCCAAACGGTATTGGTCTTTGCCCCGACAGCAATTTCAATTTCGTTGGTAGTCAGCAAGCGCGCAGTACCGGTTTTAAACTGGAGATAAGGTGAGTAATTGGAATTCCGCAGCATATCCATGTGCTCTTCAAGCATAGACTTGCGCTCCTGAACTGCCTTACGCACTTCATTCTGCACGTCTGTGAAATTCAGGCTTGGTGCTTTAATATTATAGCGTTTCAAACTTTTGCGAAATGCAGCGGCTTCGCGCGAAAGCTCCCACCAGGTTTTGGAAGAAAGTGCTCCATTGGTAACTCCAGCACCACCTACCTCCGCTTTCTCGATCAATAAGGTTTTCCTCTTAAAATCGATTGCGCGCATAGCCGCAGCATAACCCGATGGGCCTGCGCCAATAACGACCAGATCAAAACGCTCCATAGACTAAATGAATTTGCTCTAAATTTTAGGATATTTGCCTTAAAATCAAAAGTAAAAATACTTTCTGAGAAAGACCTTACTCCATATCCTCACCACAGGCACAACGGCCGAACAATCCAATTCTGAGAAAAGAAACATCGTGATCACCAACCTGATTTCGATTTTGCTGTTCTTAATTGCAATTATTCTTGCCGTTCGCCATTGGCAAGACACAACGTATTCTCTTCTCGTATCGATTGCTGCGGTAATCTATCTTACGCCAATCCTATTTAACAAGGCGAATTTAACATTCGCCAGCCGATGGCTTGCATGCTCGCTTCCGCCTGTTACTATTGTGGCTCTGTCAGTCCTCAACAAAATTCTTTACGCTGAAACCATACGGATATTCAATTATTTGGATGTGAGATTTTTTCTTGTCGCGTGCCTGGTCATTCCGGTGCTTGTGGTTCAAACCAAGGAAAAAGCGCTTTTGATTTGTGCCCTTACGGTTAGTGCATTTTTTCTCTTTTTTCTTGATCCCATCTTTAATTTCATGGACGTTGGGTACGAGGATTTGGTAGGAGACGGAAAGCAGTACTTCTTCACGGCCAATTTTTTCAGCATCACCTCTTACATTTTTATACTTTTTTGTTTTCTTTTTGAGAAGAACTTGAGCGATAAAGCCCAAAGTGAAAATGAGATACTCATTTCATTTTTGAATAAAGCCAACAAAGAGATTGCCTATCGGAATACTGAAATCAAATCTCAGTCAGGTGAGTTGATGGCCCGACAGGATCAATTGATACAGGCAAATGCACTTATCGAAAAGCAGAAGGAACGGCTCTTGGTCATCCAATCTGATCTACAGTCAGAATTGGTTGAACGCAATAAAGAATTGACTAATGCAAATGACGAGCTGATTAAATACAATCACGAGCTCCAGCAATTTTCATATACCATTTCGCACAACTTGCGCGGACCGTTGGCAAGATTATTGGGACTAACGAACTTGATGGAAAAAGATTTGGCTGATCTTACAGGAGCACAGCTTGAACTAGTGAAGATGGTTGCCCAATCGGCCAAAGAACTTGACGAAGTAATTCGTGATCTTGGTAAGATCATCGATATACGAAATGATATTTTTCGCATTCGCGAAAAAGTTTTCTTTCAGGAAGA
The DNA here is from genome assembly GCA_016178785.1 of Bacteroidota bacterium. Taxonomy (GTDB): domain Bacteria; phylum Bacteroidota; class Bacteroidia; order Cytophagales; family Cyclobacteriaceae; genus ELB16-189. The sequence continues at coordinate 7,075 of JACOSO010000050.1, read as the reverse complement.
GTGGAGCAACTTGCTTCGAAGTTTGTCGACATTTGTTCAGCCCGACATGCACATTGAGACCGATTTTCGTCAAGCTCCGATGGTATTCACTGTGCGGCCAATTCTTACAAGCGTCCTTTACAATCTTGCCAGCAATGCAATCAAGTACAGATCACCCGATCGCGCTCTGATTCTGAAAATCAAAACAGCTCGTTCGGACGATGGTGCCGTACTCGAAGTTTCAGACAATGGACTCGGAATTGATTTAAATCAAAATGATCGAAATGTATTTGGTCTTTACAAACGATTCCACACCCATACCGATGGCAAGGGCTTGGGACTGTATCTTGTGAAACTTCAGATAGAATCACTAGGCGGAAGTGTAGAAGTACAAAGTGAACTCAATGTAGGTTCTACTTTCAAAGTGAGCTTTAAGGAGCCTACGCGGGTTGAGGGGCAAGTAGTTTATGAAAGTGATTTTGCCTCGGTAATTTACAATGCTCGAATCAACTGCACTACTGTACGTTGGAAGGGCCAGGTGTCAAGTAAAGAGTACAGGTTTACATTTATGAAGTGTGTTGATATCGTACGAACTTACCGCACACCATTCTGGATTTCTGATCTTAGTGATCGAGGCTCAATCAATCCAGAAGATCAGCAGTGGGTCATTTCCACCATGATGCCTGAAGCAATGCGATATGGACTGCGCAAAATTGCCACGGTTTATCGTGACAATCAATACAATAAAGAATATTTTGGTCGGTTGGAAAAGATTGCAGCGGGATACGGAGTCGAAATAAAATTCTTTGCCGACAACGGTCAAGCTGTGGAATGGATAGAAAGTTTCATTGAAACACCTGTATTGTAAGAATGGAATCGCTCATCGAATCAGACAAAAAACTGTTTCTGTTCCTGAACAGTTTCCATCATCCCCTTTTAGATCCCGTGATGTTTTATATCACGAAAACATTTTTCTGGTTGCCATTATACGCCCTCTTGATTTTTCTGGTCTTCAAGAAATATAAGCAACAGGGATGGTATGTATTGCTTGGCGCAGGTGTTACCATTTTGTTGGCAGACCAGATTACTTCTTCTTTGATGAAGCCTTTCTTTGCACGACTTAGGCCCTCTCATGAACCAGCGTTTACAGGATTGGTGCACTTAGTGAATGACTACCGAGGTGGGTTGTATGGTTTCGCATCAAGCCATGCGGCTAATACTTTTGGCACAGCTCTTTTTGTATGGCTCGTACTCAAACCATTCTATCGATGGGTGGCGTGGATATTTTTGTGGGCCGCATTGATGACTTACACGCGGATTTATTTAGGCGTTCATTATCCGGCTGACATCATTGTTGGGGCGATTGTAGGGTTTGGAAGCGGATGGATTGGTTTTCGGCTTTCAAAATGGATTTTGGATCGAAAAAATGAGAAGGAAATTATTTCAGATTAAGTACTTCCGCAATTCGCGCAGCCCACAGGGCATACATCTTTCCCGAAGGATGCAATCCGTCAGGTGCAACTAAAGACTTATCATTTAACGCTTCTCGCGAAATATCCGTAATGTTGATGTAGTTGACCTTAAGCTTAGCGCAAATCCTTTTTGCCACTTCATTGAATTGATCAATCTCCAAAGAAATCTTCTCTTTGTTTCTCATTCCGAATGGAGTAAATCCATAGTCAGGAATAGAGACTACAAAAACATTTTCTTTATTCCCTTTCGCTAAACGAATGGACGTATTGAGGAGCGCTTCAAATTCTATAGAATATTGACCAATTGGTTTTCCCTGATACTGATTGTTGACTCCGATCAGCAGTGAAACAAGATCATACTCCCCCTTCAACTTGGCGATGCTGATTGCATTGGTGAGATTATCGGTGCGCCAGCCTGTAGTGGCAACGATCAAAGGCTTAGCAAAGCCCAGTTTATATGCTAATTGGTTAGGCCACCGCTCATGCTCTGCCACACTTTCGCCAATGGTATAAGAATCGCCAAGGGCAAGGTATTTGAGTCCTGAATTTTGAGATTTTCCTTCCAAGATAATTGCACCAACCAGAACAATCAGTGTAAACCTAAATTTTGACAAAATTTAAATAGTAAACGATTGTTCCGCTGCTACCAGTAAAGGAAAATGAGATTTTCATAGTAGCATCGCTTAATTGAAGAACGCTTACAGGCTTACCTATTCCAGTGAATACATTCTGCTGGGAATAAGACGTCCCATCGATCAACAAAGTCTTCCCATCAGAAGTAAACGCCCAGGTACCTTTTTCAACCAATATCGAGTCGCTATTGACGCACTTGGTGCTACCTTCAGTGTTTTCATAATCCTGGGCGCTATTGTTACTAAACTTGAAGACATTATCCTTAAAACAGTCATCGAGCGAAAGTGATTGTTCTTGTCCACCGTTTTGCGAACCTGTGGCAGCGGAAATCTTCCAGCTTTTGCTAGCTCCTTTTGCTCCGGCTAAAAAAGCTCCATTAGTGTCAGCGACAGGGGTTACAGTTTTATCTTTAGAGCAGGCAAGGATCATCAATCCACATACACCCACCAACAAAATCAACCGAAAAGCTCTCATTAGATTATTATTTATTTTCATAAAAATAAGACAGACCGCTAAATATCTTGCTATACATAAATACTAGTTTTGGGGGATTTTTAAGGAGAGGTGCCAGAGTGGCTGAATGGGACGGTCTCGAAAACCGTTTGGCGCGCTTCGTGCCACGAGGGTTCGAATCCCTCCCTCTCCGCAAATTTTACATATCCTTGTCCTGAGCTGTGAAGAAATTTTCAATTATTTAATATAGAAGATAGTCCCAGGCCGTTCCGAAAAGTTACGGCAATCTATTTTAGACTTGCACAGTCATTCCTTCATAAACGGATGGAGTCAGACTATCAAGCCAAAAAAGCCCCAAAGACGTTGGGGCTTTTTTCTTATCTGTTATGGTTTTTGACAAAGACTACTCAAATCTTAGTGACTCGATCGGGTCAAGCTTAGATGCTTTGTGAGCGGGGTAATATCCGGAGAGAAGTCCAACTACAATACACACAATCATTCCAATGATAATCCAGAACCAAGGCATTACAAATTCCTGAATTTGGAAGACAAACCTTGAAAGAACATTGCCAAGGGTAATCCCCAATAAAACACCAACGATTCCTCCCAAAACACACACCACTATTGCCTCAATCACAAATTGCTGTCTTATTCGTAATGGCGTAGCACCCAAAGCTTTACGAACACCTACTTCACGTGTTCGTTCAGTAACCGAAACAAGCATAATATTCATTAGCGCAATAGACGCGCCCAGCAAGGTGATAAATCCAACCCCAAAACCACCCATGCGAAGACCGCTGGTAATACTTTCCATTTCTTGAGCAAGTGATTCGCTCTTTTCTATCTCGAATGAATTCACTTTACCCACTTCATCTCTCCTTATTTTTCTCATCACTCCCGTTGCCTCGCCCATCGCAAAGTCCATTTGATTAGGATCTGATACAGCGACATTTAGTCTGTAGTTCAAACCCACACCTGCGGCTAGCTGATTAGCAACCACAATGGGGATGATCATCATGTTGTCAAAGTTATTTTCGGAGAGCGATCCCTTCTCTTTCAATTTTCCAATCACTTTGAATTGGGCGCCCTTAAATGAAACAACAGTATTTAGTGGATCCATGCCTTCACCGTACAATGTTTTGCTCAATTCATATCCAAGAATGGCGACCCTTCCTCCGTGCTGAATTTCGAACGTAGAAAAATTGCGACCTTTTTCAAGATTCAGTCCCTTGATGCCTAAGTACTCTTCATTCGCCCCCATTACGTTTACATTGGGGTTTGTTTTTTCCGAGCCATGCTTTACTTCTGCCAATATGGTAAGTCGTGCAGATAAACTGATGGCGGATGGATAAGAATATTGCTCTATAAACTTTTGCGCTTCATTGAGTTGCAGTGGAGCGAAAACTTTCTCTTTTACTCCTTCTTGAGCTGAACCGCGATTCCATTTCGAATAAATATCGAATGAGTTCGCACCCAAGGATGAGAGGCTTTCATTTACCGAAAATTCGATCCCGTCAATTGCGGTAAGTATGCCTACTAACGAAGTGATGCCGATTGCCACAATCAGGGCAGTAAGCACCGAGCGAAGCAAATTGGCTTTGACTGATCGAAGGCCTTCTTTAATATTTTCGAGTAAATTCATTGGTGGTCAAATTCTAGAGATTATCCGTAGCGATTACCGCATCAAAAGTATACCTTTATTCGTTCAAGAAAAGACTATTAAGTCTTGATTTTGTTACAAACCAGTTGACTTTTACGATGAGCACGAGGATTTTGTTGTTGGCGGGGGTTTTACTATCCAATGTTTGCAGATCCAACTCTATTTTCATCCCAATGGATGAAAAGCAGACTAACCATTTAAAAGCCTATGGCATCGCCTACTGGATTTTAAAATCTGATATAGAGGTGGATTGGTTGCTAAACTATCGAGGGGGCAGCTTCATGTGCAAGCATAGTTCAAAGATCCAAAACGAGCTTGTAGTACGAGGCGTGAGTTTTGAAATTATATCAGAAGCTCAAGTGAATGCAATCGTCAACGAGATTGCCAGCCCCGCGGTGAATTACGACATCATGAAATTGGAAAAAGCCCCGCGTATTGCCGTTTACTCACCCAAATCAAAACAACCCTGGGACGATGCTGTTACTCTTTCGCTCAGCTATGCAGAAATCCCTTATGACGTGATCTTCGATGACGAAGTACTGAACGAATCCCTTCCCAAATACGATTGGCTTCACTTGCATCATGAAGACTTCACGGGCCAATACGGAAAATTTTATTCAACCTATTCCAATTACCCATGGTACATTGAGCAGCAGCGGGAAGCAGAAGAGACAGCGCGCAAGTTTGGCTTTCATAAAGTATCTCAGCTTAAACTGGCAGTAGTAAAGCGAATCAAAGCCTTTGTAGCTAGTGGAGGGTTCTTATTTGCTATGTGCTCCGCAACAGATTCTTTTGACATTGCTCTTGCAGCTGACGGATTGGACATCTGTGAGCACATGTATGACGGTGACCCTGCTGATCCCCGGGCACAAGAAAAGCTGAACTTTGAAAACACACTGGCATTTACCAATTTTCATCTTTCACGAGATCCTTATCAATATGAATTCTCTGATATTGACAATAATTTTCCTGAACGCGGTTTAGTGCAGGGCAACGATTACTTTTCCTTATTCCAGTTTTCCGCTAAATGGGATCCTATACCTACCATGCTTACACAAAATCATGAGAAACAGATCAAGGGGTTTTATGGGCAAACCACAGGCTTTAAAAAGAAATTGATCAAGCCTGAAGTTGTAATCATGGCAGAAACAAAATCGATCAGCGAGGCCAAGTACATTCATGGTATTTTAGGCAAAGGCTTTTGGACTTACTATGGCGGGCACGATCCTGAAGATTACCAACACAATGTGTATGAAGAACCAACTGACCTTAACCTTCACCCCAACTCAGCAGGCTACCGTCTTATTCTGAATAATATCCTCTTTCCTGCTGCCAAGAAAAAGAAGCAGAAAACATGAGAGCACTCGTAATTGTTTTGCTCCTGTTCTGCGCGTGTAAGCCCTCTTCAAAAGGCCAGACTCAGTATGATGATGCTTTACAGAAAATCGTAAAACAGGAGATCGGTGAAAAGTCAGCGACAACAAAAAATAATTCAAAGACTTTTGCTCTTGCTTACCTTGAACAGGAAGGAAATACCCACTACATTATCATCAGGCTTTCTGACAATAAGGTTGTTACAAAAGAAAAAATAAGAGGCACAGTTAGCTGGGTGAGCGACATGCAAATCAAGGAAATGCGTACGCCTGGCATAGTGAAGAAGGATTACAATCCTGAAGACTACTCCAAAGTTATAGATTTAAATAAATACATAGTTCAAACAAAATAAGCTGAAAGGAAACTGGAAAGGATTCCGGCACAGAGATTTACTTTCTTCCGCTGTGATCACTTTCATCAAACCACCCTCCTTACTTATCTTTGATTTTTTAACCCATCCTCGATGAAGAAAATTCTTGTAGTCACATTGCTTTTTATGGTTGCACTTTCATTTGGAGTGTATTTCCGACATGAAATGGTTGGGGAAAAATTTTCGGAAGGTGAAGAGTTTGAAGAGCGCGAGGATGGCCCTGATGAATTTTTGAAATTTCATCGTGGTATTCGTACTCGGTCAGATGAAGACAAACCCGGTTATCCGCAAAATCATCAGCTAATTGAACTACAAAAGGCACAGCAATTTTCCTCTTTGCAAAAAGGGGCCTTTGCTGCACGTATTCAAAGTAATTCGAATGGTGTAATTGCATTCACAGAACGCGGCCCTGGCAATGTACCTGGTCGTACGCGCGGCCTTATCGTTGACCCGGATGATGCTACTCATAAAACATGGTATGCTGGTTCCGCCTCAGGGGGTATTTGGAAAACGTTAGATGCAGGCACAAGTTGGCAGTGGATCACACCTTCCGTACCAAACATGGCAACCACATGTCTCGCTATGGCAGAGTCTAATCACAATGTTATTTACGCTGGCACCGGAGAGGGGTTTAGAAATGCAGACGGTGTGGATGGTATGGGTATATTCAAAAGCACAGACAAAGGAGGAAATTGGAGCACGTTGGCAAACTCATCTGCAATAGGAAGTGTAAATCGTATAGCCGTTGATCCGGCTAACGAGAATTATCTATTAGCGGCATCAAATTCAGGTATTTACCTTTCAACAGATGGAGGTCTCAATTGGAGCAAGGTGTATTCAGGTAAAGTGGAAGATTTACGGGCAACTCCGGGTAATTTTTCAATTCTATATGCCGGGGAAAACGGAGTCGGAGTAATCAAGTCAACCAATAATGGAGCAACTTGGATTCAGGCCAACGGGGGCATGGCGCCAAACGGACGAGTGGAAATAGCAATATCTCCTATAAAAACAGATCGCATAGTGGCGTCAACAGAGGGCACTCTCTCTGGGGCAAAATCCGATCTGTACATGTCAGATGATGGCGGCACGACCTGGTCATTGGTAACGCTGACCTTGAGTTCTAAAACTGTGGAT
>JACOSO010000047.1 GCA_016178785.1 Bacteroidota bacterium | reverse complement strand
GTTGCTTCATATGGAACATCCCCTACGTATTGTTCCCATTGCTCAAGAGTCATATTCCTTTTTAGGCAAGAGCAAAGCCTCTTCGCCATTATGTCCATCGTTAATGGCCAGACATGAATAGGAAATTCCTGATTCTTTACACTAACCAAAACTTGCGTCTCGTCAGATGAAAATAACACACCCTCGATAGAGGTGTTCTCTTTTATCACTAACGGATGTTTTGTCAAATCAGACAAATTCCAAATGCAAAGAGTCATGTCTTTGCTCAGAGTTACCATAAATTTTCCAAACGGACTAATTCCAATATGCTCTACTTGAGTATGATGTCCAGAAAGTCTTTTTCTTATAATGCCATTTCTGACGATAATTACGTCTCCACTATCATCTGCCACTATTAAATCTTTACCTTTTCTAACGGAATCAGTTTTTACACTTGAGCGTAAGGCTGTTAATTTGGAATCACCATTCTGTTTTATTGGTAAACTATCGAATTGCTTTAAAGCAGAAGCTAGGCCTCCATATGCATTGCTATTATAATCATAACCCCTATTCTTAGAATTATAATTGTACGCTTGTACTGCCAATAGTGCCGCAAGTTCTTTATTATTCAATTCTTGTGATCTTATTGATATTTCATTGGCAATCATAATGTAGCGCAAGCGATCTGTTTCCTTACGCGCCATTTCCAACGATTGCTGAAGTTGCTGTGGATTCTGTTGCGCCACTGACATCGACATTGAAGATATCAATGCCAAAAACCCGAGAACACTATTTCTCATCATCTTTTTGATTTTTTATTTCATGACCCCAAAATAATCCGGGTGTTCACCTAGGAATTTTTTAAATGAAGCCTCAGGAAGTATTTTCCTCAGTTTATCAAGTGAGTCTTGTGCAGCATCCGCAAAACCCAAAGCTGCGGCCATAACCGCATGCTGCTTTAAAATCTTCACCGAATTGGGTTTAGCCAACAAACCTTCAACTAAGACTGAGAAATGTTTTAGATTGTTTGAATCATTGGCAAAGAAGCGGGCTGCTGCCACAACTCCTTCTTCAAATTGGTTATTGGCTTTTTCCAAATAACTAAATTTTTGTTCTGCCTCCTTTTGATTTCCATTTTGCGTGGCCAGTAATGCTTCAAAATAGATTCTCTGGCCGAAGGAAATTTCTGTTTCAGGACTATATTTTTGAACGTACTGCCAGTCGCCTTTTTCTGCAGCCAACATCAATTTAAGATTGGCAACTTGTTGATTGATGTTCCTTGAGTAAACAGTATTGAGTTGACCTAGCAAAGCTGCAGCTTCTTCCGATTCATCCATTGCAAACCATTTCTTGCTTCTGTCTATTATCGCTTGCGCGCGAAGTTGATGGTCAGCAATAGCGTTAACCGTTTTTTCAAAAAGCAGTTTATCTGTAAAAGAAATTTTATAACGGCAGAAATAATATTTTTCATCATCTGGGAGGCTCGTTGTTTGATCCGGTTTTGTTTTCAAAACTTTGATCATCTTCTCAGCAAATGCGGCCACGCCCTTGTTATTAGATTTTTTCAGACTGTCCCAACTGATCATTGCTTGCGCCAAACTATCAGCTTCGGTTTCGGCAACAGCCTGATGATACAAAGCATGAGGTTGTTTTTTTTCAGCTGCTGCTTTAAAATAACTCGATGCAAGCGCAGGATTATTTTGTTCCAGCAACCAGAGTCCCATCAATGAAAAATATTTTCCATCGCCTATAGCATAACTAACTTCTCTCACGATTTGCAAGGCTTCTTTGATCATGTCATGAGCATACAACGCTTGCGCAGAAGAAATCAGCAACTGCTCTGCAAAAGGATCATTTGCTTCCTTGCGAGATAATTTGATAGCGCTCCTGATCAAAGTAGTGTCTACTGTTTCTTTTTGGTTGATCAGATAATTGCACAAAGTCACTGCTTCATAAATATTGAGGGAAGTGTCGTTTGAGAATTTTCCTTCTGTGCCCATTTTATCTTTCCTCAAATTGGCAATAGCAAGCTCGTTTGCAATTATTCCATTGCTTCCCGCGCTACCAAGAGAGATTGCTGAATCAATAGGGTGGTTTACTTTAAGCGATGCACTTGCCGCAAGCAAATTAGTTTCGGCAATATTCTTTGTACTGTTAATGCCTTTCGCCTTTTGAAAAAAGTATAAAGCCGAATCAGCCTCTTTCAATTTCAGAAACGAAAGCCCCACAGCATTTTGCAATTCTCCACTTTTTGGAAATTTCCTTTTCCCTTCGTCCAATGTCAAGGCTGACTCCAGCACATCGCCCTGGTGCGAGTAAGCGCGTGCCAGGTTCAAGTACAGAGGAACGCTCGGTGTCCACTCAACCGCTTTCTCGTATTCCTTTCGTTCCTTAATAGATTCAACCTTGCTCGCGTAAATGCTTGCCAATGCATAGTGTGCATGTAAATTCTGGTTTCTGAATTGAATTGATTTATGATAAAATGTTTCAGCCGTGGAGTCTTCCCCCTTTGCTAAATACAAATCTCCCTGCGCGTGGTAATAAGAAGCCGCCATCTGGTTGAGGTAAGTTTTCCACGACACTGCCCACGAAAGAACCGCAAATGTGGCGATCACAGCCATCAATCTGAATGTAAAGTGCGGCATCGTTTCAGGCTTGTACAAAATTTTGTAGACCGACAAGTTTTTTGCCAACATTGGTGCAAAATTGGCGATAACGTAAAGCGTGAAAATCAATCCACCACCAAAATGTGCGGCCACAATAAAATCTTCAAACACATCGATCATCATATCGCTTGCTGAAGACAGGAAATAAGTCATCGTGCCGAATGTTACGAGCGTTAACGAAAGGAAAAAGTAAAGCCGTAGAGGCTCATCTCCCAAAATATTTTCGTGAACTTCTTCCCGCTGGATAAATCCCCAAATGCCGAGAATACCAGAAACCGTGATCAAAAAAAAAGGACTCACTGAAAAAAAACTCCACTCAATGATGCCCATCTTCGAGGCGAAGATCAAAAATACATTGAGGAGGTAAATTGAAGTAAGAATCAAAAAATGCTGAAGGCTCCTGGTCGATTTTAAATTTTTGGTAGTAATGGTAACGAAGGCGGCAACAATCTCATGAGAAACCATGATGATGAAAATCAAACTCACAACAATCCCTGCAAGCAATCCGTTGGTCGACAAATGAAGCAAGGGTAATGTTGCGTTAGTGAAATAAGAACTCACAACGCCAACGAAGATCGTCACTACTAAAAAGACAAAAAGTCTCTTTAAAAAACTCGTTTCGCTTTTGAATGCATGAAAATAGAAGGCAAGCAATCCGTAGATCAGAATCAGAATTATCGTAACTGACTTATTGGTCAAGCCAAAAATCTCGAGCGAATCAATTTGCAGGCTTACCAAAAACAAAATTGAAATTCCCATCGAGATTAAAAACCGATACCGGCTTAGTGAGGGAGCTATACTCACAAAAAAAATGAATGCAACAGCAAGCGTTGTTAAAAATAAATAAGAAGCAAAAACATTAGGTTTGAATGCACTTCCAAAAATGTTTTCAAAAATAAGATAACTGTCAGCGGGGACAGTGAAATTGATCAACCCAACCGAAAAAGAATGCGTGGGCACTTCGATGGTTTGTAATTGCTGGAAGTGCTCATACGTAATGGCTGGCGCAGGCCATGAAAAATAGCCTTGCCAAAACAAAATTAGTGTCACGAAAAAACATGCTGATAAGAACCAAAAGAGAACTTGATAAGGTCCAGGCCAACGTCTCCAAAATAGAATTGAATTCATGGGGTTTTTTAAAAAAAATATTCGCGTGAAGATGGGAAAATTAACTGGGAGAAGAAACGCTCAACCAGGCGTTTTGTTGTTTCAGTTCTGAGTTGATCACTTGAAAGACTTTTGACTTCAATTGGCCGATATCCTCCAGTCGCAAACCTATGGTTTCAATTGGTTCATGAAAAATTACTTTCACTTTTCCCAGATTCAGTTTCAAAGGATGCTGATCTGGCAACACTTTCCAATTAAACGGAATGGTGACCGGTACAATCGGAATTTGTTTTTCGATAGCAGTTCGAAATGCTCCATCTTTGAAGGGAAGGATTTGTGGTGCGTCCTTAGTAAACATTCCTCCTTCCGGAAAAATCACTAAGCTCTTCCCTTCGTCAATTGCCTTCATGGAAGCGATCATCGTATTTCCGCGACTGCGAAGGTTTTCTCTATTCACCGTGATGTGCAACTTGCGATACATGAACCCGAAGAGCGGTACTTTTTCCATTTCACTCTTTCCAACAAAAATCGCATTGATTGGATTGAGACCCATCGCAGGAATGTCGAGGTATGAAAAATGGTTAGCGCAGAAAATATATTTCCCTTTTCGATCGAGTAGCGCACGCTCTTCGACTTCAAATGGAACAAATATAAAAGTGAACAGAAGCTTCGCCCACCAGCGATTGATAATACCCGTAAGGTAGAATTGTGAAGGAAATAATATGGGGATGAGTAAAAGTGGAAATAATAAAACGAAAAGAAAATTGAAAACGAATAAACCCCAATACGTATGAATCACTTTTAACATCACTTTGCCATTTCCACCATCAATAACTTCAAATCGTGATTGGTCAAACTTACTCCTACTTGAATCAAGCTCAACATATTTTCGCGAATGCGAAGTTCCTGAATACCATACCTACCGCCTTCACCAAAAAATAATTTCTCCAGTTTCAATTCCTTTGATGAGCTATAACTTTCCAGCTGACTTTGCCAGCGTTGTCGGATATAGTAATTGATGGGGTACTTCTGCTCATCTGTAAAAGATTTCTCAGTAAGCACATACCAGATAGACGCTGGGTATGTAGTGCTTGCCATTCGTTTAAACCAAATGTCTGCCAAAACATTCCGTGCATGCGAAAACTCTATTCTATTCTTGATAAACAAAGTACGAAGTCCAAGCACCGCGGTAATTGTACCACCCACGATAGCAATGTTTTTAATTCTTTGTTCATCGCTAGTTGCTCCCGTACCAATGGTGGTGAGTGCACCCATCACAATTGAGGCCGCAGTAGAGCTCCTTATTTTCAAGTTCTCCTTCTCCGACAAATAGTTGATCACTTGCTGGCATCGATCGCGTTCGCAGCTGAATTCCGACTCCATGCTTGCTACTTCGGTAGCCACTAGACTCAACCGTGCGGAGACCTGTAGTTTTTTTTGAAGGTATAAATTCGTTAAGCCTGTATTCAGTCGCATCTGTTTTTCAATTTCATACATCTCTTGAAGCAAATGAAGAACCCCCGATGCATTCGCGATCAACAAAAGATGCTGTGGGTATTTTGAACTCAAGGGGCTGTGGAGAATAGAGTCAATATTTTTTTTCGGAACGAAAGTAGAGTCATAGACCGGTTCATTACGCGGATCGCAATAAGCACCCTTGCTGGCCACTTCAATACCTGTTTGTTGATAGGATGCGCATCCCATCAAAAAAATAAGCAGTGTACAAATAATACCAATTGATTTCATCAGATGAAACGAATCACGCATCGTTCGTTTTTTAAAATTTCGGCTGCGTTTGACACCTCCATATTTGACTTGGCATCGTCCATTTCTTCTCGCACTTTTTGTTTAATGTCTTTCAATCGCATGGATTCGATGAAACGTTTCACATCTTCATTGCTTTCCAAAATGAGCGCAGGCACTTCGGTTGGCTTATTGTTATCATCTTTGGCAACCATGGTGAAGAAACACGAATTGGTATGCTTGATTATTCCTGTTTTTACATTTTGAGCTTCCACTCGAATGCCAACAATGAGCGAAGTACGGCCAACATAATTCACCGATGCTTTCAACGAAACCAACTCTCCTACTTCAACAGGTTGCAGGAACTCTACTTTGTCAACCGAGACCGTGACACAATAAGTGCCTGCGTGTTTACTTGCCGTGGCGTAGGCTACTTTATCCATCAGCGAAAGCAAAATTCCTCCGTGAATTTTACCGCCAAAGTTGGCATACGATGGAATCATTAATTCTGTAATGGTGGTTTGAGAGTCTTTGACAGGTTTGGGTTGCATAAAAAGAAACTTTTCAAAAGATAAGAAAAGTCATGATGCCACTTGCAATTTTAATTTATTACTCAACAAATGAAACCGCCACACCATTGCGGTGGCAGTGAGCGTTAGCCCAATGAGCAAGCCCACCCAAACACCGGTGGCATCCCAATTCATTTTGAACGCTAGCCAATATCCCAAGGGCAAACCGATTACCCAATAAGCAATGAAAATAAATAATGAAGGGATTTTCACATCATGAAGTCCACGAAGCGCACCAAGGCAAACGACTTGAATGCCGTCACTCAGCTGAAAAAATCCTGCAATGATCAATAAGGGAGAAGCAATTGTAATTACTTCGGCATCGCTTACATAAAACTCAGGAAGGAAATTTTTTCCGAACACAAATAGCAATCCCCACAAAAACATAATTGCTATTGCCAACCATAAAAGTGTGAAGGCAACGGTACGAAGAGTGGTAAAATCCTTTTTTCCGAGTTCATTACTCACACGAATCGTTGCAGCGGAAGCTAAGCCCGAGGTAGTCATGTAACTGATTGTGGCAAGATTAATAGCGATCTGATGTGCCGCTAATGTTTTCGTGCCGAGCCAACCCATCATCACAGCCGACATATCAAAGGCAGCGACTTCAAAAATAAATTGCGCTCCGGCAGGTAAGCCGATATTCAACATTTTACTAACTAAAGATTTTGAATAATTTCCAAATGAAAATCCGTGCCGGTATTTTTTAAAATCCTTTGAGTAAACATAAAGGGCAATCCCGATCGCCATAATTCCTCTCGAAATCAATGTGGCCCAACCTGCACCTACCAATCCCATCGCGGGCAGACCCAGATGGCCAAAAATGAAAATGTAATTCAACGGAACGTGAATGATGTTACTGCCGATTACTGCTACCATCGCTATGCGAGTACGCGAAAGTCCCTCCGTAAATTGGCGGAAGGTTTGAAAGATTAAAGTAGGAATGATTGAAAAAGTAATAACGCTCAGATAAGGAATTGCTTCCACTACAACATCTTCGGGTTGATCGATGTGATATAAAATATTTTTAGAGGCAATAACAATGACGACCAAAATAAAACTGTTAATGATGTTGATCGCCAAGCCATGCTTGAGCACATCGGAGATTTTTCTTGCATCATCCTCACCATGAGCGGATGCAACGAGCGGAGTAATGGCATATGAAACTCCAATACCAAAAAGCAAGATCACATTGAACGCCACATTGGCTAATGACGAAGCTGCAAGGGGAACAGCGCCTACATGACCCACCATCATGCTGTCAACAACACCCATCATTACGTGGCCAAGTTGACTCAGCATAACAGGCACGGCAAGCTTTAGGCTTGAAGAAATGTGGGGTACGTATTTTTGGAAGCCCATTAAAGAAAGGGAAAGGTAACTGCAAGGGCGCTAAGGCACAAGAAATTAATTCATATCAAATGCAAACGACTGCTGCGTATACTCAAATGTTTTCAAATTATAAACGCGCTCAGTGAATTCTGCTTTGTTGTTGCGACCGATCGCGACAACAGTAGAGCACCTTGACCCGTAGTTAGGTGATTTTATAAACATCGATGAGAGCATTCGTTCGCGTTCCAAGCCTACGCCCGTGTCAGGAAGTAAATTATCGGGAGCTTGGTGTTCATCGCGCAAAGCATTTAAGATCTTTTCGGCATCAATTTTTTCCTGGACAAACAATGGCTTCATCATTTCTTTTCCATTCACCACCTTCGGCCAGGGTGTGTCAAGCAGGTGATTGCTTAGTCCATGAAAACCATTCTCTATTTTACTGACTCCTTTTTTATAATTCGATAAATAAAATAATCCATCTGCATTGCCAACGATCAAATTGAATCCATTGTATTCGCCAGCTCTTGGTTCGATCTTACTTAAATAAGTTTCCGGGGACTCATGTGAAAGCAGAAAGTCAGTGACCAAATGTCCGCGCGATGGAGCATTTGTTTTAAGGTTTTTCAGATCGCGATAATTGGTGACCATTGCAATTTGGCCGTTTCTATTTATCGCCATCCAGGTGCCGCACGTGCCATCGGGCTTAACTGCCTCGAGATCGCAACCTCCTAAAATCGCAGGATGATTTTTCCAAAATGCTGCAGCTGAAGTTTTTCTTGCGTAGAATTCATCGCGGTTAGCTGCAACGATGAGTTTGTAATTGGGATGCTGATTGAGGGAAAGAAAGATTAGGCACATAGAAGTTTTTCAAGCGAAGGCGCAAAGTTATAAATTGAAAACAAACATCTCTTGCCGTCCTTGTGCCCTTCCCTTAAATCCTTTCTACTCCAAGACCAAGCTTATCTGAGCAATACATAATGCCCTCTTTCAATATGAATCCGCCCTTCACCACATCACGCGCAAGATCGAGGCTTCCGTCTAAATCAATGTATTTTGTGTTAGCGCAAGAGAAGGCAACATGCAAGGCAGCTGTGATACTCACAATGCTTTCGTCATTGCATCCCCAGAAGAGCTCAACATTTTCTTGAGCAGCAATGTCAGCAATCTTCAAGGCCTGGCTGATACCCCCGCACTTCATCAGCTTGATATTAAAAATACCTGATGCACGAGGAGGCCTCACCAATTCCATTGCATTCTTTGGTGTGAGCAGTGACTCATCGGCAGCGATTACTTTTCTGATTTCGTCAGGCAATTTTTTCATTGCATCGATTTCTTTTGCAGGCAGAGGTTGTTCGATTAATTCAATATCAAGGTGTTTTGTTTTTTGATAAAAATCGATTGTCTTTTCAGGCGTATAGCCTTGGTTTGCATCAATGCGGATGACGAATTTCTTTCCAAATTTCTCACGAAGCTTTACCATTCGCTCAATGTCCTCATTCAAGTCAATGCCAAGTTTTACTTTTAACACTTTGAATCCACGCTCACCATATTCCTGGGCTTCCTTTAAAGTCTCTTCTACGTTTTTTATTCCAATAGTATTTGAGGTTGGAAGGGAATGAATTTTTTGTCCCAAGTATTTAACGAGCGGAACATTTAGAAATTTCGCAAACGCATCGTACAAAGCAATATCGAGCGCGGCACGCGCGGCAGGGTTCTTTGGAAACTTCTGCCAAACCTCAAATGTGAGTTGATGAATCTCCCGAATATCTCGACCGACAAGGAAAGAAATATTTTTCTCCTGCAGCGCATCTTTACATTGTTCAAAGCTCTCGCCTGTTACATATTCACTTGGGTTTCCCGAACCAATGCCAGTGATTCCATTATCGAGTGTGATTTCAACAAACGCATTGTTGACTTCATCTACTGTTTTGAATGCGATGGTATAGGGTTTCGTGTTGCCCAAATCGACTGCCCAGGAGGTGATGGATTTTATTTTCATGAATAGACTTTAGACATAAGTAGTAAGTATCAAGAAGTAAAGTAGCAGAAGAGTTATACCTGAGCAATCGACCTATCGATCATGTCTTTAAAAATGGCAACCAGTTTTTCCACTCCGTCTTCCAGCGGAAGAATTACAGGAATGCCCAATTCTTTTTCCTTTTCTGATGCCCACGCTCGTGCTTCTGCTTCCTTCATCTTGGCAGTATTGACGGTCACGGCAACCGTTGGTGCACCGTAAATTTTGATAAGCTCAATTTCATCTTTCACATCTGCAATGTTAGCGTAGTAATCTTCCAAGCCCTTATATTTTTTTCGTGCAGGATTATGTTGCAGTACAACTGCGTTTGCATCCGCGCTCACAATCCACTCTGCCCCTGCCGGCCCGCTCGGGTTCCTCAAACTGGATTGTCCTTCGATGAAAATAATATCGGGCTTCGTTTCTTCCCAGCATTGCACAATGGCATGTTCCATCTCTCCTGAAATAAAATCGTTGAGCGTGCTATCGAAAATAAATCCATACTTCGCGCCCTGCATCCAGCCTGTTTGTCCCGTATAAATCATCTCGGCCTTGTAGCCTGCGGCTTGCATTGCTTGAACTAAAAAGCGTGTGGTTGTACGCTTGCCCAGCGCGCAGTCGGTGCCAAGCACTGCAATCTTCGGGCAGTGCACTTCTTTAATGTCGCCTGACCAAAAATGGAGATCATTAAATTTCTTCGGTTTACGAACATCAATGATCTCAACACCTTTTTTATTTGCCAACTCAACTAAGTCCTGGTGATCTGAAACATAATCATGAAGTCCGTTCACAATTCCGTAACCACTTTCAATTGCCTCACGCAACATCATTTGAAACTCAGGAGGCAACACTCCTCCCTTTGTGGCCACACCGATAATGCAATACTTTGCTTTCTCTTTTGACTTGGATTGAAAATCCTTGAGCGAAGCGTACACAGGAATATTTCTTTTTTTTCCATCGAGTACTTCGCCTGCATCTTTGCCAGAATTTTTTTCATCGATGATCCCGAGTATATTAAATCGCTCTGTTCCTCGGATTAATCCGTGAGCGGTCTTGCCATGTTCTGTATCGAGATAACCAGCCGTAATGATAATGGCATTGCTTTTTGTCATGAAAAAAAAATTAGGAGTTAAAAATCGATCAAACAGAACGCTTATGCAAATATTCCAAAGGTCTTAGTCCAATTATTGTTCAAATGGCATACAAAACTTACATGGTCCGCGTCTTCTTTTGGAATTAAGTAAATCAAAAGTCATATTTGCGGCCCCAAAAAAGATATAGAAATAATGAAAGTGTCATTAATCAAATTATTAGCGTCTGTTGTATTGATTTCATTGTTAGGATCCTGCAAAAAGGAAGTTGAAAGCCCGACTCCTAATATATATGTAGCTGGTTATAAGCTGAACGACAATGGAAAAAATGCCATATTTTATTGGAAAAATGGGATAGAAACATCACTAACTGATGGTTCACTTGATGCCACACCTAGTGACTTGTTGGTCGTCAACAATGATGTTTATGTGACAGGAGAAGAATTCACAGGAACTTCCAACAATAGTATTGCCAAATATTGGAAGAATGGAATAGCAACATCACTAACAGATGGCTCTCAACATGCATCTGCCGATGCTATTGCTGTTTCAGGCAGTGATGTATATATAGCTGGCACAGAATGGATTAGTCTCTCCAAGAAGGTGGCAAAATATTGGAAAAACGGTATAGCTGTACCGTTGACTAGCAGTGACAGTTATGCAACGGCTAATGATATTATTGTTATTGGGAATGACATTTATGTGGTAGGGGGAGAGCGCACATTAGCCAATATTAGCGTTGCAAAATACTGGAAGAATGGAACACCAACCGCATTAACTGATGGTTCCAAAAATGCCCATGCTTACCGAATTGCTATCTCAGGAAGTGATGTTTATGTAGTTGGAGAGGAATTCAACAATGCGGGCAAAGCAATAGCCAAGTACTGGAAAAACGGAATTCCGATTTCTTTTTCAGATGGATCAACTATAGTTTATCCGAACGATATTGCAATAATCGGCTCAGATGTGTACATAACGGGCCAAGAATTCGTAAATCCAATTGATCACGGAACATACCTCGACCTTGGGATCGGAACTGCAAAATACTGGAAGAATGGAGTTGGAAAAGCTCTGACAGACGGACTGAGAACTGCCCAAGCCGAAGGCATTTTTATATCAGGTGAAGATTTTTATATCTCAGGATCCGAAGCCAACAGCAAAGGGATTGAAGTTGCAAAGTATTGGAAAAATGGAAGAGAAGTTGCGCTGACGGATGGTTCCAAGCACTCTTACGCTACCTCTGTTTTTGTTCAAAAATAGACTTTCGTTTACTCTTTCCTGTTCTGGTCGTACTTCAGTTTAAACCCGGATAAATTCGGTTTTCTCGCTCTCTTGCGTTTCAATTCGTACTTATAAATCGTCATCCCCAAATTCCGCATAAATGGAAATCCGATTTTGTGATATTCGTATTTGCTGTCGTTATAAACCCCATCGGTGTTGGTGTTAATCACCGCTGAAAGCATAAACTCAACATTGTTTTTGAAGTCTACAATGTACGCGTTATCGAGCAGGTAGCCATAGGCATCACCAACTTTGTTATAGATGCGGATATTAGATGGGATTGGTTTCTTCTTTTCTCCAAACATTAAAAATTTGCAATATGCATCGTAATAATTCTTATCTTTTTGATAAGCCGGATATTTTGTTTCACGCGGCAATTGAGACATGTATTGCTTTATAAATTCCCTGTCGGCATCCGTGATATTAAATTTTCTTTTAGCATCAATTGATTCAGAAAACAAAACTGCTTTCAAAATTTCCTGCTGCTCCTGAAGCGGATAGAAATTCTTATAAGTGAACTCAAAAGGTTTGTTGATTCGAGTGTTGTCATCTTTGAGATAAGCCATGCCTTTGAAAACCCTTCGAGGTGCTCGAATGGAATCTTCATTGAAAAGCATCGGCTGACTATATATAACAGAGTCGTTTCGAACGAAGCGGACTGCCTCTGTATGTCTGTTTTGATCAGGCTTCAACGGCCGCTCCAACCGATGAAGGATTCGCATGTTGTATCCTTTCTTTTTTAAAGTGGCGTTCACTTCTTTCTGCCCAACAAATTCATAAAAACGATTCGATGCGTCATTATCACTCACCAACAAAATCTTTTTGGCATAATGCGCAATTGATGGCAACCCATTTTCTGATGTCGAATCTTTTTTTACTGAAAGTTGGCCTGCATAAACGCTGTCATTGAACATAGGCGTAAACTTATTGAGCCCTTTGATGTTCAATTGATTTAGCTTTTCGAGCGCAAGCAAAGTCATTGGCAGTTTGATCGTGCTTGCCGGGTAAAAGTACTTCGTAGAATCAACGTGAAAGTAAAAAGACTTGAAAACAGGGCGATTGAGTGAATCGCGGTTGATCTGCGTGTAGATGATCTGTACCTCAAGCGTGTCCTTATCGCGAATGATCTTTTTGAATTTGGCAGGATGGCGCTTCATAAGATCTGTAAGAAGTGAATCATTCTCGATCAATCGGTTTGAACACGATAATACCGCAACACTTAATGTGACCAACTGTAAAAATTTTTTCATAGTAACCAATGTTAACTTCTAACTTTGAGTTTAATTATGAAAGATAATTTTATTTTGCCGACCATGGCAAGGTTTTTCTTAGTTGTGGCTTTCTGCTTTACCATTGGTCAATCTATTGCGCAGGTAGACCAAAGAATCCGATGGGTGGATAGTGTTTTTCGTTTGCTGACTCCGGCTGAAAAAGTTGGTCAATTATTGCTCACTTCAATTTCGTCAAATGCTTCCACCGATGACCTCAAATTGCTTAGTGATTTGGTTAAATCTGGCAAAATTGGAAGTTTATTCGTCACTAAAAGTAGCCCTGTTCGATATGCCAGGATAATCAATAACCTTCAGTTGCAAACGAAAATTCCGTTGCTCATCGGAGCAGATCTTTCGAAAGGGTTGCCTGCCATTTTTGATAGTACCATGCATTTTTATGATTCGATGGTCTTAAAAGCAATTGAAAATGACAGTTTGAAAAGAAATCTTGAAACTGAAATTGCCTCGCAAGTAAAAACACTCGGAATCCGTTCAGCTTTGAACCCACGCCAAAAAACTTTTGGCGACTTAAAGTTTTTAGAAATAGAGAAAACTGTTCTAAAAAAATTAAAAAAAGGAGAAGCAGAACGGCAAGCATTTCTTGTCGGAAACAATCTTTTGATCACAGCCTATGACAATCCGGATGCAACCGTCAAAACGATTTCAAAGTTGATGAAGAAGGATAAGGCGCTCACCGCGCGAATTGATTCATCCGTAAAGAAAATACTGATGCAAAAATATGAAGCAGGTTTGTTTCAAAATAAATTCGTCAGCACTGATAATTTGCTAAGCAAACTTCATTCACCCGAGGCATTGCTTCTAAAGCAGCAACTCGCTCAAGCAGAGGTCACCGTTGTTAAGAACGATTCATCCCTCTTACCTATCAAAAAAATAGACGACAAAACTTTTGCATCCGTTAGCGTTGGTTCATCAAGTCAAAATGAATTCACGCATTACCTTTCAAAGTATGCGTGGTTCCGGCATCACTCTATTCAAAATCCAAATGATACTACCGGCCTTGAAGAAAAACTGAACGGGAAAGATGTAATTATTGTCGGCTTGTTTGCACAACCTGAGGAACCCGTTATTAAGTTGATCAAAAGATTTTCGAAGGGGCATCAATTAGTTATTTGTGATTTCTCCAATCCCCTCCAGTTAAAATCGTTTGAAGAATTGCCCTCGCTCATTGCAGCATACTCGAGCGAAGCCGGGTTTTCTCAAATCACAGCTCAAATTATTTTCGGAGGTATCGGGGCGAAAGGAAAACTGCCGATGCAAATCTCCGATTCATTATTCGCGGGAAAATGCATCCGGACAAATCCATCCGATCGGCTCTCTTACCAGTTGCCCGAAGCTGCAGGCATGGACAGCCGCACGTTAGATAAAATAGAATCGATCGCGAATGAAGCAATCAACATCGGTGCAACTCCTTGTGTGAATGTACTTGTAGCAAAGAACGGGAAAGTGATTTATGAAAAATCCTTCGGTTCGCTCACCTACGAAAAGAAATCTCCGGTTACCGATGAAACTATTTTCGATCTTGCTTCTATCACTAAAGTTTCTGCCACCTTGCAAGCGGTGATGTACATGCAGGAAAAAGGACTGATCGACATCAATAAAAAAGCTTCGGTGTATTTGCCTGAGCTGAGAGGATCGAACAAAGAAGATTTTACAATCAAAGATATTCTCACACATCAGGCAGGCTTGTGGCCGTTTCTGCCGTTCTGGGCGGAGACCGTGAAAGATTCATCCCTATGGAAAAAATACTATAGCCGAACTGAAAGTGAAGAATATCCTTTCCCGGTTTCCGAAAATATTTTTGCTGCAAAATCGATGAAAGATTCGCTGTGGCATTGGATCATCAAAGCAAAAGTGCGCGAGAGACCCGTGCGTACAATATACGACTACAGTTATAGCGACATGGCCTTTTACATCATGCAGCATCTCGCTGAAAAAATGCTTGGAATGCCCATGGAAGATTTTCTGCAAAAAAACATTTACAGACCCTTAGGCGCATACACTACCGGTTATTTGCCTCTACGAAAATTTCCAATGAGTCAAATTGCGCCATCCGAAAAAGATACTTTATTCCGCAAGAGTTTGCTCGTAGGCTATGTGCATGACCAAGGTGCAGCCATGCACGGTGGAATTGCAGGCCACGCGGGTTTGTTTAGCAACGCCAATGACCTCGCGAAGCTAGGACAAATGTGGCTCAACAAAGGCAGCTATGGTGGCGTGACTTTCTTCAAACCTGAAACAATTGACTTTTTCACTGCGAAGCAATACGAAACCAGCAGGCGCGGACTCGGTTGGGACAGACCGACACAGAGTTATTGGAATGGCCCCACTTCAATGTATTCATCGGCTAAGACCTTTGGGCACACGGGTTTTACAGGTACAAGCATTTGGGTTGATCCTGAATTTAATTTGGTTTTCGTTTTCCTTTCGAACAGGGTTTACCCAAACATGTACAATAACAAAATATTAAGTGCCAATATCCGTCCACGTATTCAGGATGTGGTCTACCAGTCGATTTTTGAATATTGTAAAAATCACAATGGATCACTGAAACCAAATGAGTTGAAAAGCGGTTTAACCGTAAAACCCTGAAACTTTGAAAACGATCAATATTGGAATTGTTTGTTACCCCACGTTCGGTGGAAGTGGTGTAGTTGCCACAGAACTCGGCAAAGGCCTTGCTCAAAAAGGACATAAGGTGCATTTCATTACCTACAACCAGCCGAGCCGTCTTGATTTCTTAAACGAGAACTTATTTTATCACGAAGTGGAATTTAATTCATATCCACTGTTTGAGTATCCTCCTTATGAATTGGCGCTCGCCAGCAAAATGGTGAGCGTAGTAAAAAATGAAAAGCTTGATCTGCTCCATGTGCATTATGCCATCCCACATGCATCGGCTGCGTATATGGCCAAGCAAATATTAAAAAGTCAGGGAATTTATGTTCCCGTTGTTACTACGCTACACGGAACTGATATTACTCTTGTTGGTCGCGATCCGTCATATGAACCGGTGGTTACTTTCAGTATCAACCAATCAGATGGAGTTACTTCCGTTTCGCGCGATCTTAAAAAAGAGACTTACGAATTCTTTGATATACAAAATCATATCGAAGTAATTCCCAATTTCATCGACCTCGAGAAATTCAAAAAGCAGAAAAAAGATCATTTCAAGAGAGCGATCTGCCCGAATGGCGAATCGCTGATTGTGCATACCTCAAATTTCCGAAAAGTGAAGCGCGTGCTTGATGTGGTCAATACTTTTTACAACATCCACAAAGAAATCCCTGCCAAACTTCTGATGATTGGCGATGGGCCGGAACGGAATGCCGCTGAACAATTGGCGCGTGATCTCAACATCGGCCATGATGTGCGTTTTTTAGGGAAACTCGAAGCCGTAGAAGAAGTTCTCTCCGTTGCCGATTTATTCTTGATGCCTTCTGAGAAAGAAAGCTTTGGTCTTGCCGCTCTCGAAGCAATGGCCTGCGAAGTGCCCGTAGTCAGCTCTGATGCGGGCGGTTTGCCTGAACTTCAAGTGCAAGGCGTGACGGGTTTCATGAGTACCGTGGGTGATATCGAAGACATGACCAGAAAATCACTTTTCATTCTTGACAAAAACAACCTGCCACAGTTTAAGGCAAGTGCCCTCAAGCGTGCGCAGGAATTTGACATCACCAACATTTTGCCTCTGTATGAGAACTATTATCAGCAAATTCTTGAGAAAGCATCGGTAAAAGAGACTGTTTAACGATTTTAAACAAAACTCAACTTGCGTAATCTTATTGAGCAAAGTAAATTTGTATAGCCTTTTATCTATGGACTATTCAACAATCAAACCTCAAAGCAAAGGCACAAAACGATTATTTAAGAATCCAATTTTGGAGAAACTAACTCGCACGCATATTGCAGTGCCTCTGGTAATTTTCCTTTTGTATGCCTCTGTTTTATTGTATTGGAGTGTGACTCATACTTCCCTTTCGGCAGGCACAACTATTGGAATGTTCTTTCTTGGCGTGTTTGCTTTTACTTGGTTCGAATACTTGACCCACCGCTATATTTTTCACATGTCAACCGGAACAGAAAAGCGCGCGAAGGTGCAATACACCATGCATGGAATTCACCACGAGTATCCTAAAGACAAAGAAAGACTGGCTATGCCTCCTTTGATTAGCATTTCTATAGCTACTATTTTGCTTTTTGTACTCCGATTGATCTTAGGTGACCTGGTGTTTTCTTTCTTGCCCGGATTTTTGGTGGGCTATGCGTTCTATTTAAGCATTCACTACATGATTCATACTTTTCAGCCGCCAAAAAATTTCTTTAAAGTTTTGTGGATCAATCACAGCATGCATCATTATAAAGATGGTGTTGAAATTTTTGGGGTTTCCTCTCCGCTTTGGGATTACGTCTATGGCACGATAGCAAGGAAATAGATTTCAATCTACTATCCACTTAAGGGCGCTCTAAGCAAAAAAGCCCCGACAAAGGAGAGGCTTCATTTTAATTTCCAATTTTTTTAAATCCGGGTTTCTTTCGTTCCTTTTTGAGCAGGAGTTTTAGAATACGTGGGGCATGTATACTGGCTGCAAGCAGAAATTACCACTGCCACCAATGCTAAGATTGCGATTGATTTTTTCATTGTTGTTTGTGTTTGATAATACAAATGTAATCAGCCGGTAATCTCCAATTGCTTGAAGAACAGACTAATCCTTACATGTGTTTCCAAACTTAAAAAAATGATTCGACAAAGCGCGCAAAAAACGGGTTATAGGCCTGAAAATGACGTTTTTTGGTTTGACCCAAATATTCAGTTTAGTGCATGCTTAGTCATTATTTTAAAAATCCAGCAAGGTATATTTCAGGAAAAATCAATTTTTTGACTCGCTAAGTTTTGGATACAAAAATGGCCCCGACAGATCGGAGCCTTCGTAAATCATTCCAAAAATTAGGCCTAAATCCCGCCTACTCTTGGCTGCTTTGACGGAGCTTTAGCGTAAGTAGGACAAGTTCTTATGGTGCATGATGATCCAATCACAGTTACTGCCAGCATTAAGATTGCTAAAGGTTTTTTCATGTTCGCTTAAGTTTAAGTTTCGCCCGTAAAAGTAGAGGAACATCAGTTTCAATATTTTGAAGGAAACCTTAAATCCTTACATCTGTCTTATAAGCGGAATATGTGCTCAGTCGTTAGGAGTTTAAAAACAATTGTGTGAACAGAAAACAAGAAATTTTGGTTTAACTTAAATACCCAATTAAAATCATGCTCGGCCATCGGTTTTCAAAATATACTCCGCCATCGAATAGCGGCAAGTCAGACTTCGAAAAGCTACTCAAAGTTTTTATGCAGCTTTTGTTGATTACGTCTGGTAATGTGGCTGAAGCGCTGCAATGGCTGACTGAAGTGGATAAGCAATATGGCCTCACCGGAAAAGATTATGGCATTGGTGATTTCATTGAAGACCTGAAAAAAAATGGATATATCACGGATGAAGGCCCGAATGGCGAGTTCAAATTAAAACCGAAAGCAGAACAAAACCTGAGGCAGTCGGCACTCGAAGAGATTTTTGGGAAACTGAAGCGAACGAAACCTGGCGGCCACCAAACTCCGCACAATGGTCGTGGCGATGAGCCAACAACTGATAGGCGCGACTATGAATTTGGCGATTCACTGGAACAAATC
The DNA here is from genome assembly GCA_016178785.1 of Bacteroidota bacterium. Lineage (GTDB taxonomy): Bacteria > Bacteroidota > Bacteroidia > Cytophagales > Cyclobacteriaceae > ELB16-189. Next base: position 14,642 of record JACOSO010000047.1, on the reverse strand, counting down.
TCCGTAACCGATTCGCTCCGTAATGCGCAGATCAATCATGGTCTTGATGATTTTTTTATGACGGAAGAAGATCTTGAGGTAGTCGAGAATGAATTTAAGGCACAGACTTCAACCGTATTGATGATCGACATTTCACACTCCATGATTTTGTATGGCGAAGACCGAATCACCCCGGCCAAGAAAGTTGCCATGGCACTTGCCGAACTGATCACTAAAAAATATCCGAAAGACACGCTCGATGTTTTGGTATTTGGCGATGACGCCTGGCAAATTGAAATTAAGGACCTTCCCTATCTCAGCGTTGGGCCTTATCACACCAATACAGTTGCAGGGCTCGAATTGGCGATGGGCATTTTGCGCAGACGTAAAAACACCAACAAGCAAATTTTCATGATCACCGATGGCAAGCCTACGTGCATCAAACAAGGAATAAAATATTACAAAAATGCGTTTGGTCTTGATCAGAAGATTTTAAATAAGACACTTGACCTTGCAGTACAGCTTAGAAAAATAAAAATCCCGGTCACCACGTTTATGATTGCCACTGATCCTTATCTTAAAGCATTTGTTCGCGATTTCACTAAAGCCAATAACGGCAACGCTTATTACAGTAGCTTGCAGGGATTAGGTAATTTGGTGTTTGAAGATTTTAAAAGGAATAGAACCAAGAACTTGTGAAAACGTTAATGCTTATCCGTTATTAGTTAATAGTGACGGACCCCGATTAACGATTAACTTATAACGAATAACGATGAACAAAGCCAAGACTCTAAAAGAACTCAAATCATCAGGTTATAAATTCAAAACCATCAAAGACGAATTGCGCCTAAATCTGATTGAGAAATTGAGGAACAAAGAAAATGTCTTTGAAGGGATTTGGGGTTATGAGGAAACGGTGATCCCTGATTTGGAGAGAGCGATTCTTGCTGGGCATGACATCAACTTTCTCGGACTTCGTGGACAAGCAAAAACCCGTCTTGCCAGGTTGATGATGAATTTGCTTGACGAATATATTCCTGTAATCGAAGGATCAGAACTGAATGATGATCCAATGAATCCTATCTCACGCTATGGCCGAGACAAAGTGAGTGAGCTTGGCGATGAAACTCCAATCACATGGCTTCATCGGGAAGAACGCTACACTGAAAAACTTGCAACACCCGATGTATCGATTGCAGATTTGATTGGAGATGTCGATCCGATCAAAGCGGCTTCGTTGAAACTTCCTTACGCGGATGAACGCGTGATCCATTTTGGATTGATTCCGCGCTCACATCGTTGCATTTTTGTGATTAATGAGCTGCCCGATTTGCAGGCGCGCATTCAAGTAGCTCTGTTCAATATTTTACAAGAAGGCGATGTTCAGATTCGTGGCTTCAAACTTCGCTTGCCACTCGACATCCAATTTGTATTCACTGCGAATCCTGAAGATTACACGAACCGCGGAAGTATCGTTACACCGTTGAAAGACCGTATCGATAGCCAGATCATTACTCATTATCCGAAGACTCTTGATATCGGAAAAAAAATCACACAACAGGAAGCTCGCATTCGCGCGGAGCAGAACCGAATGATTTCGATGGCCGAGATTGCGAAAGACATCATAGAGCAGGTTGCATTCGAGGCGCGCAAAAGTGAATTTGTAGATGCCAAGAGTGGTGTCTCTGCACGTTTGACTATTTCCGCTTATGAAAATTTGATTGCTGCAGCAGAGCGTAGAAGCATTATTAACAATGAAAAAAGCACGTTCATTCGCATTGCTGATTTTATTGGAGTAATTCCTTCCATCACGGGCAAAGTTGAATTAGTTTATGAAGGCCAGCAGGAAGGCCCCGGCATCGTAGCGCACAATCTTTTAGGCAAAGCTATTCGTACACAATTCGTGAATTATTTTCCAGATCCCGAGAAATTCCGCAAGCAGAAAGAAAAAAGTCCTTACAGAAAAATCACTGACTGGTTTGGAGATGGCAACTCCCTTGATTTACTCCATGATATGAGCAATCAGAATTATGAAAAAACACTTAAGTCTGTACCTGGCCTAGCTGATCTCGTCAATGAATTTCAAAAAGGTCAGGATACAAACAATAAATTATTTATGATGGAGTTTGCCTTGCATGGACTGGCCGAGTACAGCCTCATCAGCAAACATAATTTAACTGCCGGTCATCAGTTCAAAGACTTGCTCAGCAGTATGTTCAGTTTGCCCAAAGAAGAAGACGATGAAGAAGGAGAAGCCTTCGGCAACGATAAATATTAATTCTGAAGAAGTTCACGAGCTACACAAGTTAGTGGCTGAAGGTGAAGGCCAACAGCTCGAGTTCAAGCATAAAGTTTCTCATCCTGAAAAAGTGGTGCGCGAGATGATCGCTTTTGCTAACAGCGAAGGAGGAACTATTCTTATTGGCGTTGACGATGGTGGGCAGTTGGTAGGAGTAAAATATCCTGATGAGGAATTGATGAGCTTAAATGAAGCTCTTCAAAAATACGTTAGGCAAACACTGGTCTATCATGACTCCCTTATAAAATTAACGGAGAAACGATCCGTTCTTCGATTGGATATTCCCCCAAGTGAAAAGCCACCGATTTATTTTCGGCCGAATGAAAAGGAGAATGAAAGCTATGTTCGTGTAAATGACATGAGCGTTAAGGCGAGCAAAGAGATGAATGAGATCATTCGAAGAAAGCGCCAAAAGAAGGATATTCGGTTTTATTTTGCGGCTCATGAACTTGCGCTAATGAAATACCTGGATGTAAATCCAAACATCACATTGTATGAATTCCAACAGCTCTCTGGGCTCAATCGTTTTGCCGCATCGCGTAAATTGATTTTACTTGTGTTGGCCAACGTGTTGAAGATTACGCCTTCAGAAAAAGGCGATAAGTATTCGAGGATCTAAATCGTCCTTCCAGCCTTTACCTTTATCTCAGAACCTTCAGCCAAGAAAACTGACAAAGGCTTTTCTGATTTTAAAAATTCAAATTCCTGCCCATATACATTACCAAAGTCGACATCGATGAAGTAATCCTTGGTTTTATAAACTTCCCATTTGGGATGTTCGACTCCATACTCGGAAGTCTTGTCTCTTATTTTAGTATAGCCCCAATAATGTTCTGTAATAAATTCCTCTTCGCTGCCGTTTTCGATTTTAAATGATTGAGGGTATGTGTTGACTTTAAATGAATTCCATTTCATCTTTTTCCAGCGGTATTCAACCGTTAAAGATCCTCCTGATGACTCCCATGAATGAGCCATCGGCATGGTTTCATAATTCTCTTTATAAATCGTATTGGCAACAAAAGTCAGCGCGGGTTTAGGCACAATTTCTTTGACAAAAACTACACCACGTTTCCATTCATCTTTATCCTTATAACGAACATAAAATCTCAAATTGACTTCTTCAAAGTTGGAATGAAAGGGAATTTTAAATCCTTTAATCCTGGTGTTTAAAAACATGAATCCTACCAAACTAATGTAGCAGGTTCCCTTCCATAAATCGATCTCTGTTTTATTTGGTAAAAATGACTGAAGAAGATTTTTGTCAACGGCATAATTCGCCATCGCCAGTTTTCTCCACCCCGCTTGCAAGAAAGTAGATGCCATTATCTGGTTAGCGAGAAACTATTTTATTGTTAGACGAGACAGATCAAGTTCAAATCCTGACAAAAGGTTTTCTCCCGAAAGAGTATTGTCGAATCCATTGACTTCTTTAATTGGTAAGTCAGGTTTGTAGATATATGATTTCTTTTCGATTGGGTCGATCAACCATCCTAACTGACATCCATTTTTGATCCACTTTTCCATCTTATTTTTAAGTTGCAGAAGTGAGTCAGATTTCGATCTAAGTTCAATAACGAAATCGGGGCACACAGGGGCAAATTTTTCTTGGTCTTCCAAAGTGAGTGCATCCCATTTTTCTTTTTTCACAAATGAAACATCAGGGGAACGCATGGATTTATCCTGTAAGCGGAATCCCGTGGCTGAATCGAAGCCGTAACCCAGATGAGAATTTTTCTCCATCCACTCGCCAAAAATGGTGATGAGTTTAAAATTAATATTTCCTGTAATTCCTCCGGCTGGTGACATAATAATTAATTGACCGTCTTCATCGCGTTCGATGCGAAGCTCTTTATTGGCAACACAGAGCTCAAACAACTCATCATCAGTCATCGGGTAATGCTCTGGTATTTTCAAGATCACTTCTTCCATGTGTCAAATTTACAAAAAAATGCAGCTCACAATTCCTCCTCTCTCTCCAACATCAAAATAGAAACTTGCGGCACAATAAAATATTTTTCATTTTAATACATCACCTCAATCGCCCCTTTTTGAAGAAAAATAGCCAGGTCGCCTTCCTGCGCCTGTAACGGCAAATATTTTACTTGTTCCTCTTTGCCCTTCCACAAATCATCTTCATCGGCTGGCATGGGCAGTGGATAACCCGGGCCCACTTTGATCACATAACCTCGCTGGATTTTTTCTTTCTCTTGCACCCCCGGTGGAAGATAAAGTCCGCTTTCGGTTTTGTCCGATTCTTTGACGGGCCGGATCAAAACACGGTCGCCAACCACGATCAGTTTTTTCAGTTTATTGTCATGCGTTACTTTCATGCGATTACAATTTTATAATCATAGATTCGTTAACAGGCAACATTGCCCAATGATTTAGCAATTCGTTGAGTTGACTATGAATTTTGTTTAAATCATCTGCATCGAATTTCTCATTTGAAATCCCGAATTGCTTAGACAAAGAATTAAAAGCTTCATCAAAACTTTCGAATTTTTTGCCATCATGTCGCTCGGTTAAAATAAGATTCACAATCAACTCAGTCTTGATAGACTCTTTCGGCAATTGCTGGGGGGTGATTTTCTGTTTCTTCTCAAAGTCAGTGATATCAAGTCCACTGGCCACCAAGCCATAAAAACCCTTCCCAATTTGCAATTGCTTTTCTACTGCAAAATGAGTCAGGTCATGAGCAATCATAAACCTGTCTGCTTCCATCCAGGTGCTTGACGATTCTGATCGCTTGCACGTGATCGTATTCTTGGTGTTGCCTTTTTTAAAAATGATGTCCATCGAGATCACTCATCAAATAATCCGCCCTGCTCATCTTTCTTTTCAGGATAAGATTCTGCACTGTACAACGGGAGTTTATTCAATCGATTCGATAAAACCGATTCTTCTGTAACGATGCCTTTTGCATTGGCTTCGTTTTTTAATGATGAAGTTTCCTGTTCCAATTCTTTAACGCTGATCTGTTTTGCTCTTCGTTCAATTGGCGGATTAATTTTTTCTGCGATTTCAAATTCAGAAACTTTATCCAAAAAATCTTTTGGCAAATCAGCCGCGCTGCGATAAACCAATTCAAAAAACTGACGAGTAAAAAACCCATCGATCTGAATTCTCCTTTTTGAAAGATGAACAAACTTGCCCAGCACCCGACAAATATTTTCGCGCTCTTCGGGACTTAGTTGCTCTGCAAATTCGTAATCTTCAATTTTCAACAAGCTCAGAATTACAGGCTCAAGTGAATCTATGGAGATTACAAATACATTATAATCTGCCAGGCGAAATACATACTGATCAAGGCTCTCGAGCGTGTTTGTGGGAACAACAAGAAAAATATCCTTTTTTACGTCAGCCTCTTTTGCATATTTTTTTGCCGACTCAGCCTGGTTCTTCAGATAGTTTCTAAAGTTAGATAAATCTTCACCTGCCGGGCTCTTTGCATCAAAAACCACAAACTCGTTGCTGATTTTTAAAGTGTTGTCAGGCTCACCTTTGAAGGGAACCCTCTCCACATATTCAATAGTATGTTTCGAGCAAATCGTTTTGATGGTATTCTTTACATTTTCCTGATGGGCCGTCCACGTTTCGCGAAGTTTATGAATGCGATTGATCTCGGCATCTTTTCGTTCTTGCAATTCGCGGTTGCGGTCATTTTGAATCCTGTCCTGAATATTTTTTAATGAATCAACAGCCTTGGCATGATCTTGTTTTCTGAATTCCTCATCTTTCAGCAGCTGCGTATTTTGCTGAATATTTTTTTGTAGTTCTCGTTCTGTTGCTTCCAGTCGCTCGCGCAATACGGATAATTCATTTGAAAGTTCTGTGCCTCGTTTTAAGAAAATTTTGTTTTGCTCAGAGGCAGTAGTCAATTCTCTTTGTAGTGATTCGATCTGTTTATTTGACTCTTTTAAGACCTGAACTTCAGTAGTTAGTCGCGTAACTGATTCATTCAGGCCCTTACTTGTAGCGCGCTCAATTGAAAGTGAGTTATCAGCTTGAGTTGAAGATTCAATTCTCGAAATCAGCTTTTGCAAATCGGCAGAAGCATCGATCATTTGATTTTTGATGCGACTCCAGCCGAATATCCGTTCAATAAAACCGATCCCCTTTAAACTTTCAAAAAGTCGTTTGATGTTGTCAAAATTAGCGTTCATGGTTTTGTAATCGCGTTAAAGTTACGGAAGGTGAATATCAAAAGGAAGTAAACCTATTTCAGTATCTTTGTTTCTCAGTAAAATATCATTTTTATGGTTGAAACAATTACTTCTGCTCAAAGTGCTATTGCACTCGAAGAAAAATATGGCGCACATAATTACCATCCCCTTCCTGTCGTTCTTCACAAAGGGGAAGGCGTTTTTTTGTGGGATGTTGAAGGTAAACGGTACTACGATTTTCTTTCAGCTTATAGTGCCGTCAACCAGGGCCATTGTCATCCGCGTATTATCAACGCAATGATCAATCAGGCCAAAGAACTCACGCTTACCTCGCGCGCATTTTATAATGACAAACTCGGACTCGCTGAAAAATATGTTTGTGAAACATTTGGTTATGACAAGGCGCTGTTCATGAACAGCGGTGCTGAAGCCAATGAAACAGCCATCAAGCTTGCGCGCAAGTGGGGCTATCTCAAAAAAGGAATTGAAGAAAACAAAGCCGTAATCGTTGCTTTGAAACAAAATTTTCACGGACGCACTACCACAATCATTTCTGCGTCAACTGATCCACAGGCAACAAAAAATTTCGGGCCGTTCATGCCAGGCTTTGAAATCGTAGACTATGACAGCGTGCCTGCACTTGAAAAAGCATTGGCCAACAAAAATGTCTGTGGGCTTTGGATAGAACCAATTCAGGGCGAAGCAGGGGTGTACGTTCCGCACGATGGTTATCTGAAAGCAGCCGAAAAATTGTGCAAGCAGCACAACGTGCTCTTGATGATGGATGAAATTCAGACGGGCATAGCACGCACCGGAAAAATGCTCGCCAGCGATCACGAAAATGTAAAGCCTGATCTCTTGATTCTGGGCAAGGCGCTGTCTGGCGGAGTGATGCCAATTTCTGTTGTGCTTGCCAACGATGAGGTTATGATGATGATCAAACCAGGGCAACATGGCTCAACTTTTGGAGGCAATCCGCTGGCTGCTGCTGTGTGCATTGAGGCCCTGCAAGTAGTGAAAGACGAAAAGCTTGCCGAGAATGCTGAGCGACTCGGAAAAATTTTCCGTGAACGAATGACAGCATTAATCAAGAAAACTAAACAAGTTACATTGACCCGAGGCAAAGGCCTCCTCAATGCAATTGTAATTAATGACACACAACAAAGTGAAACTGCCTGGAACCTCTGCTTGAAGTTTGCTGAAAATGGATTGCTGGCAAAACCTACTCATGGAAATATCATTCGACTTGCTCCACCCCTTGTCATCACCGAGGAGCAGATTCATGAGTGTTGTGATATTATTGAGAAATGTATAACAACAATGTGATCAACTAACCGAATAAGTCATGAAAGCAGCACCCGTTTTTGTCTTGCTCTGTTCAATGGGAAGTTCTTTTGCGCAAACAATTCCTTCCACTGAAGTTCAAATAAAAACCGCCTTGCTTGCTGCACCAGAAGAGTCAAAAGACAAAGCAATGGTCTATGGATATTCTCCTTCAGGCGAGTTCATCGTGTTGCGCAAAGGTGAAAACGAACTGGTTTGCCTTGCTGATGATCCTGCGCAGCAAGATCTTAATGTATCGTGTTACCACAAAAGTCTCGACCCTTTCATGGCGCGCGGCAGGGAGCTTAAGAAAGAAGGAAAAAAACGCCAGGAAATCTTCGACATCCGTGAGCAGGAGGTCAAAAGTGGAAAACTGATTATGCCCAAACAGCCTGCCACACTTTTTGTTTTTAGTGCTGACAAAGAAAAATATAATCCTGCAACAGGTGAAGTACAAGATGGCTATTTACGGTACGTGATCTATATGCCATATGCCACTGCCGAAAGTACAGGCTTGCCCACTAAACCCACCGCTGCAGGCATGCCCTGGATAATGGACCCTGGAACTCACCGGGCTCATGTGATGATCGATCCTCCGAAAAAATAGAGTCTTACAACATTGCTCTTCCATTGTCAATAAAATAATCCTGCTAAAATTTCTTTTCTTTGGTAGCAATTTTTTTCAATGCAAACTCTCGGCCGTTCAGATCGCGTTGATCTTCCAGGTTTAGGCTTGGAAAACATCCATGCAAAAATTGATACAGGCGCATACACGTGCAGTCTTCATTGCTCAACAACTGAAGTTATAAATGGCAAGCTAAAATTCGTATTGCTTGATGAAGAGCATCCCGAATTTACCGGTAGAACCTATTCCTTTAAAAAATTTGAGCAGCGTGAAATAAAAAATTCATTTGGTGAAGCTGAACTCAGATACGTGATTAAGACCAAAATAAAAATTTTTGACCACTTAATCCGTGCTGAATTTTCGTTGAGCAATCGCGGAAACTTGAAATTTCCCGTGCTTCTGGGTAGAAAAATATTGCGCAACCGTTTTCTGATCGATGTAACCAAAAAAGATTTATCTTTCCTTGAGAAAGTTAATCGTTAATCGTTATACGTTAATAGGAATCAAAGTTAGCTCAACGATTAACCATTAACGTATAACTATTAACGGTCAAAAGAAATGAACATCGCCATCCTCTCACGCGATACTAAACTTTACTCCACGCGCAGACTCAAGGAAGCAGGAGAAAAGCGCGGCCATAAAGTAGAAATCATCGACCACATGAAGTGCGTGCTGCTCATCGAAAAGAAAAACCCAATGGTGTGGTACAATGGTCGAAAACTTGACTACTTCGATGCCATCATTCCGCGCATTGGTGCCTCAGTAACTTTTTATGGTGCAGCAGTGGTTCGGCAGTTCGAAATGATGAAAGTTTTTACAGCAGTAGAGTCGCAGGCGCTTATTCGTTCACGTGATAAACTTAGGAGCATGCAAATTCTCTCACGAGCAGGGTTGGGCTTGCCCAAAACTGTTTTCATGGATTACACCAAGGACACGGAAGGAATTATCGAAGCTGTTGGCGGAGCTCCGGTTGTAATTAAGTTATTAGAAGGCACACAAGGTCTTGGTGTTGTGCTGGCTGAAAACAAAAAAGCTGCGCAATCCGTGATCGAAGCCTTTCACGGTGTGAAGTCGCGCATCATTGTGCAGGAGTTTATCAAAGAAGCCAAGGGTTCTGATATCCGCGCCTTTGTGGTAAATGGAGAAGTTGTTGGTGCAATGAAAAGACAAGCCCGCGATGACGAGTTCCGGTCAAATCTGCATCGGGGTGGCCATGCCACCGTGGTGAAATTAGATCGATATCAAAAACATTCAGCAATAATCGCGGCCAAAAAACTGGGACTTGCAGTTGCTGGAGTAGATATGCTTCCATCCAAACGTGGTCCGCTAATCATCGAGGTGAATTCATCACCAGGCCTCGAAGGAATTGAAGGTGCAACTCAAGTAGATATTGCAGGCAAAATTTATCAGTACCTGGAGAAACATGCGGGGAAGAATAAGATTCAGAAGGACAAAGTCAATGCTTGAATTTAGGTCTTGGGAATTGGGTCTTAGGAATTAAGAAATTTATTCAAAAAGACAGACATGATTAAGTCATTAGAGGATTTTAAAGTTTACAACCTTGCGATGGAACTTGGAGAAAAGGTATGGGAACTTGTTTCCGCGTGGGGATACTTTGAAAAGGACACTATTGGCAAGCAACTCGTAAGAGCAACCGACTCCATTGCTGCTAACTTATCTGAGGGACTTGGTAGATATCACATCAACGAAACAAAAAATTTCAGTTACTACTCACGAGGTTCATTGTTTGAAACAAAAACGTGGCTGACCAAAGCAGCCAATCGAAATTTGATTGGCCAAGAGCTCTCATCAAAACTATTAGCTGATATGGAGATCATCGGTAAAATGCTTAACAGCTACATCAACACACTTAAACCCAAAAACCTAATACCAAAGTCCTAATACCAAAGTTCCAAGTCCTAATACCCAATTCCCAAGCCCTAACACCATGACCATTGCGGAGCACGAAATCAAACCCGGTGAGTTCAAAGAAATCAACATTAACATTGCCAGGCTGCCTTCTCGCACATTGATTGAAACCCCAATTTATATTTACCGTGGATTAGAGGAGGGGCCAACACTTGCACTAACAGCCGGAATGCACGGTGATGAAATCAATGGAATGGAAATTGTCAGGAGAATCATCGATCATGGATACAACCGAGTGAAGCGTGGAACAGTTCTTTGTATGCCGGTGATCAATGTTTATGGTTTTTTAAACTACTCTCGCGAAGTGCCCGATGGCAAAGACATCAATCGATCATTTCCCGGAAGCAAAAGTGGATCTCTCGCTTCCCGGGTAGCGTATCATATGACGCACGACATCATCCCGTTCATCGATTACGGAGTTGATTTTCATACAGGCGGAGCTTCACGAACAAATTATCCGCAAGTGCGCTGCGTGATGAAAGAAGAAATCAATGTTGAACTTGCCAATGCATTTCACGCTCCTTTCACTATTGATTCACCCTTTCGACCTCATTCCTTGCGGCTCACAGCATCAAAGAAAAACAAACACATCATCGTCTATGAAGGCGGTGAGTCCATTCGGTTCGATCAATATGCAATTGAAGAAGGTATCAACGGTACTCTTCGATTGATGAAATATTTGAAGATGATCGATGATGCTCCAAAGCCGCGAGAGGAAAACAGAATCATTTGGAGTTCCTCGTGGGCACGCGCACGAACGGCCGGCTTGTTTCAAACTGAAATCAAGTGTGGAGAGTTTATCAAAAAGAATCAATTGGTTGGTACGCTCACAGATCCATTTGGTGAGTTCAAAGAACAAATCAAATCTCCTTCGACTGGTCACGTGGTCGGATTGAACAACAATCCGGTAGTAAACGCAGGCGATGCATTGCTTCATATCGGGCTTGACAATGTCTGCAAGATTGATGGAAGTGGAGAGGAGTAAAAATAATTTACACATATGAAAAATTTATTTTGCATCCTCCTCATTTCATTTTTTGTAGTTCCGTCATTGGCCCAAAAGGCTAAAGACTATTCGGAAATTACAACAGAACTTGTTCAGAAAATTGAAAGTACACACACATCATCAACTCCACTAAGAATTGCAGTGGTTCCTTTCGTACCCTCTAATTCTGAAAAAACATCAAAAGCATTCGGAGAATACCTGACTGAATCCATTACAGGAAAACTTTCTGAAAATCCCAAAAAATTTAAAGTGTTTGAGAGGCAAAGACTCGATGCGGTCTTCAAAGAAAACGAACTGATGTTGAGCGGAATGATGAAGCCCAACGAAGCACTCAAGATCGGCCAGCTGTTACCCATCGATGCATTGTTTTCCGGCACCTACACAAAACTGAAATCATATATTGATATTAGTGGTCGGTTGATTGACGTTTCGTCTGGTGAGATTTTAACCAGCTATTCCGGTCGCATTAAATTGAATAAGAATATTAAAACCCTTTTTGAATCATCGCAACTTTCAACTTCAACGAATCAGCCCAATAATATTCAACCTGCCAACATCACTATTATAAACCAAATCAATAATGGCTCAGCGAATCCTATTAAAAAGTCGAAAGAAGAAATGTGCAAGGAAAAAGTGGAGGCTTTTAAACCAAGGCTCGAAGACTTATCAACAGATGATAAAATAAAATCAGTGGTGCAAGAAGCAATGAAGACTCCATTCGATAATCAGTGCGGCCAATTGCACTATTATATGATTTCAGCCTTATCACGCTATCATCTTTATCCTGTTGATTACAAAAAGTTTTTAGCAAACACACTCGATACCATTGCCTTTCCTACTAATGATGATCGTGCTTATGAAATAGTTCGATACTGGGCTGACGACAAAACCATCGATGACCAAGAATGGAATTCTGGTTTTGTTGCTGTAAAAAAAGTAGGCAATTATACGTTGTCGAGTTACATCGGCTATCTCATCGGAAGGGTTAATGATGATCAATCCATTCTTCAACAAAGGATAAAGTTGGTGATGGATCTTGCAAAAAATCAAAGATTAGGTTTGCCCAGACCGATTTCGTACAACGATGCTTACTTTGAATTAATTGAAGGACTGGACAAAAATCAGGATTTGAAAATTTACACTTACGAAAATTTTTCACCCGCGCTCAATGTCGATTCAAAAACTGCCCATCGAATTTTTTCTAAACTCGATATTCTTTATAAAGACGAAACAAGGCCAAAGGAAAAGACCAAGATTTTAAATTGGATCATTTCTTTCTTTCAAAGTTATTCCTTCGAGAAATCACACGAAGAGTTATATGACTTCGCATTCTCTTACAAACTCACAACAAATGAATCAACCAACGAGCGAATACGCAAAGAGTATCCTTCAACAGATTTACCAGTTCTTGTTAATCAACTTAAAAGCAGGTTTACTGAATACGCTCCTCTTTCGCCATACAATAGCCAAAAAGAAGATCGAATAAATTTCTGCGTTCAAAATGACATTCCGATTTCAGGAGTGATTCCAACGTCAGACGAAGCAGATCAAATTCTGAAAGGTCAAAACCTTGACGAACAATTGAGAATTTTAAAGTTGTTGGAGCAAATGAAAAATGTCTCAAGGACAATCGAGCCTTCTTTGATTTCAACACTCGATAGAAAAAGTTTGGATGAAAAAGAGAAATTAACTGAAATCCAATCGCTCGCAGTAACAGTGCTTGGCCATTTGAAAACGTCTAATTTAAAAGCAATTGAACGGATGACCCAGATGGTATCAAGCTTTAACTACAATGAATCAGATCGGGCAAAAGCCGCATTGATTGAAATTGGAAAACCATCTGTGCAACCCTTGATCAAAAGATTGCAGGCAACGACTGAGCAAGACGATGGATTGCGCTATCAGATCATCGTGATTCTTGGAAAAATTGGGAAAGATGCTAAGCCAGCAGAGGCAACTCTTCAAGGCCTTCTTCAAAAAACTACCAACAGTGATGTGCGTTACGTGATTGAAGCTACACTGCAAGCGATCAAATGATATTTATTGCTTGCCTAAAATATAAAACGCAATAACACAGGCAACAAACATCACAACCCCTTCAACGATACCAAACAAAATAACCTTTATCGTATTTGAGTTTTCTGTTTTCATCAACAAATAAGGAACACTTAGCATCAACAAACCTTCGGCAAGGATTACATATTTTGGTACAATCCAAAACATTGGTGTGTCAACGTAGTACCACCACTTGGCATGAATGGCCCAGGTTTCATACAGCGGAACCAACATTGCACCAAGTACACAAAGGCCAATAGTTGCAATCACTAGTCCCCATCTCTTGGCTATAAGCCACCCGATATAACCAACCTCCATTAAAACTACTGTCCAGCTAAACGGCATATACGCAGGTGAGCTCAGCAGCATCGGTTCCGGGCGTGGATAGATAAGTGTTTTTGTAAAATCGACCAGCCATTTGTCGGCCAACAATTCTGCAAAACCTGCTGTCACTGCAAAAACAAAAAAATGAATCAGCAATCGATCTTTTCTGATAAGCGCATAAACCAAAAAAACAGCGCTTAATCCATAACCCCACCAAGCTGCACTTACCCAGCCATGATCATATACACTATCGAAAATCAGAAGGAGTATTCCTATAGTCATGACTGTGAGAACAAACCATGTCCGCTCTTTGTCTCGTGGTATTTTAGTTAAGGCGCTCATACTTAGAAAATTTTACGGTAGAAATGATTTAACCAATTAAGGATGACGATGATAAATGGTACTTCCTTTTTCCAGGGCAATCCTTTCTTAAATCGTCTTCGATCATACCATCGATTGACCGCCAAAATATCAGGCTCGTGCAAATTCCAAATCTTACATAATTTTTTATTTGCTCCGCTGCTTTGAATAATAGCATTCACGGCTCTTCTCGCGGCTTCATTAGCTCCTTCCATCGTGGCCAGGTCAGTATAAGTACGAACATAATCAGAGGCGAGAAAGAAATTTGAAATGCCTGTATAAGACTCAGGTCGCAAAGGCCATGTGTTTACTTTATTTACAAGCAGAGGTTCTTCATTGATTGTTTTGAATGACTTACCAAATACAATGTCTCGATCAAGGTACCAGGCTTCGATCATTTCATCGCGAAGCATACATTGGCCATCGACCATTAAACTTTTTTTGAGTTGATTCCAAATTTCATCCTTGATTTCTTCTTTGGTGCAATCCTTTGCCTTTTTTCCGTTAAGCCCGGGTGTATCCCAATCAGAAACATCTACAGACAAAATGCCTTTTACTTTTCCGTTGCCATACTGAGCG
>JACOSO010000060.1 GCA_016178785.1 Bacteroidota bacterium | reverse complement strand
CAGAGGAATTTGTACACCATCCGGGCGTGCCTGTCTCGAATGTTATTGAATCGCTCGAGCCGGCAAAAAGGCTAAAATACGGTGACGTGCTTTTCGGCTCACCCCAGAAATAAATTAAATGCGTGATTGCCGACCAATCAAACTTTTGAGGCGGCATATCGCACACCGACCATTGTGTGTAGTAGGCAACGACTTTCAAATTCCCGGCAACAGCATTCGATGATTGGTGTGTCGAACCACCGGAGAGCACCGCTGGAGCCGAGACCTGTGGTTGTGATTTGTCTTGACTATAACCAGATTCCAAAACTATGACGGTGAGAAGAAAAAAAGACAAGAATTGCAGAAGAAAACTTTTGAACATAACGACCCTCAAGAAATATGTTTTGAAAATACTTACCACTAAGTTGCCTCAGATTCCGTCAAAGACGGTGCCAGCAAGTCTTGAGAGTTGATAACGAGAAAAGGTGTGTAGGAAAACCTCCGACAAAAATTATTTCAAAGTGCCGATTCCACGTCTGTCGATGAGGATCAACACACACATTAAATTTTATTCACCCAGCAGTGTGCGTCAACACATCGAGTTACATCGCGCACTTTCACAATGAAACTTGCAGCTTTGGGTAAGTACATTGTAGAATGGAAAGGGTTGATTCGCAAAAAATGAGCGCCGGTCGCAAAGAGATATCAATGTTGTGCGGTGCTAATTGGAGCGGGTAATCGAAGTTCGATCGGAGAGTTATTCTTTCGGTGAAAAAAAACAATGCCATGCGTGAAATGCATGGCATTGTTGTAGAATAAGTTGGAGCGAGCGTTCTTATTTAATCAACATCATCTTTTTCACACTGGAGAATTGTTCTACAAGAGTTCTATGGTCGTCATTGTTCAACTGTTGTGCAACTATCTTGTAGAAATAAATGCCGGAAGCGAGATTTGCGGCATTAAATTCCACCTCCGGTCTCCCTTTATCCATCGTTTCGTGATCGACCAATGTTGCTACCTCGCGACCCAGCGCGTTGTAGATCTTGACGGTCACGATTGATGGGTTCGGGAGATCAAACTGAATTGTCGTTGTTGGATTGAACGGATTCGGATAATTCTGGTTCAAGCTAAACATGTCCGGAAGCCGGGCACTCGATGGTGCGGGAAACTTTGATGGATTAATGATTTTCGGCTTGGTGACAAGAAATGGCAAGGAGTTCGATTTCCAACCATCGAGCGCCTGCATATGGACACTAATGGCGTGTTGACCAACTCTCTGCACATCATTCGCGCTGATGCTGGCAAGCAATTTTCCAGAATTGACATATACTGTTGATCTCGGCTGATCATCAAATTGAACGGTCGAAGTTTCTGTAAAATTGCTTCCAGATAGTTCCATCGTGAACCCTTGACTTCCCGCTACTTGGAGCGACGGGGTAATTCCTTCTAGCTGAATGGGAATTGCCATGCTGTATGTGCGCACTTCCGATTCACCACCTCCGGGCACAGGGTTGGATGTGCTGATCCGAAGGGGTTTCGAGATAACGTCGATATCACGTACATCAATATTGAGTAACGTGGAATTTTGAAACAGCGTTATCTGATCGATTCCATTGACTCTAACAACGGTAGACTGATTGAAATTGGATCCCTTAACGCTCAAGAGATAGTAACTACGTGCCATTGTTGTTCCCGATATAATTGACAACAAGGGAACGGGATTATTAACAACCAGATCGACACTGTTTGATCTGCCTCCGCTCGTAGCCACATCGGCCACAGTGACACCCAATAAACCGCCTACAGCGAGATCACCGTTCGAAACGGAAGCAATCAATTGATGCTCATTGACAAATCTCGTAGACCGTCTTGAGCCATTGAGGTACACAATACAGGTTGGAGTAAAACCTGCCCCTGATACTGCAAGATCGAAACCGGCATTTCCGGCTAATGTGGTGGAAGGAGTAATAGCCGTTACACTCTGCAGTGAATTTACGACCATAACATCTTGATTGTTCGATGTGACGCCATCGGGGTTGGTAACGGTGATATTCAAAGTCCCAACTGTTTGTATGTCGCTTCCCGGAAGGTATACTTCGATCTCATCGCCATTGAGAAAAGTCGTGAGTCGATCATTGCCATTGATGCGAGCGACACACCCATCAATAAAATTTGATCCGGACACCAATACAGTCCATTCCGCATTGCCTACAAGTATCTGGCTCGGAGAGATATCTCCAATGACTGGAGATGGATTCCCGCTCGCAGAGGCTCCTACCGATAAAAATAATAAACTCATTAGCGTTGCAATAAGAATTCGGACGTTCACACTGTGAATCGTTGACAACTGTTTGTTCATATAGTTCTCCTTAACATTGTGGGAATACTTCTTTTTCAAAGAATCAAGTGTCAATTCCAATGCCAAGGCAAATCATCAGGTAAGGATGATCTTACTAGAAGCTTAACTCGTTATGAGCCAAGAAGATAAAGGGAGATTAGTCCTGTCGGAATATTCACAGGATGGCAGATTAATTTGTACTTTCTACAAACTACATCCTACTTTTTGAAATTACGTAAGCCGAAGTGAAAAAGTGAAAGAGAGTAAAGGCAGGGACTTGATTTTCTGAAGATTCCTTTCACAGGGAAAGAACTTAGTCGGGCTTTATATTATAATGAGCGAGCTTGCCATACAAGGTTTTTAAGCTGATGCCGAGGATTTGTGCAGCCTTGGTCTTATTCCACAAGGTACTCTGAAGGATGCTCCTAATATGGAGTCTTTCGATCTCTTTCATCGAAATCAAAGTGCCGATCATTCCCATAGCTCCATCCAATTGGCCCGGCGGGGTTCGGAGGGTGATCGGTAGTGGAAGATCCTGAGGCATGATGCGGTCGGTTTTCGAGAGAAGGATCGCACCTTCGATCACATTCTCCAGCTCACGAATGTTTCCAGGCCAGTCATACTTCATGATCATCTCCATCGCTTCCGGACTGATTTCCTTCCGAACTCTCGTCCGGAGTTTCCGCTTGATGAAATTCTCGATCAAGATCGGGATGTCCTCTTTCCGCTCCTTCAGCGGAGGAATAACAATCGTTATCACATTCAACCGGTACAGAAGATCCTCTCGGAATCTCCCAAGTCGTACTTCCTCTCGCAGATCTTTGTTCGACGCCGAGAAGACTCGGACATCGGCGCGCAGCAACGTGTT
>JACOSO010000004.1 GCA_016178785.1 Bacteroidota bacterium | reverse complement strand
GCGCTTGCTTCCGTCACATTGAACACAGCAAAAATTCTGGGAATAGATTCTAAAGTCGGCTCGCTCGAAGAAGGAAAAGACGCCACGCTTTTTATTTCCACCGGTGATGCGCTCGATATGAAATCAAACAACGTGGAATTGGCTTTCATACGCGGAAAAAAACTTAACCTCTCCAACGAGCAGAACGCGCTGTACGAAAAATATAAAATGAAATACGTAATTAAGTAAAAAATTTTCCATTTGGATATTTTCTTTTTTTATTCTTACTTTGCCTGTTCATTTTTAATTTTATTTCATGAAAAAAATTACTCTGCCTGTTATTTGCGCAACTTTTTTGTTTGTCGGCTATAAAAATTTGCCGGAGCCGATGAGCAATGGCGCACCCGAAAGCAGCACCGCTGCGCCCGGTGAACGGCATTGCGCCACCAGCGGATGCCACGCAACATTTCCCATCAACAGCGGAAACGCAAATGTTTCTATATATATAGGAAGCGGCACTACTCATTATGAACCCGGGAAAAAATATCCGGTTTCTGTTTCTATTTCCAGTGCGGGAAAAATGCGTTTTGGTTTTCAGTTAACCGTGCTCAAAAATTCTGACAACACTCCTGCCGGAACAATTTCGCTTACGGATACAAAACGAACGCAACTTCAGGCGGGTTTCGGAAATTTTTCCGAACGGAAATATATTACGTATACTTATGAAGGAACAAATGCCACAGCAACCGGCCTCGGCAAATGGGATTTTGAATGGACAGCACCTGAAACAAACGAGGGTGATGTTTCATTTTATGCAGCAGTTATTGAAGCAAACAACGATGGAACTGATGATGGCGATTACGCCTATACAAGAAAAATTTCCATTGCCGCTCCCGAAACTTTCTGGAAAATTTTTCCGACTGTAAGCAGTTCACAGTTCAATGTTCAAAGTTCAGAGTTAGTAATTGACCTTTTAAAAATTTATACTTCTTCCGGAGAAATAGTTTATGAAAAAACAAACATCGAACCCGGAACGCTGAACCTTGAACTTTCTCAAAGCGGAATTTATTTTGTTTCTGTTTCCCATGATGGGAAAACAGAAGTTCAAAAAATTTTAATCGCCCGTTGAAATGAAAAAGAAATCACTCCTTATAAATATTTTTTTGCTGTCGGCAGTAGGATTAATTTCATTTTCTGCTATGGAAAATGAAAACGTACACGAACCGAATCAGAAAAGCGCTGGAGGCCCGCCCTATAACACCAATGCGCCCACTGAAAAAACCTGCAGCG
>JACOSO010000048.1 GCA_016178785.1 Bacteroidota bacterium | reverse complement strand
TTATTAGCGAACATCTACCTACACCTATTAGATAAAGTAGTCAACAGAGCGGATGGAATATTTAAGAAGTGTGGAATAAAGATAGTTCGCTATGCAGATGATTTTGTCCTGATGGGGAAGAAGATACTGTTTAGTTACAGACCAAATGGAACAAAATAGCCTTACGAAATAAGAAGTGGTATTCTTAAAAAAAGGAGGGATACCACAGTGGAGAACAATGGGAAGGAATTGAGGAGACATCTGACATCTGAAAAGAAATTTGAAATAGTGAAGGAAGTAATAATAGGGAAGAGTCCTGTTTCCGATGTTTGCAAAAGGCATGAAGTAGCGACAGGGCAGTATTACAAGTGGCAGCAGGTATTTTTCAATGCAGCCCTTGAAGGATTAAGGCACAAGAAGAATGGCAGAGAGGCGAGCAAAGAACAAAGGCTTACAGCAGAGAATGAGAAGCTTAAAGGGGTAATAGCCGAACTTGCCACAGAAAACCTTCAACTAAAAAAAAGTCTTGGGGAATAACAGGGCATATAGAGGACGAAGGCATGATAAGTATGATAAAGGCAGAAGTAGAGAAGATGAAAGAAAAGACAGGACTTAGTACCGGATGGATACTCAAGCAGCTTGGGATAGGTCGGACGACATACCATCGTTGGCTTAACTGGAAAAGGCCTGAAAACAGGGGTTTTGTGTATCCACTGAAGCCTTTGAAAAGCGAAGAAGAAGCAGTAATAGGGTATGCTAAAGGTCATCATGGTGTTGGGTATAAGAAGCTATCCTATCAGATGCTTGATGAAGCCGTAGCAGCCCTTACACCTTCGCAGGTATACAGGATATTAGACAAGGAGAACCTCCTTGACAAATGGGGCAAGACCAGACAAGAAGCAGGCAAAGAATATAAGGACAAGCCAACAAAGCCAAATGAACATTGGCATACGGACATTATGTATATCAAGGTATTGGAGATGTGGTGTTTTATGATAGCGATATTGGATGGCTATAGCAGGTATGTGGTAGGCTTTAAGATAATGCTGGACATGACAGCGCAAAGCGTCAGCCTCTTTATGCAGGAGGTGATAGACAGAACAGAGATTAAATCGGTAAAGCTGATAAACGACAATGGTTCCCAGTTGATATCAAAGGACTTTAGAAAAGTTCTGTTATCTGCTGAAATACAGCAGATAAGGATAAGGAGGAATCACCCTCAGAGCAATGGTAAATCAGAGAGGTTTAACGGTCTTGTCAGACAGGAATGCCTTCGTCCTCACAGTCCTGTTACAGTTACGGAGGTTGAAAAGGTAGTGGGTCAGTATATTGAAGAGTATAATAATCGCAGGCTGCACTCATCTATTGACTACATGAGACCTGTAGATTATTATAGAGGCAACCCTGAAGAGATCAAAAAACTCAGGGATGAAAAACTGGCAATTGCCAAAGAAAGGAGGTTAGCTGCAAATAGAGAGTTTAATCGGATGTTAAAAATAGGGGAAACTACTTCTTATTTCAAACCAGCTTTTTGTTCCATTTGAAGGAGGCAAGACA
>JACOSO010000029.1 GCA_016178785.1 Bacteroidota bacterium | reverse complement strand
GGTAACGTCTAAGTTTCTTTGTTTCAATAGGAGTTTTCCAATCGAGTAAACATTTTTCCCTTCAATAAAACCCAGTTTTATAGGATTGATAATGTCTCCTGTTTCAAACCGCGCAAATTCAGAATCAATGCAAAGCTCACCTGCCAGCTTGTATACTGCATCGGGCAACTCTTGCATACTTGGTTTGTACGAACCAACACTGATGAAGTGCTTTCCCTTTAGCAAGCTTTCATTGCTTGGCAAAACGGGAATTACAGAAGTTGTGGCTGCAATGACAATATTGGTTCGTTCAAGAATTTCTTCAACCGTTCTGCATGGAATCAGTCTGATTGCCGGATGATGTTCATTTACAAGAGAGGTAATGTCGTCAATCTTTGTGGATGACCGCTGAAGATAAAATACAGTTTTAATCGGTCTTACTGCGCAACTAAAAATAATTTGATGAGTGCCTTGTACTCCGCACCCAATCAAACCGATGGATGTTTCACTTTCCGGTGTTATGTATTTCACCCCGATTGCTCCAATCGCCCCTGTGCGAAGGGCCGTCAATTTTGATGCATTGATCAGGGCTAGTGGGATTCCGGTCGCTGCATCATTTAAGAGCATTGCACCATTTGTCACGGGAAGGTTTTTGATTGCATTATCAGGTGCAATGGCCACAAGTTTAGTTCCAAAAGAATCACTTCCCCACGAAGGCATACACAGCAATGTGTTTTTGCCATTATCAAGGTGCATCCGCTTCGGCACGAGCGCTGATTTGTTTTCGTATGCTATGATAGCCTCTTCAACGGCATCAATCACCTGCTGAAGCGAAAGTAATTTTCCAACCTGTTCGTTATCCAAAATGAGCATAGCGATGGCTTACGAATTGGCTATGGTCGCCAAACATTTCACTGTGTAGTCAATGTCCTTCATTGTGTTGTAAATGTGTGGAGATAAACGGATGCCACCTGCTGGTGCGGCTGCGATGCCATAAGAATGATAAAGTTTATCAGCTACCTCGTGAATTTCCTTGTTGGGCAAGTTGATGACGACAATACCTGCACTGAATTCGGGCGCAAGGGGAGTAACAAAGGTAGCTTGAGGAATTATTTCGTGAATTCTTTTTTTCAAATACGTATTCAATTGTACAATTCTCTTTTGAATATTTTGAGGGCCGATAGTCAGATGAAAATTAATTGTCTCGGGAAGAGCAGCCGGTGAAGGTTCATTACGCTGCCCCAATACACAAAGGTTCTCATCCACTGTTGTTGATTCTTTCCATCCGGCTCCAATGATGTTGGGCCAAATCCTGTTGAAAAAATCATTGTTGACATAGATGATCCCATTCTCAAAAGGTCCCAACAGCCACTTGTGTGTGCTGGCCGTGTAAAAAGTGCAACCCATTGTGTGTAGGTTCAAATTCACGGCTCCAAGCGACTGTGCTCCATCCACAAACGTCATGATTCCTTTGGCATTGGCCATCTGGCAGATTTCAGTGGCAGGCAGGGCGATGCCGCTGAGATTTGAAATGTGCGAAAATGAGATTAGGCGCGTATTAGGTGTGATGGCTTTGCTGAATGCATCCACTAATTCTTTGATCGAAGCCGGTTGAGCGGGCACACTTACTTTGATTACCGAAAAACCTGTTCGCTTTGCCTGGCTCATCCACGCTTCACGATTGGAGGGATGGTTTTGTTCCCACACGATTACTTCGTCACCCGGTTTTAAATCCAGACCGTGAACGATCGTGCAGTTGCTCTCACTGGTGTTTCGCGTGATGCCTATTTCTGATTTATCGGCTCCAACAAACTGAGTCAACAATTCGATCGATTTTTTTCTAAACTCAGCAAACTTGATTCGATACTGAAATGAAACATCTTTGCCCATCGCCTTCGTAAATTCAATCACACGCTCATTTACTAATGCGGGGCTTGGACACAAGTTTGCTGCATTCATCATGACCAGATTATCGGTTGGAGCAAATTGTTTTTTGATTCCTTCCCAATAGGTTTCGTCATTTTCGCCCGTCCAGGTGGGGAATGTTTGTTTGGCGATAGCGGGCAAAGTCAATCCTGTGAAAGACGCTGTCAACAGTTGTTCCAGAAATTTTCTGCGCTGAGGTTTCATATTCATGATCGTTTGTGTTTGCAAACACAAGATAACGAATCGGGTGGTCAATGATTTGATGTCTTCCATGTAGGGAAAAACCCTACCCACGGGTAGTTACATTCTTTGCCGAAGCAATAATGTCGCCTTTTTCAGCTCGCATTGACATGTCGTATCAGGATTTTCCTGATTTTCTTAAATCAGGGTCACACTGATTTTTTTGAGCTTTTGGTGCTGCACCTTTGGTTTGTCATAAGGTTAAAGTCACTACAACAAACTTAAATTTTTAGTTATGGAAATGGTTGAAAAGATTCATCGTATTCAGGAGTCTCTTATGAAGAGCAAAGTCTTTTACAAGGTCTTGAATTTTACAGTTAACGGGTTTAACCTTTTGGTAAGGATAGGGTTAGTTCTGCTCGCCTTATGGACAGCTGCAGCTGCTCAGTGATGAAATGACTATTAGCAAACAATAAACATTAAGAAATTATGGACAATGTAAATTCAAAACAAGCTACAGTGCTATCTCAAAATTTCAATAGTTTTTTGCGATTAATGCAGGAAGGATTGATCGTGCTTGACCCATCCGGTTATGTGGTAGACGTATATGAAGCAGCCGGAAAAATTTTCGGGACATCCAATCATAATGAGCTTGTCGGAAGGCATTTTTCTGACCTCTATTAAGCCTCTGGAGATTTATTCTATGGTCGGTAGATTCCATGAATTCTGCTGTTCATCACAGCGTCAACTCTAAAAGTGTCAATGCCAAATTCCGATTATGTGCTGGCAGTTCTAAACTATTGGATGTTGTATAGTTCTCGATAAACCTGAATCCGAAACCCGTGTAATACTCAATGATCTTGGGATTGTTGGCCCACGTATCCATACGAATGCTCTTGAGTCTTTTCTGTTTAGCTTGGTCGATGGCCCACGATAAAATTTCACCAAAAAGTTTCAGTCCCTTAAACACGGGGTTGACAACAATACGGTGCAGGTAGATTGCATCTTCTTGATCCATTTCTCGCCAAATGATTTTGTCAGAATAACGAACGCTAAAAATAATGCCAGGTTGTGAATCAACCATGACCTTGTACTGATTTTTATTTTCAACGTCTTTTATCAATGCTTCCTTATCATAATTTTTCCAGGTGGGATAACCCTTCGATTCCTGATATTTCACAGAGAGGTCAAACAATTCATAGATAAATTCTAAATCTTCAGCTGTTGTATTCTCTATTTTAAATTGGGATATCATAATGACGACATCATAAACAAAGGAAAGGAAAAGGGAATTTATTTGGAACAAAGAGAAAGGGATTTTTCAAAAGGCTCTTCATTTTTTTCGCTTTAAAGCGTATATTGTTTATACGCCAAACGAAAGTATATGTTCGGAGCTGGGAACAAAGAACGAATTGTTTTATTCTTCTTCTTGGTTGCTTTCAACCTCCCTGCGCAGACAGGAAAGATCAAATTTTATCTGACGGCCTCAAACAATCAGAGTGATTTGATCAAGAGTGGCGAACAAATGAAAAAGTTGATTGAAAAAGAGACGGGCCTCGAAATGGAGCTGGAGGTGCCGGCTTCACATGAAGAACTTGTTTCCAAATTTGGTGACGGGAAGCCTTGCTTCGGTTTGTTGAATAGCCAAAGCTATGTAGTTGCCAATACAAAATATGGCGCCAAGGCAAAGCTCAGAATTATTCGGTATGGCACCGGTCTTTATTATGGAATGATCGTAACTAAGGCATCATCAGGTATTAAGTCATTGAAAGATCTCAACGGAAAGACAATTGCTTATACCGATCAACTTTCTACCAGTGGTTATTTGTACCCTAAAAAATTATTGGAAAAGAAAGGCGTGAAGCCTGGCAAGATTTTATTCCTGAATTCTCACGAAGAAGTTATCACTCAGGTTTATACAGGCAAGGTTGATGCAGGAGCCGCTTTTTATTCACCTGAATCTTCTACGAAAGAGCTACGCGATGCCCGCGCTAGAGTCCAAAAAAAATTTCCGGATATAAGTAAGGAGGTAATTATTCTCGCCAAGACTGACCCTATTCCCAACGACCCGATCACTTTTTCAAAATCCATCAATTCAGAATTGGCGTTGAAAATTGCTGTGGCGATGGTTAAAATTGCTAATACCGAAGAGGGAAAAAAGTTGTTAAAAGAAATGTATGGAGTTGAAGGTCTTGTGAGAGCAACCGATGCCGATTACAATTCCTTACGCGCGGTGATTGTCGGGAATTAATTTCCTACCTCAAAAAGATTATTTCCCATGATACACCTTCACCATAAATACATAATCCTTCCAGCGCTTGATCTGGCCGACATGAGAAAGCCCTGCCAGTTGGTTTGCAGAATTTAATTTGAGCGGAGTGGCAAGTGAATCTTGCGGAATGCTTTTAATTTCTTCTAATAAGACTTTTGATTTCACTGCAAATGCAGCGCCACGAGTTTCGGTTTGTACCCCATTGATAATTCCGACCACAGCTCCTTGCTGGTCGATCATCGGGCCACCGCTATTGCCGGGATTAACCGGAATAGAAATTTGATAAGAGTTTTCATTTTGTTCAAATCCTGAGGCAGCACTGATCGTACCGTCTCCATAAACAATCTCGTTGCGTGGATAGCCTAACGTATAAACTGATTCTCCCAGATTTGCTTCCGACACACGAATAGCAAAAGGAACGGAGGAGAGATTTTTGAATTGTTCGTCTATAATCAACAAAAGAGCCACATCTGTCTCTGGATTTTTGTAAATCAAGGACGCTTTAAGTCTTCCGAATTTTTCATTCTCTACAAATAATGAATCGGCCGATTTTATAACGTGATAGGAAGTAACGATATACCCGTTAGCAGAAATGAGAAATCCTGTGCCGCTGTACTTACTTGGAGCAATTTCAGGCTTTTGCTTCTCCTTGATGTTTTCGAGAATCTGGTTATGCGATTTTTTCAGTTTCTCAACGTTTCTCCTCAACTCTAGGTAATCTGCTTTATGTTCGTTGTCGTTGAGACGAAGACCGAAAAAAGTGCCTACGGTGCAAATCAAAGCCACACTTGCCGCAATAGCCGCGGTGCGCCCGTATTTTTCCCAACGACTGATATTTATTGTCTCAATAACTGTCGGGAACACTTCAGTTGAGAGATTCAACTCTTCGTGAATTTTGTTCAAAGCTTCCTTTTTCGACTTTCGATCACCGTATTGCTTCATCGATTTCAGTAAGAGAAAATGATTTTCTGCGCGCTTACCAAACGATTCATCAGCCCTCATCTTTTCTTCGAATGCTAATTGATCAGCTTCACTCAGCTCTTTCTTAAAATACTTTTCAAATAATTCTATCTCTTCCATTGCCATCATTTGTTTGCCTCAAAGAAGAATTTCTTCAATCGTTGCAGGCATTTATATTTTTGATTCTTCGTATTGTCAGAATTAGTGTATCCGAATTTCTCGGTGATCTCTTCCATTGTCATATTTCGCAGATAGTAGTCTTCCAAAATACTCCGACAAGGTTCGCCTAGCTTGTCGAGTGAAGTACTCATCGCTGAAAAATTCTTCTCTTTAACCTCAATATCGCTAACTGCTTCGTCCGCATCTGGTACAAGTTCTACCTCATCGATACGAACAAATTTGTTCCGATGCGATAGTCTCTGAAGCCATAATTTTCTACAAACCGCATATAAATAAGTTTTGATCTTACAGGTAAGCTCAAACTCCGTTAGCGATAGTCGCTCATAAAAGTGGATGATGGCCTCCTGGTACACATCTTTCGCCTCATCTTCCGTGCCGCTGTTATTGACAACGAGTTTTAAAATCATGACGTAATTTTCCCGATAGAGTTGCTTTAATGCTGCCTCGTTCTTCTTTCGCAACTCAGAAATCAGGGCTTCTTCTAAAAAATGCATGTTTCAATGCGGACTTAATCAATTATTGTAATCCGGGTAACCCAAGGTAAAAATATTTTTTTGTTGGGTTACCCACCACCCTTTTTTTGATAAAGGCAAAATTTAATAAACTATGAAAAACAAATTAGGTGTACTTATGATTGTCGCTATCCTGACGATGACATTCGCTTGCGATTCTAAAAAAACTGGTGATGAGGCAACTGCTACAGATTCTACAACTGTACAGAAAGACTCAACCGTAGCCAAAGATTCGACAAAAGTCGACTCTACCAAGGCAAAGTAATTTCCTTCAGGCCGTCCAGGTTCATTAGGACGGCCCTTTTTTTCTCTCCAACCTCTAAATTCTTTTTTTATGAAAATTTTTTTCGTTGGCCTCATGGCCACCGCACTGCTATCGTGCGGCCAAAAAAAAGTGGCTGAGTTACAGGAAAGTGCTGATTCGCTCACGAATCCAAATCAGGAGCTTGTAGCTGCCTCAAAAGATTTGTATTCGGATGGGAGAAGTAAAATGATAAAAACAGCCGAGTGCCGCTTTCAGGTTGCTGAAATGAAGAAGAGCAAAGAGGCAATTGTTTTTTCTATAAAAAAATACTCTGCCTTCATTGAGTCATCTAACCTTGAGTTTCAAAACCCGATGCTGGAAGAACACCTCACCATTCGGGTTCTGAATGATTACTTCGAAGATCTGCTAAATGAGATTACAACCCAGGCTATTTATGTTAATTATCAGAAAGTGACCTCTGATGATGTATCTAAAGAGTTTGTTGATCTTGAATCACGGCTGAAGACAAAACGAGAAGTGCAAAAAAGATACGAGGAGATTCTACGTCAGAAATCGGGAACGATTGAAGAGCTCTTGAAAACCGAAAAGCAGATTGGAGAGCTGCAAGAAGAGATTGAAGCAACCGTAAGTCAGATTAATTTCCTCAGCGAGAAGGTAAGATACAGTACCCTCAAGCTTGAGATTTATCAAATCGCTGAAGGGCAAGTGGCTAAAGTCACAACTGATTCAGGTTTGCCAAAGAAATTCTCAAAAGCATTTGCTTCTGGATTGGCGGGTCTGACCGATGTGCTGGTAGCGATTACTTATCTCTGGCCTTTCATTATCATAGGCTTCACCTCATGGTTTTTTATCTGGCAACGGAGAAAAGGGAGAATGAAAGAAAGTGTGTAGAATCGTAGGATTCTCCAAACGAAAGCCGCGGTTAATTGCCCGGCTTTTTTATTTTTACGGTATGAATAAACTGAAAATCGGGATTATTGTTTTGTCGATGCTGTTTGTATCCAGAGCAAGCGCACAGAAAATTTTCATGTACAAAACATTTGGCGGGGTGATCTACATGTTGAACGACTCGGTTGAGTTAAGCACGCGCCAAACGAAGAGCTTGTTGTTCAGTCACCAAAAGGCCTATGCCGAATTTCAAAAAGCTAAAACATGGTCAACCGTTTCTGCGATCACTGGATTCACAGGCGCAGCGATGGTGGCCATACCCTTAGCCACGGTTGCCTTTGGCGAGAAAGCAGACTGGGGGTATGCTGCCGGAGGCGGTGCATTGATTGCCATTGGCATGATCTCCAACTGGATTTACAAGGGTCGCGCAATAGATGCCATCGATTTATACAATGCTGATTTGCCTCAAAAAACTTCACGCATCAAACCTGAGCTTCAGTTTTATGGAACGGGCGCGAGCTTGGTGATCAGATTTTGATGCTGAATCATTTTTTGTTTTAGATAACTTCTTTGAGCTTTCTATCTGATCTTTCCGCACAGAGCATTGTCATCGTAGTTTGCGTTGCGTTGTTGCTCGGCATGGCAAAAACGGGAGTGCACGGAGCGGGCATGCTTTCCGTTCCATTGCTTGCCATTGTGTTTGGCGGGAAATCCTCCAGCGGACTAATGCTACCCATGCTGCTATTGGCTGATGTTTTTGGTGTTTGGTATTATCATCGTCATGCTTCGTTCAAGCATTTGAAAATATTATTTCCGTGGGCAGCCATCGGAATTATTGCTGGAAGTGTAGCAGGAAATTTTATCGCTGAAGATATATTCAAGATTATTATGGCTGTCACCATTTTTGGAAGCCTGATCACTATGATCTGGATGGAGACCGGAGGCAGAGAAAAAATACCCGACAATGTTTATCTCGGAGTGGCCGCAGGATTTCTCGGAGGCTTTACTTCAATGATCGGAAATCTGGCAGGCACGGTCATGGCCGTTTATTTTCTAAGCATGCGCCTACCGAAAAATAATTTTATCGGCACAGCAGCTTGGTATTTTCTGGTTATGAATTGGTTTAAAGTTCCTTTTCATGTCTGGGTCTGGCACACTATCAACATCAATTCATGGATCATGGCACTGAGTTTACTGCCCGTGATTGTTTTAGGCGCATTCCTTGGAATTTGGTTCGTAAAAAAGATGAGCGATCAGGCTTATCGCTGGTTCATCATTGGTATGACGGCAGTGGCTGCCGTGGTGATGGTGCTGAAGTAAATCGATTTTTAAAATAGTACAGATTTCAACTTACCTTCCAAACGGATTCAACGCACTGAGTGCTTTTTTTCCGCCACCCATTTTATTCATAGTCTTCATCATCTTACGCATATCTTCAAACTGCTTAAGCAACTGGTTCACCTGTTGAATGCTTGTGCCGCTGCCTTTTGCCAATCTGTTTTTGCGACTGCTATTCAAAATCTCAGGATTCTCTCGCTCTTTTAAAGTCATCGATTTGATGATCGCCTCTACGGGCTTGAAGGCATTCTCATCAAGGTCAACACCTTTCATCGCTTTGCCCACTCCGGGAATCATGCTCAACATATCTTTCATGTTGCCCATTTTTTTCACCTGATCAAGTTGAGAAAGAAAGTCGTTGAAGTCGAATTGGTTCTTGCGCATCTTGGCGTTGAGCCTCTTCGCTTCATCCTGGTCAAAAGTCTGCTGCGCCTTTTCTACCAAGCTCACCACATCGCCCATACCGAGGATGCGGCCCGCCATACGATCGGGATAGAAGCGATCGATCGCCTCCATCTTTTCACCCGAACTGATAAACTTGATCGGCTTCTCTACCACTCTGCGAATGGAGAGCGCAGCACCGCCACGTGTATCGCCATCAAGTTTGGTGAGCACCACACCGTCAAAATTCAATCGGTCGTTGAATGCTTTGGCTGTGTTCACTGCATCCTGACCTGTCATCGAGTCAACCACGAACAATGTCTCCGAAGGCTTCAGCGTTTCCTTCAACTTCGCGATCTCGTTCATCATCTCCTCATCAACAGCCAAGCGACCTGCTGTGTCGACAATCACTACCTTATGGTTATTTTTCTTCGCGTGCTCGATCGCTGCTTTCGCAATCTTTACCGCGTCTTTGTTTTCAGGCTCGGCATAAACTTCAACACCTACTTGTTCGCCCAGTACTTTCAATTGGTCAATCGCAGCGGGCCGATAAATATCACAAGCAGTGAGCAACACGCTTCGGCCCTGGCGTTTCAAATAATTGGCAAGCTTTCCTGAGAAAGTAGTTTTACCCGAACCCTGCAAACCTGCAATAAGAATCACGGCAGGGTTGCCTTCAATTTTGATGTCTTCACCTTGCCCGCCCATGAGCAGGGTAAGCTCATCATTAATAATCTTAGTCAACAACTGCCCCGGGCTGATAGCCGTGAGCACATTCATGCCCATGGCTTTCACTTTGATCTCGTCTGTTACATCTTTGGCTACTTTATAATTTACGTCCGCATCGATCAGCGCTTTGCGGATTTCTTTGATGGTAGAGGCTACGTTGATCTCGGTGATTCTTCCCTGGCCTTTCAGCGTTTGAAAGGCTTTTTCCAGCTTTAAACTTAAACTATCAAACATGGACCGCTGATTTTTATGATTATGGTGATTTTGCTGATTTCTAATTTTCCCATTTGGGGCGACAAAGGTAGTGAAATTCGAAATTCTAAGTTCAAGGTTTAAAGTTCAAATAGGATCTAGGTGAGCCCAACATGGATTTCTTTCGGAGTGTGAGTTTTCAATCAGAAAACCCAATTTTCATTGGAGTGCCGGAATCCCGCAGTGTTTATACGCCTTTTGAAAGTGATTTCTTGTCGTCATCTCGCCTGAGGCGAGCTTGGCTTCTCAAAAACTGAGGACGCTGCAAGTCTGCGCACCGACACTTTGGGCCTTACGCTTCAATCCCATTCGGAAATGCCCCGACTCAAAAGCTAATTATTATCTGACGTTACATCCTTTATTTAAGTTGCTGTCTTCCTCGCAGTCACAATCACACTTTGGCCTTATCTATAGATTCAAATCTTAAAATACCCATTGAGAATAGCGTATCGAATAAGCCCTACATTACTTCTTGCCTTCGTTTTTTCTAAAATGTTTGCACGGTGATTAAAAAATGTCTTTTCGCTGATTTGAAGTCGCTCACTGATTTCCCCGGGTGTCAACTCCTGGCAAATCAATAAAAGTATTTCAACCTCCCGGTTAGTAAGTTTGCAATACTTCGCTTCTGTGGTTTTGCCATTGATGCTAAGCAAAGCTTTTGTCGCAATATCGTTTTTATAAAAATCTTTTTCGACTATCGCTCGCAAAGCCTTCTCTACCTCCTGGGGTTCGGCTGATTTACTCAAAAAACCATGAACACCAATGTCCATGAGTTTGTTGATAAACACGGCCTCATTATGCATGGTCAATACCAGCATCTTTACCATGGGGTAGCGGTCAGCAATTATTTTAGCTGCCTCTATACCTCCCATAATTGGCATCTCCACGTCAAGAATGACGGCATCGGGATGATCTTCTTCAATCAATGTAAGAAGCTCTTTGCCATTAGCTGCATCTTTTACACAGTCAACTTGTTCAAAGGAATTGAGAAGCCGTTGCATTCCCTTTCGAACTACGCTGTGATCTTCAGCTAAATAGACTTTTAGTTTAGGTTTTATCATGATTCAAAGGTATTTCAAGGTTAATTTCTACACCCGAACCAGTAGGAGGATTTCCTATACTAATTTTTCCTCGCAACTGTTTTACGCGCTGATCAATATTCCATAAGCCAACCCCTTTTTGATCTTTGCCTGATTTAAAGCCTGTTCCATTGTCGGTTACAATGATTTTCATTTGGGCTTCCATCCATTTCATTAAAATAGAAAGTGATGTGGCACCCGAATGTTTGACGGCATTGCTGATCAATTCTTGTATGATCCTAAATACTTGTAGTGCCCGATCATCATTCCACAGTTGACTGTCTTCTTCCTTAAAAATGATCTCAATGCCCTTACCATCCAGTCGATGGCATAATTTAGTCACTGATTCAGACAAACCTGAATAATGAAACGCTTCAGGTGTTAATTCCCACGCAATTCTTCGAACAACATCAATGCTTTCATCCAGAATTTGATTGAGTTCCTGATAGGAGGTCATGGCTGAGTCTTTCATTTCTACTGACCGTTGAATGAATGACGCATTTACCTTCGCCCCCCAAAGCAGTGAGCCGAGCGAATCGTGCAGATCGGCCCCAATGCGTTTGCGCTCTTGCTCCTGGCTTTCAAGCTGCAGCTTAATCATCCTGCTCTGGTGATCCAATTCTTGCATAGCGCGCTCTTGTTTCTCTTTAAGGATTCGTTTTTGGTAAATCAAAATAAACAAACCTATGCCTCCGATGAGCAACAGCATTCCTACACTTCCAAGCAAAATTATGGTCGGGATGTCCTGCTCTTGTAGTTGATCCATAACGTAACAAAGAAAAATACATTTTTAGTAATGTTTAAAAGGTTGTGTAAGACCCAAATGGTTTGATGACTCTTGGGTAAATGGGCAATCAGGTAGTTATTGAACAAAAACAAAAAAAGATTTCCGCCATAATAAACGAGCACCCCGAAGGCAAGCCAAAACAAAGGCAAGGTTTGAATTTTCTCCACGGGTATTTCATTCATCAACTGATACAAAAAGCTTAGGGCAGATATGATCATCAATATTGCCGCAGCGTAAGAGGTGTAAGAGTTGAGTGCCTTCGGAGTTTGAAGAAATAAAAAGTTATACAAACCAAACCCAATGCATGCAAAGAAAAGTATTCGCAGAAGTATGATTTTTCTTTGGTCACCTAAAATTTGAAAAAGAAAACTAAACTGAACTAATAAAAACAGATTAATGACTGGCCAGGTATTTATCCTGCGATTCATCAACCATAGTGAAAGTAAATCAGAAATAACAGACGAAATAACAAGCCAGAGTATTAGTTTCAAATTTCCCTGCTGCCACTTCCACAAGATCAACCCCGGGATCAGTGGAACAAGTACAGATAGCATCGAAGTATACGCTATTAGTATTTGAAAATTCAAGTCAGCAGAGTTTATAAAAGGCCCTGCCTTTTAAATTTACAACGAAGTTTCTTAACCTCCTCCGGTTGGTGCTGCTGGTGGGCAGTAGGTTGGGCATGGAAACGATGCATCCGCAATCGTGCCACCACCATCGGCTACTCTACCCAGAGTTGATGATGACAATGGCAATAGATTCACACCTTCATTAGTTACCCCAATGAGCAACAATTGCTGAACACCTGCATCATTCAAAGCATAGTAGCATCGAATACCGATGCATCCATTTAAGGAAAGTATTTGTCTGAGGATTTCGTTCCCAAAGAAATGGGCCTGAACTCCCAGCGGGTTAGTCGAATTGTAATTGGCTATCCATTGATTTGATTTATCCGTGGCAATCAAATCCTCCTCTGTTTCCAAAAGACTGTTATTAGAAAAGGCTCCGGCATTAAGCACAACGGAAGAATTCTTTCCTCTGGCCCTAAGGTCAGATAAAAAATTTTGACCGCTGCCATCAGCCCCAATCAGCAATAAGTTTGGATTGAATGAATCATCCATGGCATAGTAAAAACGGATTCCTATGCAACCACTTTTGGCCAAAATGTTTTCAAGCGCTTTGCGCCCGAAGAAATGTGCTGTAATTGCACCATAATTTTTGTTGGTGTAATTGGCAATCCAGCGACTGGCGACATCCTGAGTTATTGGATCTCCCTCCTTTCCATCAAAAGTATAACTAGCTAGACTGGAGTTTGCATTCGTCAACTTCGTGGTTGACTTGACTGGCGTTGGCAGGCCGGAATTTTCATCGCATGACATTGTCACCAGCAATGAGCCAATGACAACAGCTATTACGCTGTGGTATTTTTTTGGAATCATAACGGTTTGGGTTGTTTGTTACCCTAAGGTTGCTGATTCTTCAAGTAAGTGTGGACAAAACATAGGAGTAACTCCTATAGAATTTACTAGAGATTGTCACTGCAGATATATGTATTTATTCCTTTGTAGAGTATCGAAGGGTTTTTTTGAGATTATAATTATGAATCATGTCGATCATTCTGGTGTTGTTGAATGTAACAAGTGTTTTCGCTTAACCGTTGTGAGCCAAGAAAAGTTAATTGCCAGGGCTTTTCACCCTGACAATTTAGATGTGGTTATTTTTTTTTAAACTTTTTTAGCTCGTTGATTTCGTCTTGCAGATAGCTCATGTCAAAGTACTCCTCCAGTTTCATTGTTCCACAACATCTGCTCCTGTCTTGCACATGATGTTTGCCATTGGTGTGCTGCGGAGCTTCGAATTTAAAACCTACTTTATGGTCTTCCGTCAGGGGCGTGGGAGAAACAATTATTTCCCTTAGTGCGAATCTATTTCGAATAAAATTCCTGTACTGGACGGGTTTATTATCTGCTGCAGCAAAGCTCAACATCTGGTTTGCAACATCCACATAAACTGCATTAGTGGCAGGCGACTCGATAAGTGACCTTAACAAAAGCCCAAACAGATAATGCGCGCTATCAAAAAGCGTTTGAGCATCATCCTTTAAGGAAATATTTCTTTCAAAAGCAAAGATGTCTGCAAGAATATCATAAATGGCACCGGTAAATACCTGTGAGATTGCATGCACCTCTGTACCCACTTCGCTCAATTTGAAATCGTTGTCTGCATTACGCAGGCCGTTGGTCCTGCCTAAAGCCAGGCCGAATTCTTCTGCAAGATCGGCAAGAAAAGTTTTGTTGTGTAAGTTCGATTTGGTTTGTACAATGATGCCCTCAACAAGATCCATTTGACTTAACGTCAGGAAGATTGCGTTCAGATCGCCAAAAGATTCATGAAGACCTCCTGTCTGGACCGGTGCACTCGCGCTGAGCCAGTTAGGTTGCAAGGCATCTAATATGGCATGCCCCGTTTCATGAGCTACGATATCGAGTGAGCGACAGGTGAAGATTCTTTGGGCGGGGGACGACCCTGGTTTTATAAAATCTCCAAACTTTAAGCATTTGCTAGATCTTTGATAAAATGCATTCATCGTATTCGGTAAACCATGGGCAAAAACACTGATCGGTTCCGTATTGCTGCCGGCATTCCATTGCCAGGGTATTGGGTTGGCTACACCTGCTGACTTCAGTGCGCGCTGGACATTGGTCAAGGCCATTCGGGTTACGGTGAAAGTTTGGACCGTATCGAATGAGTCAGTGCCTGGTGTTTGGATAAAATCTCCAAATGAGTTTTTAGAAACGGGTGGCATTCCGGCACTTGCAATTCGATTGTCGTTGGGGCCATCGGAAACAAATGAGGGTAAGAACTTCTTCTTCAGTAGCACAGTAGTACTGCCCGTGGCAGGATCCATCACAGTCGAATCTTGTTCGTAGATTAGTACTCTGGGTCCGGGCAGAAAAGCCTGTCTTTTGAGTTCTGCTGGCGGCTGGAGGTGTTCAACTGGGGCTCCTGCAGCTTCCGTCAAATGTTTTTCCTTTCGATAACCCCGGTACTCCTGCGTTGGGGTCGGCACAAAGTTTACCGGCAAGCTTAGAATAGATTCTTGAGTTTCCATAAATGAAGAATTTTTGGTTGCGCCTACTCTTTTCAGGATTTTCGGCTTCCTCCGCTATTGAAATACTTTTACTCGAACAGAGATTAAAGACGTAAAAATTGTTGGTTCCCTACTTTTATGTAAAGCCCGGAATAATCCGAGCAATAAATTCCAGACGGGCAATGGAAAAACCTTGCCACTCTGACAATAAAGATTAAAGTCAAACTGTAAAGCGGATTTGTAAAGTGATACTATAAAATGATATTGTTCATGGGAGATGGGAAAAACTCCCAAGCACAAATAGCCAATTAAGAGATAGACTTCAAAAGCCTTTAAAATTTATTCACGAGGCCTATCAAGGGTGATCTATTGTTATCCTGTGTTCGTCCTTTTGGTTTTCACTTCGAACCGCCAGCGGCTCGAAGTGAAAACCAAAATGCTTAGCGCGGACTACATGCTATTTCTTTGAACCGAATGAGGAACCCGCGCTCCGGCACTCCTTAGTTAGTTCAAACCTCTTCCTTAGATTGCACCACTTAGCTTGACGGCCAATGTAGTTAAGGGCTTGTAAGTTCAGGATACCAGTTAACTACATTGATTCAAGATTTAAAATTCGAGATTCAACATCGTTGGACTATGCTAATTTTGAATTTTGAATCTGGAACTTAGAATTGCCTAGCTTAACTACGACATTGGCTTGACTATGGCCTTTCGACCTGACCAATCAAACACCCCCTCAGTCTGCAACGTTTCAACATTTAAAAAGTAGAGATGTGTATCTTCTTCTTTCCATCTTTTAATAAGGTTCCTTTCTTTAACACTTCCGTTTCCTGTTTGCGCTCATCATCAATAATAGTGTCGAGGTATTGATTTGCTTTTTCGTAAGGCAGCTGAACCGTCTTGCCAGTCGTTATCGCCTCGGTGGCGTAAGAATTGATCAGGTTATGATAATGCTTTTCAAGGAGTTCATGTGTAGCGAACATATCACAGCCTAAGATCGTGTTGCCGGTCACAGCCATTACTCCGATCACATCGTTTTCATTCACAATACGCTTCTCGAAATAATCGGTGTACTTTTTCAATTCCTTGGTGTAGTCACCTGATTCTTTTAGGGCAGTCAGTGTGCCTGTCGCGGTGGTAGCCTTATGCTTAGTTGTTGTCTCGGCTACTTTGCTCCATACTTCACTTTGATCTTTTTTTACTGCCCCAGCTTTGCGTACTTCGTTGGATGAAATGGAATAATACTTGTTAAATTCTTTGCCACTTTCTTTTGGTTGCCAGCGGCCATGTTCCACACAAAACACAGACAGGTCTTTCTTGCCGCTCTTCGGATATAGGATAACGTCTTGAGCCACCATCCGATCTTGTTTACCTCCCTGCACCACTTCGCCTGCTAAAATCATAACAGTGTCTTTCGATATGTTTTCTATAAATAAATTATTCACCTCCTCATCCTTCGATTCCGTAACAACTACTTTCTTTTTATCAAGGGCATTCTTCAGGGTTTCAAACTTACCCACGCCTTTGTTGCTGGCAACGAAAGCTGCATTGGCGCGAATAGGATAGAGCTGCAAATTTTCATAGCGGTATTTGGTTTGCGAGGAAGCCGGCTCCAGTTTCAAGTTGGTCTTATTGTATTGTGCATTCGCAATGAAGACAATGAATACGAGAATGACGATGAGCGATTTCATATCAGTTGAATTTAAGGTGAAACATCCTAGTAATCCAGAATCCAGTATATAGTCACTTATTTCCAGATAAATCTTTTTCCTGCGGCCTGCTCTTTGATCGCTTTGATCATCGCTGCATCCAACATCGCATCCTGGCTTTCTTGTGGCGTGTGTGAATTGATATACTCCTGGCGTTGCTTATTCAGCGATTGGATTTCTTCCTGAATTTTCGCGCGCTCGTCCGACTTCTGCTTCACATATTCTTTCCGTTGTGGAATGCTCATCCCTTTCATTTCCGCTGGGAGTTCTTCCGCTTCTGCGTTGGCAATAGCCTTGTCATCATTCTTGGATGCATCAACTAAATCCCATGATGAGTTTTGATACGCATGTGAGCTTTTAGAAACGGCCCTGTCAACTTTATTTGATAGCCCATACGACTCGGCATTTCTATCTTGCCTCGATTGCATTTCTTTCTTGGACACTCCACTTTTTCCATAGTAGATGTAGGTGTTATTCATCTGATCATTCAGCGCACTGATTCTCGCATCGTAAGGTGTAGGCACAAAAACAGTCTTGCGATTTTGTTCGATGCTCATGTAAGTGCCACCGGTCAAGTCTGCGCCATTTTTCCAACTGGTAGAAATCCCTTCATCAAAATTGCCGCAGAAAATCGTGTTCACGATAACACCTTTTTCTTTAGCAAGCCCGCAAGCCAGGTTGTATGAAACTGACCCTTGAGTGAAGGGCTCGTTGCCTGCAATAAAAATCAATTTGAGATCTGAATGAGAAGAAGACCAATCAAGTTGTGTCAGTGATTTTTTTATAACCATACCGCAAAACTCATTCCCACCATTCGTAGTCATCGAAAACAATTTCTCCGAAATCAAATCAAGGTCGGTAGTTAGTCCGCTTACCTGGCGAATGTACCCTTCTGAAGATGGAAGGCCATCGTTTCCATATTCATATAAAGCGATCCGGATGTTTGGTTTTTTGCCGTCATAGCATTTGGCGGCTGCCAATTCATTTACAATTTTCCATAATTGTGATTTAGCCTGATCGATCAACCCATCCATACTGTTACTGGTGTCAAGCAACAGAGCAAGCATGATGCTCTGGTTATCACCCGGAGGGTCTTTTATGTAGTGAGGTTGCGCCACCAATTGACTGGCGAACAGAATCAAGGCTACTATTATTATGGAATAGGGCCCTACAAAGTTTTTCGTGGAGGTGTTTTTTGTTTTCATGGCTGATAAGTTTTAGTAAATAAAACGCGAAACTATTTTTATTGATAGGCGAACTCCGTGAACAGGTATTGTCGCTAAGGCAAACCTCGGAATGACTTAGTGAAGGCCGCTATTCGGCTTATTTTAGCCAAAATTGGTAATTTATATTTTGTATAATTTGGTGCGTTAAATACAAAATGAGCCAAAGAGCTTTCACATTGACCTTATTTCTATGTCTGCTGCAAATGCAGGTTTGCCTGGCCCAGGAAAGGAAGAAGGCCGTGAAGAAGGAATCGTACAAAAGTTTGCAGAGCCGTTCTTCTGTTAACCAGGCAACGCAATTATTGAAAGAAGCGGATAATCTCAAAGTCAATGACCCTTCCAGCGCTCTCGACAAAGTACAAGAAGCGCTCGCCATGAGCATCGCGCAAAAAGATGCATTCAGTGAAGGCAAGAGCTACGTGTTGCTTGGCGAAATCAATGAGGGTATTCAGGAATGGAAACTAGCTCTTGAAAATTATACCCGAGCGCACGAGAAGTTAGGAGAAGAAAACGCAGACTCGGAGCAATACAAAAAAGCACTGGAAGGACTTGGCGCGATGAATCTCAAACTCGGGATCTACAATGAAGCACTAAAATATTTTCAAGAGTCGTTGTCACTCGATTTGAGTCGATCAGAACGATTGGATCGCCAGTTAGATATTTCCGAAACCTATTACCAAATGGGCAATTATGATCAAGCCTTGAAAGTATTGAACGAAAGTCCACGATCAAAGGTAGTCGATCAATCATATGATACGCGAGTTGAAAATCAGAAGGCAAAGATTTATGCGCGACAAAACAATTTAAATCTTACCAGACAAGCTTATCAGAACTCACTTAACAGCGCTGCCGGACAAAAATTAGAACCGAAGGCAGTTCAATCGTTGCAAGACACCAAAGAAGATATCGCCAGTGTTCTTAACGAAGAAAAAAAATACGATGACGAGATCAACGTGCGACAGCAAGCCATAAAGTTTAATCTTGAAAACAAGAATGCGGTTGAAGTCACCAAAGACAAAGTGGCTATAGGGCAAACCTTGGAAAAGAAAGGCGAAAGCGAAGCAGCGTTGAAAGAAACAGAAGAAGCCGTAACAATTGCTGATACCATCAGCAATGCCAAAGAACAAGCAAAAGCCTATCTCGCATTAGCTGACTTGTATCAAAAGAACGGTCGCACACAAAATGCGCTGGCTACGTACAGAAAATATGCTGCTGCCGTCAACCGCAGCGAAAAGCAAAACGAAATACGGCTTACAGAGAAATCAGAGCTGATTAAAAAACAAAAAGACATTGAAGAACTCACTAGCTCTGTTTCCATCGGGCAACGCGACTACGCCCTTGAGCAGCAAACCGTTTCCAGACAACGACTCATTATTTATGGATTGCTTGGAATCATAGCCATCATCGGGGTCACTTCTTTTTTTATTTACAAGAATGCGATGGCAAGCAAAAGAGCAAATCAACTGCTGGCGTTGAAATCGCTGCGCAGCCAGATGAATCCACACTTCATTTTTAACGCGCTCAATTCGGTCAATCATTTTATCGCCACCCAAGACGAGCGTGCTGCCAACCAGTTTCTTTCAGAGTTCTCTCAGTTGATGCGGCTGGTGCTTGAGAATTCGCAACAAGATTTTATATCGTTACAAAAGGAACAGGAAATTTTATCGCTTTATCTGAAACTGGAACATTACCGTTTTCGCGATAAGTTTGATTATGAAATCAACCTTGACCCAAGCCTGAATGCCGAGAGCATAGAAGTGCCGCCCATGCTCATTCAACCCTATCTGGAAAATGCCGTATGGCACGGACTTCGTTACAAGGAGACCAAAGGAAAATTGTCTCTTCGCATAAGTAAGCAGGATCACAACCTCGTGGCCGAAGTTTGTGATGATGGCATTGGAAGAAAACGATCTGCCGAATTGAAAACGGAAAACCAGAAGAAACACTTTTCTATGGGACTGAAGAACATTGGCGAACGACTGGTGATCATCAATAAAATGTACAAGGCCAACTACCATGTTTCTGTTGAAGACCCAAAAGTGGGAACCGGAACTGAAGTGAAAATATATATGCCTTTACGTAATCATCTCAATTGAATATGCTCAACGCAGTGATCATCGATGATGAAAGTGACAGCCGCCAGATATTGGCCGGTTATCTCAAGCGCTATTGTCCTGACGTGAAGGTTTGCGGATTTGGTGAATCGGTAGCCACCGGATTGGAAGCTATAAAAAAATATCAACCCGAAATTGTTTTCCTTGATATCGAGATGCCCTTCGGAAACGGATTTGATCTGCTCGATAAATTACACGAAGTAACCTTTGAAACAATTTTTGTTACCGCCTTCGACAATTATGCCATTCGCGCGTTGAATCAAAGTGCCGCCTATTATTTGCTAAAGCCCGTAAACATAGATGAACTGGTGAAGGCGGTAGAGAAAATAAAAATGGAACGGGCAGAGAAAAATCATTCCACACGCACTCAACTGCTGGTAGAGAATTTTCATTCGGCCAAGCAGCGCATCATGCTCCCAACATTGGAGGGATTTGAAATCGTGACCATCAATTCTATTTTATATTGCGAGGCTGCAGATAACTTCACTAAATTTTATTTTGAGAGCGGCAGTCCGCTATTGATTTGCCGCACGCTCAAGTATTTTGAAGATATCCTTACTGAACATCATTTCCTGCGCATTCATCGCTCGTACCTGATCAATCCCG
This sequence comes from Bacteroidota bacterium, assembly GCA_016178785.1. GTDB lineage: Bacteria > Bacteroidota > Bacteroidia > Cytophagales > Cyclobacteriaceae > ELB16-189. Next base: position 23,282 of record JACOSO010000029.1, on the reverse strand, counting down.
AATTTGTAGTACGCTACTCCAAAGGCAAGGGTGGATTTGTTACCATGAAAAATAATCAAGAACTAGAAGTCTCCCCTGCCAAGAAAAAAGAACTGTTGGAGATTTTTGAGAAGTGATTTACCGATCGCTTCACTCCACAATTAATTTAAAATGCCACATTTTTTTTTCGCTTTGAAGCGCAAGGGCATACAGTCCCGATCGCAAGCTGTCAAGAGGAATAAAAATTTCGTCATTGAAATCACTTTCAACCGGAGTAGTAGACACAACTTGACCGCGAGTATCATAGATCACCAACTCCAGGCATTGCGATTGCATTTCGCTCGGTATTTTCAAATGTGCTTCTCTTCTGGTGGGGTTTGGGTAAACAACCCCCTCTGATGTCGGATCTATTGCGGAGACAATATTACTTGTGAACTTAAACCAGTTCAGATTAAATTCCGGCTGCACTACTTTTATTCGCAAGCGTGAAACCCCTGCAGCTAAATTAATTTTTGAGACAACGCTTGTCCAGTTCTGCCAACCACCAGTTACCGGTAAGTTGACACTAACGTAATTTAACACTGTACCTGTATCATCTAGTTGCTGTACGTCAATGGTGCCTGAGGTGCTGTTGCTTGCACAACGAATTTCAATCGTATAAGAGCCGGTGGTACTCACCCGAATATTGTAATCCAGATAATCGCCAGCGTTAGTATAACCCATGTCAAAACCCCCGCCTGCATCTGAACATGATTCTGAAGCCAGCCCTACATTGACGGAATAGTCCTCGGCCTGTATAGCGCCAGGAATAGGAATGTGCAGTGGCAAATTATTCTTTATAGGCAAGTCGGTGAACGTATTCAGCTGCGAACCGTCCGGTGATTTTATTTTAGTTCCGAGGTAACTCACGGTTATCGTGTCTGCATCTGTGATCGTTTGATTCAAGTCAAATGAAATTTGAAAACCATTGTCGCCACTCATGGACAAGCTCTTAAACGCAACAGATACATTGTTGACTTTACAGACTAAACCCTCCGAAGTCAATGTCGAGCCATCCAGCGCTTTGTTAAAATTGAGGGTTATCCTTGAACCATTAGAATCTGTCTGTCCGTCAATGGCTTTGAAGGGAATGTCTTTTGACAATTTGCCAAAAGAAAAAGAAAGATTATCAAGGTTCATTCCACCTTTATCTATAATGGCCTTTACTTTCTGTTTTCCTTTAGGAAGGACTACGTCTTTAATAATAAATGTGCCCCAGTTATGTAAGCCGCTTGTTGATGGAAGACTTGTAGAAGGAACAACCGTTTGATCGTTCACAGTGATTCTGATTTTTGTTCCCGCGTTCGGAGCTGCATATGTGATCGACAAATCATATCCTGAAAGAGAATCGACTTGAGAAGTATATAACATCCATTCACCATCTTCCGTCCACCCGATGCTATAGCCATTGCCTTGCGCTGTTGGATTAGTTGCCACTTCGATATCAACTCCGTCATTGCGATAGCTGTTGCCTTTGTTCCACGCGGTGTATGTTCCAGTCGTCACATGGTAGTCTGCAATATCTTTGTCAAAATAGGCGTAATTGTTGCCTCCGAGATCAAAGTCAGTAAAGAAAATTTTGCCAGGTATTTTATTTTTTGAAAACGGAACTGTGCTTGTGGTTTTTGCCTGACGAAACATGGCATCAATAACATCCTTATGAAAAACGTTGTTTTCTAATTTCAAATTATTGGCTTCCTTCATCAATGCGTTTGTTGCAAAATCAACTGTGGGCTGCGTTCCGCCATTTTGCCAATAGGTAAGTAATGTTCTGTAGTCTGGTTCTTCCTTAACAGTGAGTGGACCGACAATCGAATTTATTTTTTTTAGTGGCCACCATGCCCAACCGATATCGTTGTTCTCAAGCAATTGAATGGCATCTTTAAACCATTGGTTCGAGTTTTCTCCCGATTCGCCCAGCCACACAGGCATGTTGAATTGATTTCTCATGTTTATGCTGCCTTGAATGGATGCCAGATCATTGTTCGACCAATACTTGTGGTAGCTCAGCACTTGATTGTTGTCCCAAGCGTAAAAGCCTGTGAAGTTATTGGCCCAGCAGTTGCCCTCTACAAATACGATGTGTTTAGTATCGACAGCACGAATAGCTGCGGTGATATCTTTATAGAGCTGCCACAACGCGGAGTTATTCGTTTCACCGCATCCGTTAGGGTTTGCTCCTGAAGTGAAATTCCAATTCGGTTCATTGATCAAATCATATCCGCCCACCCACGGTTCGTTTGCGTAGCGTTCGGCTAACTTCTTCCAGAGTGCAATTGTCTTGGCTTTGTTATCGCTGCTTTCCCATAGCGATGGTTTCGAACTATCGTAGTCCGAGATTGCTGCGTCATGTCCTTGTCCACCGGGAGCCGCATGCAAGTCGAGGATGACATACATTTTGTTGGCGCCACACCATTTTATCAAACTATCTGTCATTGCAAAACCCTTGTCGAGCCATGTGTTGGCTCCGGGAACGGGCTCGCTTTGTATAGGAAGGGTGAATAGGTTGTAATGCATTGGTAGCCGTATAGAATTGAATCCCCAACGGGCAAGTGAATCAATATCTTTGCGGGTGCAAAAGTTAGCAAGCCATGCATTATAAAATTGATCGGTATTACTCGGGCCAATTAAACTCTGAATGCGCGACCGGATGGCCGACTGTGTATTGGCGAAGTTTTGTGTTTCGAGCATATATCCTTCCTGCAACATCCATCCACCGATGCCAATACCTCGGAGAATTACTTCCTGGCTGTTGTCGTTGACAATTTTTTTTCCGCTCGCCCTGAGAAACTGAGCCTGCAGAGCGAACGAAATGGAGCACGCAGCAAGGATTAGCAACCAAGACAAATATTTAATTGAATTCATAGATTTTTTTTTTAAAATGGACCTACCAAACATAAGTGGCCACAGCTCCTGCTTTTAAAAAATGGGATGCTGTCATCGATTTAAAATTTATAGAGAATGATTTATCAGTGGTGTCGGTATTCACTACAATTAAAACTTTCTTTCCGTCTTGAGTGAGATAGGCAACGTTGTACAAATTATTGGAGATTGTTGAGTAAACCCGCAAAGATCCTGGTCGAACGAATTTCGATGCATGTGCTATGATGTAGTAAGACACATTTCGGGTTACGCTTCCGGCATTGTTGATAGTGAGTGCACCCTGGCAAAGTGTGCAGCCTCCGTCCGTGTGCGGATTAAAATATTCATCTGCCGCCAAATTCCATTCCAACACATTTTTGCTCCAGTTGCGAGGTGCACCAACAATCAGGTTTTTCACATGCCAAAGTAAATCGGCACCAAAGCTCCCATTGCCGCTGGTCCACTGCTCGGTGAAGTACAGGTTCTTTTGCGGAAATGCCTCATGCACAGCAGAGAGAGCGCTGATATCTCCGAGGTACAAGTGAAAAGCAGAGCCATCGATATATGGATTTGCTGCGGCATCATTTAATACAGCAATTGGGTAATTCGGATGATCACAATTGTGATCAAACAAAATGATTTTTGTTTTTATCCCTGCCTTTTGAAAAGCCGGGCCAACGTAATTCTTAATAAAATCCGCTTGCTCAACGGCTGACATCAGCATGCTTGGCGTATTGCCGGGATGCTCAGGCTCGTTTTGAAGAGTTACCGCATCTATAGTGATCCCCTCTTCAGCCATTCCTGTGATGTACTTTACAAAATAGTTGGCATATGCGCCATAGTATTTCGTGTTGAGGCTTCCTCCCTTAGCAAGGCCATTGGTTTTCATCCATACAGGTGCTGACCACGGGCTTCCTAAAATTTTAATCGATGGATTCAGTGTGATGATTTCTTTAAGCAACGGAATTAAATTCGCTCGATCAGGGTCAAGATTGAATTTTGAAAGTGTCTTATCGGCTTGCCCTGAAGGAAGATCATCATAAGAAAAGACGTGATCATCCAGATCTGATGCTCCAATACTGATTCGTAAGTATGAAATTCCGATTCCGTTATTGTCGGGAAGAAAAAGTTCTTTCAATAAGTTCGTGCGATCTGTAGCGTTCAGCTTCTGTCGAATCAACATCGCACTGCCTCCGGTGAGCGTAAAACCAAAACCATCCATTGTTTGATATTGTACCGCAGTGTCAACCTTGATTACGGAAGGCTGTGCAGTTTGATTTGTGAAATTGATAAACGTAGTTTGGGCAAAGAGGCTGGATTTATCCGGATTAGTTAGCCAGACATCGACCTGGGGTCCTCGCGATGTGTTTGTCGATTCAGCAGGCGTATGGTTAGAGTTAGTTGAGCATGCCAGAGGAAGGAGTGTAATGAAGACTATTTTTCTCAGCCCTCTGCTCCACCTGATATCCATATTGCACATTGCTGATCTTAATTTATAATAAGGGTTGAAATAGAATGTGGAAGTGCCATTACTTTCGCAGCTTCATTGGCAATCCATAAGTAATAAGGAATTTCTTTGGAAGAGTCGTTCATAACGATCACTACATGCTTGCCATCTGCGCGAGTAAACCCAACTGTTTTCAGGGGAGTGCGGCTGGCCGAACTTGAAATCCGCTTCGCGCCTTCATCCAAGAATTTTGAAAAATGACCAATGTAATAGTACGCATTGGTGTAGATCAGTTCTCCGGTTTTCGTGTCAGCATGCACCGATGCCATACAAAAATTTAGCACGTGATTTGGTCCTCCCTGTTCGTCCAGTAAAATATTCCAATCTGTCCATGCCACGGTGCCATTGTTCAAGTCGTTGATCATCGATTGGCCGTATCGCTCGCCCAGTTTCCAGTCAGAGAGATTTTTTGAGTCGTAAGGAGAGTGGCATCCTTCAGTGAACACAAGATTTTTTTCTGGCCAAGACTCATGCACTTTTTTCACGTTGTCAAAGACTTGTTCGCCACCGCTCCAATCTTCATACCAATGAAAACCAAGTCCCCAAATAAATTGGGCAGCAGCGGGGTCGTTGTACAATGTTTGCGCGCGCTGATAAATCATATCACGATTGTGATCCCATGCAATCAATTTGCAATCGCTCAATCCGTTTTTTCGTAACGTTGGTCCTAGAAAATTTTTCACAAAATCTCTTTCTTCATCGGCCGTATAGATGCAGCTCTCCCATTTTTGTTTTGCCATGGGTTCGTTCTGCACAGTCAATCCCCAAACAGGAATTCCTTCAGCCTTATAGGCATTTATAAACTTGACGTAATAGTTTGCCCAACTTTGATAAAACTCCGGTTTGAGTTTCCCTCCTTGAATCATACTGTTGTTGTCTTTCATCCAGGCAGGCGGGCTCCACGGACTGACAAAAGTTTTCAGTCTTCCTTGCGTAGTCTCGATTGCTTTTTTGAACAAAGGAATCTTAAACTTGCGATCATGGTCAATATTAAATGACCTCAGTTCGGCATCACCGTCACTAACATAGGTATAGACATCACTGCTAAAATCACAACTGTTGATGTTGGTTCGTGCAAACGTATATCCTATGCCAGATTTCTTATCATAGTATGCATTCAACAACTCGCGCTGCTTTGTTTCGGGTAGCTTAGCAAATGTTTCTGCGCTTGCATCAGTTATTGCACCACCGATTCCGATCAGCGTTTGAAACGTGACCGAGAGATCAACGAACACACAAATCTCAGTTTCCAAAGGTTGACCATGCGATTCGAAACTGGCGGTATCTGAAAGTGTTAATCGCAGTGACGTAGATTCAGCCGTAGTGTAAACATAAACTTTCTTCCCATGGAGAGAAGAGTTGTTGGGAACAGCTTGTCCATTTTTAGTGTGATCGCAAGACCAAACAAATAACGAAAAAGCAATAAGTAAACTTCTCTTCGTAGTCATAGCGATAAAGTCTTTGAAAGTCATGAGCACAGTATCTTATTGAAAAACTCTCACATAATCGACAAACATCCGCTGCGGAAAAGTGGTCGAGGTATCAGGCGGGCCTGGCCAATTACCACCTACTGCCACATTAAAAATGAAAAACTGATCTGCGTTGAAGGGGTAATTTGCACTACCGACATCTGCAGAAGTTACAGTCAAAAAAAGTTGATCATCAACATACGACTTGATGGTGTCCTGCGTCCATACAATGCTGAACACATGGAACTGCTGTGAGAAATCAGCGTTTGTTAAGCTGAAGTTTGCATTTTTATAGATGTCGCTACCGGATGTGGATTTCCAATGCATGGTTGAAGTAACTCGGCTCGGAAACGTACCGACCAATTCCATGATGTCAATTTCACCACAGGCCGGCCAGCCAACAGATCCGATATTTGTACCGAGCATCCACAAAGCGGGCCATATCCCTTTGCCCACCGGTATCTTGGCGCGAATATCTATTCTTCCAAATTTGAAATTTTTTTTCCCAGCCGTAGTAAGCCGCGATGAAGTATAATTAAATCCGCCCGTGGATTCTTTGCGCGCCTCGATGATCAAATTGCCATTGGAAAGAAATACGTTACTCGTGCTTCCGGTATAATACTCCAACTCATTGTTTCCCCAACCACCACTTCCATTGCCGCTTTCAGTATTCCAAACGCTTTGATCAAGGCTTGAACCCGCAAATTCATCGCTCCAAACCAATGTATAATTCGAATATGATTTAGGTGTGGAATAACCAGCATTGTCAGTAGGCAAATAATTTCCATTCTCTGTCACCAAGGTTCCTGTTGCTGAATTTATTCCCAGCTGACACGATTTCGGATTTGAAAGCAGAACTGAAAACTGAAGATTGGGTTGACGTAAATTGGTTGGATCTCCTTTGATCTGAACATCGAGAGTAGCTTGCGTTTGACCAGCAGCCATGGTCAACGTTCCATTACCACTAACAAAATCTGCAGGTGACTTTGCCGTGCCCGCCACGATTGTAAAATCTACAGATATATCGCTTGCCATCCTCACACTTGAATTGATGTAGAACCGCATGACACCGTCTGCTGTAGTTCTGATCTGTGTCGCATCCTGAATACTCACTGACGGAACGATCTGTGCTTCATTCGCTTTACTACAAGCAAATAAAATTCCTCCAATCAGGAAGAGCCTCAAAAATAAAAATGACTTCGTCAGAAATAAAGTTCGCATGAGTGAATCGTGTAGTTAGATTGTCGATCTTAAAAATGGAGGCTTGCCTCCATTTTATAAGACCTCGACAACCTAAACCTAAAAAGATTTAAAAGTAAAAGTCCACCAACCCCAGCCCATATTGGCTCCGAGCACGAGCACGTCACCATTCGGGTCTTGAGTCATTGAGAGAATGTCATACGTAATTGAGCTTACTGGTCCACTCGCATTTTCAGAACTGGTTGTTACTTTCTGTAGCCCCATATGTGCTCCTAACCCAATTACCTTCAGCTGCCCCAGTTTGTTTAACCCTGCATTGGGAATTACTGCGTAATTGTGACCGCCAGACCCCCAGGGCGCTTGCTTTGCTGTGAAATTACTTTCCGGCTGACACGCATTAGAATTATCGCCCATGTAACCATCGCCATAAAAATCGCCATGACTGTTATACACGAAAGTACCGGCCGCGTCAAAAGAGAAAGTGTACTCATCGTCAAATTCACATGCTCTTGAAGTTACATCGCCAGCGCCATTCGACCACCACGATCCGTCATTTGGACCGGGACCAATTTTGTACGCGCCAGCAGCGGGAATAAGCTTCCATTTTTTCGAGGTACAAGATGCGATAAAGCCAAGCGCGGCAGTGGATTTACATGCCTCGGGATTGGGCTTCGTGGTTGTTACATCTACTTTCGTTGAGTCCATCCCTCCGTGACCAATCGCGCGCATCTTCACTGTATAAGTGCCGGGAAAGGTAAAGTTAATTGTAACTACATCACCTTTAAGATCTGAATATCCAAGATTCATTCCAGGCACTGACCAGTACGCGATAGTTGGTCCTGCCGAAGTATTTGATAAAGTAACAGAGTAACCGTTGGCATCAACCGCACTGGTGAAGCTGGCCTTCGGAGGGTCTCCTAACTCTGCCGCCTTATCGGGTTGGCATGCATCTAACAGCACCAATCCAATCATGAATAGAGTGCCGATTGAGAAGATATTTTTTTGTGTTTTCATACCTATGTAATTCATCTGTTGAGGATTATTAGTAGTTAGGATTTTGTATCAGCTTGGTACCTTTCAACTCAATTGAAGGAATCGGGAAGATTTCATTTTTCCCTGCAACAAATCCTCGGCTTGATAATTTTGTCGCTGCATCGCCCCATCTCACCAAATCAAAGAAACGATGACCTTCACCCGCCAACTCCAATCTGCGTTCTGCCTTGATCGCGTCCATTGACACTGGAACAGAAGGCAGCCCGACCCTTGCCCTAACTGCATCAAGTAAGGCTTGGGCACGTGCGCCTGTTGCGCCAAGTGCCTCTGCTTCCATTAGATAAGTATCGGCCAAACGAATGATGAAACTGTCTTGCTGATAGTTCAAATCAGGAGAGCCTCCACCTGAAAACACATCCTGAGGTCTTGGCATGAATTTGTTCAAGTAATATCCAAGATCTTCGTCTCCATGAACGTAAGCAATTTCACCGGCTGTCTCGTATGAATGTAGATCCAACACAGTGGAACCAAATCGTGGATCAGTTTTAATAACATCGTAAAAGTCTTGCGTGAAAGTACTGAAGCTCCATCCACTTGGCATTGATGGTGGTGCACTACTCGTGCTTTTTAGTCTGGAATAATTACGAATGCCCGCCATTACATTTAGCGTGTTTCCCATATCCTGGCCAGATCCCCAGAAGCCCCAATCATTTTTTGATTGATTGCTATGAGTACATTCAATGATAGATTCAGAATTGAACTTGTTTGAAACTACCCATAGGTCATTGAAGTTGGATAGTAGTTTATATCCATAAACGCTCACGCCACCTGGTGTACCATTAACATCTGCAAATTGAGCTGCTGCGGCTGAATTTTTTCCTTCATACAAATAAACTTTACCCAGCAGCGCTTGTGCTGCGCCTTTCGATAGCCGGCCACTTTCGGAAGCTGCGATTGTTCCTGGCAAAATAGACAGCGCATCAGCCAAGTCATTTTCGATTTGTGCGTAAACATCCTCCGGTTTTGCCTGGCTCACTGAATAGATTTCTGATGTTGTGAGAGGAGCGACAATCAGCGGAATATTCTTAAACATTCTGACCAGATTGAAGTAATAAAGTGCCCGCAGTACTTTTGCTTCTGCACCAAACCTTGCCTTTTCATTTGCATCCATAGTTACACCATCCAGTTTAGACAAAAGGATATTTGCCCTGAAAATTCCCTGGTAGTGATCGCTCCAGAAACTTCGCGCCATGTTGTCGGGCGTAACGGTGAATTTGTCAAAAACATGAATCTGCAGTCCATCCGTTGAAGAAGCTCCACCGGCTACGTTATCATCAGAGCCAGCGTTCATCATGGTTACGATGTTTTCAAAACCGCCCGTATTTTTTCGCAATCCGTCATAAACCGCAACCAATGCTGAGAATGCCTGGTCTCGGTTAGCGTAATAGTTACCACTTAGAAATGCTCCCTTGGGTTGTACGTCCAAAAAACTATCGTTGCATGAAACGAATATCGCTATCAATAAGACAGACGCTATATGTGGTTTCAATTTATTCAATTTCATATTCGTAAGATTTACGGTTTAAAAATTTGGTTAAAACTTCATTTGAATTCCAAACAAGAATGATCTCGCCTGCGGATATCTCCCTTTGTCGATACTGAAGACATAACCTCCGATTTCCGGATCATATCCGGTGTACTTCGTGAACGTAAACAAGTTTTCAGCAGTGATATATGCCCTGAATCTGCTCACACCTAATTTGTTAAGTACTTTGTTTTGCGGAATAGTGTACCCCAGCTGTATGATTTTAAATCTGAGATAGTCTCCCTTTTCGAGATAGAAACCAGACATGTTGCTGAAATTTCTGTTAGGATCCGTGTAGTCGAGACGCGGGTAATCGTTGGAAGAACCTGGGCCGGTCCAACGATTTAGTACGCTGGTTGAAAAATTGGCGCGATCAATATCTAACCTGCGAAGGCCCTGGAAAATTTTGTTCCCACCGGCCCCGTTGGCAAAAACCATCAAGTCGAAATTTTTGTATGCAAAATTCAGCGTGATACCGAATGTGTATTTAGGGATACTACTTCCCAAAAATGTTCTGTCTAAATCATCGCTGGTTATTTTACCATCACCGTTGAGGTCAACCCATCTGAAATCGCCAGGCTTTGCACCGGGCTGAATAAGCTGGCCGCTGGCATTTGTGTAGCTGTTAATTTCTTCCTGAGTTTGAAATATTCCGTTGCTTTTATAACCAAAGAAGGCGTTATAAGGTTGTCCAACTTGTATGCGTGTCACAGTCCCCATTCCCTGAAAGCCGGCCTCTCCCACTACATAATTCACATCTGACGCCACATAGGTCACCTCATTTTTCAAAGTAGCTCCGCTGGCGGTCGCAGAAAAATCAACAGGTCCTAATCTATGCTTATATCTCAGCTCCAGCTCGAGGCCACTGTTTTTCATGTCAGCTACGTTTCCGAGAGGAAGGCTTGTAACCCCTACATAACCGGGGATATTCACCGGACGAAGAATACCGCTTGTCTTTTTAGTGAAGTAATCGAAAGTGATGCTCAAGTCGCGAAGAGCAATCGCTTCAAAGCCAACATTCACCTGCGTGGTAGTCTCCCATTTGAGGTCAGGGTTATCAAGCGACTTCGCTGTATATCCTTGAATAACATTGCCGCCAATCGTGTAGTTGTAGCCCGGATTTACGAGAGAAAGATATCCGTAATCACCGATAGCATCATTACCAGTGGTTCCAAAACCGGCTCTGATTTTTAAGTAATTGACAATGTTATTCTGAGGCCAGAAATTTTCCTTTGAAACATTCCACCCTGCTGACGCGCCCGGGAATACACCGTAGTGATTATTTTTTCCAAAACGATTGCTTCCATCGCGCCTGAGTATAGCGGTGAAAAGATACTTTTCCTGGTAACTATAGTTCACGCGGCCAAACAAAGAAGACAACTTGTGCACGTTGTTGTAAAGATTTCCATCGGTAGTGTAAGCACTTGCCGTGTATGTAGACGAATTAGAGTAAAAGCCGAACGAAGCATCTTTGTAATTATTTACGGGCAGATTTAAAAGAGTGAAGTTGTTTCCTCCACCTACATTCTGCACGTATGCTCCCTGACCGAGCATGACTGTCAAGCTGTGATCTTCTGCGATAGTCTTGTTGTAGGTAATAAAATTCTCGATGTTCCAGCTGGTTCTGTCATTTAGATTTCTCCAAAGGCGATTTATCGGTTGGCTGTTTCCACCACCGGAACCCAGATAATACGAAGGGGAAAACCCTTCATCGCCCCAGAATGAAAGAACTCCTGAAGCAATCGACTTGATTTTGATGTCGCTGGTGATTGCTGCTTCCAAAGAAAGATTTCCTACAAGATCATTCGACCAGCCATGATTGCCCAAGCGGGTTCTTGCATAAGCCGCAGGATTTGACATCTCCTGAACCCCTACACTTGAGATTCCGTACACATTTCCATGGTCATCCTTTACCGATAATGGATTATAGAGTGAAAGTTTTGCGGGGTCTGTTTCATAAAGCGGTGTGATTGGATCCAGGTTGATAGCAGAACTCAATGGCCCTCCAAATTCATTATTTGTGTTGCCTATACCCTTCGAGTTTTGATGTGTGTAGCCCAGCGTCTGCGCTAGCGTAAAAATTTTGGAGATCTTGTGAGTGGAGTTGATCCGCACGTTGTATTTCTCATAACCTGAAATTTCAGGAAGCACAATTCCTTCTTGTTTCTGATAGCCGGAAGAGAAATAGTAAGTAGATTTTTCACCACCACCGCTTAAGCCTAGTTGATGATTCGAACGAAAAGCTCCGTTGTTAAAAATAACTTTTTGCCAATCTGTGCCCTGACCTAGGCTTGCCGGGTTGGAGTACACAATTGGACCACCACCGCCAACTGATCTTTCATTGATAATGGTTGCGTACTGTTGTGCATTTAGCAAATCCAATTTGCGTGCTGGCGCAGATGTTCCCAAAAAACCATTATAGTCGATGGAGAATTTTCCTGCCTTTCCTTTTTTGGTCGTCACGATGATGACACCGGTTGCAGCGCGCGTACCGTAAATTGCCGATGAGGTTGCGTCCTTCAACACTTCAATCGATTCAATGTCGGATTGGTTGATGTAACCCATCGTAGCTTGATCAACCACCACACCATCTACAACCCAGAGCGGATTATTACCACCACCAAAAGTTGTGACACCTCTTATTCTGATTGTAGCTGCTGAACCAGGTTGTCCTGATTCTTGCGCAATGGTTACGCCAGCCACTCTTCCTTGAAGTGCGGTACCGATTGAGCCGTTGGGGACTTTTTCCAGGTTGTCAGCAGAGACCTTAGAGATCGCTCCCGTTACAACACTTTTCTTCTGCTCTCCATAGCCTACCACTACTACTTCCTCCAGTGAAACAATATCCACCTCCATGTTGATATCCAACGTTGAGTTGGTACCAACCTTCACTTCGGTTTTCGCATAACCGATAAACGAAAAGATCAGAACGTCATTCTCAGAGCTTACATTAATGCTATATGCTCCATTCGCATCGGTGATCGTTCCGGTTGAAGTTCCTTTCAAAACAACATTAACGCCAGGCAATGCCTCGTTTGATTTGCTGTCTTTGGCAACGCCTGTTAAAGTCCGGCTCTGCGCCAGAACAGCCCCCCATACCAGAGAGCAACTAATGATCAGGGATAATCTAAACCCCCATCTTATTCGTAGAGATCTTCGCATGTTTTAGAGTTTAAGGTTTAAGTTTTAGCTAAAACCAAAAGTAGACTCCTCAATCTAAAATCTCAACTTAAAACATTGATCATTAAGTATTTACAAAAAATAATACGCTTTGATCTCAATCCAAAAGAGGCGCTACAGAGCTGGATTCATGAGATATTACTCGGGGGGAAGAAATGACCTGATACGCCTTTAATTGCACACGATTGCGATTTTTTGTTTTCTGCAATTGAATGCGTCTCAAACAGTTACATTCTAAATCACAGCTCAAAAAAAAATTCATTTATTTTCTGTAGCTGCTGTAACGAGCAGAAAAACAGTGAATTAGGTTTTCAGATTCAGTTGAAAATAATTGAATCCCACCCATCTGCGTGCCTGATTTTTCCAGCTTTTGCTTTTTCACGCATGGCTTTTTTGATTTTTGAACTGTATTGCCAACAGGTGCTTTGGCGAATTTGTAATATCTCTGAAAGTTTGTGTGATGAAATTCTTCCATTGGAAGAGTACACCAGGAAGATCATATAAAACGCTTTGTTGATCGGAAGACGGCTGTTTTGTAAAAGTGTATATGCAGTTGCTGACTCGTCATAACCACATCGTGAACATCTCTTGCTATACGGACTTCTTCCTTCGCTGTAATTGGAATGGTTACATCTCTTGCACCAAAATCCATTCTGCCATTTAATTGAAGCAATAAATTTAAGGCAACTATCGTCATCGGGATAGATGACACTGAATTCCTCAAAATCAACTTCTTTTGAGAGCACCCGCGCTTCTTTTACTTCAGCCACATCGTGTTGCAGTTGAACATTATCACGCGAAAGCAACTTATTGATCTCTGTTATTTCCTGCGCCTGTGATTCAAGTTGCCCGTTGGCTAATTCCAATTGATGATTTTGTTCTTCAATCAAAGCGAGGTTACGTGCAATCTCAGCAGTCTTTAGCTCAACCTGCTCTTCCAAGATACTATTCAGATTATCTTTGAGTTTCTGATTTTCGTTGAGCTGCTTGATGGTGTTCAATTGCGCTTCGTTTTTTTCCAAACGCAAAACTCTGATTTTATCGCTAATTGCAAACGATAACAAAAGCATTTCGATCACGAAACTAAATCCGAGGCTGTAGTAAGAAAGTTCGCCAATAGGCTTCCAGTCGATGTTGGCATTCTCAACCATCTTGTACATGATAGCCAAAGCCACAAAAGTATAAGCAGCTACAAGAAATCTTGCAGGCGGGTACTTGTCAAAGAAATAACTCCTGATACTCGCATAATAAATCGAAAAGAAGGGAAGCACTTCGATAAATCTGAAGGTAAACCATTCAGGTTTTATGGTGAGGCTCATTATAAGAAAGGCCGTACGAAATAAAAAAACGTAGATAAATAATCTAAAAAGCCAGTCATTCTTCTTTCGAAGATTAAGCAAGGATGCAGAGAAGACCATCGTTGCCGAAGACGCGAAGTATAAAAACAGATTTGGCGCATAATAATTGAATGCGGGCCAGTTGGGCCACAGGTATTGAAACCCAACCCCATCAGCGCTCATTTCATAAAGCCCCAAGCTGATCAGGTAAAGCATGTAGTATAAGTGGTGTCGCTCCCTGACAGCGATGAACATGAGCAGATTGTAGAAACTGAAAACGAGTATCATCCCATAAAAAATCCCGAAAAAGAAATATTCATCCAGGGCATAATGAAACAGCCAACCCTGTGATCGCAACACGATCATCACATCGGCCCGCTGTTGTGACTTTACTTTGGTGTAATAGGTGATTTCCTGATCTCCCAAAATCTCAAGAGGAATGATGAAGTTCTTGTGCCAGATATTTCTTGCATCAAAATTGAACTCATCACCCGCCACCGTTCTCTTGTGTTTCCCATTTTTATCCGGGTAATAAAATTCAAGATGATCGATAGTTTGATCAAAAAACTCCGCCACCCAATTTTTCCCGGTTTGGCTGTTGTGTTTTATTCTGATACGGAACCAGTAGGTTGATTTGCGGTTTTTATTTTCAGGTTTGTAACGGGTATTGGCGATGAATTTGTCTTCAAACGCCTGAGACGAAATCTGCTCAATGCTCAACTTTCCAGCCGGATCTTCGACATATTCGATCTCGTGATAAGTAAAAATATGCTGATCTACACTGTCAACAATTGGCACGACAGGCTGAGCAAAAGTGGCACAAGCGATGCAAATCAGGGAGCCAAATGCCAAATAAAATTTATTGAAAATTTTGGGCATGAAACAAAGATCACGCAATATGAAATGAAAACAAAAACAATTTGTTGATGTACATTTAAGATCTTGTAGTCAACGGACCAGTGGCCGATGCTTTATCAGATTTCCTAATACGCTGCCTTCCCCAGATACTTTCTAAGCTTTGGCGAAATCGAATGCTGAAGCAATGCATTTTGAAGCGGCCATTTTTCTGATGCGTCTTCTATTAGAAACTGAATTTCTCCCGCTTCCTTCACAGCTACCGGAACTCCGTCACGATACAATACTCGGTTTCCGGAATAAGCGGGGATCCTTCTGCCGTGCGTAATGATGCCTGTCAGGTTGAGCGGATCAGCTGCGCTGATGGATACTAGGACATCTCTTTTGGTTTCGTTTTTGATTTTTCTCAATTCAACTATTGCTTCGGGCAGCGCAAATTGTTCGCCATACACACCTTCAACAAAACGGCCACCTCGAATTTGTCCTCGATCTTCAAGCGTGCGTAACTTTCTCACAAGGTCGCGCCACGGTGGAGCAAGGTTCTCACGCTCAGCCAGCTTTCTGAAAAGAACTCCGTACCTCCGCAACAGCGCCCAGGTTATGGATTCAATTTCCTCTTCGTGAATTTGAGGATCATTGTTTTTGGGTTCGTTCAAAAGCAAGGACCAACGACCTGCATAGCTCATGGAAAACACTTCAACATCTGGTCTGTGCCCTGCGTTGGTCTTATATTTTTCTGGAATAAGTAGTGCGTGCAAGCCAGTAAAAGAATCTGAAGTAGTTAATCCTGAGCTGATCAGTTCGCCAAGGGCCTCTTCGGTTTGCGAAGGAAAAAGTTTTGTCTTAAAAACCAAATCATCAAAGAAGGAAGCGCCATGTTTCTTTAACACATCCAGCACTAAAACAGCCCGTGGAAAAAGTTGCTTCTCTTCTTGCTCATCAGTATTGTGCGTTCTCCATGCATTTAGTTTATTGCGGCTTACAAATGTCACTGGCGTGGTGCGGATGGGACTATTAGCTTTTTTCTCTTTCGTCAACGAAGGCCTGAATCTTCCCCATGAAATTTTTCCAGCTACACAAAGCATGTCCAGCCACTGGTGATCGTAGTCGGCAATTCGAGAAGGAAGCAAATCACCTTCCCATGAAATTGCAGGAGCCTCGAAGCCTTCCAACTTCTGGATCATAAGTTCAACACCAAAAGGCCCTTGCGCTTGGCTCCCTGGATTGAGTTGATGCCAAGAGAACAAGAATCTCATATAATCAGCTGCAGATACCGGCTGAATTTCACTTCGCAGTTTTCGGATGGTGTATCGGTGAATTCTTGCCAGCAGCCTTCGCTCACACCACTCTTCTTCAGTTCCCGAAAAATTTCCACGGAACACAAAACCTTCATTCTCTAATCTCAGCAATGCTTGATTGATATTTGACTCTGTTATTTTTAAAGTTTCGGAAAGCTCGACAACGCTAATGGGTCCGGAGATCTCAAGTCTTCCGCGAACAAGCTCTGTCAACGGATCTTTATCATCGGTTGCCTGAAGAATTTTTTCAGGAACAGTTACTTCATATTTTAAATGCCAATCGGTATAAATTTTCAGAATGGCAGGCAGGCGTTCGGTGGCAACCCATAACTCATTCTTGTTGTTTTGTAGAACAGTTGCCCTACCCGCAGCAATCAATTCATCGAAATAATCTTTCCAATTGTTTTGAATTCCTTCTTCTTGGGTAATTAATCCAGAGAGGAGCATGGCGTCATGCAATTCATCCGCATTGGTAGCTTCAGGCCAGGCTTCCTTTTTTACCGATTCTATTGCAGCAGGGTCAAGTTTGCCGAGGTCGTTCGCTTCTGCGGGTGACAGCGATCTTCTGTTTCTGACTGCTTGTGTTCTTCTTTCTTCCAGTGGCGCGTCATCAAGAAATGCATAAGGACGCGCATTCACAATTTCATAGGCAAGTGGAGAAGGTTCTTTCAAATCCCGGGTGATCAGGTCGATCTCTTTGTTCTTGATTTTTCGAAGCAACTCTTCAAGTCCTTCAATATCCATCGCTTCATATAAACAATCATGAATGGTTTGGTTCACGAGCGGATGATCGGGTACTTCGCGCTCACCGGGAATATTTTCAAGGCAAGCCAATTGATCTGGAAATACTTGTGCTACGAGATCTTCCGATTGCATGCGTTGCAATTGTGCGGGCACTTTATGATCAGTGCGTCTTCTGATCACCGCCAACGCGCGCGAAGCATTCCATCGCCATCGAATGCCAAACATCGGTGCATCCAACATGGCCTGGATCAAAACATCTCTCACCGTTTCCGGACTGAGATACCCAAAAACTTCTTCGAGCGGAAAACTATGCGTTGATCCCAGCGACAAAATGATGGCATTATCATTCGCGGCAGCCTGCAATTCGAAATTGAATTTGCGACAGAATCTTTTTCGAAGTGCTAAGCCCCACGCTTTGTTCATCCGACTTCCAAAAGGCGAATGAATAACCAGGTGCATATCGCCAGCCTCATCAAAGAAACGCTCCATGACGATGCTCGTTTGTGAGGGCATTACTTTCAATGCCGCTTTGGCTGCTCCGAGGTATTCAATCAATTGATCGGCAGCAGCAGGCAAAATGTTTCTGTCTTTGACAAGCCACTCTTCAGCATCTTTCTTCCATGTATTGTCTTGATTTACATATCCCGGTTGAAGTGAATTGAGGTCGCCCAGTCGGGAAGAAATTTCTTCGCGAAGACGTGATACTGCAAACGAAAGTTCTTTTGTTCTTCCCGGTGCTTCGCCAAGCCAGAAAGGAATATTTGGAGGTTGCCCGGCCGCATCTTCCACACGGACTGTGCCTTTTTCGATCCGCAGAATTTTCCAGGAGTTGTTACCCAGTTTGAAAATATCTCCTGGAATACTTTCTATAGCAAAGTCTTCGTTCAACGTTCCAAGAAAAATATTGCCTGGCTCGAGCTTGACATCGTATTCAAAATTATCCGGTATCGCACCCCCTGATATGATCGCTGTCAACCGTGCACCTTTCCGTGCCTTGATGCGTTCGTTCACCTGGTCGTGATAGAGATATGCGCCTCTTCTTCCGTTCCTGCTCGTAAATCCTTCGGAAAGCATGGTAACTACTTCGTCAAATTCTTTTCGCGTCAAATCACGATAGGGGTAAGGCTTCTTGACAAGCGAGAACAAATCATCATCGGTGTATTCTTCACAAGATGTTTCGGCAACGATCTGCTGAGCGAGAATATCCAACGGCTTTTCAGGCATAATGATTTTGTCAAGCTCTCCACGCTGAATCGAATCCATGATCGATGTGCAGTCGACCAGCTCATCCAATGTGAGTGGAAACAATTTTCCTTTCGGAATCTTGTTTACACTGTGCCCCGACCGACCCACGCGCTGTAGAAACGTAGCGATAGAGCGAGGCGCTCCGATCTGGCAAACGAGATCAATAGAACCAACGTCAATGCCCAGCTCCATCGATGCTGTGGCAACTAGTGCCTTAAGCTCCCCTGACTTGAGTTTCCGCTCAGCTGTAAACCGCAAGTCTTTCGACATGCTTCCATGATGTGCTAACACTTGGCCTGCTCCCAATTTTTCATTCAGGTTGTGAGATAATCTTTCTGCAAGCCTTCTGGTGTTGACAAAAATCAACGTTGTTTCATGCGTAGCGATTAATTGAATGAGTCGATTGTAAATTTCTGCCCACACTTCATTTGCCATGACAGCCGTCAATGGTGAGTTTGGAATTTCTATCGACAAATCCAGTTTACGTGAATGTCCTGTATCAATGATCTTACAGGCCTCACCCTGGCCCTCTCCAGAGGAGAGGGAATTGTTCCCTTTGTTACCCACCAGAAAACTGGCGACTTGTTCCACAGGTTTTTGAGTTGCGGAAAGTCCGATGCGGTGAAGTTTTTTTCCTACCAAAGTTTCAAGACGCTCTACCGAAAGCGACAAATGAGATCCTCTTTTATCACCAACAAGTGCGTGGATTTCATCGATGATCAGCGTATGAACCGTGCTCAGCATTTTTCGTCCGTTGACACTCGTGAGCAAAAGATAAAGTGATTCAGGAGTAGTGACGAGAATGTGTGGAGGATGTTTGAGCATTTGAGCCCGGTCAGCCATTGGAGTATCTCCCGTTCTGACGACTACTTGAATATCAACGGGAGGAAGCCCCGAAGCCTCGAGTTCTTTTTTAATACCCGCAAGCGGAAACTGGAGGTTCCTTTCAATGTCATTGCTTAACGCCTTCAGCGGAGAAATGTAAACGACTTGAGTTCCCGGCTCTAACTTTCCTTCGATTCCCTGAACAATAAGATCATCAATAGCCGAAAGAAAAGCTGCAAGCGTTTTGCCCGACCCAGTGGGAGCAGCGATCAGGGTATTTTGAGAAGATTTTATCGCTTCCCACGCCTGACGCTGGACATCCGTTGGTTTTTTAAAGGTCTCAGTAAACCAATTCGAAACTGCTTTGTGAAAAAGGCTTAGTGCCATTGTATAAATTTAACTAAACGGTTTTTAATTCGATCCGG
Organism: Bacteroidota bacterium; assembly: GCA_016178785.1. Taxonomy (GTDB): domain Bacteria; phylum Bacteroidota; class Bacteroidia; order Cytophagales; family Cyclobacteriaceae; genus ELB16-189. The sequence continues at coordinate 3,739 of JACOSO010000029.1, read as the reverse complement.
TTCACAAAACAGGTTGTATAACAAATTGTCTCAGATTGAATTTTGGGCCAAAAGCGCGATAGAAGAATTTAGCGATGTCTTTGCTTTGCTCGCGCGCTTGTTTTCGTGCTGGATTAGTTACCACTGCCTTAAGGCCGTGGCTATTTTACTCACTTCGTTCACTGCGCGTCTGCATGTCATCCAGAAGCAAGGAGAAGTATCTCGCGCGGGTTTACTCTTTCAGCTGGTAATAGCTAAGAAACGGGCAAAAACGATTTTATCTTGTAGAAAGAATTAAAATGGAAATACAGTGGCGTGTAGCCAGATGTTATGTCCAATGTCGCGCGGACAGCGTGGTGGCTACCCTTAATTTTTTCTTAACTTCGTTCATATCCACCATAATGAAGCAAAAAGACAAAACGGAATTCTCAGAATCAATAGAAGGTATCCAATTATTTAGAGACGATATAGAACACATAATCTCTCGTCTAACCAAGCACGATTTTAAAATAGAAATTCAAGATTCGGATATCATCTACGATAACCTAGATGAAATATTAAAGCTCAAGGGACCCAACCCAAAAAAACTTTACATCAGAGGAACTCCCAGTGTTCCCGAAGAAAAATTAAAAAACCAACCGAATGAAATAGGCGATATTTTGAAATGGACTTCAATAGATATCAAAGGAAACCATGTCCACATTTTTTCGAGAGGATCAGAAAAAATCTACACATTTGGTTTCGAACTAAAAGATTTTTTAAAAACCAAAGTGAAATGGCACTACAAAGTGTTTAATCCCTTATACATATTCTATCTTTCCTTGATCTGTATTGCAGTTTGTTCATTTAACATCGATAAAAAGACCGACACCATTCGATACTCATGGTTAATATGGATGACGGGAACAGTGGTTATCATTAATATAGCTTCGTTAATCAACCGATTCGTCTGGCCGGGAATAATACTAACAAGAAAACATGAATACGGTTTCTGGAATAGAAACAAAGACAAAATACTAGTCGGAATAATTACAGGTTTGGCATCTCTAATAGCCGGAATCATAATAGGAAGACTTACGGACAAATAGCTATGCAAAAACAGCTTACTTCACCATCTGCGAAATAAAGGCAACAACATCCACTCGACAGATGACACATTATGAGCGATATAAAATTATTTGAATCAAAAAAAGTACGAACTCATTGGGATGAGGAGAAAGAAGTATGGCTCTTTTCCGTTATCGATGTTATTGAGGCCTTAACAGGCAGCGACAGGCCAAGGAAGTACTGGAACGACCTGAAAACCAAGTTAAGACAGGAAGGAAGTGAGTTGTCCGAAAATATCGGACAACTGAAAATGGAATCCTCAGATGGCAAGTTTTACAACACTGATGTAGCAGACACTGCCCAAATATTACGATTGATTCAGTCTATTCCCTCACCTAAAGCCGAACCGTTCAAGCAATGGTTAGCCCAAGTAGGCTACGAAAGAATTGAAGAAACCGAAGACCCAGAGCTGAGTTTTGACCGAGCTATGGAAACCTATTTGGCCAAAGGCTACACCAAAGAATGGATCAACCAGCGACTAAAAAGTATTGAAGTAAGAAAAGAGCTTACAGACGAATGGGAAAAACGTGGAGTGAAAAGAGGAATGGACTTTGCCGTTCTTACGGACATCATTACCAAAGCATGGAGCGGTAAGTCTGTCAAGCAATACAAAAAGCACAAAGACTTGAAGAAAGAAAATCTCCGTGACCACATGACCAACCTGGAATTGGTTTTGAACATGCTGGCTGAAGCAACAACCACAGAAATTTCAAAAGAGAATAGGCCAACTACATTAGACAAAAGCAAAGTAATAGCGAAACAAGGCGGAACGATTGCCGGAAATGCGAGAAGACAAATTGAGGCCAAGACCGGAAAGAAAATTGTGAGTAAGCTAAACGCCAAGAACATTGTAGAGGGAACACCGAAACGTAAGAAATTGAAATGACATTATGAGTGATATAAAATTATTTGAACTAAAAAAAGTACGGTTGTTATTGAGCCTTGACGGGAGCGACAAATCAAGGAAGTACTGGAGGACCTGAAAACAATACTGGCCAAAGAAGATAGCCAACTGTCCGAAAATATCGGACAGTTGAAAATGGAATCCTCTGATGTAAGCCTGAGGTCAAGACTTGCCTGACAATTTTTGTACATTTGTATTATGTATCGTGTGAAGGACTATATCAATATTGATAAAGAAATTTTGTCTGGCAATCCAGTTTTCAAAGGAACACGAGTCCCCATTCAAACACTATTTGATCATTTAGAAAAAGGCATTACACTGGATGAGTTCTTGGACGATTTTCCGACAGTTAAAAAAGATCAAGCAATTGCTGTAATTGAGATTGCCAGCAAAATTCTGACTTCAAAAAACATCGAGCAAATCTATGAGACTGCTGCTTGATGAGAACCTTCCGAAACGACTAAAGCAGGACCTTCAAGAACATGAAATTTACACCGCAGCCGACAAAGGCTGGACTGGAATTTCAAATGGCAAGTTATTGGAACTGCTAACCGAGAATAAGTTTGACGCACTGTTAACGTTTGACAAAAACTTACAGTATCAACAGAATTTTACGAAATACACCGTTGCTGTTATTGTGTTAAATGCACCTGACAATAGTTACGTTACTCTTAAAGAGCTGATTCATAAAATAAAAATTGTGTTAACGACTACCTTGAAGGCAGGACCGACTGAGATTAAATTGTAAGGAAACGAAATTGATGTTGATTGCCTACCCAAGTCTCTTCGCCACCTCATCCCAATTCACTAAATTCCACCAACTAGCGACATATTCGTTGCGCTTATTTTGGTATTTGAGATAGTACGCATGCTCCCACACATCGAGGGCGAGTAGCGGAGTGCCTTTTAATTCTGAAGTGTCCATCATTGGGTTGTCTTGATTGGCTGTGCTTCCGATTTTTAACTTGCCTCCATCGTTTATCAACCAGGCCCATCCTGAACCAAAACGGCCCATCGCTGCTTTTGTAAATTCTTCTTTGAACTTATCAAAGGAGCTGAAAGAGCCATTGATCGCATCACCGATTTTTCCGGTGGGTGCACCTCCTCCATTCGCCTTCATCACTTGCCAGAAAAAATTGTGGTTCCATGTTCCGCCACTGTTGTTCTTCGCTTTTGCGGAAAGCTTGGATGCATTTGCAAAAAAATCTTTTTCGTTTTCATAAGAAATTTTTTCGGCAGCGATCGCATCATTTACATTCTTCACATAAGCTGCGTGATGCTTGGTGTAATGGATCTCCATCGTCATCGCATCGATGTGAGGTTCAAGGGCTGTGTAGGCATAAGGCAGAGGAATTTGCGCAAACTGGAATGGACTTGAATTTTCCTTGTGGTCTGTGTCGACACAGACCACGGGTTCTGCATTCAAACCGAGCGGCATCACCATAGCGGCTGCGGTTGTTGCCTTAATCGAATCTTTTACAAATTTTCTTCTGCTAATTGGTTTCATATTTTTGATTTTTTGTTGAGTGAAAATCGTCATTGATCACATTTCACAACAGAAAATTTAATTTATCTGTGTCCATCAGTGCAATCTGTATAATCTGTGGATAAATTTACCCAAAAATATTTAGCTTGCGTGACCCAAAAATTTAAACGGTATGGCTGAAATTTTATACGATGAAGTCCCCTCGTTGGACCTGGCGGATTTCACGGGAGGTGATCCTGAGAAGAAGAAAAAATTTGTGGCAG
>JACOSO010000042.1 GCA_016178785.1 Bacteroidota bacterium | reverse complement strand
CGACCACCCCTATTTTGATGTTGACTGTTTTTGATGATAACGAACATGTATTTGATGCAATCTGTGCTGGTGCTTCCGGCTATCTTTTAAAAAAGCACCTCTCATCAAAACTTTTTGATGCCATAGAAGAACTAAAATCCGGTGGTGCACCCATGTCGCCCAGTGTGGCACGCATGGTTATTAATGCAATGCATCAAAAGCCGACTCAGGTAAATCCCTACGGACTCACTGCGAGGGAGAATGACGTGCTTACTTCCCTTTCTAAAGGAAACAGTTACAAATTGATAGCCGCAGAATTTGGGTTGAGCGTAGATACTGTACGCACACATATCAAAAGTATCTATGAGAAGCTGCATGTGCATTCACAGACAGAAGCAGTAGCAAAAGCACTTAACGAAAAACTGGTAAAGAATTAATCAATACCTCACAAACTTCATAAGACCGACTTGGAATTAATCACACGGTGAACCCATGCAAACACTAAGTACATCTCAAAAAGTCTGCTTTAGCCTTTTTTTTGTTTTAATTCCTTTTTTCTCAAAAGCGCAGCTAGTCAGCGATTTTTCTGTCGATGCGGATGGGTGGAGTTCCATTGTAGTCTCTGCGGGCCAGTCTTATGCACCCACCTACAATGCCACAGGAGGTAATCCTGGTGGTTATCTTTCAGTTGATTTATCCAGCTCGTTACCAACCCCTTACTACTTCTATGCCGATCGTTATTTCGGTGCTCCCGCAAAATTCTTGGGCAATAAAAGTTTCTCTTACAACCAAAATCTAACATTTGACCTGCAGCAGACTCAAAATGGTTCAGACAATTCCGCTGCTCTGGTAGTCATTATGGGGGGTGGGTTATCCATCTATTACAACCCAGCCTCGTCATTTCCAAGCACATCATCATGGTCATCTTATACCGTATTGCTAAAAGAAACTGCCGGATGGAAAACCGGAAGCCTTGCCGGCCCAGCCACCACCTTGAATGAAATGAAAACGGCACTTTCCAATATCACTTCACTTCGAATAAGGGGTCAGTTCATAGGAAATTTCGCAGGAACCTATTCCGGTAGGTTGGACAATGTTGTACTCAACGTAGTAACGTTAGCGACTCCACCTTCAGTTACTTCATTTTCACCTTTGAGTGGAATACCAAATAGTGCCAGTGTCACAATCAACGGAAATAATTTTAATCCAAGCGTCTCTAACAATGCAGTTTATTTTGGTGGAGTAAAAGCCACCATTACTTCTGCATCTTCTACACAACTGGTCGCGCAGGTTCCGAAGGGAGCGCAATATGCACCCATCACCGTTGTCGATCTTACTACAGGTCTCGAAGCTTCTTCGATCGCTCCGTTCCAACCGCGTTTCGATAACAACAAGGACTATGGAGGACAAATCATTCGAGCCACGATGGCGCCTGTCGTTACGTTTGATCTTGAAGCCGCAGCGGGCACTACAGCAGCAGGCGATATTGATGGCGATGGGTTAAATGACATTGTAGTTGGAGAAGGTGGCGGTGGGCAACATAAATTCAGCGTGTTTAGAAATGCCGGCATTACGGGTGACATCACCAGCGCTTCTTTTTTTCCGAAGGTCTCATTCGACTGCTTAAACCCCAACGTAAAAGGTTTTGTTGCCATGGCTGACTTTGATGGTGATGGTAAATTGGATGTTGCCGTTTCAAGTGCTACGGGCAGTGCTTATGTCTCTGTTTTTCGCAACACGAGTACTGTTGGTACTATTTCATTTGCTCCGCCAATTCAATTCTTAGGATATTCTTATTCGGATGGCCCTCTTGCGGCTGCCGATATAGATGGCGATGGGAGACCTGAAATCTTAGCAGTGTTCAATAATAATTGCGCCACAGGAGACCGGCTTTATATTTATGAAAACCTTAGTTCACCAGGTAATATAGATTTTGCAGCATTCTCAACTTTTGGAAATGTGTACACATGTGGCGGCCATATAACCGTTGGCGATTTAGACGGAGATAAGCTGACCGATGTAGTGGTGGAGGCCGGAGTCGTAACGGTTTTTAAAAACAGTTCGACCCCTGGCAACCTGATCATGGCAACTCCTTTTGTACTGGGCAACACCGCCAATGGAAGACCTGTTATTGCAGACCTTGACAACGATGGTAAACCCGATGTTGGTTGGCCAAAGTCTTTTACCGATGTCGAGATCAGAAAAAACATTTACACCGGAGGTGCTTTTGATGCCACTTCTTTTTCTTCCGCGATAATTATCACTGCCGGGATTGGGTCGGACAATGGCACAAGCGAATTAGTGGCTGACGACATCAACAGCGATGGCAAGTTGGATTTAGTACTTAGTGGAAACACTGATCTGGGAATTCTTCAAAATATTTCGACTACCGGTACACTTAATACCACTTCGTTTTTAACGGGCGTCCCGTATGCTATGAATCTCGGTACACCTTACTCCGAAGCGCCCGTGATTGCAGATTTTGATGGAGATAACAAACCAGATGTTCTTATCAAAACCACCAATTCATCACCTGCGAAGGTTCTCATTTTCCGCAATGAAAGTTATCCGGCTCCTCGCATTGACAATCTTTCAGCAACTTCGGGAACTACAGCCAGCACTGTTAATTTAACCGGTGATTATCTGTCGACTGGTAGTTCACCTAACATCAGCGGAAGGCTTGGAACTACTGCAACTACTATTACTCCTTCCTCCAATACCTTAGCCACAGCTGCAGTGCCCCTTACTGCTGTTGGAGGCCGCATTAGCATAACCGAACATGGTCTTTCGGCATTCAGCAAACCATTCAGTGTATTATTCGGAACCAACAAGGTTATTGATGCTGCTTCATTTTCGGGCAGCATAGATTTTCCATTGGCATTTGGGTCAAGGGATATTTTATCGATTGCTGACTTTGATGATGATGGCAAACCGGATGTTGTGGCGGCAGATGCAGTCAGTAAAATTTTTCAAAACACACATGCCACCGCAGGACAACCGATATCATCTTCCTCGTTAACCTTACAGGGCACAACCTATGGAACAAGTTATAATCTCATTCCATTCGATGTCGATGGGGATGGGAAGATCGACTTCCATAATGGCTCCGGACTGCTTAAAAATAACAGCACAACAGGCTCTATTTCTTTTTTATACGGCCCAGGCGGAATCTACACTTATTCAGCTGGTTTCAATTATTCAGCGCCTGCCGATTTCAATAAAGATGGAAAAACGGATCTTGCTGTAATCAATGGAACTGCCTTTGTTCAGGTGTATGAAAATAGAAGCACGAAAGAGGCCTTTATTAATAATGGCTACCTGTCAACCTTCAGCACGAATGCCGTTAACCTCGTAAAACCAAGTAACTATGGAGGAATTGTGGCCGTGGATTTTGACAATGATGGCTATGATGACATTGCAACCTGCACAACCAACACCGATAATTTTACGGTTTACCTAAATCTTAAGCTTTACGGTCCGATTCAGGCCTCGTCTTTTTCTTCAGGTACAAATGTCGCTACAGGAGACCAGCCCAACAACCTTACCGCCAACGATTTTGATGGCGATGGAAAGATTGACATTGCAGTCACACATTTCAACGCAACATTTGTTTCTGTTTATCTAAACACAAGCACACTGGGCAGCATCAGTTTTGCAGCCCCCGTAAACCTTACTTCTGTCAATAAAGGATATAACATTGCATCCCAGGATCTTGATGGGGATGGTAAAGCAGAGATTGTTGTGGTCCATCAACCCAATCCCGGCCCCGGCTCATTTACTATTTTCAAAAACAACAGCACTACAGGCAGTGCAAATTTTGCGGCCGCAGTAAACTATCCGCTTTCCCGGAATCCGCAGGCGTTAAGCATAGCTGACATTAACTCAGATCAAAAACCGGATATTTTAATTGTTGCTTCAGGCGGATCGACAGCACCTGCGAATGCCTTGATGGTTTTCGAGAATAAAATCACGACACCGGTTATCACCATAACATCGCAGCCAATTTCTGTTTATTCCGTTTGCGATGGCGCAACTCCGGCAATTTCTACAGCAGCAAGTGGCACTACCAACATTACCTATCAATGGCAGATTTTTAATTCGGGATTGGGTGCTTATGTTGATTTGTCTAACACGGGTGGTTACTCTAATGTTTCTACTTCTTCTTTTACCATTAACAGCATAGGTAATTTTGGTGCGGGTACATACCGTTGCAAAGTCAATGGGGATTTTGCTGCTACCGTTTATTCTAATACGGTTTCGTTCACTGTGAATCCAGTTCCAACTGCACCAACTTCATCAAACGTTAGCAATTGCGGCCCAGGTAGCATAACCATCACTGCATCCGGAGGCAGCAACGGAAATTATTTATGGTACGACCAGAACGGGCTCATCGCTGCGCAAAACAACAGCACTTACACTACTCCTGTCATTTCATCAACAACAGGGTATTCCGTTGCGATCACTGATGGAACATGCGTAAGTGCAAAAGCAAATATGACGGCAACCATAAATTCGGTACCTGCCGCGCCTACGGCATCGGGCGTCAGCGCTTGCCCGGGTGCTTTCACATTGACATCATCGGGTGGAAGCAACGGACAGTATTTGTGGTACGATACAAACGGACTCATCGCAGGGCAAAATAATAGCACGTACATCACTCCGGCTATTTCATCAACAACAATATATTCAGTAGCTATTAACAATGGCACTTGCGTGAGCGCGAAAACAACAATTACGGCCACGGTGCTTAGCACGGGATGCGGCAGCGGTAGCGCTCCCGTCATCGCACCTGAAACCTCCACCACACCCATCGGCTCCACCGACACTATTAATTTACTTCCCCTGCTCAGTGATCCCGATAATAATTTGGATTTAAGTACACTGAAAATTGTATCGCAACCAACGAGCGGAGCAACAGCCACTATAGACGCTAACCATAATCTGGTGGTGGACTATTATGGACTTCCTTTTGCCGGCACCGATCACGTTACTATTGAGGTCTGTGATCTTACTAATCTTTGTGCACAAAAAGTGATAAATATCGAGGTAGCCGGGGATGTTTTAGTATACAATGGAATCTCGCCCGATGGTGCCAATCCAAAATTCATTATTCAAAATATCGAGTCACTTCCTGAAACGCAAAAAAACAAAGTTTATATTTTCGACCGGTGGGAAAACTTGGTGTGGCACGGCACCAACTATGATAATAGTGCGATTGTGTTTACCGGTCACAGTGACAGTGGCAATGCCTTACCATCCGGAGTCTACTTCTACAAAATTGAATTTACCAGCGGCCGTAATACCAAAACAGGTTTTATTTCTTTGCGAAGATAGCCACACCATCCTTGACCATGAACATTCCCACCCTTCAACATCAAATGAAATGCCTCATCACCACTGCGTTACTCTTCATTTCCCTTTGCCTTCGAGCACAACAAGACCCTTTGTATTCTCAATACTTCAATAACCCGATGTTGATCAATCCCGCATTCGCGGGAAGCAATGAGCGTTTCTATGCCGGTGTTGCTTATCGAACGCAATGGGCTGGAGTGGAGGGTTCGCCACGAACTTTTAATTTGAACAGCCACGTTGCTTTGATGGACAACAAGATTGGCCTTGGTGTGGTTGCCGTGCAAGATCAAATCGGTGACATCAAGAACACACAATACGGAGCTACAGGTGCCTATCGGATTAAACTTTCAAAATCTACGTTTTCATTTGGAATGCAGATAGGCGCTACTCGTTATGCAACAGATCCAAATGCTGTTCGTGTTCAAAACCCCGATCCGCTATTCACCCAATTCAGTGAAACAAAACTTAATGTTGGAGCTGGCGCCCTTCTTCAAAACGAACGCTATACGCTAAGCTTATCCGTGCCAAGAATACTGGCGAGTAATGTGAACCAAGGTGGGCAAAGCATTCAGGTGTACAGTCAGAATTTTTATTTGTTTGGAACCTACCTTTTTTATGTAAGCGATAAAATTCAGTTTAAGCCGTCAACGCTGCTTCGCATGACCAAAGGGTCGGCAGTTTCAGCTGACGTTAACTGCAATTTCACTTTTAAACAATTGTACACAGCCGGGGTATTCACTCGTAATCTGAATTCGTATGGAGTGTTGTTGCAAATGGTAATGACCAATTATCGTTTGGGTTATGTGTTCGAGATCCCGGGCAAAAGTTCAGCTTTGAACTTTACCTCGCACGAAATCAGCCTTTCATTATCGCTGGATCTGTTGAATTCGCACAATCATTCGAGAACCGGTTTCTGATTTTTACGCAGGCACTTCAACAGTGAATACCGAGCCGTGACCATGCGTGGATTTCACCTGAACCTGACCCTTCAGTTTATCAAGTGTTTCTTTCACAATGTAGAGGCCCAATCCCGACCCTTGCGATTTTTCGGAGGCGCGATAAAACATTTCAAAAATTTTGGGCAAATGCTCAGCGCTAATCCCAATGCCATTATCTTCTATTTGTATTTTGAGCTGATGATCATTCATTCCCGCTTTTACAAAAACGATCGGCTCATTGTGTCGTGGGTTGCTGTACTTCAGTGCATTTCCGATCAGGTTGTTCAGCACCACTTTTAATCTTGACCGGTCAGTAGTGACTTTCATATCTTGCGGGATTGAATACCGGATGAGAATATTTTCCATTCCATTTCCAAACTTCAAACCCTGAGCTACTTCTTCAACCAGTTGGTACAAATTAAAATTCTCAAGCCGGACTTCTTGTCGTGAATTTCTCGAATAATCAATTATCTCTTTAATAAAACAATCCAAATCAGCAATCCGTGATTTCATCAAGTTAAGACAGTGACTGATTTCCGCGGGATCTTTGCTTCGTTCGCTTAATTCAATCAACCCCAAAACAGAAGTCAAGGGGGCGCGAAGGTCATGCGAAGCACTATAGACGAAGCGATCAAGCTCTTGGTTGGCCTTCGTTAGCAATTCATTGTTGCGCGAAAGTGCTTTTTCTGTCTTATAATTAATGTTCAAAGAGAAGAAGAGCAACGCTGCCGCCACAGAAAATGAAACAAGAAAATTCGTCATTATTGAAATCTTCAGATACGACTGAGTATAGGCAACCGGCTGAATGATGGGTGGTAAATCCACATAGTAAGCTACGAAAAAACCGATTAGAGCCAGGCTACAAAACAAAAGACCTAGTTTTATCTGATCAAGTCCGCAGAGTGAGAGCGCAACCAATGCATACACGATAAAATAAGTACTTACTCCCGTGTGGCTAACATCGTTGTCTGCAAAAATGTAAATCAAAAAAACCAGTAAAAGCAGGAATATAATGTTGGCCCACAAATACTCGCCTCTGCGGTTGATCCAAAACACAACAGCGCAAAGTAGAATAAGCATCATGTAATAGGGGATACTTACATAGAGGTCGTTGGATAAGTCAAGGGCTGTATAGATGATGCCGACCAAAATACCGATCAAGCTCAACTGTGCTCGCAACACCGCTCGCTTGTAAGTATTGCGCGAGGTAAAAGTTTCAGACTGCAAAAGATAACCGCCAAACTTTTTGTTGCCCCTCATAGATTCTTCAATAATATTCGTGAAAAATGCTGGAGAACAAAAATTGCCTTGCTATTTTCAGGGCAGTGAATATTCGATTTCAAAAAATTGGCCTTGCTGTTGCGTTTTCACCAACAGCTGAAGCAATGCTGGCAGAGGCTACTCGCCTTGCTAAACTCTTTTCCGCTGAGTTGATGCTCATTCATGTAGGCGATCGCAGTAGCAAGGCGGAACGCAAAGTCAGTGCAATGGCGGAAGCTGTTCGGCTAACTGATTATAAAGTTATTTGGCGCAATGGAAATCCCGAGAAGGAAATTTTAGAAGCGTGCCGCGAAAAAAATATTGACCTGTTGATGGCCGGTGCACTTAAAAAAGAAAACATGATTCAGCGTTTTATTGGCTCGGTAGCACGGGGGATCATGCGCAAAGCTGACTGCTCTATCTTTATTGTAAGTGAACCTTCGGTAGAGCCTAAACCGATTGAACAAATTGTTGTCAATGCTGAAGATAGTGCCCATGTTGAGTCAGCTATTGCAGTCTCATGTTACTTGGCAGAGAAGGAAAACTCATCGTGGGTGCATATTGTTCGCGAAATAAAAATGATGGGTCTTACGCTAAGCGCGAATGAGCAACTCACCGCACAAGAGTACAGTGAAAGCAAACAAGCCATGGTGCGTGACGAAATCATTGCCGTTGAAAAAATCCTTGAAAAAATTCCTCATTCAAAAACAAAAGTGAACATCAAAATGCTTTCGGGGAAATCTGGGTTTGAGCTGCGAAGATTTGTGGAGCGAAAACAAGCTGATCTTTTGGTGGTCGGTGCCCCTCCGAGAAGACTTTCCTTTTTTGATCGGATTTTTCCTCACGATCTCGAATATATTTTTGCAGACATGCCCTGCAATCTTTTAATCATCAATAAAAGAAAAGAGCTGCATGGGTAGGCTTGGCCATTCTGATGTAGCTCACCTTTTGCTTCAATTAAGCGTGATGCTGCTCATGGCGCGCCTGTTGGCAGAAGCTTCAAGAAAATTCAGGCAGCCTGCGGTGGTGGGCGAAATCATTGCGGGGATTTTATTGGGGCCTACGATTTTAGGGATGATCAACCCCGATTGGTTTCATTCGCTGTTCCCTGTGCCAAGCGCTAGTGCAACAATTCTTTCAGGGTTAGTGCAAGCTGCGATGGTGATGCTTCTTTTCATTGCGGGGCTAGAGGTTGACCTTCACATCGTTTGGCAACAGCGGAGACAAGCGCTGTCAACAAGTCTGCTTGGCTTGGTCATTCCGTTTTTCATTGGATTTATATTCCCATATTCCTTTCCCAAGTTTTTTGGAATAGCAGATTCGACCCAGCTGTTAGTTTTTGCTCTATTTATGGGAACAGCCATGGGAATATCAGCCCTGCCGGTAATTGTTCGCATCCTAATGGACTTGAACATTTTTAAAACCCGCATCGGACTTTTGGTTGTCACTTCAGCCATGGTCGATGATGTAATCGGATGGATAATTTTTTCAATTATTCTCGGAATGATCGGGAGGCAAGGTCAAATTTCGGTTGGGTATACCATCGGGCTAACCATATCTTTTGTATTGATTATGCTGACCATTGGGCGCGGAGTTCTCAATCGCGTTCTTCCCTGGATCAACAGTAAATTGGCTTGGCCCGGTGGCGTACTCTCATTGTCTCTTTCGCTTTGTTTTTTGGCAGCTGCTTTCACGGAGTACATCGGCATTCACGCCATCTTCGGGGCATTCATCATTGGTGTGGCACTGGGCGATTCAGAACATTTCAGCGAGCGTGCAAAGGAAATCGTCCATCAGTTCATCAACAATATTTTTGCACCATTGTTTTTTATTTCTATCGGCTTGCGTGTAAACTTCATTACCAACTTCGATTGGTTGCTAACTCTAATTATTATTGTCATTGCCTTTGCGGGAAAAATTTTGGGATGCGGCCTCGGCACCCGACTGGGCGGATTTAGCTGGCGTGAATCTTTCGCGGCAGCGTGCGGCATGAATGCGCGAGGAGCAATGGAGATTATTTTAGGTATCGTTGCTTTAGAGAACGGGCTGATCAACGAACGCGTTTTCGTCTCCCTGGTAATTATGGCATTGGTGACAAGTATCAGCAGCGGGCCATTAATGAAGTTGTTGTTGAAAAAGTAATCCCCTCACAGTTTGCTATCTTTGTCTCATGAAAACCATCATGCTTACATTAGATGAATCTCAAGAAGAGGTGATCAAAGCCTTAGCAAAAGCATTGAAACTTGAGATTGTTGAGCTTACAGAAAAGGACGAAGATCTTGGTTTGACAATGGCTATGGAAGAAGGGAAAAAATATGGCCGGATGAGTGAAGAAGAATCTGATTCTTTTTTGAAAAAACTTGGTGAATGAAAATTGCCATTGACCGAAGTTTTGAGCGAGACATCAAGAAACTTCCAAAGCAAGTTCAACTTCAGGCCAAAGAAATCATAATAAAGATCCAGGCATCTACTGGGTTGAGTGATTTTAATCCCGTCAAAATGGAAGGCAGCAAAAATGCGTTCAGGATTCGCACGGGCAACTACCGCATAGGCTTTTATTTAGAAGGCGATTTGATTGTTTTTTCGAGAATGCTTGATCGCAAAGAAATTTAGCGCTACTTCCCTAAAAAGTGACAGACCAGGAATTTCCAATTGATGAACCCGATGATGATCTCTTTGAGCATCACCGTATTGTTGCCGATGCGGGTCAAAGTTTAGTGCGCATCGATAAATTTTTGATGGACCGGCTCCCGAATGTTACTCGTACCAAAATTCAAAATGGAATTCATGAGGGGTTTGTCAAAGTCAATGAAAAAAACATCAAGCCCAATTACAAAATCCACCCCAATGATGTAGTCACAGTTTCGCTGCCTGAGCCTCCCCGCGATACAGACGTTAAGCCGGAAAACATACCACTGAATATTGTTTTTGAAGATGAGCATTTATTGGTAGTAAATAAACCTGCGGGTATGGTAGTTCATCCTGCCTATCAGAATTGGAGCGGTACCCTGGTGAATGCACTTGCCTTTCATTTTCAGAGTCTTCCGCAGATGTCTGGAAACGAAGGAAGGCCGGGTCTTGTGCATCGCATTGATAAGGACACTTCTGGACTGCTTGTAATTGCTAAAACAGAATTAGCGATGACTTCTTTGGCAAAACAATTTTTTGATCACACCATCGAGCGGACCTACAATGCCATTGTTTGGGGAATTCCGGATCCGCCCGAAGGAAGAATTGAAGTGAACGTGGGCCGAAGTTTGAAAGATAGAAGAGTGACAGCCGCTTTTCCGAAAGGAGATTTTGGCAGAACCGCGATCACGAATTTTAAACTGTTAAAAGATTTTCGCTACGTTTCGCTTGTTGAATGCAGATTGGAAACGGGACGCACCCATCAGATACGTGCGCACATGAAACATTTAGGTCATCCCATTTTTAATGACGAAATGTACGGGGGCAGCAGCGTAGTGAAGGGCACAGTGTTTACTAAGTATAAACAGTTTGTTGATAATTGCTTTAAAATTATTCCCAGGCAAGCTCTTCACGCCAAGACCGTTGGCTTTGTCCATCCGGCAACTCAAAAATTCATTCAGTTTGACTCAGACCTCCCAAAAGACTTCGCTGAAGTGATAGAGAAATGGGAGCATTATGTAAAGTATAATTGACCTAACTTAATGACAGCATCAACAGGTACGAGATACTGTCTTCGGGTATTTACTTCTTTGCAAAGCACTCGGGTGCGCCTTAGTTTTCCCTTTCTGAACCATTTTCCATGCAAATGAAAAACACTCCCTTCAGGGATGTGAGAAAGTAGTACCGATTCTTTTTCACGGTCATCGACCGATCTGAAAAGATGAGTGAGTTCTGAATCGGCAAAACTCGAAGCTTTGGGGGATGCCATGTGCTTCTTCAATCCGGAAAGCAATGGCTCAGTAAAAATTTCTGAATTGAGAAGAGGCTGCATCAAATTTTGAAACACACTTTTCCATTCGTCTCCATGAGCCTCGGCCTTAAACCCATGAAGTTGATGTACACGAAGGTGAGCTACTTCATGCACATAGGTCATTAAAAAAAGAAAAGGATGCAGGTCTCGGTTAACTGTGATTTGAGGGACGTGACCTGTTTTGCAAGTGAAGTCACCCACTTTTGATTGGCGGGCTTTTCGCAGTTTGAAATTAAAGGGGTATTCCTGCCAAAGGCTGACACAAAACCCAACAGCATTAGTCGGAACGTGCTTTACTAAGATATCTTCGATCTCCTTGAAATTCATGCAATAAAAAAAGGCTTTAGTTTTCCTAAAGCCTTCCCGGGAAAATCTCAGTTAAGAGATTACTTCTTTTTTGTTGAAGCGGCTTTTGCAGCGTTAGCAACAGAATCTGCTTTTGCAACAGAATCTGCTTTTGCTTTTACTACAGCAGCAGCGTCAGCTTGTACTTTGGCGATGGAGTCAGCCATTTTAGTAGAATCTTCTTTCATTTTAGCAGCTTCAGCGGCTTTGTCTTTGCCACCGCATGCTACGAAAGCTACAGCGAAGCTGCACACCATCATAAGTGCGAACAATTTTTTCATAGTTTACAGGTTA
Organism: Bacteroidota bacterium; assembly: GCA_016178785.1. Classification (GTDB taxonomy): domain Bacteria; phylum Bacteroidota; class Bacteroidia; order Cytophagales; family Cyclobacteriaceae; genus ELB16-189. The sequence continues at coordinate 144,958 of JACOSO010000042.1, read as the reverse complement.
TAAATTTGCCCGCAAAGATAAGCGGAATGATTGATTTTAAGCTAACAAGTAAGAAAATTTTATAAATAGCAGATAAATGGGCTTCAAAGTCGGTGCCATCGGCCAGATGCAAACGCTTGCGGTCTATTTCTTCCTGAAAAATAGCCTGACGGGCGTTCCCGTAAAGTCAAACTTTTCGCGAAGACGGTTTTCCAAAAATCGCTTATACGATTCCTGGATGTATTGCGGCAAATTGCAGAAGAATGCAAATGAGGGTGTTTTGGCCGCTACTTGTGTGATATACTTGATTTGGATGAGCTTGCCTTTAAGAGCTGGTGGTGGGTAGTGTGCTATCTCGGGCAAAAGAGCGTCATTGAGGGCTGAAGTAGGTACTTTTTTACTTTTATTTTCGAAGACTTCCACGGCTTTTTCTACTACTTGAAAGATTCGCTGCTTGGTAAGTGCTGAAGCAAAAATGAAAGGCACATAGTCAATGGGCGCAATTTTTTCGTTCATCTCTTTTTTGATTTTATCGGCCGTTTTAGTGTCCTTTTCAATCAAGTCCCACTTGTTGACCATGATCACCATTCCCTTGCCCTGCTTCTGAGCAAGACTGATGATGTTTACGTCCTGCGATTCAAGTCCGCGTTGCGCATCAATTACAATAATACACACATCGCTTTCTTCCAGCGCCCTCAATGAACGAAGTACCGAATAAAATTCAACATCCTCCATCAACTTGCTCTTCTTACGGATACCCGCTGTGTCTGTCAAAATAAAATCTTTGCCATACATTTTGTAATGAGAATGAATGGCATCGCGTGTGGTGCCTGCTTCATCGGTGACAATGCTTCGATCGGTACCAAGCAGCACATTAAGCAAAGATGATTTACCCACATTAGGCCGTCCCAAGATTGCAATTTTAGGAATGCCAGCGTTTGGATCTTTAATGCCTTCTGATGGAAGTATTTTAACGAGCTCATCAAGCAGTTCACCTGTTCCCGATCCATTCTCTGATGATATCGGGTATACTTCTCCCATCCCGAGTTCGTAAAATTCGTTAGCCTCGCTAGTCTTCTTGGGGGTGTCGGCTTTATTAGCCGCGATCAGTACAGGCTTTTTTGATCTGCGAACAATATTGGCGAATTCCTTATCGTAGCCGGTGAGTCCTTGCTGGCAGTCAACCATAAATATTACTGCCGAGCATTCATCAACAGCTAATTCAACTTGCCTGCGAATTTGCGATTCAAATTTATCGTCAGAGCCTGTCACATACCCACCCGTATCAATCACTGTAAAAAATTTCCCGGTCCACTCGGCATACCCATAATGGCGATCGCGCGTTACACCCGGCATATCGTCCATGATCGCCTGACGCTGCTCTACCAACCGGTTGAAGAAAGTGGATTTGCCTACGTTTGGTCTGCCTACAATTGCTACGATGTTTGCCATGAATAATGATCAATTTTCAATGTGCCAATGATCAATGGGAAGTAAATAAGCGCGCAAGTTAACTCAACATTGGCTAATCGTCTAATTGGCCCATCGACTAAGTGTCGAAGTATCCAAATTGCTTTAAACGGAGCTTTTGCTTCCGCCAATTATCAGACACCTTCACATGGGTTTCTAAGAATATTTTTTTACCAAAGAATTTTTCCAAATCCTTTCGCGCATCAGTTCCCACTTTCTTCAGGGAGCTTCCGCCCTTGCCAATAACGATTCCTTTTTGCGAATCACGCTCAACAAAAATGGTGGCGCGAATACGAATTATGGCTTCTTCTTCTTTGAATGACTCGATGCCCACTTCGGTGCTGTACGGAATTTCCTGTTCATAATTCATGAAAATCTTTTCGCGGATAATCTCTGATGCAAAAAAGCGCTCGCTTTTATCAGTCAGGTCATCTTTAGGATAGAAACCCGGGTGTTCAGGTAAATATTTTTTGATCGTTGTTAAAACCTGATCGAGGCTTTCTCCGGTCTTTGCCGAAACGGGTATAATCTCTGAGGCTTTAATAAGATTTTTCCAGTATTCGACCTTATCGTTTACTTGAGAGCCTTTAGCCAAATCGATTTTGTTGATCAGCAAAATAATTGGCGTTTGAATCTTCTGAAATTTTGCGAGAAGCTTTTCATCAAATTTTTCTTCCAACTCTACAATCAGCAAAATCACATCAGCATCATCCAAAGATACCTTTACGTAATCCATCATTGCCTGATGAAGTTCATACTTTGGTTCGAGCAGGCCTGGAGTATCTGAATAAACGATTTGAAAATCTTCTCCATTTAATATCCCCATAATTCTATGGCGAGTAGTTTGAGCCTTGGCTGTGATAATCGAGAGGTTCTCACCCACGAGTTTATTCATCAAACTACTCTTGCCTACATTGGGTTTGCCTATAATACTAACGAAGCCGGCTTTGTGATTCATGATTTCGAAATCGGATAGAAAAGTAAGAAGATTTATATTGAGGTGCTAAAAGAGAAATCCGATGGTGCCTCAAATATCGTAAGCTATTTATGCAAAACGAAAGACGCATTTACAATCCCGTACAGAAAGACACAGTGGTCTTTTTGAAAACCTCTGCAGACACCAATGGCGAGTGTACTTTGGTTGAAGTGGAACTAGCAGCAGGCGGTGGAGTAGGGATTCATTATCATAAAACTTATTCTGAAAAATTTGATTGTGTTGAAGGACAATTAGGAGTGCAGTTGGGCAAAAAAGTTCATTATTTGAAACCTAACGAATCAGCCACAGCACACCCGAATATCAATCATCGGTTTTTCAACGATTCAAAAGGCTCATGTCGGTTTCGGGTTGAATTGAGGCCTGCGAGCGAAGGTTTTGAAAAGTCCCTTCAAATAGGTTATGGCCTGGCCCGCGATGGACAAACCAACTCCAAAGGATTTCCAAAAAACAGATTAGCCTTAGCGTGGCTTTTTGAAATAAGCGAAAGCAACCTGCCCGGATGGATGAGCATTTTCGAATTCATTCTGCGAAGGCAAGCACGCAAGGCAAAGAAGATTGGTCTTGATCTGGAACTGACAAATAAGTATGTGCGGTTTTGAAGGCCTTAAAAGAACATCGAGCCTATCCTCCGGCTTTCTTTCTTAAATCTTGTAGCTCTGTAATGTCAGTTTGAATTCCGAGCAGACCAGTTTGCTTTAAATGGGGAATATAGAATGCCATTTTTGTTGTGGTCAAAGTTCTGGTGTGCCCATGAAGTGTTTCATCAAATGTGTAAGTCTCATTCCCCTTTTTTATTATTTCCAACTCCTGGTTCCGCCACTCTTGTGCAGTCTTGGCATCTACAAAATCGAAATCACTTTTTCCGATCAACTCATCAACACTCAAATTGTGAGCCTTGGCCACGTTGACATTGGCAAGCACCATCTTGCCGTTCTCATCTTTAAGGAAAATCTTTTGTGGCAGTTGATTGAGGATGTTAATGGTCGTATCTAACAATCCTTTTGCTTCCTGACTTTGTCTATGAATTTCTTCTTGTGTTGCCGTTAGTTCCTCCATGTTTTGTCGCATTTCTTCTTCTTGAGCCCGCATTTCTTCAGCTTGCTGTTGCGTTTCGTGGAGCATTGATTCCATTTTGGTGGAAACCTTTGCGGTAATTATGGCTGAGGCTACAAACTCACCTGCTCTTTGGAGGAACTTGATTTCGTATTCTTCGAAAACGCGAAACGAAGCCAGCTCAAGAACTGCTTCTATTTTGTTGTTGTATTTTAATGGAACTATGCACAAGCTGGCAGGAGTTGAATTGCCAAGACCTGACTTAATTTGGACAAGGGCTTCCGGCACTTCTTTTAATATTTGCGGTTCTCCGTCCTTGTAAGTTTGACCAACCAGGCCCTCACCAATTTCAATACGGTTATTTGTATTGTTTTTCAAATGGGTTGCATAACTACCTGTCAATTCGAGAAATGGATCGCCTTCGCTTTCATCATTATAAATGAAAAGAGAGCCTTGTTGAGCCCTCAAGTAGTGTGAAAGGTATGAAGTGGCTTCTTTGCAAAGTTCTGGAAGACTTGCTTGATGCTTGCGAACAATTTGGGAAAATTGGGCGAGGCCATCGTTCATCCAAAAGCGCTGTTCGTCTTCCAATTTGGCGGCCTTCATCTGATCACGCATTTTTATTAATTCCCCGGCAAGTGTGTGATCGTTTTGTTGAATATTGGTCGCATCAAGTCCTTCCCACTTAACATTAAAATTTTTAGAGGATATTCCCCTTATAAACTCAGCAGCTTTTTTAAAATTATTAATCGAATGGCGAATCGTATCTTGAAAGCCAAGAGTGCGTTGCTGCTCGTGCCCAGGGTCAAACAGGTACTCACGATTATTTCTTTCCAAATCGATTAACAAATGTTTTCTGTCTCTTGATTCTTTATGTAAGACAAAGACGATGTAGGTTAAAGATGGGAGACCAAGGGCCAGCAAGATTACCTGAATGATAATATTCCAATTCAAAGCGGACTCGTAGTCAGCCTGAGCTTTCGAAATAATGGTGTCTTCGTATTTTATGATTCTGTCATTAAAAGGCGAGAAAAGCACCCATAAATCATAGCCTTTATCTTCATTGAGAAGTCTTACAAATTCTTTTATGCTGTCACGTTCCACAGCTGCTTTCATTGCTTTCGTGGTCTCTACGTATTTTTCGATACCTTCTTTGATTTTTTCAAATCGTGCTGCTACCGTATCAAGTTTTTGTAATTTAAAAAGACTATCCAAATGCCTAAGGTTAGTTGCGTTACTCACAAGAGCATTTTCATAGGGAGATAAAACTTGTTTGTTTTTTGTAAGGGCGTAACCCCTCAAGCCCAAATCCATTCCTCTTAGATATTCTCTAAAAATATTCCCCATGTTTCTTTTCACTGTCTCAGCCACCATCTTTATTGAAGTGGTTTCAATTATCCGTTTTTTGTTTAGCCAGGTAAATGTGGTGGCTAATACGATCAATGCCATGATGATAAACATGCTGACAATGACTAGTTTCTCTTTTATAAAATTCAGCAATCGCATAACTAAATTTTTTGGTGAGTTCAACAAATTAGAGAATACCATTTACAAATCGAACTCTGTTTGGAAATATTTTAGTTGAACGTTGGAAATATCCACTTACTTCTACAATTGGTTACGCTTCTTTCTCGGATAAACACACCGACCGCTCAAAAGGGCGATGTTCCCGGAAGTATTTTGCCTGAATGGACGAAACGATACCTAGCAAAGCCTCCTTAAGGGACTCTGCGTGATTGAATGGTTATGAGATTTCATCTGGCCTTCCAAATTGGAAGAAAGCCAACGAAGATCTTGTGGAGGGGAATAAATAACGTAAACGTTGAACAAAAAAGCGACCCGAGATCACTTTTTTAAATTGTTCAATTCCAAATTCTATTCAAAACTCAATTTTGCAAATTGTTGTGTTCTGCCTCGTTGGCCAAATAAGATTACATTTCGATTTGAAATTTGCTCGCATACTTTTGGTCGCACGATCACGTCCACATCAACTGTGCTGAAAATTGGTTGCTTGGTTTGTTTCCCATTCTTATCCAAGCTCACAATTACTACCACAGATTTCTTGGTTTTGGTGTTTTCTGGGCGGCCCTTCCCATCATAATCCAAGTTCTCCGGATTGTCATTAAAGATAAGGCAGACCTTTCCGTTAACAATAGAAAGTGCATAGGATGAATAAAATCCGTCATCGTTTACCGTGTGTTGCGACTTCGCGATCTTCTCGGCCCATTGAATTTGCCCGGAAGGATCGATTTTCACCGCGATGATATCATTGTAGTAATAATGGTAGGTATAAGTTGTCACCCTTCCATTGTAGGAACTGACAACTTTAACATAGTACTGCTCACCAATCAACATTGCACTTCCGTCTTTCCCAATCAATAATTTGTCGAGATCGTACTCATACAATTCCTGTTCTTTTCCTTTTTCCTCTCTACGCTTGGCGCGCCTGGCTTCTCGCTCACTCATACTCTGCGTGATGAAATCGATGTCAAATTCTTTGAAGCTTTTGGTTTTGATTGCTTTTGTTGCAAGATCTACAGCTAAAAAGTAAGTACCACGAATGCTATAAGTACCTTTGGCTGAATAGAAGCCGGCACAAACCAAATTATTATTAAGAATTTCTATTTGCATATCGGTGATGAAGCGATCATCTAAACTAAGTGTGTATTGCTTCACATTATTTCCCTTATTACTGTAAGCGAATGCTTCATAAGTATAATTCGGCTCTCCTCCGCGTTTGGTCTTTCTTTTGTCTTTAAAAAGAAGCCCAAGCATGTATACATTCCCATCATTATCTACCCGCGTTGATTGGATGTCGAATAATCCATCTTTGTAGGGGATAGTCACATTCTTTTCCCATATCGATTTCAAGTTGCTGTCTAGTACATTAAAACCAAATGCCTCTGGCTCGCCTTTTTCGTAGGGGAGTGAATAAAAAGCTAAAACTTTTGAGCTGTCGCGCGACACTCGGATTGAAAAGCCACCGCTATTGCGATTTGAATTGCCGCTATAATCAATCTCACCGATCTTTCTTTTCTCCTTTTTTGGTTGAAGTGTGTTTTTATCAATTTCGTCTACAAACAGAACATTCTTCTTTTCCTTTTTCTTTAAATAAGAATAAAATATATACAACTTGTTTTTGAGGTGAAGCAAAGAGCTCACATCACATTCATTTCCGTCCTCCTCAATATCGAGGTCAAATGTTTTTGTTGGTGCGAAGTTATTGTCAAAATGATCAAGGGTATATGATTTATTGCCGACCAGGCCGTGCAGCCTTGATTTGATTGCATAAATGCCGGTGGCATCAAAACCTACAATGTCACTTAATGAAGATTTGCGCGAGGCTTCGATCTCTTGCCCCCACTTTACAGTAAAATTCAGGTTTTGACATTGAACATATGAACTGAAAAAAAGAGCAACAAGAGAAGAGATAGTTTTTAACCTCATTGTGATGTGATTAATTATACAAAATGAAAAAAGCGACCTTTCGGGTCGCTTTTACTTTAGTAGCGGGGACAAGACTCGAACTTGTGACCTTTGGGTTATGAGCCCAACGAGCTACCAACTGCTCCACCCCGCGATTTAGGAGTGCAAAAGTAGGGTTGTATCGTGTATAAAACAAACCTGAAAGACAAAAACAGTGGTACTTTTTTAAACAATTGTTTTTGGATAGGCTGATCTGACCCAGGCCCGCTGATCTTGGCTCGTTTGCTTATTAACCTCGATTTTTCAATTTTGCTGATATCAATTGCTTCCTTAGAAAAATCTTCTGTCTCAACCATGCAAACTCTGAAAAAGATTGAAAAATTTGTTGCCCTATGTTTTTTCGCAACCACCGTTCATGCCCAAACATGTAGAGTCTCCGGTAAAATCACCAACGCCAAAACATTTGAGCCTCTTCCTATGGCAAGTGTTTTTCTAAACAACACTACCATTGGCACGATGAGCGATGCAAACGGGGATTTTGTTTTAGAAAACATCAGCCAACCTTCCACCCATGAATTAGTCGTTTCTTTTTTAGGCTATGAGCCATACAAAACAAAACTAAGTCTGTCGGTAAGCGAATTGAAGTTGGGGGTTATACGCCTTCGGCCATCAGACATTGAACTGGCGACTGTTGAGGTAAGCGCCTCGAAGGATGTTGAATGGGAAAAAAAATTAAAAAAATTTAAAAAAATATTTCTTGGTGATGACAAAGCTGCTGAGCAGTGTACTATTCTTAACCCTTGGGTTATTGATTTTCAAAACGATACTTCCGGGAAAAAGATAGTCGCCACAGCTGGTTTACCAATAGAAATTGAAAATAGGGCTCTGGGGTACAAAGTCAATTTTTACCTGTCGGCCTTTGCAGCAGACAACACCAATTTCCTGATCAAAGGAAATGCGCGCTTTGAGCCTTTAAAAAATACGAATGAAAAAGTGCTAACTCAATGGGAGCGGAACCGTGAAAGATCTTACTACCATTCCGTTCATCATTTATTCAAGGCAATAGTACACAAACGTATCAATGGAGAAGGGTTCAATTTGTATACCGATATACTGGGTTCCGGAAATAATCCCAACATCAGGTCTTCTTTGTTCAAAAGCAATTTGGGAAATACAGTAGCTGTCTACGATACAGCCAACATGGTCCTATCTACTTCCCAAAAAGACATTTTCAGTATAGCCATAAGAGGAAGGTTTGAAGTGCACTACAGGAATGAGCAAATAACAAAAAGAATATATCAAGACATAGATTATCCGGTAAGTTGGATCATCTTCACCAAGAATTCCGTCCTCGTCAACAAAGAGGGTATCCTAGTCAATCCTTCTGATATTGTTATTGAAGGAGCCATGAGCCAGGATCGTGTAGCACATATGCTGCCTTTGGATTACCAGCCCATTGGTCAGCTATTGGCGCAAGCCGCTGAAAACCGCGCACAGGTTATAGCGCCTTTTTTGGATCCCTTTTATGAGAAAATTTATGTTCATACCGATAAGGATTATTACTATCCAAGTGAAACACTTTGGTTTAAAGGCTACACCAACTACAGCGCTCCTTCTTTCCGCGACTCCCTTAGCCGTATTGTATATGTAGAATTTATTCAGGCGACCACAAGAAAAGTGGTGCTTTCCAAAACACTTCCTCTTGACTCCGGAATGTTTAATGGTGAATTTATTCTACCTGACACACTGAAGTCTTCTGATTGTTATTTGAGAGCCTATACTAACCTGAACCGCAACTTTGGTGATGACAATTTATACATGAAACACTTTCCGGTACTAAATCCCTTGGAAAGACCCGAACTTACCGTAACCCAGAAACCACCGGTATCTGAATCGTTGAAAGTCACTACGGGCAAGTCAAGTTACGCGGCACACGAAAAAATCACGCTGATCATTCAAATGAAAAACGAAGAAGGCAATCCTATTGAAGCTGACCTCAGTGTCTCTGTAACCGATACTTCAAAAGTAGTCTCGCTAGCGGGCTCAAACATCTTATCTGACTTTCCTATTCATGAAATCCCTAAAGCAAAAAATTTTACGTATCAAGCTGAGTATGGAATTGGGTTCAGAGCAAAAATTAATGACGAAAACAACAAACCGACAAAAATGGCGCTGAATATTTTGCAAGTCAATCCGCGTAACTTCTTCATGACTGAGACCGATGAACAGGGTGTTTTTTCGTTGACTAATTTGAATTTTTATGATACATCCCGATTCTCTTTTCAGATCGTCAAGGGGAAAAAGCAAATCTTCGGGAAAGCAGAACTTCTGGCGAGGCTGGTACCACCTTTTTCATACCAATCCGCTTCGAAACCATTTAAAATTGTAAGCACACAATTTCCTCAAAATCAACAATCAACTTTTGATATTCCCAAAGGTGCACGCTTGCTAAAAGAGGTTGAAGTAAAAGCGACTAATAGAGAAAGGCCTTATGGAAAGCCGGACTATATCCTCAAATCCACTGACCTCAACACCAAGTATGGCAATCTATTAATTACTTTACCGGGCAAAGTACCGGGACTAATCGTGAGGCAATCAGATACTCCGGCCGGCATGAGATGGGTTGTTTATACTCAGCGAGGAGCCACTTCTTCTCTCAATTTTTCGGGTGAAGTAGCAGTGTTGGTTAATAACACACTTAGGACTGGAGCCCCTGGTGATATACTTGGTTCGATTGACCCTGGTACAGTTGAATCAATTGAAGTGACGACCAGGGCGAATTCGCTTCTTGGTAACTTAGGTTGTTGTGGGGTGATTAATATTTTCACTAAAAGTGATTTGTCTCAGAATTATGAGCAGAAAAATGTTCCGGTTTTGAAAATATCCGGTTATTCAAAACCAAGAAACTTTACTGCACCTGATTATGATAAGATGAAGGTAGATCCTGTGAACGGAGACAATAGAGCTCTTCTTTACTGGAATCCAAATGTTGTTACCAACAATAAAACCGGTGAGGCTACAGTTTCATTTTATGCATCAGACAACGTGGGCCAATATCGGGCAATTGTTGAAGGAGTTACCAAAGAAGGTAAGCCCGTTCATAGTGAATGCCTGATTACCGTAAGTCGCTAGGGGTTCCCCAAGCGACTTCAAAAACAGATTCTGTTTCGAATGGCTCTCCGTTTTTTGCAATGCCCTTAATCCTTACTACAAATGAACCCACATCATCTGAAGTATAAAAGGAAACAGATGCCTTTCCACTTGAATTGAATCGCACTGTTGGCGTCCAGAAAAGCGTAGGCCTTAGGTCTGGAACGCGCGGATGACTAAACTTAGAATAATCAGGAATATAATAATCGAGGGGTTGGTTCATCCCCGTTATTTTAAGAGTCGTGGTACTCTCTGAAGCTTTATAAGCTTGGCCTCTCTTCGTTTCCACCAGCACTATCCCGTTTTTTCCCAGAGCTCCAAATTGAGTCAGCTTATTTAGATTGTTGATTATTTTAACCTTTAGGATATCCACCGGTTTAAGTTTCATAAAAAAACTTTTGTTCTTTGTAAGTATTCCATCAATAACAAACAATGGCTCACTTTTAGACCGTATATATCCATCCGGCTGGTTAAGGCGCAACCTCATTGTGGAGTCCTTTTTCGTTTGTCTAAATTCAAGAAAGGGAATCACCTCTTTTATTAGTTCTTTCATGTTTGGGAAGACAACATAATCCTGAACGTTGACCGTGTAGTCGGCCCCCATCAACTCGTCTTCAATTTTCTCATTCAGGTTTTTGTACCCGGTTCTTTTTTCCTTGGGTGCACTGAAGAACCTATACGATTTATCAATTGTCTTTTTCTTATGCATATAATCAGCATACGTATCAACCGAACTCTCCTCTTTTACATATGATCCCTTCCATATTTTATGATCAGTTTTATTTTGAGGGATAATGATATACGGCTGATCGAGGGGCTTCCCTTTAGACTCCATTGAATAAAACAGATCTTCCTCACCAAAAAAATCATACAAAAAAGGCATATCAAATAATCCGTTTTTGGTGGTATGTGTTTCGTATCCAATCATTGTGTTTTGTAAAAAACCAAGTATTAGGGTTGAATCCGGCACTGGCTTTCCACTGCTTTTGAAAACGGCCCTTCCTTTCACTCTTATTAAACTTTCCTTGGCTGGATCTTCAGGAGTCTGTACCAACAGTATATCATTCCAGGAAAATAATTTGAAATCGCTGGCAAGCAAATACTTGTTTACCAAGTCCAACCGATCTGCAACATTTGAGAGGTTTATATGATCTTTCAGTTCTGGCAATGAGGCCAGCAGCAACTCCTCAATAAAAGAAAGTTCGTTGCCATTTTCTCTGAAATCTCTATTGACAACCGAAACCGAGAACTCTCCTTCAATAGGTTCTTCTTCTTTATCCCGAAGGGAGAACTCAACATTTACTTTTTCTCTTTGCTTATATACCTTCTTGGAAGGGGTAATAGTAACAACGTTATTGGTTTTTGAGTTATAAATATTTCTCTCCGCTAATACAGAACCTGATTTGTCGAAGACAACTATTTGGCTCAACCCTCTTGGCAAATTTTCGCGCGATACCTCAGTTGCATAAGATTGGTTATTATCAAAGTCTATCTTACTTGAATAAGTAATTCTTCTGCGGCTGGCCACAACTAAGTACAAATCTTTTTTCGCCAAGCCGGATTTATCAGAAACAGCTATTTTAACTTTTGCTGATCCATTCGGAAGAGAAGAAACCCTCAAGGCGCATCCATCCGCTGTGGATTTATTCAAAGTGAATTTTTCAGCACGATTTTCAATTTTGGCATAGTAAGAAATTCCTTGCTGCGGTGTAAAGTACATTTCGCTCCATCCGCTCTTTTCCAATTGAAAGGTACCGGCCTCGTTATTTTTCTCATCAAAAATGATCCCTTTGCCGGACACGCTTGATTGGATAAGCATGTGGTTTTCTACATCACTGATCAAACGTCCTCCTTCGGGGTAGAACAAAACTAAGGCAGCTGTATCAAGAAGTTGAAGTTTATTCTTGGATACCACAGTCAATTTTTTTGTAAATAATAGGGAGGCTTCCTTACCACTGTAACTTAACGGGTATACAGAAAATCGGTAGACTCCTGGCCCCATTCCTGGAGGTAAAATAATTTGGTTAGCAGCTTTTCCTTCTGAAATCCGGAAATTGATTGTGCTCAGTGACTGACCTTCTACGGTAGTCAATTCAAGTGTGAAGATTTTCCGATCCTTTAGAGGTAAAAAATTTTCGTTAAGGACATAGGCACGAAAAAAAACCGTATCGCCAGGTACATACTTATCCTGGTTAAAAACCAATTGTACTTGAACAAGAGGATGCTCTTTGTTGTAGCGCTCAAGCTTTTGCGACAAGAGCGAAATAAACTCATCTTCTGAGGCCCAACCTAAAAGGCAAAAAATGGATAGTGTAAAAATTATCTTTTTCATTCCCAGTCATAGGGTTTTTTAGTGGTAGAATTTTTGAATGCCTGGATGCAGGATTCTGTTATTGGTGGTGGTGCATCAAAGCTGAGTTTCAATCCCTGAGGCAAATCAGATGGTGTGATAAATACCGATTTTGTTGCAATAGCTGAAGCATAAAATAGCCCTTGAACTTCATCGCTTCCGTTTTTCACGAATATGTTGGTGCGTGCTTTTCCTATAGAGGGTTGAAAAAGACTGGAGGCCCCATCTTTCTGATCTTTAATTGTTTTCCAATAATCAAAGGCGGATTGGGATAGACTCATTTGTTTTATTTCCACCAGCGTCTTTTCGTATGTCCAGTAGCTAATTGATAGAAATCCCACTTCGATGTCTCTAAATTCCTCGGCAACAATAGTCTGATTGTCGCTGAGTTTTATCTGCGAATCAACGGCACTGGTCCAGCATTCACAGCAAGTGCATGGGCCTACCTTTGCAAGTCCAGCAGTTTTATCATATACATATCCGCTACAGGCCCTGGGTGCAGGTACCCTCCCTTCACCCATGGGTTCAGTATGCTGTTCAGGGTAAGTCACGACCTTATAAATGCCACTAAATTTCCATCTCAACAAATTATTAGTTTGGGCATCACCCTTAGCATCGATGAAAAATCGAAAACCATATTGAGTAGTGTTGTTCTCTGGTTGGGAGGTTTCAAACTTGAAACGTATGTTTTCTATGGTACCTGCAGGCACAATTGTTTCAGGAGTAGATTCGTAGACTTTGCCATCGTTGGTTTCTACGTGGAGAGTATAACTCCTTCCAATTACTCCTTGAATACCATTTGTATCTGTTTGGAAAGTGCCAATTTCGATCTCTTTTAGTGTTTCTGAGTTGCCCAGATTGTCAGAGATGACAACTTTAACCGCTGACACTGGTCTGGTCCTAACCAAAGTCTCGTTTACGTTGGTTGCTCTTGAAAGCTTTACTGTATAGGGTCCCGGCTCATCGGTAATCAGGCCTTCTATGACAAGTTGGTCAGACAAAGCTTTGGGCGCATCAATATTTATACGTTCAACACACGCATCACTTACTAAAATAAACAGGAATAAAATAAATGAGATTCTCATGTTTTAAAATTTCACATTATAAGAGAGAGAAGGTAAAATCGTGCCGATCACGGATAGTCTATAGGCGAGTAACGCGCTATTATCGACTTCTTTAAAGAAAATAGTGTAGGGATTTTGCCGACCATACACATTGTAAAATGAAAGAACCCATGTTCCGTCAAAAAACTTTTTTCTCTTGTGGCTTCCCTCCAGGACAAAAGCTATATCGAGACGATGATAATCCGGAATACGATATTGATTGCGTTCTGAAAAATTAGCCACTGATATGTTATCAATCTCGAATTTTGAAACCGGAAAGGTGATAGGTCTTCCGGTTCGGTAAGTAAACCCTCCGGTAAAAAAATACCTGCGGGAAAGATTATACTTCCACGTCAGATTAATGGAGTGAGGTTGATCAAAATTGGAAGGATAAGTCTTACCTGAATTAATCGACTCGTTTAAAGTAGGCCCGGCAATAGTGCGAAGCGATCTTGAATAAGTGTAGCTAAGAGAACCAGTAAGCCTTCCGCTGGATTTAGTCAATTGAGTTTCCACGCCATATGCCTTCCCCTTACCCTGGAGCAGATCTGTTTCAAGGTGATCATTTAAAATCAATCTGGCGCCATCTTTAAAATCCAAAATATTATTTATCTCCTTGTAGTAAACTTCTACAAAGGCATCATAGGTATTCTCTTTGAAGTTTCTGAAATATCCCAATGAAAATTGATCCGCAACCTGAGGCTTGAAATAATATCCGCTAGGCTGCCAAATATCAATAGGGGTTACTGCAGTTGTGTTTGTAACAAGTTGGAGGTATTGATAAATTCTGTTGTAACCTGCCTTCACTGAAGAGTTTGATGTTAAGCTGTAACGAATGGAAGCCCTTGGCTCAAGCCCATGATAAACTTTAATGGTCTCCCCCGATTTGTATGAAATCGATTTATCAAAATTGGTGGTCACGATGGGTAAATTTGGCTTATATAAATTAACAGTTCCGGGTCCTATGGCTTGGAACATCGATGCCCGAAGACCTGCTTCTAAATTAAGTTTCTCACTAATAGCGAAGTTGTCACTTACATAAACAGCTGACTCCAATGATTTCTGCTTCTCCATTTCCTGCGGCTTTGCGCTGGATTGTGATGAATTCGGTTTCAGAGTTCCCGGCTCAAATCCGTAATAAGTAGCTTGCGATCCCGCTATGAGTTTATGGTTCCCTAAATGATAATGGAAATCAAGTTTTGCTGAAGGATACGTAATCCGATAAGATAGATTAAATCCCGTGGCATTGTCTCTGTTTTCAACTTCGTAGCCATACGAGCCATAGCCTATTACAAAAGAGGATGTAAGTTGGGTAGAAAAAAAATGATCAATTCGTAATGACCCCAGGAGATTATGCCATCGATAAAGTGAATCACCCTTGATGCGGAATTGATCTTGGCTGGTGTAGCCGGAAAAAGTAAGCTTTGTTTTGTTGCTAAACTTATGAGCAATTTTTAGAGTGGCATCATAAAAAGTAAGAGTGCTTTTGCTCAAATCAACATAGTTTGATCTAATAGAATTAATCACCCAATCCGAATAGGTAGATCTGGCTGAAGCAGCAATTGTAGTTTTGTTCTTTATTATAGGGCCTCTGAAATTCACATTACTGGTAATCATCCCGATACCTGCACCACCTGTCCATTTTTCATAATCACCTTCTTTGGAGCGAATGTCAAGTACGGAAGAAACTCTTCCTCCAAACTCAGCGGGAATGCCACCGCGATAAAATGATACGTCTCTGATAGCTTCAGCATTGAAGGCGGAGAAAAATCCAAATACGTGCGAACTGTTGAAAACGGGCATTCCGTCATAAAGAATCAGATTTTGATCAACGCTGCCTCCGCGTACATTATATCCTGACGCAGCTTCTCCAGCCGTGGTAACCCCCGGGAGCACTTGAATTTGTTTGATCAAGTCTGCTTCCCCCAATAAACTTGGCGCGCGTTTAATTTCCTTAATGCTAATTTGAATTTGACCGGAATTACTCGTCACAGATTCTCTTCCCATTTGGTCTTGCACCACTACCTCGCTTAAAACTATAGGTGCCTCTTCAAGTAGAATATTTAATTCGCCATTATCATAAGCAGTAAGAAGTATTGTTCTTTCTTGAAAATTCAAAAAAGAACAACTAAGTATATGCTCTCCGGCCGGGATAATTACCTGAAATTTACCCGATGCATCAGTTGACACCCCAAGTGCAAGATCTTTAACTTGTATGCTTGCCCCTGAAAGCACTTCCTTTTTTTTACTGTCCCTAACTTCTCCCTTGATTGTTAGCATCTGATTTCGAACCAAGTTTTTTTGGTTTCCCAATTTAACTTCTTCCAAATCTTTGTTCTCGTGGATCGCTTCACTGATCAATTTATCGCGCCTTATAGCGTCTTCCGGGTCATTGAGAAAAACAATTGTCCCTGAATTAATTTCCAAATACTTGATACTTGTCCCCAAAAAGACTTCATCAAGAACGTAACGCAACGTTTGTCCGCTATGGAAACTTTGTAAGCTAATCCCCTCAATCCACTGAGGAAGGAAATAAAATTTAACGCTTTTTTGTTTTTCAATCTCTTCTAAAACAGAAACGAGAGACCGACCCTCAATGGGGTCACGTAGTTTACTATCTAAGATACTTTGAGAACGAGCGCCAATGGATGCTATCGTTACGAAACTGAAGAATAAAAGATATTTTTTCAAGAATTGACTTTGGTTAAAACGCTAAAGGTAATATCATCGCTCACTAATAACCAAATGGTTAACTGGTTGACTTTGAATTCAATCCAGACATTGATTACTCGCAAATCATAAAAGCCAATACGTTTTGGTTTCCTTTGACAAGAATAATGCTGCAGCTAATGGTAGCTTTTTCTAGCGGTGCAATGAGGACTAATTTGTTTTGTAAATTTCAGGGTTTCTATTACACAACAAATGACAATTGATCTGCGAAGCGATACCGTAACAAAGCCCACACCTCCAATGCTTCAAGCGATGATGCAAGCTCCTGTGGGAGATGATGTTTTTGGCGAAGACCCAACTGTCAATCAGCTCGAGGAAAAATGTGCAAAGCTTTTGGGGATGGATGGCGCAATGTTCTGCCCCTCAGGTACAATGACCAATCAAATCGGAATCAAAGTGCTCACTCAATCTTATGAGGAAGTGATTTGCTATAAAGGTTCGCATATCTACAAATACGAAGGTGGGGGCTTGGCGGGCAATAGCAATGTAAGTGTACGTTTGCTCAATGGCGAACGTGGAAGATTGGCGGTTGAAGAAATTGAAGGCAACATCAATAATGCAAAAGATGCTCATCAATCAATTACATCAGTTGTTGCGCTGGAGAATACAGTTGTGCGCGAAGCAGGAAGTTATTATAAGCTTTCTCAAATCAGAGCGGTCAGCGAATTTGCACGCTCAAAAAATTTGAAGATGCACTTGGATGGAGCGAGGCTGTTTAATGCGCTGACTGAAACTGGAGACAGCCCGATGGAGCACGGAAAATATTTCGACACCATTTCTATTTGCCTTTCGAAGGGACTGGGGGCACCTGTCGGTTCTATTTTAGCCTTTAAAAAGGAATATGAAACGAAAGCAAGGCGAATGCGTAAAGCTTTTGGAGGCGGGATGAGACAAGCAGGTTTTTTGGCGGCTGCCGGAATTTACGCTCTAGATAATCATGTCAAGAGATTGAAGGAAGATCACACAAAAGCAAAGGCACTTGGCAAAGAATTGCAAAATCTTCACTGGGTGAAGTCGGTGATGCCTGTTGACACAAATATTGTTCTCTTTGAAGTTGCATCTAATCTCACGCCTGAAAGGGTGTTGGGTAAGTTTAATGAGCAGGGTATTAAAGCATTGCCTTTCAGTCAAACGGAAATCAGGTTAGTGACCCATTTGGATTTCACAGACGATATGCTGAATAAAACGGTAGAGACTTTCAAGAAAATTTCTTTTTGATAAATGTTATTTAGCTCTCCTTCGCCATTAGCTGAGCGCATGCGGCCCTCCACACTCGATGATCTCATTGGGCAGGAGCATTTGGTGGGCGCGAACGGAATTATTCGAAAGGCAGTGCAATCGGGAAATATCCCCTCCATGATTTTGTGGGGACCGCCCGGTGTTGGCAAAACAACTATTGCAAATATAATCGCACATGAAGTGAAACGGCCATTTCACACACTTAGTGCAGTTAGTGCAGGTGTAAAAGATGTGCGCGAGATTATTGAGAAAGCAAAATTTTCTTCACGCGCTATTTTGTTCATCGATGAAATCCATCGTTTCAATAAATCACAACAGGATGCATTGCTTGGCGCAGTTGAAAAAGGAACGATCACTTTAATCGGAGCTACTACAGAAAACCCTTCGTTCGAAGTGAATTCGGCTTTGCTTTCGCGATGCCAGGTTTATACGCTTAAACCATTAGGCGAAGAAGGATTGTTAAAGTTGATTGATCAGGCACTCCAACGTGATGATCAATTAAAAAACAGAAAAATTATAATCAAAGAATATCAAGCCCTACTGAATATTTCAGGAGGTGATGCACGCAAACTTTTAAACCTAATAGAACTGATCAGTGAATCAATTGCAGGAGATATTGAAGTAACCGATGAACTCGTGATCAACACAGCCCAAAAGCATATCGCGATTTACGACAAGAGCGGTGAACAGCACTACGATATTATTTCGGCCTTTATCAAGTCATTGCGTGGTAGTGATCCGAATGCAGCGGTTTATTATTTGGCGCGAATGATTGAGGGAGGAGAAGATGTGAAGTTCATTGCGCGCAGAATGGTGATCCTTGCCAGTGAAGACATTGGCAATGCCAACCCAACTGCTTTGGTCATCGCCACAACCACATTTCAGGCTGTGGACGTTATCGGTTATCCCGAGGCTCAACTCATCTTGTCTCAGTGCGCGATTTATCTTGCCAGCTCACCCAAGAGCAATAGTGCAACAGTCGCGATTGGCAGTGCAATGAAAGCTGTCAATGAAACTGGCGATCTCCCCGTGCCTCTTTCCATTCGTAATGCTCCTACTAAAATGATGAAGGACATGGGGTACGGAAAAGATTACCAGTATGCCCACAGTTATGAAAATAATTTTGCTGATATGGAATTCATGCCCGATAAGATCAAGGGCACGAAGTTTTATGAGCCAGGAAAAAATGCACGGGAAGAAGAACTGAGAAGTTATTTGAAAAAATTATGGAAAGAAAAATATGGCTATTAGTAATTTTATATTTCAGATTGAAGATTACCGATTATCGGTCTGGCAATCTGAAATCTGCCATTTGTAATCTGAAATAAAAATGCAACGACTTATTTTCGAATCATCACCTGCCTTCATTCTTCTGTGTGTTTTGCTTGGAATCGGTTATGCATTTTTGCTTTATCGAGCCAAACATCCGTGGAGCAAGCTTACAAATCGAATACTGTTTGCGGTAAGGGCAATCGTAGTTTCATTGCTTTCATTTTTATTAATCGGCCCAATTTTGAAATTCACCAAAAACATTTTCGAGAAACCTGAAATTGTTTTACTTATTGACAACTCATCGTCCCTAAGAGGAGTGATTGATACCGCAAAATTGCAAAACGAAATAAGCTTAGTTTCTACTCAACTCAAAGAACAGGGCTATGAGGTCTCTTTTAGAATGCTTTCAGAAGAGGAAAATCAAAGAATAAAATTTGATCACTTAACATCGGATCTGAATAGCGCTCTTAAAAATACAATTGCCGATTACGAGGAAAAAAATTTAGCAAGCATCGTTTTGCTAACGGACGGAATTTATAACTCGGGTTCTTCGCCTTTGTATTCTTCATGGCGATTACCGATTCATACTATTGGGTTAGGCGATACAACAGAACACATCGATTTGATTTTGAAAAATGTGGCCTATAATAAAGTTGCCTATCAAGGCAATCAGTTTCCAATTCGGGCGGAAGTAGCCGTACAAAGTTTGCCCAATCAAAATGTGTCTGTCTCCGTTTTAAAAAACGGATCTGTGATCAGCCGGCTGCAAAAAAACACGGACAGCAAATCTTTTTTAGAATTTGATTTTCTGATCGATGCTAAAGATAAGGGTATTCAACGATTTGAAGTGGTGGTGGAGCCTATTGCCAAAGAATCCAATTTAAAAAACAATCGCGCTGGAATTTTTGTAGAGGTGGTGGAGGGCAAGAAAAAAATTCTCCTGATAGCCCCTGCTCCTCACCCCGATATCAAAGCATTGCGTGAGGTGATAGAGAAAAACCCGAATTATGAATTGATTGTTCACATCCCGGGAATTTCTAAAACTGACCCAAAGCTATTGCAGCCGGGTCAAGAAGAGTTAATTATTTTTCATCAGCCATTTGATTTCTCAATGAAAACGGCTGCGTTATTTGAGCAACTGGGCAAAGGAAAATCTTCAGTGCTTCTTATCATAGGGAGCAAAACCAACTTGCGTCAACTTCCTTCAAACGGAATTCCTTTAAACTTTGAAAACCCAGTTCAAAAAGATGATGCAACCCCGGTAGTAAATTCGTCATTCCGTGATTTTGATTTTGCCGACAACAGTAATGCGGGCTTTGCACACTTCCCACCAATACAAGTTCCATTTGGTAAATTCTCTTATCCGCCTGGGGCACAAGTGTTACTGAACCAACGCATCGGCAGCGTGGCTACCGACAGACCCATGTTGCTTTCCTGGGAAGACAACAACCGCAAAATCGCTGCGTTTATTGGAGAAGGCCTGTGGAGTTGGAGACTTGAAGAGTTTTCTTCGTCAGAAAAAACCGAACTGTTCGACAATACATTTTCAAAATTGGTGCAGTACCTGAGTACCTTAGATGAAAAGCGCAAGTTCAGATTTTTCCCAACTCAAAATGAATTTACGGACGCGGCACCTGTTACCTTCGATGGACAAGCCTATAACGATCTGTTTGAAAAGATTTATGGTAATAAAATTGACTTGACTTTGCGCAATGAGCAAGGCAAGGTCAACAATTTTAGCTACACACTCAGCCCGGGTGGCGAGCGTTATAGCATTGGCGGACTTAAAGAGGGAACCTATTTTTATTCAGCGACAACAGAAATTAATTCAAAAAGAGAAAATGCCTCCGGGCAGTTTTCTGTAGTTGCACAAAATATTGAATCTCAAAATCTGGTCGCTGATTTTGGGTTGTTGAGAAAGTTGGCAAGTGCTACTGGCGGAAATTTTTACAGGTCAAATGAAATGAACCAACTTATCTCGGATTATAAAAAAATCGAAGCCAAAAGCCTGATACATTCTGAGGAATCTTTTAATCCGCTGGTACAAGCGAAGTGGTTTTTCTTTTTACTGCTGGCGCTGATCAGTGCCGAATGGTTTTTAAGAAAATACCTTGGAGGTTATTGATTTAATGGTAAATCGATCGGTTTAGTATCTTTCCACAATGAAACTTTTTTTTCGTCATCAAGGGCAGGGTAAAGCATTGATCATTTTGCACGGGCTTCTCGGCTCGTCAGATAATTGGCACTCCCTAGGACGATTATTTGCCGAAAATTTTTCGGTCTATCTCGTTGATCAGCGCAATCATGGGCAATCGCCCCACAGCGATGAAATCAATTACAAATTGATGACTGAGGACCTTGAAGATTTTATGAAAGAAAATAAAATCGAAAGAGCGCATTTGATCGGTCACTCGATGGGGGGGAAAACAGCAATGAACTTTGCCGTGAGAAACCCTTCGATGGTTGACAAACTTATCGTAGTTGACATTGTGCCGAAATATTATGTCGTTCGGCATGATCGTTTGATTGAGGGGATGAAAGCAATCCCATTGGACGAAATAACTTCACGATCAGAGGCAGAAGTAATTTTGTCAGGATACGAGCCAGATACCGCAGTGCGACAATTTTTATTGAAGAACCTCGCTAGAAACGATGAAGGAAAATTTATATGGAGGCCAAACCTTCACGCAATTGATGAGCATCTTGATGAAATCGGAGAAGGCATGGTGTATCAAGGTTCATTCAACGGAGAAAGCCTATTCATTAACGGAGAAAGATCAAATTACTTTGCGGATGGCGACCGGGAATTGATCATGCAATTATTTCCAAGAGCAAGATTTGTTTCTCTTAATACGGGTCACTGGGTGCAAGCAGAAAAGCCACAGGAATTTGCCCAAAACGTTCTTAATTTTTTAAATGGAAAATAAGGGCAAACTTTTTCTTATACCAACAGTAATAGCCGAAGACGCAACGGATACAATCCCTTCATCTGTTTTGGAGTCCTTAAAATTGATAGACCATTTTTTGGTAGAAGAAGCTCGAACAGCTCGGAGATTCCTCAGTAGTTTGAAAATTTATGAAAGTATTGAGGCTCTCCAATTTTCCGTACTAAACAAAGACACCGAAGAAGCTGACCTCGCTGAAATGTTTGCTCCAATCTTTTCCGGGAAAAATGTTGGTGTTCTTTCCGAATCAGGTTGCCCGGGGATTGCTGACCCGGGTGCTCTTGCTGTAAATTTTGCACATCAAAAAAATATTCAGGTAGTTCCGCTTGTTGGTCCCTCCTCAATTTTACTTGCCCTTATTGCATCCGGACTCAATGGACAGCAGTTTGCTTTCCATGGCTATCTTCCAATTGACTCGAAAGAGGCATCACAAAAAATAAAAACCCTTGCGAAAGAATCACTGCATAAAAACCTGACGCAGATTTTTATTGAAACCCCTTATCGTAACAATCAAATGTTAAAGCATCTGATCGATTCGCTCCCCTCATCTGCCCAATTATGTATCGCTCTTGACCTCACCGGCAAAAATGAATTTGTGAAAACAAAGACGATAAACGAGTGGAAAAAAAATGTTCCGTCCTTACCTAAGGAACCGGCTGTGTTTTTATTTCAGGCCTAAAATTCTTTTTCCATGAAATGTGCAATCATCGGTGCGGGCATTGGCGGATTGACCGCAGCAATCGCGCTGCGCCAAAGAGGTATCGGAGCAAAAGTTTTTGAGGCGGCACCCGAAATAAAATCATTGGGCGCGGGCATCGTGATGGCAACAAATGCGATGTTAGTGTTTCAGCGACTGGGCATCGCGGAAAAAATTCAGCGTGCTGGGTATTTGATCAATGAAGCCGTCATTTGTGATCGGCACTGGAAACCAATCCAAAAAATGGATGGTGACTACGCAAATAAAAAATATGGAGTAGGGTCGTATGGCTTTCACAGGGCTGATTTGCACAAGGTATTGTTAAATGAGCTTCCTGAAGAGGCAGTAATGCTTAATCACAGATTGACTTCCCTCCAACAAATAGAAAATAAAGTTCATTTGAATTTTGGAAACCAATCGACTGAGGAAGTTGATTTGGTCATCGGAGCAGATGGTATCAAATCGATTGTACGCGAGGTTCTTTTTGGAAAGAGTTCTTATCGCTATTCCGGTCAGACATGCTGGCGATCGATAGTTGATATGCCTGTGACAATCGGGTTAAAAAAATCAAGTTTCGAGTTGTGGGGAAGCGAACCAGGCTTGCGTTTTGGATTGGTTGCAGTTGGTGGAAACCGAATTTATTTTTTTGCAACTCAAAAATCCAGCGAAGGAGGCACCGATAAAATTGAAACACTAAATCAGGATCTTATTTCAAGATTTTCGCAGTTTGGAAATGATGTTGTTGAAATCCTGAAAAGAGCGGGTAATGAAAAAATCATCCGAACTGATATTTATGACCTTATGCCCGTTAAAAATTGGTTTCGAGATAGAATTGCATTACTGGGGGATGCTGCCCATGCTACAACCCCCAATCTCGGCCAGGGAGGCTGCCAAGCTGTTGAAGACGCGTACGTGATTGCGAAGTCATTGGCTGAAAACAAAAACCACATTGATGCCTTTCGAATTTATCAGAACACCCGCTTTTCAAAAGCAAACTATGTTGTTAAAACTTCCTGGCAATTGGGTCAAATAACAAATACTCCTGCTTCATTAATTAACCTAAGAAATTTCGCACTGCGATTAACCCCGCCATCAGTGGGAAAAAAGACAATGGATAAGCTATTTAGGTTGAACTACTGATCAGGCCTTTTCTCACAGCGTTGTTAAATCCTACAACGTCAGTAGATTTTTAATTCGCTAATCACAAATCATGAAATAAATACTATTTTTGCCGCTCCTTAGAAATAATGGGAATTCAACAACCTTAAATCTTGAATTTTAAATTTTAATCAATATGCCTTATTTATTCACCTCCGAATCGGTTTCTGAAGGCCATCCCGATAAAGTAGCCGATCAAATCTCTGATGCTCTCATCGATTATTTCTTGGCTTATGACCCCAATTCAAAGGTTGCCTGCGAAACTTTGGTTACCACAGGCCAGGTGGTTTTGGCTGGCGAAGTAAAATCCGAAGCTTATTTAGACGTGCAAGACATTGCCCGCGAGGTGATCAAGAAAATTGGTTATACCAAAAGTGAATATATGTTCGAGGCGAACAGCTGCGGAATTTTCTCTGCAATTCACGAACAATCGTCAGATATTAATCAAGGAGTGGAACGCAGAAAGAAGGAAGATCAAGGTGCTGGCGATCAGGGTATGATGTTTGGTTATGCAACGAATGAAACGGATAACTATATGCCGTTACCGTTGGATCTTGCTCATTCGCTTCTGCGTGAAATGTCTTTGATTAGACGTGAGGGTAAGGTAATGACCTACTTAAGACCCGATGCAAAATCGCAGGTAACAATCGAATATAGCGATGACAACAGACCTCAACGCATCGATGCTATCGTGATCTCCACACAGCATGACGACTTTGATAAAGATGCGGTGATGCTGAAGAAGATCAAAGACGATGTGATCAATATTGTGGTGCCACGCGTAATGAAAAGATTACCGAAGCGTGTTCAGAAACTATTCAATACAGAAATAAAATATTTTGTTAACCCCACAGGCAAATTTGTGATCGGTGGTCCGCACGGTGATACCGGTTTAACTGGCAGAAAAATTATCGTTGACACCTATGGTGGAAAGGGCGCGCACGGTGGTGGAGCTTTTTCGGGAAAAGATCCAAGTAAGGTTGACCGTTCAGCTGCTTATGCAACTCGCCACATTGCAAAGAATATGGTAGCGGCCGGAATCTGTGATGAAGTATTGGTGCAAGTTGCTTACGCAATTGGTGTAGCAAAACCTGTTGGTTTATATGTAAACACTTATGGCACTTCTAAAGTGAAATTGAATGACGGAGAGATCGCAAAGAAAATTGAAAAAGTTTTTGATATGCGTCCATATTTCATTGAAGAGCGTTTTAAATTAAGAACTCCAATTTATTCTGAGACTGCTGCTTATGGTCACATGGGCCGTGAATCAAAAATAGTAGAGAAGGTTTTTAACAAGGGCCAGAAAAATGAAAAGAAAATGAAAGTCGAATTATTCCCCTGGGAGAAACTGGATTACGTTGACCAGTTGAAGAAAACTTTCAAGGTTTGATTTATGAAATAAAATGAAACAGAAGCCGACAGCGATGCCGGCTTTTTTTGTTTAGGTGAGATCAGCCCAAATATTCTATTTTTACTTCGAGAATTTTATGAATAGCCGGCTTCAATCCCTCTTTGATTCTATCGAAACGCAGAGGCATTTATTGCTTTCTGCATTGAAAGATTTGCCTTTCGAAAAACTGAACCAGCATCTTCCCAATAAATGGTCAATCAACCAGATCGTAGCGCATTTGATCTCGGCTGAGCAGCTTTCCGTAAGATACATCAGCAAAAAAATACTTGGCATTCATCAAACCAACGACACAGGTCTTTATGAGGAGCTGAAAATGATTCTGCTCCAAATCTCCCAGCGAATTCCGTTAAAATATAGAGCACCCAAAAAAGTAGTAGAGAACACGTTGAACGAACAGGACATTCACAAGTTGATCGGGCAATGGGATTTAGTTAGAAACGATTTGAAAAATATTTTAGAGAAAATTGAAGATCATCAAATCAAAAGGGGAATTTATCGTCACGTTCGGGTAGGTATGATCAACATTCAACACGCAGTGAAATTTTTTGGTGAACATGTAATCCATCACACCCCTCAAATCAAAAGACTTTTATGAGGAAAATCCCTTCCCTGTTTTTTTTGGCAATGTGTTTTCAACTGAATGCCCAAGTAACAGATTCGGTAAAACAAAAAGCGGAGAATGTTCAGCCCGCTGCCTTAAGAAAAAACTTTAACTATTACTTTGGCCATATCCCGATGAGAGCCGTTCATCGTTCAGCGAAATTTGATCTGCAAATCGATACGCGAAATTCTTTTGTTAAAGATTTTCCCATCAACGTTTACGGAGTGAATGTGGGCATTATTCTGCATGAGCGGTTTCGCCTTGGTGCCGGCTACTATTGGATCAACCAAAATTTCAATGACAAACTTTTGGGGATTTATACCAACACTTTTGGAACCGGAGCAATGGCCGGCCGGGTTATAATCACTCCAAAAGGAATTCCCGTTCCCGTTTGGAAACTTAATGACTTAGTTGCTGCGGGAAAACTTAAATCATCTGATTTTGTTGCAGCATCTCAGCAAATTGATCTCTGGTTTGCATCAGCTGGTTTTATGTACACATTTTATGTAAGTCGGCTGGTCGAGTTTGCTGTCCCAATCGAAATCGGCTATGGCGGTTTTAGTGAGAAACTGTACGACATATCAGGAAATAATTTTAGTACGCTAGGGGCATCTTTAAAACCTCAGGCAACAACGGGAAATTTTATTCCTGGCCAGATTGGTTTCGATGTTCTCATAAAACCCCATCGATGGGTTTACTTCGAAGGCTCCATTGGCTACAGGCAAACACTCATTCAAAATTATACGACTCAGTATCGTGCTACCAGTTTCGATAGTCAGTTTAATGGAGAGTATTATAACATTGGTGTGAAAATTCAGCTGGGCACAATTGTCAAAGAGTGGAAAGCGCACAGAAAGAAGAATTCAGGCGAGAAATTGCCGGTAAAATAATTTTCAGATCCTGATCAAAATATTTCTCATTACTTTAGGCCCGCACTCATCATTTTTTTTATGAAAAGAATTTTTGTTGTCGGTCTGATCATTTCATCAACAATTGTCTCTGCACAGACCAAGCTTCAATCACCGTCTGCTTTTCTGGGCTACGAACTTGGTGATCGGTTTACACCTCACTACAGAGTGGTTGAATATTTCAAGCACGTTGCTGACGCAGTGCCATCGCAGGTTCGTGTACAACAATATGGCGAAACCTATGAGCATCGCCCATTAATTTATGTAACAATCGCTTCTGCCGACAATTTTAAAAACGTGGAGCAAATCCGTCAAGACAATCTCAAAAGAGCGGGAATGCTTGAGGGAACACCAACAACTAAAGTGGCCATTGTGTGGCTGAGCTACAATGTGCATGGCAACGAATCAAATTCAATGGAGGCATCCATGAAAACGATTTACGAATTGGTCAATCGGGAAAATAACAAAACCAAAGAGTGGCTGAAGAACACGGTGGTGATCATTGACCCGTGCATTAATCCTGACGGACGAGATCGGTACATGAATTATTATAATCAATACGGAAATTCTCCTGCCAATGCTGATCCGCAAACCCGCGAACACCGTGAGCTGTGGCCTGGGGGAAGATCCAATCATTATATGTTCGATTTGAATAGAGATTGGGCCTGGGAAACCCAAATTGAATCGCAAACAAGAATAAAAATTTACAATCAATGGATGCCGCACGTTCACGTTGATTTTCATGAACAGGGCTTTAACTCACCTTACTATTTCGCCCCAGCAGCAGAACCTTTTCATGAGGTGATCAGCAATTGGCAGCGTGAATTTCAAACGATCATTGGCAAAAACAATGCAAAGTATTTTGATGAGCAGGGTTGGTTGTATTTTACCAAGGAACGGTTTGATTTGTTTTATCCCAGCTATGGAGATACTTACCCGGTTTACAACGGAGCCATAGGTATGACTTATGAGCAAGGAGGTGGACCAGGCGGAGGGTTAACAGTTACCACTGCCGAGGGTGATCCACTTACTTTGAAGGATAGACTTACCCATCATTTCACTACAGGGATAAGCACAATCGAAATATCTTCGATGAATGCGGCCAAGCTCAACGATGAGTTCGAAAAATTCTTCAACGAGAATATCAACAACCCAGCTTCTCCTTATAAAACCTATGTCATCAAGGCAGAGAATAATCCTGACAAAATCAAGAAACTTACGGATTGGTTGATGACACATCAAATTCAATTTGGCCACGCATCTGCAGGCAAAGTTTCGCGTGGATTTGACTTCACGTCACAAATGGTGAATAATTTCAATTTAACAACGGAGGATATTGTCTTCAATATTTATCAACCGAAAGGGAGATTCATTACCACCGTATTCGAGCCGCAAAACAAGCTCACCGATTCACTCACTTATGATATCACGGCATGGAATTTATTTTATGGCTATGGAATGAAAGCATTTGCGGTCAACGAAAAAATTGCTGTGGCCAAATCGTTTCAACCCAAACCAAATGCTCTGGAAAATATTCCAGCCAAACCTTACGCTTACGTTTTCAAATACCAAAGCTTGAATGATGTCGAATTGCTTGCTGCTTTGATGAAGAAAGGAATAAAAGTGCGTTCGTCTAAAAAGACATTTACGCTCAATGGTCAAAGTTTTGAACACGGCACACTCATCGTAACGCAAAGGAACAACGAGACTATAGCCGATTTTGACAATGCTGTTCAATCCATTGCTAAAACTTTAAACAGAAAAATCTATATATCAGCAACTGGTTTCGTTGACAAAGGATTGGATTTTGGTTCGGGAGACGTGAATTTTTTGAAGATGCCAAAAGTAGCATTGCTTATGGGCGAGCAGACCTCCTCATTGAACGATGGTGAGGTATGGCATTTCTTCGAGCAACAAATTCATTTCCCGGTGAACATGATTGGAACAGATTATTTCAAAAATGTGGATCTCTCCAAGTATAATGTGCTCGTTGTGCCCGAAGGAAACTATCGTCTTTTTGAAGAAGTACAACTTGCCTCAATTGAAAAATGGATAACCGATGGAGGGCGATTGATCGTCATTGCCGGTGCCAACTCTTCTTTTGCCGACAAAAAAGGATTTGGACTGAAAGAATTTGCTGATGAAGAAGCAAAGAAAAAAGCTGAGAAAGCTGAGAAAGAACAAAAAGATTTGGAAGGCCCGATGAAATATGCTGATGCCGAGCGAAAGGAATTAAGCAACAGTATTTCAGGAGCAATTTACAAAGTCACCATGGACAAGAGTCATCCTCTGGCGTTTGGCCTTGATGATTTTTATTATTCATTACGCACCAACGAGCAGCATTACATTTATTTAGAACATGGTTGGAACGTAGGTGTACTCAAAGGCAAACAAAAGCCGGTGATGGGTTTCGCTGGAAATAAAATCAATAAGAAACTGGAAAACACATTGGTATTTGGCGTAGAGGACAAAGGCAAAGGTCAAGTGGTTTATTTAGTCGACAACCCTATGTTCCGCTGCTTCTGGGAAAACGGAAAAATGCTTTTTGCCAATGCAGTGTTTATGGTGGGGCAATGAATCTGATAAATTCAGATTTTTAATCTTTCAGGATTTTGGTAGTTATTCCAGAAGGTGATCAAGTCTATTTCCTGCGCTGAGACAATTCGATAGTAGAGGCTTATTTGCTTGA
This sequence comes from Bacteroidota bacterium, assembly GCA_016178785.1. Lineage (GTDB taxonomy): Bacteria > Bacteroidota > Bacteroidia > Cytophagales > Cyclobacteriaceae > ELB16-189. The sequence continues at coordinate 115,780 of JACOSO010000042.1, read as the reverse complement.
CAACAACGCAACGATGAACATTATCTTCCCTTTTTATTATGGGGAAAAGATTAGGGTTTGATTTGATTCTGAAAACGACTTCATCTACCCTATCAAGAAAATCTAAAGTAACCTGCTCGCCCCATTCAGAAAGCAGATAGTCAATGTTCGAGCTGAAAGTTTCTTTTGCCTCGGGAGTCCAGACTACTTTCATTTTTTAAATCGGGCTCGATATTCATTCATTATATCTTCGTGAACCATTCCGATTCCTTTTTTCGATTGATCAAGTGCACGGTTGATTGATGCTTTCAATTTTGGATTGAGGTCATTCCATAAATCGATATCGCTCCCATCTAGAATGGCTTTTACTTGATTGAGCAACAACTCGTCCTCTGTATGAACAAGTTTTTCGATCAATTCGTATTTCTTTTCGTCCGTCATAGTATAAAATTAACGAAGTGTAAGGTCTAAATCAACGGGATTCACCCAAACAAACTATTCAACTCAAGATCAATCCTTCCAACGATGGAGGAAAAGTCTTCAGTGTTATTAACAAAATCAAGGGAATTCATGTCGATAGTTAAAAGCTTGCCATGCTTGTACCCATCAATCCACTTTTCATAGTGTTCATTCAGGGTTTTTAGATATTCCAATTTAATATTGTATTCGAAGTCGCGGTTGCGCAATTGAATTTGTTGCACGAGTTTGGGGATATCCGCTTTCAAATAAATGAGGAGATCGGGCGGTTGCACAAAATTGATCATTGAGTGAAAAAGATCAAGATAACTTTGGTAATCACGATCGTTGATGTGGCCACTTTTGTGAAGGTTGGCAGCAAAGATGTAGGCATCTTCATAAATTGTTCGATCTTGAATGATCGTCTTTTCGCTTAAGCGAATTTCACGTACTTGATTGAAACGGCTATTCAGAAAATAAATCTGTAAATGGAATGCCCATCGGTGCATGTCCTCATAAAAATCACGGAGGTATGGGTTGTGATCTACCGATTCATACAATGGATTCCATCCATAGTGTTTTGAAAGTTTTTCGGCCAACGTTGTCTTTCCTGAACCGATGTTGCCCGAGATGGCGATGTGCTTGAGCGTCTTCAAAAATGAGAATTTGAATGTCCAAAGTTGAAATAATTCTTTGGCTAAAAAAGAATTTTTCAAACCTTTCGTTTTCGATAGTCAGTAAAATCTTGAACAAGTCGAGTGTAATTCTTGTCCATTAATGAAGAGGAGATTAGAAAATCTGCCGTGGCTCGATTACATGCCGTGGGAATGTTCCAGACAAGAGCGATTCGAAGCAACGCCTTCACATCAGGATCATGTGGTTGGGGTTCGAGCGGATCCCAAAAGAAAATGAGAAAATCAATTTTGCCTTCGGTAATGTGCGAACCGATTTGCTGATCACCACCCAGCGGTCCGCTTTGGAATTTGGTGACACTCACTTCCAATACTTCTTCGAGCAACCGCCCTGTGGTGCCCGTAGCGAAGATGTGATGTCCTTGCAAAATCGGTTTGTTAAACGTTGCCCAGTCGGTCAGGTCTTGTTTTTTATTGTCGTGGGCTACCAGCGCAATATTCTTGACCTTTTGGATATAGAGTTTTGTGTAGTTCATTTCGTAGAAATTATTTATAAAGTTTGAACATCATTTCTATCTGAGCTAACTATTTTTGAATTAATATCGCAGAGTATTTTTTCAGCAATCGATTGAAGTTATGCCAAGCACAAAGAATAAAATTTTATTTTTCATATTCATTGTCTCGATTTTAGTTTCTTGTCAGCCAACCGCAGAAGATAAATGTGTCATTTCACCAGACATTAAAGTGGATTTGAATTTTAAATCGTTTGAGGATTCAGTCCCATCCATTCGAACCAAAAAAGATGTCGTAAGTTTTTTGTCACATCACCCTGAATTGCGCGACATTTTTTTTGGTCGGGGCAATTTCCCAAACGATTCGGCTTTCATAAATCAGCTTTTCAATAAATTCACTCACCCCGCCTTTGATGCGCTCTTGATTGAAACTAAAAAAGTATTTGGCGATAGTCGCCAACTGAGGGAAGAATTTCAAAAGGCCTTCGCGAATATCAAACACTATTACCCGAATTTTAAAACTCCACGGATTGAAACTGTCATCACCGGATGTGAGACTGATATTTTTGTAAGCGACTCACTCATCGTTATCGGGCTGGATTATTACTTGGGCAAAAAAGCGAAATACAGGCCGTTCACACATGAGTATATTCTCAGGCGATACGAGAAAAATTTTGTCGTTCCATCGGCATTACTTCTCCTCGGCATCGATATCAAATACAATAGAGTGAATATGGGTGATCGAACAGTGTTGGCTGATATGATTGCATACGGCAAGGCTTATTATTTTGCTAAGCATATGTTGCCTTGTGCACCGGACAGTGCATTTATCGGATACTCACAGCGGGAGATAGATGGAGCAAAAGCAAACCAGGATGTGATTTGGAAAAAATTGATTGACGATGAGGTCTTATTCTCCACCACACAGCAAATGAAACAGAAATATATTTCAGAGCGACCTAAAACGGTAGAGATCGGAAATGAATGCCCTGGGCGAATTGGCATGTGGGTAGGCTGGCAGATTGTAAATGAATATGCCAACCGTAATCCTCAAGTTTCTTTGCCTGAGCTAATGCAAATAACCGATGCACAAAAAATCCTCCGTGGATCAAAATACAGTGCGCAAGTCAGCCAATAATTTGTAAACTTGTTTTTTATTGAAACACCAAATCTAACCTAAACCTGAAACTATGAAGCCAGTTGTCTTTACCAAACTCTCGCTGATGATGTTGCTCCAGTATTTCATCTGGGGCGGTTGGTATGTTACTATGGGAACTTACATGAATGAATTCCTGCATTCTTCAGGGGTTCAGATCGGAGCTGCCTATAGCGCACTGGCTATTGCCACAATGATCTCACCATTTTTTGTTGGCATGGTAGCCGACCGATTTTTTGCCGCGCAGCGTATCATGGGCGTGCTTCATATTTTTGGCGGAGTGTTGCTCTACCTCGCCACACAGATTTCTGACAACACTTTATTTTACTGGATCATTGTGTTGTACTCGTTGCTTTACATGCCCACCATTGCGCTGAGCAACAGCATTGCTTTTCAGCAGATGACAGATCCCGGAAAACAATTTCCGTGGATCAGGGTCTTTGGAACGATAGGCTGGATCATTGCGGGCATTATGATTGGTGTTTTATCGATTGAAAAAACGCCCTACACTTTTTATATGGCTGGCATCGCTTCAATAACATTGGGTGTGATCTCTTTCATTTTGCCCAACACACCACCAAAAGGAAAGTCGAGTGAGAGCGCCATCGGCACAGAAGCGTTTGTATTGTTTAAGGACAAACCATATTTGATATTTTTTATAGCTGCCGTTTTGGTATGCATTCCCCTTTCATTCTATTACGGATTCGCAAATTTATTTCTCAACGAATTGGGCATGGATAAGGCTGCAAGCAAAATGATCATGGGGCAAATTTCCGAGGCTGTTTTCATTTTGGCGATCCCATTTTTGTTTAACAGGATTGGTGTAAAAAATATTTTAATCATTGGTATTCTGGCCTGGATTCTTCGCTATGTGTGTTTTGCATTTGGCAACATTGATGCCGGCATTTGGATGTTGTATGCTGGCATTATTCTTCATGGCGTATGTTATGATTTCTTCTTTGTAACAGGCTACATGTACACCGAGAAAAAAGCAGGAGAGAAAATCAAGAGCGCAGCACAAGGTCTGTTCACTTTCGCCACTTACGGATTGGGTATGGTAATCGGCACAACATTTTCGGGTTTCACGACCGATTATTACACGATAGAAGGAAAACATTTATGGCAGAATATCTGGATGGTGCCAGCTTACATCGCGGCTGCTGTGCTAGTGTATTTTATTTTCTTCTTTAAAGAGAAGGTTGAGGTGAGTAAGTAATCAATCAATGCTTTCTGTAAAAGCTGTAAGCCGTAAGGATGTACAATTAAAATTGTAAATTGCTTTCAATGCTTAAGTTATGAGCGCTAAATACATCACAGATAAGAAGGGAAAAAAAATTGAAGTGGTTTTATCTGTTAAAGACTTCAAGAAAATTTTAGAGGAACTTGATGAATTGGCTTGCATTAGAGAATTTGATCGGGTAACCAAGAGAAAGATCAACTTGACTACTGCCTACGATTTTTTCAAAAAAATGGATGCCAAAAGAGGATGAACTATCAGGTTCTCGTAGAAAAAAGAATAGAGAAACAAATATCGCGTATCCCTCATAAAGATTACGTAAAAATTAAAGAAGCTATTCTTTCGCTCGCAAAAAATCCCCGCCCCTTTGGTTTTAAGAAACTATCTGCAAGAGAGGGGTATCGCATGCGCGTAGGAGACTATCGTATCATTTATCAAATCGAGGATCGACAATTTTTGGTAATCATACTTTCCGTTGGAAATAGAAAAGACATTTATAATTAGCTATGATTAAAGAATATATCCAATCCAATCAACAACGTTTTCTTGATGAACTTTTCGATTTGCTGCGCATCCCATCGGTGAGTGCCGATAGCCGTCATAAAGGTGATGTGCGCAAAGCTGCAGAGTTTATTGTTAAAAAATTGAAAGATGCAGGAGCTGACGCTGTTGAACTCTGCGAAACCAAAGGCCATCCAATTGTATTCGGTGAAAAAAAATTGAACACTTCCCTGCCAACTGTTCTGGTTTACGGACACTACGATGTACAGCCTCCTGATCCGCTCGATCTGTGGACTTCACCTCCGTTTGAGCCGGTGATTAAAGATGAAAAAATCTTTGCACGGGGTTCATGCGATGACAAGGGTCAAGTGTATATGCACGTGAAAGCATTTGAAGCGATGATGAAACTGAACCAGATGCCATGCAACATCAAATTCATGATTGAAGGTGAAGAAGAAGTGGGATCTGATAATCTAGGTACATTCGTAAAAGAAAATAAAGATAAACTCAAGGCAGATGTAATTTTAATTTCTGACACAGCCATAATATCACTTGATCATCCATCGATTACTGTCGGACTTCGTGGCTTGAGTTACCTCGAAGTAGAAGTCACCGGCCCTAATCGTGATTTACATTCAGGTGTTTATGGGGGCGCTGTCGCTAACCCAATCAATGTGCTTTCGCAAATGATTGCTTCGATGCACGATGAAAATGGACGTGTGACCATTCCGGGTTTCTATGATAAAGTTGTTTCGCTTTCAGATGCCGATCGTAAAAAATTAAATGAAGCTCCGTTTGATCTCAACGAATACAAAAAAGATTTAAATATAATTGATGTACGAGGCGAGAAAGGCTTTACCACCATTGAGCGCACGGGCATTCGGCCTACGCTGGATGTGAATGGAATTTGGGGAGGCTATATTGGCGAAGGAGCAAAAACAGTTTTGCCATCGAAAGCGTCAGCAAAAATTTCAATGCGATTGGTGCCGAATCAGGATAGCCAGGAAATCGCGGAACTTTTCACCAAACATTTTTTGTCGATCGCTCCAAAATCGGTGAAAGTAAAAATAACTCCACATCATGGAGGTCAGCCGGCTGTTACGCCAACAGATTCGAAAGCGTTCAAAGCGGCAAGCAGTGCGTTCGTTGAAGTGTGGGGCAAAGCACCAATACCTACTCGCGATGGCGGCAGTATTCCCATTGTTTCACTTTTTAAAAAAGAATTGGGCCTCGACACAGTACTCATGGGCTTCGGCCTCGACAGCGATGCTATCCATTCGCCCAATGAGCATTACGGAGTCAAAAATTTCTTAATGGGCATTGAAACAATTGTAGCATTTTATAAACATTTCAGTAAAAACTAAGACGATGAAAAAATTCATTTGCATCCTCTTTGGCTTTGCGCCTTTGCTCATCTCTGCTCAGCAATTCACTGGTCGTAGCGAAATGCGCGACTACATTTCCGAGTACCAGGCAGATATTGGAAGTTTATCTCGAAAATATGTGATAAAAGAATCAAATGAATATTATACGCGCTTCAACCAGTTTTATAATGACTGGCTGAAGAAGCTGAAAATCATTCCATTCGAAAAAATGGGACAAGACGGCAAAGTAGATTATGTTTTGCTTCGAACCAGGATTGAGAAAGATATAAACTCACTTCAGCAGGCCAAAAATGAATTTGACCAGGTGCAGGCAGCCATTCCCTTTGCAAATAAAATTATGCCTTTGGTTGAGCAACGCAGAAAAGGTGCCCAGCTAAACGGGGAACAGACTGCAAAGATTTTCAATGACCTTAGAAAAGACGTGCTAGCCAACCAAAAGGAAATCGAGAAGCAACCAAAGTATTCTGAAAAGATTTCTAAGAAAGCTGTTGCTGCAGCGCAAGATTATAGAAAAGCTTTGAACGAGCTGTTTTCATTCTATAATGGATTTGATCCTCAGTTTAGCTGGTGGATGAGCGCACCTCATACCGAATTGGATTCAGCATTTAGCCAATACGTTCGTTTTTTGAAGACGTGGAAAGCTGCCGGAAAAGATGATGGAAGTGGGATCATAGGCAACCCTATTGGAAAAGACGAGATCATCAAAAGTCTTCAATCTGAATTTATTTCCTATACACCCGAAGAACTGATCGATGTGGCCAACAAAGAATTTGCGTGGTGCGAAAAAGAAATGTTGAAGGCATCACAGGAAATGGGTTTCGGCAATGATTGGAAGCAAGCTCTTGAAAAAACTAAAAATGATCATGTTGAGCCCGGCAAGCAACCTGAACTTGTAAATTTTCTGGCCAATGAAGCGATTGACTATCTGCAAAAAAATGACTTAGTCACCGTACCCGATTTGGCTAAAGAAGATTGGTACATGACTATGCTCAATGCCCAACAGCAACGCTTCAGCCCGTTCTTTTTAGGCGGAGAAAGAATTCAGATTGCATTCCCCATGCCAGAAATGTCGCACGAAGACAAGATGATGAGCCTTCGAGGCAACAACAAACATTTCTCGCGCGCTACCGTTTTTCATGAACTGATCCCCGGCCATCACTTGCAAGGTTTTATGATTGACCGTTACAATACGCAAAGAGAATTTTTCTATACTCCGTTTTGGATGGAAGGCTGGGCGCTTTATTGGGAAATGATTTTGTGGGAAAAGAATTTTCAAAAGTCACCAGAAAATAGAGTTGGTATGCTATTCTGGCGGATGCATCGCTGCGCGCGAATCATTTTCTCACTTAACTATCACATGAATGTCTGGACACCACAACAGTGCATCGATTTTTTAGTCGACAAGGTTGGCCATGAACGAGCAAATGCCACTGCAGAGGTGCGCAGATCATTTACAGGTGGTTATGGCCCGTTATATCAATTGGCTTACATGATAGGTGCAAAAGAATTTTACGCACTAAGAACGGAGCTCGTGACTTCAGGCAAAATGAAAGAAAAAGATTTTCATGACACTATTTTACAAAACGGGCCGATATCAGTTGAAATGGTTCGTGCGCTTATTACGAATCAGAACCTGACAAGAGATTTCAAAACGAACTGGAGATTTGGCTATTGAATCCAACGTGATTAACAGAAAAAAAATTAGTGTTAAAAAATCTACCTGAAGAACTTTTCACCAAAGGATTGATCACACAAGATCAGTTTAACAAGATCGAGCCGATCGTTTCCGGCAAAATTCTTTCTGTTTTTTATGAGCTAAGGACATTGCTCTACCTGGGCGTGATGCTTTTTACAGCAGGCGCAGGAATTCTCATTTACAAAAACATTGGAGAGCTGGGCCACATCATAGCCATTATCGTGCTAACAATAGTAATGATCATTTGTTTTTGGTACGTCTATAAGAATAGTCAACCCTATTCTCATAATTCAGTAGAGCAGTTAACCCCTTATTTCGACTATGTCTTGTTGCTAGGAAGTTTGTTGTTTGTTTCAATACAGGGCTATCTCCAGTTTCAGTACGCAATTCTTGACGATAACCTAAGTACGAGCACAATAGTTACCGCCATGCTATTTTTTTATTTGGCATATCGCTATGACCATGCGGGAATTTTATCGCTGGCCATAACTTCGTTTGTTTCTTTTTGGGGAATTAGTGTTTCGCCTGTCAAATGGTACAGCGGCAGTTTTTTTTCACAGTCCCATCTTCACGTTACAGCAATTGTGCTTGGCGCAGTATTGTCTTTATCAGGACTATTGCTCCACAGAAGGGAGATTAAAAAACATTTTACGTTCACTTATCTCAACTTTGGTTTCCTGCTGTTTTTCTGTGCATCAATTACCGGATTGTTTATCGATGATCATATCTATGGAATTTATTTGCTGTTGATTTATTCGGGTTGTGCTTTTTCTTATTTCGCAGCGCGAATCAGTCAATCATTTTTGCTTTTGCTTTACGCATTTCTGGCCGCCTATATTGGCACTACATACTTCCTGGCTGAAACGCTTCATATTTTTCGCGGTGAGGGAATACTGTGGTTTTATTATTCAATCCTTTCGTGTGGAGGCTTTGTTTTCTTCATTATCAAATTCAAAAGCTATTTTCGTCAGCCCTCATGAAAAGTGCCTACAACGAGGATTCTCTTTATAAACTTGAGGTGATCAAGGAAACCAAGCGTTGGCTGAAGGGTACATTGATTTCAAAAGAACAATTTGGCGCAATTAGTGAAGCAAATAAGGTAGCTTTTTATCATCCTAACCTAATGATCAGGCTGCTCCTGTTTGTTGCCGCAGCCATCGCTCTTTCTGGAGCAAGCGGTTTGCTTGGATTAATGTTTGCAGAGGCTGGAGTTGTATTTCTTAGCATTGGCGCTATTGTTTATGGGATTATTTCTTTCGTTGTGCTGGAGAAAGCATTTTTGAAAAACGACCATTTCAAATCAGGGGTAACAGAGGCGGTCATGTACCATGCTTGTGGATTTATTATCGGAGGTGTTTCTGGATTATCAGATTTTAATAGTGTCGGGACTATTGTTTGGACATGTATAATTGTATTTTCATTTGCTGGCATTCGTTATTTAGATTTTTTGACAACAATTGCAGCCATAGGTTCATTTGCTTACGCTTTGTTTTATCATTTGCATAACCTTGGCGGGATAATGCAGCAACTGATTCCGTTTGCATTCATTTTAGTATTTACCACGGCCTTTCTCTATGCAAGAATGTTGAAGCAAAAGAAAGAGCTCCGCGTCTGGACTAATAACTTAATTGTTGCAGAGTCATTGTTTCTTCTGCTGATTTATTGCGGGGGAAATTATTTCGTAGTGCGAGAGCTAAGTGTAAACCTGCTGAACTTACAGATTGAACCGGGAGGTGATATTCCTTTTGCAATTCTCTTCTACTTGCTCACCAGCCTCATTCCTTGCCTCTACTTGTATTTCGGAATCAAAAAGAAAGACATCGTTTTGATCAGGGTAAGTTTATTTGTTTTAGCTTTTTCTGCTTTCACTTTCAAGTACTATTACAGTCTTGGTCCTCCTGAAATTACGCTCACCATCGCGGGAATTATTGTCTTTGCATTCGCGATGGCCTTGATGAATTATTTGAAAGAGATGATCAACGGATTTACGCGTGAAAATCTCTTGTCAGAAAAATGGGCGAGCACAAATGTGCAGGCATTTATCATCTCTCAAACACTCGGAGGAAACCAGGCGTCTTCATCAATAAAAGATGCACCTGGCGATGGTGAATTTGGCGGAGGAGGATCTACCGAAAGTTTTTAAAAAATTATTACCGAATAAATCCTTCAAAGTTTTTATGATCTCGGTGATAGAGAACTTCTTTGGGCAATGATTTGAAGAACTCATAAGTAATTTTTAACCCCTCAGCACGCGATACTTTCGGTTCCCATTTTAAAATCTGTTTTGCCTTTGTGATATCAGGCTGACGTTGTTTAGGGTCGTCTTTGGGAAGTGGCTGGTAAACAATTTTTTGGGTCGTGCCTGTGAGCTTGATAATCTCCTCTGCAAATTCTTTGATCGTGATTTCAGAAGGATTGCCTATGTTCATCGGCAAAATATAATCGCTTATTAACAACCTGTAAATCCCTTCCACCAGATCATCGACATAACAAAACGAACGTGTCTGAGAGCCATCACCAAAAATGGTAAGGTCTTCTCCACGCAGTGCCTGACCAATGAATGCGGGCAAAACACGTCCGTCATTCAGCCTCATCCGTGGGCCGTATGTGTTAAATATTCTTACAATGCGTGTATCCAATTTGTGATAGGTATGATACGCCATCGTCATAGCCTCTTGAAAACGCTTGGCTTCATCATACACACCGCGAGGACCAACTGAATTCACGTTGCCATAATATTCTTCCGGCTGAGGATGTACCGTTGGATCACCATACACTTCAGAAGTGGATGCAATCATGATCCTTGCATTCTTAGCCCTGGCAAGCCCCAACAAATTGTGAATGCCCAGAGATCCAACTTTCAGCGTTTGGATTGGGATTTTTAAATAATCAATCGGGCTGGCTGGCGAAGCAAAATGCAGAATGTAATGAAGTTCGCCAGGCACATGAACAAACTTCGACACATCGTGATTGTAGAATTCAAATTCTTTCAGTTTGAAAAGATGCTCAATGTTGCGAAGGTCACCGGTGATGAGGTTGTCCATTGCAATCAAATGAAAGCCTTCTTTAATAAACCGATCGCACAAGTGTGAGCCGAGAAAGCCCGCACCTCCGGTAATTAAAATTCTTTTCTTATCCATAAATGGTTTGTCTGCCGATACTAAAATAAGTAAAGCCCAATTCTTTCATTTGATTGAGGTCATACAAATTGCGCCCATCAAAAATCACTTTGCTATTCAGCAGTGATGAGACCCTTTCAAAATCGGGTGTGCGGAATTCGGGCCACTCAGTAGCAATAAGAATCCCATCTGCACCTTGAACTGAATCGTATGGATCTTCGAAATATTGAATTTTGTCACCCAAGATTTTCTTAACGTTGCTCATCGCTTCAGGGTCATGCGCTTTCACAATTACACCAGCGTTCAATAATTCTGTGATATTTTCTAGCGCTGGAGCTTCTCGAATATCATCGGTGTGTGGTTTGAACGAGAGCCCCCATACAGTAATAGTTTTTCCTTTCAGATTGTTTTTGAAGTGATCTTTGATGATGGGAATCATTTTCGTTTTTTGAGAATAGTTGACTTCCATCACAGCATCCAGAATTTTGAAATCGTAGTTGGCGTCATCAGATGATTTGGCTAATGCCTGTACATCTTTTGGGAAACAACTTCCACCATAGCCTATGCCTGGAAACAAAAATCTTTTTCCGATGCGGCTGTCGGTGCCAATGCCTCTGCGTACCGAATCAACATCTGCTCCTAACCTTTCGCACAGATTGGCAATCTCATTCATGAAAGTAATCTTGGTAGCAAGGAATGAATTGGCTGCGTATTTTGTCAGTTCAGCTGAGCGTTCATCCATAAAAATGATTGGATTGCCTTGACGAACAAACGGAGAAAACAAAGTCTCCATGATTTTCTTTGCCCTGTCTGACGATGTGCCAACCACTACTCGTTCCGGTTTCATAAAATCATCTACTGCCACACCCTCGCGAAGGAATTCAGGATTTGAGACGACATCAAATTCTACTTTTGCATTCGCTGAAATTTTTTCTCTTACCTTTTCGGCAGTTCCTACCGGCACGGTGCTTTTATCAACAACCACGCAATAATCTTTGAGCAAAGGCCCAAGAGATTGGGCAACGCCAAGAACATATTTCAAATCAGCAGACCCATCTTCGCCCGGAGGTGTAGGTAAAGCAAGAAAAATAATTTTTGCTCCAGCGATTCCTTCTTCGAGATTCGTAGTGAACGAAAGCCTTCCTTGACGGATATTCCGTTCGAACAAAATTTCAAGCCCAGGCTCGTAAATGGTAATCTCGCCTCGCTTAAGTTTATCAACTTTTTCGCGGTCGATATCGATGCAAGTCACTTTGTTTCCGGTTTCGGCAAAGCAAGTACCAGTCACAAGTCCTACGTACCCTGTTCCGACTACAGCAATATTCATAATGAAAATATAAAGTCGGCAAAAATAGCCGTTTTAGCCGTTTCTATTCCAATTATTGTAGTTTATCCTAATACAAACTAACAGTCGTTTGGCGATTTGTAAAAAGAGACCTACTTTTGACGCCTCAAAACAAACTTTATTTATGGAAGTGATGACTGAAACCCAAGAACAAATCAGTTTTGATTTGTCAGAAAATCAAAAAATGATTGCCCAGATGATACGCGATTTTGGAACGAAGGAGATTCGGCCGAAGATGATGGAGTGGGACGAAAGTCAGCATTTTCCAATTGACCTTTTCAGAAAAATGGGCGGCTTGGGCTTGATGGGCGTGCTCGTACCTGAAGAATACGGTGGTGCGGGCTTTGGCTATCACGAATATGTAACCGCAATCGTTGAGCTTTCTAAAATTGATGGCTCAATCGGGTTGTCAATGGCTGCGCACAATTCACTTTGTACTGGTCATATCCTTCAGTTTGCAAGTGAAGAACAAAAGCAAAAATACTTGCCCAAATTAGCTACTGGCGAATGGATTGGAGCATGGGGACTGACCGAGCCTAACACTGGTTCTGATGCGGGGAATATGAGAACCGTTGCGAAAAGGGATGGCGATTATTTTATGATTAATGGTGCAAAGAATTTCATCACTCACGGAAAATCAGGAAATGTAGCCGTAGTAATTGCCCGTACCGGTGAGATTGGTGATTCGCATGGAATGACAGCATTCATTGTAGAAAGGGGTACTGCAGGGTTTACAGCGGGCAAAAAGGAGAACAAACTTGGAATGAGAGCCAGCGAAACAGCTGAGATGATCTTTACAGATTGCCGTATACACAAGAACCAAATGATTGGTAAAGAAGGTGATGGTTTTGTTCAAGCATTGAAGGTTTTGGATGGCGGAAGAATTTCAATTGCATCCCTGGGACTAGGAATTGCGGTAGGTGCGTACGAGGCCGCTTTACAATACTCAAAAGAACGTCATCAGTTCAACAAACCGATTTCTTCTTTTCAGGGAATCTCTTTCAAGCTGGCTGAAATGGCCACTAAAATTGAAGCTGCAAGATTATTGATCCATCAGTCTGCTGACCTGAAGAATAGGCATAAGCCTATGAGTAAAGAGTCGGCTATGGCAAAACTCTATGCATCTGAAATTGCTGTGGAAGTTGCCAATGATGCTGTTCAGATTTATGGAGGCTATGGATACATCAAGGATTTCCCGGTCGAAAAATTCTATCGTGATGCAAAGCTTTGCACTATAGGTGAGGGAACCTCTGAAATACAAAAATTGGTGATCTCGCGGGCTATTTTGAAGTAAAATTTGCACAATTGAATGACAAAAGGCTATATTTGCAGCCCTAATCGCTAAAACATGCTGATTATCAACATTAAGGAAAACGAATCGATTGACAAGGCTCTTAAACGCTTCAAGAAGAAGTTTGAAAAGACCGGTGTTTTGAAGGAATTGCGCGAAAGAACTTCATTTACGAAGCCTTCTGTAAGCAGAAGACAAGAAGTTATCCATGCTTCTTATATTCAGAAGAAGTTCGCTCAGGATAATTATTAACATTCGATAGACAATTCTTCAACAAATCCCTCGCTTGATTTCATCTGGCGAGGGATTTTTTATTAACTTGAAAGAGCAAGCGGATGAGTGCAGTAAATGGGCGATTCCTTTCTGAAATATCTTCAATACGAAAAGCGGTACAGCCCAAAAACAATTCTTGCCTACCAAACCGACCTTCAACAATTTCAGGATTTTCTTAACAAAGATTTTGATGCCACACCAAGTGCTGAAGCTAATCATGCTTTTGTGCGCTCATGGATAGTAAGCTTGGTTGAAAATGAAATGGATGCTATTTCAGTCAATCGGAAAATAGCTTGCCTCAGGTCGTACTATAAATTCTTACTAAGACAAGAGGTCATTACCAAAGACCCGATGACAAAAGTCAAAATGCTGAAGACAAAGAAGAAGCTTCCACATTTTGTACAAGAAGCTGATATGGTGAAAGTGCTTGACCAAATTGAGTTCACAACAGATTTTGAAGGAACGCGCGATCAATTGGTGTTAGAGCTCCTTTACGGCACAGGTATGCGCTTGTCTGAATTGATAGGATTAAAAGATCACTCAATAAATTTGAAAGACCGCACATTAAAAGTTTTAGGTAAAAGAAATAAAGAACGCATAATCCCGTTCACGCAAAGTCTCGTTAACCTGATTGAAGGATATAGAAAAGCACGCAACCGAGAAGTGGAAAAGAAAAATGAAACTTTCTTCGTGACTGAAAATGGTCAACCCCTTTATCCAATGCTGGTGAACCGAATCGTAAAAAAATACCTGAAAGACTCTAATGTTGATAAGAAAAGCCCGCATGTACTTCGCCACACGTATGCAACTCATTTATTGAACAAAGGAGCTGAGATAAACGCGGTGAAAGATTTACTAGGCCACGCGAGCTTAGCGGCAACCCAAGTGTATACTCACAACTCTATGGAAAAATTAAAGAAAGTCTTTGACCAGGCCCACCCTAAAGCATAATTGGATTCTATATGTTTCACTTTAAATTTTTAAAACTATGAAGCTGCAAGTTCACTCCATCCATTTCAATGCCGATGTAAAACTGATCGACTTTATTCAGAAGAAGATTGACAAGCTGGAAACGTTTTACGACCGGATGGTAGATGGCGAGGTTTTTCTTCGCCTGAACAATGAAGGGATTGAAAACAAGACCGTGGAAATAAAATTGAAGGTACCGGGCAATCAGCTCTTTGCTAAAGAACAAGCAAAATCATTTGAGGAAGCAACAGATTTGGCTACTGAAGCACTGCGTGCACAATTGAAGAAATTCAAAACCAAATTGCGCGATGGAAGAGTATAGTTTCTTTAACAGTCAAAATACAAGAAGAGGCTGTCTCAAAAGGGCAGTCTCTTTCTTTTGAGCTGATTTTCATGCTAAAGTTCTAAGACAGCTTCTCAATAGGTTTTTGGGGTCATTTTTATTAGCTGGTCGCTGTCGGCTAGTCAGACAACCACCCGAAGCGGGAAATTTTTTGAGCCATCAGATATCAATAAGTCAATTTCTTGCCGACTGAATGATGGATCTTTTGAGACGTTCTTGCATAAAGATAAATCCACCAACTAAAAGATAAGCGCAAGTCACCGAAGCAGTCATAAAAACTAGCTCGCGGAAAAACTGCAGAATAACTACCGTGTCCATAAAAAAAATTAAGCGGCATAATGATTTCCAGCCTTCAACATCTTAGCTGAGAGCACCACATCTTCAAACTCGACATTGGTTGCTTTGAGCGAATAAAGAAGTAAGCGAACTTCCTTCACGTGCACGTTATCATCAATTTCAGATAGCCGGTAGAGGTGGACCAAGGCGCTGAGTTTTTCTTCATCTGAGCATATACTCAAAAGTTTGACTCCACGGTCATAAACCTCACGTTGAGGTCTTGAATTCACTGATTTCTGAAAATCAGTGTACACTTGATCCGGTATTTGCTCCTCTTTGAGCAAACTACTGATCGCGTTCTTTTCACGGTCGTCAATGAAACCGTCTACTGTTACCAACAGGTGAGCAAAATGAAGCAATCCCAATTGGTAGTTCTGACTTTGATTCGCTGCTGCTTTCATTTTATATGAATTTCAAGTTATTCTAATTCAAGGTTCTTCATTTCAGTAATTTCTTCCATCGTCATCAAATTTGCGTTGAGCAGGTGAACAATTCGCTCGTGATTTGCAGTCTCTGTGCCCTCAGCCAAAAGTATGACCGGGGTACACCTGTTTAGACTTAAGTTACGGATTGATCGGATCATTTCAATACCGGTAACCACCGGCAGGTCTTGCCCGCAAAGAATCAAATCAAAAGATTCCAGTTTGGCAGCCATGAGTCCTTCCAGCCCATTGTCGTATAGTTCTACGTACCACTGCCCAAGTTGGTTCTTGATATTTTGTCGAACTGCTTCCTGCCGATGTACTACCAGTACCTTCATAATCCAAAAATTTAAACCCTAAACCTAAACCCCGATGACTTAATCATCGGGACTATGAAATTCGGTTAAAAAACAAAAGAGGTTTTAGGAGCTAATGAATGGAGTGGGCGGAAGAAACTCTCATACCCATAAATTTTGATGGAAATGCAGTTTTTTGTCTTTTCGCTAAAATTTTTGGTAAGGATATCCTTAGAAAAATCAGGAATTCCTTAGCATAGATTTACAGGAATTTTTAACTAAGCAAACCAATTTCGTAAGCGGCCTTCACCAAACCTACGGTACTTTTCACATTGAGTTTGCTTTGAATATTTAGTTTATGTGTTTGAACGGTCTTTTCGCTAACGGCTAATCGATTGGCGATATCTTTCAGACTGATTTCATCGCAAATCATTTTCAAAATCTCTCTTTCGCGTTCCGAAATAGGGTGTTCCGTATTGAAACTGGGTCGAGCCGATAACAACCTCTCTTTTAAACTTTTGCGTATCACAGAGTTGAGAAGCTCGTTATGATAGAAATCGTTGTCGGCAACTCCATAGATCGCTTTCTCCAATTCATCAGGGTCTGTGTTTTTCAATAAAAAAGAATTTACCCCGAGCTCAAGCATATAGAGCATGTACTTTTCACTGTCGTGCGAAGTGAGCACTATGATTTTGACGTCAGGAAATTTTTTCAGCAGTTGTTCCGCGCACTCAGAGCCGTTCATTATGGGCATGTCAAGATCAAGCAAAACCACTTGCGGTTTTTTTTCTTTTACTTGTCGCAAGCACTCTTCACCGTTACCCGCTTCGTGAATTTCGCCAATGCGATCAAAAGTTCTCAACAACCTCATCATGGCCTTTCGGAAAATCTGATGATCATCCGTAAGGCATACATCAATTTTCTGCATAACCGCACAAGATAAAACTTCACTCGAAGAAAAATGAATTTTGAAGGTTTATATTTACAAATCAACATTTTGATCAATGAAAAAAGTACATTCAAAACTTACGCAAAGCGTCCATGTTGGATCTGTGGGCGATCCACAGTTCGGTGGGCTCGTCAACCCAATCTATCCTTCATCGGCTTATGACTATGATACTTTGGTTCGCTATCCGCGATACTTCAATACACCTAATCAGACGGCAGTAGTTCAAAAAGTGGCTGCCCTGGAAAATGCCGAAGATGGGTTGCTTTTCAGTTCCGGAATGGCAGCGATCATGACGTCCATGTTTGCTCTTTTAAAATCGGGCGATCATGTTTTATTTCAGAATGATTTGTATGGAGGCACGCATCATGCAGCATTGACTGAATTAAAGCGCTACGGGATTGAACATACGATGACCGATGTAACAGACCTGAAAAATTTTGAGCGAGCAATCCGCCCGAACACTAAATTGATTTTTATTGAAACACCTTCTAACCCGTTGTTGAAAATCACAGACATTGGCGGAGTTGCTAAAATTGCAAGGAAATATAAGATCACAACTATCATCGATAATACGTTTGCATCGCCCGTTAATCAAAATCCGATTGATTTCGGAATTGATATTGCTACTCATAGCGGCACAAAATATATAGGAGGCCATAGTGATCTTTGCTGCGGAGTAGCTGTTGCTTCGAAAAAACTGATTGAAAAGATTCGGGCAAGTGCAATGCACTTTGGCGGAAGTCTTGATGCGCACGCAGCTTATCTTGTGGAACGAAGTTTAAAAACGATCGTCATCAGGGTGCAGCAGCAAAATAAAAACGCCATGGCAATTGCCAGATTTCTGAGCGCGGAATCAAAAATAAATGCCGTCCACTATCCGGGACTTAAAGATCATCCGAGCTATGCAATAGCAAAACGACAAATGAAAAATGGTTTTGGCGGAATGCTTTCTTTTGAGATTAAAAGTGACCCTGAAAAATTTCTTAAGAAGCTGAAACTCATTCGCAAAGCAGTTAGCCTTGGGGGAGTTGAGTCAACTATTGCTCAGCCGGTGAAAACATCTCACGCAAAGTTGACCGCTCAGGAAAGAAAAGAGGCCGGGATTTCGGATAAGCTCCTTCGACTCTCTGTGGGTATCGAAGATGCAGCCGAACTGATCAATGATATTAAGCAAGCGCTATAAAATTGCAAATTCAAGATTCAATGATAATCCAATCCTTAATTTTAAATTTTGAATCTTAAATCTTGAATTAAATGACAGTACGCGAAGCCAATGAAAAGGATATTCCCCATCTTCTTGATTTTCAATCGAAGATGGCCCTGGAAACGGAAAACATTACACTTGACACTGGGTCTCTCACTTTTGGTGTGAACCGCCTGTTCAAAGATCCTACCAAGGGAAGATATTATGTGGCGGAAGAAAATGACAAAGTGATTGGTTGCTTAATGACGACCTATGAGTGGAGCGATTGGCGAAACGGAACTGTACTTTGGATTCAATCCGTTTATGTTCCCAAAGATCATCGTGGCAAGGGTGTTTACAAAAGTTTATATGAACACATCAAACAAATAGTAAATGAGGATCCAGATCTTAGAGGCATTCGACTTTATGTTGATAAATCTAATCACGATGCTAAACAAGTCTACTCAAATCTCAAAATGAATGGAGAGCATTATGAGGTCTTTGAATGGATGAAAAAATAATTTGAAAATTTGGTGATGAACTAATTTGAAAATGAAGGGCAACCTTACGTATTCAAATTTTTCAAATCAATCCTCAACCTCTACAATCATTTCTATTTCCACAGCTATGTTTAGCGGAAGCATGTACATGCCCACGGCCGAACGTGCATGTTTCCCTTTTTCCCCGAAGACAGACACCATCATGTCTGAGAAACCATTGATCACCTTGGGCTGGTCAGTAAAATTTTCGGTACAGTTCACCATGCCAAGGACTTTCACAACTCGTTTTACTTTGTTCAGATCACCTACTTCCGCTTTGAGTGTACTCAACAATGCAATGCCGGTTTGCTTTGCCGCCTCATAACCCTGTTCAAGTGTAAGGTCTTTGCCTACCTTGCCCGTGATATTGCTGTTGTCGGCTTTGGTGGGTCCGTGTCCTGCGAAAAATAAGAGATTACCTGTGCGTACTACTTTCACATAGTTGGCCATCGGTTTAGTAGGTGGGTAAAGTTCGATGCCGAGTTCTTTTAGTTTTTTATCGAAATCAATTCGCTGAGCATGAGATGCGAGCGCACAGCTAACGATGATAAATGAAAGCGATATTCTTTTCATTCGATTAATAAGTTTTGCGTGATTATTTCTCTGATTTAGAATTTTTTCCATGGGAAGACCAGCTTGAAGCCACGTTTGTTTTTGCCCGAAATATCAATGAACCCTCGTGTGCCACGCAAATTCCCCTGCACATCCCAATAATAAAAGGTTCCGAATTTCCCTTTGTTGAATGACATCGTAGTAACTATGCCTGTCCAGAAGAAATTGTTTTGTGCACGCCAATCCGAATGCGAGAGGTTGGTGAGCATTGGGATTTGCTGATTATTTTGAATCGGATCAGCGAGCAGCCCATGAATAAATGTTTTTTCGGGTGATGGAATGACTGAATAATTGAATAGATATGGATTCGCTGAAGGCACTGATCGAAACTGAGCGCGCGATTCAAAATGAGTTATGACTACGACCATCAACAAAAATTGCTTCATCTGAAAGTAGTGTTCTGGAAGTTACACAATTAATTTGTTACTTGGATTGGGAGAATCCAAACAGAAATCTATGGACGAAAAAAAGCGTTGCCCCTGGTGTTTAAAGTTTGATCAATATATTCAATACCATGACGAAGAATGGGGGGTGCCTGTTCATGATGATCGCAAGCACTTTGAATTTCTAATTTTAGAAGGTGCACAAGCCGGCTTGAGTTGGAGCACGATTTTAAAAAAGCGCGATGGCTATCGCAAAAATTTTGCTGACTTCGATCCGGAAAAAGTAGCGCGATTCACCACAAAGAAGATTGAAAAAATTCTTACCGACCCTGGTATCATTCGAAATAAACTGAAAGTTTACGCTGCAGTGAACAATGCCAAACAATTTCTTGAAGTACAAAAAGAATTTGGAAGTTTTGATAAATACATCTGGGGCTTTGTGAAGAACAAACCGATAAAAAATAAATTGAAGAGTACAAAAAATGCTCCGGCAACAACCAAAGAATCGGATATGCTAAGCAAAGATTTGATCAAGCGCGGTTTCAAGTTTGTTGGTAGTACGGTGATCTACGCCCACATGCAAGCTTGCGGGCTGGTGAACGATCATTTAGTCGATTGTTTTAGATACAATGAAGTAGACCAGCTATGATTTGCCAAACTTCCTGAACAGGAAGCCAACCTCGAGGCCGGTAAGCAAAAGATAGGATATCATGAATAGAAGAGCATTGCTTTCGGCACCTTCTAGATCAAGGTAGATCAAAATAGAGATGAAAATACCTCCTACGAGTAATTTTAAAACGATGGTGAGCAAATAATTTTTGATGAAATTCTCGGTAGCTGTTTTTTCAATGAAGAAGTAAACCAGCCAAGTAGCAGCCGAAAGAGAAATTAAAATCAAATTCAGAAATGACGGAGAAGAGAATCGCGAGGTGCCAAAGCCAATTACGAGCGTTAAGATGATCAGGCACACGCTAAACATTAATAAACTTCTATTCATTAAGCGAACGGTAAAGTTTGTACATCATCCCGGCAAACGAAAGCAGTGTGAACGACAATAAAAAAGCTGGAAATTTCAATGCAAAGTATTGATCGATTTTCAAACCGATCCATGCACACAAGCCAATGGTGAACAAAAGTTGCAAACCAAGGCTTGAGTATTTTAAGAAATTGTTTTGAGTTTTTTTTTCTTCCAAGGGTAGCCGTGCTAGGAACTTCAGATCACGAACTGCATTTTCAGTTCATGCGAGCCTCCTGCTGTGGGCGCATAGCATTCCCACTGTCAGAAAGTTTAATGTCTTTCACCGTGCCCATGCGGCAGTTGCCATTGAAGATAGCGCCCGGTTCCACCACTAACTTGCCTGTTGAAATATCGCCATGCACTACCGCGGTGGACTTCAAAACAAGAAGTTCAGTAATATCTATTTTACCTTTTACCTCTCCTTCAACGTCCGCATTTTGAGCATTGATATTTCCTTCCACGTGGCTTCCGTGCCCTAATGCAATTTTAGATTTCGATTTGATGTTGCCAATAACGCGGCCTTCAATGCGGATATTGCCGTAGGTTTCAATGTTCCCTTCCAGCACGGTTCCTTTGCCGATCACGTTGCTGCTATTGCTGATCTCTTCTGCCGCGCGTTTTTGTTCTTTCGATGTTAACATGTTCGTCTTTTTAAAATGTTACAAACTCTTCCGGGTTGAGTGAGTTGCCGTTGTACC
This sequence comes from Bacteroidota bacterium, assembly GCA_016178785.1. GTDB lineage: Bacteria > Bacteroidota > Bacteroidia > Cytophagales > Cyclobacteriaceae > ELB16-189. The sequence continues at coordinate 94,450 of JACOSO010000042.1, read as the reverse complement.
ACATTTCGAAATGAAGGTGCGGGCCATCGGTCATTTCCCCACTGTTGCCAACGATAGATATAATGTCTCCCGCGTTCACAAAACTACCAACTTTTTTCAATAGTCCTGCATTGTGTTTATACACGCTCACCAAACTGCCCCGGTGCTGTACGGCAATCACATAGCCAGCATCCTGGGTCCAGCTTGACATCACCACGGTGCCATCAGCTACACATTTTACGGGCTCGTTTGTCTTGGCAACTATATCTACGCCAAAGTGCCCTTTCTTGCTGTCGTACTTATCGCTGATGAAGCCTGTAATGGGTGTAAAAAAGAAAATGTCTTGCAGCTCGCGGTACTTGCTATTGAGCGACACAAACGAAAACTGGGATTGCTCAAATTCTTTTCTGAATTGCGAGTCGGCCGGGGCGAGTTTCATGTTGCCCACTGATTTTACTTGGTCCGTATTTGCCTTAAGCACTTTTGCAGGATCAACAAAGCCACTGGATGTATCACCACGAAGAATACGCTGAAAATTCTGGATGAATTTTTCCTTACGATCTTCCTCTATAGCGAGCGAATCGAGGCGTTGCGCTAAAGAGATGAGCTGTTTTTTCTGGGCGGCTAGTTCATATTTGGGATCAAACCATTTGGCCAGCAATGTTTTTGAAAGGAAAAGGCTTGCAATGAAAATCAAGAAAAATACAGAAGAAAGAATCACGATCAATTTGGCGTAAGTAAAAGAGAGCGTTCTCCTCTCGGCCAGGTTCTCTTCACTACGCACTACTAATTGATAAGGTGCTGTGAGCCTCTCAGATATGGTCTTCTTTGGTTTCAAAATCAACAAAAATTTTACAAAAGTAGGGATATTAAATTATTCCTTTGAACAGGTTCTTGCAACAATACTTTCGATATATGTTCGTTCAAAATAATTACCTGATATTTGGGCGTGAAGGAATCCGGTTTTAACATCAATTACTCCCTTTTTTTGTTGCTGTTTGCTTTGGCAGGGTGCTCCATTGAACAGGGTACTGTTACAAGCAATATTTATCACAACCTTACGGCACACTATAACGGCTACTTTTATGCCAAAGAAGGGGTGCGCGAAGTGGAGAAAATGATTTTAAAGAGCATTGATGATGATCATAGCAAAATTTTGCTGCTGTTCCCCCGCCTTGATACGGTCAAAGCGAAGGCTTACAAAAAAAATACGGATGAAATCATCAAGATGGCATCAAAGTCGATTCAATATCACCCCAACAGCCGGTGGGTGAACCACAATTATGTAATGGTGGGCCTTGCCCGACTTTATTCTTGCGATTTTCAAAACGCTATTCTCACGTTTAAATATGTAAACACCAAAAGTCAGAATTTGCCTTTGCGCCACACGGCACTTCTTAACCTGGTACGTACTTTCACTGAGATGGGCGATTACGATCGTGCCGAGGAGGCCATCCATTTTCTGGAGAAGGAAAAATTATTGACCAAAACCAACCAGAAAAGACTTTATCTCGAGAAGGCCAACTACTATCAAGTGCGTAATGACTATGATAACTTGGTGAACAACCTCTCGAAGGCAGACTCCTTGCTCACCCGCCAGGACCGAAAAGGAAGAATTTATTTCATCGTTGGGCAGGTATACCAGAAACTCGGATTTGATGCAGAGGCTTACAACTTTTATAAAAAATGTTTGGCTACTAACCCCGATTACGAAATTGATTTTTATGCACGGCTCAACATGGCTCAAGTGGCTCAATTGGCCAGCTCAAAAGATGTTCGACTAGTGCGGACCCAATTTGCTAAACTTTTGAAGGACACAAAGAATGCCGAGTTTAAAGACAAAATTTACTTTGAGCTTGGTGAATTTGAAAAGAAACAAAACAACTTGAGCAATGCCCTCAAAGATTATAAACTTGCAGCGCATGCGGGAAAGAATAAACGTGTTCAGGGGATGTCCTACTTGCGCATGGGTCAGATCAATTTTGATTCGCTGAAAAAATACAAACCTGCTAAATTGTATTACGACAGCGCAGTAGCCGCCTTGCCGAAAGATTTCGAAAATCTTGAGGGAGTCATCAAACGCCAAAACATTCTTGGCGAATTTGTGAAATACACGGAAACGGTTTCACTTAATGATAGCCTGCTTGCTTTGTCCGAATTGGACACGGCAACTATCCGCCATCGGTTTGATTCGTTGGCAAAGAAAAACCAAAAAGCTATTGTCTCAAAAAAGAAAAAGAAAAGAACAGAGTCGCAAGTGGATAGTTCCACACCCTCTAGCTTGTTGAGCGGAAATACCAACGAGGATACCAACACAGGCGACTGGTATTTTGGGAACCGCGATCTGGTGGCTACCGGGCAAAATGAATTTCAACGCATCTGGGGATCAATCCCATTGGAAGATAACTGGCGGAGGTCAAATAAAACCACCTCATCAGCGGGCGATGTTGCGGCCAATGGACAGCAGACAGTAACTAAGCGAGAGGATTTGAAAGATAACCAAGAAACGAAAATCGAAAAGAAAGAGGATGTTGTTGCAAAGCTTATCGCCCAACTTCCTAACACCCCAGAAAAGAAAAAAGAAGCCCTTGATCAAATCGAAGATGCCTATTTTCATTTGGGTGACCTGTACTATTTCAACCTCAGCGAAAAAGACAACGCAGCCGAGTCATATGAAAAATTATTAGACCGGTTTCCTAAATCTGAGCGGAGGCCTGAAGTTTTGTATAAACTCTATCTGATACATAAAGAGAAAAATGACGGCTTGGCCGAAAGATATGCCAATATGCTGCAAAACGAATTTCCGACTTCAACTTTTGCTCGTATTCTTGTCAACCCAGATTACATCAAAGAGACAAGCGCGTTGGCCGAAAAACAAAAGCTGATGTACAAAGAAGCGTACAAGTATTATCAGTTGAACAATTTGAAGCCAGCGATGGATAAAGTGAACGAAGCATTGGGAAGTGGTGAGACGAATTTCATTCCTCAACTTGAATTGCTCAAGATTTTAATAACCGGCCGTACAGAAGACGTGAGTCGCTATCAATATGATTTGAGTGAGTTCATTAAAAAATACCCTAAACATCCATTAAAAGATTATGCCGAGCAATTGATGGCCTCTTCAAAAACATTAGTTGAGCAGATTGAGAGGGCAAAAGTGAACAAATTTGGCCCCACCACAGGGCCCCATTTTTTTGTTGTTGCATACAACTCAAGTGATCGGTTGACTTCCCCGGTGGTAGATGCTTTAGAGAGATTTAATTCAAGTGAATGGAAAAGTTTAAAACTTACAACCAGCAATCTTGGTCTCGAAGAAAAGACATTGACCATGTGTGTGGAATTTCCCGATCGTGAATCGGCTATGAGCTACTATTACAAATTCTTAAACGAAGTGGCCAAAGACAGGCCTTTTTCCGATTACAAATTCTATAACTTTGTGATCACTAAAGATAATTTTCAGATTTTCTATCGAACCAAATCATTGGATGAGTACCTCACGTTCTTCGACAAAAACTATCAAAAGTAAAATTGAGGCAATCCTGAAAATGCGGTTTCCATGGGTGCCGCGTGCTTCAAAGTATATATGGATTGTATTTCTGGTTTTTATTTTTGGTATGCCGTTGTATGTATTTACGGTAAGCATCGACTTGTTCGGACTATATGGAGGAATGCCGAGCATTCACGAAGTTGAAAACCCTGAAAATGATTTGTCGTCTGAAATTATTTCAGCCGATGGTGTTTCGCTTGGACGATATTTTCGATATAACCGCAGCCAGGTATATTATTCACAGCTCTCTCCTGATCTTATCAACACTTTATTAATCTCGGAAGATCATAGGTTCTACCAACACTCTGGTCTTGATTTGCCGGCTTACTTTCGGGTAATTAAAGGACTGCTCACATTTAGCAACTCAGGTGGAGGCAGCACGCTCACTCAGCAGCTGGCAAAAAACCTTTATACCCAAAACACGGATAAGAGTTTAGATGGCCCACTTGCTAAACTTGGAAAACTTCCAAGACGTGTAATCCAGAAAACGAAAGAATGGATCATTTCAGTGAACCTTGAAGAGAATTTTACGAAAGAGGAAATCATTGCGATGTATCTGAACACCAGTAATTTCAGCAGCAACGCTTTTGGGATAAAAGTCGCGGCAGAAACGTATTTCAATAAACAACCTGATAGTCTTAACCTTCAAGAGTCTGCTATCCTTGTTGGAATGCTACAAGCCCCTTCATTTTATAACCCGAAAAGAAATCCAAATAACGCGCTTAAGAAACGTAATGAAGTGCTCTACAAAATTTATAAGCACGGATATAAAATCAAAACCCTTGAGCAATTTGATTCGATCAGGTCATTGCCAATAGAATTAAAATATAGTGTTCAAAATCAAAATGAAGGATTGGCCACTTACTTCCGCACGGTGTTGGGGAATCATCTGCTTAACTATTGTAACATCAAAGGCATTGACCTTTACAACTCGGGTTTGAAAATTTACACCACACTCGACAGCAAGTTACAACGCTATGCTGAAGAAGCGATGGCAGAGCACATGAGGCCACTGCAAAACCAGTTTACCAACGAGTGGAAAAAACGCGAACGAAATCCCTGGGTCGATGAGGACGGCCGTGAGATCAAGGATTTTTTAGCCAAACGAATTCGTAAAACCGATGCATATAAGGCCCTTGCGGAGAAGTACGGAGAGAATTCTGATTCCCTTCGAATAATGCTTCGGCTAAAGAAACCGATGACCATTTATACTACCAAAGGAGAACGTGATACTTTGTTCAGTAGTTTTGATTCCCTTAATTACTACGAACGGTTTTTGCAAGCCGGGATGATGGCTATGGACCCGATCAGCGGGCACATCAAAGCATGGGTAGGAGGAGTTGACCACAAATATTTTAAGTTCGATCACGTGCGTCAAGGTAAACGACAAGCGGGGTCTACCTTTAAACCTTTCGTTTATGGACTCGCTATGGAGAATGGTTATTTACCGTCTTACACTTTGCGTGACATCTCTCCACAATTTAAAGTACCTGGTCAACCCGCCTGGTATCCACCAAACTCTGATGGCCCTCCCAAAGGAACGGGTAAACCGATGACGATACGTCAGGCCATGGCTAGGTCAATCAATTCGATCACAGCACAAATGATGCAGGCCCTGGGAGCGGAAAATGTTGTTGAATTTGCTCATAGGGTAGGCATTGAAAGCAAGCTTGATGCAGTACCATCCCTATGTCTTGGTACAAGTGATGTTTCCCTTTTCGAAATGGTAGGCGCGTATTGCACTTTCGTGAATGGCGGAATAAATACGAAGCCTTTTTTCATTACACGTATTGAAGACAAAAACGGAAATGTGATTGAAAACTTTGTACCAAAAACCAAAGAAGCGATCAACGAGCAAACTGCTTTCAAAATGATTTACATGTTGAAGGGTGGAGTGGAAGAAAGTGGGGGTACATCGATCGGCCTTCCATTGGAATTACGCAAAGACAATGAGATTGGTGGAAAGACCGGAACAACTAACGATGCCTCTGATGGTTGGTACATTGGAGTGACACACGATTTAGTAGCAGGTGTCTGGGTGGGAGGTGATGAGCGAGCGATACATTTTCCTTCATGGGTGTTTGGTCAGGGAGCAAGCAGTGCTCGCCCTATCTGGGCAAAGTTCATGACCAAAGTGTATGCAGACCCGTCAACTGGAATTGTAAAAGGTTTTTTCAAACGACCTTCTTCTGGTGTAGATATTTCCATTGATCGGGGAAATCAGAAGCAAGATTCTGTTCAGGTTCAGGATATAGAGCCCGAAGACATCAGGAATTAATCCATGAAATTCGAGTAATCTAAAAACCACTCCGTTTGCATTTCTTCGAGGGCTCGCATCCATTCTTCACCACTGGCAATCGGTAAGTAAACTACTGCTGGCACGGGCTTTCCATTCTTCATGGCGGGCATTAGCCGGTTTTGATGCATTTCAAAAATTTGATTTGTAAGATTATCATAGACTGAGTTGATCGATCTAACGATGACCGCTTTAGCAACCTGGCCATGTTCATCAATCTTTAATCGCAGCACTTCGATATTTCTCTCGGGCAGAGCCATTGCCTGTGTGAGAAGGGTGAGCAATTGTTTTAGGCCGTGTGGATACGTGACGTTTCTCTCGAAAGAAACAGGATAGGTGACATATTGCTCAAAATACTGATTCAAATAAGAGAATGATTCCTTGTCGAACATCAGTATTTCTGTGTTCAATGAATTGAGAGAAAGGTAAATTGATTTCTTTTCTTTTAACTCAATGGAGTCCTGTTTGGAATAATGTACCCGCTTCGAGAGACTTCCATTCACATATATCTCCTTATCCATTTTGGATTTATTCAGGTCGTAATACATCCACCTACCAACTCTCCGGCCATTTTGAAATTCGCCATTAACAATACCTTGCTTCGCGGTAATCTGCCCGTTGCTGCTGGCGAAATAAAAATATAGCGTAGAAAATTTACCATTGCCGTTTTTTACACCATCGCTTTTACCGTCATTCCATTCCCAAATTGTAAAATCGTCTCCGGAATATTCCACTTTGGTTTTTACTGAGTGATCAGAATATTCACTATGTATCCCCGTCTTGATGCCGTGGTTGTAAATGCCATCAGCTATTAATTTGTTATCCTTATAATCGCTGTACAACCCATCAAAGACCATATCATTCAAATCAAAGTAAGCTTCTCTCCGATAAAAAGATTTTTCAAGAGTGGTTAGCTCCCAGGTAGCGTTATAATAAAAAATTACTTTAACCGCCTCCTGTTTTTTGAGATGAAATTGAGCGTATAACTCAGTCCTGAAAATGGGAATGAGAACAACAAAACATAAAAAGCGGTTGAGCGAAGACATGCAAGGCCGATGTCTTCAAAGATGAAAAAAAATTAAAACACGGAAAAGGAATGGTCATGAAAACCGTAAGTGCTTAATGAAATCCCTAGCATGAACTCATGCGTTGTGAAAGGGATGGCGGTCTTTGATCCTGGCACTTCAATGGCATACCCGAAACGATAGTGCTTCACAATCATTTGCAACAGCAGTCCGTAGGTGTTAAGACCTCGTGTAAAAAGGCCTGCGGAATAAAAATCTTCGATTTGCAAATTCACATTCAAATCAATTGAGCTCTTGAACTTGTCTGATGTATGAAACAATACAGCGGGTCGCAGCCGCACTCGTTCGCTAAGGAAGGCCATATATGATCCGAGAAAATAATATGTTCGATCGTACACTAAAATATTCTGGCCTTGACCCTGATTAAGAGTGACGGGCAGCAACCTTGGCACAGCTATTCCAAATAAGTAGCGATCACTTTTTAACATCATACCTGCGCCCGTATTGAAATGTGATACGTTGTATGGTGTAAAGTAAGGATCGCCCGGTTGAAGGTTGAGTGAAGAGTTATTATTGGTGAATCGCATCAGACCGAACTGCATGCCAAAAGAAAAAACCTGATCGCCCTTCAATTTTATTTTGTAAGAGCCCGTAACCGAAAATTCGGTCATTGTGTTTTCCCCTATTTTATCTTGTATGAACATGACGCCAACACCTACTTTGTTGTCAACAATGGAAAGATGTGAATTGAAATTAAAAGTTTCGGGATGTCCCTCTACTGCACTCCATTGCGAACGGTATTGCAGGTTAGCGTTGAATCTGTTGTTGATTCCGGTGTAGGCCGGATTGATCACAAGAGGGTTGTTCTGATATTGTGCATACACGGGATCTTGCTGAGCAATACCATTCATGGAAGTAGCAAGAACGAGCAGGGACGCTAATAAGATTAATTTCATGGCTTCATCTTTTTAATGAAAGAAACCCTGAGAGGGTCGGACGGCCGCTTGTAAAATCTATTCTGTAATAATAGGTTCCTGAGGGAAGTTCTTTTCCGCTGTTGTCGTTTCCTTTAAAGATGCGATCGGCATTATTGTAGTCCGAAATTGAGAAGACCTCATTGCCCCAACGATCAACGATTGTCACTTTGTTGCTTTTCGTGTTATCGATTTTGTCGATGTATTTTAAATTAAAGAAATCATTAAGTCCATCTAAATGAGGAGAGACCGCGTTAAGTATTTCAATAAAAGCAACGACATCGATCACCAACGTCCGTTCTGTGCAACTGTTAAGTGAGTCGCACACCTGTATTCCAATATTTTCTTTCCCGGAAAAAGAGATTCCTGTGTAATCAAGAATGAGATTATAAGCATCATCTATCAATGCTTTGACACCGCTAATGGGGGCAACCGTAATTCTTAATGTGCTAAAATCAATCCCGGCCGAACCTTTCGTCACCAGGGGCTTCAGATCGAAAATACCTTTGGTTTCCGAGAGAACATCAATGGTAGCGTCAGTAATAGAGGGTGGCGTATTGGTCGTGCTTCCTCCGCCCGAATTGCAAGGCATGTTAGTAACAGTCACGCTGACAGCATCGGATGATGCACTCAGGCAATTTGAACTGTTGCCAACCTTCACTGAATAATTCCCTGCGGAAGCCGCAATCACTTGTTGGGCAATAGAGCCGTCACTCCACTGATAGGTTGAAAACCCCGATGGAGCAGACAGGAGTACCGCAGAATTGATACACAAAGACGTGGACCCGATCGCGGTAACAGATGGCTTGGTTGGAATGGTTGTTACGTTCACCACGATTTGATCGGAAGCAACACTTTCACAATTATTGGTATCGAAGATTTGCACAGAATAATTTCCGGCTGTGCTTACATTAAGTGTTTGATTTGTAGAGTTATCTGACCAAATGTATTTCGATGCACCCATGGGTGCCGAGAGCGTGACCGATCCACTTCCGCAAATCGTGGCGCTGCCAGTAACTTGAATAATTGGCTTTGCAGGTGGTGCACTAACTGTGACTACTGAAGGATCAGAGGCAACACTTGTGCAGTTTCCGTTATTTACAGAAACCGTATAGCTTCCAGCCGTTGAAACAATAATGTCGGTTGAAGTTGCACCTGTGCTCCATTGATAATTCGTAAAGCCCTGAGGAGCCGATAGTATCACTGAAGAATTATTACAGAGTGCGGTTGACCCGATGGCTGTGATCACTGGCTTGCTCGGCACCGCAACCACTTGCACAGTAATTTGATCTGAGGCATCGCTCAGACAATTGTTGGAATCAGTAATTTGAACAGTGTAGCTTCCATTTGTATTTGCTGAGATCTGATTAGTCACTTCTCCTGTAGACCATAAATAACTTGATGCGCCAACGGGTGCTGAAAGCGTTATACTTCCGCTTCCGCAAATAGTGGTGCCGCCAGGAGTTTGCACAATAGGTTTTGCAGGCTTGGATACCACGGTTAGCACGAACGGATCAGAGGCAATGCTTGTGCACGTACCATCGCCAACGGTTACCGAATAGGTCGCGGAAGTAGAGACTTTGATCTGTCTAGTAGTATCTCCATTGCTCCAAGAATATTTTTTAAATCCTGATGGAGCGGAAATTGTCAGACTGTTTCCTGAACAAAGTGTGAGCGAGCCACTCGGGTTGATCGTTGGTTTCGAAATTCCATTAACTGAAGCAGAGACTTTGATGCGGTTGCTCTCACAACCGGTTGAAGGATCGAAAATGCTTACATAATAATCCGTACTTGTACTCAACGAGGGTGTGCTATAAGATGAGCCCGTGAATGTAATTGTGTTGGTAATGTTATCTGAATACCAGTGATATTGTTGGTTACCTGATGCATTGGTTGCTGAAAGAATCACGCTGCCTGCATCGCATCGGCTGGCATTAACTCCTGATGGGGCAGTTGGTGGGGTGCAAGACAGCACTGTAAAAGCCGCTGTTTCTATCGAACTCCATATTCCGTTAGCGTCCTGAACACGAAGATTTAATTTTCGCGATCCACTGGGCACCCCGCTCAAATTAATGTCGAACACCTGGTTAACTATTGTTCCCGGAACATTAACGACTAATGATAGTGCATTGCCTTCGCCTGGATCGATATCATCCAAAAAATATTCGGCAGCTACTATATCAGGGGAGTTCGCTGCCAAAGTAGAAATATATAAACCTCGACTCTCAAATAAGCCCCATTTGCCATCGGCTTGCTTAGTCCTGATAACCAGGAAATGAAAACCGGGAGTAAGGCCGGTAGTTGGCAGGCTTATCGTAAAATTAGAAGAAGCTCCTCCTAAGATTGAGATAGACGTGCCATTTCCATGTCCCGGATCTGTATCAAAAAGATATTCAGCGCTTATAATATCGGGTGCATCGACAGCCGAGCCCGTTACATAAAAGCCTCGACTTTCAAACACGCCCCACTTTCCATCCGCTCCCTTTGTGCGAATGGCCAGAAAATGAAAACCGGATAACAAACCTGCAGAGGGAAGACTTACTGTGAAATTCGCGATCGCCCCCGGTGCGATCGCAATAGGCGTACCATTTCCGTTACCTGGATCAGCATCAAAAAAGTATTCTGCCGATGCGATGTCTGCCGCGTTCGAGGTAGAAGCAGTGATATAAAATCCGCGAGCTTCAAACACACCCCATTCACCCGCTAAATTTTTTGTGCGTACCGTTAAAAAATGAAATCCCGGTAGCAACCCCGTTACTGGTACACTGAAAGTGAAATTAGCCGTAGCCCCCGATGTAATGGGAACTGCCGTTCCGTTTCCGTTGCCCGGATCGGAATCAAAAAAATATTCCGCAGCGCTAAGGTCGGCAGCGTTAACTGTGGTGGAAGTAATGTAAAATCCCCGGCCCTCAAATTCACTCCACAAACCTCCCGTTTCCTTCACGCGGATCGCCAGCTGATGGAATCCACTAGATAGTGATGCAGTGGAGATGGCAGCAGTAAAAACAATATCGCCACCGGTTGGAGAAAGTGTGATGGGTGTGGCGCTGCCTAGGCCGGGATCAGTATCAAAAAAATATTCGGCATTCAACACACTTTGTGCAACGCTGCCCGATGATAGAAGGACGAGTAAAGCAAAAATAAGGAGGGATGATTTCTTTTGGCGACAACTAGTCATCCAACTACACAGTCGTAACTCATAGCATGAAACTAGCAGCCAATAAATAATTGTCTCCCTCATTATTCGCATCAATTGCTCTTGCGCGCATCTACCGTTACGCTCAGGTTGCCTCCGGGCGTTACGGTTGGAGTGGTGATGTTCATGCTGAAAATTCGCGGCAAGCGACTGTTGCGACTGTTGTTCCAGTTCAGGCTACCGGTAGAATCGAATAACAAGCCCATGTCTTTGCCATCACTACCACTGTTGTTGGCAGGGCCGCTGGCAATAGTGAAGTTCAAGAGAGGAGAACTGCTGGCTGCATTAACACTCGCTTGATCGACCATCAAAGGATTTTGGTTAGCCACGTTTCCTCCGCCATCTACATTGCTATTTATACCCCATGGTGTGGCATTTGAAGTGGCGTTTGACGAATTGAGTGTGATGTTATTGGTAAGGTTGTTGGTAAAGGAGCTAAGGCTCACATTACCACCGGTATTGGCTTGGTTAAAAATATTGTTGGTGAAGGAGAGAAACCGACAGTTGCCGCCAAACACGAAAACAGATGAGCCTCCAGAATTGTTGGAGCTAGTGAAAAGGTTGTGATCGAAACGCACGTTCACGCAATTAGTCAGACTATTGATCTGAGTAGAGATACAACACACGGAGAAAAAGAAATAGTTATTTTGAAATAGAAAATTCTGAAAGGTTGCCGAGCTATTGAAATTAACTGCATTATAAAACACGCAACCCTCCACGAGGAAACCGGTAGACCCTAAATCCCACTGGAGGGTACCATTGAACTGGCAGCGTATAATTCGAACGTTGTTGACACCTACATCTCCACCTGCATTCTGAGAAACATTCACGGTACTGGTAAAGACAAGGCCTTGCAATTCCGATCCATCAGGACTGCCGCCAGCAGGTGAGTTGCGCAAGGTGGCTCCGGTGACGGTGGCGCTGAGTGGCAGGTTTTTATCTGGCGACCAACCCGGGCCAACAACGGTTATTTTCTTGTCGGTAATTTGAAATGAGGCATAGGTATTCGGGCTGCCATAAACATATACGGTGTCTCCATCTACACTCGCATCAATGGCTGCCTGTATAGTATTGAACTGTCCCAGGTTTGAAGGATTACTACTTACGGTGCGCACGGTAGCCATCGTGTTATTTGCTATCGCCCATGCAAATAGAAAAAGGATAACGGTCTTCATATTTTGTTGTGGTGAAAATTGATAACTAAAAGTAGTAGGAGCACTACTGCCGCTCAATACCGGAATACCATGAATTATCATTCGCAAAAAATACCTGAAAGCAGGTAGAAGATTTATTCACCGGGAATGGTAACTTTTGTTCTTACAATGCCATTTCAACCTAAATTCTATTCGCTTACAAAAGGTTTCTCAACATTGGTATTGATAACAATGACGGGCATTTGCCCCGCTCAAAACCCGGTTGCCGATAGTGTGACCAGAATTTTGTCATCCCACCTGGCCGATAGTGCTAAAGTCCAATCGTTGTTTGAATTAGGAAGAAAAAGCTGGTTTGGTCGAAATCTCGAAAATGCTTCTTATGTACTCCGAGAGAGTATAGCTTTGGCCGAAAAGACCAAATACTTCACTCACCAGGCTGATGCTTACAACCTGCTGGCAAATATTTATCTGAAGCAAGAGGAGTTTGATTCCACCTTCCTGTCCCTTCAAAAAGCAATGGATCAAAACAACAAAGCCTTTTTACCTTTCATTCACGAAACCTATAGCCGGCTTTACTATCAGTTAGGCGACTATCCATCCGCTTTCCATTATGCCCAGCTTTCAGCAGCGGGTTACGAGAAAAGTGCTGATCCTAACATTCAACTCCTGTGCATATATCCTTACCTCCTCGCAGGAGATGTTCTGATAAAACTACGTCAGGATGAAAAGGCATTCGAATATTATCAGGCTGCCTACAAAAAAGCACTCACTGCTTCAGAAAACTGGTATATCAAAAATCCTATTCAGAAAATGGCAGACCATTTCTTATCAAAAAATAAATTTGAGAAAGCAAAACATCTATACGATACAATCATTCTTATTGACCGCGATGCACCCAGCCACGAGCCTATTTTATACAGCTATGAGGGCTTGGGGAGAGTGGCTATGAAACAGAATGAATTCAAAAACGCAATCCGCCTTTTCAGGCAAGCTCTAACGTATGCTCGATACCAACATCTTTCAATTGATGAAGAAAATCTTTATACTCAATTGGGAGCTGCCTTATTGGCCGACAAGCAGATTGATTCGGCCCGGTATTATTTGAATCAGGCCATCTCTGGGTCGACTCGAAATAAGAGCTATAACAATTTAAGTCGATCCTATTTTTATTTATCGTCATTACAGGAGCAGCAGAAAGACTTTCAGAATGCTATGCTCTCCTACCAACTACACAAAAGTTATGAAGACAGTATATTAAGTATAGAAAAAATACGGGCCGTCAACCATTTGGAGGTATTGTATCAAACGCGGCATAAAGAGGAAGAAATCGTCAGCCTGCAGAAGGCCCACCTTGAAAAAGATTTTGAAATCAGAAGAAGAAACATTTACATCAGCATTGCGTTCGGGTTGGTACTTGCGCTCGCTGCTATCGTTTTGTTGTTGCGCCACAATTTCCAGAATAAGCAACGACTGCAAAGCGAGCGAGTGAAACAAATGGAGCAACAACAGCAAGTGGTGTCACTTCAATCGATGATCAACGGGCAGGAAACAGAAAGAGCCAGAATCGCAAAGGATCTGCACGATGGATTGGGCGGTTTGTTCTCAACTGTAAAAATGTATTTTAGTTCGCTGAAGCACGATGCTCCCGAACTAAATCATAATGAGTTGTTCCAGAAAAGCTTTGAGCTTGTCGATACTGCCTCCCTAGAAGTGAGACGCATAGCACACAACATGATGCCTGAAGTGCTAATGAAACTCGGCCTGGTTGATGCAGTCAAGGATTTGTGCGATAATATCAGCGCTGGCAAATTGTTAAAGGTTTCCCTCGAGGCGCACGGCATGAGCAAGCGATTGAACGATTCTACTGAAATCATGTTGTTCAGAATTGTGCAGGAACTTTTGAACAACGTCATCAAACATGCACATGCTACTGAAGCTATTATACAATTCATTAAAGAAAATTCCCGACTAAGTGTAATCGTGGAAGATAACGGTCAGGGGTTCAACACAAAGGAAGCCGATCTACTAAAGCACGCAGGAATTGCCACTATTCAAAGCCGGGTTAATTACCTGAACGGAAAAATGACCATTGACTCGCAGAAAAATGTGGGGACTACGGTCATGATGGACTTTTTAATTCATGAAGAATGACTGATCGCAATCCCTATATTTATAATCAATAATCCTGAGGCCGTGATAAGTATCTTAGTTGTTGATGATCATCCGCTGGTTCACGATGGAATAAAAACAATGCTGAAGGATGAGCCCTCCCTTCGTATTACTGGCGCTTGTAAAACGGCTGCCGAAACTTTGTCTTTTCTAATGGACAATGAGCCCGATATTATTTTGTTGGACATAAGCCTGCCCGATTTAGATGGCTTGGAGCTGTGTATGAAGATCAGAGCAAAGTGCCATCACCCGAAGATAATTGGACTTACCTCCACCAACGAAGCCGGTATAATCACCAGCCTTTTACAACGAGGAGGAAACGGATACTTGCTCAAAAATATGGAACGGTCCGAACTACTGGAAGCCATCGAAACCGTTTCAAAAGGAAAAGTGTACCTCAGCCGGGCAGCCAATGAAAAAATATTGGAGCAGTTTCAGGTCCCGAAGTCACTCGCCACCGATGATCCCTTGCTCACCCGCAGAGAAAAAGAAATTTTACACCTCTTGGCCGATGGATTGAAGGGTCCTCAAATTGCCGAAAAGCTTTTCCTGAGTCCACTCACGGTAGAAACCCATCGTAAAAACCTGTTCCGCAAATTCAACATCAATAGCCTTCAGATGCTCCTGCGAATTGCGCGGGAGCGAAACATTCTTCCCTAGACGGCCTTTCAAAATTAAAATCTAGGAAAGTGTAATGATTGCCGCTTTTTTTTTGAGCGACATCGAACAAACATCTGAATTTTAACACTCTCGTATTTAAGATTTTGCCGAAATTGCAGCGTGACGAAAGACGAAAAATTAAAATCCATAATCGCGACATTGCCTGATTCTCCTGGGGTGTACCGTTATTTCAATGAAGACGGGGTGATGATCTACGTGGGCAAGGCGAAGAGTTTAAAAAAAAGAGTAAGCAGTTATTTCAACAAACAATCACAGGAAAGCCGCAAGACGGAAAGATTAGTTTCTGAGATTCGAAACATCGAATTCACATTGGCGAACAATGAGTTTGATGCACTGTTGCTTGAAAACAATCTCATCAAGCAAAACCAGCCGAAGTACAATATCCTTTTAAAAGACGATAAGACATTCCCTTTCCTTTGCATCATTAAGGAGCGCTTTCCCCGAATCATTTCTACTCGCAAATTCATTCCCCGACAGGGTGAATATTTTGGGCCCTATTCCAGCGTAGTGTCAATGAAGAATATTTTGGAATTGGTGCGAAAACTTTACTCCATTCGCACGTGCAATTTGATTTTGTCAGAAGAGAATATTCTTCAGAAGAAATTTAAAGTTTGCCTGGAGTATCACATCGGCAACTGCAAAGGCCCGTGCGAGGGGCTGCAAGATGAAAAAAGCTACCTCGATGATATTGCGCAGGCGAGAAATATTTTAAAGGGCGATTTGAGTGTAGTGGAAGAAGAGTTCACCTCGCGAATGAATGAAGCTGCCGAAAAAATGGAATTTGAAAAAGCCGATGAGTTCAAACAAAAATTAGGCCTGCTCGAAAACTTCCAATCAAGGTCATTAGTTGTAAATCGTAAGCTCACCAACATTGACGTGATCACGATTGCCAGTTCACCAACATCTGCCTTCATCAATTACTTGCAAGTGAAAGAAGGTTCGATCATTTTTTCGAAGAATATAGAGATCAAGAAGAAATTGGATGAAACCGATGAAGAAATTCTGAACTATGCTGTTGTCGAATTACGAGCTACCTATCGAAGCAGTAATCCGGAAGTTTATACCAACATTCCACTTTCGTTAAAGTCAGGTGATTTCGAAAATGTTGTGCCGCAAATCGGTGATAAAAGAAAGCTGGTTGAAATGTCGTTAAAGAATTCGATGTTCATGAAGCGAGAGAAAGAGCTCTCGAAAGATTCTCGCAAATCAAAGAAAAGCGAAGTCCTTTCTATCCTTCAGGAGAATTTAAGATTAGTCCATTTTCCAAAAATCATCGAGTGTTTTGACAACTCCAATTTTCAAGGCACATCCCCTGTGGCGAGCATGGTTCGATTTGTTGACGGCTATCCAGATAAAAAAGGCTATCGGCATTTCAACATCAAAACTGTGGTTGGCCCGGACGATTTTGCTTCGATGAAAGAAATAGTAACACGCAGGTACATGCGCATCATAGAAGAGCAAAGCGAATATCCAAGTTTGATCATTGTGGATGGAGGCAAGGGTCAGCTAAGCAGTGCGTGCGAGGCGCTGAAAGATTTAGGATTGTATGGCAAAATTCCGATTGTTGGCATCGCTAAAAAATTAGAAGAAATCTATTACCCCGAAGACCCACTGCCACTCCTCATCAGCAAAAAATCTCCTGGGCTTTTATTGATTCAACAAATCCGTGATGAAGCCCACCGCTTTGCCATTGAGTTTCACAGACTCAAGAGAAGCAAAAACACTTTTGTTACTGAACTTGAAAGCATCCCCGGCATTGGCAAAAAGACAGCCGACAAGCTCCTCCGGCATTTTAAGTCAGTGAAAAAAATCAAGGACGCTTCACTGGAAGAACTGGCTGAACTTATTGGAAAGAAATCGGCTGAAAGGATAAAGTTACCGGACACCAGTTACCCTGGTGACCAGTAACCGGCAACTGACTAGGTTACATGTCTTTTTTTGCCAAGGGTGGAAGCACGCCCATGTTGTACCATGTGAATGCATACTGATCGGCTGTTACATCCAACGCTTTAGAGAGATTGGATGAACCGTGACCCGATTTGGTATCAATCCGAATTAAAACAGGAGAAGTTCCTTTGTGATCTTCTTGTAATGTCGCGGCAAACTTGAATGAGTGAGCCGGGACCACACGATCATCATGATCAGCCGTGGTTACCAAAGTGGCCGGATAAGAAGTGCCGGGCTTCAGTGCATGAACGGGAGAATATTTTCTCAAATACTCAAGCATTTCTTTCGAGTCATCGGCAGTGCCATAATCGTATGCCCAACCTGCACCGGCTGTGAATTTATGATAGCGCAACATGTCCATAACACCAACAGCAGGTAAAGCTACTTTCATTAAATCGGGTCGTTGTGTCATTGTTGCACCAACAAGTAAGCCACCGTTTGAACCACCTTGAATGGCGAGATAATCGCTTGAAGTATATTTTTCTTTGATCAGGTATTCACCCGCTGCAATGAAATCATCAAACACATTTTGTTTGTTCATTTTTGTTCCGGCCAAATGCCATTTCTCTCCGTACTCTCCGCCACCGCGCAAATTGGGTTGAGCATAGACTCCTCCATTTTCTAACCAAACAATTCTAGAAGTGCTGAAACTTGGCGTAAGGCTGATGTTGAATCCCCCATAGGCATATAGGAGCGTTGGATTTTTTCCATTCAATTCAAGCCCTTTTTTGTATGTGATAAACATGGGGATGCGTGTTCCGTCCTTGCTGCTGTAAAAAACTTGCATGGTTTCGTACTCTTCCGGCTTGAAATCGACTTTTGGTTTTTCGTGAAGCGAAGATTTGCCGCTCGTGATATCGTATTTAAAAATAGTTGGCGGGTAGGTGAATGAGGTAAACGAATAATAAAGTTCTTTGTCGCTCTGCTTGCCTCCAAAGCCGTTGGCTGTGCCAATACCGGGCAATTCAATTTTGCGCTCAAGTTTACCCTTCATATCGAATTGTTTCACTTCTGTCTTAACATCTACTAAATAACTCGCAAATATTTTGCCGCCACCTGTGTTCGTATTCAATACATTTTCAGTTTCTGGAATGATATCTTTCCAGTTTTCGGGTGTAGGTTTTGCTAAGCCCACTTCAACCACCCGGCTGTTGGGGGCATTCAGATTGGTTTCAATGATTAGCCTGTCACCGTCATTTGCAATGATGCCATGATTATTATCAAAGTTATTAACCATGGTCATCAACTTGGCCGATGGATTTTTTAAATCTTGAATGTACAATTCATTTCCCGTGGTACTGTTGGCGGCTGAAACAACAAGGAAACGTTCATCTTCTGTAAGATAACCACCCACATATCTTCTTGGATTTTTATCATCACCAAAGACTAATTTATCTTGACTGCGTGGCGCTCCAACTTTGTGATAATACAATTTATGATTTTGAGTTTTGGCAGAAAGCTGACTGCCTTTAGGTTTTTCATAGGTACTGAAATAAAACCCCTCGTTGCCTCTCCATGAAATTCCGCTGAACTTGATGTCACGCAGGGTATCTTCCAAAAGTTTTTTATCTGCAGCATTGATGATTATTGCTTCGGTCCAATCTGCTCCACCCTTCGAAATTTGAAATCCTACCCTTGATCCATCTTTTGAAAAGGAAACGCCTGCTAAGCGTGTAGTTCCGTCTTTCGAAAAACTATTTGGATCAAGAAATACTTCAGAGACTCCGTCCATTCCTTTTTTACGATATAATACGCTGTGATTTTGCAATCCGTCATTTTTATAGAAGTAATAATATTCTCCTTCTTTGAAGGGCGCTGTCAATCGTTCATAATTGTATAATTCTTCCAATCGTTTTTTGATTGCATCGCGATAAGGGATTTTTTTCAAGAACCCTAACGTAATTTCATTTTGATTTTTCACCCAATCCGCAGTAGATTGAGCTGTGTCGTTTTCCATCCAGCGATAAGGATCAGCAATGACCACACCGAACAGGGTGTCGACTACATCGCCTTTATCAGATTTTGGATAGATGAAATCCTGATCAACTTTTGGCGATTTGCTGCAAGAAATTAATAGAATTAATGCAACTGAGACAAATGAAAAATATTTCATGAGTTTGATGGGTTAGAAAGTAATAATAAGAAGTAATTGGGAGGGGAGCAAGAACGAAATGACTAACGGATGCCGATTCTGCTGCTGGATTTTTTTGTATCAAAAAATCAAATTCCCTTCAAGCACTGAGTTTTTCAAGATACCATTTGACCGTCTTCTGAATTCCGCTATCAAAATTTTCATCCGCTTTCCACTTCAACTCATTTTCAATTTTGGTTGCATCAATGGCGTAGCGCTTGTCGTGACCAGCCCGGTCTTGTACGTATGTGATTTGTTGGCGATACGACTTTCCATCAGCGCGAGGTTTGAGTTTGTCAAGAATGGAACAAATCGTTTCAGCAATTTGATTATTATTGCGCTCATTGCGACCACCAATATTGTAAGTCTGACCAGCTTTGCCATTATGGAAAGCAAGGTCAATTCCTTTTACATGATCTAAAACATAAAGCCAGTCGCGCACATTTTTCCCGTCACCATAAATCGGAATCGATTTGCCTGTCAGAGCTGAACGTATAATGGTTGGAATCAATTTCTCTTGATGCTGTTTTGGGCCGTAATTATTTGAACAATTTGTGGTAACAACATTCATTCCGTAGGTGTGAAAATAACTTCTCACCAGCATATCACTACTCGCCTTCGAAGCAGAGTAAGGACTGTTAGGCGCGTAAGCAGTTTGTTCTGTGAACAGTCCGGCTGCGCCAAGCGAACCATATACTTCATCGGTGGAGATGTGCAAAAAGCGATTTCCGTTTTTGCCTTGCTTGAATTGGAACGGGGCATCCATCCAGTTTTTTCTTGCAACATCTAAAATTGTGAACGTTCCGAAGACATTGGTTTTAATGAATGCTTCGGGTCCGGAAATGGAATTATCAACGTGCGACTCTGCTGCGAAATGGATCACTCCTGAAATATCATGCTCATGAAAAGTCTTTTCGACCAACGTGCGATCCATAATGTCGCCCTTTACAAAAATGTGACGAGGATTGGCCTGTTCTTCTTTAAGATTGTCAAGTGTTCCCGCATAGGTGAGCAGGTCAAGATTAATGACTTGATAATCGGGATACTTGTTTAAGAAATGCAAAACGAAATTGGAGCCGATAAACCCAGCTCCACCTGTAACTAAAATGGACTTCATTGTCTTATCTTAAAAATTGAATTTGGCGTCTGCAAACTTAGGATGTTTTTTGTCACGATCCGAGATTATCATTTCCGAAAAAGGAATTTTCCAATCAATATTCAGTGCGGGGTCATTGAACAAAATCCCACCTTCTGATTCAGTGAAATGGAATTCATCGGTTTTATAAAGTAACTCTGCACTACTACTGAGCACTATAAACCCATGAGCAAAACCCTTGGGTACCAAAAGCTGCTGAGCTTTTTCGGCTGACATTTCTAATTGAAAAATTTTACCAAAAGTCTTTTTATCTCTTCTCAAATCAAGGACAACATCAAGAATAGACCCGCTAAGCACACGAACCAATTTGGTTTGTGCGTATGGAGCGTTTTGAAAGTGAAGCCCTCGAATCACTCCACGAGAAGACTTAGATTGATTGTCTTGTACAAATTGAATGTCGACTCCACTTGATTTCAAATCACGATAATTATATGTCTCTGAAAAATACCCCCGTGCATCCCCAAATTTTGGAACTTCAATAATCAATAAATCATCAAATCCCGTTTCGATTAATTTTATTTTGCTCATGGATTAATTTTTTCGTTAGCGATTTTGATCAGGTATTGACCATATTGATTTTTGCTCAGGGGTTTAGCTAGTTCCAATATTTTTTCTTTTGAAATATATCCTTTGCGGAATGCAATTTCTTCTAGGCATGCAATTTTTAGCCCTTGTCGTTCTTCAATCGATTCAACAAAAGTTGATGCTCGAATCAAGGATTCATGAGTGCCTGTGTCAAGCCAAGCCATTCCTCTTCCTAATAACTTCACATGAAGCTGGCCTTCATCTAAATAGCTTTTGTTAAGATCGGTAATTTCTAATTCGCCCCTTGGAGATGGCTTGATCTTCTTCGCGCGATCAACTACGCTGTTGTCATAGAAATACAGGCCTGTGACAGCGTAATTTGATTTTGGCTCTTTGGGTTTCTCTTCGATCGAAATGACTTTGCCTATTGAATCGAACTCAACAACTCCGTAACGGTCTGGATCATTTACATAATAGCCAAAAACTTCTGCGCCCCTTTTAAGCTGACCTGCTTCTTCGAGCATTGAAGAGAAATTGTAACCGTAAAAAATATTATCACCGAGCACAAGACATACATTGTCCTTTCCAATAAAAGTTTCTCCAATAATGAATGCCTGCGCGAGCCCATCAGGCGAAGGCTGCTCACGGTACTCCAGCTTCAGTCCAAATTGACTTCCATCTCCCAATAAATTTTGAAAAAGAACTTTTTCGTGAGGAGTAGTAATGACTAAAATCTCTCGAATGTCAGCCAGCATCAGCACAGATAGCGGATAATAGATCATCGGCTTGTCGTAGATGGGCAATAATTGTTTTGATACTGATTTTGTCAGCGGATAAAGCCTTGTTCCTGATCCGCAAGCTAAAATAATTCCTTTCATAAATTCTTAATTTCTCTTTGGCCTGATTTGATGAGCGAGTTCAATTGAAGGCCTTGCATCATTCAATCCAAATCCACGACCTGCCAAAATCTCCGAATAGCTTTTTGTATGCAATTCGGTGAACCCATCACTGAATTCAATTTCGTTGCCATCCCTTTTAAGAGATCGGAACGTGCGCTTGCCTTTTGTTTTTGCTTCTACAGGCAGATCATTTTCATTGATGCTGAGCATCCAATTCACTCTTGCTTTCTTCAATTCCAAAAAGCCAGAGGCTTTATCCACTTCGTAGCTGTTGATCTTCAGTTCCTTTATGTCGCCAAACACCCACAATAGCATATCGAAAAAATGAATGCCGATGTTGGTGGCAATCCCCCCCGATTTGATTTCATCGCCTTTCCAACTGTGATGATACCACTTGCCCCGCGATGTAATGTAGGTGAGGTTGACATCAAAAATTTTATCTGCCGGTGCATTTTCAACTTCCTTTTTTAGTTGAATGATATTAGGATGCAGGCGCAATTGCAAAATAGTATAAACTCTTTTGCCTGTCTCTTTTTCGATTTCGCTGAGTGCGTCAACATTCCATGGATTGAGCACTAATGGTTTTTCACAAATCGCATCGGCATGATGACGCAACGCAAAGCGAATATGTGAGTCGTGTAGATAATTGGGTGAACAAATGCTTACGTAGTCAATCTTCTTACCAATACGCTTGAGCTTATCAATGTGCCGGTCGAAGCGTTCAAACTCCGTGAAAAAATCAGCCTGGGGAAAATAAGAATCCATAATGCCTACACTATCGAACTTATCAAGTGCAGCGACCAAGTTATTTCCTGTGTCTTTGATTGCTTGTAAATGCCGTGGCGCGATGTAGCCTGCTGCGCCTATCAATGCAAAATTTTTCATGCTTTTTTAACAAATCCATTTTTCAGAACATACTTCTCTCCACTCTCCAGGCAAACTGCTTCTCCGTTCTTGTCAAAATTTAATTTATGCCCGTACTCGCTCATCCATCCGGTTTGCCGCGCTGGGTTGCCGATAACAAGTGCGTAGTCGGGAACATTTTTTGTAACAACAGCCCCGGCACCAATAAATGCAAACTGACCGATGTCATGTCCGCAGACTACAGTTGAGTTTGCGCCAATAGAGGCGCCTTTTTTTACAAGTGTCTTTGAATATTGGTTTTTTCGATTCACGGCACTTCGTGGGTTGGTCACATTGGTGAACACCATCGATGGGCCAAGGAATACATCATCTTCGCAAATCACACCTGTATAAATGGAAACATTATTTTGCACTTTCACATTTTTGCCAAGCACAACTTCTGGCGAAATCACTACGTTCTGTCCAATGTTGCATCGTTCGCCAATTTTGCAATTGGGCATGATGTGAGAGAAGTGCCAGATCTTTGTGCCCTCACCAATTTCGCAGCCTTCATCAATGATGGCCGATGGGTGTGCAAAATATTTCTTTTCGTCAGGCATTGTACCCTTTAATGATCTGGCAAATGTAAGACAATTCGTCTTCGGTCATTTCGGTGTGCATGGGAAGAGAGAGAACCGTTTTCGATAGTTTTTCTGTGACAGGAAAAGAACCTTCACCAAATCCATTCTGGCGATAAGCCTTTTGAAGATGCAGCGGAATGTGGTAATAAATCATTGAAGGAACTCCTTTGTCTTGCAAATACTTTTTGAACCGATCACGATCGATGCCTTTAGTCTTTATAGTATATTGATGGAAGACATGAGTTGAGTTTGAGGCCCGGAAAGGAAGCTCGATGAAAGAAATGCCCGCTAAATGTTTGTCATAATGATCGGCAACTTCGTTTCTCCTGCGCGTGTACTCATCCAGGTATTTCAATTTCACCAGAAGAATTGCAGCCTGCAGTGTGTCAAGCCTGCTGTTTATGCCAACTATATCGTGCTGGTATTTTACTTTCTGGCCGTGAGTAGAAATCATTTTCATTTTTTCAGCCAGCGATGGATCATTTGTAAAGATCGCACCGCCATCGCCATAACATCCCAAATTTTTAGAAGGGAAAAACGAAGTACAACCGATGATACCCATGTTGCCTGCGCGTTTTATTGCTCCGTTGGAGAAAGCGTAATCTGCGCCAAGCGCCTGAGCCAAGTCTTCAATTACATAAAGATTATTTTCGTGCGCAATTTTTAAGATAGGTTCCATGTCAGCACACTGGCCGTAAAGGTGAACCGGAACAAGTGCCTTTGTTTTCGAGGTGATTTTACTTTTGATCTGATTTGGATCAATGTTGAATGTTTTTTCTTCAACATCAATAAAAACAGGGGTCAACCCCAGCAGCGCGATTACTTCAGCGGTGGCAACATAGGTGTGAACAGGCAGTATAACCTCATCTCCTTTTTTTAAATCCAACGCCATCATGGCTATTTGCAGCGCGTCTGTTCCGTTGGCGCAGGGAACCACATAAGCACTATGATTATACTTAGCGAGATCTTCAGCAAAAAATTTCACTTGAGGGCCCTGAATAAATGCCGTTGACATCAGCACCTCTTGTATTGCTGCATCAATTTCATTCTTTATACGCAGGTATTGTCCCTGCAAGTCAACCATTTTTATTTCTTTCATCTTCGTCATTTCCATCGGCTAATTTTTAAATTGGCTTATTGGCTAATTTCTGTTCCCATCGCCAGGCATCTCTCAACGATTCTTCTAATGAAAGTCTAGTTTGCCAGCCCAAAAGGTCTTTAGCCTTGGTTGGATTCGCATATACTTTTTCAATATCACCTGTTCTTCTGGGACCAATTTCATAATTCAGGTTCACGTTTGTCACCTCAATAAATTTTTTGACTAATGAGAGAACAGTTACACCTTCTCCTGTTCCTAAATTAAATGCTTCGTTGTTCGATGGCATCTCATTTATTTTTTCAATAGACTTCACATGTGCTTGTGCAAGGTCAACCACGTGAATAAAGTCGCGAATGCAACTTCCATCTGGTGTTTGATAATTATTTCCAAAAATGACAAGCTTTTCGCGTAAACCAATTGCGGTTTGTGTCACATAAGGCACCAGATTATTGGGAACACCAATCGGAAGTTCGCCAATCAAAGCGGATGGATGCGCACCTACCGGGTTGAAGTAGCGAAGGGAAATTGCTTTCAAATTCTTGTTTGCTGCAGCTACGTCTTCAAGCAGGCGTTCGCACATTTGCTTAGTAGCGCCATAAGGTGACTCAGCTTTTTTAAACGGAGCGGTTTCGTCAACAGGAATTACATCGGGTTGACCATAAACTGTGCACGATGAGGAAAATATAAATTCATTGACATTGTATTTCCCCATGACTTGAAGCAGCTCAGTCATTGAACGCAGATTATTATTATAATACATCAAAGGTTCGCGCACCGATTCATTCACGGATTTATAAGCAGCAAAGTGGATGACGCTGTCAAACTTTTCCTTACGGAATAGTTGATCGAGAAATGTTGAGTCTTTGCAGTCACCTTCGACAAAATTTATTTTTTTGCCTGTGATCTTTTCAATGCCATCTAAAAGGGAATTGTCGCTTTTAGAGAAATCATCGATCAACACTACATCAAACCCCTTTTGAATCAGCTCCACGGCAGTGTGGGCGCCAATGTAACCAGCGCCACCCGTTAATAATATTTTTTTCATGGATTGCATTTCTTAAAGGCGAGCAGTTATCAACGATTTATCTAAGAACCCCTTCACATCATACACCACTGCGTTCGCCTCCTTCAAGTCTTTCCAATGAATGGAAGAAAACTCTTTATGACTGACAGCAAGAATGATGGAGTGATATTTTTTTGAAATAGACTTTGTGAGATTGAGGTTGTATTCGTGTTTTACCTCATCGGCATCGGCATGAGGATCATAAATGTCGACTTGGGTTCCGAAGCTGGATAACTCGCGTATCAGGTCAACAACCTTGCTGTTGCGAATGTCAGGACAATTTTCTTTGAAGGTTAAACCCAATACCAAAACTTTACCCCCATGAATCGGTAATTGATTTTTTGCCATCAATTTGATCACATCATTGGCAATGTATACTGCCATATTATCGTTGATCTTTCGTCCCGACAAAATCACCTCGGGATGATACCCCAGACTCTCGGCTTTGTAAGTAAGATAGTATGGATCTACACCAATACAATGGCCGCCCACCATGCCGGGTTTGAACGGAAGGAAGTTCCATTTGGTGGAAGCTGCTTCGAGTACTGCATGCGTATCGATGCCCATGCGATGGAAGATCAATGCCAATTCATTTACGAAAGCAATGTTCAGGTCGCGCTGACAATTTTCGATCACTTTTGCTGCTTCTGCTACTTTAAGGGATGAAGCTTTGTGTGTGCCGGCCTTGATAATTTTTTTGTACAGATGATCTACTTTCTCTGCAATATCAGGTGTGCTTCCGCTGGTTATTTTTTTGATGTTAGGCAAGCGATGTTGTTTATCGCCAGGGTTGATGCGTTCAGGGGAGTAACCCGCAAAAAAGTCTTTGTTGAAGATTAATCCGCTTTCCTTTTCTAAAATGGGAACGCAAATCTCTTCTGTGCACCCGGGATAGACTGTTGATTCATAAATTACAATGTCACCCTTTTTCAGGACAGAGCCAACGGTCTTGCTGGCCGATTGCAACGGCCTTAAATCAGGAACATGAAATTCATCTACTGGAGTAGGAACCGTTACAATAAAATGGTTAATCGATTTTAAATCATTGGGTTTTGAAGAAAAAGTAAGGTGCTTCGTGTCGTTCAATTCAATACTTTCAACTTCGAGTGTGCGATCTACGCCACGCTGCAGTTCTTCAATGCGTGTTTGGTTAATGTCGAAGCCCACCGTGTCAATGATTTTTCCAAACTCGACCGCGAGCGGAAGGCCAACGTAACCAAGTCCGATGATCCCAATTTTTTCCATCGTCATTTTTTGATTTTATAATAATCCAGATACCAATCAATAAAATTGCTGACTCCTGTTTCAATTGAAGTATTGGGGCTGAAGCCTACGTCTTCCATCAGTTCATCAATGTCAGCAAGCGATTCAGGAACATCTCCTTCCTGAATGGGCATAAAATTTTTGATCGCTTTCCGATTCAATTTCTTTTCGATTGTCTCTATAAAATAAAGCAATTCCACCTGCTGATGATTGCCAATGTTGTAAAGTCGATATGGCGCAAAACTACTTGCGGGATTCGGGTCACGGCCATTCCATTTACTATCCGGCATAGCCACCCGTGGAAGGAGCCGAACAATTCCTTCTACGATATCATCAATGTAAGTGAAGTCTCGCTTCATTTTCCCTTCGTTAAAAACATCAATGGGTCTGCCTTCCAAAATCGCCTTTGTAAAAATAAATAAGGCCATGTCGGGCCGGCCGAAGGGACCATAAACACTGAAGAAGCGAAGGCCAGTGGTGGGTAATTGGTATAAGGTTGAGTACGCATGCGCCATCAACTCGTTTGATTTTTTGGAAGCAGCATAAAGCGAAAGCGGATGATCCACATTGTGTTTAACCGAAAACGGCATCTCTTTATTGGCGCCATACACGGAACTTGATGATGCGTAAACCAAATGTTCGGGCTTGTGATGCCTGCACATCTCAAGGATATTCAAAAAGCCTTGCATGTTGCTATCTAAATAGACTTGCGGATTGGTAATCGAATATCTGACGCCCGCCTGAGCAGCAAGATTGACAACGTAATCAAAACGATATTGCTTGAAAGTCTTTTTTAAAACCTTTACATCTTTTAAATCTCCCTTGATGAAAGAAAAATTGGACGACTTGTTTAAAATTTTAGTACGAGCTTCTTTTAGGGAAACGTCATAATAGTCGTTGACGCTATCAAAGCCCACGACCTGGTGATTTTGAGTGAGCAGTTTTTGTGACAGGTGAAACCCTATGAACCCGGCAGAACCTGTAACTAAAATGGTTTTTGAAGACATTCTTTTGAGTGAGTCGGCAAAAATAACACATTCCTTCCGTACGACTATGAGTCGCGATTAGTAGTTTTGCGCTGATTTAAAAAATGCCATTAGTTGCCTTACTCAAAAAAGAATTAGCTCTTGAGCTCAGACGAAAGTCAGTAGTGGCAGGGTTGGGGTTGTATCTGCTGAGCATGACCTTTATCAGCTACCTTGCTTTTGCCCTTAGACAAAGCCTGATTACTCCCTTAGTTTGGAATGCTCTTTTCTGGATTACCATTTTATTTACCGCAATTAATACGGTAGCCAAAAGTTTCATAGGCGAAAAAAAAGGCCTTGATATCTACCTTTATTCCATTGCCAATCCAACCGATGTATTGATCTCAAAAATCTTTTACAATTTTCTGCTCTGTCTGCTCATGGCGCTGACGGGGTATTTTTTGTTCACCCTTTTTTTGAATGACCCCATTCAGGATAAAATGACTTTTGTGATCTTGTTGGTGTTGACCTCATTTGGATTTTCTGCCGCACTCACATTGCTCTCAGGGCTTTCCGCCAAAGCGAATAACAGTAATATTCTTATGGCTGTGTTGAGTTTTCCGGTGGTGATTTCTATTCTGTTAATGGCGATTCGAATAACTAAAAATTGTATAGATGGATTAGATGCGAGCGTGAGTTATGATAAGCTCCTTGTGCTGTTGGCTGTAAATGCTTTAGTCGGTGCAGTTTCATATTTACTTTTTCCATTTATCTGGAGAAATTAAATCAACATTCGAAATGAAAATAAAAATCATTGCCTTCGATGCAGACGACACCCTGTGGGACAATGAACTTTATTTTAGGGAAACTGAAAACCGATTTTGCGCCCTTTTGGAAGATTATCTCCCCCAGCATTCCGTTGAACGCGAATTACTACAGACTGAATTAAAAAATATTTCACTCTACGGCTACGGCATCAAAGCGTTCATGCTTTCGATGATCGAAACTGCTATCCGCATCTCTGATAAAAACGTAAGAGCTGATGCCATCGAAAGAATTATCGGCTTTGGTCAGGAACTACTGAATAAGCCGGTGAATTTGATCGATGGGGTTGAAGAGGTTTTGAAATCGCTGAAGACGAAATATCGGTTAGTACTGGCTACCAAAGGAGATTTGCTCGATCAGGAAAGAAAATTGAAAAAATCCGGATTGACCATTTACTTTCATCACATCGAAATTATGTCTGAGAAAAAAGAATCGGATTACAGTAAGCTTATAAATCATTTGGATATTCGTCCCTCAGAACTAATGATGATCGGCAATTCATTAAAGTCAGATGTTCTTCCGGTGCTGAATTTGGGCGGTCACGCCATCCACATTCCGTATCACGTAACATGGGCACATGAACGGATCGATACTACTATCGATCATGAAAATTTCAGACAAGTAAATCATATCAGGGAAGTTTTGAATTACTTGTAGATGATTGAGTCTTAAAAACTAAATTCGATTACCTTCGCGGTCAGATTATGAGATCAGTTTGGTTGAAAGTCGTTTGCATCGTGTTATTGGTTTACGCCATCATTGGAGGGCTGCTCTTCGGTGTTCCGCGGCTAAACATAGTGAATGAAACTATTCGCGCTTTATATTTTCATGTGCCTATGTGGTTTGGTATGGTGGCACTTTTCGGTACATCGGCAGTTTATGCAATCAAATATTTGCGCAATCCAAATTTTCAAAACGATGTATGGTCAGTGGAATTTGCCAATGTAGGAATGGTCTTTGGATTGCTTGGAATTCTTACAGGCATGATTTGGGCAAACTATACCTGGGGCTCTCCCTGGCATGGCGACCCAAAACAGAACGGAGCGGCAATAGCACTGCTTGTTTATTTTGCTTACTTCGTTTTGCGGGGGTCTGTGAACAATGAAGAGCAGCGGGCACGTCTCAGTGCTGCCTATAATATTTTTGCGTTCGTGGCGATGGTACCTTTGATCTTTATTATTCCCCGAATGACAAGCAGCATGCACCCAGGCTCAGGTGGCAATCCTGGTTTTAATATGTACGATCTTGATAGCAGAATGCGAATGGTATTTTATCCTGCAGTCACAGGATGGATTTTGTTGGGATGTTGGATCGCTACGTTGAGAATCCGAATGAAGTTGGTTGAAGAAAAAATAGCACAATCAGAAGATGAAAAAAGTTACTAGGTTTTTGATGATCGGTTTATTGTTGCTGACAAACATCGCTTCTTTTGCCCAAGAGGCCGAAATGGCAGACACCATGCGCAGTGAAGGGAAAATTTATGTGGTAGTTGCGATCATACTCGTTATTTTCTTTGGCATGATTGGATTTCTCATTTATACTGATCGAAAAGTTTCAAGTCTGGAAAAGCGAATGAACGATTTGAAATGAATTGTTCCGGGTCTAATGCCCAAACAAGTAACAAAAGTCATTTACTTAGTAGGTATTACTCATTAAATTTGCGTTTGAGTTCCTTGAGCAATTCTCAAATCTAAATTCATAACTCTTAAGTCAGGAAATGAAACCCCAATATATTATAGCTGTTATAGTGATCGCAGTGGCAGTTGGTATCATCATACTTACCGCTGGCGATGCTAGTACATATGTCAATTTTGGGCAGGCTCAGCAAATGGCTGCTGAGGGAAGCACCACACCGATTCACGTGGTCGGTCAATTAAAAAAAGACGAGGCAGGGCAAATTGTTGGTTTAGAAAACAGTATCGATAAACTTTCGTTTTCCTTCATCTTAGTTGACGACAGCAAAAAAGAACAAAAAGTCTATTATAAC
Organism: Bacteroidota bacterium; assembly: GCA_016178785.1. Classification (GTDB taxonomy): domain Bacteria; phylum Bacteroidota; class Bacteroidia; order Cytophagales; family Cyclobacteriaceae; genus ELB16-189. Next base: position 64,085 of record JACOSO010000042.1, on the reverse strand, counting down.
GAGCCTATGCCCCCTGATTTTCTGCGCAGCGAAAAAGTAGTTGTGATAGGAGGCTATCAAGGCGACCAGTTCATTGCAAAGAAAATTCTTCTTAAGTGCCCTTCTAAGTATCAGGAACAAAAGTTGGACGAAGGCGTTTAACCCAAATTCAAAATTCCAAACTTAAGATTCAAAATTCAGGGTAAATTTGCCCTTCCTTTTTGAATTTGAAATTTTAAATCTTTGAACTAAGAATGCACTACTTCATCGGCAACCTCGGCCATCTATTTGTGATCACTTCCATGGTTGCCTCGCTGGTCTCTGCTTTTGCGTATTGGAAAAATCTTAACGTGGCAGATCCATTAAAACAGGACAGTTGGAGAACTAATGGACGCGTTGCGTTTTACATTCACGGAATAGCTGTGCTTGGCATCGCTGCGATTTTATATGCAATCATTCAGCAGCATTATTTTGAATACCACTATGCCTACAGTCACTCATCGCTTCATTTACCTGGTCAGTACATGATCTCCTGTTTTTGGGAAGGACAGGAAGGAAGCTTTTTGCTATGGATGTTTTGGCAAGCGGTTATCGGAATTATTTTGATTCACACACAGCGAGCTTGGGAAGCACCTGTTATGATCGTATTTGCCTTGGTGCAGGCATTTCTTGCGTCAATGATTTTGGGTGTAGTTATTCCATTTGCTGATTTCAAAATCGGAAGCTCTCCTTTCATCTTGCTTCGCGATGCTATGAGTGATCCCATCTTCAAAATCAACCCTGACTTCATTCCGAAGGACGGCCATGGGTTAAATGCATTGTTGCAAAATTATTGGATGGTGATACATCCGCCTACTTTGTTTCTTGGTTTTGCACTCACGCTTCCTCCTTTTGCATTTTGCCTTGCAGGGTTGTGGCAAAAAAAATATTCAGAGTGGATCAAACCTGCATTGCCTTGGGCGCTGGTGGGTGGAGCGATTCTCGGGCTCGGTATTTTAATGGGGGGCTATTGGGCATATGAAACGTTGAGTTTCGGTGGCTATTGGAATTGGGACCCTGTGGAGAATGCTGTTTATGTTCCTTGGATAATCCTTATCGCAGCGATTCACGTGATGATGTTGCAAAAGAATAAAGGCACTGCCCTCAAAACATCTATCATTTTAGCAATCACTGTTTTCATTTTGATTCTATATTCTACATTCCTTACGCGAAGCGGAATTTTAGGAGATGCATCGGTGCATTCATTTACCGATCTTGGGCTTTCAGGCCAATTGCTGCTTTATCTCTTGTTTTTTACCATCTCTTCGATTGGTTTGATAATCATTCGATGGAAAAATATACCATCCGATGAAAAAGAAAGTTCAGTTTATTCAAACGAGTTCTGGATTTTTCTGGGAGCAACCGTTTTATGTTTAATGGGTTTTCAGGTATTGATGCCCACATCCATTCCTGTTTATAATAAAATCGTTGAGCTGTTTGGAAGTCATTCAAATCTGGCACCTCCTGCCAATCAGATCCAATTCTATTCCAAGTTTCAACTCTGGTTTGCAGTAGCCATAGCTTTGGTATCAGGCACAGCGCAATTTTTCTGGTGGAATAAAATGGACAAAGAGAAATTGAAAAAAGAACTACTCACGCCTTTGCTTGTTACACTTGTTGTATTTGCACTCATTATTGCGATAGCAAAAGTTTATGAACCGACATATCTAATCTTAACACTCTGTGGGGTTTATCTGATTATCTCTAATATTAAATTTCTCACGGTTTCACTAAAAGTAAACCCGAACCTTTCGGGTGGTGCAATAGCTCACATCGGTGTGGGCTTGATGCTGATCGGAATTATGTTCTCGGCTGGTTATTCAAAAGTAGTGTCACTAAACAACAGCGGCCTCATTGTTAACAAAGAGATGGGCACCGAGTTCAATCGCGATAACCTTTTGCTGTTCATCAACGAGACCAAATCGATGGCGGGTTACGATATCGAATACCGAAGCGAAAATTTAGAGCTGCGAAAAAAGAAAGGTTTTGTCAGGAAAAATGATATTGATCCAACTTCTGATCCGTACAAAGTCGTAGCCAACAAAAACATCGTTTATCAAAACAAAAAGTTATATAGCGCAAAAGATACATTTGAGGTTTATCCCGAAAACACTTTTTACGAAATAGAAATGCGCAGAAATGGAAAAGTAGCGGCCACACTTTATCCTCGGATTCAAATTAATCCTGCCATGGGCGGATTTCTCGCTTCACCCGACATAAAGAGAAATTTTGGCCGAGACATTTATACCCATGTCTCAGCTATGATGACGCGCGATGAAGAACCTAATTGGGGGAAGACAGAAGAAGTGAAAGCAAAAATTGGCCAGCAGTTTTTTGTGAACGATTATGTGGCCGTTCTCGAGAAAGTGGAACGTGTTGATAATATTGACGGGGTTCAGTTAGACGGAGAAGACGTGGCCGTGAAGGCGAAAATAAAATTGCAAGGCGAACATGAAGTCTTTTATGCCGAACCCATTTTCCTGATCAGAAATAGAAGTGAAGTAGGCCGAATACCATCGGAAGTAAATGATTTGGGGGTGCGCATTACGCTGCTCAACATTTTTCCGCAGACTAACGAATTTTTACTTGGCACAAATGCCCGTCAGAAAGATTGGGTGGTGATCAAAGCCTTGGAGAAACCCTATATCAATGTGCTCTGGCTCGGTACTGGTGTATTGATGATTGGATTTGGGATCGCAGCCTGGCGGAGGATCAGGGCTTAATTTGAGAATCAATTTAAAAATACAAACACCCAATCCAGATTTGGCAATCCGACAAATTGAACATTTCAATTGATTTCCGTTTTCAAATTATCTAATTTTCAAATCCTCAAATTTTACTTATGATTCGTTTAAAGAAAATTCTTCTCACAGTGGTTGTTGTCTTGATCGTAATCCAATTCATTCGCCCCTCACGGAATAACGGTGATGCCGAAGGTGCGAATGTCATCTCGAAAAAATATCAAGTGCCCGAAAATGTGCAATCCATTTTAAAACAATCATGCTACGATTGCCATAGTAATAGCACAAAGTATCCATGGTATGCTAACGTGCAGCCTGTTGGCTGGTGGATTCAATATTCTCATGTGGACGATGGCAAGCGTCATTTGAATTTTTCTGAATACGCCTCTTACTCCGAGAAGAAAGCAAAACATAAGTTCGAGGAGATCGCAGATGAAGTACGAGATGGCGAAATGCCTCTTGGGACTTACACTTTCCTGCACCACGATGCTGTGCTTACTGAAGAACAAACCAAAATACTTGTGGATTGGGCTGAAAGCCTAAAATGAAATTATTGGAAAATTCCATTTCGGTATTTTACCCTTGTCAAAAACAAGCCTTCGGCTGGTACATTCGTGCCCGCTTTTTTTCTGTCTTTGCTTTTTATGATTTCTTGAAAATCGCGATGCGAGATTTTTTCGGTACCCACATCCAGCAAGGTGCCAACGATGGCGCGAACCATTCCTCTCAAAAATCGATTTGCAGATATTTCGAAAATCAACAAGTCATTTTTTTTGTGCCATTTTGCTTTTATAATGTTGCATACAAAATGATTTACATCGGTTTTTACTTTGCTAAAACTGGTGAAGTCATGTTCGCCAATCAACAACGTTGCAGCGCGGTTCATTGCTTCTACATCTAACGATTTGAAAAAATAATAGGAGTATCCAACCAGCAGCGGATCTTTTTTTGTCGTAATCCGGTATTCATATGAACGCTCGCGGGCATCGTATCGCGCATGTGCGTTGTCTTTCGCTTTTGTGATTGAACGAATGGCGATATCTGAGGGGAGAAATGAATTCAGTCTGTGAATTAAATCACTTGCCTTCAATTCCGTTTTGAAATCAGCATGAAAAAATTGTTGAGCACAATGAACCCCCGAATCTGTTCGTCCGCTTCCGACAATCTCAATTTTATCGCGCATCAATTTGCTAAGCGCGTCTTCAACTACTTGCTGCACGCCAACTGCGTTCGTTTGATTTTGCCAGCCATGATATCGAGAGCCGTTGTAACTGATCTCAAAGAAGTATCTCATTCCTTCAAAAATAGTAGGCAGTAAGCAGTAAGCAGTAGGCAGCAGCGATTTAATTGATCAACAACTGCCAACGAGAGACTGCTTACTGCCTACTTTTGTCCGAGAATTGGCTAATTGATAATTAAAGCTTAATTTTGCCCCGCAAATAATCAATCGTAAATTATTTGCCATGCCCCTCGATTCTTCCAAGTTCCTTTTCGAAGCTCTTACTTATGATGATGTCTTGCTGGTTCCCGCTTATAGCGAGGTGCTGCCGCGCACTACAGATACTTCAGGGTTTCTGACTCAAAAAATTAAACTCAACATACCTATTATTTCAGCCGCAATGGACACGGTGACTGAGTCGGGGTTAGCCATCGGCATGGCGCTGGAAGGCGGTCTCGGGTTCATTCACAAAAATATGTCGATCGAGGCTCAGGCCGAACATGTACGCAAAGTGAAGCGTTCGCAAAGCGGAATGATCCTTGACCCGGTAACTCTTTTAGTCAATTCTACTGTTCGCGATGCCGAAAAAATCATGCGCGAAAATAAAATCGGGGGCATTCCTGTAGTTGATGGTAATGGTAAACTTGTAGGAATTATCACCAATCGCGACTTACGTTTTCAAAAAGACATGGCGTTGCCGATTGAAAAAATAATGACTAAAGAAAATCTTATCACCGCACCCGAGGGCATAACTTTAGAAAAAGCAGAAATCCTTTTACAGAGTTACAAAATTGAAAAACTCCCCATCGTCAATAAAAAAGGAAAACTCACAGGGCTCGTTACATACAAAGACATTCTGAAAAAGAAAAACAAACCCAATGCCTGCAAAGATGAATTTGGTCGACTTCGCGTTGGTGCTGCAGTTGGTGTCACCGTTGATATAATGGATCGCATTGAGGCGCTAAAAAATGCAGGAGTAGATGTGATCAGCATTGATACCGCGCATGGTCATTCGAAAGGCGTGATGGGCGCAGCAAAAAAGGTGAAAAGAAAATTTCCTGAGTTGGAATTGGTTGTTGGCAATATCGCCACAGGCGAAGCGGCCAAAGCTCTCGCAAAAATTGGAGCAGATGCTGTAAAGGTTGGTGTGGGTCCCGGAAGTATTTGCACCACTCGGGTAGTTGCGGGTGTGGGCCTGCCGCAACTTTCTGCAGTTTATGAAGCAGCAAAGGCATTGAAAGGATCTGGTGTGAAAGCCATTGCTGATGGCGGCATTCGCTTCTCAGGTGATGTGGTTAAAGCATTAGCTGCCGGTGCAGATAGTGTGATGGTTGGCTCGTTGCTTGCGGGGACAGAAGAGGCGCCAGGTGAAGTCATCATTTACGAAGGCAGGCGATTCAAGTCCTACCGTGGTATGGGCTCGATCGAGGCGATGGAAGAGGGATCCAAAGATCGTTACTTTCAAGATGTGGAAGATGATATCAAAAAATTAGTGCCCGAAGGAATCTCTGGTAGAGTTCCATTCAAAGGCTCAGTGAGCGAAGTGCTCTACCAACTCGTGGGTGGATTGCGCGCGGGTATGGGTTATTGTGGTGCGAAAGATTTGGAAAAATTGAAGCGGGCTAAATTTGTGAAGATCACTACTGCGGGTGTGACTGAAAGCCATCCTCACGATGTGTCTATCACGCGCGAAGCTCCGAATTATAGTAGAAAATAGATTGTCCCAAATAGAAAACGACCTCTCCCTTTTGGGATTTATCCTGAAGTTTTAATTCCAAATTTATCCAGAACAAGCGTTGGCTCAGTTATTGGGTGACCTAACGGGATAATAAGGCGAGAATGGGGTTACTTTTGTCAGTTTCCAGTATTCTTTGATTGCCAGTATTCTGCAGATTAGTATATAGGTAAGGTGGCGTTCTGATTGGGTTTTATCCTTACTCTATAAATTTCGATATTTGAGATTGTCTTAAATGAAATTTGTTATGGCTTTAATGAAATTGGGTTCATTTGCAATGTTACAAGCGTTATTGGGGTGCAATCGAACAAAATCTACTTTATCAATAAGTAAGGTCTTTGTTTTAGTCATTTCTTTTCTTTCAATCGCAAACTTTGCTTCAGGCCAAATAGCCGGGGATTATCGGACAAGCGGAGCCGGTACCAATTGGAATGTTGTTGCAAACTGGCAACTATTTAATGGTGCCACCTGGGGTGCTGCCATTAATTATCCTGGCCAAGTAGCTACCCCTGGAACAGTGACCATTCTTACAGGGCAAACAATGAATGTCAATGTAACGCCAGCTTTCTCAATTGGCAACCTTACCACGGCTGGGAGTTCCATTCTAACTGTTAATGCTGGCTTTACACTCACAATCACAGGAACATTGACGATAGACGGCACAAGCCAGGTTAATGGGGCAAATGCTACGAGTATCATTAGTACAGCTTCCTTAAGCGTCCCGGTATCTGCTACCAATGCGAGAATGGGTGCCTTGACCCTGACCGTAACCGGAGCGACCACTGTAGCGGGTACGTTTACACTTAACAATAATACCGGATCAAAAACTTTTGCTGGCGCAGTGTCAAATTCCGGATCTTGGACTTCGACTGCAATTACACCATCAAACACCGTGATTTTTCAAAATGGTGTATCGTCCACCGGATCAACATTTGCAGCGGGGTCAGCAACTTTTAACACGAATGCCCAAAGTATCGGAGGAACCGCTGCCATGTCATTTGCCAACTCTGTAATTGTGACGGGTGTAGTCGTTACAAATAATAATTCGAGTGCAGTCACAATTTCAAATACAGGAGCGGCCTCCTTATCAGGAACTGGTACCTTTACCCAAGGCAATAACAGCACTCTCGTTTATGCCGGCCAAACACTAACTGTTACAACTTTCAATGCCACCAACGCTGGGAATACAGTTAATTACACCGGATCGGTTAACCCAACTACTATTCGGGCAGTAAATTATTATCACCTGACATATTCCGGGTCGGTTACTGGCAATATCGGTGCTACAACAACCGTGTCAGGAGATTTAACAACCAGCAATTCTGGAATTCTAAATATCAATGGAGCATTTACAGTTACTGTTAGCGGTAATCTTACCATGGACAATACAAGCCAGATTACCGGTACAGCGGCTACCCGTGTTCTTAATGTTTCCACTAATTTTAGCGTTCCGGCAACAGCTACAGACACGAGAATATCCAGCCTTACGCTTACTGTAACCGGAACCACCACAGTTGCTGGTACTTTTTCACTTACCAGCGATACAGGAGTAAAAACCTTTATTGGTGCAGTCTCCAATTCAGGATCCTGGACATCAACAGCAGTTACTACAACTAATAACCTTGTTTTCAGAAATGGTGTTTCTTCTACGGGTACTACGTTCGCAGCAGGTACCGCCACTTTCAATACGAATGCTCAAAGTATAGGAGGGACTGCCGCGATGTCGTTCGCTAATACGGTAACTGCAACGGGGATTGCCGTAACAAACAACAATACAAACACTGTTACCTTGTCTAATACCGGAGCGGGTGTTTTGGCTGGAACAGGTTCCTTTGTTCAAGGAGCCAATAGTACCCTTTCTTATGCTGGCTCGACTATTACAATTACCACTTTTACACCTACGGGGTCAGGTAATACGGTAAATTTCACGGGCGCCACTCCAACTATTCCGGCAGTTAGTTACTATCACCTCACATATTCAGGAACAACGGCCCCTACTGTAACCACAGCAAACATAGCCGGTGACCTAACGGTGAGTTCAGGATCATTTAGCCCTTCGGGGCTTGTCACTTTTAATAATGGAACGGCCTCAGCTCAAACGATCAGTGGTGCCGGAACGATTTCATTTGCAAGCGTAACATTAAATACGGCAACAACAAATGTTAATGTCAATAGAAGCATCAGCGTAAGCGGAACGTTAACTTTTTCCACGGCCAGGATAATGGTGGTGAATTCTTCTTCAAACATTACTCTTGGTAGCGCAGGTACTATTGCCGGGGCTGCTTCTGACCGCTATATTCAATTGGATGGTTTGACGGGAACGAATAGTAATTTAATAAAAACAACCACAGCAGCCACTGGTCCTTGGGCAATTACCTATCCAATCGGTACTAGTTCTGGAGGCTATACTCCAGTGACTTTACCAACCGTTACTACTGCACCTGTAGCCAATAGTACGCTATCAATAAAAGCTATCTATAACCTTAGCAGCCAAGGACAATTGCGTAGAGTATTCAGACTTATTGTTGCGGGGAATGCTAATGCTACTACTTTTTCGAACGGTGCTTTTAACTACAACAATGCAACCGATATTTCGGCAGGCGATGCTGAGTCAAACTATACGGTTGAATGGTATTTGGCGGCTTCTTCTGCTAGTGCGGCCTGGACCAATATTGCAACCATAACCCACCCACCCAACAACATCTTTACGGTTGCCGGTGGAAGTTCTGCAACTGCCTCACTAAGTACCGGAACCTACTATTATACCAATGGGTCTGCGGATGCTTATCCCAACACCTGGTACAGTTACCAAACCGGTGTATGGAGCAATTGGCAAAACTGGACAAGCGATCCATCGGGTACCACTCTTGTCAACGGATTAAACCTGCCTCCTCAGCCTGGTGATGCGATTGTAATTCTGAACGGGATAACTATCACTAATGACGTTAACGGGCAAGTAGCAACTACTACAACGATCAACAATGGAGCTACGCTTGATATGTCTACCACCACGGGTAATACACTGGGTACACTAAGTGGTACGGGACTCTTAAGAATAAAAGGGATTGCTCTGCCTACAGGTACTTACACCGCTTTTGTTACTGCATCAACAGGAGGAACTATTGAATATTATGATGTAACAGGAACGCTGCCCACCGCTCAAACAACCTACAACAATTTAAAGTTGACAAACAGCACAGCATCGGCTATCACATTTACTGAAACCAATAACCTGACCATCAATAATAATTTTAATATTACGGCTTCAAGCACAGGGACAGTAACGTGGCAAATAAATGACGCCACAAATGCTAACCGAACCATTACCATCGCTGGAGATCTGACCGTTTCAAGCAATGGAAAAATTACTGCAGGCACGGGTAACTCGGGCTCTGCAACGCAACACAGTTTAACCCTCTCCGGAAACCTGACAAATAATGGGATCATTCAATTCTTTGACCCCACTGACGCTACCTACTCTGCTGCCAATTACACTTCTGGTGCGGTTTACACATCGGCATTAAGAGGGAATGCAGTAAAGGTTACTTTTAGTGGAACAACAAGCAAAACCCTTACGTGCAACAATCAGACAGATTTTTACAGGCTAATCTTAGACAAAGGAACTGGGCAGCAAGCCATGCTTACAGTAAATTCTTTGAACACTGCCAACTTTAGACTTTTCGGCCCGAACAACATAGCACGCTCCGGTGCAGCACCCAACTATATTTCGAACAATGATTTGTCAATAGTAAATGGAACGCTGCAGTTAACGGGTTCAATCAATATTCCAAATATGATTGTTGATAATGGAGGAACTAGCAGCTGGCCTATCCCTCAAAATGGTGCACTGTGGATCAACAGTTCTACCGTCACTGTTCAGGCGGCCGATAATACCGTTGGCGACAACAAGCATTTTCACGTTTTCGGTCTTCTCCGTGTAACAAACGGCACGATGAATCTAGGATATTCTCGAGGGCTTTTGGGTGGAGGATCAGGTTATCTTCTTATGGAGGGGGGTACAATTAACACTTGGCAGCTACGCACTACTAATTTAGGTACGGGAAATAACTTTGCTTATGTCCAATCTGGAGGAACAATTAACGTAGGCACTGCAGGCTTGAGTGGCGTTGATATTACAGATTTTCCGCGGTTTTGCCTGATGTACACCACTTGCACATTCCAAATGTCAGGAGGTATTTTAAACGTGGGGAATCCAATGAACGGTGGCATTGGCAATCTGGGCGGTATTATGATAAATACTGCCACGAGCAACACTTCAGTTACAGGTGGAACTGTGAACGCCTTCATTCCAGCCTCCGGTGTCAATTTCACAATTACTTCTACGGCTTCATTTTATAACCTAAATATAAATCAGGATGGAGCCGGTGCAGCTGTAGCCATTTTAAATAGTATTTCTGCTTTTGATGGGGTGTCGACTATAACCGAGACGGCCCAACCTCTGACAGTGTTGAATAACCTCACATTAGTAACGGTAAGTAGTACCACACTGAATTGCAATGCTAATGACTTAACAGTGGGTGGCAATTTCAATATTCAAGCGTCAACAACTTTTACCCCAGGGGCAAACACAGTCACTTTTAATGGATCCGGTGCTCAAACTTGGACTAAAACGGGAACAATAACCAGTTTGAATACCGTAGTTGTAAATAAAAGTGCGGGGACTCTTACATTGGCCGGAGGCACACTGCCAAACATAGCAACGCTTACGCTTACTTCTGGTACAATGGCTGACGGTGGAAATACAGTAACTGTAACAACAGCGTTGACCAATAATGCGACTCACACTTCTACAGGAACGGGCAACATCACCGTTAACGGCCCCACAACGATTGGTGGTACAAACGGCACATTTGGAAACCTGACTATCCAAACAAACAATACTGTTGCTACATCGGGTACTCAAACAGTTTCAGGAACGCTAAGGTTAATTGGAGCAAGCTCAACCTTAAATATTGCTTCAAATGCACTTACTGCCTTGGGAAATATTTACAGTGATGCCGCCACAGGAGTTGCTTTTACGGCTACCAAAAGAATTCTCTTAAGTGGATTTCATAACGCTGGAGGGTTGACCCGGCAAGGGATTTCTGGCGACCTCCTATTTCCTGTGGGATCATCGGCCGTGGGTGCAAATGCTGCGGTGGGCTATTCTCCGATTACGATCAATGCAACGGCAACTACGCAGGGAACCATTACCGTTCGCCCGGTCAACAGTGAACATCCGAACGTAACCACAATAACCCAAAGTCTTGTTTACTATTGGCGAGTAACTACCTCCGGTTTTTCCGGGATCACCGCTGTCACGCACAAAACCTACACTTTCAGCACTGCTACTAAAGCTGGGACACTGACCTCATATCGCTCTGCAAGATATGATCGTTCTGCTAACACTTGGGCAACTAACAATACAACCTATGATGCCACCGGAACTACGGTAATCCCGAATTTTAATACAGGCACCGGGTGGACGGGCGTTGCGAGCGACCAATTGGATGGTGAATATACTTGCGGTAACATTGCTGCCTTCGGTACGGTGACTACCTATTACAGCCGTCAAAGTGGTAATTGGAATGTAAACGCAACCTGGAGTACTGTTGCTATTGGTGGTGCAGCGGCATCCAGTAACCCCACTTCTTGTGCCACTTGCCCGGTGATTATTGGTGATGGTGCCTCGAATAATCATACCATTACGACCGTGGCTGCAAGCTCATGTGGTTCACTAACTTTGAGTTCAGGATCGACTTTGGATTGCAGCACTTTTACTGGCCATAATTTTGGAACGAGTACAGGTGGGTCGGTAACTGGGACTGGAACATTGCGTATAGCAGCAGTCGGTGCGGGCGTAGCCAATATGTTTCCGGCAGGGGATTTCACAAACTTTATCGGATCAAGCGGTGGAACCGTGGAATGGTACGGAGCCACCAAGACCATTCCGGCTACAGGTCCAGCTCCTCAAAATCTCAGTCTTGCGACCTATTACAATTTGGTTCTTAATCCAAATGCCGCTAACACAATTACACTCCCCGCTTCAAACCTAACAATATATAATAACCTTACCCAGGGCAACGTGGCCGGATTCACAGGAACTTCCATTACCAATGGCGCGAGAACAATTGCAATTTCTGGTTCTTTAACAATAACATTGGGGACATTCAGTTTCTCCAATGCTGCGGCTTCCGCTACAACCATGACCGTGACAGGGAACACTACCGTTGGAAATGGCGCAACCTTCGGGGTGGTTGCCGGTGGAACCGCGAACGCAAATACGTTGAGCACAGCTGGCGGTATTACTAATAACGGGACCATCAATTTTAATAATACCGGCACTGTAGATATTACATTCACAGGTTCAAGCAATGTGAATTTTGACGGAACGGGATCCGGTGGCACAACCTTGGATTTCATCACAGTCAACAAGGGAACATCACAAACTCCAACTGTTACATTCAGTGTCGGGGGAACAGTAACCGCAGCGAATAACAACGTTGCCCTCGGATGGTTGAGACTTACCAATGGATCTTTCATTTTCAATAACTCAGGCACTTACACCATCAGCTCATTCAATGGTTCATACACGATTCCTTCCACAACTAAACTTTCAGTAAATGCAGGAACAGTTACTATTTTAAGTTCCAACACTACTGCCGCTGACCTTTTATTAAATGGTTCTCTCACTGCTTCGGGAACAGGTACTGTTAATGTTGGAGCCGTAGGAAATACGTTAGATAATGACCTTGAATACGCGTCTGCAGGAACACCTACGATTACTGTTTCCGGAACTGCAGCCCTTAATGTAATCGGCTCCATTCGAAGATCAACATCTGCACTTTCAGGAGCTCTGGTGTACAATCAAACTGGAGGAACTACTACAGTTGGAGGGAATTCTTCCAGCAATACCCGAGGTGTTTTTGAAATTGATGTAAATACTGGAAGCAGCTTTACGCTAACGGGAACCGGAGCCCTTACGGTTCAAAGACAAACCAATGGAACGAGCTATGCAGATGTTTATATTAACCCTGTTACAAGTAGCGTATCATCAACAAGTACTATTTCAGTTGGCTTGACTACTGCTACTACCCAAGCGAATCTAAGGGTAAACATCGCCCCCTCTATTGGGAACTTTAAGGTATTGGGACCTGGAGCGGCTGCCAATCCACAAACTGTAAATCTATATTCCAATCCACTGGTTTTGGGGGGCACGCTCACGATTATTACTCCATCCGTTTTAGTGACAAATTCCTTCGATGTAAGTATCGCAGGAGATTTGACAGTTACCGGAACAGGAACAGCCACTTACACGGGAGGTACTAACACCACTACATTTAATGGAACGGGCGCTCAAAGTGCAAACTTGACGAGCACAAGTACTTTCACCAATATAACAGTCAATAACTCTGGCGGAGGTACAGTTACTTTATCCGGGACCGCCCCAACTTTAAGCAACCTAAATATTCTTAGCGGAATTTTGGATGTTGGGTCGCTCGCTCTTAATGTGAACGGAAATATTACCAACAATAGCAGCCAGACAGCTTCTGGCGGTGGATCAATTACGTTTACTACTACAACTTCGACATCTCATACCATTACCAGCTCAAGTGGTTCTTTTACCAACCTCATTATCGGAGGGGCTGCAGCAACCAACAACCTGGTGACGGTGAGCGGAAATATGACGATGAATGGAACTCTTGACTTTACTGCAACAGCGGCAGTAAATCGTTATCTTTTTATCGGGTCCAATCTTTTGACATTTTCAAACACAGCCACAATTTCGAATGCCGGAAGTACAAAATATATAAAGACGAATGGAGTTTCCAGTGATTTAGGGGTTACCAAAAATTGGCCGGTAGGTACTAATTCATTTACTTATTCTGTGGGCACAAGAACCAACTATACCCCGGTTACCCTCACAAGTCTAGTCGTAACAACTGCGGGTACTTATAATGTCATTCCTGTTGATGCTGCACATCCCACGTCCAGCGCCACGGGCGAGCAGATTCTTGATTACTATTGGAAAATAACTAAGGATAATACGCTTGTTCATGGTGCAACCGGTACCCTCGTGTTTCAAGTTCCAACGGGATTGATTGGAGGATCTGGAGGAACATTAATTGGCGCGTACCTGGATGCCATCAACTTAATTGGCTGGACCAGTGGTGGCGTAATTTCTACCGTAGCGACTAATACACTTCTTACATTCACCAACGCTTTGAATACAGTGATGCCCGCTGTGAACGGTGAATTCGATTATACTTATGGAACGACAACGACTCTACCCAACCCTATTGCTCCCGTTTACAGCCGTTTTGCAGATGCGGATATGGTTAGTAATCCAACTACGGTAGGAACTTTGGGCATTGGCGGAAGCTGGGCAATAGCTACCAGTTGGACGCTTGCATCCAATGGGTTTGGCGCAGCCTTAAGTTCTGTTCCAACCAACAGGCCTGTGGTGATCCTTCCCGCGGCACGCATCAATTTGGATATACTTGGCCAAAGTGCATTCACGACACAACTCTCGGGATTGCTTGTGGTTACTACGACCGGACATAATATTGGTTCGATATCGAGTACCGGAACAATGAGGACGACCACTAGTACCTTACCCGCTGGAACCTATACTACCTTCACAGCCTCAGCTGGCGGAACGATTGAATATGCGGCCGCGATTAGCATGAATAATAGAAGTACTTACAATAATCTTCTGATTTCATCAACGGTGGCTACAACCGCAACCAACCTCACAGTAAATGGTAATCTTACTATCGGGGCTGGCAATACATTGGACAATAGCTCTAACAATGCAAACATTAGCATCGCTGGAAATTGGTCAAACAGCGGAACCTACACTGCTGGAACCGGAACGGTCACCTTTAATGGCACCGCGGCTCAAAGTATAACGGGGGCTACTACATTTAATAACCTGATCATTAATAATACCTTCGGTACCTCTCCTCAGATTACTTTAAGTGGTGGTAACGACATCGTTTCCTCAACGCTCACAATGACTAAAGGAAACATCAACTTAAACTCGCAAAATTTAACCATCGGTACAGCCGCGGCATCACCTGGAACTCTTAGTCACTCACTTGCTTCTACTGAAGGCTGGATGTATGGAGGGAATTTGGTTCGCTATTTCAATACAACAACAATAGCTGATGGTTCGGTAACCGGATTCTTTCCGATGGGCACCTCAGCCGACTTTAGACCCTTCTTTATTGGTGTTCCTTCTGGTGATATGACAACGGGTGGTTCATTTACCGTGAGCAACAATTCCAACAATATCACTACATCAGTCTCTATTCCAGATGCCACCAGTCCTGTTACACCCATTGTTCTTCAACACCAGGGATATTGGTCGATATCATCATCCGGTGTATCTGGAGGAACCTATGACTTGATTGCTGGCGGAACCGGGTTCGGCACAGTTGGTAATTTGGCAGACCTTAACCTTTGCAAAGCTACTTCTGTTGTTGGTACTTATTCTGCAGCGACCAACACTACTTCTGACCCTCGTTTGAAGAGGATCGGGCTTACGTTAACAGACATCACTACCACAGATGGGGATAAGTTTTATGTCGGATCTACAAACTCTGTGACTTCCCCTCTGCCAATTGAACTTTTAAGTTTCACAGGCGAGGCAAAAAAATATGGAGTTGATTTGCAATGGAAAACAGCCTCCGAAAAAAACAATGATTACTTTACAATTTCACGCTCGGCAATGGGCGGCACCTTCGAATCTATCGGTTCGGTAAAAGGGAATGGAACAACAAATTCTTCTCATACCTATCTGCTTACAGATTCTAAACCGCTCCTCGGAAAGAATTATTATCAATTAAAGCAGACGGATTTTGACGGGCACTCGACCAATTCAGAAGTCATCGTTGTTAATGTAATAAACCTGGAACCATTAGTATCAGTTTATCCCAATCCAATTTCACAACATCAACCATTAAACATTGTGATTAATGGACTCGAGGCAAACAGTGAGACTGAAATTCAAATTTTAAATATGCAAGGCATCAAAATTAACTCACGAGAGAGTATTACCGACTCTGACGGAACGCTGAAGACATCCGTTGGCCTCGCTAATCTGTCAACAGGACTATATATTTTGAAAGTTCAAAACATATATTTCAAATTCGTGATTGAATAAATAAAAGCAGTAGACCTGAAAAAGAGGCGTCTCAAATGGGGCAGCCTCTTTCTTTTTTTAACTCGATTCTCTTTATTTAAAAATGTTGTTTAAAGAATATATTTGCCCCCTATACTTTCTATGAATATTTTGATTATTGGCAATGGCGGTCGTGAGCACGCTTTCGCTTGGAAGATCAGTCAGAGTCCGAAGTGCAATAAGCTTTTTGTGGCCCCGGGCAATGCGGGCACCTCTCTCATCGCCACCAATGTACCGATCGCGGTCGATGATTTTAGGCAACTCGGTTCATTTTGCCTCGAGCAAACAATCAATTTGATTTTGGTTGGCCCGGAAGTTCCATTGGTAAAAGGAATCCGCGATTACTTTTCGGCTGATGAAAAATTAAAAAACATTTTGATGGTGGGCCCCGACAAAACAGGAGCGCAGCTTGAGGGTAGTAAAGATTTTTCAAAGCAATTCATGCTTCGCCATAATATCCCAACGGCAAAAGCAAAAACGTTTTTTAGCAATCAATCCAAGGAAGCCTCCCTATACCTGGAAAATCTTCAGCCTCCGTTTGTATTGAAAGCTGATGGACTTGCAGCAGGCAAAGGTGTTGTTATTTCATCATCATTGAATGAGGCAAAGTTGGCCGTGCGTGAAATGCTCGAAGAGAAAAAATTTGGTAAGGCCAGCGCAAAAGTATTGATCGAAGAATTTCTCGATGGCATCGAGCTTTCGGTTTTTGTTCTCACTGATGGGAAAGATTATGTGCTTCTTCCTGAAGCAAAGGATTACAAACGCATTGGCGATGGAGACACTGGCCCAAATACAGGTGGGATGGGTTCTGTTTCTCCTGTTCCATTTGCCGATCAAACGTTCATGAAAAAAGTGGAGGAAAAAATAGTTAAACCTACGGTAAACGGACTGAAAAAGGAGAATGTCGAATACAAAGGATTTGTTTTTATTGGACTCATGAACGTAAAAGGAGAACCTTATGTGATCGAATACAATGCACGCATGGGCGACCCCGAAACACAATCGGTGATGATGCGAATTAAAAATGATTTCGTTGAATTATTAATTGCCTGTGCCATGGGTGAACTAAAAAATCAGAAGATAGAAATAGACCCTTCTTATGTGACGACAGTGGTGATGGCTGCGGGTGGCTATCCCGATTATTACGAAAAAGGAAAGATTATTTCGGGTTTGACGAATGCAACGACTGCCCAGGTTTTTTATGCAGGAACAAAACGCAGCGGGGAGGAAATTATCACCGATGGCGGAAGGGTCTTGGCGGTGACTGCCAAAGGACTATCATTGAGGGAAGCAAAACAAAACGCGTATAAAGCGATCAATGAGATTCAATGGGAAGGGAAATACTTTCGCAAGGATATTGGTGATGACCTTCTTTCTTGATCCTTGTTTCTAGATTCAGTTCTTAGTCTTAGTCTTGAGTATCCAGCGTTCCGAATCAAATATCAAGCCCTTGTTCAACACTCACTAACACACTAACTTTACAACTTATCTCAATATAAAAATTCATGGGCTGCGCGTGTGGAACGAAAAAAGATGGTAAAGTATCAGGGTGCGACAACAACGGAGCCTGTGGCACGGGCGGCTGCAATAAAATGAACGTGTTCGATTGGCTCAGCAACATGGATATGCCTTCGGAAGACCACTTCAATATTGCTGAGATCCGTTTCAAAAATGGCCGAAAAGATTTTTACCGAAACTCAGATCATATATCTCTTCATACGGGCGATGCTGTCGTGGTGGAAGCAATGACGGGTCATCACATTGGTTATGTTTCCATGCAAGGCGAGCTCGTGCGCTTGCAAATGCAAAAGAAAAAAGTGGCCAATGATGATGAGATCAAAAAGATTTATCGAGTGGCACACACGAAAGACTTAGAGAAGTTTGAAGAAGTAAAAAATCGCGAACTCCCTTCGCTCTACCACGCGCGTGAGGTTATCCGCAAGATGAATCTAGGCATGAAACTTTCTGACGTTGAATTTCAAGCCGACAATACCAAGGCAGTGTTTTATTACTCGGCCGATGAACGGGTCGATTTTAGAGAGCTGATCAAAGTGCTTGCCAGCGAATTTAAAGTGCGCGTAGAGATGCGCCAGATTAGTTTAAGACAGGAGGCCGGCCGACTCGGAGGCATCGGTGTGTGCGGCAGAGAATTATGCTGCTCTACCTGGCTCAGCGATTTTAAGAATGTGGCCACTAGTGCTGCACGTTATCAGAACTTGTCTTTGAATCCGAGCAAACTCTCAGGTCAGTGTGGTCGTCTGAAGTGTTGTCTTAACTACGAGCTTGAGACTTACATGGAAGCGCTTAAATTCATTCCTGATGTAGAAGCTCCATTGCTCACTGAGAAAGGTGAAGCTCGATTGCAAAAGACCGACATCTTCCGGAAGATCATGTGGTTTGCATATAAAGAAGAAAACAATTGGTATGCATTGAATGTAGACCGGGTAAATGAAATTCTTACGATGAACAGGGCGGGAAAAAAACCGGCTAGCCTTGAGTTAGACCTCGAGGAAGTAAAAATTCCTATAGCTACCCTCAACAGCGATTTGGAAAATCTCGATAGAAAATTCCAGAACAAGAACAGAAATAAAAACCGCAACAAAAACCGCGGAGGAAGAGGCGACAGCCGAAATCCCAATCAGAAAAACTCTGGCAATCAGGGCCCCAATCAGAATCGGAAGAATCCGAACCCGAATAATCCGAATAATCAAAACAGACCAAATCCAAATCGCGGCAAATGAGGGTAGTTTTTTGTTCAATGCTGATCGCGATAATAATGATTGGCTGTGATTCAAGTAGGGTTTATGAAAACAACGTTGACTTCAAAGATCGCTCCTGGAAAATAGCCGAGCCGGCAAAATTTGATTTTCAGATTTCGGATACTTCAAAAAAATACAATTTGATGATGGACTTGCGAAACTCTCTTGAGTATCCCTATGCAAGATTGTTTATCAATTGGGAGTTGAAAAAAGATAGCCTCACCCTTTCAAAAGAGCTGATTTCAGTTTACCTCTTCGATCAGAAAACAGGTAAGCCTTTCGGCAACAGTGGCATTGGTGATATTTACGATCATCAATTCTCAATCCTTAAACATTTTACTTTCAAAAAGACGGGCAACTATCGCATGAACTTTCAGCAGTTCATGCGCCTAGACACCATCCCTGGAATTTTGGCCGTGGGATTACGCGTGGAGGTGGTTGAGAAATAAGACAAAATATCGAGGCTAGAGAGTCTAGGTCAGCGGATCTTTTTGAAGCCTAGACATTAAACTCGCCCAAAATCCTCTGCAAATCATTTTTCTGTAATCGCGGCCCCCATTGGCGAACCACATGCGATGACGATAACGATGCAAGTTTTCCTGCTCCTGCATAGCTGTGCCCGTGTGTGATGCCGTAAAGAAAAGCACCGGCAAACATATCACCGGCACCGTTGGTGTCAACTGCGCGAGCGGGATATGACTCTATGGTAATGAATGTATCTCCATCAAAAACCAAGGCACCGTTTGCACCGAGTGTGATTACAAAACGCTTCGCGGCTTGCTTCAATTTTTCGCGGGCTTCGTTCAATGAGTTTGTTCCCGTGAAAAGCAGAGCTTCTTCGTCATTGCAAAAAAGTAAGTCAACACTGGCGCCAACAATCTCATTCATTTGCTGAGAAAAATATTTGACCATGCTGGGGTCAGAAAAAGTAAGGGCCACATTCACTTTTTTTCTTTCTGCAATTCGCTTGGTTTCCTTCATCGCATCCAATCCTTTCGGACTGGCAACTAAATAGCCTTCGAGATAAACATATTTCGAATGAGTGATGGCCTGTTCGTCAAGGTGTTCTGGCGCCAAAAATGAGCTCACACCCAAGAAAGTATTCATCGTTCGCTGTGCATCAGGCGATGTCATCACCAGGCAACGGCCTGTGTGACCGCTCGGACAATTTTCAAATTTCAAATTGGTTGCCACACCGTGATGATTCAAATCATTGAGATAAAATTTTCCAAATTCATCATTGGCCACTAAACATGAATAAAAGCCTTTTCCGCCAAATTGATTCAATGCAACGATAGTATTTCCTGCAGAACCACCACCAGTCATTTTGCTGTTCTTCATATCAATAACCTTCATCAACTCCTCCTGGCGTTTGTCATCAACCAAAGTCATTAACCCCTTTTCAACGCTATTTTTTTCAAAGAAATCGTAGCCGACTTCGGTTACAATATCAACAATAGCGTTACCCACCCCGAATACATCGTATTGCATAAGCATAATTTTAATTGGTCGCAAAAATAACAGATTCAAGATTCAGATACATCGTGGTTCGATTTGATTAATTTTGTTTGAAGGCTTATGAAAGATTTCATCGCGGTTGTAAACGCTTACAGGCAAATCGATTTTTCGCAGCGCAAGGCTGCGTTGGCGACAGTGGTGCGGGTGAGAGGATCTTCGTACCGTGGCCCCGGTGCCAGGATGTTGATCACAGACGATGGCCGCTGGACGGGATCTATCAGTGGGGGTTGTCTCGAAGGTGATGCGTTGCGCAAAGCACGGCAGGTGATGAACGACAAACGCGCAATTACGGTGACTTATGACACCCGCGAGGAAAGCAATCAGAATTTAGGAATCAGCCTCGGGTGCAATGGAGTGATCGATGTGCTGATTGAACCCGTTGTTCCATCAGACGCAAATAATCCAATACTGCTTTTTGAAAGCTTCATTCATTCAAAAGAACCTTTGGCGTTGGCTACGATTTTCTCTTCATCGCGAATTGGTTCTAAATTCCTAATGGATCGAAATCAAAGAAGAGTAGGGGAAGATTTGGATAAAAAACTCAACAATGAATTGAGCCAAATTTTCTCCTCAAAAAAATCAGAAGTAAAAAATTTCCTTTTTGATGGGGAGGAGGCAGAGATTTTCTTTGAGCTGATTCAACCCACCATCTCCCTTCTCATTTTTGGAGGAGGTTTTGACGCACGTCCTGTAAGTCGATTAGCTCAGTCGCTCGGATGGAATGTTCAAATTACAGATGAATGTGTGGCGCACCTTGCTCCCACATTCTTTCCAGATGCAAAACTTTCGCTATGCCAGCGTGAGTTTATCGATCGCGATTTTGAGATCACACCGTATACGGCATGTGTATTGATGTCACACAATTATGACTATGACAGAGATGTGTTGCAAAAGCTGATCAAAACTGAAACGCCATATATCGGGATTCTTGGACCACGCAAGCGGTTTGATAAAATGTTAGAAGAGTTTGTGACGGAGGAAATAGTGCTTTCAGAAGGAGATCTTAACCGCATTCACTCGCCCATAGGCCTCGACATCGGTGCTGAAGCCCCTGACGAAATTGCTGTTTCAATTATAGCCGAAATTCAGGCGAAGTTTGCGCATCGCGAAGGATGGTTTTTGAAATCCATAGATGGGCCGATTCATCAGAGGGATTCTCAAAGCAATCAAGTGTTGAAGAGAAGCTTTTAAAGAGTTTAGCCAACGATCAACTTCTGACCCGGCTGAAGTTTGCTGCCCTTTAGGTTGTTAAGGCTTTTGATTTTCTCTATGGTAATTCCGGGAAGTTTTTTAGAAATATCCCACAATGTATCGCCTGGCTGCACAATGTAAGTTTTATCGTTCAGGAGCGATGAGGTAGAAGGTGCCAAAGTTGTTTGCTTGGCGGGATTTTGATTGGCTGATGGAGCTACCCAAATAGTCAAACGTTGACCTGTTCTGATAAGATTGCCCCGAAGATTATTCCACTGTCTTAAATTTTTCACGCTCACGCCAAAGCGCTGGGCAATGGTTCCCAGTGCGTCACCATAGCGAACATAGTAAACACTGCGGTCGCGACCGAAAGTGTAATCGCCCATTTTCTTGGCTATGATTTCCCATTCTTTTTTGGACGAAGCCGCAGAATCCAAAATGGCAACCCTGTTTTGCAATAAGATTTGCTTGGCGTCCTTTGGAATTCTAATTACACGAAGTTGACCATCTTCAGGGATTGCATTTTTCCGAGCTGTTGGGTTTAACGATTGCAAGTCTTCAGCACATGTGCCTGTCAGTTTTGAAAAAGTTTCGAAGTGAAAAAATTTCGATACCACAAGCGTGTCATGAGGTAGAATCTCCTCGCGGCTGTCTTCATAGAGATTATGTTCTGCGGAATAATTGATGGCGTAAATAATCGCGATGAATTGGGGTACATAAGACCTCGTTTCTCGAGGCAGGTAATTATACACTTCCCAAAAAGATTTCTTATAGCCAGACCTGCGAATTGCCCAGCGCACGGTACCTGGCCCGGAGTTGTAGGCGGCAAGTGCCAAGTGCCAATCGTGAAATATGGAGTAAAGTTGAGTGAGATAACGGCAAGCTGCATCCGTTGCCTTCTCCGGATCCATCCGTTCATCGATGGACCAATCATTGTGTAAACCCAGATAACGACTTGTGCCAGACATGAACTGCCATAGACCAACAGCATGAGCGACAGAATATGCTCTTGGGTTCAGGGCAGATTCAATGATCGATAAATATTTCAGTTCTTCCGGCAGACCATACTCCTTCAGTTTTCTTTCAAATAAAGGAAAGTACAAATCCTTTCTGCGGAGCATTGACCTTGTGTACTCTCGATCGCGAACAGTGAAGTATTCGATAAACCCATGAACCCTTTTATTGTATGGCAAAGCAATGGTTTGTTGAAGGCAACCCAAACGATCCGCGATTAATTCAGGAGCATCATCGGCTGGAACAAATTCAAGATTGGAGGGAAGAGCGACAAGTTCTGTTTTGACCGTGTCTTTTTCAACCAATGAGTCAATAACATTGGGCGCTGGCGTGACGACAACAGAATCCTTTGCTTCACCTGTTTGTGCAAAAACGGACGAAGCTATGCCTAAGGAAATAATGATCGCAAAAAATTTTCTCATGTAACGATCTGGTTAAAACCGAAACTCAATCTGAAAATTGTGGGCTGAATCCGCAAAACGCAAATTCATTATGCGGATTAATATAGATAACGCCTGAAAGTGTAAGCGATGGCAATTACTTTTCTTCGATCTTAGGAATTTCATTCCCTGCATCGTCTACTTCTTTCTTCACGTCCTTTACGGCATCTTTAAACTCGCGGATGCCCTTGCCAAGCCCTTTAGCGAATTCAGGGATTTTTTTTGCGCCAAAAAACACGAGCACAAATATCCCGATCACCATCCACTCCCACACACCGGGCATTCCGATCAAAAAAATTGCTTTCATAAGTATTAAAAATTAAGCGTGTAAAGTTAGGGAATAAATTTGTCAATTCTTCAACCACTCCTCCGGGTCGAGGGCATCGATGTTTTTTCTCAATTGAAATCGCAGCTCTGAAATACCATCAGGGGTGGAGCGCACACGACCAATTTCTTCATTAGTAGAGATTTTCTGACCGGTTTTAACAAACACATCTTTTAGCCCCGAGTACACAGTGTAGTAATCACCATGACTAACGATGACTGTGTTGCCAATGCCGCTGAAAAATGCCACTCTCCGCACTTCACCGTTAAATACCGACCGCACCGGTTCGTTTTGTTTGGTTTGTATATTGATGCCATCGTTTTGGATTTCTATCCCTTTAAGCAATGGATGCATTTGTCTTCCAAATTTTTGCGACACAAAGCCTGATACTGGCCACGGAAATTTTTTTCTGTTTTCTTCGAATGAGGATGAAAGGGTTGCCGTCTCAAATGCCGACTCCACTTCTTTTAGTTTGTTTTTTTCGCGGGCTTTAGCCTCGCGTGCCGCACGCTCCAGTTCTTCTTTTACAATTTTAGCAATAAGGTTGTCAAGTTCAACTAACGATTTTCTGGTTTCATCCAATTCGCGTTTCAGTCGCTTTTCCTCTTTCGACAGGTTACGCACCACCTTCCGCTGCTTTTGTTTGAGCTCGGAAAGATTCTCCTTTTCTTGTACTTCATCACGAAGCAGGGTTTGTTTTTCATTGCGTTTGGCTTCCGTTTTTTTTACTTGTTCCCCAACCAAGTGTTGCACCTTATCAATGGCTTTTGCCTGCTCCTTGCGAGCTTTGCTGTATTGCTCCATGTATTTTAACCGCATGAGCAATTGATCAAACGATTCGGAGGAAAACAGGAGCATCAGCTTGTCTGTTTTACCGCTTGCTTTTTGTGCGGCAAAAAGCATTGTGGCGTACTCTTCTTTTAAATGTGAAACATCGTTCTGAAGGGCTTCGATGATCTGATTGTCTTCATCAATGTCGGCATCGAGCAGTTCAATTTCATCTTTGATGGTTCCCACCAGATTTTCTTGTTGGCTGATGCGTTTGTTAAGCGCCATCAATTCGCCCAGTGAACTTTTTTTTTCACGCTCAGTTTCTTCCAGAATTTTTTCAGTCTCTTTGATCTTCTCCAGGTTTTGCTGGCGTTCTTGTTGAAGCTGGATTTTGCTTTTTTTTTGAGCAAAAACAAAAGCAGGCGAGAATAAAATCAGGAATGAAAGAACAAAAAAGTTCTTACCTGCGATCATACCTCTTTGGAATCTTAAAATGGAAACGAAGTTCTTTGGTGCCCACATCCGCTTTTGAATATTCAAAGACGATGGTGTTGTTGACTATGCCCGCTGATGTTTTGTAAAGCACATCGATCAATCCATGATAGGGAAACAGTTTGTCGCCCAAGGGTTGAAAATCAGAATAATTAATTCGCACCGAGTTACCTGTGCCTGGTTCATTAAGATCAACTCGTTCTATTTTTTTTGTGCTTTTGTTGATCAGGTTCTGAACCGTAATAGAGTCTTCTTTTTGAATGACCTTTTTGAAGAATGAATCCTCCCCGATTTTGTCATTGGTTCCTTTTGGAATGATGAGGTTGCCTAACAGAGCCGACTGAATCGAGTGGTAATTGATTTTAAAATTGAATCGTTTTGACAATTCGGTGTAATCAAAAACGTAATATTCTTTTTGAAGATCGCTCACGATCGTTATAGAATCTTTGTTAATGAGCACAGCTCCACCCTGAATACCCAGAACATGGAGTTTCATCCAGATCACGCTGTCTTTACGAATTCGAATGTTAGCTTTTACTTCACGCTCCTTCGTGTTATCACGATAAACAAGTTTTGCTTTGCCCTGCATGTATTCAAAATCGATTTCCTGCACATCGATCGTTGTTGGGGTCAGCGGAGGGAGGGGGCCAACTTTTTTGCTAATGCGGTGGGCGCATCCACCGGAGATCAAAAGGAAAGAAAAAAAATAAACAAACTTTCGCATGAAGGGTTGATATAGTTCGATTAACCTCGCGAATTTAGCAATTCAGAGGTCTCCAAAAATTTTTATTTGAAGAGTTAACAGATCAATGGATTTTGCGGTCAGTGATCTTTTTGTTGAGCACTTCGTTATCACCATGAAGTGATTTTGCTTTTTGCCATTGGATCACGGCATCTTCTATCTCACCCAGTTGGTACAAAATATCACCGTAGTGTTCATAGTTAGTAGCGCTGGCTTTTTCGCCAATGAAGGCGCGCTCCATTATTTTCTTGGCTTCTTTATATTTCCCTTCCTGGTACAGCACCCAGGCATACGTATCGATGTAGGAAATATTGTCGGGATGATTCTTGACAACTAAAGCCGACATTTTTTCAGCCTTTTCAAGATTAGTTTTTCGCAGCGCCAAATAGTAACTGTAGTTGTTAAGAACGTATTCATTGTTGGGGTTAACGATGAGTGCATCATCATACGCCTTGTCAGATTTGTCATAATCTTTACTGGCGAAGTAGGCATCGCCCAGCATACTGTTGATTTCCCCTAAAAAATTTGAATTGCCGCTCGAAAGTCTTTTTGCCTGCTCTAACGTGCGCTCTGCCTCATGATAATTTTTTTTCCTGCTGTAGGCAATGCCACTGAAATAATAGATCATGGCCTGGTTAGGAAAAAATTCAAGCGCTTGCTCAGCATGTACAATCACGCTGTCTGCCTGACCTAAGTGAGTTTCTAAAAACAATAGGTTTTGCCATGCTTCAAAACTACTTGTTCCGCTCCGAATGGCCATACGATATTGGGCGCACGCTTCTTCATTTTTTTCAAGCATCAAATAAAGATCACCGCCTACCAAATGCACATCGGGATCGGACGGATAGTTAGCCTCCAGTTTTTTGTAGAGATCCTGGGCGAAACTTTCCAGTCCTGCATCTTTTATTTTTTTGCTTTTGTTCTGCGAAAGAGCTGCGTTATAGGAACCAAGCATGAGCACTTTGCTGGTAATGGTCATCTCAGGGTCATCCATGAGTTTCATCACTGATTCTCTCGATTTTTGCTCTTGCCCTGCGTCATGATAAAGACCTGCGCGCAACATTTTGGCATTGCCGGCATCGGGATGGGCAACTATGAATTTTTCAAGATAAGTGATGCCACGAGCGGCTTGCCCATGCTGAGCCAGCATTTCAGCCTGCGCCAAAACAAAGCGCTCATCTTCCGGAAATGCATGAATTAACTTGTCTCCCTCGGCCACTGCCTCATCCAGCTTTCCTTTCATTAAATAAACGCGCTGCTTTTGAAGAGAGGAAAGTTCAGTTATACCAAAAGTGGCTTCAGCCTGATTGTAAGATTTTATGGCTTCGTCTGGTTGGTCATCTTCTTGGTAGAGGGCAGCAAGTTCATACAGGTGCTCTTCCGTGCCACCGATCTCTTTCATCATTGTTTTGAGTGCTTCACAAGCCTTTTTATATTCATGCCGATGGGCATAGATTTGCGAGGCGAGCAAATAAAAATATTTGTTTTTCTTCTCGAGCTTTAGTGCACTTTCTATGCTTTGACCTGCTCGCTGCAAATCATTTTCAGTATTTCCTTTCAGATAGATTTCTGCAATCTTGTAATGAATCGTTGCGTTATCGGGGGCGTATTCCAGGGCTTGTTCAAAATAGAATAGGGCTTTGGTATAATCTTCGAGGATGAAATTTTTTTCGCCTTCAGTAAAAATGCGTTCAGCCTCGGTGGCAGACACCGCAGTGAAGGTTCCCTCTTTTGGTTTCTTCTTGTTTTTTTGAGCGAAGGTAGATGTACCCGCACAGCACAAACCAACTAGCAGAAAAGTAAGGATCGTTTTATTATTCACAGAGAGAAAATTCAATTAGTAAAGTTAGGAATAAATTCCCTCACCCCCTGCCCCTGTCCCCTGGGTGAGGGGTGTTCGAGGAACGAGAACGGGGCGAGGGAGCCAGCTCTTTTCTCTCCAGCAGGAAAATGCACCCGCAATACATGCCGATAACAAGAAGATGAAATGCAGTAGCTGCCACCTGATTCGAAAAAGAAATAGAATTTACTCCGGCAGCTAGCAGATAAGTGATCGCGATATAGCTTATGCCACCAATCACTTGATAAGGAATTGGATAAAATTTTTGGCCGAAAAAATAGCAAGCCATCATCATCGCTCCATATACCAAAGCTGCTGCTACACTGCTTCCGTAATATCCTGCCACCGGAATTAAAAGATAATTAAGAACGATTGTTAAAACTGCTCCACCTACGGTTATGATAGTGCCAAAGTATGTTTTATCGGTGAGTTTGAACCACACACTTAGGTTGTAGTAAACGCCAAGAAAAAGATAAGCAAGCAAAAGGGAAGGAACGATATACAGTCCTTCCCAAAATTTTTTTCCGATGAAATGTTTTAGCAAATCAAGATTGATGCTTATGGCGAGTAAGAAGAGGCAACAAGTGATCACAAAATAATGATTGATTTTAGAGAACAGTTGAGGTGATTCTTTTTGTGCCGCATTTGAAAAAAAGAACGGCTCGGCCGCGTAACGAAATGCTTGAACACCAAGATTCATAAACACAGCAAACTTATAGCAGGCCCCAAAAACGCCAAGGGCTTCTTTCGTGGTTTGCCCTGGATAAAAACCCTTTGGAAGCCACCACTCCAGCGTGAGCCGTGAGAACATTTCGTTGGTCATTCCCGCAACACCTGTCAGCATGATCGGATAAGCATATTGAAACATCTGAGCTGAAATTTCCTTTTCGAATGCAGGCCGCCAGCTCAACAATGTTTTTATAAAAAACAAAATGAAAAACGAGTTGGCGATCAGGTTGGCCAGAAAAACATAGCCGATTCCTACCGATGGGTTGAAATCGATTTTCAAAAAATAATAATTGAGGCCAAGCAAAAGTACAACGTTCACGACTTTAGCTGAGGCAAACAATAGCGCTTTGCGTTCAAGTCTGAGCTTTGCAAATGGAATAGCCGTTGCTGCGTCAATGAGCATGATCAAAGTAAGCCAAATGATAAAATCAGGTTTTACATCAGTACCCAGAGTAGCAGCAATGTTTTTGGAGAAAATGATAAATAGAATGGAAAGCGAAATACTGATCGACAGCACCACCGTCTGAGCCAAATTGAAAACCCTTTTTTTATCAGCTCCCTCGCCCGTGGCAAACCGAAAAAATGCAGTCTCCATTCCGAACAGATAAACCACATTGACAAAGGCTACGATAGCGAATAAGTTGGTGATCACTCCATATTCGGCCCTACTGAAGGTATTGACTGTATGGAGAGGGACCAATAGGAAATTGAGCACACGAGGAAGCATGCTGCCCAGCCCGTAAAGTAGTGTATCTCCTGCAAGCCGTTTTAGTTTTGACATTCCGGGAGTTTCAATTATTTATTTATTGTTTGGCTTGATAATAGAAGATCAAAGCATCAGAATAGTTCCAAGCAAATTTTTTGAGATGGGATCAAATGCTGAATAGAGAGCGTGTTTGACCGTATCAATTCCTCAATGTATTTAGTAGATGAATTTCCTGATCGTATCCACACTATTTTGGGTGGGGTTCCATTAAGCAATGCCAAATCGTAAAAATCCGAATCTTGGGTTTCAACAATGAAGTCATTTTCCAAAGCAAATTTCCAAACCGCATGATCATCTTCCTTTGATAAGTTATAGGTTTTGACATGGCTTGAATTAGGAAAGATATCAGATAACCGATCCACTAATTTGTGTGATAGATTCTGATCAAATAAAAGCTTCATTGAGCAATGAGCGTTGCCTTAGCTTCACGATCGGCAGCAAACATCAGGGCGGCTGTTATGTCATCGTTTGAAAGTTCAGGGAAATCTTGCAAGATGTCTTCACGGGTCATGCCTGATGCAAACCAATTAAGGATATCGTAAACCGTGATCCTCATGTTTCTGATACAGGGTTTCCCACCGCGCTTCCCAGGCTCAAGCGTTATCAATTTTCGATAATCTATTTGATGTTCCATACTTCAAATTTAGTTTTTTGATTACACAGTTGGCAATCGCTAAAGAATTAATGATGGGTCGCTTGGCCAAGCAACTTAGGAAGAGAAAAAATCAGGGGAGCGCGGCAGCGTACTGCCAAGCCTGTAGATGTAGGTATCCCCAAACGCTTAATCTTCGACATTCCCAAAATGAGGTTATTGATCCCAAAGTTGAAATTTTTATTGGTTTGCTTATGGCCAATAAGCCATTATTTCCATGATTAAAGCTTACCGATTACATGGACAGAGTTTTGCTGCTACTGTGATCAGGGTAATATGCTGCAACTTAAAGAGTTATTACCTTTGCAGATTGGATGGTATTAAAAATTGGCTTTACTCCGTAGTTTATGAAGAACCAAAAGATATTATATACTCTCTCAGCTGCTGTTTTATTGAGTTTAGCAGCCGCTGGGCAGACGTTTAATACAACTGGCAGTTGGAATACAGGCTCCAATTGGAGCACCAGTTCAGTTCCAAGCGGCACTGGCACTGATGTTACCTTAGCTGCAAATCCAACGGTTCAGAATGGCAATAGCGATTTGATTGGAAATGTAACGGTCAATAACAACGTTACACTAACGATTGCCGCAGGCGGCACGCTTACCCTTGGATCTTCAGCTCTTTTTAATGCCTCAACCAAAAAGAGCATGACCTTTAGCAACAACGGTACCCTTCAAATAAATGGCGGAGGCACCGATGGCTTATTAGAAATTTGGGGTGATTTGATCGTCAACAATAATTTGCAAATGCAGGTGACTGGAAACCTTATTGTTCACGGAAACATAGTCATGAATAACAATGCTCAACTTCAAGTTTCGGGAGGAGGCACGATTACTGTGGGAGGCAACGTTTCCGGTGGAAATAATGCACAAATCCAGGTGTCGGGATCGGGAAGCGCATTCAACATAGGTGGAAGCCTGAGTCTGTCTAACGGGGGCCAAATTCAAACCTCAGGGGGCGGAACAATTACTGCGGCCAGTTGTTCGTGTTCTGGTTGTTCTGCTCAATGCAGTTCTGTGATGCCGGTTATCCTTGTCAGTTTCGAAGCACTTGTCGAAGTAAATAGTGTAAAATTAAATTGGACGACAGCTGCTGAGCTCAATTTTGATTATTTCTTACTTGAACGATCTGGTGATGGCAAAATGTTTAATGAAATTGCTCAAGTGAAAGGTCATGGTACCACTAATGAAATGCACCGTTATTTTTATGAAGATAATGAACCGATCATAGGCCTATCTTATTACAGGCTGACTTCAAATGATTTTGATGGCTATAAAGAAACCTTCAAGGTAGTTCCTATAGTATACCATGGCGAAAAGCAATTTCGCCTAAGCCCCAACCCTTCGGATGGTTCTTCTGTCAAATTGAATTTCAATTTTGACAACGATGTCGATGCTCAGGTAACTATCTATGATAACTTAGGTTCTCTTATAGGCACCTACCATGTATCAGGTGCAGGCTCTATTAATTTCGATAACGCGCTGAGGAGCGGGGTTTACCTTGCTAAATATACATCAGCTGCATTTACAAAGACCGAGCGCTTTTTAGTGAAGTAAAACTTTGCACTATTGCGCCTTCCTCTGCTGAAGGGACTTGCGCGCTGGCCTTAGAAGCTAGCTTAAATTTACAGTAGTGATCCTCTCCACTCTTGCCTGCAACTACCCGCTTGTTTGCTCTTGAGTTCGTTTACAAGCCTTCTATCTCCGGTCAAACCAAACTCTTAATCTTCGACTTTCCCAAAAAGAGGTTATTGATCCCAAAGTTGAAAATTCTTATTGGCTTCCAATGTATTCAAGGCTATTTCAGGACTGCGTTGGGCTTTTCCAGAATTGGTTATCCTTTTGCAAGGTGTCAAGGTATGCTTGTGAAATTTATTTTTGTTGATTGGCTTGTATTGAACCATGGCTTTATGAAAACCTTGAGAGTGACTGGTGGTTTGATGGGATTGGTGATTTCCTTCGCATCGTTTGGTCAAACCTGCACGTCAAGCCCACTCACGGTTGGGTCGAACTCAAATTTTACATCAATCACCTGGGCGGGGACCGGTGGTGTTACGGCTGCACAATGCACCGCTATAGCGAATGGTACCAATACAACAACAGTAGCAAATTTCCGAGTTGATTTAAACAATAGCGTAGTCCTTACTATAAGCAACAATGTGACGATCCACGGAACATTTGATATCACCGGTGGTCCTGGGTCAGAATTATCAGTAAATGGAGGAGGAGGATCAACAACCCTCCACGTAACAGGTGACTTGGGAGATGCTACCAATAACGGTGTGATCTATAATGTTCAAGGCTCTAACGATCACATGCAGGTCGATGGCACCCTATACGGAAAAAATAATGATGCATTGACAGGCTCAGGTACTATTTCAGGAGGAGCGATAAACGTAAAAAATGGAACTACCTGTGGTTCTCCTTGCCCGGCTTCTGGTGGATTTACAACCTGCACTGCGGGGGATTCGTTTTGCACAACATATTCGGTGCTACCTATAACATTACTTTTCTTCAAAGGAGATTTATCGCAAGATAACGTGGTATTAACCTGGGCAACAGCAGCAGAACTCAATTTTGATTATTTCTCACTCGAGAGATCAAGCGAGGGAAAATTATTTAATGAAATAACGCAAGTCAAAGGTCATGGCACCACCAATGAAATGCACCAATATTCTTTTGAAGACAATGATCCGATTATTGGAAGATCTTATTACCGGTTAACTTCAATAGACTTTGACAGGTACACTGAAACTTTTCCAGTGGTTTTGGTTGAGTATCATGGCGAGAAGAAATTTCAGATCAGCCCAAACCCTTCAGATGGTGCAACTGTAAAATTGGATTTCAATTTTGAAAATGATGCCGATGGACAGGTAACCATTTATGATAACTTAGGTTCGGCTATTGGCACCTATAATGTGCAGGGCAGTGGTTCAATAAATTTTGAAAATACACTGAAGAGCGGAATTTATCTTGCTAAATACACATCAGCCGCATTTACAAAGACTGAGCGCTTCTTAGTGAAGTAAACTTTGCGCCTTGCGATTAGCGGTTTAAAATTTACACACAGGCTTTCTCTGTTCTTGCGGCAAATTCCCTTACAAGAACTCCGCCCCGTTAGTTTTGCTTTTAAGGTCGTTTACAAACCTGCGAAATAAATCTTCTTTATCTTTTTCGCACACGATCACCACGTTGCCAAATGCGCCCACCAGGTAGCCGTTTAGGCCGTGCACTACAATCAATTTTCCTTTCTCTCCTTTGATAATGGAGTTGCGCGTGTCATAAAGCATGACATCGGCAGATATCGAATTGTTGTTGCCGTCTTTAGGAGAAAGATCATGCAATGAAGCCCATGAACCAAGATCACTCCAGGCGAAATTACTCGGCCACACAAACACGTTGCTTGCCTTTTCCATAATGCCGTAGTCCACCGAGATATTTTTTACCTGCGCATAAGCAGATCGAACAGCTGATTTTTCTTCAGGCGTTGAAATTTTATCTGCGATGTCGTCAAAGATTTCGTTCATCTCCGGCAAGTATTTTTTGTAGGCATCTAAAAATGCCTGTATGCCACCAATAAAAAGACCTGCATTCCAAACGAAATCTCCGCTATCGAGAAATTTTTTTGCCAATGAGAGCTCAGGTTTTTCCGTGAACGTCTTTACTTTTTTTAACGAGTTCTTATTTTCAATGAATTGAATGTATCCATAGCCTGTTTCAGGTCGGGTAGGCTGGATACCGAGGGTAATGAGTTTGTCTTGCGATTTCGCCTGATCAGCAACTTTAGAAATGGTTTGCTGAAAATCGGCTTCATTCAAAATCAAATGATCAGTGGGACTAACCACAATAATTGCATCTGAATTGATCTTATTGATTTTATGACAAGCATAAGCAATGCAAGGCGCAGTATTCTTGCGCATGGGCTCTGCTAGAATTTGAGATGGGGAAAGTTCCGGAAGTTGTTCTTTCGTGATCGCTGCATGTTCTTCGTGTGTGATCACAAAAATATTTTCAGCAGGACAGAGAGGTAAGAAACGCTCGTATGTAGAGCGCAGCAAAGACTTGCCGGTGCCCATGACATCTAAAAATTGTTTCGGCTGGGAATTGCGGCTATAGGGCCAAAAACGTGTTCCGACACCACCGGCCATTAGCGCCACGTAAAGGTTTTTGTTCATCGATTTTTTTCCGCTTGGGGATTGCGAAGTTAAAAAAGTAATTGAAGTTACAACTTAGCCGCCACAGTTTTTGATTCTCGCAAAATTTGCAACACAAAGAATATTCGAATCAATTTTTAACCCATTTTCATAGGCGAACGCCCGTTTGCATCAGAGCAACAAAAAAGACTTATTTCTTACACACCCGAGGGTTATCGACTTTTTTTTTATTATCTTCATTGCCCTGAAAAAAGGGAGCAAATCTTAAGTTAAGTCGGGTAAAATTTTATTGCGAGGATTATGTTGGTAGCAGAAGAGAAAGATGAATTGAAGGGAAAACTCAAGGAAATATTTGGTTACGACAATTTCCGAGGCAACCAAGAAGCGGTCATCAAAAATTTGTTGGGTGGGCGCAACACCTTTGTGATCATGCCCACCGGTGCGGGCAAATCTCTTTGCTATCAACTTCCGGCTATGGTTAACGATGGACTTGCTATCGTTATCTCTCCACTCATCGCATTGATGAAAAACCAAGTTGATCAGCTCAATGCTTATGGCATCAATGCGCGTTTTCTTAATTCTACTTTGAGCAAAGGAGAAATTACACGCCTTCGCAAAGACGCAATCTCAGGAAAAATAAAGTTGCTTTATGTAGCTCCTGAATCTCTTACCAAAGAAGAGAACATTGAGTTCTTGCAAAAAGTAGATATTTCTTTTGTAGCGATTGATGAGGCGCACTGCATTTCAGAATGGGGTCATGACTTTCGGCCCGAATACCGCAAGATCAAATCGATGATCGGACAGCTGGGCGACATGAATGTAATTGCGCTAACAGCGACAGCTACCCCCAAAGTGCAAATTGACATTCAGAAAAATTTGCAAATGGAAGAAGCCGATGTGTTTATCTCTTCTTTCAATCGGAAAAATTTGTACTACGAGGTCCGGCCAAAAAAAGAAACGAAGAAGCAGCTCATTCGCTTCTTAAAAGATCACAAAGGCAAATCGGGGATTATTTATTGCCTCAGTCGCAAAAAGGTAGAGGAGATAGCCCAACTGTTGAATGTTAATGGATTTAAAGCAGCGCCTTATCATGCAGGGCTTGATCCCGATGTGCGCATGAAAAACCAGGATGATTTTCTCAATGAAGAAGTCGACATCATCTGTGCCACAATTGCTTTTGGCATGGGTATCGATAAACCCGATGTTCGTTTTGTGGTACATTATGATGTGCCGAAATCATTAGAAGGTTATTATCAGGAGACGGGCCGGGGAGGCCGCGATGGACTTGAAGGTTTGTGCCTGATGTTTTACAGCCACAACGATTTAAACAAACTCGAAAAATTCAACAAAGATAAATCTGTTCAAGAACGCGAGAACGCGCGCATTCTTTTGCAAGAGATGGAATTCTATGCCGAGTCACCGGTGTGCCGCAGGAAACAATTGCTTCATTATTTTGGCGAAGAGTATCAAGGCAATAATTGCGGCATGTGCGATAACTGCACCAACCCACGTGAGCGCTTTGAAGGATCTGCCTTTGTGAAAATTGCCATCGAAGCTGTGAAGCAAACCAACGAACGATTTGGTCTCGCTCACTTAGTGAATGTGATTCGTGGAGTAGAAGATGAATATGTAAAAAGCTATGCCCACTTCGATTTGCCAATTTATGGTAAGGGCGACACGGAAGATCCTGATTTCTGGAAATCAGTAATTCGTCAGGCCCTGATTTATCAATACCTGGAAAAAGACATTGACAATATTGGCGTTCTCAAGATCACTCAAAAAGGACTAGCCTTCTTGAAGAAACCGCATGAGATCGAATTGGCTCGCGATCACGACTTCACAACAATTGCCGAAGAAGAAGAATCCAGCGAACGCACACCGGTCTCGAAGTCATATGACGAGAAACTGTTCGAAATGCTCAAGGCACTTCGTAAGAAAGTCGCGAAAGAAAAAGATCTTCCTCCTTATGTGATATTCCAAGATCCTTCGCTTGAAGAAATGGCCACTACCTATCCCACCACCAAAGAAGAAATGGCTGGCGTGAACGGAGTAGGCATGGGCAAGGTGAATAAGTTTGGTAAAGAGTTTTTGGAATTGATCGAAAAATATGTTGATGATAATGATATCGAGACTGCCGCAGAAGTGGTCGTAAAATCTTCGGTCAATAAATCGAAAATAAAAATTTTCATCATTCAGCAGATCGATCGCAAAGTTGACCTCGAAGAAATCGCGGAAAGTAAAGCATTGAGTTTTAGTGAGCTACTTACCGAGATGGAAAACATCTGCTACAGCGGCACAAAACTGAATGTTGATTATTACATAGATGATGTGCTTGACGAGGGTAGACAAGAAGAAATCTATGATTACTTTCTCAATAGCGAAACCGACAGCATGCAAGATGCCATGGCCGAGCTTAGAGGCTATAGCGAGGAGGATGTTCGCTTAATGAGAGTAAAGTTTTTGAGCGAATACGCTAATTAACAATTAGTCCTCGCAATAAAAATTAGATCAGATTTGAAGTTATAGCAGCCTGACTTTCCTCCAAAGAAGGGAAGATTGCAACGTCCTCTCAGGTAAATAGCTAGAATCAATTGTATCTTTTCAGGCTAATTTTCTAAGGCACCCCATGCCCCTTAGGAAAGATTGCTTAAATTATATTTCAACTAACCGAACTGCCCTCAATGAAAATCGAACAGAAGCTTTGGAGTTTGAAAAAAGGGTGGACATCGGTGCATCAACACAGTCTAAAAGACAAAGCTCAACTCGTGTTGGCATTTGGAAGTCGCGAGGCGTTGTCTCATTCCGATAGGTTTTTTGAACTAAAATCTTTCTATCCTCACGCCCATATTCTTTGCAGTTCAACATCGGGCGAAATTTTGGGGGGGAAAGTATTGGACGAAACTATTGTAGCAACTGCCCTCTATTTCGAGAAGACTGTTTTAAAAGTTGCACACACAGAAATAAGCAGCATGAAAGACAGTTATGAAAAAGGGGTATTCTTATCAAAAGAACTTCAGCAGGAGGATCTGGTACACGTGTTTGTCCTTTCTGATGGTCATGTAGTAAATGGCAGTGAATTAGTGAAGGGGTTAAATGATGCTTCCGACAAACCCATACCCATCACAGGAGGCCTCGCAGGTGATGGCAGTCTGTTCCAAAAAACATTGGTGGGAGTAAACGAGCCCGCCAGCGAAGGTAAAATTGTAGCCATCGGCTTCTATGGAAAAAATCTGAAGATCGGTCATGGCTCCAAAGGCGGATGGGACTCCTTTGGCCCAGAGCGAACAGTTACCCGATCAGAAAGTAATATCTTGTACGAACTTGACAACCAGTCCGCCCTCGAACTGTACAAAAAATACCTGGGCTCATTGGCCGATGAATTGCCCGGATCAGCGCTCCTCTTTCCGCTTTCCATTAAGCTACCCGGAAGTAATGAGGTTTTGGTCCGAACGGTTTTATCCATAGATGAACAAAATCAGTCTATGATCTTTGCAGGGGATGTTCCTCAGGGTTCGCAAGTGCAGCTCATGAAGGCCAATTTCGACCGCCTGATAGATGGAGCTATATCCGCAGCCGATAGTTGCCTAAGTGCACTCGGTTCGTTTACTCCGGATGTCGCCATTCTTATCAGTTGCGTTGGGCGCAAACTTGTATTGAGCCATCGCATCGAAGAGGAAATAGAAGAAGCCAAAAGAATATTAGGAGACACTACAGTTGTGACCGGTTTTTATTCTTACGGGGAAATTTCACCAGTCATAGAAGCGGCAAAATGCGAATTACACAATCAAACCATGACCATAACAGCATACCGGGAAGATTAAGATGCGCAAGTGGCATAAATTATTGGAACGGCAATTACGGAAATACTGGTATGGAAAATACCTTTCGTCTGAGATGTCGACCTTGTTAAAGGCCATCAACGAATCCTACCAATTTTACGATCGCGATCATGTGCTTCTTGAGCGTGCGATGGAGCTAAGCTCGCAGGAGTTGATGGAAACAAACCGGAAATTGCAAGAAGAGCTGAGATTCAAAAGCCTGGCTGAAGAAAAAATCCGGGAGAAAGATCAAATCCTTAAGTCCATTACGGAAAGCCTTCGCGAAGCAGTTTATCGCAGCACACCTACCGGAGGCCTCAAATTTGTAAACCAAGCTTTTGTGGAGTTATTTGGATACGATTCGGAAGAAGAGGTGCTGGGTATACCCCCTGAAAAACTATATGCCTACCCGGAAAAGCGTAAAGAACTCCTAAAGAAGCTGACTCAGAAGGGGTCTATGAAAAGCGAAGAGGTATTGTTCAGACGCAAAAACGGCACCACTTTTTGGGGCTTGCTTAGCTCGATGGTCTCCTACGATAAAATAGGAAATTCCTTTTTTGACGGAGCCATCATTGACATCACAGCGCAAAAGCAAAATGAAGAGAACCTGAATAATGCCAACGAGATGCTCAGGAAGACTAATGCTGAGCTTGATAAATTTGTATATAGCGCTTCGCATGATTTGCGAGCTCCTTTAAGATCGTTGCTGGGGTTAATCAGTCTTATGGAATTGGAAAAAGATAAAGACAACAGTGTCCATCTTGAGCTTATGCGAAGCAGTATCCTGAAGCTGGATCATTTTATTGAAGACATCATTGATTACTCACGTAATTCCAGAATGGAGACCAGCGCAGAACTTATTGACTTTAACGAATTGATAGAAGAAAGCTTTCAGCACCTTAAATATTCTCCCTTGGCGCTGCGGATAAAAAAAATAGTGGAGACTATTTCAAACGAACCTTTCTTTTGTGACAAAAGGCGTTTGATGATCATTTTTAACAATCTCATATCCAATGCCATTAATTACCAAAACCCGCTCGAGAAGGAACCCTTCATCAAAGTAGAGATAAACACGACTCTCGAGAATTCATGCATCAAGATTCATGACAATGGGATAGGTATTGATGCCGAGAAAATTGAGAAAATATTCAACATGTTTTACAGGGGATCATCCAATTCCACCGGCTCAGGTTTGGGCTTATACATTGTAAAAGAAATCATAGATAAACTGAATGGCTCCATTGAAGTATCGTCAAGTAAGAATAATGGCACCACGTTTACCCTTACTATACCCAACCATCCTCCAGTCGCCAGTAATCCGTGAGGCTCAGCGTTCCCCACCCCCCTTGAACCAAAAACTTCACCTTCCCCAAAAATTTCCTCAAAGATTTTTTTGGGGACAGATAATTTTTACTTTTGCAGTCGCATAAAAAACGACTCCCCCAATACTGATGAGAAAGCCTTTTTTTACAGCAATTCCTGCGATTTTAACTTTGTTTTTTGTTGCTGCCTTTGGCTTTCCCTGTTGGGCACAAGAATCGGAGGGAAATCATAGCGACACTACAGACACTACACACGTTCAGAGTCACTCAGATTCTACTTCTGCTGAGAGCCACGGTGAAGAACATGGAAAGTTCAATCCTAATGAAACTATCATTGAGCACGTAAAAGATGCCCCTATTTGGCACTTCGCAGATCACGTGGTACTACCGCTCCCGGTAATTGTCTATTCTTCACAAAAAGGGCTCGATGTTTTTTCATCATCTCATTTTTATGATGAGAATCACAAAGAGGTTGAATACAACGGTTACAAACTCGAAGGACGAAATATTATTTTGACTTCTACCGGAGAAGAAGTATTGAATTTGTCGATTACCAAGAATGTTGCGATGCTTTTTATTACTGCTGCAGTTCTTCTGTCCGTCCTTCTTTCAGTTGCTGGTTCATACAAAAAGAACCAAGGCAAAGCCCCTAAAGGACTACAGTCATTCATGGAGCCAATTATTGTTTTTGTTCGTGATGAAATCGTAAAGCCCAACATTGGCCACCATTACGAAAAATACTTGCCTTACATTCTAACATTATTCTTTTTCATTCTTTTTGGAAACCTATTGGGTTTGCTTCCGGGCGCGGCTAACCTCACCGGAAATATTGCAGTGACATTCACTCTTGCGATTTTGACCTTCATGATTACCAACTTCAGTGGAAATGCTTCTTACTGGAAGCACATCTTCTGGACTCCGGGTGTTCCGCTCCCATTGCGCATCATTATCTTGCCTGTCGAAATCATCGGCATTTTTACAAAGCCATTCGCTTTGACGATTCGTTTGTTTGTGGCTATCACAGCAGGTCATATTGTGATCTTGAGCTTGATTTGCTTGGGCTTTATCTTCCATAGCTACATTGTGGGCTTTGGGGCTTCTTTGGTAGTTGTATTTATTAATTTAATTGAGCTGTTGGTTGCTGGTATCCAGGCGTATGTGTTTGCTTTATTCACCTCGCTTTATATCGGAATGTCTACAGCTGAAGATGAACATCATTGATCGCTGATGAGTTAAAAAAGGAAAATTGATTTTAAGTTGATTGATGTACTAATAGAAATGATTAAGCGGATGAACATGATCTTGGATGCGTTAAAAAAATTGAATGGGGAGAGCAATCATGTTAATCAAGTAAATCATAAAAATCCAGGTTGTTTTTTTGTTTCACTTAACCAATAAATTCTATGTTGTTTTCATTACTTCTTGACATCAGCTACGCAATCATGGGCGCTGGCATTGGCGCTGGTCTCGCTGCAATTGGCGCGGGTATCGGTGTAGGCCGCATCGGTGGTTCTGCTATGGAAGCTATGGCTCGTCAGCCTGAAGCTTCTGGAAAAATTCAAGGTGCGATGCTTGTAATCGCGGCTTTGGTTGAAGTTGCTGCTCTGTTTGCGTTAGTAATTTGCCTCTTGATTTCATTCAAGGGCTAAATGATTAAAAGAACTTGCTTTGACGATGGGTCTGGCGAGTTCTTTTTTCAATGGCTCAATAGAATTTGGTTATTAAATAACAGATTATGGATTTACTACTACCTGGTACCGGCCTTCTCTTCTGGCAGCTCATTGTCTTCTTAGGCCTCTTCTTTATCCTCGCCAAATTCGCGTGGAAGCCGATTCTCGGTTCTTTGAAGGAACGTGAGGAGTCAATTCAAAAAGCCCTTGACTCTGCAGAGAAGGCAAAGATGGAGATGGCTTCATTGAAATCTGACAACGAGAAATTGTTGAAAGAAGCGCGTGAAGAGCGTGATAAGATTTTGCGCGATGCCCGCACGGCCGGCAATCAACTTCATGATGAAGCACAGAATAACGCCAAGAAAACAGCCGATAAGATCATCGCTGATGCAAAATCAATAATCAATACCGAAAAACAAGCCGCATTGAACGATATCAAAGCACAAGTTGCCGTGTTCTCTTTGGAAATTGCTGAGAAGCTCATCAAGAAAAATCTTTCAGATGATAAGTCACAGAAAGAACTGACGGAAACTTTAATTAAAGACCTCAAGCTCAATTAACGATGGCCGATTCACGTGTAGCTTCGAGGTACGTAAAATCATTGCTAAGTCTGGCGGAAGAGCAGGGCGCGGTTGAAGTAGTGCATAACGATATGCAGTTGTTTGACAAAGTATGTCTTGAAAATCGCCCGTTTGCTAATATGCTGAAAAGCCCGATTATCAAACACGATAAAAAGA
The DNA here is from genome assembly GCA_016178785.1 of Bacteroidota bacterium. GTDB lineage: Bacteria > Bacteroidota > Bacteroidia > Cytophagales > Cyclobacteriaceae > ELB16-189. Next base: position 23,247 of record JACOSO010000042.1, on the reverse strand, counting down.
AAGATATTCTCGAAGCAATTTTCAAAGGCAAAGTTCATGCTTTGACTCTCGCGATTCTTGAAATGCTGACAGACAAAAACCGCGAGCCTTTGTTACCATCCATTGCTCATGAATTTCATAATGCTTACAATGAATACAAAGGCATTGAAAAAGCAACAGTTACAACAACGATTGCGGTTGATGCGAAATTGAAAGGCGAAATTGAAGCGATGGTGAAAAAATTAAGCACGAAGAAGCAAGTTGAATTGGTTGAGAAGATCGACAAAGATTTGATTGGTGGTTTTATTTTAAATGTTGGAGACCGCCAGATCGATGCATCAATAAAGAATAAGTTGAAATCACTGAAAGTGAAATTCGCTGAGAACCCCTATATCAAAGAATTTTGACCTCACCCTAACCCTCTCCAGGGGAGAGGGAAGAAAGGCAGAGCTATTTAAAATATTGAACGAATAACTAATAACGATTAACCATTAACGATACCATGGCAGAAATCAGACCCGAAGAAATATCAGCAATCCTCCGCGAACAACTTTCAAAGTCGCGCACTGATGCCGAACTCGAAGAAGTAGGTACTGTGCTTACCGTTGGTGACGGTGTTGCCCGCATTTACGGACTCACGCAAGCGCAAGCCGGTGAGTTGATCCAATTTGAAAATGGTGTGAAAGCGCTCGTTCTTAATTTGGAAGAAGACAATGTAGGGGCCGTGCTTTTGGGGGAATCAAAAGAAATCAAAGAAGGAGATACCGTAAAGCGTACTCGCCAGATTGGGTCTGTACAAGTCGGAGAAGGCTTGCTTGGCCGAGTAGTAAACACATTGGCAGAACCTATCGATGGTAAAGGACCAATCTCTGGTCAACTGTATGAAATGCCTCTTGAGCGCAAAGCTCCTGGTGTAATTTTCCGCCAGCCGGTGAATGAACCTCTACAAACAGGTATCAAAGCTATTGATGCGATGATCCCCATCGGCCGTGGCCAGCGTGAGTTGATCATCGGTGATCGTCAGACCGGGAAAACTGCTGTGGCGATAGACACGATCATCAATCAAAAAGAATTTTACGAAGCGGGTAAGCCGGTATTCTGTATTTATGTAGCTATTGGTCAGAAAGCATCAACAGTGGCTAGCGTGGCTTCTACGTTGGAGAAAGCAGGTGCGATGGCTTTCACGGTGATCGTTTCGGCCTCTGCGGGAGACCCTGCTCCGATGCAGTTCTTTGCGCCTTTCACTGGTGCAACGATTGGAGAGTTTTTCCGCGATACAGGAAGACCCGCATTGGTCATTTATGACGATTTATCGAAGCAAGCAGTTGCTTACCGCGAAGTTTCATTATTGTTGAGAAGACCTCCTGGCCGCGAAGCTTATCCTGGTGATGTGTTCTATTTGCACTCACGTTTGCTGGAGCGCGCTGCGAAAGTGATCAACAACGATGAGATCGCCAAGAAGATGAACGATCTTCCGCCTAGCATCAGGCATTTGGTGAAGGGTGGCGGTTCGCTCACGGCACTTCCGATAATCGAAACGCAAGCCAATGACGTATCGGCTTACATTCCTACGAATGTGATCTCGATTACCGATGGCCAGATATTCCTTGAAACTAACTTGTTCAACTCAGGTATTCGTCCTGCCATCAACGTAGGTATTTCAGTATCGCGCGTAGGTGGTTCGGCACAGATCAAATCAATGAAGAAAGTAGCTGGTACTTTGAAGTTGGATCAAGCCCAATTCCGCGAATTGGAGGCGTTCTCTAAATTTGGTTCTGACCTAGATGCTGCTACTAAATTGACAATCGAACGTGGCCGTAGAAATACGGAAGTTTTGAAACAGCCTCAGTACGCTCCGGTTCCCGTTGAAGAGCAAGTGGCAATGATTCTTGCTTCTTCCCGCGGATACACGGACCGTGTGCCGGTAAATAAGATGAAAGAGTTCGAGAAAGAATTTATCGATTTGCTTAGAGCCCAAAACAAGCAAGTGCTTGCCAATTTCCGTGCTGGCAAATTTGAAGATGCAGATGCAGATGTGGTGAAGAAAGCAGCAACAGAATTAGCATCTAAATATTAATAATTTGAAGATGAGCTAATTTGATAATTTGAAAACTAGCTCAAATAATTGAACAAAAGGAGAATACCAGTTTAAATTTCCTCATTTTCAAATCACCAAATTTTCAAATTAAGGTATGGCAAGTTTAAAAGAAGTAAAAAGTCGAATCTTATCGGTTGTCTCAACGCAACAGATCACCAAGGCCATGAAAATGGTGGCGGCTGCAAAGTTGCGCAAATCGCAGGAACGGATTATTCAAATGCGTCCATTTGCGAAGAAACTGAACGGACTTCTGCAAAACTTGTCTGCGGCCGGCACCGATGGACCGACTTGGTACAACGCTATTCGCGAAGAAAAAAAAGTATTGATAGTTACCGTCAGCTCAGATCGCGGATTGTGCGGGGGATTTAATAGTTCCATTTTCAAAGCCGTTGTAAAACTGATCGAAGAAAAATATTCTTCACAACACAAACAGAAAAACGTTACGATTTTACCGATCGGGAAAAAAGCATCAGAATTTTTTGCAAAGAGAAATTTTCCAATGGTGAATGATTATTCCCTGATCTTTCACGACCTGTCTTTCGATAAAGTTTCTGAAGTTGCTCAATTTTTGATGGATGGATTTCGTAAAGGCGAGTATGATAAGATCGAAGTTGTTTACAACGAATTCAAAAATGTAGCCACTCAAATTTTACGCACAGAGCAATTTCTGCCAATACTTCCGCCAGCGAAAGTAAAGAATGCCGAAGAAGTGGATTACATCTATCAACCCAATCAGGAAGAAATTATCACCGGACTTGTTCCTAAATCGCTGAAAGTACAGTTATTTAAGTCAGTACTAGACAGCAATGCTTCAGAAAACGGAGCACGGATGACAGCGATGGATAAAGCGACCGAAAATGCGGGCGAGCTCCTGAAAGACTTGCGATTGACTTATAATCGCACTCGTCAGGCCGCTATCACAAAAGAGATTCTTGAGATCGTTGCAGGTGCAGAGGCATTGAAGTCGGCATAAACGAAACATTTTAAATAAATTTGAATCCCGTCCCAACTCATCGGACGGGATTTTTTATTGCGTGAAAAAATTATTTCGGGCATATCGCTTACTGAATATCCTAAGCATTGATGTGGCAGCAGGTGCTGTAATATGTGCATTGTTCTTTGCGAAAATAGTTAGTGTATCCATTTTGCCTTATGGACTGATTTCGCTTGGCCTCACAGTATGGATCATTTACACGACCGATCATTTGATTGACGCGCGAAAAATACAACAGCCCGCTGCTACCGAGCGTCATCGGTTTCATCAGCAACATTTCAAAATACTTTTGACTTTGCTGATTGGATCGGTGATGATTGATTGCACTCAACTATTTTTTATTCGTAAGATAGTTTTTGTCCAAGGGCTCGGTTTGGCATCTATCATCGCGATTTACTTTTTACTTCAACGTTATTTAAGATTTTTAAAAGAAGTGATTGGTGCGTTGCTTTATTCTGGCGGAGTGCTGTTAATTCCTTTGTCATTGAAAAACGGAGATTTGAACTCAGCCCAATTATTCCTGATTGCTCAATTCGTAATTACGGCTCTGATTAACCTGTTGTTGTTTTCATGGTTTGATAAAACTCAAGATGAAATAGACCGGCACTCTTCTTTCGCAACAACCATGGGGGATAGCTCTACCCAAATGGTTTTGAAAATTTTATTCTTGATCCAGGCAATTCTTTTTCTTGTTCAATTTGTAATCTTCGATTTGAAATTTGCAATCATACTGGTTTTGATGAATGCCTTGTTGTTCCTGGTTTTTATTAGGAAAAATTATTTCAAAGAAGAAGACCGATACAGGTTTTTGGGTGACGCTGTATTTCTATTGCCGTTAATCTATGTTTTGTTATGAGAGTAAACGACTTCGATAAAATTGCTTTTGCATATGATCGGTTAGCTCGTGTGGTTTTTGGCAAAAGTATAATTGATTCCCAGAAATATTTTTTAGAAAAAATACCTCACCGTTCGAAACTTCTGATTCTGGGAGGCGGCACGGGTTGGATTTTAACGGAAATCTTTAAAGTCAAAAGCGATATAGAAATCTGTTACATCGAAGCGTCCGAAAAAATGATTGCGATTGCAAAAGAGAAAACGAAGCAGGATGAGCGGATTCAATTTGTTTGTGGAACTGAAAACGAAATTCCTAAAGACGAACAATTCGACTTTGTCATCACCAATTTTTATCTCGACCTGTTCACTGATAAATCGATCAAGATAGTTTTAACTAAAATAAGAAAATCGCTTTCGCCAAAGGTTCAATGGATCGTTACGGATTTTGTTGACACTAAATGGTGGCAAATATTAATGTTAAAAATGATGTACGTTTTCTTTAGCGTTACTTGCAACGTTAAGTCAAAAAAAATACCTGCGTGGAGTGAAGCGATGGGTGATTCTGGAGGAAGAAAAACTGAATCAAGATTTTTTTATGGAAATTTTATAGAAACGGCTCTATTTCAATTTTGATCCTCTATCTGTGACTGTTTCATTCCCTCAACAAACGCTCTTCGGCTTCTCGCTTCATACGCATCTTTTTCACCCAACATCACTTGCGATTTGTTTTCCTTGAGTCGGAAAGAAAAGGAAGCAAGTTCTCCCGTCTGTGCGCAGATAGCATGCACTTTTGTAACAAATTCGGCTATTGAGAGAAGAAAGGGCATTGGTCCGAAAGGCTTGCCTTTGTAATCCATGTCAAGACCGGCTACGATCACGCGTTTTCCTTGATTGGCCAATGTATTGCAAACCTCAACAATGGCCTCGTCAAAAAATTGAGCTTCGTCAATGCCCACAACATCGCAATCACCTGACAACAATAAAATATCGTTGGCGAAATTTACCGGGGTAGATCTTATCTCACGATCGCTGTGCGAAACAATTTTTTCCTCATGGTAACGCTTATCGATGGCGGGCTTAAAAATTTCAACCTTCTGTTTGGCGATGAGCGCCCGATTGAGTCTGCGAATAAGCTCCTCTGTTTTTCCTGAAAACATGCACCCACAGATCACTTCAATCCATCCTGATTTTTCTCTGCCACCTAATCGAGGTTCTACGAACATGCCGCAAGATAAGAAGCCTTAGTATGAGTTCAAGGTTCAAACGGATCGATTACTGAGGTTTGAACCTTGAACTTTGAACTTTGCAATGTTATCTTTACTCGTTCGCTTTCTCAGCTTATGGAAGAAAAAATCAGCATCAAAGCAGTCGAAGAATACAGCAATATTTTTGCTTCTAAACTTGCTGATTCTTTTTTTCAGAAGAACGAAAAAATAAATGGCAAAGAAATCCTTTCTTTTTGCGAGATCAAGCAAGTGAATTTATTTGCGCTTAAAGAATTGCTGCGCTTATGGAATGTAGAAAATGAAAAGTGGCGCAGTCCTTTTTTTAACTACGATGCAACTGAAGTACAACAAGCCGCTGAGCAACTCAAGAATGTTTTATCAAATAATATTCTTGTTTCGAAGAAGGATTTTTTTCCGTTACTGAAAGCAGCGGTAACACAAACCCTGCTTTTGGTATTGTCCCCGTACGATTTCTACGTTAATGTCTTGGATCAAAAAAAAGGATTGGTGCGTGTGGATGAATTGAAAAATGAAACCCGTTACTTGAAGATCAACCAAAGGCCGCTGGAAAAATTGGTTGAAAAACTCGAGGCGCGCAAGGCCGACATCATCATGGGCAACGAGGCCTTTGGGATGCTCGATCATATTCTCGAAGAAGTCAACTTCACCCCCGAGGATGTGGACAGATATTTGGCAGAGTTCTCCAAAGTGGTACCATTGAAAATAGAGAATTTGTTTGAAGCAAAAGAGAATAAAGCACTCAGATCTAAAGAACAACCAAAATCAGTTGCAAATAGCAACAATAACGAAGAGAAGAAGAATGATCTTCGAATCAAAGACAGTCTCACGATCAACCAGAAATTCATGTTCACCAAAATGCTCTTCTCTGGTGACTTCGAAATCTTTACGGAGGCCATTGAGCGATTAGACAACTTGGATTCGCTCAAACAAGCAACTAACTACATCAACGAAAACTACCCGCACTGGGACAGAGAAAGCGAAGAGTTTGAAGAGTTCATTGCGGTAGTTCAACGAAAGTTTGCTTAAAACGAAGTCAACAAAAAAACCCGGCTCATCACCAGGTTCATTTTTTTAGTTCCCTCTCCTTTGGAGAGGGCTAGGGTGAGGCTAAGACCCACACGCCTCACAAGCATCCGGATTATCGAGCGAGCAGGCCATGTCAGACATTTTCTGTTCGTAGTCGGTTACTGGGCGCTGTTCGTATGGAATGGCGTGTTGCATTTCAGGTTGAACTGAAACTACTTCACCAACCACAGTTGCATTTTCAACAGCAGGCTGTTGATGAACCGCCTTGTCAAGCGTAAACTTGATAGCATCAGCAGCAGCCGTAGAACGTAAATAGTACATGCCTGTCTTCAATCCTTTCTTCCATGCATAGAAGTGCATTGATGTAAGTTTGCCAAAATTTGGATTGGTCAGGTGAATGTTCAAGCTCTGTGATTGACAGATGTATGCTCCGCGATCGGCACTCATATCGATGATTGACTTTTGCGAAATCTCCCAAACGGTTTTATAAATGTCTTTGATGTTTTGAGGAATCTCAGCAATTGACTGAACAGAACCATTAGCTGCAATCAATTTTTGACGCATAGTTTCACTCCATAAGCCAAGACCGATCAGGTCTTTCATCAAATGCTTGTTGGCAATGATGAACTCACCAGACAAAGTTCTGCGAGTGTAGATGTTTGAAGTGTATGGCTCAAAACATTCGTTGTTGCCAAGAATTTGTGAAGTAGAAGCAGTTGGCATTGGTGCTACGAGCAATGAATTGCGCAAGCCATGTTGCTTCACTTCACGCTTCAGGTTTTCCCAATCCCAGCGACCGCTATCCGGAGTTACTCCCCACATATCAAATTGGAAAATTCCTTTCGATGTAGGCGAGCCTTTAAACGTTTCGTACGCTCCATGAATTTTAGCTTGCTCCATCGATGCCTCCATCGATGCGAAGTAGATCGTTTCATGAATGTCTTTGTTCAGGCCACGGGCTTCTTCAGAGTCGAATGGCATGCGCAACATAATGAATGCGTCAGCCAAACCTTGCACGCCAATACCGATAGGGCGGTGGCGCATATTGCTATTGCGAGCCTCTTCTACCGGATAATAGTTGACATCAATCACTTTGTTGAGGTTGCGTGTAACAACCTTTGTGATCTCGTATAATTTCTGATGATCGAATTTACCGTCTTCAGTTACGAACTTAGGTAGTGCAATTGAAGCGAGGTTACAAACGGCAACCTCATCAGGTGATGTATACTCGATGATTTCAGTACACAAGTTGCTTGACTTGATTGTACCTAGGTGTTTCTGATTTGACTTTTTGTTAGCAGCATCCTTGTAAAGCATGTAAGGCGTACCTGTCTCGATCTGTGCTTCGAGAATTTCGAACCAAAGATCTTGCGCCTTTATCTGCTTACGTGCTTTTCCTTCCTTCTCATATTTTTCATAGAGGCGTTCAAACTCATCGCCATAGCAATCGGCCAAGCCAGGGGCTTCGTTAGGGCAGAAGAGTGACCACATCTCATTGTTCTCGATTCGCTTCATGAACAAATCCGGAATCCACATCGCATAGAAAAGATCGCGTGCGCGCATTTCTTCTTTGCCATGATTTTTCTTCAGGTCAAGGAAATCAAAAACATCGGCATGCCATGGTTCAAGATAAATTGCAAAACTTCCTTTGCGCTTGCCACCACCTTGATCAACATAACGTGCAGTCATATCGAAGTTGCGCAACATTGGTACAATACCATTTGAAGTTCCGCCCGTTCCTTTGATGTAGGAACCTTTCGCACGCACATTGTGAATGCTTAGTCCAATACCACCGGCTGACTGCGAAATTTTTGCCGTTTGCTTTAATGTATCATAGATGCCATCAATGCTATCGTCTTTCATTGTAAGCAAGAAGCAAGATGAAAGTTGTGGCTTAGGAGTTCCTGCATTGAACAACGTAGGAGTGGCGTGTGTAAACCATTTCTCCGACAACAGATGATAAGTCTCAATGGCAGAGGGAATATCTTCTCCATGAATACCAACAGCTACGCGCATGAGCAAATGCTGAGGGCGCTCTACTATTTTGCCATCAATCTTCATTAAATAAGATCGCTCTAAAGTTTTGAAGCCGAAGAAGTCATAACTGAAATCGCGGTCGTAGAGGATCGCTTCGTCAAGCTCAGCGGCATTTTCATGAATGACTTTCCAAGTATCTTTAGAGATCAAGGGAGCATTTTGCCCTGTCTTCGGATCTACATACTGGTAAAGTCGTTTCATTGTATTCGAAAACGACTTACTGGTGACTTTATGCAAGTTGCTCACTGCAATACGTGCAGCAAGTTTTGCAAAGTCAGGATGACGCGTGGTCATCGTTGCAGCAATTTCCGCTGCCAGGTTATCAAGTTCTGATGTGGACACGCCATCATACAGACCATTGATTACTTTCATCGCCACCTCTACGGGGTTGACAAACTTGGGATCTAAACCGTAGCAGAGTTTTTCAATGCGGGCGGTGATTTTGTCGAACTTAACGGACTCCCTGTGTCCGTCACGCTTGAGTACGAGCATTGCTTAATGGGGTTGTTTAGTGAAAGTTTAAAAAATGTGATCGAATGTATTTAAAAATCTTCGTTCAACGAAAATTTTGGTGAAGTTTCTTTTTCTGTGCTTTTCATTACGCCAGCCTTCTGGTACTCGGCCACACGCTTCTCAAAGAAATTGGTCTTTCCGCGCAACGAAATCATTTCCATGAAATCAAACGGGTTGGTAGCACTGTAAACTTTTTTGCCAACGAGTTCATTGATCAACCGATCTGCAACAAATTCAATGTACTGACACATATGAACAGCATTCATCCCGATTAAATTCACCGGCAGAGCGTCAGTCACAAATTCTTTTTCAATTTCTACTGCGTCCTTAATGATTTCAATAACGCGCTCCTCTAATAATTTATTGACAACGTGTTTGGTATAAAGATGACAAGCGAAATCGCAATGCAATCCTTCATCGCGCGAAATGAGTTCGTTTGAAAAAGTTAGCCCTGGCATCAACCCACGCTTCTTCATCCAGAAGATGGAGCAGAACGATCCTGAAAAGAAAATTCCTTCTACGGCCGCAAAGGCAACCAATCGCTCTTGAAAATTTCCCTGGTCAATCCACCGGAGTGCCCAATCGGCTTTTTTCTTCACGCAAGGCATGGTTTCGATGGCGTGAAAGAGCTTGTCTTTTTCTTTCGGGTCTTTTACGTAGGTGTCTATCAGTAAAGAATAAGTTTCTGAGTGGATGTTTTCAATAGCGATTTGAAAACCATAGAAAAACTTGGCTTCCGTGTACTGCACTTCCGAAACAAAGTGCTCCGCCAGGTTTTCGTTTACGATTCCATCGCTTGCTGCGAAGAAAGCGAGCACGTGGGTGATGAAATGCCGTTCGCCATCGTTCAAGGCTAGCCAGTCTTTCATATCTTGGCTAAGGTCTATCTCTTCGGCTGTCCAAAAGCTTGCTTCAGCTTGTTTATAGTACTTCCATACATCATGATGACGGATTGGGAAAAGAACAAAACGGTCTTTGTTTTCTTTGAGGATGGGTTCCAATGATAATTCGCTCATAAGTAATTTTTTTAAAATATTGATAGGCCGAAACTGAGTTCAGCCAAAGATTTTTTTGATTTAGGTTTTGCCGGATTTCTAGAGAGGATATTCTCCCTAAAATACAGTGAGCAAAGATTCTAAATGGAAAAAGAAATTCAAAGTGCGACTGATGAACGCTCGAAGCTTGGATGAGTTATCAACACGAAGTGTTTTTTGTAAAACATTTAACTGTCATTGACTTAGTGAACGGATTCAAAGTGTGTGCTTAAAAGAAAATATTTTTAAGATTTTTTTACGCTTGGAATTTTGGAAGGGAGGCGGATTTTTGCTCCTTACTTGATTGAGGAAGCGGATTTAACCCCCAACTAAATTTTATACCCAAATAGGCAATTGCAAAAAGTGGAAAATCCTGTCAAAAATGAGCAATTCTTACTCTTTTAATGGTTTTGCTAGACGCATGCTTGTTTTTCAAGACGTTTGACCTATCTTTGCACTCCATTTTTAAAACAGGAACTATGTACGCGATTGTGGATATTGCAGGTCAACAGCTCAAAGTAGCCAAAGATCAATATGTTTACACCCCTAAAATGGAAGGTGAAGCAGGAACAGCAGTGAGCTTTGATAAAGTTCTTTTGCTTGACAATGGTAAATCTGTAGAAGTTGGCGCTCCTATTTTAAAAGGAGTTAAAGTTTCGGGCAAAATCCTTGAACAAGTAAAGGGCGATAAGTTGATTGTCTTCAAGAAGAAAAGACGCAAGGGCTATGCAAAAAAGAATGGTCATCGCCAGCAGTACACAAAGGTGCAAATCGAAAGCATCGGTTAATAAAATTTTAAATTTTTGAATCTTAAATTTTGAATTAAGATATGGCACACAAAAAAGGTGAAGGTAAAGTAAAAAACGGCCGCGAATCGGAAAGTAAGCGATTGGGCATTAAAGTTTTCGGAGGCCAGAAAGTAATTGCCGGAAATATCATTGTTCGTCAACGCGGTACAAAGCACCATCCTGGTAAGAACGTTGGCATAGGTAAAGATCACACACTCTTTGCTCTTACTAATGGTATCGTAGCATTCAAGAAGGGAAGAGCTGACAGATCATTTGTATCTGTTGTTGCAGAGGCTTAGACTTAATCTCTCTAAACAAAATAACGAAGCATGGGGTATATCCCGTGCTTTTTTTATTGCTACACGCTGTCAGTATTTTTATTTCATTTTCAGAATGAAAATTTCAGAAATTGGCAAGGCGCATTTTGAACCAAATGACAGAATAATATTGGGGATTAAATAAGATGCATCTCATCAATAAAAAGGCTTAAAAAAAATTACAAAATTTTGTTTTTGATAATTTCAACTTAATTTTCGCCTCTTAAAATTTAACCTAAACCTTAATCTATGAAGAAGTTTTTACTAATGTGCTTCTCATTCGGGTTTGCGCTCAGTGTCTGGGCGCAAGATCTGGTGGTGACAGGCAAAGTATCTTCCAAAGAAGATGGAACTGCTCTGCCTGGTGTGAATGTGGTTTTCAAAGGAACCACTAATGGAACTGTTACTGATTCCGATGGTAAGTATTCCCTTTCCGTTCCTGGTTCAGGGGGCATCCTTGTTTTTACTTTCATCGGTCTGAAAACCGAGGAAGTCGAGATCGGAGGAAGAACAGTTGTTGACATGCAACTCGCACAGGATGTTACTCAACTTTCTGAAGTAGTTGTAACTGCGCTTAACATCAAGCAAGAAGTTAAAACGCTTTCTTATAGCGCTCAGCAAATTAATTCTGAAAAATTAAACATGACGAGAGCAAACAATCTTAATGATGCTCTTGCAGGTAAAATTGCTGGGATTCAAGTAAGAAGCCAGTCAGGTGCGGCTCTGGGAAGGAATGCAGATATTAGGATTCGTGGAGCTGGTTCCCTTAACGAGGGTCAGCCATTATATGTGTTGGATGGCGTGCCTTTGAATAGTTCAAACGGGAACCCTGCCGGAGCTCCAATAAACCCATCAGTCGATATTAACCCTGATGATATTGAGAGCGTGAACATTCTAAAAGGTCCTGCAGCTACGGCTGTTTATGGACAACGAGGCGAGTACGGTGTAGTTGTGATGACTTCTAAGCGTGCTAAAAAAGGCGATTTAGGAATCAATATTACAAACAGCACTTTTGCTGAAAATGTTTACATTCTCCCTAAGTATCAGAATACTTATGCGGGTGGTGTTTTTGGCGACCTCCAAAAATTTACGTATCAACCAGGTATGCCTTCAGAGTGGCAATCATTGGATGGGAAATATTATCCTGACTATGAAGATGACTCAAGCTGGGGACCTCGTATGGTAGGACAAGAGTATATTCCTTGGTATGCGTGGGCACCAGGAACTAAGTATACAGGTCAAACCGCAAAACTTACCCCTCAGCCGAATAATGTTCGCAATTTTTATAACACAGGTGTTAACTCTACTACAAATATTAGCCTTGGAAAGGCCGATGAGAACTATTCTGTTCGAGTTTCATATACGAATCAGCATCAAACCGGTATAACCCCTTTTACGAGCTTAGATAAAAATACATTCTCTACGCAGACATCTGTTAATTTGAGTAAGCAGCTAATTGTTGGAGCGAACATCAATTATGTAACTACATTCTTGCATGGTAACATTGACGATACTTATGGAAATCAAACCACCGGCTCATTCAACTCTTGGTTCCACCGCGACTTAGATATGAATATTGAAAAAGAGCTGGCAGATTACCGGACTCCTGAAGGAAGGTTGTTATCATGGAATCACTTTGATCCAGGCAATACAGCCGGCCCTGGCGATTTGTACTACAGAGGTTTTTACTGGTACAATCATTACGCATACAATAAGTATACAGATTATAACGACCGAAGAAACAGGCTTTTTGGTGATTTGAATGTTACATATTCATTTTCAAAGAAATTTAAAGTTGCACTGTTTTATCAAAAGAACGAAACCAATGGAGGTTTTGAAAACAAACGACCTACCATTCTTTCCCGTAGTTTTTATAATGAACTTCGCCCGACATCCGATGCCGGATACGATTCATATCAGACAGGTACAAGTTTCCAAAAAGAGGATAATATTCAGTTCTTGGCTACCTACGATGATAAATTCATGGATGGCAAATTCTCTGTTTTTGCAAATGTGGGGGGAAACGTTAGGACTGATAAATTTTTTAACATCAATGCTAATACCAACCTGGGTTTGGTAGTGCCTGATCTATTTATTCTTGCAAATTCAAAAGCTGCTCTGCAATACTCCAATTTCCGTTCTCAGAAAGAGGTTAGGAGTGTGTACGCATCTGGTACATTTGGGTATAACCAGCTTGTTTTCGTAAACTGGTCAGTTCGTAATGACTGGAGTTCCGCATTGCCTAAAAACAACAACTCTTATTTCTATCCATCCGTAGGTGCTGTTTTTGTATTTAGCGAAGTATTGCATAACCCAATTCTATCCTATGGAAAATTGCGTGCGAACATTGGTCAAGTTGGATCAGATTTGAATCCTTACCAAACAGCCTTTGCTTATGGTTTAGGACAAAACCAGTGGAACGGAAATTCGGTTTCTGGTACACCGGATAAGTTAATCGATCCCAATATTCAACCATCGCTGTCTACCAATTATGAGTTGGGAACAGATATGAAGTTTTTAGAAAATAGGATTGGATTATCCGTGACATATTATAATAATACCAGGAAAAAGCAGATTTTGGAAGTTCCGACATCCAGCTCTAGCGGATTTACCTCTAAGCTTGTGAATGTAGCAGAGGCAGTTTCTAGTGGCATTGAATTAGCCATTGACGCAACCCCGGTTAACTCTGGAAATTTCAAATGGGATGTGACCCTAAATGGCGCTCATAATGAATCCAAAATTGTCAAGCTTGCTCCCGGGTTAAGTGGTTACTACCAAGGGGCTGCTGTTACCTTCAACGTTGTTCGACTTTGGCATGAAGAAGGAGCACAATGGGGTCAGTTACGTGGAAGGGCAATTGCCCGCGATGCTGCAGGCAACCCAATTGTTGGACCTACAGGTGTTTATAATCCTGTTACAAATCACAATTTTGGATCTGTACTTCCCAGCTTTACAGGAGGCTTTCAGAATTATTTCTCGTACAAAAATTTCCGCGTGAATATGAACATTGATTTTCAAAGTGGAGGAAAGTACTTCTCGTTGTCAGATTATTGGGGTACCTTCTCTGGCTTGACTGCCAGAACGGCCCGGTTGAATGATAAAGGCATTCCTGAACGTACCGGTGTAATTGACGGAGGTGGAGTTCACGTTGTTGGTGTTGATGAAAGTGGCAATAAGGTTGATCAGTATGTTGATGCTAAAACATATTACGACCAATGGGGAAATAACAACATTGCTGAAAACAGCATCTATGACTTGTCATTTGTTAAGCTTCGTGAACTTGGCTTAACATACAATATCCCTGTCTCTAAAATAGGAAACCTTTCAAAGACATTTAAAAATGCGTCTATCTCTTTAACTGGAAGGAATTTATGGCTGATATACGCCTCTAACCGTGATTTTGACCCTTCAAATATTTCAGGTGTTACTGGAGAAAACGGTCAATTGCCAGGTACACGCCAATATGGTTTCCAAATTAAACTTGGTTTGTAGACCCTAAACTAAATTCAGAATTATGAAAAACTATTTTAAATATGCTTGGTCATTGATGCTCCTTGGAGCCTTAGGCTGTAGCGATTTTGGCAACACCAATGTTAGCCCTAATGGTTCTGCTGTTCCCTTGACCTCGGCTTTGTTGACAAATTCTCTGGCTTCAGGTGGTTATGCCGGAGCCACTGGTACGGGGGTTACGAGCGGGCTTTATTGCCAATATTTCTCACAAACGCTCTATACGGATGCATCAAGATACTCACTTCAAGATGTTAACTGGGGTGATTTGAGTGGAATTATTTATGATCTGCAGAACATTATTAACATTAACTCAGATCCATCTACTGCAGCGTATGCCGCGCTAAATGGTTCAAATAATAATCAAATAGCTGTTGCAAGAATTCTTAAGGCGCATCGATTTTCTGTCTTAACCGACAGGTATGGAGACATGCCCTATTCTGAAGCGCTTAAGGGAAAGCCTAATCCTAAGTTCGATACTCAGCAGTCAATTTATACCGATCTCTTTAAAGAACTGAAAGAAGCAGTTGCACAATTTGATAATCTTCCTCCCGCAATAAATGGGGATATTTTGTTTAATGGTGACATTTCGCGCTGGAAGAAATATGCCAACTCCCTGAGATTGATACTTGCCTTGCGTATTTCCAAAGCAGATCCGACCAAAGGAAGCCAGGAATTTAATGATGTAATTACTAATTTGGGTACGAATGGGGGTGTGCTAACTACCTCAGCAGACGATATTACCCTGACGTACCCAGGCAACGCCACTGAATTCTACAATCCTTGGTTCGGATTTGGGGCTGATCAGAATGTATCAGCAACTGTTGCTAATTTCCTTAATACTAACACTGACGACAGAAGGTTTGGTTTTGGGAATGTAGTTGCCCCTAGTACAAATTTAGTAGGGATGCCATATGGGTATAAGAGAGATGATGCCTTGAATTGGACTTCACAACCGGCAAATAAAGATCATTCACTTATTTTAAATAATGCATACCGGGACAAAGCAAGTACATTGACTATTCTTACAGCCGCTGATGTTTTATTGGCTAGAGCCGAGGCAGCTGTTCCAGTGGCCAAAGGTGGACTTGGATGGACTTCAGAAGACTATGCCGCTATGTATGCAAATGGAATCATGGAGTCATGGAAACATTGGAATCAATATGGAACAGGAACTAATTATAATGCCTACATGACTAAACCAGTAGTCGATTTAGCTTCCTCAACCTCAACTATTGCGGAAAAAATTGCAACTCAACGCTGGATCTCGTTTTATCCAAATGGAGACCAAGGATGGGCTGAGTGGAGAAGAACAGGTTTCCCTGTATTGGCGCCAGCTCCGCAACCAGCAAATCTTAGTGGTCTAATACCTGTGCGGTTTATCTATTTTACTGGCGAATATGGATTGAACCCTGATAATATAAAAGCGGCTGTAGCTTTGCTTGATAACGGAGATACACAGGAAAGCCATGTATGGTGGGATAAATAAAAATTATTTTCAAAATATAATATTTTATGAAAAAAATTGATTTCAAGTTTAGAAAAGCCATCATGGGACTGGTTTTGGCTGGAGGAGTGGGAGTATTTATCTCCTGCGAACCAGAACCTAAAAACGAATTGGATGGCAAAGGCCCTAATATCCTTAGAGCGGATGCAGGACCTGATAAGCTGGTTGTCGCTCCAACGACCACAAGCACCGTAACTTTAGCTACAATATATAAGGATGCAAATTCAGCCGCTGCTCTGAACCAAACAGTTTCAGCAAGTTTTTCTGTAGATCCTCAAATTGTATTGGATCGTAACGCGGCCAATCCTGATGATATTCAGTATGCCCCGTTGGACGCACAGTATTTTTCTTTTAGTCCGGCCGCTTTGGAATTTGGTCCTGGCGAATGGATTAAGGAGTTGAAAATGGATATGAAGGCTGCCGGACTGGATCTTTCTAAAGACTACGCCATTGGCTTGGTCACTACAGCTACCGGCTACACAGCAGGCGGTGACAAGTTTATTAAGGTTGCGTTACCAAGTGCGTACGAAGGCCAGTACAAATCAACTGGTAAGCGGTATAATTATAATGCCGCCAGTGATGCCGATCAATCGACAAATCCTCCTTCTGGCACGCTCGTTAGTGTTCAGAGTTGGACATTTGATCCGACTACTGCCAGTACGCTGAGCAGCAAGACTGTCGCAATCCACGCAGGTAATTCAGATGGTGGTTTTGGCCGGATTAATGTTACAGTTAATCCATCTAATAATACAGTAACCCTTGTTCCTAATGCCGATTGTACACTAAATGCATTAGTACTATCTACACATTATCCTAGTACTTATGATCCAGCTACTAAAACTCTTGATCTATGGTACGAGTACACCAACACAAGTGGAACTTTCCGAATCATACATGATAAGCTCGTGCATAAGTAGGTCTGTCTGATTCTTAATTTAAAAAAAGAGGCTGCCCAAAGGGTAGCCTCTTTTGCATTTAGGAGCGAAAAATAGGAGAGCTGGTACCTCTATTCTTATTTTTTTTATTGCCCCACACTACGGGGTATTTTTAGTGTGATCGTTAGCCATCCGACTTTTCAGAGGAGCTGAAAATCATAATCCCAAGGTGGGTTGACGGAATAAAATTTCGAATTTTAGGCTTGCCATGACCTTTGATGACCGTCTAAAAAATATTAGCAGAATTTTGTTTTCGACAAATTAGCCTTAATTTTCAGTTCCTAATTTTTAACCTAAACCTAAACCTATGAAGAAGTTTTTACTAATGTGCTTCTCATTCGGTTTTGCTCTCAGTGTCTGGGCGCAGGATCGGGTGGTGACGGGCAAAGTCGCTTCCAGCGAAGATGGAAGTGCTTTACCTGGTGTGAATGTGTTGGTCAAAGGAACCACCAATGGTACCGTGACTGATTCTGAGGGGAAATACTCCCTTACCGTACCGCCTTCTGGAGGAAGTCTTGTTTTCTCATTTATCGGACTTTCTACTCAAGAAATAGAAATTGGCGAGCGGTCAGTAATCGATATC
The DNA here is from genome assembly GCA_016178785.1 of Bacteroidota bacterium. Classification (GTDB taxonomy): domain Bacteria; phylum Bacteroidota; class Bacteroidia; order Cytophagales; family Cyclobacteriaceae; genus ELB16-189. The sequence goes on along the minus strand of JACOSO010000042.1, from coordinate 5,848 downwards.
CAGTTGGGTCTTGACATAAAGCAACTTTCTGAGATTGTTGTTACTGCCCAAGGGATTGAGAGAGAGCAAAAGGCTTTGGGCTATGCTCAAACCACAATCTCTTCACAGCTTCTTGCCAATAAGCCAGAGACAGATGTGGGTCGTGCTTTGCAAGGAAGAACTCCCGGTCTTCAAATCCTGAATTCATCAGGTTTGGCTGGTAGCGCTTCGAAAATCAGTATTCGCGGAAACAGCTCCATCACAGGTGTTAACTCACCTCTTTGGGTGGTGAATGGTGTTCCTATCAATACAGATCAGAATGATATTCAGGGTAGCTTTGTTGATGGTGCTATTGCGCCTGCTCGCTTTTTAGATATTGACCCAAATAACATTGAGTCTATTTCTGTTTTGAGAGGATTAAGTGCAACCACTTTGTACGGATCACAAGGAAGAAATGGTGTGATTTTGGTAACCACAAAAACTGGATCTTCTAAAGGTCAGCAGAACAAATTTGAAGGTTCTATAACGCAATCTTATTTTGCTACGCAAGCAGTTGTACCCGAATTTCAAAACAAATGGGCCAATGGTTTTGATGGCGCTTATGGTGAATTTTATAGTAACTGGGGACCTTTGTTTGATGGCACTCCACAGCGATTTAACCATCCTTATTACGAGTGGAGAAATTTATTCCCCGACCATCCTGAATTTCAGACCTCTGCCACAACTGTATTGCCAGGTCAAACTATTCCGGGATACATTCCTGTAGCGGCCCCTAACAATGTGAAGGATTTCTTTCAAACCGGGTCTTCTTCTACGACCTCTTTAACATTAGGCGCTAAAACTGAATTCGGAAATTTGAATTTCAGCTATAGCCATCTTGATGAGAATGGATTTGTGAAAAACAATACTGTGCAACGAGACAACTTCTCCATGGGAGGAAACGCCAAGTTGACAGATAAACTGTCCTTTACCGGTACATTCAATTTTGCAAGGACGGATTTTCAAACACCCCCCACTGCTGCGGGCGATGCCTCAAACACATTTGGTGGTGGTCCATCTATTTTTGCGAACTTGTTTTTTACTCCCCGTAACATTGATTTGACAAACTGGCCTTGGGAGAACCCGGTTGACCATACTAGTGTATACTATCGCAATACCAAGGGGATTACCAACCCATATTGGCTGCTGCAAAATGCTAGGCAAACCAACCTTACGAATCGTTTCAATTCCAATACAAGTTTTAATTACAAATTGACCAATTGGTTGAATGTTACTTACCGCCTGGGTTACGATACCTATTCTGAGTTTCAAACATATTGGAACAATAAGAGTGGTGATGCCGGATTTTCAGGATCGCTTACTCCCGGAGCTTATCGTACTGCAACAGGATTCAGCACTGTGATAGACCAGTCAGTTTTGGTTAATTTCAATAAAAACCTTTCGCAGGATTTGAGTTTGAATGGAGTAGTTGGATATAACTACAGAAGAAACACGTATCGCCAGGAAGGATTGGAGAGTTTGGGTCAGGTTGTTTTTGGCCTGCTCGAACACAGAAACTTCACCAGCACCAATCCAAGAGATTGGAGAGGCAACCAATTGAATTATCAGTATAACAGTGCCATTCAGGGCGTATACTTCGATGCAAACCTTGGATACAAAAGTATGCTGTATGTTGGCTTGTCAGCTAGAAATGACTGGGCTTCTGTTTTGGAAAAAAATAACAGATCTCAATTTTATCCCAGCGCTAGCGTAGCGTTTATTCCAACGGCAGCATTTCCCAATTTTGCTTCTTCAGTGCTTGATTTCTTAAAGGTTCGTGTTGCTTATGGAACTTCTGCCAATTTTGGTGGCGCTTATAACACAAGATCCTCGCTGACTTTGAACGCTCAAACTCGTACCGATGGTCAAGGCAATGTGGTTACATCTGCATTACCTTATACGCTTGCCAACCCTAACTTGAAGCCTGAACTTTTAACAGAGGCAGAGGTTGGTATCGAGAGCCAGATGTTCGAGAGAAGAATCAAACTGAATGCTTCTTATTACGATCGTAATGCGAAAGATCAGATTATCTCAAGAACGTTGGATTATTCAACCGGCTTTGGTTCGACCAACATAAATGCCGGAACAATTTCAAACAAGGGTTTTGAGATCGCTTTAACGGTAACACCGATTCGCAGTGGTAACTGGACATGGGATATAACGACCAATTATACCAAAAACACGTCATTAGTGAAATCGTTACCAGCCGGTTCAAAATCAATTTTGACTAGCGGATTTACTAACCTCGGAAACTTCGCTATTGAAGGTCAGCCGCTGAATGTTATTCAAGGTACTTCTGTACCCAAGGCTCCTGATGGCCAGTTGATTGTGACCTCTACAGGAAGTTATGATATTTCCAATGATATTGGTGTTATCGCTAATCCCAACCCTAAATGGTTTGGTTCGGCTCTCACCAGCCTCACCTGGAAATCCATTACGTTCGGAATGCAGTGGGATTACGTAGCCGGTGGTCAGATATTCTCTTACACTGCCGCCACTATGATTGGTCGCGGAGTATCCAGAGATTTGGAAAATTTTGATCCAACGCTTCCTTTAATTCTGCCGGGTGTTATCAAGCAAACGGATGGAAGTGGAAATGTAATCGGGTATACACCCAACACAGTTCCATTAACTACTGCCGGTGTGTTCTTTAATAATACTATTGTTGGTGGTAGCGCTAGCGATAGAGGTGTATATGATGCGACCCGGATTAGGTTCAGGGAAGTGTCATTGAGCTATTCGTTGCCAAAAGCATGGGTGTCTAAATTGAAGCTTCGCTCTGTGAACATCTCTGCGGTAGGTAGCAACATATGGTGGAAGGCGGTCAATGCACCAAAATATTCGAAGGCTGACTTCGACAGAACAGCTTATGGAGCAGGCAATGGTGCAGGTTTCGATTTCCTGGGAGGCCCTTCAGCTCGTAGATTTGGTGTGAACATCAAAGTTAATTTCTAAACGACTACTACAATGAAGAACATATATAAGAAACTTGGAATTTTTGTATTCCTTATCGCATCGGCTTGTAAGCTGGATGGGGATTTGCAGAACCCCAATCAGATCAGTGTGTCCGGTGCGGATGTTGATTTGATCATGAATGGCGTTCAATTGAGTTTTGCCGATTTCATGCATTCTGCTTCCGGTACAGTCGATCCTTTGGTACGTATGCAAGCCATGACAGGCGGCTATCGTTACCAGACGGCCTACAATCCTTCCAGCTTGGATGGTTTGTGGAATGCGGCATATAGAGGTGTTTTAATTAATAACCAAACAATGCAACCTCTTGCTGCCAGCAAAACCTTAACAACCCATGTGGCTGTGGGAAAAATTTTGGAGGCTTATACCTGGTTGACCCTCGTTGATATTTTTGGAGATGTTCCACAGGCAGAAGCTTTGAAAGGTGCATCCGGAAATTTCAATCCTGCTACGACAAGTGGTTCTGATATCTATGCTTATGCTATTCAACTATTGACAGATGCGAGGGCACAATTAGCATTGACAGGAACAGCTGCAGGCGCAGGACTTACCAGGGATATTTACTACGGTGGAGACCGGACTAAATGGACGGCCCTTGCTAATTCGCTCGAGTTGAAGGCTTGGATTAATATTTCTATGATCCCTTCGAGAGCGGCAGAAGCAAATGCAAAGATTGCAACCTTCATTGACCTGACTACAGGTGCCCTTCAAGCAGGAGTGAACCTGGTAGATACGCAGGGAGAAAACTTCACTTATAAGTATGGAGCTGTTACAGTGCCTAGTGGCTCACGTCACCCTTGGTATGATCAGTATTACGGTAATGTTGCCGGTACTGCTGGCGGTTATTGGAATAATTACTATTTGCACGAGGTATTTGACAAATGGGATCCTACAGATCCCACCAATCAATCAAAAGTGACACAGGATCCTCGATGGAGATATTATTTCTATCGTCAGATAGGGAGTGTCGTATCAACTGAGGCCAACTTTGACCCAAAAGCAATATTTTGTGGAGCAATGCCTCCGCACTACATAACCTGGGGTGGAAATGTGTTTTGCGTTTTTCAACCCGGTTTCTTCGGTCGCGATCATGGAGATGGTTCCGGTACTCCTCCTGACGGGGCGGCTATGACTTGTGCAGGCGCCTATCCTGCCGGAGGGAAAATTGACACCAACCCTATTACTACAAAGAGCTACAATAAATCGGCAAAGAGAGGAGATGGGGCAAATGGAGCCGGTATACAACCTATTTTCATGGGCTTCTTTACAGACTATACCAGGGCTGAATTGATGGCCAGGGCAGGACAACCCGCTATTGCTAAGACGATTCTAAATACTGCCATTGCTAACTCTATTTCTGCGGTTAAGGCTTTTGTTACAGCAGGTGGTCAGACAGTACCCGCAGCTGTGCTACCTTCTACTTCCACGTATCAAACAGCTGTTGGTGTTCTTTATGATGCCGCTGCTAAACCGATGGACGTAATTGGTAAAGAATATTGGATTGCTCTTATTGGAAATGGTGTAGAGGCTTACAATCTGTATAGAAGAACCAGCGCACCAAGAGGGCTACAACCTACTCTCCAGGTGAGCTCAGATGTGTACTTCCGCTCCATGGTTTACCCTGCCATTTATGCCAACTTGAACAGCTCGGCAGTTCAGAAAGATGCGAGTGCTACTAACAAAGTATTTTGGGATAATAATCCAGATAACCTTAATTAACAGAGAATTATGAAAAAGAATTATTTATTATTCCTGATAGCAATATTTGCTGTTGTGATTTCATGTACGGATAAATCGCTGGATCCACTTCAATTTGATAAAGTAAAAAAGGGGACCATATTGGCGCTCAGAGGTGCGGCTTTGGATGCCGTTTATAACAATGGAGCGCCTATAACGGTTGCAGCCCCGGGTGCTGCCACTGGCAATGAGACATTTGATTTTGATGCCGAATACCTGGCTTCAGATATCAACTCTTTGGCGAGTGTCGATATATATGTTCTAAAAGGATCTGGCGCCAATATTTCCAAAGTTTTGTTGACAAACGTTCCGTTTTCGCAATTCAAGAATGACGGTACATACCCGCGACCTTGGGTGAGTATTAGCCTTAAATTTGTAGACATCGTTGCCAAGCTTGGTTTGGATAATACTTTTACTAATGGAAAGCTGCCACAGGCTACTGTGGATGCATTGGTTAAGGGAGACTACAAATTCGGGGTCAACATTCAGTGTGACTTAAACTTGGTGGATGGAACAAAAGTGTTGGCCTCTGATATCGTTTCACAGGGCCTTTTCGGAAGCAACCAGTTTTACCCTGCGATGCGATTGAATTATCCCATGATCGGCTATTGTGCGTTCGATCCCAGCACTTGGCCAGGTACATATGTTAGTGTAGAAACACCTGGTAGCACAGAAGATAATGTGCTCACGCGCGATCCTGATCAGGTTAATTTCCCTAACAGAATGCACTTGGATAACTTCTGGGGTGATGGTGTGGATGCATATTTTGATATGATTCCTTCAACCAATCCTTTTGATCAGAACATTGTTATTCCTGCTCAGACCACGGCTGATCCTGGTGATCTTACTGGAACAGGAACTTACGACCAGTGTTTAGGGACCATTACACTCAAATGCAAGTATGTTGCATTTGGTGGTACTTACAATTTTGTTTACAGTTTAAGCTTGAAGTAAAAACTGAAGCGAGTGGATTAAAAAAAGAGGCTGCTTTTTAAGGCAGCCTCTTTTCTTTGTGCGTCAGGCATGTTTACTGGCTATAGGGTGGAAGTCCCGAATGAGCGTTGTAGTACGTATCATTAGCTAAGAGCAAGGGTGTCGCGGGCGACTGCGAATCTGAAGG
>JACOSO010000028.1 GCA_016178785.1 Bacteroidota bacterium | reverse complement strand
TATCTTAAGGTGTTAGGCTTGAAGGTGCAAACAGGTGTTGCGAAAACAGGAGTAGTAGCGCTGCTAGAAACAGGAAAACCGGGCCCTGTGATTGCTTTAAGGGCCGACATGGACGCATTGCCTGTGACTGAGCGAAATAGTTTACCATTTGCTTCGAAAGAGACTACGCTCTATGGCGGTCAGCAAACAGGAGTGATGCATGCATGCGGTCATGATTCACACATTTCGATTCTGATGGCCGTGGCAGATATTCTTTCGAAAAACAAAAATGAGTTGAAAGGCACAGTGAAATTTATTTTTCAACCCGCAGAAGAGGGCGCGCCATTTGGTGAGGAAGGTGGTGCGGTTGTAATGGTAAAAGAAGGTGTATTGGAAAACCCAAAAGTGGATGCGGTATTCGGTTTGCACATTCAATCCGTCCTTGAAATAGGAAAAATCGGTTATCGCCCCAATGGAATGATGGCCGCCTCTGATTGGTTTTCAGTGAAAGTGAAAGGCAAACAATCGCATGGTGCTGCTCCGTGGATGAGTATCGATCCGATTGTGACAAGCGCACAAATCATTAATGGAATACAGACGATCATCAGCCGGCAAACTGAATTGACTAAGGAAGCTGCAGTGATCACTGTAGGAACAATTCATGCTGGTATTCGCGAAAACATTATCCCGGAAGAAGCTACTTTCGGAGGAACGATCCGCACATTGGATAAGGACATGCGCGCAAAACTTCTTGATAAATTAAAACTTACAATTACAAAAATTGCGGAAAGCGCTGGAGCCACTGCTGAAATTAACATCCAAAGCAAAACGCCAATTACATTCAACGATCCTGTACTCACTGATAAAATGGTGCCTAGCCTTAAACGTGCAGCTGGAGATCAAAATGTAATTGAGATTCATGCTGTAACCGGAGCTGAAGATTTCGCTTGTTATCAGGAGAAAGTACCCGGATTGTTTTTCTTTGTAGGCGCAATGCCTTCAGATATTGACCCCGAAAAAGCGCCCTCACATCACACCCCCGACTTCATGATTGACGAACGTGGGTTCATCACAGGGCTTAAAGCAATGCTCAACGTGACCACCGATTATATGTTCATGAAAAAATAACATCATCCATTCATAGGCAGAGGGAGAAAAAACAGACCAAGGATGAATTTACTTTTGAAATTAGAAGATGCGTCAAAGTTTGTTGCGGCTTATGTGCTCAGTCAGTATTTCGGAAATGCCTGGTGGCTCTTCTTCGCCTGGCTGCTTGCGCCCGATTTGAGTATGATTGGTTATATAATCAATACGAAGGTAGGAGCAATACTTTACAACCTTGCTCATCATCAAGGATTGGCTATTGTAGTTTTTGCAATTGGATTTTATCTCCGCATTCCGGCACTGACTTTTGCCGGAATAGTTTTGTTCGGCCATAGCGCCCTCGATCGGCTGCTTGGCTATGGACTGAAGTATCCCGATGACTTCAAGCACACTCACCTTGGGTGGATCGGGAAGAAGTAATTTTTATTTGATTCCCAGAATTCGGAAAGGCAACATAAAAAGTGCCCCTATAAATTTGAAGATAATCTCGATCGAAAACCCGATAATCTTAAACGGAAGCATGATTAGCCAGATCAGCGGGAATAAAAATAAAAGGGCAATGGCCACAGGCCAGCACAGCATGAACAAAATGCACCAGAGAATCAGTGTGATCAATGTTTTCATAGTAAGAAGTTGTTAAAATCTCAAGCAATTATTTGGCCACTCAAAAAAAGGCCCCTTGCATAGAATCTATAACTCAGAGTTATTTTGGTTTTTCATTTTTGAACACGATACTGGCCAGATTTGAACGAAACATTTTCAATTCTAAGAACACAAGGCAATCTTGCCTGATATAAATTCTTTCAAAATGAGCAGAAACAAAATGATGTTGGTCTACGTGGCCAAGTGCGTGTCAGGTGTATTGCTCTGTTCTTTACTGTCAATATATTTTAGTGAGTGGATAGATTATGCGTGGAGCCTGATTTCAGTAGTGCTAGTTCTTTCTCCAGAAGGCAAAGATTCAGTTGAGTTAGCGCTTACTCGTATTAAAGCAAACTTGGTCGGTGCTTCAGTTGGAGTGCTAATGTTACTTTCGCAAATATCCTGGCCATGGAATCTTGCTGCGGGTGCCGCACTTGCTTTATTTATTTGCGATCGACTGAAACTCAATGCAGCTGCACGATCTACACTGGCAGCGGTGATTATTATTTTGCTTCAAGCAGATGGGCAGACCTTATGGGGCTCAGCCATCAATCGTGTTGGCGCAGTGATTACCGGATGTGCTCTCGGTTTGATGATCACATTTGTCTTTCACTCTTTCATTAAGCTTGAAACTCCTGCCATGAATTCGGAAGCAACAAAAAAAGAGAGAGAAGCGTAGCTGAATTATGGTTCTGTATTAATTGAGGTTTAAATGAATGCGATTAGAAGTCGGCAGCCAGCAAAATGCAGTCGGCAGGCTCAAATGTCAACTGCCTACTGGCCACTCTTGTAAGTCATTTTACTTCACTCCCTTCTCCGGATCCCAACTACCTTGTAATTTTCTCAAGAAAATAATTTGCCCTGTGTGGTAAGCATTGTGGGTGCTCATGTTGGCAATATTTTCCTGCCACTCGCTCAGCTTTGCTTCATCTGCTTTTTTAATGGCTTGCTCCCATGCCAGCAGAACATCATCTAATTTTTTTACGATTTCATTCCATTCCTCTTCATTGAATGAATTGAATGTCTCTTCATTATTTCCACTGAATTTTTCTAAGGGCTCGTTGTTGAATTGTTTCAACAATCGTTCGTTCCAATACATGAGATGAAACGCAAGCTGGCCGACTGAGTGGTTACCGCTTCCATCCTTCCACATTGCTTGCTTTGCTGTGAGGCCTTCCAAAGCAATGTTTGTAGGTACAAACCATTCTTTTTGCGAATGAGTGGTTTTCAATTGTTGAAGCAATACCGATTTAAGTGAAGCAATTGGTTTGACAGGCATCGTGTACATGCTCGCGAGCAGCCAGCGATTATTTTCCAGGAGCCACTTGGCGGTGAACGTTCCTGTGTAAACTCCAGTATTGCCTAGCACAAGCTTCGCCTTTTGTTCATAGTCGCCAATGACAATGGCGGTATCTCCTTTGAAGGTGATTGATTGCGTTTTTGTCGAATTGGATATGAGATGAATATCTGCGCTATTGAAGGACTTCAAAAACGTTCTTATTGAATCGCGCCCCACATACCTTTTCATCCCTTTTCCGTTCAGTACACCGTTGGGCAAATAACTATCTGCCAGCGAATCAGCATTCATTCGAAGCGTTAGGTGATCATACTGGCGCATAGCCTTTTCGATTTCTGATTTGCGATCAGCACAAGCAGCCAATAAGACAAGGACGAGGAGTAGTGGTGAGGTTTTCATTGTGAGAATTTTTCGTGACCTGCGAATTACGATTTTCGATTTGCCAATCACAACCCCCGATGTTCGGTATTCACGCATAAATCCAGCTTAAGGCAAGTCATCTTTTTGTTTAACTTTCACTTCTTAAAAAAAATCAAAATGGAAACCATTAATCTCTCAGAAAAATTTTCAAAATTCAGCGAATACTGGCACCCGTACATCATTGGTGAGCTCAACGAAAATTATGTTAAGCTTGCCAAAGTGCAAGGCGAATTTGTGTGGCATAAACATGAAGAAGAAGATGAGCTTTTTGTTGTTCAGCAAGGAACGCTCATTATGGACTTTCGCGATAAAACAATAGAGGTGAAAGCTGGAGAAATTTTGACTGTACCCAAAGGAATTGAGCATCGACCACGCACTAATGGGGAAGAAGTTTTCTTGATGTTGATCGAACCCAAAGAAACCAAGCACACGGGCGAACTTATAACTGAAAAGACAGTCACTGAATTGGAATGGATTTAAAATTAAATATGAAAAATTACTTTGCCTTATTTTTTACGATCATTGTTGTTGACTCAATTGCACAATCAAAATCGAATCAAAATAAAGAAGCTATCATTCAATCAGTCGGCAAACATCAAACCGAGTTGATTTCCATCAGTGACAAAATCTGGACCTATGCTGAAACGGCATTGAAAGAAAGCAAATCATCAAAAGAACTTGCAGACTATGCCGAGGCGCAAGGCTTCACTGTGAAACGCGGAGTTGCCGGAATGCCAACTGCATTTATTGCTGAGTATGGTTCAGGTAAACCGATTATCGGTATTATGGGAGAATTTGATGCACTTCCAGGCATTTCTCAAAAAGCGCAACCCGCAAAAGAGGAACTAAATGCTGGCGCTGCTGGTCACGGTTGCGGACACAATCTTTTTGGTGCCGGAAGTATGGGCGCTGCAGTAGCCATAAAAGAATTAATTGCCCGAGGAAAATTGAAGGGTACCATTCGGTTTTATGGAACGCCAGCGGAAGAATCAGTTGGCGGAAAAATTTACATGGTGCGTGATGGCTTGTTCAACGATCTTGATGTTTGCCTCGATTGGCATCCGGACTCAGAGATTTCTGCGAGTACGCAGAGCTCGCAGGCAATGATTGATTTTATTGTTGAGTTCAAAGGCAAAGCATCACATGCTGCATTTGATCCGTGGAACGGCCGAAGTGCTGTTGACGGGGCCGAAGCATTTACTCATGGAGTAAATCTGTTGCGTGAACATGTGCGCCCAAGCGTGCGCATGCATTACGCGATCAAAGCTGGAGGTGATGTGCCTAACGTAGTTCCTGAATATGCCAAAGTGTGGATGTGGGTACGCGACAGCAAACGAAATGTTGTTGATGAAGTATTCAATCGTATAAAAGATATTGCTAAAGGCGCTGGGCTGATTGCAGGTGTGGAACCAAAAGTGACAGTGCAAACGGGTGACTATGAGATGCTGGTCAATCGCAAAGGAGCGGAGGCGTTGCAAAAAAATATTGAATATCTTGGCCCAATAGCTTATACGCCAGAAGAAATTTCTTTCGCCAAAAAAATTCAGGAAGTGCAAGGTGTAGAACAAAACGGACTTAACGGAAACATTCATGAGCTTAAACAAACGAAGGAAGACCCCGAGGGAGGTTCAACCGATGTTGGAGATGTCAGTTGGATTGTGCCAGAGATCACGTTGCTTGTAACTACAGCTCCAAAGAATACAGCGTGGCATGGGTGGGCTGTGGTGGCGTGCGGAGGCATGAGCATAGGTCATAAAGGAATGTTGTTTTCTGCCAAAGCACTTGCAATGACCATCGTTGATTTATTTGAGAATGAGCAATTGAGAAAAGACATCCGTACGGAGTTTGATCAGCGAAAAGGCAAGGTTGTTTACAAAGCATATATCCCTGATGGGCCACCTCCTGTGTCAATCAGTAAAGAATAACTGTTTTGATTTGGTAATGCCTAATCACGGTTTAATTTTGTGATCGATGAAAAAAATAATTTTGCTTTTTTGTTCAGCGATTGTCACAAGTATAGCTCATGCACAGATACAAACAGGCAAAGCCTCTTTTTATGCCGATTCCTTTGAAGGGAGCCCGACAGCCAGTGGAGAAAAATATAAAGCCAACAAATTCACGGCTGCACACAAAACACTTCCGTTCGGCACGGTGGTTAAAGTTACTAATGTAGCTAACAAAGAATCGGTGAATGTGACAATCAATGATCGAGGTCCCTATGTTGAAGGAAGAGTGATTGACTTGTCAAAAGCTGCTGCAGAAAAATTGAAGCTCTTCAATCAAGGCGTGGCAGAAGTTTTGATTGAAGTGGTTGATGAAGGCGATGGCACAGGAAAAACTATTCCTGTCATGGTAGATCATGTGACCGTTGAGGAAAAAGAATTCTATGATTTTGATATAGCTAAAATAAAGCCCAGAGGTTTTGGTGCGCAACTTGGCACTTTCCAAGAATTGGCCAACCTCCTTCGGATGACCGACCATCTAAAAACTTCGTACAAGAAAAAAGTAACAGTACAAGTCAAAATCCTCAAAGGGGTTAAATTTTACAGCCTCATTCTCGGACCATTTTCTTCTCATGATAAGGCTGCTAATTTTTTGAGCGGACTTAAAAAAGATTTTCCGGATTCGTACGTGATGGATTGCTCCAAACAATAATTTGTGTTGGAGATCATCGGTTACTTCTGCTCGATTTTGATAGGTGTTGTGCTTGGACTGCTCGGTGGAGGGGGTTCTATTTTATCAATTCCAATTCTGGTTTACTTGTTTGGAGTTGAGCCGGTAACTGCACAGGCGTATTCCCTTTTCATTGTAGGTGTCACTAGTTTGGTTGGAGCGATTCCCAAGTACCGTGAGAATTTAGTGAATATCAAGACGGGAGTTTTATTCGGCATTCCTTCCATCGCTGCCATTTTTGCTACACGCCATTGGGTTGTTCCTGCTATTCCTGAAATTATTTTTAAAGTTGACAGTTTTATTTTCACCAAGCGAGAATTGTTACTCGGTCTGTTCGCATTGCTGATGGTGCTCGCTTCGTTTCAATTGATCAGAAATAAAAAAGAAGTCAGATCTGACAACCGAAAGTTTCGAGTATTTCTCGTTGTCATTGAAGGTACATTGATTGGGTTTCTTACGGGATTGGTTGGGGCAGGCGGAGGTTTCTTGATCATTCCAGCCTTGGTATTTCTTACAGGGCTTCCTTTCAAAACTGCCGTTGGCACTTCGTTGTTTGTAATTGCCATCAATTCACTCACCGGGTTTACAGGCGATTTGATTACGCACACAATGGAGTGGAAATTTTTGTTGACGATCACTGCTCTTGCTGTAGCTGGGATTCTCATTGGCAATTTCATCTCGCGCAGAATTGCAGCGCTCTACTTGCGAAAAGCCTTTGGTTGGCTCACATTACTAGTTGGCACTTGGATTCTGTTCAAGGAGTTTTTTATGTTCTAAACGTGATTATAACAATGGATTGCAATTCAGGTTGCATATTTGAGACTAAATTTGAAGGCCTAACATCAAAATTTGTAATTTGAAATCTGTATTCCGAAATAAAGAGATATGCAATTCACTCGCGATACTGTTCAAGAAATAAAAAAAGTCTGCGTCATCGGGCCCGAGTGTACCGGTAAAACCGATCTCTCACAATTTCTTGCGCAGCATTATCAAACTTCGTGGGTAGAAGAATATGCACGTGCATATCTCAATAAACTTGGGCATGCTTATGAGCAAATCGATTTGCTAAAAATAGCGAATGGCCAACTTCGCATGGAAGATGAATGGATTTATGGTGCGAATAAATTATTGATCTGCGACACGAATTTAATTGTAATCAAAGTTTGGAGTGAGCACAGGTACGGCAACTGTGATCCTGGTATTCTCAGTAAGATCGCTGATCGAAAATATGATTTGTATTTGCTCACCAACATCGACATCCCATGGGCAAGCGATCCGCTGCGAGAGCATCCTGACAAGCGTGAACTTTTTTGGGATATCTATAAAAATGAAATTGCTGCTACCGGAGTTCCATTCGTAGAAATCTCAGGCGAACGTGAAGCGCGCAAAAAAAGAGCCATCGACACGATCAATTCTACTTTCAAATTTTAATGACAAGTTCTCCTCCTCATAATCCTTACGCAGCCGTTCAAGTGCGCGACTTCCGGTTGTTCATTCTCTCGAAGTTGTTCATCACCCTTGCAGTAATGATCCAGGCGGTGGTGGTGGGTTGGCAGGTGTACGAAATCACGAAGGATCCTCTTTCGCTCGGCTTGATCGGTTTGGCCGAGGCAGTCCCGGCAATTGTTGTTTCGCTTTATGCAGGCCACCTCGCTGATGTGGTTGAGCGTAAAAAAATTATTTTGCTTTGCGTCACCACATTGGTACTCTGTGCAACTGCACTTTTGTTTTTCACTTTGGACGCAGGCGCATTTATTCTTTCTTATGGAGCATTGCCAATTTACTCCGTGATTTTTGTCAGCGGACTTGCTCGCGGATTTTTATCGCCTGCCACCTTTTCTTTCATGCCACAGTTAATCAATCGTGAGTTGTACCAGAATGCAATCACATGGAACAGTACTATTTGGGAAGGAGCAGCTGTTGGCGGCCCAATGATGGGTGGATTGATTTACGGTTTTTTTGGAATCACTTCTGCCTATTGCGCAGATGTTGCATTAACTGTGGCTGCGCTGGCTTGCTACTCTTTAATTCCTAATCGGCCGCTTCCGCCTGTGAGCGCAGAGCAAGGAATCTGGGAGAAGATCAAGGCTGGGGTAAATTTTGTTTTCACCAATCAAATAATTTTAGGCGCAATCACACTCGATCTGTTTGCCGTTTTATTTGGCGGAGCGGTAGCGCTGCTTCCCATTTTTGCAGATGAGATTTTACATGTCGGAAAAATCGGGTTGGGGTTTTTGAGATCCGCTCCTTCTATTGGAGCGGTGCTCATGGCAGTTTATATAACTCACAATCCCATCAAAAAGAATTTGGGAAAAATTTTGCTGTGGTGTGTAGCCGGTTTTGGTTTTTGCATGATCGGCTTTGGCCTCTCCACCTCCTTTTGGCTTTCGATGTCGTTATTAATATTGAGTGGTGTATTTGATTGTGTAAGCGTGATCGCCAGAGGCACAATGATTCATACACTTACTCCGGAAAATATGAAAGGACGAGTCTCTGCGGTGAACAGTATTTTTGTTGGCTCTTCCAACGAAATCGGTGCATTTGAATCCGGGGTGGCCGCAAAACTTTTAGGAACAGTGCGCTCGGTTGTTTTGGGCGGAGCAATGACGCTTGCCGTGGTCAGTGTTACTGCCTGGAAAGCCGTGAAGTTGCGAAGACTTGATTCTTTAAAATGATCGACTTAATTACTTTAGGATACTCAGATAGACCTGGCCCAGATTTTTAGCTACAATCTTCCGGTATTTTTCGCTCTTACGAAATTCGGGAGTCAGAAATTCAGCCCAGATTTTATCCCAATCAGTTTGTTTGGCCATGCCGAATGCAAATTCCTGAGCTGCCCCAATTTTTACGTTCTGCTTCTTCACCGGAATGTGACTCCGCGTAGCATCAACATACTCTGTGAAATCCAAAATGGTGAACAACTTCGGATTTGAGCTAATCTCTTTTAATATCTCTGGCCCCGATGTTCCATAACTGATAGCGAGCGAAGGCATATTTTCTGTTTTCAATTGCTCCATGTACTTCACATGCACACTTCCCGTAATCACTTTAGCAGAATAACCATTCAGTGCGGTTGAAATATTCTGAAGCTTATCTATGGCAGGAGCATCTTTATGAGTGATTAGTGTTTCTTCATTAGACAAACAGGCTGGAGTAAACTTCAATAGTTTTTTTCGCTCCTCCGTAACCGTAATGTTTGATACAAACAAAACGTTGGGTGTAGACTGGCAAGCTTTGAGAAATTCACTGAACACGGGCTCTGCTCCTACATACTGAACAGATATCTTTTTTCCTTTTGATTGAGCAAACGCAACAAATTCGTTGAGAATGTCAACACAAAGACCTTTCATCTTTCCATTCTCTTCTTCGATAATGCCTGCAGATGGGTAATACACAACGGAAAGCGTGCCGTTGCCTTTATTATTCACAGTGGCCCAACTATCACCTGAATATTTTTGAGCGTACGCAAGATTAGAGACAACAAGAAAGAGGAAAATCAATTTCTTCATAGAGATAGGTTTGTTGACAAGTTGTAAATAATTGATCAACAATCAAATTAATCCAAGCATCTGACACGCAAATATTTTTAACAATTGATTACGAATCCCTTGTGAGATTCTTAACAGCTTGACTTAGTTGATGAATTTAGCTTTGAGGAAACAAACCTCTAACCCATGAAAAAAATTATTATCCTTCTGATTTTTTTGCTTTTCTCCTTTGCAGGGAATAGTCAAACAAAAAAACTACTTGGTACTTGTTCGGTTAATAATTTGAAACAAGAACCGTTTTCCGGCTGGTACACTTCTGGATTGAATGAATACCAGCCTAATACGGAGGTGCTTGGTCAGCTCAGAAAACAGAACTTAAACAAAATCACTTTCAAGGTTTTCTTTGGTTCATGGTGCGGAGATAGCAAAAGAGAGTTGCCGCGCATGTCAAAAATATTCAATGAACTTTCCGTTCCCGAGAAAAACATTCAATGGATTGCCCTTGATGATTCAATTACTTTCTATAAACAATCACCTCAACACGAAGAAAAAGGATTGAGTATTTTTCGGGTACCTACTTTTATTGTGTATGAAAAAAATGTGGAGATTGGAAGGATCGTAGAGTTTCCTGTTGAAACGCTGGAACGCGATTTACTTAAAATTTTAAATCATCAACCTTATGAAAGCAACTACAAAAGCTTCCCGGTGATCAGTTCATGCCTTAATAAAGGAATTTTAAATGATGTGAATATCAGTGCACGAGGTTTAGCTGAACAGCTTCATTCAAAAGTAATTCATGAAGGCGAACTGAATGCTTGCGGCTATGTTTTGCTGGCGCAAGGAAAAACACAAGAAGCGATTGCTGTCTTTCGTATCAACGTCAATTTGTTTCCATCCTCTGCGAATTGCTTTGATAGTTTGGGCGAGGCTTACGCAACTATCGGGCAAAAGGAAAAATCCATTCAAGCCTACGAGCGCGCACAAGCCCTCGACCCCAAAAATGAAAATGTGAAAATGCAGTTGATGAAGTTGAAGGGTGGATGAGTCAGGCAGATCGAAAGACCTGACTTCACTTAATATTTTGAATGATCACTGAGCAATCAAATAATTCCGGTTCTCCATGGCCCAAGGAATAACTGTGATTACAAGGGAATTAGCTGTTAAAGTGACTTTCAACAAAGTGATCTTGGAAGAAAATGGGAATCAATTACGGAGTACTCCGAAGTATATCGTAACTTTGAGGTTCCTTTCTGCTTTGTTGAAAACATTATTATGTTTTCAACCGGCATGTAAGGAAAACACTTAACCCACACAAGATCGAGATTTATGGCGAAATCGCAAGAAACGTTTAGCAAGAAGGAAGCTGAAAAGAAAAAGATTCAAAAAAGAAAAGCAAAAGAACAGCGTAGAGAAGAGCGTAAGGCTAATGCAAAATCCGGTAGCCTGGAAGATATGATGGCCTACGTAGATGAATATGGGAATATTACCTCTACTCCTCCCGATCCACTCAAAAGGAAGGCAATAAAAACAGAAGATATTGTCTTAGGAGCACGCAACAACGTAAAAGCAGATCCAGCAGATGCCTTTCGCACGGGAAAAGTTACTTTTTTCAATGAATCTAAGGGCTACGGGTTTATTAAAGATCTAAAATCGCAGGAAAGTATTTTTGTTCATGCTAATTCACTGACCACCCAAATCAAAGAAAACGACAAAGTATCCTTTGAAGTAGAGCAGGGGCCTAAAGGTCTCAGTGCAGTGAGGGTGAAATTGACGAGCTGATTGATGTTAAAAATTGAAGAAAGTCACGAAAGTGCTCGGAACGACTCTGCAATAAATGAAAAGTCAGATTGAAAGGCCTGACTTCACCTGAATAGGATTAACACATTTTTAGCTTGCTAATAGAGAATAAGTTGAGCTGCAAACCAAATAAACTCCAGCAGCGAGTCCGAGAATTGTGTCGATGCGGAACAGTGAGTGAAGAAATCCAGACCTCCTGCTATTTCTCACAAGTATCCATGCGAATACAAGAATGAAACCAATTCCTAAAATCAGTTTTGTGAATTCCATTCCTGAAGTTAAAAAAATACATCAATAAGCACAATATCGTTGTTGAAGCTGAAATTTGAGGAGTCAGTCAGGTCGAAAAAGCCCCAAAATTAATTTTGTAAATTCCATAATGAAATAAGCACAAATTCTGCTCTCTGTGTCTCTAGTGAGTTAATCAACTTCGTTTACTAAAACAGTGTGCGATGCGCCAAGTAATTTTTTCATAGGTGCCAAGGCACTTTGGTTTTTTCGTATTTCGTGATACCATGCAGGAGGATAATCGTCTCCATCGCCTACAGTAGATGCGTGTTTTTTTCGCGCTTCAGCAATCATACTCAACCATTTGGCGGAAGGTTCTGTCAATAATTCAAAGCTTCGTATTTCATCCACGTTGATTGCAATAGCTCCACGTTGTACTGGCGACTTACTATTTTCAGACGGAACCCCAATTGCAAAATCCAACTGCTGGTAAATATGAAATAATTTCATGGCAGCGTATCGATATTTTCTTGCTATTGAAACAGTCAGCTCGCCCGACTTTTCATTAAAAAGACTTTCCTTCTTTGTGCCTTCGTCTTCATGTGCAGCGAGAAAAAAAAGTTGCTGGTAAGTCTTTTCTCCCGTGGTCGTGTTTTGCCTGAAATTGGGAGGGTCTTCATTGTAGAAGCTGTACTCGTCAAGAGTAAAAAGTGAATATCCAAAATACGAATCGCCAGGAAACCGATGTCCAAATCCATTCTTACGAAATCCGGAATATCCTCCTTCTACGATACAAATAAAACCCTCCACTTTTGTTCCGTCCTTTAACTGTATTCTACAAACCGCAATTAACCATGGTGGCCCCAAGTCCATTAAACCGAATGTGGAAATGGAGAACAGAACGAGCAAAAAGAGAAATCTTAGCTTCAACTCCATGGCATTTTATTTCAAGGCAATTTAAGAAATGCGGATAAGAAACTTCGCAATGCCATGGTGTTGGCACTATACCCTCGCTTCTACATGGTTCATCACCTTTGTCTGTACTTGTATCGATTCGTGGTGGATCAATTTTAAAAGATCAGTGGTGAACTCTTCGCTCAAGCCCATCGCTTTGCAAAGTGCAACTCTGGTTTTGATGATTTCTTCCCAGCGGGTTACTTGGAGGATGGTTACGTTGTTTTCTTTTTTGTACTGCCCGATCTTCTCCGAAATTTTCATTCGCTGCGCAAACTTTTGCATGATCTCATCATCGATGTGGTCGATCTGCTCGCGCAAAATACTGAGCGTGTCTTTGAATGATTTGTTCTCACTTGAAACTGTGCGCACTACAAGTTCACTTATAATTTTTCCAAGCACAGCAGGAGTCACCTGTTGCTTCGCATCGCTCCATGCAGCGTCAGGGTTGATGTGACTTTCTATCATCAGTCCGGCCATGTCGAGGTCAAGTGCTTTTTGAGAGATGAATGCAATCAGGTCGCGGTTGCCACTGATGTGACTCGGGTCGCAAAGAATATCGAGGTCAGGAATTCTTGTTTTCAATTCGATGGCAATGTCCCACATCGGTTGATTTCTGAATGGTCCTTTTTCAAAAGAAGAAAAGCCACGATGGATGGCTGCCATCTTCGTGATGCCCGCTTTGTTGAGTCGCTCGAGCGCACCGATCCAAAGTTCGATATCTGGGTTAACCGGATTTTTCACCATCACAGGAATGTCAACGCCTTTGAGTGAGTCGGCAATCTCCTGCACGGAAAATGGATTGACTGTAGTGCGCGCGCCAACCCACAGAATATCAACGCCTGCTTTGAGACACGCCTCCACATGCGCAGCATTCGCAACTTCTGTTGTAACAGGCAGGCCTGTCTCTTTTTTGGCAGCCATCAGCCACTGCAAGCCAATATCGCCAGCACCCTCATATTGCCCGGGCCGAGTACGTGGTTTCCAAATCCCCGCGCGGAGTGCATGCACTTTTCCTGTAGCCGCAATTTGTTTTGCCGTAGCAATGGTTTGCTCTTCGGTTTCCGCACTGCACGGCCCGCTGATGATCACGGGTTTGGTAGTGTTCATCCATTTGGTGATCGATTGTAACTCTAATCCTTTCTTCATTGTCGTTAATCTTTAATCGTTAATAGTTATAAGTTATTCGTTAATAGTTATTAGGTAATCGTGATGGTTAATAGTATTCGATCTTAACGAATAACTATTAACGCATAACGATTAACTTTTTAATATCCGTTTAATATCATTCGCTTTTGTCATGATCTTATGCAACTCCTTTGCATCACGCTTTTGCAGATGGTACTGAAATTTTTGCAAGTGCATGATGTATTCCAACAGCGCCTGACTTAGGTACTCAGCATTCTGCTCAAAAATGGGAGTCCACATTTCGGGCGAACTTTTGGCAAGGCGAACTGTCGAGGCGAAACCACTGCCAGCCAGATCAAAAATATTTTTTTCGTCTTTTTCAATATCAAGAACCGTTTGCCCGAGCAAAAAAGAACTTACATGCGATAGGTGCGAAACGTAAGCCACATGCTTGTCATGTTCTTCGGGTTCCATGAAGATGGTGTTCATGCCAAGCGTCTTAAAAACTTTTTCAGCAGTCGTCAATGCCTTAGCTGAAGATTTTTCCTGCTCACAGATGATGTTGGTTTTATTTTCGAACAATCCGTTGAACGCTGCCTCTGGGCCGGAGAACTCAGTTCCGGCAATTGGGTGAGAGGCTACAAACTGATTTCGTTTGGGATGATTAGCAACCGAATTACAAATCATTTTTTTAGTTGAGCCCGCATCAATCACTACGGCATTTTTATTTACAGCATCCAACACTGAAGGAAGAAATGCGCAAAGGGCATTCACTGGGATGGCGAGAATTACCAAATCCGCTTTTGCGAGGGCCTCATTCTCAGGCAATACTTCATCAACTATTTTAAGGTCAACTGCCTTTTTAGCGTTTGAGAGATTTTGATCGAGGCCCATCAACTTTGTGGCAACACCGGCTTTGCGCAAGTCAAGTGCCATTGAACCGCCAATCAAACCCAAACCGATAATTGTAACTTTCATTTAGAATTAAGATTTGAGATTTCAGATTTGAGATTAGGAACTTTGAATCTTAAATTTTGAATTCTTCCCAGTGCCTCATTCAATTTTTCTTCCGTAGCACAAAGTGAAATACGGATGAACCTTCTTCCTGTCTCACCGAAAATAAACCCGGGAGTAATGAAAACTTTTGTGCCGTATAGAATTTCATCAATCCATTTTTCTACATCATCGATATGATCAGGCGCTTTTGCCCATACAAACAGTCCTGATTGCTTTGAGGAGTAAGTGCAACCAAGCTCATCTAAAATTTTACTGGCCGCTTGCTGTCTTTTTTGGTAAATGGAGTTCTGTTTTTGAAACCAATCGTCACCGTTTTTCAGTGCTTCGGTTGCAGCGTGTTGCAAACCAAGAAACATTCCCGAATCCATATTGCTCTTCACACGAAGCACGGCATCGATGTAATCCTTTTTTCCGGCCACCCAACCAATGCGCCATCCCGCCATGTTATGACTTTTACTTAGTGAATTTAATTCAAGGGCCACGTCTTCAGCACCGTCAATCGACAAAATGCTAAGCGGATTTTCATTCAAGATCAAACTATAAGGATTGTCGTTGACGATCAGAAAATTATTTTCACGGGCCAAGTCAACGAGTTCTTTAAGTTCGTTTTTCGAAGCAATTCTGCCGGTGGGCATGTGAGGGAAATTCACCCACATGATTTTTACTTTAGATAAATTCTTTTTTCGAAGCGTTGCAACATCGATCCCCCAATTTAATTTCTCACTCATTTGATAGGTGACAATTTCAGCTCCCGTCAGTTTTGCTACAGACGCATAAGTAGGGTAGCCGGGATCAGGGATCAGCACTTCATCGCCTTCATTTACGAAAGCCATGCAGATATGCATGATGCCTTCCTTCGAGCCCATAAGCGGCAGAATTTCAGTTTCGGCATTAATAGAAACCGAATAAATCTTTTTATAAAAGTCAGCAACAGCCTGCCGCAGTTGCGGAATGCCTTTGTAATTCTGGTAGCCGTGGTTAGCTGGATTTTTTGCAGAAGCAACCAGGGCATCAATTGCATTTTCTGATGGAGCAAGGTCCGGGCTTCCAATGCCGAGGTTGATCACTCTTAATTCAGGTGAATCGAGCGATCGTACTTCCGTCAGCTTCTTGCTGAAGTAGTACTCTTCCACACCTTTAATTCTGTTTGCTGTTTGAATCATCACTGTATTAACCTTAAACTTTGAACTTTAAACTTTGAACTTTGAACTTTGAACTACTTGTATTCAATCTTCCCCTTCTTATACTCACCCAACACGCTCAAGTTGTGTGTTTGCTTTTGCACTTGCTGTAGTGCGTCATCATAATTTTTTCTTTCGATCCACTCTACATCAACATGAATGGAATACTCGCTCGGTTTGCCGATCACGGGTATCGACTGGATTTTGCTCAG
The DNA here is from genome assembly GCA_016178785.1 of Bacteroidota bacterium. Lineage (GTDB taxonomy): Bacteria > Bacteroidota > Bacteroidia > Cytophagales > Cyclobacteriaceae > ELB16-189. Next base: position 91,157 of record JACOSO010000028.1, on the reverse strand, counting down.
GTTGATCTGGTTTGTTTTGAAAACGGTGAGAACATCTGCCAGGCTTCCGACTTCATTGAACACTTCAAAGCTTAGCGATGCTTTGTTGCTTTCTTCTTTTGTCTGGCTTGCCCTAGACAAAACCAAGAACCTTGTGAAATTCTTCTTATGCGTTTCGATACGTCTTCCCAAAATCTCCAGCCCAAATTTCTTCGCAGCCAATTCATTTGCAATTGCGGCTGTTGCCTTTAGTTTCTTCTCCGAAACTTTTCTTGCCGAAATAGCTGTGTCATCACTTTCGCGCAGTTCAACACCATTCAGTTTGTGCAAATACTCAAAGCACTGGCGAATAGCCATTGGGTGACTTTCGATGGTTTTGATGTCTTCCAATTTTACCCCCGGGTATGCAAGCAAATGCAAATGGATTGGTAAATAAATTTCACCTACGATTGAAAACCGGAATTCCTGAAGTAAAAAATAATTCGGGAGAATGCTTCCTGCGATGGTATTCTCAATGGCCATCATAGCAAAGTCGCATTCTTTTTTTTTCAGTGATTCGCAGAGCTTATGAAATGTGAGGCATTCCACCGGCTCGATCGAATCGTGAAAATAAGTTCGGGCGGCCACCTCGTGGAAACAAGTGGAGATTCCCTGAATTGCAATTCTTAAACCTGGATGATTCATTACGAAATTTTTTGCATTGATAAACAATTTATTTCTCGCTCGTAACGATGATTAACCTGATTGCTTTGATGAGATTCTTGTTCTGATGAATCAGATTAATCAGTAATAAAATCGGAGAGCGAAACATTAAGTTAGCCCGGGAATAATCGCCTGTGCTTATCGTAGTTAAAGTTGTCATAAAATAAAAAGTCCCGGTTTTGCCGGGACTCTTCTGATATTTTCGTTTTGTTTTTTTCTATTTCTGCAAAGCGATTTTACCTCAAGTCCCGCTGGGATTGATAAAAGTAAAACCAAAAGTAAAATCGCTTATTGCTGTTCATGGGTTCAAAGAAAAGAGAAAATTCTTTCTTGCACAAACAAAAGTAAGGTTGAGTTGTAAAATTCTTAGCTAACGATTGTTCGATACTGGATTCTGGATTCAGGTGGCCGGATTGCGCGACTAAATGAAATAATAAATATCGGGCTCCCAGAATCCAACATGGAGCATCCAGAGTCAAGTATCCAGAATCCAGTTACATTTGCAGTCCAAATTTGATCCCCTTCCAATGAGCCAAAAGACTATAACCCGCGCACTAATATCTGTTTTTTATAAGGACGGCCTTGAGCCCATCGTGCATCAGTTAGCAAAGAATAATGTGGAGTTTGTGTCGACAGGAGGTACGCAAGAGTTTATTGAGAAGTTAGGTTACAAAGTGACTCCGGTGGAGGAACTCACGGGTTACCCTTCCATTTTTGGTGGGAGAGTAAAGACTTTACATCCTGCTGTGTTTGGTGGAATTCTTTATAGAAGGGATGATGCCGGTGATGTTAAGCAAGCAAGTGAATTCAAAATCGCGCCAATTGATTTAGTGATAGTTGATCTCTATCCCTTCGAGGAGACGGTGGCGAAAGGCGGAAGTGAAGATGATATTGTTGAGAAAATTGACATTGGTGGCATTTCACTGATTCGGGGAGCGGCAAAAAATTTTAATGATGTATTGATTGTCTCATCGCGTAATCAGTATGCGGAATTTTTGGAACTATTGAAGAACAAAAATTCTTCAACCGAGATTTCAGATCGAAAAAGATTTGCAGCGCTGGCTTTTGATGTAACCTCACATTACGACTCGGCCATCTTCGATTATTTTAATCAAGAACAAAACATTCCGAGTTTCAAATCCAGTTTTCAAAAAGGAAAGACACTTCGCTACGGAGAGAACCCACATCAAAAAGGAGTTTACTTTGGCGACCTCGAAGGGCTTTTTGATCAACTCAATGGTAAAGAACTCTCCTACAATAATTTGGTGGATGTCGATGCAGCAGTAAACCTGGTAAAAGAGTTTGAAGGCGAGACCGCATTTGTTATCATCAAACATACGAATCCTTGCGGTGTAGCCACCGGTTCATCAGTTAAGGAAGCATACCTTAAAACATTTCAGGCAGACACTATTTCAGCTTTTGGAGGAGTGTTGGCATGCAACGAAAAAATTGATCTGGCCGCGGCTGAAGAAATGAATAAACTCTTTTTCGAGATTTTGATTGCTCCTGATTATGAACCATCCGCGCTCGAACTATTGAAAACAAAAAAGAATAGGATCATATTGAAGCAAAAACAAGCACTCTCAGCCAGGAAACAATTCAAGAGTTTACTCAACGGAGTGATTGAACAGGATTTGGATCTCCACACCGATTCAAAAGCCGATTTGAAGACAGTAACAAAGAGGGCTCCATCGGCACAAGAGGTGAGTGCTCTCCTTTTTGCAAGCAAAGTTTGTAAGCATACCAAGTCAAACACGATCATTTTAGCTGTCGATGGTCAGATGTTATCGAGTGGCGTAGGGCAAACAAGCCGCGTGGATGCATTGAAGCAAGCCATTGAGAAGGCGAAGAGCTTTGGATTTGATCTGAAAAATACCGTGATGGCCTCGGATGCGTTCTTCCCTTTTCCGGATTGCGTAGAGATTGCTCACCAACAAGGAATTGCAGCTGTAATCCAGCCTGGCGGTTCTATTAAAGACCAGGACTCCATCGACTTTTGTGATAAACATTACATGGCTATGGTATTCACCGGGTTCAGGCACTTTAAACATTGAGAGATTTTGTACCTTTAGTGGAAACCAAAATGAGATGGTAGTCAAAATAAAAAAGGGAGACTCAAAAGAGGCTATCAAAAAAAAACTAAGCCGTTTACCGAAAAAAAAGGCTAAGCGCGTAGTCAACAGAAAACTCACTAACAAAAAAAAGCCAGGGTTTCCGGCTCATCTGTTCACAGGCAAAGTAAAATTTGAGGGTGATCCAGTTGAGATTCAAAGAAAGATGAGGGATGAGTGGGGATAAGCTTGTGGTTGACACCAACATTATTATCTATCATTTGAATGGCGATAAAACCATTGAATTGCTTTTAATGGGAAAGAAGCTCGCGGTTTCTTTTATCTCAGAAATTGAGCTTAATAGTTACCCTGATCTTTCAAATCAGCAAAGAGAGGTTATCCAGTATTTCTTATCGCTTACGGAAATAGTTCACAGTAACTCGTATATAGTCGCAGAGGCAGTTAAAATAAGGATTGGAAAAAAGCTAAAAACACCGGATGCTATTATAGCTGCGACTGCTTTGGTATTAAACTTACCTTTGCTTTCAGCGGATAAAAGGCTGGCAGGTACAAGTGGTCTTGACCTGATAACATATACTCCGGCTAATTAATTTTTGCTGATTGTTCATCCAATTAACTTTAAAATATTCTTTAATTTCACCCCTTAATCATATTTGAGAGGAAGACTACATGGGACTTTTTGATTTCTTCACCAGCGACATTGCCATTGACTTAGGCACTGCTAATACACTCATCATTCACAAAGACAAAGTTGTTGTAGATGAACCGAGTATTATTGCTATTGACAAAAATACAAATCGGGTATTGGCCATCGGGCGTGATGCCATGCAGATGCATGAAAAAACGCATGACAATATCAAAACTATTCGTCCCCTGAAAGAGGGTGTAATAGCCGACTTCCATGCGGCAGAGATGATGATCCGCGGCATGATCAAAATGATTGATACAGGTCGCAGGTTTTTTCCGCCTTCATTGCGAATGGTGATTTGTATTCCCTCAGCAATTACTGAGGTAGAGAAACGAGCCGTTCGTGACTCGGCCGAACACGCAAATGCCAAGGAAGTGTACATGATCTACGAACCGATTGCTGCAGCTATCGGAACGGGTATTGATATTGAGCAACCTATAGGCAATATGGTGGTTGACATTGGGGGCGGCACAACAGATATTGCCGTCATTGCCCTATCGGGTATTGTGTGCGATCAATCCATTAGAATTGCCGGAGACACTTTCAACCGCGACATTTTGGATTACATGCGCAGGCAACACAACCTTTTGATCGGGGAGCGCTCCGCAGAGCGCGTGAAGATTGAAGTCGGTTCTGCCATGACCGAATTGGATGATGGACCGGATGATTACGAAATCCGCGGTCGTGATTTGATGACGGGTATTCCGAAGACAATTAAAATTTCATATTCGGAAGTTGCTTTCGCTTTAGATAAATCGGTTTCCAAATTGGAAGAAGCCGTACTGAAAGCGCTAGAGATGTCGCCACCTGAACTTTCGGCAGATATTTATGAGCGTGGAATTTACCTGACAGGTGGTGGTGCGCTGCTCAGAGGCCTTGACAAACGTCTTGCATTGAAAACTAAATTGCCCATTCATGTGGCAGAAGATCCCCTGCGGGCGGTTGTGCGTGGAACTGGCGCGGCTTTGAAAAATCTTGACATGTACCGCAAAGTGCTCATGACTTGATGGATGGAACGGCTCTTTAATTTTCTTTACACTTACAGGGCTTTTTTCACTTTTTTATTGCTTGAATTTTTTTGCTCCTGGCTGATCATTCAAAATAATCAGTACCAGAGCACTAAATATTTCAATACTTCCAACAGCGTTGTCGCTTCCATCAACTCCACAGAGGAAAGTATTCGGGAATATTTTTCACTGCGCGATATTAACGCGGTTCTTTCCAAAGAAAACTCATTGCTTCGAAATAAATTAGAAGAACGGAACCAATGGTTGTATCTACTCAAACTCAATCAGACCGATTCTGTTTTGTCGAAACGATTTGAGTATGTGAATGCGAAAGTTGTAAACAACTCGACCCGGTATTATAAAAATTTTATCACTATTGATAGGGGCACGGATGCAGGTATCCAACCGGGAATGGCGGTGATCAGTTCGGCAGGAGCCGTAGGCAAAGTAAAGTCGGTCTCTGAACATTACGCTGTTGTCATCTCATTGTTGAACATCGATGAACTGGTCTCTAGTGTGATCAAGCGCACCGGGCATTTCGGAACGGTTCAATGGGAGGGAACAAATTCTTCAATCGCTTCTCTGAAATACATTCCGCGTCACGTTAAGCCAACGGTGGGCGACTCGGTTATCACATCAGGATATAATGCCATTTTTCCTCCAGGGATCTTTATCGGAAGAATCAAGGAGTTCAAGCTACGGGAAGAGGCACCGTTTTACGACATCAAAGTTGAGCTGGCCCAGGATTTTGGGAAACTGGCTTTTGTGGAGGTGATTAAATACCAACAAAAGAAAGAAAGAGATTCTTTAGAACGTTCCACCATTGACGATACAAAATGACACGCAATTTTATCCTTTATATCGTCTCATTTGTAGTTTATGTACTGGGGCAGGTTTTTTTCAAAAATCTTGTGATGTTCAATACCGGATTTTGCTTTTTGTATGTAGCTTTTATACTCCTCATGCCTATCGAAACAAGCAATTTATTTTTGATGATTGCAGGTTTTGCTATTGGCTTTACGGTAGACATCTTTTACAACAGTCTCGGACTTCATGCGTTCACGATGGTCTTCATTGCTTACCTGCGAAATTTCTGGCTCGGAACGATTACACCGCAAGGTGGCTATGATCTGGGCGCTTTGCCCAATTTACCCTCACAAGGAGTGCAGTGGTTTTTGGTCTATGCTGTACCACTGGTTTTCATTCATCACTTAATTTTGTTTTTGGTCGAATCAGGTGGAACTTTGTTTTGGTATTCTATGCTTAAAACAATTAACAGCTTGATGTTTACCATGACCGTTATTGTAATTCTGCAGTATTTGGTGCCGCAACGGAGTCGCGCATGAACGAGGGGAGAAAAGAAATATTTCAGATTGTCTTTGTGTTGGTTGGGCTCGTCTTTCTCGTAAAATTATTTTTTGTGCAGGTGGTTAACAGGCGGTATGCCGAGCTGGCCAACAGTAATTCCATTTTGCGCCAGGTGGAATACCCTTTTCGTGGATTAATTTATGACCGTAATGGAAAGCTGATCGTTTACAACACACCCGAATACGATCTGGAGGTGATTGTCAACGATGTGAAAAATTTTGATTCAGCCAATTTCTGCAAAGTCTTTGGGTTGACTCGCGAAGAACTGCGGCTGCGATTCAAAGAATTAAAAGCACGCAAAAAAGAATACTCGCCCGTAAAACCAATGCTCTTCATCGATAAACTCTCCAATGAAGATTTAGCCAAAGTACAAGACCACCTTGATGAGTTTCCCGGTTTTTTTGTTCAGGCAAGGACGACACGGGCTTACACTTCGGCCGGTTTCGCAAATGCACTCGGCTATGTTAGTGAGATTAGCAAAGAAGCGATGAAGAAAGATGCTTCAGGCATTTACAAACAAGGAGATTACATAGGACAGAGTGGCATCGAATCATTTTATGAAGATCAACTTCGCGGCAAGCGCGGACTTCGTTTCAAACTACGCGATGTAAAAGGAATTGATCGTGGACCTTTTGATAACGGAAGGTACGATACACTTTCAGTGCCGGGGCAAGATTTAATCTCGAGCATAGATCTCGATCTGCAACAATATGCAGAAAAGTTGATGAATGGAAAAGCAGGAAGCATTGTAGCCATCGAACCGTCAACAGGAGAGATTCTTACGTTGGTCTCGGGGCCATCGTATGATCCCAATTTGTTGACCGGAAAAAATTATAGTTCCAATTTCAAAACCATCAGTAGTGATACCATGAAGCCGCTCTTCAATCGACCTCTGATGGCACAGTATCGCCCAGGATCTATTTTTAAAATTGTTCAAGCCCTCACCGCACTGCAAGAAGGTGTGATTACCCCTGAAACGCGCATTCCCTGTATAAGAAAGGGTTTTGGAGGCATTATGGATTGCCACGGCCCACATACCAACGAAGACCTACGTGGCGCAATTGCAAATTCGTGCAATCCGTATTTTCATAGTGTGTTGCGGAGAATGCTGAATCAAAATAAATCAACAGACACTTATCAAGACACTCGTATCGGCTTGGCAGAATGGGATAAGCACGTCAATAGCTTTGGATTCGGCAATAAACTTGGAATTGATCTACCCAACGAAAAAAATGGATTGATCCCAACACCAAAATATTATGATGGTGCGTACAACAACAAACCGTGGAAATTTTCAAACATTTATTCCATTGCCATTGGCGAAGGAGAAAATCTTGTAGTGCCCTTGCAGATGGCCAACTTTGTGGCTACCGTTGCTAACCGCGGATTTTATTACACCCCTCATTTGATAAAATCGATTGGCAAAGAAGGAAAACCATTGCAACAATATTTGGAGAAACATTACACCACGGTAGATTCATCAAATTTTATCATTGCTGTAGATGCTATGCAACGGGTGGTCGAGTCGGGCACCGGGCAGTGGTTTGCGAAATTACCTGATGTAATTGTGTGCGGAAAGACTGGTACCGTTCAAAACGAACCTTTCCCCGATCATTCGGTTTTCATCGCCTTTGCACCTCGCGACAATCCGAAAATTGCAATTTCTGTATATGTAGAAAACGCAGGGCAGGGCGCGCGGGCCGGGGCAAGCATTGCGAGCTTAATGATAGAGCGATATTTGTTTAAACAAACGCGAAGACAATACCTGGAAGATTATGTGCTTGCCGGAAAATTTTTAGACTGATGCGGAGAGACAATGACATATCAGGCTCAATCGACTGGACAACCGTCATGTTGTTTTTTGGCCTTGTCGCATTTGGTTGGCTAAACATCTTTGCTGCTGTTTACGATGAAAATGCAAAGCAATCCATTTTTGATCTATCACTGAACTCAGGCCGTCAACTTTTATTTATCGGGGCATCGTTGATTATCGCCTTTGCCATCACCATTGTTGATTTGCGGTTCTACGAAACATTTGCTTATGTTTTTTATGCTGTCATTCTTTTTGTTCTTATTCTTGTTCCGATCATTGGCAAAGAAGTGGGAGGAAATAAAGCATGGATCGGAATCGGTTCATTTGGTGTACAGCCGTCAGAGTTTGCCAAATTCATTACGGCACTGGCTATCGCCAAATACATTGGCTCCGTTGGCTTTAGGATGGACAGCTTGAGGAGTCAGGCAATATTGTTTGCACTGATCGGTTTGCCGATGGGTTTGATTTTGCTGCAGAAAGACACGGGCACAGCGCTGGTGTTCACTTCCTTTGTGTTGGTCTTTTTTCGCGAAGGGATGTCTCCGTTTCTGCTTATCGTTGGCATATGTGCGGCAACGCTTTTTGTTCTGACTTTGTTGATTCCTGATCCTGTTTATTTGTACATCGCTATAGCAATCATTTTGGTTTTGCTCATCCTTCTAGAGAAAAGAAAAAAATTTGGACGAATTGTTTTGCTCACTGTTGGCGCACTAATGATCAGCGGAGTAATTGCGAGTGTTGATTACGTGGTGAAAGACGTTTTAAAGCCCCATCAGCAAAATCGGATCAAAGCATTGATTAATCCAGATGCCGACCCGTTGGGTTTTGGTTGGAATGTAACACAATCGAAGATTGCCATTGGCAGCGGGGGTTTTTTTGGCAAAGGTTTTTTGAAGGGTACGCAAACGAAATTTGATTTTGTGCCAGAGCAAAGCACCGACTTTATTTTTTGCACCATAGGTGAGGAGCACGGATGGATTGGCAGTGTGATTGTAATAGCAGCTTTTGTTACACTCCTCTTACGCATTGTTTACCTGGCTGAACGGCAGAAAAATCGATTTACAAGGGCCTACGGTTATAGTGTGGCGTGCATTTTCTTTTTTCATTTTGCTGTAAACATCGGAATGACCGTTGGCTTGTTTCCGGTAATCGGGATACCACTCCCGTTTTTCAGTTATGGAGGATCTGCTTTGTGGGGCTTCACTATCTTGCTGTTCATTCTTCTTAAGCTGGATGCGCACCGTGGGCAAGTACTTCAGAGGATTTAAAATTTCAGATTGTAAATTGTATGGTTCCCCCAATCTGTAGCTTGTAATCTGAACAATTTAGTGCCGGCTTCCGAAGAAGAGAGTAAGGAATACCGTAGGATAAACGGAGTAGTTCTCGGAATGGGCCATCAAGGGTACTTTCTTAAAATAGGCATCAAGCAAAAAGCCAGCCTCAAATCCTTGCACATTGTTTTTGCCAGTCCCAAACTCAAAATTCAGAGCAACCTTAAAATTTCCGCCCACCTGAATTTTTGAATCACCTAATCCTTGAAACAGACTTCCGGTGCCTACTATTCTGCTGTACTGCTGACTGGTATAGGGAACCCTGGAGGAATAGACTGTGCTGTCAGTTACTTCAACGTAATAGGGTGCCACGATTCCGATGGAAGGTCCTGCTGCAATTACAGCTTTCACTTCAACACCCTGCTGTGGGCCCTTGGTAAATAAAATCATGTCGCGGCCATATTGCATACGGATGGCGTATAAATAATGCGTCTTTCCGTAAATAAAGTAATTCCCACTGTTCACCGATTGAACGCGAACCTCGTGGGGGTTTTTAACATTCATCAATTCAAGCCCGAAAGTTTCAAAGAGCGTTTTATTAATCCTTCTTGAAGATTTGAAAGTGAAGCCACCGATAAAGCCACCGGATGAGTTTTTATTGATACCCCAGGTAAACTCTGAATTGTAATCGTAACTGTCTTGCGTTTGCGCAAAAGACCTTGTGGCCAGAAGAATTGAAAACAGAAATAAAAATTTGCAAACTTGCTTCACAACACCTGCTATTATTGTCAAATTTAACCCTGAAATGCCCATCTGCAAGACAGACCCAAAAGAATGTTTATTATCATGGGCATTCTATGTGACTTTAGACAAAAAGTTATTAACACATTAAATAAACGAAAAAAAATTTAATCCAGTTTTACAATGGAAACAATTACGGCCACAGTGGAATATGTTGGCGATTTGCGCACAAAGGGGGTCCACTTAAAATCGGGCAACACCTTTACTACGGATGCCCCAACTGATAATCAGGGAAAAGGAGAAGCATTTAGTCCCACAGACTTGGTGAGCGCTGCATTGAGCAGTTGTATGATGACAATCATGGGACAGGTTGCCAACCGCGAAGGAGTCGACATGAAAGGTTTGAAGACAGAAGTTGTGAAAATTATGACTTCCAATCCGCGCAAAATCGCGGAGATAAAAATCAATTTCAGCCATTCAAACCTGAAGGCTACCGATATTCAAAAGCAAAAACTGATGAACGCAGCTCGCACATGCCCGGTGGCTCTTAGTCTTTCAGAAAGTTTGAAACAAACAATATCGTTTAATTGGTAGATAGCGCCTGGTGTATTTCGTCAAAACCTATGGAAAGATGAGAGCGCACAAGTGTGGGCTTGCCATCTTCTAAAAGCAGCACTTGAGGCGATTCGTGTTCCACATTGAAGTAATCGGCTACTCGGTTAGAAACCTTTCTGTGCGAGAGTAAATCAAGAAAATAAGTCTTTACACGCTTTGCATTTTCTGGTTGCCAGTTTCTTTCTAATCGATCTAACGCTGCACGACTAATTGAGCACTGTGTGCTATGCTTGAAAATTAAAACGGGTTGATTTTTTGATTCTTCGCGGAGGTGTTCGATTTGCGATTCCTCTTTTAGTTCTGTCCAGTCGATCATTTTAGTCATATAAGTCCTTCCATAAATCGCGCTCTTTTGGGTCGTAGCGCGGCCTGCGCACTTTTTCTTTTACTGCATTAGGCTGCGTGTCGTTTTTCTTGAAGAGCTTCGCCCACTTCAACCTCAGGGTCATCAAAAAGGTTCTTTCTTGCTTAACATTGTCGCGAAGGCTATGGGCAAATTTTGCATCGGGATGAAGATTATTGCCGTGGGGTTTCAGCATTTTCACATTCACCTGCAAATCTTTTATCCGTGCGTTTGCCCGACCGGGTGCCATTACCATCAGGGCTCCTTTTTTGCTGTTCGGATTGTGAACATATTTTTTCATCACTATTCTTCCGGCCAAAGCTTTTTCCGGACCAAAAGTTTTAGTCCACATCATTTTTATTCGGCTGCTGTATTCGATGGCTTTAAGTGAATTTTTGCCCGCAGATTCGCCTCTGAGCGCAGCCTTCGAACTTAGTTTGTTGCGTTCGTATTCTTTTGCTTTTGTTTTAATCTGAAGGTTGGCCACAAGATAAGTCGATTTATCAGGCCTCACTTTTTTCAAGGCTTCTTCTTTCGAATTTGGATTGCGAACGTATTGGGATTGTTTTACTTTCTTGTCGCCTGTGAAGACTGATACCTTCATTGAAGCTGGCGAAAAAGCTTTGCCTTCAATGGGTTGCTCTTTGTTATTCCAAAGTTTGCCGCTCACACTTCCTCCCCCTTTTACCGGTTTATGGCCGCGATGAAGCCCCTGATAAATGTCAACATACTTTGCTTGAACGCCTGCCGGGGGCTTCACGGCAATCGGTTTATTAGAATTATTCCACAATTTTCCACTGATACTTCCTCCTCCTTTAGGCTCTTTCCAGTATTTTATGTCACCCCGATATATATCATATCCTCCACCGACACCCGATCCTTTCCCAACAATGGGCTGACCCGAGTTATTCCAAACTTTACCACTGATGCTGCCCCCTCCCTTGGAAGGTCTTCGTGCTTTTATATTGCCTTGGTAGATATCGACAAACCTTCCTCCAATGCCTGGCCCCCTAACATCAATAGCTTGTCCAGAATTGTTCCAGAGTTTTCCGCTAACACTTCCACCACCTTTCAAGGGCCTTTTAGATTTAGTATCTCCTGAAAAAGCATAGCCGTAAGTACTAAAAGTTTTTCGTCCACGTATCGAACCTTGATAAGTATCTAAAAACCTTCCCCCAATGCCTGGCCCTTTTACAACAATAGGTTGGCCCGAGTTATTCCTCATTTTCCCACTTACACTTCCACCACCTTTGGCAGGTCTGTTAGATTTTAAATTTCCAGAAAACGCATAACCATATGTACTAAATGATTTTCGTCCGCGTATCGAACCCTGGTATGTATCTACAAATCTTCCTCCAATACCTGGACCTTTTACATTAATTGGCTGCCCGGAATTATTTCTTCCCTGCCCACTGATGCTACCTCCGCCTTTGGCAGCTCTTTTGGTTTTAATGTCTCCGGAAAAATTCGCTCCGGCCAGATCGAATACTTTTGTGCGTCCACGCTGTAAACCTTGAAAGACATCAATTTTTTTTGCTCTAAAGTTGGGAGCTTTTCCCAGGATAGGCTGACCCCCATTATTAAATCCTTTGCTTTTAGAAGTGCCTCCGGGAGGTCTCTTTTTCCCCCGATACTTTCCCAAAGCCCGGACGATTAAATTAGCTCCGATCCCGGGTGCCTTTCCCTGAATAGCTCGGTTAGAAATTCCTTTTGAAGGATGAGATGCAAGGCCGCTCCCTGGCAAAGGTTTGCTGGGCTTCTTTCGGTTGCTGATAGAAAGTTTGCGCGGTTCAAACATTCGCCCTGCCTGCTGGGAAACCTTGGGAGGTCTTGTACGGATAGCGTGGCCTGAAACATCGCCTCGCCAGGCTTTTGTGGTTTTAGGCGTTGTTACATAGCCGCCAGTATAGGGTCCTTTGTATGACTGATCTCCGTATTTTTTCTTCTTTTTATAAACCTCCTGCACTGGAATCACCCCTAAGCCCGGGGTGTGAAAATTCTTTGCTCGTAGGGTTCTCCCTGAAATATCAGTGGTTATTGCTTTTTCTCCTTTTCTGAATTTTCCCCAGTAAACATTTTTTCGTCCACGAGTGACAAACGATCGCGAAGCAGACCGAGCGACAATGATTTTTTTTCTACCCGGTGGTTCTCGCTTGGTGCCCAATGATGATGCCTTGGATAAAGCCCTTCGGTTGGAGTAAGCGTGTTGGTTATCTTTTGGGTGTCTTGATGGATTGCTGACAAACTTTCCAAAGTTAGGGTACACATTGTTGCGCGATAATTCAGCGGTTCTTGACCGAATCCGAACTTTTGCCCCACCTCTTGGAACGTAAGCTTTATCATTCGAAGGTCTCCGGTTGGCAAAGGGCAGGGGTTTGGTCTGCGCTGCTCGCACAGCCGAAGATTTATTTTTCGTCCGGATTCTTTTTCTTCCAGACACATCGCCCAAATAGGCCTTGTCTACTCCTTTTGATTTTGATTTTAGTTTGGGGATGCGAAAAATGGATTTCTGAGTGGCTGGCTTATCCCCTTTTGTGTTTTGCGCTTGAACAGAGGAGGATAAAAAAACAAACAAAGCCATCGCAAAAACAATGACTTTCATCGATTTGATATCTGAAAACCCCGTATTCAAGTTGTTTTGATACTTTATAACAAGCTAAGATAGAGAAAATTGTGCTGACGGCCCTGAAAGGCTAACCCTTTACATTTTTCTGAAACCATTCCCTTTCGGAAGAAGCTTCTTGCTCAAACTTTACCTTGCTTTCTATTTTTTCTCGCGCGCGTTCCATTGCTTTGGTGACCATGGCGTGTTCAATTGCCTCCTCATCTTTTAAGCCAAGTTTTTCCATCACGGAAATAATTTGCGTAGTGCCAAAAATCTCAAAAGATGGTTCGTCAAGAGATGAATAAAAAATAGATTGGATTTTTAAGGCAGAAAACCTCTCAAGGAATTTCCCTTCTTTTGTTGGGAGAGGGTAATGCCCGAAGAAAAGAAATTGAATGGTCTTCTTTCCTGAAAGTTTTTTGACAAGATCAACTGACTCAGTTGAACGAAAAAACTTCACGCTCGAAACATAGACCACCGGTGCCTGACTAACCGCGTCAATTGATTCGCCAGTTTCGATTAAATAGTGCGGGACATTGTTTGACAAAAGAAACTGAATGATTTTTTCCTGGCTTTCAGAAAAATAAGGAACAACAATGGGAACTTTACCTTCCGTGATCAGTCTCAACGCATCGGTCATCATTCCTTTCAGGCAAAATTCAGAAGCCTTCCAAACTTTGTCCACATAGTTTGGTGAATCCGAGCTTAAGAATGAGAAGAGTCCCATTTGAGATGATCAAAATTTCATGAGCTCTTCAATTTTATTTTTCAACCTTCCCTTTGGTAAAAAATTGTTCTCCAAAGTTGGGGCAAACGGAATAGCGGTATCAAGAGAGGCCACGCGCATCACAGGGGCATCTAAATGGTTGAAGCAATTTTCGCTTATCCATGCGGCAATTTCTCCGCCAATGCCGCCTGTTAGAGAGTCTTCGTGAAGAATCAGAACGCGATTCGTCTTCTTCACAGTTTGTTCAACTGCTTCTTTGTCCCACGGCAGCAATGTGCGTAAGTCAATCACATCAGCATTTATTTCCTTCATTTCATTGAGAATCTCTTGCGCCCAGTATACGCCCATTCCGTAAGTGATGATGGAGAGATCGTTTCCTTCGCTTACCAATTTCGCTTTTCCGATTTCAACCGTGTAGTAATCATCGGGCACAACGTCTTTTACCGATCGATACAAAAGTTTGTGTTCGAAGTACATGTATGGATTAGGATCTTCGAGGGCAGCGCACAGCAATCCTTTAGCATCGTACGGATTTGAAGGGTAAACAATTTTCAACCCGGGTGTGTGAAAGAACCAGGCTTCATTACTCTGCGAGTGAAATGGTCCGGCTGCGGTTCCTGCGCCTGTGGGCATACGAACTACAACATCTGCCGGTTGCCCCCACCGCCAGTGTGTCTTCGCCAGATTGTTTACAATTTGGTTGAATCCTTCTGTAACGAAATCAGCAAACTGCATTTCAACCATGGCCTTCATTCCTTTGATGGAAAGACCAAGGCCCGTACCCACAATCGCGGCTTCGCAAAGTGGTGTGTTCCGCACGCGCTCTTTGCCAAATTGTTTTACAAAGCCTTCGGTGATTTTAAATACACCACCGTAGTCTCCAATGTCTTGTACCATCAAAACCAGATTGGAATGTTTTTCCATACTTTGACGAAGACCATCACTGATCGCATCGATGAAGCGTTTTTCGGATTTCTTTTCTGACGATGGATTGACGACTACCTGAATAAAAGGAGCATACACATCTTTAAATTCTATTTCTGTGTTCGCCTCTGGATAAGTTTCTTCAAATGCTCCCGCCAATCCCTCTTCAATTTCTTTTTTTATTTTTTTGCGAGCACCATCTATTGCTTTTTGGTCGATGACTTCTTCCTTCAGTAAATATTTTTCATAGTTGTCGAGCGGATCTTTTTTCGCCCACGTTTCCATCAATTCTTTGGGTACATACTTCGTTCCGCTGGCCTCTTCATGCCCGCGCATGCGGAAGGTGATGCACTCTAACAAAATTGGTCGCGGGTTTTTTCTTAAACTATCTCCAAGATTTTTTACGGTATCATAAACTTCCAGAATGTTATTTCCATCTACTTGAACTCCTTCTATTCCATAGCCAATAGCTTTGTCAATGAATTGTTTGCAGCGAAATTGTTCATTGCTTGGGGTAGACAAACCATATCCATTATTCTCGACTACGAAAATCACAGGCAAATCCCAAACGGCTGCCACGTTGATTGATTCATGAAAATCTCCTTCGCTTGTTCCGCCATCGCCATTGAATACAACGGTGACTTTACCTGCCTGTCCGGCAGGCAGGTTTTCTTTTTTCAGTTTGGTGGCGAGCGCAATACCATCGGCAACTCCGTTTTGCGGGCCAAGGTGCGAGATCATCCCCACAATGTGATGCTCATTAGTGCCGAAGTGAAATGAACGGTCGCGGCCTTTGGTGTAACCTTTCATGGTGCCCTGCCACTGAGCAAACAGTCGATCAAAAGGCATCTCACGCCCAACGAATACACCCAAATTTCGGTGCATGGGCAAAATGTATTCGTCTTTTTCCAAGGCTGCAGTAATGCCCGCTGAAATTGCTTCTTGCCCAATGCCGCTAAACCATTTACTGATTTTGTTTTGACGGAGCAGGATGAGCATTTTCTCCTCGATCAACCGAGGCCGAAGAAGCGATTCATAAAGATGGATGAGCGTTTCGTTGGAATATTTTTTGCGCGCGAACTTCATTGGTTAAAAATTGAAGCGCAAAGTTAACGGAGTTTGCCACAGATCACACAGGTGGCAGTAGATTCTATAAAGGGTTTAAAATAGAATGTAGTTGCTATTTAGAAATTTCTTTTCTGAAAAGAACTTATTTTCCACTCTTTTGCCTCACCGCTTCATAAATCGCAATACCGGCAGCAACAGAAACATTGAGTGAAGCAATCTCTCCGTGCATAGGGATCTTGGCCCGGTGGTTTGAATCTTTCAGCATTTGTGGTGAGATGCCGTCTTCTTCCGAGCCCATTATGATTGCCAGTGGGGTATTCAATTCTGTTTCGTAAAGTGTTTTTTCGGCTCTTTCAGTGCACGCTACAATTTGCACACCATTGTCTTTCAATAAGTGAAACGTTTCGCGCATGTCTTTCACTCGGCACACAGGCAAATGATTCAGCGCGCCTGCACTTGTTTTCATTGCGTCTGCTGAAATGGGCGCATTACCTTTATCACCGATGATAATGGCATCGAGCCCAGCACATTCAACGGTGCGGGCGATTGCACCAAAGTTGCGGACATCAGTGATGCGATCAAGGATCAGAAAAAATGGCTCACGTCCTTCACTGTAACATTTGTCGATGATATTTTCGAGTGAAGCATACTCCACAGCGGCCATTTGACAAACCACGCCTTGATGATTTTTATCACCCAGCGTATTGAGTTTTTGCTGAGGCACAAAAGTGAAAGGTACTTTATGCGCTTGTGCCGAATTGATCAACTCCCGAATCAAATCATTGCTAAGCCCCGACTGAATAAAAATCTTTTCGATCTCACGGCCGGCTTTGATCGCTTCCATCACAGCACGCGTGCCGAAAATTGTGTCTTTGTTTTTCATTGTTTGGAACTGTGATCGCTCTTCTTAATTTTTCATTGATAAACGATTCATACTTTGAACAAAAGTAATGATTAGCCTGATTCCCCTGATTATCGATAAAAAATCAGGTGAATCAAATTAATCGCTGGTGAAGATTGAAAATGAAAATTTTGACTTGAATTCAAACTCTTTCTGTGCAATCAGTGGTTAAAATCGGCCTTTACGCCAGAGGTCAACTACGCTTAGCCACACATCGTTAAATCTTTTATCGCGCAACAGCACATAGTTTTCCGGATCGTAAACGCTTCCGCTTTTCACGAAAGTGAATTTGGTATTTAGGTTTTTATAATTCCAGATTTCGTTGCCGCTGTTTTTGCTCACTTCATCAGGCAATCCAAAAATTAAAAACATCATG
This sequence comes from Bacteroidota bacterium, assembly GCA_016178785.1. Classification (GTDB taxonomy): domain Bacteria; phylum Bacteroidota; class Bacteroidia; order Cytophagales; family Cyclobacteriaceae; genus ELB16-189. The sequence continues at coordinate 73,957 of JACOSO010000028.1, read as the reverse complement.
CCGCGATCGGTTTTCCATCCTTCCTTGTAAGAGGAAAAATAAATGTTGGCAAGCTCTATGTTGTGAAAGAAGTTCTTCATGAAAATTTTTGCGCGTTCTTTATCACCCGTAATATTAAGAATCACTCTGTCGAATTTAGCCTTCTCGCCTTTAACATTGGAAAGTTCATTGAACTCCTCCGGGGTGGTGATCAAAATCAACGGAGGGATCAACTCATCAATCTTGGTGAATTTTGGAAAATTCTCTTTTACTACCCGATAAGAAAATCCACGGGCGGTTGTCGTATCTTCTTGAAAAAGATACAAGCCTTCTTTTTTTGGAAGAAACGTGCTACCGCTCTCTACACGGAAAAGCGAATCATGAAAAAAGAATCGTTCATTTCGCCCCTCCTTCTCCGCAAAGGGAGGAAGGGCGGGCGGAAAATTTGTATTATAATAGGAAACAATCAAGGGTTTGCCATCAGCACTTCGTGCAGTATATTCTTTATTCTTTGTTAAATGATTTTCGGTTATCACGCCATCAGTAGTCTCAATCCAACCATCAACAGGATAGATCGATTCAATGAGCCTGAAGTAAGTCCATTTCCTTGCATTTGAATTCATTACGTGAGCGAGAAGCAGCCAAGGTTTAGCTGGCACATCGAAAATCAAAAAGCCGCGTTTTGTTTTATCAGTAACAGACAGGACAGAATCTTTTTCAGTAATGGCCTGACCTGACGTCTCAACGTAAGATGCCCTCTTTTCCCAAGAGATAGAATATTTTTCAGCATTACCATGACGGGCAACTAATGTATAGCGCACCATGATTTTGTCGACTGTGCGTACAGGACGAAGTTGTAACTCCACTTCGTTGGTAGGGTCATACCAATAATTAAAATTGCTTGCAGCCACAGACTGGCCAAAGGTTAATCTCGATAAGAGCAAAGAGGCTAAACAAATTATTGTGCTTCTCATATTCAGGTTAACTTTCTTTTCAAACGTTAAATCTAATGAATTGACTTATTTTTGCCCCACAAAATTTTGACATGTCAGTTTATACCACCGAGATTGCTTCCGAAACCATCACCTCCGATAACCCAATACACCAGCGCTTGCTTAAAGCGTATGTTATTGCCGCTGATAAAGTGCATGGAAATTTATTGGAAGTTGGCTGTGGTGAAGGTCGGGGTATCGATTGGCTGACACCCAAAGTGGGCAACTATTCTGCCATCGATAAGATAGTTTCGGTAGTGGAAAAATTAAAAGCAAAATACCCTAAAGGAAATATCATCAGTGGCAACATTCCTCCACTTCCTTATCCGGACGATACATTTGATTGTGTAGTGAGCTTTCAGGTGATTGAGCACATTGAAGACGATCATTCTTTTTTGAAAGAGATCAGCCGGGTGTTAAAGCCAAATGGGTTTGCGTTGATCTCAACACCTAACAGACCGATGTCGCTTTCGCGAAATCCATGGCACGAGCGCGAATACACGGCCGATGAACTTACTTCGCTGGCTAAAAAGTATTTTGGTTCTGTTGATATGAAGGGCATTTCAGGCAATGAGAAAGTAATGCAATATCACGAGCGCAACCGGAAGTCAGTAAATAAAATCATGCGGTGGGACGTGTTCGATTTGCAGCATAAACTTCCTGCGTCAATTCTTCGCATACCTTATGAAATGCTTAATCGTCTTAACAGAAACAAACTGAAAGAAGCAGCCGATGATCTAGTGGCAAGTATTAAGCACGAAGACTATCTTCTAACTGATAACGCCCCGAGTGCCCTGGATTTGTTTTTGATCGCGAGAAAATAGGTTTGGTTAATAGTTGGATCATTGATAATGAGAATAGCAGGAGAAAATCACGACAGAATTTTCTGTCACGGAATAAATCAATCTATGTTCCTGGTCGATTCTCCTGCTCCAACATCCTTTAAACTGATGCTTCAATGGCTCGGGCTTACCCAAACCATCAAATGGATTTCTCAAAATATCTTTTATTAAGTCCCCAATCCGAAGAGCAGTCTTTCTATCTGTTTGAATCCAATCTTGATATTCCTTGAAGGCGTTAGGAACGAACTCGATATTCCTCACAGCAATTCTTCAGGCTTAAGAAAAATGACTTCCTTTTTGCTTTTATATGATTCGATTCTGTTCTCAAGTTCCTTGGCATAAGAAGGCTTGTCTAAAATGTATTCCGTATCGTCTGCGGGCTGAACAATAATATCAACTGTCTTATGAGGAAACATTTTTTTAATACCCTCCATTACTTCGGCCGTAAGCAAATCTGTATTGATGCGAATCGTTGTTTCCATAATTGACATCAAAGTTAATCAATAATCACTTCTGTCACCACCTTCAACGACCTGAAGTTCGGTCAGTAATTTGGTATAAGCGTCTTCGTATTTCTTGGCGAGTTCAGTTTCACCATTTTCATAGAGTCCTCGTTGTAGAATATTCAGTAAGACAACATTGTTTCTTAGATCATTGGTGAATCCGCTGCCATCATGCATCAGGAAAGTAGCCATTTCAATGGCCCGATCACCAATAGTCTTGGCTATTTCCAAGGCTTTTTCTTTTTCACCAACTTTGAAAAGAAAATTGACTGTTTCGGCAGCAGTGAAATCGTAGCGCACACCTTTGTCAGGCATTTTTTCGAGACCAAACAAAAGAAGTTTTTTTGCATTTTCAGTTTCACCCTTATCAAGAAGAGCCTGAACTACTGTGTTGAATGAACTGCGATGGTTGAGCACAAAACCTTTATAGTCATCATTGTAATAAACTTTGGGATCATCGAGCCCCCGGTAGCGGAATTTGTTCATCATCACATCCATGGTCTTCTCCGTATCCACCAAATATTCACGGTCCTTGCGCGGGTTGCGCACCGGAAGTATGCGATAAGCATTTCCTACCTGCACTGCATATGGACTCAAATCGATATTGATTTGAGATATAGATGTTGGGTTGAGGTAGAGCGGGCGGTCCCAATTGCTTGTGACAAGAAAATCCAACAACGCAAGATCTTTTTTCTCTAAGCCTCCGCGAAGGACTTTGATTTTCATTTCATCCACTACGAGGCTGTCCATTCCTTTCGGGATGATGCCCTTCGCGATCACTGCTTTTTTATTGATTGGAATGGTGAGGATTCGGCTGGGCACAATGTTGCGTTCGCCATCGTTGAGTTGAGGATAGCGCTGAGCCAGTAGTCCAAGATATTCTTTAGCATCGATGCTCTTGATTTTCAAATCGGCAAACGGAAGGTAATCGTTCAATCCGCCTTGCTGATATTCTTTTAAAGGCAATGCGTATTTGAGCGGCTCGGAAGCGTAGGCTTTTCTCGCACTCTGCTGAATGTACCAATCGGTATTGTAATAGCTCAGCACAAGCACGCGCGTATCAGAGCGGATGCCTTCCGTTTCCTGTGCGTACCACAAAGGGAAAGTATCGTTGTCGCCACCCGTATAAAGAACAGCTTGTGGATCGCATGACTCAAGAGAATTCGATGCTGAGTCAACCGAGAAGAAACGATTACTGCGGTCGTGATCGTCCCAATTGTCTTTGGCCATCAAAGTGGGGGCAGTGAGTCCCACCAAAGTTGCTGCAATGGCAGCCGTCTTTGTGTTCTTAATAACACTCCCAAAAAATTCTGCAATACCAATTACGGCAAGCCCAATCCAGAATGTAAACGCATAATATGATCCGGCATATATGTAATCGCGCTCGCGTGGTTCAGTAGGTGGTGAATTAAGATAGACTACAATGGCCACCCCCGTCATCACAAAAAGGAGGGCAACAATTGCAAAATTCTTTGTGTCTCTGGTGAATTGATAGAACATACCGATCAATCCAAGAATAAAAGGAATGGCGAAATAATTATTCCTTCCTCTGTTTTCAGCGAGAGCTGCCGGTAATTTCTTAAACCATTCGGTTGGCCTTAACCATCCTGCTCCTTGTTCGTCACTTTCACGGCCTACAAAATTCCACATGAAATAACGCATATACATTCGGCCGATCTGGTGACGGAACATATACATTTTGTCCTGGCCAAAAGTTGGCTTTTGATCCTTGGCCAACCCCATGTAACTCTGATACGTTGCAGCATGTTCTGAATTCCATGCGCGAGGAAGAAGTGTAGTCTCACCAGGCTCGTACTCATACTCAAAACTGCGTTCTCCAGGTTCGTATTTGTCTTTTCCTTTCACATAAGTTGGTGATCCGTATTTCACACCAATCGGTCTCGCAGTAAAATATGGACCAAACACTAATGGTCTGCTGCCGTATTGCTCACGCCTCAAATATTTTACAAAACTCATTACATCCTTCGGAGAATTTTCATCGATGAGCGTATTGTAGTTTGAACGAACTACCACAGTGGCATAAGATCCATAACCAATCAGAATGAAAGCAGTGGCGAGCAAAAATGTATTCCAAACGGGATGGTTTTTTGTATGCGTGAAGTAGATTCCATAAACCAATGCACCGACTAGCAACAAGGTGAAAACTAAGGCACCCGATCCGAAGAACAAACCAAGTGTGTTCACAAAGAATAATTCAAAGTGGCCGGCCAATGTTGGCAAGCCTGGCACAATAAAATCGTTAATGAATAAAACAATACCCGCGCTCAATGCGAGCGTGGCGATCACACCCCAAGTGGTGGTCTTGAATTTTTTGAAATAATAAATCAAGCCGAGAGCGGGAAGAGTAACAAGGTTGAGCATGTGCACACCAATGGAAAGGCCGATCATATATGCCACAAGAAGCAACCAACGATTAGCTTTATTATCATCTTCAATTACGTCCCACTTCAAAACTCCCCACACCACAAATGCGGTGAAGAAAGATGACATTCCGTACACTTCAGCCTCTGCTGCTGAGAACCAAGCCGAATCAGAGAAAGTGTATGCGAGCGCACCCACCATTCCCGCGCCCATTAACAACCACAATTGATTATCTGTGATCTCGCTGTCTTTTTTAATGCCCATCACCTTGCGACCGAAGAGCGTGATAGACCAAAACAAAAACAAAATGGTGAAGGCACTTGCCAGCACGCTCATGAAGTTGATCCAATAAGCCACTTTGGTTACATCGCCTAAAGCAAGGAAGGAGAAAGCACGGCCCATCAATAAAAAGAGTGGGGCTCCGGGCGGATGCGGTACCTGGAGCTTGTATGACACCGCAATGAACTCACCGCAGTCCCAGTAGCTGGCGGTCTCTTCCATCGTCAAAAAATAAGTGAGCAACGCTACGGTAAAGACCGCCCATCCGAAGATGTTATTGGCTTTTTGAAAGTTCATTTTTTTCGGTTTTGAAATGAATCCTCCTTAGCCAAAGCTGCAGAGGATGAAGGCGCGAAAATAAGCAAATCCTCCTTCGCTAAAGCTTCACAGGATAAATTAAATCTATTTAAAACGCGGTCTTATTTACGTGTTACCGTATTTTCGGGTTATGTCTGTTGCGCCTTTTCTTTCTTTGGATTATCAGCACCGTTCTATCGAGCGTGAATTGAAACAAGCTTTCTACAGAACGCTGGAACGAGGAAAGTTTATTTTAGGAAAGGAAGTGGATCATTTCGAAAAAGAATTTGCCGCTTATCATAAATCAAAATATTGCATTTCTGTGGCCAACGGCCATGATGCTCTTTTGATTTCTCTTAAAGCACTTGGAATCGACAAAGGTGACGAAGTGATTGTTCCATCACATACGTGTCAGGCCACATGGCTAGCTGTGATGAACGCTGGAGCAAAACCGGTGCCCGTTGAGGTTGATCCTTCAACTTACACTATCGATTCGTTGCTGATTGAAAATTCCCTCACACGAAAAACAAAAGCGATCATACCTGTTCACCTGTATGGACATCCCTGCGAAATGGACAAGATTATGGCCATTGCAAAAAAAAATAATTTGTTTGTCATCGAGGACAATGCGCAGGCACATGGGGCTACTTTCAAAAATAAAATGACCGGCAGCTGGGGGCACTGCAACGCCACCAGTTTTTATCCCACAAAAAATTTGGGCGCACTGGGCGATGGAGGGGCAATCATCACCAGCAACAAAAAATTATGTGACTTTGCTCGAGCCTTTCGCAATTACGGCTCTGAAAAAAAGGATGTTCATTCGATACCAGGCGTTAACTCTCGCTTGGATGAACTGCAAGCGGCAATCCTTCAGATAAAATTGAGGATGCTTGACGAATGGAACGAAACGCGAAGGCGAACCTCAAATTTATATTTCGGATTGCTTCAGAACATTGGAGATATTCAATTGCCGCCTCGTGAAAATAGAGAGACCAAGCCTGTGTATCATCAGTTTGTAATCCAAACATCGCTTCGCGAAAAGCTTCAGGCTTTTTTATCTAAGAAAGGAATAGAAACTGCCGTTCATTATCCCATTCCTATTCATCTGCAAAAAACGTATTCATATTTGCGTTATAAAAAAGGAAACTTGCCTGTAGCCGAGCGATTAGCAGGTAAAGTTTTGAGTTTGCCTGTGTGGCCAGGACTGAAGAAAGACCAGGTTGAAATCGTTTGTTCAGCCGTCAGAAAATTTTTTGCTTGATCATTTATAAACGATCATATAAAAGATTAGCCATAGTACAAAAATGAGAATGTACGAAGTCGAGACAATCCACCAAGTTGCACTTTGCTGTTTGTGAATTCGAAGAGAATAATGGTTCACTCCACGTACTAAAACCATTACATAAATCACCTCGAATAGGCTCATCGCACGAAGAGGATATGCAAAACGCTTGGCAATAGCGTGAGGATCAAAGAAATTCATCAGCGAAAGCGGATAAAATGCCTGAACTTCATCCAGCCGAGGGTCTGAAATGATAAACAGAAACCAGCCTATTTTAATCAGCTCTGGGAGAATGAAAACGAATTCAGCCGCCATCACCACGCTCCAGCACTGGCTGAAAGTAATGCGGTAACCAAAAAGGAAACAACCTACCCAAAGCACAAACCCGATAACCGTAAACTTCCACAGATAAATAAATGGGATCGAAAAGAATTGCAATCCGCCTATGAGTTTCAAAATCAGACCTTCGGGCCTATCTTGAAGAAACTCAAAGGCCGCGGTTTCGTATTCAATAAAATATTTTTTTACATACAGCAATAAAAGGGAGATGAGACAAAGCGTTATAAAAGTTTGTCTTTTATCGGAAGAAAATATTGAAGTTTGCGGATGATCATGCATAGCTCAAAGATGTGTCATTTTTTTCATTGGAGGACGATCGTGCGCGAAACAAGTTTCGGGTTTTTAGTTACCAGTCACCGGTTACCAGTCACCGGTAACCGGCAACCTGTAACCTTGCATCTTATTGCATGCTTTAGCTTTTGTCTGCTTGTACTGAATTCGTTTTGCCAAAGCAGAAAAGACACTACCGTCATTTTGATTTCAGACATCAGCGTGCAACTGGAGACCACAGATGCAATGAACAACTTATACAACTTCAAGTTTGAAAAAGCTGAGGAGCAGTTTAAAAGTTTTAAAGAAAAATATCAGTGGCATCCGTTGCCTTATTTTTTGGTCGGACTTGCTGAGTGGTGGAAAATCATGCCCAACATGAGAGAGACCAAATATGACGAAAGGTTTTTGGCGTACATGGACAGCTCTATCCAAATTGCAGAAAATTTATACGACAAGGTTCCTGAATATAAAATAGAAGCCGCATTTTTTCTGGCGGCCGCACACGGCTTCAAAGGTGAACTTTATGCTGACTTCGAAAGAAAAAATTGGGTGAAGGCGGCTGGTGAAGGAAGACTAGCTTTGAAATACATGGAAGTATGCCGCGAGAAAAACAATCTCAGTCCGGAACTTTTATTTGGCGATGCCTTGTACAATTACTTTCGTGAGTGGGTGCCCGAGAATTACAAATCATTGAAGCCAATCTTTTGGTTTTTCCGCCACGGAGATAAGAAATTGGGGCTTCAGCAACTTAAAGAAGTTTCGTACAATGCTTTCTACACTCGTACTGAAGCTATGGTTTGGCTCATGCGGGTCTTAGCGAGTTATGAAAATGAGCCTCTGCGTGCGTTGCAGATTGCAGAGTACCTCCATCAAACTTATCCTGACAATCCCTATTTTCATCGCTACTATGCTCGGATGTTGTACTCCAATGGAGTTCAGCCTAAGACGCAAGAGCAGTGCGACCAAATCTTACAGCGCATCGACAGTGGCAAGGTCGGTTACGAAGCTGTAAGTGGACGGTACGCATCTTTTTTTCTCGGTCAGATGTATGAGTATAAGCGTCAATGGGAGGAGGCGAAAAAATATTACCTTAAAAGCGTGGATTACTCAGAACAGGTGGGCGCCACTGATTCGGGATATTATTTGTACTCCCTTCTTTCTTTAGGGGAGATTTACCAACGGCAAGGTGATAAGCTAACCGCCAAAAACTATTTCAAAAAAGTGAAAAAAACGGCTGGCCATAAAGACGAAGCCTACAAAGACGCCAAACAGCGATTGAAAAAATTAGAGAAGGCAAGTAAGGACTGACAATTCAATTTCAATGGTATAAAAATTCAAATTTTGGGTGTCAAAATGTTTTTTACGGTTTGTACAAATCAATTTCTCGGTTACCTTTGCAGTCCCAAAAAATTAGGGAGCTTAGCTCAGCTGGTTCAGAGCATCTGCCTTACAAGCAGAGGGTCGGGGGTTCGAACCCCTCAGCTCCCACGGATATCAAAAAGCCTCAGCCATCTGAGGCTTTCTTGTTTCGCAGCCATGAAAATCGGAGTCTTACTTATTTTGGCTTTTACTTTAACGATGAATAAGTCGTCCGCTCAAATCTTTACTCCAAAATTTGATGTACAAGGGCATCGCGGAGCACGTGGATTAATGCCCGAAAATACAATCCCTGCCTTTTTGATGGCGCTTGACTCAGGGGTGACTACAATTGAGTTGGACTTAGCCGTCACGAAAGACAAGCGAGTTATAGTTTCACACGAAGCCTGGATGAATTCAGATTTTTGTCTCGATCCTAACGGGAAAGAGATCAGGGGTAGGGAGGAGAAGAAATTCAATATCTACCGGATGACTTACTATCAGGTTAAACAATGGGACTGCGGATCGAAAGGCAACGCAAAATTTTCTGAGCAAAAAAAAGTAAAAGCATTTAAGCCACTGCTTTCGGATGCGATCGTGGCTGTTGAGAATCATATAAAAAACTTTACGCGTTACGAAGTTGACTACAACATCGAAATAAAATGCAGCGAGGGCGGAGACGGAATATTTCACCCAAAGCCTGAAGAGTTTTCTGATCTGGCTTACCGATTGATTGATCAATATTTACCATGGGACAGAGTGATTATTCAGTCGTTTGATACACGAGTTCTTAAATACTGGCATCAAAAATACCCGAATGTACGGTTGGCCTTGCTCATCGATAACTTAAAGGACGCCAGCGAAAATTTGAGTGAACTTGGTTTCTTCCCTGATGTTTACAGTCCCGAATTTCACCTTCTCGACAAAAATGAAGTGAACCACTTGCATGCATTGACGCCTACGAGAATTTTGAAACTAGGTAAGAAAATTCAAAGAATGCGCATTATCCCCTGGACTGTGAATGATGAATCTGATATGAAAGATTTCATAGAAATGGGTGTAGACGGCATTATTACTGACTACCCTGATCGAGCTCGAAAGTTAAAATTGACTTTGAACGGGAAAAAGTAGCTACTTCTTTCTGGCTGCCTTCACTTCTTCAGGAGTTATTGCCGATCCTTTATTGCCAAATGAATTGCGAATATAATTTAACACATCGCTCGCCTGCTGATCGGTAAGATCAAAGGCACTCATCTCAGCGTTGTAAGTTTTTCCGTTTACTTTCATCTCCCCCTTTGCTCCATAAAGCACTTGTTCAATAGAACGCTTTTTGTCGGCCATCAGGTAATCAGCTTTGGCGAGTGGAGGATAAACATCTTCTATACCTTCCCCCATGTCTAAATGACAAGTAAGACATTGGGCTATATAAATGTCTTTACCTCGAGCGATGCTTTCCGGCAAATTTAATTTTGGGTTTTGCTGGGAATAACACTGCAATGAAAACAGGCTGATTAAGAATAGGCTAAAGACTCTCATATTAACATTAGTTTACTGGTAATTTTCTGCTCCTTATTTTTTTGTCTGAAACGCTTATGATGGTTCCGGCCAATAAGATTTCATTCGAAACACTTAAAATCTTCTTCAACTTTTCAATGTGTTGAGTCGCAGTCTGAAATTCAAGACGGAAGATAATTACACTTGGGGAGATTTCTTTAGAATTAGCAAGCAAATGACCAAAATCCAGATCGCAGGTAAGTAAAACCCGGCCTTCGTTCTTGGACTTTATTAGAATAATATCGTCAGACATTTTGTGCAGCCTTTCTTCACTCAAATGAATGGCGTCATGCCCTTGCAATCTTAACCATTGAACTGTATCCATGGAAATACCCATGTCCGCCAGAAACTTCATCAGTCGACAATGACTTGTTCCTCCCGAGCAAGCCAGGACGCGTAGCGAAGCGATTCTTTGATATCTTCTTCTTCAAGATCAGGATATTGTCTAATGATTTCCGCATGTGTCATGCCGCTTGCAACAAGGCTCAACACCAATGAAACGGTTATACGCATTCCCCGTATACAGGCCATGCCCTGCATCACTTTCGGGTCGAACGAAATTCTTTCAAATGCCTTCATGCCCTAAAGTTACTAAACCTCGTCCAGATTGAACGGCAGCACCCTTATTCGCTTGCCGGTTAAATCAAAAATGGCATTGGTCAATGCAGGAGTGAACGGAGGCAGCCCCGGCTCGCCAACTCCCCCGGCTTTTTCTTCGTTGTCCATTACATGTACTTCTATTTCAGGAATGTCGGCAATGCGAGGCATTTTGTAAGCATCGAAGTTTTTCTCCACAGCTTTGCCGTCAGCAAAATGGGTAGCGTGTTTTGTTGCAGCCCCTAACGCCATCACAATACTTCCTTCCACTTGCGCTGCAATGATATCTGGGTTTACATACCAACCGCAATCCATAACAGCCCAGACTTTATCAAGCTTCACTTTGCCCTCGGTATTTTTTGAAACTTTCACCACTTCACCTACGATGCTTGAGAAACATTCGGTAATGGCAACTCCAAAGCCTTCGTTCTTATTTCTTTTTTTCCAGCCGCTCACTTCTTCGAGTTTCGAGATCAAGTCCTGGTAACGCTGATTGTTCAGATGCTGCCTGCGAAAATCAAGAGGATCTTTCCCTGCGGCAATAGCCATCTCATCGATAAAACTTTCAAACGCAAAACCATTGGTTGATGAATAGACTGATCTCCACCACATCACAGGTATCGGGGATTCAAGTGGCGTATCGCCAAAGGTAAAATGAGGAATGGATTTGAAATAGGGCTCTAAGAAGCCCTCAACTACATCACTGTTGTAAGTTGACCTGTCTGCACCGGGATTTTGTACGTCCATGTTTTGCCCGGCCATTCGGGTTTCAAAGGCAGCAATGCGGCCTCCCTTGCCCACACCGCCTTTGCATTGGTAAATCATTCCCGGTCTGAAAGGTCCAAGTGTCATGTCATCTTCGCGCGTCCACACCACTTGCACTGGTGCTTTAATCTCTTTCGAGATCATCACCGCTTCGTGAGGATAATCGGTGAAAGCCTTGCGTCCGAATCCTCCGCCCAAAAAAGTCATATTCACTTTTACCTTCTTCGGATCAAGCTTCAATGTTCCTGCAATGTCTCCTTGAATCCAATCGGGTCCCTGAATCGGACCCCAAATCTCGCAACTGTCTTCTTTTACATCAGCAATGCAGTTGAGTGGCTCCATGCAACTATGTGATTCATATGGAGTCTCGTAAGTGGCTTCCAGCTTCTTTTCCGACTTTTGGAAGGCATCAGCAAAATTGCCCTGTGTTTTATAAGAAATGAGATTTCCTTTTTGAAGCTGGTCTTTCATTTTTTCGTATAGCTGCTCCGTGCTATGGTGATCAAAACCCGAATCATCCCAATCCACTTTCAAAACTTTCCGGCCCTGCATGGCTGCCCACAAATTATCTGCAACCACTGCTACACCTTCGTACAGATGCTCAAACACTTTGCGATTGGTTTTGAAAACATATTTTACTCCCGGGATTTTCTTTGCTTCGCTGTCATCAAAACTTTTCACTTTGCCCTCGAAACGCGGATTTCTTTCTACCACGGCATACATCATGCCTGGCAATTTTTTGTCGATGCCGAAAGTTGCACTTCCATTTACTTTCAAAGGAGTGTCTTGACGTGGCAGAGGCTTGCGAATGATTTTATAGTCTTTCGGATTTTTAAGCTCCACATTTTTCGGAGGACTTAGCTTAGATGCATCGGCAACTAACTCGCCATAATTGAATTTCTTTCCGGAGGGTTTGTGAATTACAAATCCATTTTCCGCATAACACTCGGATTTGCTTACGCTCCATTTGTTGGCAGCGGTTTCGATCAACATCTCGCGCGCAGAGGCGCTGACACGCAAAAGCATTTTGTAAGTAGAGCGAACGGTAGAACTGCCGCCTGTTACTTGGCTTCCATATTTTTCGCGGTTGCCTGACGCAAATACTATACTCACCTGATCGAGATTTACTTCGAGCTCTTCGGCTATAATTTGAGGCACCGACTGAAATGAACCTTGCCCCATCTCAGCGCGGTGATTAGTGAGGATCACTTTGCCCGAAGGATCGATCGTGATCCAGGCATTCAGCTCAATGCCAAGATTTTCTGCTGACTCGCTTTTTAGAATTTCAATTTCTTTTCCATCGGCTGGAAAATAAAATCCGAGCGTAAGAGCAGCGCCAGTCATGCTGCTCAGCTTGATGAAATTTCTGCGGTTTAAATTTTGTGTTTCCATAGGCCTCACCCCGGCCCTCTCCAGCGGAGAGGGTGAAGAGGATTTTTTATTTTGATTAAAAATTCATTTTTAAATTCTAGACAAGAGTTGCAGCGGTCTTGATCGCTTTGCGAATGCGCACGTATGTTCCGCATCTGCAAATATGTCCTGCCATTGCAGAGTCAATGTCTTTATCAGTCGGGTGAGGAGTTCTTTTCAACAACGCTGCGGCTGCCATGATCTGGCCGCTTTGACAATAACCACATTGAGGCACTTGCTCTTTGATCCACGCGCGCTGCACGGGGTGAGAATTATTTTCCGAAAGACCTTCAATGGTAGTGATGTCTTTTCCTGCAGCAGCCTTTACCGGCATAGAGCACGAGCGAATAGGATTTCCGTTGAGATGAACGGTGCATGCGCCACACTGCGCAATACCACAACCGTACTTGGTGCCGGTGAGGCCGACAAGATCGCGAATGGCCCAGAGCAGTGGCATAGCCAGGTCAGCATCAACCGTATGATCCTTCCCATTAATTTTTAAAGTGAATGAAGCCATAAGATTTTAGATTGGAGGCTGAATATACAAATTCGAGGTAGGAAATGCAGGTGATTTTTTGTGAACGAAAAGTTAAATCTTCTGTCGTTAAAAAGTTGATTATTTTTGCGGCTCAAAATAATTCAATGAAGCGCTCTTTCTTAATTTTTGTTCTTTACTCTCTTCTTGTTTTATCCATCAACGCACAGGTTCTATCGGGTGTAGTCATTGATGCTCAATCCAAAAAACCGTTGCCTTATGTGCATATCGGGGTAATGAACAAAAACATGGGCGTCATCTCTCAAGAAAATGGAAAATTTGAAATCGATTTAACAAAGGCTAATAAAAATGATGACCTCGCATTTTCAATGCTCGGTTACGAGGTTGTAAAAAAGAGAATTGCAGATATTGAATTGTTCAATCCAATGGAAATAAAACTTGTTGAGAAATCTTTGCAACTCAACGAAGTAATTGTAAGAAAGAAAAAACCGAAGCCTATTAAGCTAGGCAGGTTTACTCCCTCAGCCACTACTATCGGTCATAACTTACGGCAAGACTTTGGGTTTGGAGGCGAGTGGGGACTTCGGATTTTCAGCAAGGGCGAAAAATATTGGATTGACAATGTTCAGTTTCACATGCGGTTCAATACCGTAGACAGCATCCTTTTTCGGATTCAGATTTATTCAGTGAAAGATGGAATGCCCAACCAAAGTTTACTTGCTCATGATACATTTGTGACGAGCCGATGCAACCAACATTGGATTGTAAAAAACCTGGAGCGCGAAAATCTGATTTTGGATCAGGACGTGATTGTTACTTATGAAGTAGTGCGCATTTGGTTCAACAAGAAAACCGATAACGAAATATTTTTCACTTACGGAAAGGGTTATCCCGAAGGACAAATATATTCAAGAGCGTCAAGTTTAGATAGATGGGAGCTAAACCAGCCACCACCTAAAACTATACCTGTTGCCATGTTTTTATCAGTTACCGAGTATTGATTATAAGGTCGTCCTATATTTAGTCAACCCTCGTATATTGCCTAATCGCACTTACATACCATGAAAAAATTATTGACCATTCTCTTCGCTTTTGTAAGCATTATCATCTTTGCACAAAAGAAGCAAGCTCCCGACAATCGCCTTGCCGGCATTGACGAAAAACTTCAAGCGCTACTTACCGAGTGGAAGGTAGCAGACTTTGCTGTGGCTGTGATTGAGAAAAACAAAGTGATGGATTTTCGGCAAACACTTGTTTCTTTCCCACCGACAGTCTTGGCATAGTGGTGCTCGTCAATCAAAATGGTTCTTCAGTACCTTCGATTGTCCGTAACATCATCGCTGATCGTTTGCTTGGCCTGACTCAAACGGATTGGAGTAAAGAATTAAAAGAGGCGGCTGGTAAGCGTAAGAAAACAGAAAAAGAAACTTTGACGAAAGCAACATCGAGCATGGAAAAAGGAACTAAGCCATCACACTTACTCGAAGATTTCGAAGGAAAGTATTCCAACTCAGGCTATGGCACTTTTTCTATTGCAGCGAAACATGACTCTCTTTTTGCTTCACTTGGCAAAAATCATTTTTGGCTCAAACATTTTCACTATGATGTATTTCAACCCTTTGAGATAAACAAAGAGCATAAAATTGATACAGCCGATAAAAGTGAAATTCGTTTTAACTTCAGAACTGGAAATTCTGGTGAAATAGAAAATGTACAAATCACCGGGCTCGAGCCAAGTTCGAATAAGCCGATGGAATTTTCGTATCAATCGGCAACGAAAGAAATAAGACCAGAGGAACTCAAAAAGTATGCAGGCGAATACGAGCTTGGCGGAGTAGTTGCGAAAGTTTTCATCAAAGCTGAAAAGACATTGTTCTTGTTTGTACCCGGCCAACCTGAGTATGAGTTAGCATATTTGGGTAACGATAAGTTTTCCATCAAAATTCTGAGTGGCTATAAAGTAGAACTTGAACAAAGCGGAGGCTCAATAACAGGCTGCGCATTCGTTCAACCGAACGGAACTTTTAAAGCAAAGAAAAAGTAATGAACAACGATCCCGAACTCAGCGGCAAATACCTCGGCACGATCTCGCAAGATTTTGTGAAGATTGCTGACACCTTAAAAGAAGCTTCTTATCAAATCCGCAAAGGAGGATTTGAATGCCCCGTGTTTCCCATTTCAAAGAAAGAATTACCGATCGGCCAATTGCTGATCGGAAAATTTGAGTTAAACCTCGATTGGAATTACTACGCTTCGTACATGGATGAGTTTGTGCAACGTGAACTGATCGACAAAGACAAACAAGACGATTTTTTGAAAGCGTACAAAGATCCTGACGAATTTTGCTGTCTCTTTGTAGTGGATGAAGCGTTCACCAATTTTGTTTTCATCCCATATCCGGAGGATTGAGGGAAGAAGTCAGGAGTCAGAAATCAGTAGGAAATGTTTTAGCGAACCTGATTTAACTTCTGACTCCTAACCCCTGACTCCCTACTTCTTCTTATAAAAAACAAATTCCCCTCCCTCGTCCCCAGTCACTTTTAACGGATTTCCAATCGGGGTTTGATCAGCAAATTCAGATACTCCAAGTTTCACCGCTTGAATAAGTTCTGAAACTGTGATTTTATCTTTTTTATTTTCCTTCAAAAATTTCAGCACCTGATTGGCAAACGGACTATTGGTTCCTTGAGCGCCATCAGATACGGATTCAAGTCTCCCTGAGGCCAACCCCCAGCGCGATTTATATTTTTCTACATTTTCTGCATAGCCTCTTTTTTGTTCACCAAAAAGGGAGCCGGAGAAACATGCATCGGCAACCAAGAACGTATGTTGAGAATTTATACTTTCAATAATTTTGAGAATGGATGAGTTGGGCAGGTAATCACCTTCTTCATTCAAATGCGCTTCGAAAGGAATCCAATAACCTTCGTTTAATAATTCGTCAAAATGGCCATGACCAGAAAAGTAAATCACCAAGTTGTCGGTAGCAGCAACCTGACTGATATAATTGCGTAGCGTTTTGTAAATATTACTTCGAGTCGCTTGCTCATCACGCAACACCGTTACATTTGAAAAATCGAAATTATATAAGCCCATCAATGTGCCTGCCATATCATTGGCATCTTTCACAGCATTATTTAAATGTGGCCAATGTTCATAGTTATTGATGCCTACTACAAGAAGAAAATTCTTTGCTTTGCTGGCGTCATAATCACCTCCATCCAAATCCTTTCGAAGCACAGAAAATTTTTTGAGCGCGATGTTATCGTTCACATCAGTCACTTCGATAGTAACAAAATTGTCGCCCATGCTAAGTGGCAGCTTGATGAAAAAATTCCCATTTGACTTAATGGGTGTTTCAATGCCGTTAACCCTTAACCTTCTTACACCAGACTCATCGATGACTGATCCGGTAATGTCAATCATGTCTTTGGAGTAACGAACCTGATTGTCTTGAATATTGGGCGGATTGGAAACAAAAATCTGCGGAGGGTTAACATCTTTTTTGTCTTTGAACCGAAAGACGGGTGAGATATTCAATGACTCGATGTTCCAATACTTCACTTCGCGAATGAACTCCTGGATGGTGGCCAGTTCTTTTCCATTGGGGCTGACCGCAATACCTAAAACAGGCGTCTGAAAATCATCGAGCTTAAGTGCAGGCAAACCCGTGCTTACATCGTAAACAACCACGGCATTTTTTTCAAGTGCTGCAAAAAGATATTTGCCATCGTTGCTGAATTTAAGGTCGTACGTCCAGCCTTTTTGCGGGAACTGTCGAAGTTGTTTGCCCGACTCCAGATCCCACAAAATTATTTTTTTGTCATCACTACCGCTCGCCAAGGTTTTACTGTCGGGCGAGAAGGCAAGCGTACGTACCCAGCCCTCGTGGCCTTGAAATTTTTTTACAGGCTCCCCGGAAGCTACGTCTCTCAAAAAAATGTCCCGCTCGGCACCCGCGGTGGCAATCCACTTTCCATCGTTACTCACATCGAGCCCTCGAATGGATTTGGTATGATCCTTTTTGGTATAAAGTATTTTTGCTGCAGAGATGTCCCACAGGTTTACCGTCTTATCCTCGGTAATGAAGACAAGGAATTTGTCACCGTCAACAAAGCGTGAAGCGAGTACTGCTCCGGCTTTTATATCGATGGTTGCAGTTAGATCCCCTTCGGGTACTTTCCATAATTTAACGGTGCCATCGGTGCCGGAAGTGGCAATCATCGAACCGTTGTTGCTACAGGCAATATGAACTATGTCGCGAGTGTGGCCCTGCCTGACCTTATTAAACTTGCCGGTAAACTCCTTTGCCTTGGTGTCGCTGCCTGCGTTAAACAGTTGAGTCTCCTTTCCTTCAGCTACTGCCAGGTATTTGTTATCAGGAGTGTAGGCGATTGACTGTACAGAAATTTTTACTGTCGCCTTCAGCATGTCTTGAGAAAATCCCGTTGACGATGCAATCAAGAAAGCCAACGGAAGAGTTAGCTTTTTCATAGATAAATTATTTTTTCTTTCCAATGTTGTACGTGAAGCCCATTTTGGCATCTATCAAAAAGCTATCATTCCCCCAAAAAAGTTTTTGAGAAAATTGCTTTATACCTATTTCCAAAACATTCCAATAGAGATGGTTTCCATACCTGCGCATAATGCCAATACTTCCACCTACTGCAGCCAGCTTTGTTGAAAACCGGAACGATCCTTTGTCTTCAACGACCTGAGCACTTGCATAATTGATACTTAAATACGGTCGCCATTTGGCGGCTCTACCTGTAGAAATTCGGATGTCAGGACCACTTAATGAAGTCATCGCTTTGGAGTCTCCGTCTTTCCAAAACTTGCCTTTAAAATCAGTATTATATCCACTTCCTCTAAAACTGTTTGAATAATACCAGCCAACTGCCAAGTACTGATTAATCTGCACATGAGTTGCGAGCAAAAGATTTGTAGTTGCGATTGCCTTCAAAGAAGTAGGGCTATTATAGTCATCGCCAGGAATTAATGTCTGGTGAGCTTTTACTTCAACATCGATGCGCGGCAAACTGAACTGCGCTAAGCTGAGGGTTGAAGATGAACAGAGCAAAAAGAAAAATAGGACGATTCTATTTGCCATAGTTAAAGTTTATTTTGACAACGTCACTATTTGAAAGGGAATTTCCTGTGGTTTGGAACCAATCGATCGAATAAAACCAAAAATAGAGACTACCCTGTGGGATGGCATCCTTTAAAATCATCAAGGGATGAAAATAATAGGCATCAGAAACACTGGCAGAAGTAAGGGAAGTACTAATCGTTTTATTGAATGTAATATCACTTCGAAAACTAAGTTGATAGCTATTTGATGAACCGCCTCCACCGGTGGAATTATTTTTAGAAACACCACCGCATTGATAAGGATAATATTCACTTGAATTATCGCAGCCTCCAGTATTAAAATACAACTGAAAGATGGGTTGATTCAAATTGCTTGGATAAGCAAAGCTTATGTTCGAAAGTCTATTGGTGGATGAACTCGGGCAAGTTGAGCAAGGAGTAAAAGTAAACGTCCCCGCCATACTGGCATCATAAGGAGAATTTCGTTTAATGCTACTTGGATAGGCAGCCGCGGCCGTGCTCGAAGGATAGATTATTGTGTCTCTGTAGTGGATGGTCTCTGGTTTATTGTCAATCGGGTCAATGTCTGTAACTACTTTAGCCAGCTGCCTTAACGAGTTATAATAGAATCGGTATGATTCAACCAGTGAATCACCGGCTAAAATAAAAAGCGTTATAGGTAGCCCATCATCTCTGTAATAAAATAGCAAATCAGTTTTTAAATTAGTTTCACTTCTTAATTGCATTTTTTTTGTGCCCAAAGGAGGCAGTGAATAAGCCACTAGTCGTGTGATATGATATCCTGAGATTTTGCTAATAATATTCTGGACAGAATCATACTTCAAAGTAGCTAACGCGGATGAACTACCTGAGCTTGTGCTCTGATCGATTTCAAATGACTTTAACTTAAACTTATTGAACTGATCGATCGATGTTACATCACTGTCTTTTACAATCGTGCATGAGATAACAGTAAAAAGCAGCAGTAAAACTCCAAATTTCTTTAAGTGCACCATATATAGACTTGGAAGGGTAATCAAATATAAAAAAAATCGCCCTTCTGAGAACACCCTTTGATTACGTCCGTATCAAAAATGCCTCCAACCCTGCGCTAGCAATGGCACCACAGTTCCCTGTTTTGAGATCATCACATTTTGATTAGGATTATCGTGCGTGTGTCCGATGAAATGGATGTCGGGATGGTTTTTTATTTTTTCAAAATCTGATGGGTTAATAGTGAAAAGCAGTTCATAGTCTTCACCACCGTTGAGGGCTGTTGTGATCGGATCGATCTTGAATTCAACGGCAGTCTCAAAGGCCATCGAGTCGATCGGAATTTTGTCCTCGAAGATTTTGATTCCAACATTTGAGTTTTTTCCGAGGTGAAACAACTCGCTGGCAAGGCCATCTGAAATATCGATCATCGAAGTGGGCACAATATTTTGTTCCTCAAGTTCATAGACAATATCCATTCTTGCTTCGGGCTTGAGTTGACGGCCAACGAGGTATTCATATTTTTCCAAGTCGGGTTGCATTTCGGGATTGGACTGAAATACTTGCTTTTCGCGCTCAAGTATTTGTAAACCCATGAAGGCTGCACCCAAATCTCCCGTTACGCAAATAATATCATTGACTTTCGCACCGCTGCGCAGAACCGTCTTTTCGTTTTCCACTCGACCGATAACCGTAATTGAAATCACCAGGCCGGAAGGAGAGGAAGTAGTGTCGCCACCTACAAGATCGACTTTATAATTTTGACAAGCAGCACGGATGCCATCATACAGCGCGTCTACAGCTTCCAGTGAAAAGCGATTGCTCAAACCAAGCGAGATAACAATCTGTTCGGGCTTGCCATTCATTGCAGCGATATCACTCACATTTACCGCCACGGCTTTGTAGCCCAAATGCTGAAGAGGTACGTACGATAAATCGAAATGAGGCCCTTCTATCAGCATGTCCGTGCTGACTAATAAATTTTCTTTGCCAATGCCGATCACTGCAGCATCATCACCAATGCCTTTTAGAGATGTAAGATTCTGCAATGAAAAATTGCTTTTAATCCGGTCGATCAAACCGAACTCCCCTAAATCAGCGATTTCTGTTCTTTTGTCTGACATAAAGTAAATGTTGACGGGCGCTTATTCCGTCTGTTTATCTGGCAAAAGTACGATTTGCAGTGCACTGCAATCGAAATTGTTTTGAAGTCGGGTATATAGTGTCAGCAAATGAAATGAATATGAAAAAGTGTGTTGTATTATTTGTTGCGGCTTTAGTCATTTTAAGTTCATGTGGCCCAAAGCCTGCTTATAAAACCGCCCAGGGCAAAAAGAAACTGAAATATTACAACGCCATTCAATTTGGTCAGAAAGAAAGACCGAAGATGAATTTTAAATAAAACTCCTGATTCCAGGCGCTACGAGGTTCAATAGCTAACGAAATAGAATTAAAGGAAAAGAATCTTGTTTTTGAAATTCGGACTGGCCCAAAGGTAATTCCAAAAATCCGTCTACATCTTTTAAGTTGGCGAAATCGCCCGAGCCCCCTCCAGCACTAGGATATGCCATCAGTTTTCCATTTTCATTTTCGACTTTCACTTGCAGAAAATAGGTAAGCTGAGGAGCGAAGGTGAAGTCTTCTGCTAGAATTGCCTTCTGTTTTTTTATTGAACGATTCAGGCTCAATGAAAGCCACGGCTTGATGTAGCGATGAAAGCACATAAACGTAGAGACCGGATTGCCTGGGAGCGCGAAAACAAAATTCTTTGGAGAAACCCCAAACCACATAGGCTTGCCTGGTCGCTGGCTCACCCCATGAAATAATTTTGTGACACCAAGTGATTCTAAAACCTGCGGAACAAAATCAAACTTGCCCTTGGAGACTCCACCGGAAAGAATGATCAATTCGAATTGAGCCAATATCGATTTCAATTTTTCTTCCAATTCTTTCTCGTCATCCGCCAGATGAAACGTTTCCGCATCGCACCCCAATTCGTGCAGTGCGGAAACAAGTGCATAACTATTCGATTTTCTGATTTGATGAGATAAAGGTATTTGGTCAACATTAACCAGTTCATCGCCAGTAGAGATGACAGCCGCTTTTGGGGTATTGAAAACCACGACTTCTGATTTTCCAACTGACGCAAGCAATGCGATTTCAGAAGGGGCAAGTTTCATCCTCTCATTCAATAGCAATTCGTTTTGCTTTGCGTCACTTCCTCGTAAATGCACGTTCTGCCCTTTGATAACATGTTCACTCAAAATTGCCGCGGTCTTATTTTCGATTTTCAAATTCTCATAGGGAACGACCAAGTCAGTACCGTTTGGTAATGGTGCTCCCGTCATTATCTCGAAGCACTTTTTTTTGTCTGTCAATGATTGTTGAGGTTGTCCCGCGGCTTGAAGACCTCCTATTGCGAATTCTCTGAGGCCGTTTTCAATACCCTCAAATGAGATGGCTATCCCATCCATCGTAGCTCGATTGAAGGGAGGCAAATCCCGATCAGCTTGTATTTCTTCGGCTAAGATTTTTCCATTTGCATGAGCCAGCTCTACCTTTTGAAGCGAGGGCCTGAATAAATGCCCAAGAATAATTTTTTCCGCTTCGGCAACGCTCACCATTGAATTCTTATTTTTGTTCAGAGCAAGTTATGAAGAAAAAGAAGCTGAGCCATGTCGACAAAACCGGACTTCCATCAATGGTGGATGTTTCTGGAAAGAAGGTCACAGAGAGGACTGCCCGGGCTCAAGCTAAAGTCAGGCTGACAAAAGAAATTATAGAAGCGATTGCCGGTGACGAATTAATAACTAAAAAAGGTTCGGTCTTTCAAACCGCGATTATTGCAGGAGTAATGGCTGCAAAGAAGACGCACGAATTAATTCCTCTTTGCCATCCATTAATGACTGAAGACTGTCAGGTGAAAATTTCCGTCAGAGAAAACAGAGTAATCATAGATACCATGATTAAGGTCACAGCTAAAACCGGGGCTGAAATGGAAGCGCTTACGGCTGCAGCGGTAGCAGCACTTACTATATATGATATGTGTAAGGCGCTTTCTCATGACATTATAATAGAGGAGATTCAGCTGATAGCCAAAACAGGTGGAAAAAGGGATTTTCAGCGTGGATAAAAAGGTGATAACCCCTCTTTTCAAGCGATTCTACTTTGAAGAAGCCTTAACATCGTTCGAGACAGTGCCTTAAAAGTGATGCTTTCCCATATTTTTTCAATCCCACTCTTGTTAGGTATACTTTAGTTCCTATCTTTGCAGTCCTTTTTGCGGGAGAAAACCGCAAAACGGCTTAAAATCAGCAAAATAGGTTTCAATTATGCCTGGAATATTAGGACGTAAAGTAGGAATGACCAGCGTTTTCGGCCAAGATGGTCAAAGCGTTCCGGTTACAGTTATTGAAGCTGGACCTTGTGTAGTTACTCAGGTAAAAACAAAGGAGTCCGATGGCTACAAGTCTGTACAGTTGTCATTTGGCGAGAAGAAAGAAAAAAATACGCCTAATGCCATGGTAGGTCATTTCAAAAAGGCAGGTACAACTCCAAAGAGACACGTGGTTGAATTCCGCGATTTCAGTGATGAGTTTGCCGGCTTGTTGGAATTAGGAAAAGAAATAAAAGTAGGTGACATTTTCGCTGAAGGCGACTTTTTGGATGCCGTTGGTACTTCAAAAGGTAAAGGCTTTCAGGGTGTGGTAAAGCGTCACAACTTTCAGGGTGTTGGTGGCCAGACTCACGGTCAGCATAACCGTCTTCGTGCTCCCGGTTCAATGGGTAACGCATCATTTGCGTCTCGTGTAATTAAGGGCAAGCGTTTGCCTGGCCGCATGGGTGGTGAGCGTGTGAAGAACACCAACTTGAAAGTGGTAAAAATATTGGCTGAGCAAAATCTGATCCTCGTGAGCGGTTCTGTTCCCGGTGCAAAAAATTCAACGATAATCCTTCAGAAGTAATGGACTTAGCGGTTGTAAAATATAACGGTGAAAAAACCGGTCGCAAAGTGAACCTCTCAAGCGAGGTGTTTGGTATCGAACCCAACGATCATGCGATCTACTTGGATGTGAAAAGCTTCTTGGCTAACCAGCGTCAAGGCACACACAAGTCAAAGCAGAGAAACGAAATCTCCGGATCTTCTAAGAAGATCAAGAAGCAAAAAGGAACTGGTGGAGCTCGTGCAGGTAACATCAAAAACCCTCAGTTCAAAGGCGGTGGTAGAATCTTCGGTCCTACTCCTCGTGATTACTCTTTCAAACTCAATAAGAAAGTAAAGGATCTGGCTCGCAAGTCAGCTCTTACCTATAAAGCAAAAGACAATTCAATCGCTGTAGTTGAAGATTTCAATTTCGAAGCGCCAAAGACCAAGCAGTATTTGCAAATGCTTCAGTCTTTATCATTAGGCGATAAGAAAACACTACTCGTTCTTCCTGAGGCAACAAAGAATGTAGCCCTTTCAGGCAAGAATGTTCAGAACACAAAAGTGATCACTGCTTCCCAGATCAATACTTACGATGTGCTTCATGCGGAGCACTTAATTCTGGCCGAAGGTTCTGTTGAAAAAATTAGCAACCTGTTAAACCAAGCATAAGATGAGCGTATTGAAGAGCCCTTTGGTAACAGAAAAAGTTTCTGCCCTTAATGAAAAAGGCAAATACGGATTTATTGTAGAAGGAACAGCAAACAAAGTAGAGATCAAGAATGCTGTTGAAAAAATGTATGGCGTAAACGTTGAGCGTGTAAACACAATCAATGTATTAGGCAAGAAAAAGACTCGCTTTACAAAAGCAGGTACTTTAGCCGGCCGCAAGCCGGATTACAAGAAGGCCATTATTACTTTGGCTGAAGGTGAAGTGATTGATTTCTATAGCAACGTATAATTTTTAGACAATCCCTTAATTAAGGTCAGTCATGGCAATGAAGAAATTAAAACCAGTAACTCCCGGCACACGCCACAGGCTTTCGCCTGGGTTTGATGACATCACGGAGTCTCGTCCGGAGAAATCGCTGGTGACAACATTAAAGAAGACCGGTGGTCGTAACAGCGAGGGTCGCATGACCATGCGCTACATCGGTGGTGGTCACAAGCAGAAGCTTCGTGTCATCGACTTCAAGCGCGATAAGTTTGGAGTACCCGCAATAGTGAAGTCGATCGAGTACGATCCAACAAGAACTGCCCGTGTAGCCAAGTTGTATTATGCCGATGGTTTCAAGACATATATCGTAGCTCCGCAGGGGATTAAAGTTGGTCAGACATTAGTATCTGGTCCGGATGTAGCCCCTGAAGTAGGTAACGCATTGCCTTTAGCTAAAATCCCTGTTGGTACAATCGTTCACAATGTGGAGATCAAGCCTGGCAAGGGCGCTTCTATTGCTCGTAGCGCTGGATCATTTGTTCAATTAGTGGCTCGTGAAGGGGAGTATGCTACGCTGCGTATGCCTTCAGGCGAGATGCGCAACGTATTAGTTAATTGTGTTGCTGTAGTTGGAGCAGTTTCCAATGCAGAGCACATGAATGAAAAAGTAGGTAAGGCAGGTCGCTCTCGCTGGAGAGGAAGACGCCCTCGCACCCGTCCGGTAGCTATGAACCCCGTTGATCACCCGATGGGTGGTGGTGAAGGTCGCGCTTCTGGTGGACACCCGCGCTCACGCAAGGGCTTGTTGGCGAAGGGTAAGAAAACCCGTCACCCGAAAAAATATTCTGATGGTTTAATCATTGCTAGGAGGAAAAAATAATGGGAAGGTCAGTTAAAAAAGGTCCATACCTCGACAGCCGCTTGCTCAAGAAAGTGCAAGTAATGGAGCAAGCAGGTAAAAAATCGGTGATCAAAACTTGGTCACGCAGAAGTACAATTACTCCTGATCTCATCGGGTTTACGTTTGCCGTGCATAACGGAAACAAATTCATCCCGGTGTATGTCACTGAAAACATGGTGGGCCACAAGTTGGGCGAGTTCGCACCTACGCGTACGTTCAAAGGCCACTCAGGAAATAACAAAGCTGAAGCTTCAGCAAAATAATTTCAAGACACCTGAAAGATGGAAACTGAAAAGAAAAAGAAAAGATCGGTTGTAAAAAGAGAGAAGCTTGCAGCTATCAAGGAAGCTGCAAAGACAGGTCCCGCTACAGCTTATCTCCACAACGCTCCTACATCTCCTCGGAAGATGAGGCTGATCGCAGATTTAATTCGTGGCGAGCGCGTAAGCAAGGCCTTGAATATGCTGAAGTATGATGCAAAACATCCCTCGGCAAAAATGGAAAAGCTCTTATTGTCAGCAATCAACAACTGGGAAGCAAAAAATGCTGACGTGAAGTTGGAAGAAGCAGACTTATTTGTGAAAGAAGTTTTCGTAGATGGCGGCCGTATCCTTAAGCGCCTGAGACCCGCTCCTCAAGGACGTGCTCACCGCGTTAGAAAGCGCTCAAACCATATTACACTGGTGGTTGACCGTATGCCGGCTGAAGCAAAAAAAGAAAAGAAAGCAAAAGCAGTTAAAGAAACTAACGAATAATGGGACAGAAAATAAACCCGGTAGGCCTTAGGTTAGGAATCGTTCGTGGATGGGATTCCAGCTGGTATGGTGGCAAGAGTTTCGCTGACAAGTTGGTTGAAGACCACAAGATCAGAAAGTATGTAGATGCCCGTATCCAAAAAGGCGGTATCTCTAAAGTAGTTATCGAACGCACTTTGAAGAGAATCACATTGACAATTCACACAGCCCGTCCAGGCGTTGTAATTGGAAAAGGTGGCACCGAGGTTGATAAGATTAAAGAAGAATTGAAGAAGCTTACCAACAAAGATGTTCAAATCAACATTTTTGAAATTAAGCGTCCTGAGTTGGATGCGAAATTGGTAGGTGAATCAATCGCACAACAATTAGAAGCTCGTATTTCTTATCGTAGAGCTATGAAGCAGGCAATTGCTTCTACAATGCGCGTTGGTGCAGAAGGTATTAAAGTGAAATTATCAGGTCGTTTGGCTGGTGCCGACATGGCCCGTACTGAACAATATAAAGAAGGACGTATTCCATTGCATACACTTCGTGCGGACATCGATTATGCGATTTCTGAAGCACAAACCGTGTATGGAAAAATCGGAATCAAAGTATGGATATTCAAAGGTGAAGTTTACGGCAAACGCGACCTTTCTCCGAACGTAGGTATGGTGAGCAACCAAGGCAATGAAAATAAAGGCGGTGGTGCCCCTTCAGGTGGTGGTGAGAGAAGAGGAAGGGGTGGCGATGACAGAAGAAGAAGCGGTGGCGGTGACGACAGAAGAAGAAGTGGTGGTGGTGAAAATCGCGGCAGAGGAGGAAAAAGATAATTTTTTAGAGAAGATTTAAGGCAACAGTCATATGTTACAACCGAAGCGTACGAAATTCAGAAAAATGCAGAAGGGCAAAGTGAAGGGTATGGCCACTCGTGGTCACCAGATTGCCTTTGGATCATTTGCTTTGAAGGCATTGGAGCCCGGATGGATCACTGCACGTCAGCTTGAAGCTGCCCGTGTTGCTGTAACCCGTGCAATGAAACGTGAAGGCCAGGTGTGGATCCGTATTTTCCCCGACAAACCTATTACCCGCAAGCCTGCTGAAGTGCGTATGGGTAAAGGTAAGGGAGCTCCCGAATATTGGGTAGCAGTGATCAAGCCGGGTACTATCCTGTTTGAGGCAGGTGGTGTAACGATGGCCACTGCGAAAGAAGCGTTGGCATTGGCCGATGGAAAGTTGCCAATCAAAACCCGCTTCACTGTTCGCAGAGATTATGTAGAACAAGCAGCAGTTAAAGCTTAATAGAAATGAAGAACGCTGAAATAAAAGGATTAACCGTTGTCGAATTGACCGAGAAAATCGGCAGCGAGAAAGAAACCATGCGCAAAATGAAATTTGCTCACCAGGTTTCAGCAATTGAAAACCCGATGAACATCCGTAAGACACGTGCACTCATCGCCAGGTTAAAAACAGAATTGACAGCGAAAGAACGCCAAAAATAGTTTCGTTATGGAAGAAAGAAACAGTAGGAAAGAAAGAGTGGGTAAAGTGGTGAGCAATAAAATGCAAAAATCCATTACCGTTGCTATGGACCGGAAAGTGAAACACCCGATCTACGGCAAGTTCATGAACAAAACAACCAAGTTCATGGCCCATGACGAAAAGAACGAAGCTGGCATTGGCGATACTGTGCGCATCATGGAAACTCGCCCGCTGAGCAAGAACAAAAGATGGAGATTAGTAGAAATCGTTGAAAAAGCGAAATAATTATGATATCAAACGAAAGCAGGCTTACCGTAGCAGACAATAGTGGAGCAAAAGAAGTTCTTTGTATTCACGTATTGGGTGGCACTCACAGACGCTCAGCCAGCGTAGGCGATAAAATTGTTGTGACTGTAAAGTCAGCATTGCCTACCAGCCAGATTAAGAAAGGAACTGTA
Source organism: Bacteroidota bacterium (assembly GCA_016178785.1). GTDB lineage: Bacteria > Bacteroidota > Bacteroidia > Cytophagales > Cyclobacteriaceae > ELB16-189. The sequence goes on along the minus strand of JACOSO010000028.1, from coordinate 46,090 downwards.
AGTAAGGCTGTAATTGTACGTACAAAAAAAGAGGTGCGCAGAAAAGACGGTTCATATATCCGCTTTGAAGACAACGCAGCTGTGTTACTTACTCCTCAAGACGAACCACGTGGTACGCGTATCTTCGGACCGGTAGCACGTGAACTTCGTGAGAAGCAGTTTATGAAAATCGTATCGTTAGCGCCTGAAGTATTATAATCATGGAAAGGAAATCGAACACGCAACAAAAATTGCACATCAAAAGAGGTGACACTGTAAAAGTGTTGTCTGGTGATGACAAGAACAAAACCGGAAAGGTGCTGGAGATATTGACTGAAAAAAGTCGTGCTATCGTGGAAGGCATCAATATCATCACAAAACATCAGAAGCCATCAGCAGGTAAACCTGAAGGTGGAATTAAGAAGATTGAAGCAGGGGTGCATTTGAGTAAATTGATGCTGGTTGAACCTTCATCAGGCAAGCCCACACGCACAGGCCGCAAGTTGAATGACAAGGGCAAGCTTCAGCGTTATTCTAAGAAGTCAGGAGAATTTATAAAGTAAGAAGTCATGGCAACGCCTAGATTAAAAGAAAAATATTTAAAGGAGATCGTTCCGGGGCTGAAAGAAAAATTTCAGTACAAGTCGATCATGCAAGTGCCTAAGATCGAGAAGATCTGTATCAACAAAGGTATTGGCGCAGCAGTAGCTGACAAGAAAATGATTGATGTGGGAGTAGAAGAAATTTCTTCGATCAGTGGTCAAAAAGCTGTAGCAACCCGCTCAAAGAAAGATATCTCGAATTTCAAATTGAGAAAGGATCAAGCCATTGGCGTGAAAGTAACTTTGCGCGGTAGCAAGATGTATGAATTCCTGGATCGTTTGATGAACGTTGCCCTTCCACGCGTACGTGACTTCAAAGGTGTAAGCGACAAAGGTTTTGATGGCCGAGGCAATTATACGTTGGGTGTAAAAGAACAGATCATCTTCCCAGAGATCTCCATCGATAAGGTGAGCAAAATCAACGGGATGGACATCACCTTTGTGACCAGCGCGCAAACAGATGAAGAAAGTTATGAGCTCCTGAAAGCGTTCGGGATGCCATTTGTAAATAAAAACTGATCATGGCAAAACTATCGATTATAGCAAGGGACCAGAAGAAAGATGCTTTGGTGAAGCGCTATGCTGAAAAACGCAAGGCCCTCAAGGCAGCTGGTGATTACGCGGCTTTAGACAAATTACCCCGCAGCTCTTCGGCCGTGCGTTTGCGCAGCCGTTGCAAGCTCACCGGAAGGCCCCGTGGTTACATGAGTAAGTTCGGTCTTTGCCGTAACCAGTTCCGCCAATTGGCAAGCGATGGGAAAATCCCAGGCTTGACTAAGGCAAGCTGGTAAAAAGACCTAAAAATAGGTTGCTGAGTATCCAAGGTCGGAAAGGCAAAATAAGCCCAACCGAAACCAGGTAACAGTTTGGAGAACCAAATTTGTTAATTATCTTTGCAGCCCGTTTCATAAAAACGGGTTTGCTTTTTTAAAAAAAGTGATATGAAAATTACTGATCCGATTGCAGATTATTTGACCCGCGTTCGTAACGCCATAAAGGCTCGCCATCGCGTGGTAGAGGTGCCTGCTTCAAACCTCAAGAAGGAAATGACAAAGGTCCTTTTCGACAAAGGCTATATCCTCAATTACAAGTTCGAGGATACCGATAACAAGCAAGGCAAAATCAAGATTGCGTTAAAGTACAATCCTGAAACAAAAGAGTCTGCGATCACAAAATTAGAGCGCATTAGTACTCCTGGTTTGCGCCAGTACAAGCCTGCTGCCGACCTGCCAAAGGTATTGAGCGGTTTGGGTATCGCTATCCTTTCTACTTCGAAAGGTGTGATTACTGACAAGGAAGCGAAAGCTTTGAATGTAGGTGGTGAAGTTTTGTGTTACATCTATTAATTGAGCAGACATGTCACGAATAGGAAGATTACCGATAAGCTTACCAAAGGGTGTTACGTGCACCTTCTCAGAAGCTGAACATAAAGTAACCGTAAAAGGACCTAAGGGTGAATTGAAGCAGACGATAGATTCTGATTTTAAGGTCACCTTGGAAGAAAGCACTGTAACTGTGCAGCGTCCTACAGAGCAAAAGAGACACAAGGCAATGCATGGTCTTTACCGCGCCCTGATTGCCAACATGGTTGAAGGAGTTAGCCAAGGCTACAAGACTCAACTTGAAGTGATTGGAGTAGGGTACAAGGCAGTTGCCCAAGGTAATGTATTGGATTTGAGCTTGGGGTATTCGCATAGCGTGATCCTTGCCGTACCTTCAGAATTGAAACTTCAGGCGGTTCAGGAGAAAGGGCAGAACCCGATGATTATTTTGGAAGGCATTGACAAGCAATTGATCGGCCAGGTGGCTGCAAAAATAAAATCACTTCGTCCGGTAGAACCTTACAAAGGCAAGGGCATCCGTTACGTTGGAGAGTATGTGCGTAGAAAAGCTGGTAAGGCAGCGGCTAAATAATAAATAGTTATGCCAAACATTAAAGACAGAAGAACGCGGATCAAATTAAGTATCCGCCACAAGATAGAAGGCACGCCTACTAGGCCAAGGCTTTCTGTATTTAAGAGCAACAAGGCTATCTATGCCCAGATCGTTGATGACTCTAAAAGCCATACGTTGTTGGCGACTTCCTCAAAGGAGTTAGAGTCTAAAGGCGGAGTAAACCTTGGCATCTCAAAAACAGTCGGCAAAAAGCTGGCTGAGAAAGCAATTGCACAAGGCATTACGGAAATCGTATTCGACCGCAATGGCTATTTATATCACGGTAACGTCAAAGCTTTGGCCGAAGGCGCCAGAGAGGGAGGTTTAAAATTTTAATCCATGACACAAAGTAACGTCAGCGCAGTAAAGGCCAGCGAGATCGACTTGAAAGAAAAAGTCGTAGCCATTCAGCGTGTAGCTAAAGTGGTGAAAGGTGGACGCAGATTCAGCTTCGCAGCGATCGTTGTAGTAGGCGATGGCAATGGTGTAGTAGGTTATGGATTGGGTAAAGCCAACGAAGTAACGGATGCCATCACCAAAGGCATTGATGATGCGAAAAAACATTTGGTAAAAGTTCCGATCATCAAAGGCACTGTACCTCATGAATCGCTTGGTAAGTTCGGTGGTGGCTTTGTATTGTTGAAGCCGGCTTCTCCTGGTACAGGTGTAATTGCCGGTGGTGCAATGCGTGCCGTATTGGAGAGTGCAGGCGTACACAACGTGTTGGCGAAGTCGAAAGGATCTTCTAACCCGCACAATGTGGTGAAGGCTACTTTCAAAGCATTGACGACTATGCGCGATCCTCAAACAATCGCACGTAACCGCGGAGTATCATTGTCAAAAGTTTTTAACGGATAAGAGTTATGGCAAAAGTGAAAATTACCCAAGTCCGTAGCACTATTAAAAGACCAGAAACTCAATTGAGAACAATTCAGTCATTGGGCCTGGGCAAAATCCACAGCTTTGTTGAAGTGGAATACACCCCACAGATTCAAGGCATGGTGAGAAAAGTAAATCATTTAGTATCTGTAACCGCATTATAAAATGAAGCTGCATACTCTTAAGCCGGCTGCCGGTTCTACAAAAACAAACAAGCGTCTTGGCCGTGGCCAGGGTAGCGGTGGTAGCACTGCAGGCCGTGGTCATAAAGGTGCTCAGTCACGTTCAGGCTATCATAAAAAATTCGGTTTCGAAGGCGGTCAGATGCCTTTGCAAAGACGTGTTCCGAAGTTCGGATTTAAGAATAATAATAAGGTTTATTTCAAGCCTATCAATCTGGATGCCCTGGAGGAACTTGCAAAAACAGCTAAATCATCTGCACTTAGCCTGCAATTAATGCGCGACAACGGTATTGTTGGCAAGAATGATATGGTGAAAGTGTTGGGCAGAGGCGAATTAAAATCAAAAGTAACTGTAGAAGCACACGCTTTCTCAGCTACAGCAACTAAAGCAATTGAAACGGCTGGCGGCAGCGTCACAATCGTTAAATAATGAAGCGTTTTCTAACGACCATAAAGAACATTTTTTCTATTGAAGATCTCCGTGTGAGAATTCTCAATACGATCGGTTTCCTGATTATTTTCAGATTAGGTTCATACATCGTGTTGCCGGGCATTGACCCGACTAAACTTACGGGAAATCAAGGCGGTATATTTGATCTGCTCAATACTTTCTTAGGTGGGTCGTTTACTCGCGCTTCAATTTTTGCGCTGGGCATTATGCCTTATATCTCGGCATCAATCGTTGTGCAGTTGTTGACAGTTGCAGTTCCTCATTTCACCAAACTTCAAAAGGAAGGTGATAGCGGAAGAAAGAAATTAAATCAGTTTACCCGTGTATTGACTATTGTAATCACAGCAGCTCAATCGTTTGGTTACTTGAAATCAATCGTTAACCCTGAAGCGATCATTCAACCGGGATTGTTCTACACCATATCTTCAATGATGATTATCGTAGCCGGAACCATGTTCTGTATGTGGTTGGGCGAGCGTATCACTGACAAAGGAATTGGCAACGGTATCAGTATGTTGATCATGATCGGTATCGTATCCCGTTTCCCTGTTGCAATTCTTCAGGAGGTTGAATCAAAAGGATTGAATGGATTATTACTTTTCATCATCGAGATCTTAGCATTGTTCTTTGTAGTGGTTGGCGTAATTGCCCTGACACAAGCTACTCGCAAAATTCCGATTCAGTATGCCAAGCAGGTAGTTGGAAATAAATTGTATGGCGGCAAGCGCGACTTCATTCCTTTGAAACTGAACTCAGCGGGTGTAATGCCAATTATCTTTGCCCAGGCGCTGATGTTCATTCCCCCGCTGATGGCGAGCATTTGGAGGGATAGCGATTTGGGAGCTTATGTAGGAACTACGTTTGCGGACTTTACATCATGGCAATACAATTTATTGTTTGCTTCATTGATTATCATTTTCACTTTCTTCTATACAGCGATCACAGTTCCTTCAAATGACATTGCTGACAACTTGAAAAGAAATGGCGGATTTGTTCCCGGCATAAAGCCCGGAAAACAGACTGCGGAATTTATAGACGGAATTTTATCAAAGATTACTTTGCCCGGTGCAATATTCTTAGCGATGGTAGCCATTCTCCCTGCATTTGCAGTGAAGGCCGGCATCACACAGAACTTTGCCTACTTCTACGGTGGTACTTCACTCCTCATTTTGGTGGGTGTAGTGCTCGATACACTTCAACAGATAGAAAGTTATTTGTTGATGCGTCACTACGAAGGGATGATGAAATCCGGCAGGGTGAAAGGACGTTCTCAATTTGCTGCGGCTTGAAGTTGAATGATTCGCTTAAAGTCGGCTGAAGAAGTAGAGATCATAAAAGAAAGCGCCCAGATATTAGGAAAGGCGCACGCGGAAGTAGCCAAGGCCATAAAGCCCGGAGTGAAAACGAAGGATCTCGACAAAATAGCCGATGAATTCATTCGCGATAATGGAGGTACACCATCGTTTAAAAACTACCATGGTTTCCCTTCAGCCTTGTGTATCTCGGTGAATGACACTGTAGTGCATGGGTTTCCAAGTGGATATGAAATTCGCGAGAGCGATATCATCTCTGTGGATTGCGGAGTGAAGTACAAAGGATTTCACAGTGACTCGGCTTATACTTATCCATTGGAAGGTGTAGGTCCTGAAGTGTTGAAATTACTAGAGCGAACATACGAGTCACTCTTTCTCGGCATCGCGCAAGCGAAGGCCGGGAACCGAATTGGCGATGTAAGTTTTGCGGTGCAGAGCTACGTTGAACAATTTGGTTACGGAGTAGTAAGGGAACTGGTCGGTCATGGTGTGGGTAAAGACTTACACGAAGATCCGGAGGTACCCAACTACGGTAAGAGAGGCAAGGGGCCTAAGATCGCGGCAGGGATGGTATTTGCAATCGAACCGATGATCAACATGGGAACAAAAAAGGTCATACAGGAAAAGGACGGTTGGACAATAAAAACAGGAGATCACAAACCTTCAGCTCATTTTGAGCACATGGTGGCGATCTTTGAAGATAGAACAGAAATAGTAACAACACACGAGTACATCGAAGACAGTTATAAATTCAAGTGGCGAAGCAAAAGTCAATAGAACAAGACGGAACAATACAAGAGGCTTTGTCCAATGCGATGTTTAAAGTGCAGTTGGAAAACGGGCACGAAGTGTTGGCGCATATTTCAGGCAAGATGAGGATGCATTACATTCGCATTTTACCGGGCGACAGGGTGAGATTAGAAATGTCTCCCTACGATTTGACAAAGGGTAGGATAACTTTTAGGTATAAATAGTCTTTAGTCTTGAGTCGATAGTCTTTAGTAAAATACAGAAGACTTCGGCAAGAGGATCAAAGACAAAGAATTTAAACTCAGGACTCAGGACTAACGACTCAGGACTATGAAGGTAAGAGCATCAATAAAGAAACGGAGCGCTGATTGCAAGATCATCAGACGCAAAGGCAAGTTGTATGTAATCAACAAAAAGAATCCACGGTATAAACAAAGACAAGGATAATATATGGCACGTATAGCAGGTGTAGATATTCCGGACAACAAGCGGGGCGAAATCAGCCTCACCTACATTTTTGGTATTGGCCGCAGGTCAGCCCAAAAGATTCTTGCGAAGGCTAACGTAGACCTGGACAAGAAGGTGAAAGACTGGAACGATGAAGAGTCGAATTTGATTCGCTCAATCATTGCTGAAGGCTTCCGTATAGAGGGTTCACTCAAGTCTGAGATCCAATTAAGCATTAAGCGATTGATGGATATCGGATGTTACCGTGGGCTTCGTCACCGCAGAGGACTTCCTGTGCGTGGACAAACTACGAAGAACAACGCGCGCACTCGTAAGGGTAAGCGTAAGACCGTAGCGAACAAAAAGAAGGCAGTTAAAGGATAAAATAGTCCTGAGTCACTAGTCCTAAGTCTTAAGATGCTGGACGATGACTCAAGGCTTAGAAACTAAGGACTCAATACTAAGTACTAAAGACTAAGAATATGGCAGCAACACCAGTAGCTGAAAAGAAGAAAGATAAAAGCAAGAAGCGCACCGTAGTGGTTGAGGCCATAGGCCAGGCTCACATCCGTGCGACATTCAACAACATCATCATTTCGCTGACTAACAGCACCGGCCAAGTAGTGGCTTGGGCATCAGCTGGGAAGATGGGCTTCAAGGGTTCCAAGAAAAACACTCCGTATGCAGCTCAGGTGGCTGCGCAAGAAGCTGCAACAAAAGCTTTTGAGCAAGGCTTGCGCAAAGTGGAGGTGTTTGTAAAAGGACCTGGCGCTGGTCGTGAGTCTGCAATCCGCAGTCTTGCAGCAGCTGGTATTGAAGTAATGCAGATTAAGGACATGACTCCGCTACCGCACAACGGTTGCCGTCCTCCTAAGAAAAGAAGAGTTTAATCATTGAACGAATAGATCATGGCAAGATACACCGGCCCTAAAGTAAGAATATCCAGAAAATTCAACGAGCCCGTTATGGGGGAGAGCAAAGTTCTGGCGAAAAAGAACTATGCGCCTGGCCAGCATGGAAAAACTAAGAAGAGAAAACTCTCTGAATACGCTACCCAGTTAGCCGAAAAGCAGAAGGCAAAATACATCTACGGAGTGCTTGAGCGTCAGTTCGAAAACACGTTCGATAAAGCCACTCGTAAAAAAGGTGTAACCGGTGAGGTGCTGCTCCAGCTTTTGGAAGCACGCCTCGATAACACGGTGTACCGCTTAGGTATTGCTCCTACACGCAGAGCAGCTCGTCAGCTGGTTGTGCACAAACACATTTTGGTGAATGGTGACGTTCTGAATATTCCTTCAGCTACCTTGCGTGCAGGCGATAAAATTGCCGTTCGTGAGAAATCAAAATCACTGGAGTCTATTACCAACTCTCTTTCTATACAAGGTGTAAAGAAATACAACTGGTTAGAGTGGGACGGAAAAGAATTGGAAGGCAAATTGATCAACCTTCCGCCCAGAGAAGATATTCCTGAAAACATCAATGAACAGTTGATCGTTGAATTGTACTCGAAATAATCCTTGAAACAAAACGCAAGCAGCTTATGTCAATATTAGCATTTCAAATGCCGGATAAAGTGGTAATGGAAAAGTCGGATGACTTCCATGGCCTCTTCACCTTTAAGCCTTTGGAAAAAGGATATGGTGTAACTATCGGCAATGCACTAAGAAGAATTTTATTGTCTTCATTGGAAGGATATGCTATCACTGGAATTAAAGTTCCGGGCGTATTGCACGAATTCTCAACCATTGAAGGTGTAGTAGAAGATGTAGCCGAAATCATTTTGAACCTGAAGCAAGTTCGCTTCAGAAAAGTAGGTGATACTAACGACACAAAGATTGTTGTGAACATCAAAAAACAGAAGCAGTTCAAGGCTGGTGATATTGCCAAGTTTACTTCTGGATTCGAAATCTTGAATGCCGATCAGGTGATCTGTAATCTGGATGAATCAGCTCACTTCGAAATTGAATTGACTGTAGAAAAAGGTCGTGGCTATTTGCCAGCGGAAGAGAATAAGCCAAACGAACAGGTTTTCGGTTTTATTCCGATCGATGCCATTTTCACTCCAATCAAGAATGTAAAGTACAGCGTTGAGAACACGCGCGTTGAGCAAAAAACGGACTACGAAAAATTGATGGTTGAGATCGAAACAGACGGATCGATTCACCCGGAAAAAGCGTTGGAAGGTGCAGCTTTCATTTTGATTCAGCACTTCCGTTTATTCTCTGATAAGTCCATCGAACTCGAAACTTCAAAAGATGCTGAAGTTGAGCAGGTAGATGAGGAGATGTTGCACATGCGCAAGCTGTTGAAGACGCAATTGCATGATCTTGATCTTTCAGTTCGCGCCTACAACTGCCTCAAGGCAGCCGATGTAAAAACATTGGGTGATCTTGTACAACTAGATATTTCTGACATGATGAAATTCAGAAATTTTGGAAAGAAGTCACTTGCCGAATTAGAGCAGTTGGTTTCAGACAAAAACCTGACTTTCGGAATGGATCTTGCCAAATATAAACTGGACGAAGACTAATGAGACACGGTAAAAAAGTAAACCATTTGGGAAGAACGTCTGCTCACAGGCATGCCCTTCTTTCCAACATGGCATCATCACTGATCCTCAATAAGAGAATCACAACTACAGTTGCTAAGGCCAAAGAACTTAGAAAATATGTAGAGCCATTGATCACAAAAGCGAAGACTGATTCTACTCACTCACGTAGAACTGTTTTCTCTTACTTACAAAACAAGGAATCTGTTAAGACTTTGTTTGGCGAAGTAGCCGGCCGTACTACAGACAGGCCAGGAGGTTACACACGCATCATTAAATTGAGCGATGTTCGTTTAGGCGATGCAGCTGACATGTGCATGATGGAGCTCGTTGACTTCAACGATCTTTACAAAAAAGATGGTTCGGCTAAGAAAGCCAAGACCCGCAGAGGCGGCAAAGGCAAAAAGGAAGAAAGTACAGAGACTGCTGAAGCGACTACTGATGAGAAGCCGAAGAAAGCTGCCAAGAAAACGACTAAGAAGAAGGAATAATAAAGTCGACTGATTTTTAGAAAAGGATTGAGCGAAGGTTCAATCCTTTTTTTTGCCCACAACCACCGGATTTAGCCTTTCGGTTTGGGCCTTGCGCTTGATTTCGGAGCTTTTGTGTGTTTTGCGGAGCGCGCTTGGCTTTTTTCGACCCTTACCTTTTGCTTGGTCGACATTTTTTTCTTGCCTCCCTTGGTCTTACGGGCGTTCTCATGGGCAAGGCGCTGCTCGGTAGTAAGATTGGCGGCCTCCTCTTTAGTGAGTTTTTTAGCCTTCAATTCCTTATCCTTATCCTGTGAAAAGGCCAGGCCACAAGTCAACATTAGACAGAATAAAAGCAGATGGGACATTTTCATGGTACTGGAGATAGTCGTTCGCATAAATTTCGAAAAAAAATACCTGTTCGATTAGGGCTAGAGGAGTTATTTTTGCAAAATTTATCTTCACATGGGCGACAAAGCGTACTTACTTCTTGCAGATGGTTTATTATTAGAAGGCCGGGCCATTGGCAAACGCGGCACTTCTGGGGGCGAAATCTGTTTCAACACGGGGATGACGGGTTACCAGGAAATTTATACCGATCCGTCTTACTATGGCCAGATTGTGGTCACTACCACTGCCCACATTGGCAATTACGGTACCGTGAATGATGAACAAGAATCCGGTCGACCTCAAATCAGTGGAATTGTTGTCAACGATTTTTCTGATGAATTCAGTCGCAAGACCTCGAAAGAAAGTTTGCAAGACTATTTAGAGAGAAACAATGTGGTGGGCATAGCCGACTTAGATACGCGAAAACTCGTGCGTCACATCCGCAGCAAGGGTGCAATGAACGCCATTATTTCATCTGATCACACACCCGAGCAATTGAAAGAAGAATTGAAAAAAGTCCCCTCCATGGATGGACTTGAGCTTTCATCGGTGGTGAGCACAAAGAAGCCTTACTTTGTAGGGGACGCCAAGGCATCTATAAAAATCGCAGCTCTTGATTATGGAATAAAAACAAACATCCTGAGAAACCTGGCTTCACGCGGATGTTATGTGCAGGTCTTCCCCGCCAAAACAACTTTAAGTGAAATGGAGTCTTGGAACCCTGACGGATACTTTTTGTCCAATGGGCCTGGGGATCCTTCAGTGATGGACTATGCTATTAAAACCGTTCAAGATATTTTGGCAACAGATAAACCGGTTTTTGGTATTTGCCTGGGACATCAAATATTAGCGCTTGCATGTGGCCTTTCCACGTACAAAATGCACCACGGCCACCGTGGACTTAATCACCCTGTAAAAAACCTAATCACGGGTTTGGGTGAAATGACTTCGCAGAATCATGGCTTTGGAGTGAGTGAAAAGGACATTGAGAAAAATCCAAACGTAGAAGTGACGCATATGCATCTTAACGACAATACGATCATGGGCATTCGGTTAAAAGATAGAAAAGCGTTTTCGGTACAGTATCATCCGGAAGCATCGCCAGGCCCTCATGACTCTAATTATCTTTTCGATCAATTTGTGTCTATGGTAAAGGAAGGCAAAAAGGAATTAGTAGGATGATTTTAGATTTTAGAATTGTGCTGTGGATAAGAATGAACTACTAAGACAAACGAGTGATTTTGCAGTACGAGTTTTTAAATTATTGGAACGAATACCGAAATAAGAAGCTGCTGAAGTTGTGACCTTCCAACTGCTTAAATGTAGCTGCAAACTATCAAGCCGCTAATCGGGTTAAATCCATGACTGATTTCGGAAATAAAATAAAAATTGCCCTTGAAGAGGCCGATGAAAGTAATTTCTGGCTTACGTTTCTTGCTGACATCGATTTGCTTGAGCGTAATGACAAAGAACTCAGTTTCCTGATGAAGGAATCCGATGAATTCATTGCTATCTTCACTGCTTCATTAAAGACCTAACGAAGAAAATATAAAATCTTAATTCACAAATCCAAAATCCAAAATGAGTTTAATCGAAAGCATTCACGCTCGCCAGATTCTCGACAGTCGTGGCAACCCAACTATTGAAGTAGATGTATTCACCGAGAGCGGAGCATTTGGTCGAGCGGCTGTTCCTTCAGGAGCATCAACAGGTACACATGAAGCAGTTGAACTGCGCGATGGAGATAAAAAAGTATTCATGGGCAAAGGTGTTTTGAAAGCGGTTGATAATGTAAACACTAAAATTGCCGCTGAGGTAGTTGGTTTTTCTGTGTTTGATCAAAATCTGATTGATAAAGTAATGATCGAACTCGATGGAACCACTAACAAAGGCAAACTTGGTGCAAATGCGATTTTGGGAACATCGTTGGCGGTTGCCCGTGCGGCAGCAATGGAATCTGGTCAATCACTTTATCGCTATATCGGTGGAGTGAATGCAAACACGCTGCCAGTACCGATGATGAATATTTTGAACGGAGGTAGTCATGCCGATAACTCCATCGACTTTCAGGAATTTATGGTGATGCCCGTAAAGGCCGACACATTCAGCGATGCCCTTCGCATGGGCACTGAAGTTTTTCATACGTTGAAAAAAGTATTGCATGATCAAGGTCTTTCAACCAACGTTGGTGACGAAGGCGGTTTTGCTCCGAATATAAAATCCAATGAAGAAGCGATTGAGGTAGTTCTGAAAGCAATCGAAAAAGCAGGCTTTAAACCCGGCATAGATATTTTCATCGCTATGGATGCTGCCAGCTCAGAGTTTTATGACGCAAAAACAAAGACCTATCATTTTAAAAAATCGGATGGCAAAAAATTAAAGTCGGATGAGATGGTAGAGTATTGGGCCAAGTGGGTGAAGAAGTACCCAATCATTTCCATCGAAGATGGTATGGCGGAAGAAGATTGGGCAGGATGGAAAAAACTCACTGACAAAGTGAAAGACAAAGTTCAACTTGTAGGTGACGATTTGTTTGTAACTAATGTTGAGTTTTTGAAAAAAGGAATTGATATGGGTGTTGCTAATTCGATTTTGGTAAAAGTAAATCAGATTGGCTCGCTTACGGAAACCATTGATGCCGTTAACCTTGCAAAGAAAAACTCGTACAAGAGCATTATGTCACACCGTTCGGGCGAAACAGAAGATAGTACAATTGCAGACTTGGCAGTCGCATTGAACACTGGACAGATTAAGACAGGCTCAGTCTCTCGTTCTGATCGCATGGCGAAGTACAATCAGCTAATTCGTATTGAAGAAGAACTTGGTGAGACAGCTTATTTCCCCGGCAAAAATTTTTAAAACATGAAAATCAAACTCGACTCTATCGACAAGAAAATACTTGCCTTGCTGCAAGCCAATTCGAATATTACGAATGCACAGCTCGCGCAGGAAATAGGTTTATCGCCAGCACCAACGTTGGAGCGAGTAAAAAAATTGGAGACTCAGGGAATTATCAAGAGTTACCATGCTGTAGTTGACATGGCCAGCATCGGCCTTGGTGTATGCACTTTTGTTACCGTTTCTCTTAAAGGACACAACAAGGAAAATATAGAGAAATTCACTAAGGCCATTAGTAAAATTCCTGAAGTTGTGGAATGTCACCATGTAACAGGTCAGGCCGATTTTATTTTGAAAGTTGTTGCGTCTGATATTCCTGCTTATCAAAATCTTATGTTGGAAAAAATGACCAACATTGAAGGGGTTGATAACATGCACTCTACTGTAATCTTATCGACCTTTAAAGACAGCCGCGTTATTCCGTTGCCATGAGCGCGGCCGAAAAAAAATCTTTGGTGCTCAACACAAAACAAGTGAGCCAAAAAATCCGAAGGATCGCATTCGAGATTTACGAAAACAATTTTTCTGAAAAATCAATCGTGCTGGCCGGCATTGATGGGCAAGGCTATGCATTCGCGAAAATTTTGGAAAAAGAATTGAATGCTATTTCATCAATTAAAACGCTTTTAGTTAAAGTCTCTTTAGACAAACTCGCGCCCATTCAAAGTGAAGTTGCCATCGATTCATCTGTTAAAGACTTGAAAAAAAAATGCGTCATACTTATTGACGATGTGCTTAACTCTGCACGAACACTTGCATATGGGATGAAACCCTTTTTGCTGGCGGAGGTAAAAAAAGTGGAGGTTGCAGTCCTTGTAAATCGCAGTCATACTTTATTTCCAATCGTGCCAACTTACACGGGTTTTGAACTAACCACCACACTAACAGATCACGTTGAAGTGAAGTTGGGTAAGGATGCAGCTGTTTATCTGCGATAATTCAAGATTCAAAGTTTAAAATTTAAAATTAAACGCGATCTTGAATCTTGAATTTGAAACCTTGAATCAATATGTCTGTTCATAAAAAAACCGAAATCAAAAAAATCACGACTCACCAACTTCAGGAGATGAAGAATCGCGGTGAAAAGATTGCGATGCTTACGGCTTACGATTACAGTATGGCTCGTATAATCGATGGCGCAGGCATTGATGTGATTTTAGTTGGAGATTCAGCCTCGAATGTAATGGCAGGTAATGAGACAACGCTTCCTATTACACTTGATCAGATGATATATCATGCCACCTCCGTAGTGAAGGCGGTTAATCGCGCTCTTGTAATTGTAGATATTCCATTCGGATATTATCAGGGAAGTTCGGGCGAAGCACTCCGTTCATCCATACGTATCATGAAAGAATCTGGGGCACATGCAGTAAAGTTGGAGGGAGGAGCAGAGGTGAAAGATTCTGTACTAAGAATTTTAAGTGCAGGTGTTCCGGTAATGGGACACTTGGGATTGACCCCTCAATCCATTTACAAGTTTGGAACATATTCTGTTCGGGCCAAAGAAGAGGCGGAAGCAAACAAATTGATTGAAGATGCACAGCTGTTACAAGAATGTGGCTGTTTCGGTCTTGTGCTGGAAAAGATTCCGGCCGAGTTGGCAAAAAAAGTTTCTTCAAAGTTGAGCATCCCGGTGATTGGAATTGGAGCAGGCCCTGACGTGGATGGACAAGTGCTGGTGATGCAAGATATGCTAGGGATTACGCAAGAATTCAAACCGCGTTTTTTGCGCAGATATGCTGACTTGAATTCGGTAGTTACATCTGCCGTAAACAATTATGTAGCTGATGTAAAGGCAAAAACATTTCCGAGCCAAGACGAGAAGTATTAGCCTTTATTTTTTTTTTCGACTGCGTGGCCACCGAATTCGTTTCGCAATGCGGCCACCACTTTGCCTGCAAAAGTATCAGAGGTCTGTGATCGGTAGCGCATCAACAACGACATGGTAATCACGGGGGCAGCTACACCCATTTCTAAAGCTGTCTCGACCGTCCACTTCCCTTCTCCTGAAGAATGCATTGTTCCTTTGATCGATTCTAAATTTTGATCTTTTACCAATGCATCATGAGCAAGTTCCATGAGCCAACTGCGAACGACCGAACCATGGTTCCATAATTTTGTCACGGCTGCCAAGTCAACATCAGCATCATAGCGATGAAGAACTTCAAGCCCTTCGGCAATGGACTGCATCATGCCATATTCAATTCCGTTGTGGATCATTTTTACAAAATGCCCGCTACCGCTTTTTCCACAATACAAATAACCATCGGAAACAGAAATCGACTTGAAAATATTTTCACATTGGACAACAATTTCTTTTTTTCCACCAACCATTGTACAGACTCCATGCAACGCACCGTTCACGCCACCACTGGTGCCGCAATCGAGAAAATGAATGCCTCGCTTTTCTAAGCCTTGGGCGCGTGAAATTGTTTCTTTGTAATGCGAATTTCCCCCGTCAATGATGATGTCATTCGTTGTCAAATAAGGAAGTAGATCATTAATAACTGTATCCACCGCACCGTTGGCAGGCACCATGAGCCAAACGATTTTTTGCTGAGGCAGTGCTTGACAAAATTCACTTATCGATGAAACAAATTTTATTTTACCGTCTGAATGTTTACTTGATTTATTAGTATCGAAAGCAATCACTTCAAAGCCTTTGCTTATGAAATTAAGAGCGAGGTTATAACCCATTTTGCCGAGTCCAATAAGTCCGATTTTCATGTGTGATAAATTTAAATCAACTGATTCATGATCAATACTCCGGTCAGTCCGGTAAGCGAAACAATCATTTCATCATAGTCCATGATAGAAATGTTTGTTTGAGCGACAAATTAAAGTATTCCGGGGCATTTTGACTTTATTTATTTTCCAACTTCAAATCTTTAAGTCGATTGTATATTTCTTTGAAGATCAGGAAATGCTTTTCGTACAGCGCAGTTGCGTTCAGATCAGGGTTAATGATTGATGGGTTTGCTTTAGGTAAAACATAATCCATCTTTAATGCTTCAAAACCTAGTCTTGTCGCCCCAGCAGCAGAGGCATCCATTCCAGCGTATGTGATAATTTTTCTTCCGATTACATCACATAGCAACTGCAGCCAGATTTGGGAGCGAATAATACCGCCACTTACAATTACATTGTTTCTTTTTCCAAATACTTCTTCGACAGTCTCTAGTATCCATTTTATCTCAAAACAAATCCCCTCAAGCAGCGATCGTTGAAAATAAATTTTTGTGTGATGCATTTTAACTCCCCAAAAAATTCCCGAAGCATCGGGATCATATACCGGTGCACGTTCCCCCAAAAGAAATGGAATAGTCAACAGACCATCACAACCTGTCGGAGCTTGACAGCTTTGCTTTGCAAACTCTTGAATATCTTCTGATGCATTCGCATCTATGGAGTTTCGAAACCAAGTCAGTAATGCTGACCCGCAATTGGTGGCACCGCCACAAATGAATTTTCTATCATTCAAGATGTAATTGAAAACTTTTCCATGCGGGTCTATTTCACGCCTTGACGAAGCAACGCGCACAGCCGCGCTCGTGCCCAGAGTGATGGTTATATCGTCACCACTCAATGCGTCACTTCCCCATTGAGCAAGGCATCCATCACTGGCGCCAACGATTAGTGGAGTTTTTTCATCTAGCTGCAAATAAGCAGCTTGATTTTTTTGAAGAAAAAGAAGGTGCTCCACAGGCACGGGTCTCGAAAGTTTTTCTTTGTCAAGGGCTATATAGCGGAGCACTTCGTCAGACCAATCCAATTTTTCCAAATCAAATATTCCTGTGGCTGAAGCCGTTGAATGATCGATCACTAATTCACCAGTCAAACGGAACAAAACATATTCTTTGATGGACAGAAATTTGTGAGCCTTATTAAAAACATCGGGCACGTTTTCCTTCAGCCAAATTAATTTGCATAACGGAGACATTGGATGAATTGGTGTTCCTGTGATTTCATAAAACTTTTGTCCCCAACCCGATTCAATAATTCTCTTCGATTGCTTCACGCTTCTGGTATCCGACCAAATTAGTAACGGAAGAATAAGATGCCCCTGGTCGTCAATTGCTGTAAGTGAGTGCATGGCTGCGCTGAAACTGATGCCAACGCATTGTGAAGATGGAATAATAGAATTTTTGAGCAATTCAATAACGGATTTAAAAATCAAATCGGGGTCTTGCTCTGCAAATCCGTGTCTCGAAAAGTGTGTGGTATAAAATCGTTGGTCTGAAGAAATGATTTCTCCTTCGGGTGAAACCGAAAAACATTTAGCACTGGTGGTGCCGATATCAATAGCAATCAAATATTGTCTCAAGCAAAAGAAATATCACAGAAATGTAACTAAAAGAGTTTGAAACGGCATGCGTGAAGAGAGTGAGTGAGACTCGTCTTTTCCTGGCAAAAGAGAGATTCTAAATGAAAGAGGGAAAGCACCATTGCTTCCCCTCTTGTTTATGCGATATATTAATTGGCTCCGTCCGACTGCGCAAAACTGACAGTAAATGCTCCAACATTTTTCCCTAAATCAGAACCAGCTTCAATGTCAATTCGGTAGTGAATGGCCCCGTATAAGCGGGACAGGGATGCCTCATTCGCCATGCTTTCATAATTGTTTTGTGCGCTTGGAAACAGATACGACAAAACCGTAGAGGCAGCGAAAGAAAATGTAGAATGCCCACTTACGTAAGACGGGAAGTTAGGAATGCCTGTGCCAGTTTTTATGGATGGATCCATTTGAGTAGGGCGCGGATTAAAATAATAATATTTGGTGTGCCAGCAAGCCACAGCAGCATCGTGCATGGCGACATTAATTAATGCAAAGGCACGGGCAGCGCGTACCTCACTGAATTTAGCATCGCGGATGTATTCTTCAGCGATATCATTCCAATGCCCTGGAGGTGTGTAGGTGCCTGCTCCATCCGCCCATTTGAGCACAATCCCCTGTCTTTCCCTGGTAAGATTGCTTGAAAAATATTTTACTTCACTCACTTGTGATTGCATTTCGCTTGAAGATGTTGATGGTGGGGTAGGTGGTCTAACATTTACAATGTCTGCAGGCGTCATCATCCAGGCTTTCACGTTGCCGAAAAAAGGAAGCATAGGTGGCCTGGCAGGAACATCTAAACTTAGCCAAGGAATTTGTCCATGCTTAGTTGCTGTGTCTTGAAATGCTTTCCATTGATCGGGCGTGCCAATGGCGTTCTTCATTCCATCACCTGAAGCACGTGTAAGGAAAAGTTGTGCCACTGCTTTTCCAAGGGCAAGCCCCGCTGAAATATCACTCGGTGCTGCCTTGCCAGACCACAAAGCCGCGTTTCGTTGCTCTCCTGCTTTCAATGTGATCTCCTCAACGGCCGCAGGGAAGAGCGATGATAAGATAGTTTGCGCAACGCCAGCCATGACAGCTTCTTCAGAAGGGTAAGCGGGAATTGTTACTTGAGGCATTAACGGTGTGATCGCGTTATCCACTTGATAAGGAGCTTGACGGTTGTATAAATACTTGTAATACCAAGCTGCTTTAAGAGCATCGTACATCGCTACGCTTACATAGCTGTAGGCTCTCGCAGCATATGGGGGATTTGCAAACGGAAACTGAGGATCAGCAAAAGGATTATCGGCATCCGGAAAAATGTAAGTGCCATTGGATAGTGGCGCAGGAGGTAAACTGTAACGCGCAACGAGTTCTCTAAAAATTTGATTCCATCGCAACACACCTCCGCCACTCCAGTACTCAATCGATTTTCGCTTACCAGAAGTAAGCAGGCTCTGAAAATTTTTGATTGTTGTCAATTCACTTTGATATGCGGGGGTAGTAACAGCCACTGGAACAGGAACGGCAACCTGACTGTTGGAAGTAAGAAACATTGGCTTCCAGGTTCCTGCGTTAGCATCAACGTTTGTGGGAATAAGTGGATAAAGCGTTTCATTTGAACCAACGTCTTTATTGCAACTTAAAGGCAGCAAGACAATTAATGTCAAAAAGAAAATGGATTTATAATTAGTAATAAAGTTCATGGCATTAATTCGTTTGAATTTCTTTTTTAAAATGGATAATGTATAGCAAGCCTGCAGTGTACATTGTAGATTGACCAACATTGCGCCCGGCTACAGTGTATGAAGCTGTTGCATGTGCAGCTAAACCTTTCGGATACGGGAAATAGTACGCTCCGTTGATACCGATTTTGGCAAAATTCATTCGATTCGAAGCGAAGGGCATGTCTTGCCTTCTGATATCTCCGCCACCCAGCGTATTTTGTTGGTTGTAATTAATTTCTACCTGCCAATTGTTTTTCTTATAACCGATATTTCCAAAAAATTGAAACTGATTGGGCATGGCTACTTCATTGGTAAGGAAAAGCTGACCATCAGTATAATACGAAGGACGATCTAAAGTCACGTTCGACCGAAATATATACGCGCCAGAAATTCCAGTGTACCAATTCTTTGCAAGTGTGTAAACTGAATTGATCCTCACAGCAACGGTTTTGCTTGACAGACCGATGGACAGAGGAAGAAAATCAGGAGTATAATTTGTTAAAGGAAGAGAAAAAGAAAGTGCAGCAAATGTTTTGAGTGAACTATTCTGAAACTCTTTTTTGAAAAAACGATACTTCCCGCCAAATGTCAAATCTTGCACTCCTTGCATTGGATGAAGTGTGCCGCTACTCGCTCGCGTCCACACATAAGGGACCATAGCGATAAGGTTGATTTTTTCTGTTAGACCATAGCTTCCAACCCATGTAGCGCTGGTAGTGGTAACAGTACCAAGATTCATATTGTCTCTCTTTAAAGTTCCTTCCCAATAATTTTTCCATGAGTCGGTCGAATAAAGGAAACCGGTGCATAAATCTTTTTTGGGCATCATTAGCCCATCGCTTAGAGTTTGTGCCTTGAGCTGATGGGTTAGTATTATACCAAGCAGCCCTAATAGCTTTACGATTTTCATAATTAATAAATGGAGTTAAATGGAGTTGATAATTGACCACATAGCATTGTTATCATGCTGTGCTTGCCTAAGTATTAATAAGGTTGACCGAGAAAATTTTTCCGGACCGAACCTTCTTAAACTGATAGCAGAAAAAAAATTATGCACGCGGTGGCTGAATGACCGGATCTTGAATGGAAGAGAGTGTTTGCAATTGAATCTCGGGCCATTGAATAAAAAATTCCCAGCCTAATTGTTTTTTTTCAATTGCAATAGTTGTTGAAAAATAATCCTTACTAAACGCTGAAATGGATTTCGAATGATTTTTTTGAGTAGACGGATTATCGGCAAAGGTTTTAACGTAATCCTCTAATGCCTTATCAATTTTTTTAGCCTGTGTATCTTTGACACACACAATAAGCAAGGTGTCGCTCACTAATTTTTGTTTTACAAGTCGGTACACTTCGCCATGGTAATTAAATTCCCCATCTACACGTTCGTAGTCCTTCATGTCAGTGCCATAGGGCAAGGTCAAAGGAACTTTGAAAGTGATTTCAGACCCGCGTTGGTAATTATTAGCGTCAAAACTTTCCCTGATTTTATGTGCCACCTGAATTCGGGCCCCCATGAACACCCAGTAGTAGCCAAGGATGTTCAGGCCAAAGATCAAAAGCAGAGATAAGGCAACAGGCCGTTTCATAAACAATAAATGTATAAAATTTCCGGTTTAGGTGGAATAGAGTGATTAGATGCTCCATCTAGCAATCATAGCGATCATTATCCGTTTTTTTTCTAATTTCGAAGCTCTCAAAAAAATACGTATCAAATTAATAAAGACTATGAGTGACCAGAAGATCAGTATCACCAACGGAAAATTGAATGTGCCAGATATGCCGACTATTCCTTTCATCGAAGGAGATGGAACAGGCGTTGACATTTGGCCGGCATCGAAACATGTATTTGACTCAGCTATAGAGAAAGCATATAAAGGCAAACGAAAAATAAATTGGAAAGAAGTTCTTGCAGGTGAAAAGGCTTTTAACAAAGCCGGAAACTGGATGCCTGATGAAACAATGGCTGCTTTCCGTGAATATCTGGTGGGAATTAAAGGGCCTCTTACTACACCTGTTGGCGGTGGAATCCGCTCACTTAATGTGGCACTTCGCCAGGATTTGGATTTGTATGCCTGTGTTCGCCCGGTGCAATGGTTTAAAGGGGTACCCTCGCCTGTGAAAGAGCCGCACAAAACGAATATGGTGATCTACCGTGAAAATACGGAAGACATATATGCTGGGATTGAATTTCAACAGGGAACAGATGATAACAAAAAATTTCTTGCCTTTTTTAAAGAAACGTTTGCTAAACAATTCAAGAAAATTCGCTTTCCCGAAACATCAGGTATCGGAATCAAACCTGTTTCAAAAGAAGGAACAGAGAGGCTGGTGCGGTCGGCAATTGAGTTTGCGATAACGCACAAAAAACCAAACGTGACTTTAGTGCACAAAGGCAACATCATGAAGTTTACCGAAGGCGGCTTCCGTGACTGGGGATACGCTTTAGCAAAAAATGAATTTGGTGCTAAAGAAATAGACGGTGGTCCATGGATGGAAATTAACAGTAACGGTCATAAAATTGTAATCAAAGATTCCATTGCAGATGCCTTCTTACAACAAATTCTTTTACGTCCTGATGAATACTCGGTAGTGGCAACTTTGAACTTGAATGGGGATTATATTTCCGATGCACTTGCGGCAATTGTTGGTGGAATTGGAATTGCACCAGGAGGAAACATCAACTACGTAACGGGTCATGCAATCTTCGAAGCAACACACGGCACCGCTCCAAAATACGCAGGCCAGGACAAAGTGAATCCGGGTTCCGTTATCCTCTCTGGTGTGATGATGCTGGAGTACATGGGCTGGCAAGAAGCTGCAGATATGATTGTGAAGGGATTAGAGGGAGCGATCTCGGCAAAGAGAGTTACGTATGATTTTCATAGACAAATGGAAGGGGCAACATTATTGAAGTGCTCTGAGTTTGGGAGAGAAGTGGTGAAGAATATGTAAGTTCCCTTCAAATAGTTTAAAGCCAATGAAACATTTCGTTGGCTTTTTTTATAACTCTAATCAACAACAATCATAACAAAATCTTAATTAATGATGCCGAATGAAGATCATATTTTCCATTTAATTGCAAATTGAACTAAACCTCACCTACCCAAAAACTATGAGAATATTTTTATCAGCTGTCTTTGGTTTTTTCTTTTTTACAAATTGTTTTTCACAGAGCATTGTGATCAGCGAAGTTTACGGAGGCGGAGGAAATTCAGGAGCTACCTACAAAAATGATTTCATCGAACTTTATAATCCTACTTCATCACCTATTTCTCTTTCGGGATGGAGTGTGCAATACACTTCTGCTACCGGAACAACATGGCAAGCCACAGCTCTTTCGGGCTCAATAGCAGCGCACAGTTATTATTTGATTCAAGAGGCTGCAGGTACAGGGGGAACAGTAAGTTTGCCAACTCCCGATGTTACGGGCATGATAAATATGTCTGGCACAGCGGGAAAAGTAGCACTTGTTAATTCAATCACCGCGCTCTCTGGGTCATGCCCAAGCTCTGTGAGTATAGTTGATTTGGTAGGATTCGGATCGACTGCGAGTTGCAGTGAAACAGCAGTTTCGACTGCACCATCAAACACAACATCAATTGAGCGAAAAGCAAATTCATCATCCACCTCAGCATCCATGCAGTCTGGTGGTACCGATGAGTACGCTGGAAACGGATATGACAGCAATAACAACAGCTCCGATTTTGTAACCCGATCTCCTCAGCCACAAAACTCTGCGAGCCTGGTTGAGCCTGACACAACCGCACCTGTTTTTACATTGGGCTATCCAAAATCAGCTAACCTCACCGATGTTCAATTTGATTTTGTTGTCAACCTAAATGAAAGCGGCAAGGTCTATTATGTTGTTTTAGCCGATGGTGCATCTGCTCCTTCATCCACGCAGGTGAAAGCCGGCCAAGACAATAGCGGCAATGCTATTTCAAACAGTGGATTTATTTCGGTGCCATCGAGTGGAGCAGATTTTTCAAAAACACTTACCGGCCTTTCGCCAAGCACAAGTTATGATGTTTACTCTGTGGCCGAAGACCTTGCTCTGAATTTGCAAGCAAACCCTACGAAGATCGATGTCACCACCAACGCTTCAACCACTCCTTCAATAAGCCCATCAGTCACCTCAATAAACTTTTCGGGCTTCACAGATAAATCAAAACAATCCGCTTCACAATCATTTACTGTCGCTGCCAATAACCTCACAGCGGATGTAAGTGTAACAGTTATTGGAAATTATCTCATCTCATCTGATAATATATCTTATGGAGCATCTTTGAATCTCCCTTCCGCGAATTTCACTTCTCCTCAAACCGTTTATGTCAAATTCAATCCTTCAGGAAACACAGGAACGCAAACGGGAACGATCACACACTCAACAACGGGAGCAACAAGCAAAGATGTGACACTGTCTGCTGTGGGAATAGATCCTTACAACCAAAACTTCAACGACCCAACTTTTTTGAGCAATAGCGGATGGAGTCAATTTAGCGTAATTGGTGCGCAGGTTTGGGGCTCGACTAATTTTGGCCATACATGTTTAACAGGATGCAATAGTTCTACAGTTGATAAGGCCGTGCAGATCAATGGCTTCTCCGGATCATCTCAAACCAATGAAGACTGGCTTATCGCTCCACAGCTTGACTTGACCAATTTTGTCAATTATCCCGCGCTTTCATTCGCTACAATTTCAGCTTTTGCCGGAGATCAATTACAACTAAAATATTCTTCTGATTACTCCGGTTCAGGTGATCCCTCATTGGCAACATGGACGTCCATTGACGGGAAGTTCCCTGCATCTAATTCTTCGGCTTGGACAAATTCGACAAACATTATTTTGCCAAAGACAGTGTTATATGTAGCATTTGTTTATACATCGAATACGACCGCAGCCTCGCGTTGGACTCTTGACGATTGGAAAGTGGAAGATGTATCGAGCTATTTGAATGCATCAACCATTAATTTTTCTTTTGGAGAAGTTACAGAAGGGAATAGCTCACCTTCTCAAAATTTTACATTTACCGCCCAAGGTTATAGTGACATCACCGTTAGCGTGCCGACTGGTTACGAGGTGTCGAAAGACAATTCAACCTTTGGATCGAATGTTCTGGTTGCTCAAGCTGATGCAGCCAGCGGTCAATTGATTTACTTCCGCTTTTCACCTGCATCAAAACAATTAAAATGGTCCGGCTCCATCAATTTCAAAGGCACAGGATTGGATGCGTCTTACGGAAGTTTAATGGGATCTTCTTATCCGAAAGCGGAAACCTTCAATGTGGCAACTTACAATATGGAATTTTTCGGCACGGACGTGAAAGACGCAAGTAACGTTGAGTTTGGTCCAACCGATGATGCACTACAGGTAGCCAATGTCACAACAGTGCTTCAAACTATTGCAGCAGATGTTTTTGCTGTGGAAGAAATTGCGGATGACAATGCATTGAACCAATTGGTTTCAAATCTTTCGGGCTATAGTAAAGTCGTCTCGGATCGCTGGTCTTATTCATGGCAGGCGCCAGACCCCCACTTTCCTCCACAAAAGACAGGATTCATCTACAACACTTCAAAAGTGCAACTAGTTAGCTCTCGCGTAATGTTCGCCAGCTTGTATGATTCAATCCTAGCTGGCACCAAAACGCTTGCTAATTATCCGACTGGAACAAGCAGCAGTTTCTGGTCATCAGGCAGATTGCCATTCATGGCTACGTTTGATGTAACTGTCAACGGAACAACCAGACGTATTCTCATGATTGACATCCATGGCAAGTCAGCATCGGATCAAACCAGCTACAATCGCAGGCAATATGATGCGAATGTTTTACGTGACTCTTTGAACACTCACTATAAACACGACAATATTATTTTGTTGGGAGATTTTAATGATGATGTTTATGGTTCGATTACATCCGGAGCGCAATCCTCATACAAGTCGTTTGTAGATGACGCGACAAATTTCAACGCGATTACTTATACTTTAAATCAAAGTGGCGCAAGTACATTTCCGAGTTCGACCAGTTTTATTGACAATATTATTATTTCAAATGAATTGTCTAACGCCTATGTAAATAGTTCAACAACCGTTGAAGACCCGCGAACATACATCAACAATTACTCTACAACTACCTCCGATCACTTACCTGTTTCAGCTAGGTTTTTACTTTCGAATAAAGCAGATCAAGCCATCACATTTAATACACTTGCTTCAAAGACCTTTGGTGACGTTGCGATTACATTGGAAGGCACCTCTTCTTCAGGCCTGACAGTGACTTATTCGAGTTCTGATCCGAGTGTTGCAACAGTCGATGGAAATAGTTTGACTATTGTTGGAGCAGGCCCAGTGACTATCACAGCAAGTCAAGCGGGTAATTCTGATTTCAATGCTGCTGTTGATGTACCGCAACCGCTGATCATAAGCAAGGCAGATCAGTCGATTATCTTCAGTGCACTTAAGTCAAAGATTTTTGGGGATGCTGCTTTTAGTTTGAGCGGTGTTGCATCTTCAGGTTTGACCGTAGCATACGTGAGCTCGGACCCAACCATCGCATCTATCAGCAATGAAAATAAAGTTACTATTCTTAAAACTGGATCGGTGAGCATCACTGCAAGCCAACCAGGAAACACTAATTACAATGCCGCAACAGATATTGTACAGTCATTCATCATCATTAAGGCGAACCAAGCAATAACATTTAATGCACCTGCATCTAAAACTTTGGGAGGTGCTCCATTCAATGTTTCAGCCACCTCTACTTCAGGTCTTACGGTTAGTTTTGCTTCTACTTCAGACAAAATCGTAATCGATGGTACGCAAGTAACCTTGGTCAAAGCGGGTAGAGCGTCTATCACTGCTTCGCAGATTGGTGATACTAATTACAATCCGGCCACGTCCATTGATCAGAGTTTTTGCATCAACCCGATGAAGCCTGTGGTCTCGCTATCCAATCAGAATACTTCCGCTCCTACACTTATTTCAAGTGCAACTTTCGGAAATCAATGGTATTGGAACGGAACTGCCATCAACGGTGCAACCAACAATACATTGAATGTTTCGAAGCCCGGTATCTACACGGTTCAAGTTCGGGTTGACGATTGTGTTAGTCAATTTTCTGACAACGAAACCATCATAGTTACGGCTGTAGATTCATTTCATGAAAAAACAGCTCTTGCATACCCAAACCCGGCTGAGGATTATCTCTTCATATCATCTGCTCAAGAAATTACAGAGTTGCAGTTGCTTGACCTTGCTGGAAAATCTTCTTCTCTTCCAGTTGAAAAATGTGGAAATGATTTTCGTTCAAATGTAAAAGAACTGCCGTCCGGAGTCTATGTGCTGCGGGTAAATCAGAATGGTGTGGTGAGCACGCTCAGATTCATTAAGAAATAAATCTTCAACCCATAAAAGAATTTATAATGAAATTTCTCATAACAACGCTAGCGGTAATTTGCCTGGTTCAGTTTTCAGGCTGCAAACCAGATTCGCCATCGCCTCAAGGACCAACGAAAGCTTTGATGGGTAGCTGGGTTTTGCAATCAGCGTTGGTGGATAATGTAGATCAAACCAGCACCTATCAGGGATTGACTCTGACGTTTACGGCCACCACCTATACTTCTACAAATGGGAAAGCCGTATGGCCCGCCTCAGGCACATGGACGTTTGTGTCGCCCAATGGAAAAACGATTAAAAGAGATGACGGTCTGTTAATCGACATAGTTGAAATTTCCAGTACAAAACTCAAGTTGTCCTTCATTTGGGCGAATACGACATTAGGTGGAGGGAGAGAATCTTCCGTTGGAGGTCAGAACGTGTTTACTCTTACTAAGGGATAAAGTATTTTTAACTGACTTTTTGCTTTAAGGACGATTAGATTTCCAACATCTTCACTGCGGTCAATGCGGCTTCTTCACCTTTGTTGCCGAGCTTGCCCCCCGCGCGTTCCAGTGCCTGTTTTTTGTTGAGTGTGGTTAGTACTCCAAATGCTACTGGTTTGTTGAATTTTAAATTCACTTTCATAATTCCATAAGCCACAGCTTGGCAGATATAATCAAAGTGTGGAGTATCTCCTTGAATTACACAACCTATACAGATGACGGCATCAATATTTTTTTTCTCGGCCATCCGTTGAGCTCCGAGCGGTAGTTCAAAACTACCGGGTACATTTTTGCGGGTGATGTTTTCTTTCTTCGCGCCCAATTCAAGCAAAGCATGATAGGCACCATCAAACAAAGGTTCAGTGATTTCATCGTTCCATTCGGCCACGACAATGGCGAATTTCTTGTTCTTGATATTGATCTTGGTTTTTCCTGAAACCGATGAAAGTATTCCTGCCATAAAAAATCATTTAAACAAAAAAGGGATAGACATCTATCCCTCTTCAAATATCACTAATTCTTTTTAAGAATTTGTTTCCAATCTCGCCTTGTACTTCTTGGCATTTTGAACTTCGCTGCTTTCAAAATAAGTATCGATGATTTTCTGGTAAACCTCTTTGGCCTTTTCGTTCTGATTTAATTTCTCATAAGCCAAGGCGGCTTTCATCATATAAGTAGGGGTGAACTCTTTGTTCGGGTTGTATTCTGAAGCTTTGTTGTACCACTTTGATGCATTTTCATAGTCTTTTTGTTCCATGTAAGCATCGCCAATCAGGCTGTAGGCGCGAGCTTGCACCAACATGTCGTTGGCTTTGAAGTCTTCGAGGTAATAAATGGCCAAAGGGAATTTTCCTTGCTTGAGGTGAATTACACCCGCGTAAAAATTAGCGAGATTGCCTGCCGGGGTCATTCCATAATCTTCAATGATCTGTTTGAACCCAAGGTTGTTTCCATCTCCATTGAATGCAAGGTTGAGGCTGTCAGCTTCAAAATAATGAACTGCCTGGAACATTTCTTTTTGAGCTTGTGCTTCTTGGTTGTCGATATAATATCTCCAACCGAAATAACCACCTACTGCCAGTACTAAAGCTGCCACTACTCCGATAATTATCTTTGGATTAGATTCTACCCAATGTTCAAATCCCTCAAATTTTTCCTTAAGAGCCTCGGGGCTTTCGAGCAAATCCTTGTTTTCTTCCTTTTTCGCCATGTGCTTTTAAAAATTAAAGCCCCGCCATTTGACGGGGTCGCAAAACTAAGAATTCCATGTTTGAATTAAAAGTGATTAATCCGTGATAAAAGGATAATCCTCTTGCATATAAATATCCTTCATCGACTCCGATGGATCTGGGTATTTTGATTCCTCAGCAAATTTCACACACTCCTCTACCTGACTATTTATTTTTTGTTCAATGGTTTCCAGCTCTTTGTCAGACGCTATCTTCTTATCCAGAATGGTTTTTCTCACCTGTTCGATCGGGTCACGCTGTTTGTATTCTTCTACCTCCTCTTTGGAACGGTATTTTTGAGGATCGCTCATGGAGTGGCCTTTGTAACGGTAAGTTCTGAACTCCAACAAAGTAGGTCCATCACCGGCACGGGCTCGCTCGGCTGCACGGCCAACAGCTTCATGAACTGCTTCCACATTCATGGCATCCACAGGTTCGGAAGGCATATCGTAAGACTCACCCAGTCTGTAGAGCTCATGTACATTTGAAGTACGCTGCACTGAAGTCCCCATCGCATAGCCATTGTTTTCGATCACAAAGATTACTGGGATTTTCCAGAGCATGGCCAAATTCAACGCTTCATGAAAGGCACCTTGACGAACCGCACCGTCACCCATATAGCATATACAGAGATTGCCAGTTTTATTATACTTTTCAGTAAAGCCAATACCAGCACCAAGCGGTACTTGAGCTCCCACGATTCCATGTCCACCAAAAAAACCATGCTCCTTATCAAAAATGTGCATGGAGCCGCCTTTTCCTTTGCTCACCCCGGTTTCTCTTGCATAAAGCTCGGCCATTACTTTATTCGGACTAGTTCCCAGTGCAAGTGGGTGGGCGTGGTCGCGATAAGCTGTAATGTATTTGTCCCCTTTTTTCAAGGCAGAAACCGCTCCAGATGCGCAAGCTTCCTGACCTATATATAAATGGCAGAAACCGCGGATTTTTTGCATCCCGTAAAGTTGCCCTGCTTTCTCTTCAAACTTGCGCATGAGCAACATCGATTCGAACCAAAACAAATACGTCTCTTTTGAATATTCTGCCTTGGTTGTTTTGCTTTTAGCTTGGGCGGTGGCTGCCATAAGTGTTACTTTTGGATTTTACGAACTGCGAAAATACGTGATGGCGCGGCAATCGCCAAACCAACGTTGGTGAGCGGAATAAAATAGCATAGAAGAGAGTGTTCCTTCAAGAATTAAGACTGTTCAATTTTAAAAATTATGCCGAGGCGACTCTTCGGTTTGATCAGTCTGTGAATTGCTTTCTTGGCAGCAACGGCAGCGGCAAAACCAATCTGCTCGATGCCATGCATTATTTATCATTCACCAAAAGCGCAATCAACCCTTCAGATTCTCAGAATATAAAACTGGGCGAAAGTCAGTTCATGATCAAATGCAACTTTTTGCTGAATGGAAAAGGCAAAGAAGTGATCTGCTCTTTTCAACAAGGACAAAAAAAAGTTATTCGCGAAGACGGGCAGGATTGTGTTAAGTTTTCAGAACACGTGGGGAAGTATCCGGTGGTTCTTATTGCTCCGCAAGACATCGAATTGATCTGGGATGGCAGTGAGGTAAGACGCAGATTTTTTGACAGCCTGCTTTCGCAGATTGATCACAGCTATTTAGAGAACCTTATTGTCTATTCCACTTTTCTAAAACAGCGTAACAGCGCGTTGAAAATGTTTTCCGATCGAGGCCAAACTGACTATGATCTGCTTGTCGGCTATGACCAAAAAATTATTCCGGCTGCAAAATCCATTTTCACCAAAAGAAAAGAATTTGTTAAGGAATACACGCCTGTCTTCAGAAAGCATTACGAGAATCTTGCCGATTCGAAGATGGAAGAGATGGATATTCAGTATCGATCGGATCTCGAGGGAATCGATTTTGGAGAAATGCTTCAAAAAAACCTTTCACGAGATCTGGCCTCGCAGAGAACAACTTCCGGCATTCACCGTGATGATTTTTTATTTCTGTTGAATACCAATGAATTGAAACGTTATGGCTCGCAAGGCCAGCAAAAGTCCTTTTTAATAGCGCTGAAAATGGCGGAGTTTCAAATTATCGCTGAAAAGAAAAAATTTAAACCGGTGCTTTTACTCGATGATATTTTCGACAAGCTCGATGACAAACGGATCAGTAAAATTTTGAAATTGGTTACGGAGGGAATGTTCGGTCAATTATTTATCACCGATGCGCGGCCGGATCGGTGCAAAGAGGTTCTTCGCGAGATGAATTTGAAAGCCGGAATCGTGAACATAGAAAATGGTAAGTTTATAGTCTAGTTAAGCCATGCCCCAAAATCCTCACGATATTCAGCACATCGGCCAGGCGATCAAAAGCCTGCTGAGACAATACCATTTGAAGCCCAAATTTGATGAGGCTAATGTGGTAGCCTCGTGGGAAAAGCTTGTGGGTAAACCTGTAGCCAGGCACACCAAACGAATTTATATCCGTAATAAGGTGTTGTTCATCGAACTGGATTCGCCTGCTATGAAAAGCGACCTTAGTTTTCACAAGAGCCACCTGCTTAAAACGCTGGAAACAGAGTTTGGCAAGGATGTATTAAAGGAGATTGTGCTGATGTAAAGTCCATAAGATTTAAGAAGTCAGCAGACAGCAGTAGCCAGTTGGCAGTCGAAAGAATGTCTTACTGCCACTTGCTTTCTGCCTACTGCCTACTTTTCTTTCAGTAGGCGTTTGCCGATACCGAAAAACCGTATAATTTTGCACTCCCTTTTTTCGGGAATGGTCTATGCCATTCTGCTTAAGTGGGCAAAGTTCTTGAAAAGATTGAAATCGTAGGGGAGATACTCAAGCGGCCAACGAGGACAGACTGTAAATCTGTTGACTTATGTCTTCACAGGTTCGAATCCTGTTCTCCCCACAAAAAAGCGGGAGTAGCTCAGTTGGTAGAGCGATAGCCTTCCAAGCTATAGGTCGCGAGTTCGAACCTCGTTTCCCGCTCTTGGTTAGTTAATAGTTAATCGTTGATAGTTAATCGTATCCCCGATTAACATTTAACTAATAACTATTAACGGCTTAAAACGCTGTTGTAGCTCAGTGGTAGAGCACTTCCTTGGTAAG
This sequence comes from Bacteroidota bacterium, assembly GCA_016178785.1. Taxonomy (GTDB): domain Bacteria; phylum Bacteroidota; class Bacteroidia; order Cytophagales; family Cyclobacteriaceae; genus ELB16-189. Next base: position 15,005 of record JACOSO010000028.1, on the reverse strand, counting down.
GAAGAGGTCGTGAGTTCAATCCTCATCAACAGCTCCAAAGAGATGTTGATATTTGTTGGAAGAGGTCGTGAGTCCCGTGCGGAGCACGAGGATGCTCGCCAAAGGCGGCATTCAATCCTCATCAACAGCTCCACCGGGATTTAAAATTCCACATTCCAAATTCAAGATTTGGGATTGGGTTTCAAGGTTGACGAATGAGTCAATTTTGAATTTTGAACTTGAAATTTTGAACTTGAAATCTTATCACCGATGGGTAGCGCCATCATCAAAGTGAAGAGGATCTCAGATGTCGAATAACCCTTATTCGAAAGGCTTAAAATGTTTAGGGTGTATATGTTTCTCAGGCGGAGAAACTCGGATTAGTACCTTATTAAATTAATTATACACTTTTAAACACTTAACTGGGATTTTCAAATATGGCAAAAGAAACATTTGACCGCTCGAAACCGCACGTTAACATCGGAACCATTGGTCACGTTGACCACGGTAAAACCACGTTGACTGCTGCTATTACCAAGGTACTTTCTGCAAAGGGACTTGCTTCAATGAGAGATTTCTCTTCTATTGACAATGCTCCTGAAGAAAAAGAAAGGGGTATCACTATCAACACTTCTCACGTAGAATATTCTACAGAAAAGAGACATTACGCACACGTAGACTGTCCCGGTCACGCTGACTATGTGAAAAACATGGTTACTGGTGCTGCCCAGATGGACGGAGCTATCCTTGTGGTAGCTGCTACTGACGGCCCTATGCCTCAAACCCGCGAGCACATCCTTTTGGCTCGTCAGGTGGGTGTACCTGCCCTTGTAGTATTCATGAACAAAGTTGACTTGGTTGACGATGCAGAATTGCTTGACCTCGTTGAAATGGAAGTTCGCGAATTGCTTTCTTCTTATCAATTCCCTGGCGACACTATGCCAATCATCCGCGGCTCTGCCTTGGGTGCACTGAATGGCGAAGCAAAATGGGTTGAAAAAGTTAATGAGTTGATGGATGCTGTGGATAACCACATTCCGATTCCAGTTCGTTTGATAGACAAAGATTTCTTGATGCCCGTAGAAGACGTGTTCTCGATCACTGGTCGTGGAACGGTTGCTACTGGCCGTATCGAGCGTGGTATCATCAAAACTGGTGATCCGGTTCAAATCCTTGGAATGGGTGCTGAAAACTTGACTTCTACCATCACTGGTGTGGAGATGTTCCGCAAAATCCTTGACAGAGGAGAAGCTGGTGATAACGTAGGTTTGTTGCTCCGTGGTATTGAAAAAGAGCAAATCTGCCGTGGTATGGTTATTTGCAAGCCCGGTTCAGTAACTCCTCACGCTAAATTCAAAGCTGAAGTTTACGTATTGAGCAAAGAAGAAGGTGGTCGTCACACCCCGTTCTTCAACAAATACCGTCCTCAGTTCTACTTCCGTACAACGGATGTAACTGGCGAGTGTAAACTTGCAGCCGGTGTGGAAATGGTTATGCCTGGTGATAACGTATCTATCGAAGTGGAGCTGATCAACAAGATCGCCATGGAGAAAGGATTGCGTTTTGCTATCCGCGAAGGTGGCCGTACGGTGGGTTCTGGCCAGGTAACTGAGATCCTCGACTAAGGATTTCTTGCCGAGAGGCAATTAGTTGATATTCAACAACAAGCGTTTCTGAGATTTTTCTTGGAAACGCTTTTGTTTTCTTTGGCAATTGCTCTACATTTGCAGTCCTTTTGAATTTAGGGTAGAGAGTCAAGAGGAAGCCAAGGTAATACGGGTGTAGCTCAATTGGTAGAGTAGCGGTCTCCAAAACCGTTGGCTGGGAGTTCGAGTCTCTCCACCCGTGCAGAATTTAAAGAATTTGATGGAAAAACTGAAGAACTATATCCTCGATTCGATTGACGAGATCAAGAATAAGGTCTCTTGGTCGAAGTTCAATGAACTGCAAAGCAGTGCCATTTTGGTACTGGTGGCTTCATTGATTTTTGCCCTGGTTATCGGTTTGATCGATTTTGGTTTCAATAATGCTTTGCATTGGTTTTACAGAGAATTTTAAAACATGGCAGAGCTAAAATGGTATGTATTGCGCGTAATCAGTGGCCAGGAAAAGAAGATAAAATCTTACCTGGAGACGGAGATTGAGCGCTCAAAACTACAGGAATTTATTCCGCAGGTACTCATTCCTTCGGAAAAGGTTTATGAAATGCGCAATGGGAAGAAGCGTGTGCGTGAAAGAAATTTCTTTCCCGGATATGTTCTTGTTTCAGCAGATCTCTCTCATGGCGAGGCGTACCACAAAGTGAATAATATTCCCGGAGTAATCGGTTTCCTGGGGGCAAGCGGATCAAGTGCTACCAGCAAAGATCCTGTAGCATTGAGACAAGCCGAGGTAAACCGCATCCTTGGTAAAGTAGATGAGGTTGACCAATTCGAGGAAAAACTGGAGACTCCATTTATAAAGGGAGAATCAGTGAAAGTAATGGACGGACCTTTCAGCGGGTTTACAGGTAATGTGGAGGAGATTTTTGAAGACAAGAAGAAGCTGAACGTAATGGTGAAAATCTTCGGCAGGAACACTCCTGTTGAATTGAGTTATATGCAAGTTGAAAAATTAGATTAAAAGAATACCATGTCCTGTGTCTACACAGGACATTGACAAAAATTGAAAAGTTAGACTAAGAATATCATGGCAAAGGAAGTAACTGGTTATTTGAAATTACAGGTAAAAGGCGGTCAAGCCAACCCTGCACCTCCAATCGGTCCTGCACTTGGTTCGAAAGGTTTGAACATCATGGACTTCTGCAAGCAGTTCAATGCTCGCTCGCAAGACAAGCAAGGTCAGGTGTTGCCTGTGCTCATCACTATGTATAATGACAAGTCATTTGACTTTGTTATTAAAACTCCTCCTGCCGCGGTATTGATTATGGAAGCCATTAAGCTTCAGAAAGGCTCAAAAGAACCTAACCGCTTGAAGGTTGGATCGATCTCCTGGGATCAGATCAAAAAAATTGCAGAATTAAAAATGCCTGACCTCAATGCATTTAAAGTTGAGTCGGCTATGAAAATGATTGCTGGAACAGCACGCAGCATGGGTGTTACTGTTAGCGGTGTTGCTCCCAAGGGTAAATAAGTATATAGTTAAAAGTTGAAAGTTAAAAGAGCAGCTTCCAGGCCGATTAACAATTAACTAATAACGATTAACTGTTAACTGAAAAGAAAATGGCACGAGTATCAAAAAATAGAAAGGCAGTTATCGCCAAGTATAACTTAGAGAAGGAATACTCTCTAATCGATGCAGCAAAAATGTTGAAGGACATTACCTTCACTAAGTTTGATGCTTCTGTAGACGTTGACATCCGTTTGGGTGTTGATCCTAAGAAATCTGACCAAATGGTGCGTGGTGTTGTGTCTTTGCCACACGGCTTAGGCAAAGTTGTGCGTGTATTGGTTCTTTGCTCTCCTGATAAAGAACAGGAAGCAAAAGATGCAGGCGCTGAGCACGTAGGCTTAGATGAATACATTAAAAAAATCGAAGGCGGATGGACAGATATTGATGTGATCATCACTATGCCAACCGTTATGGCGAAAGTAGGTAAGTTAGGAAAGGTGCTAGGCCCACGCGGCTTGATGCCAAACCCTAAGTCCGGAACAGTTACCCTTGAAGTTGGAAAAGCAGTGAAAGAAGTAAAGGCGGGTAAAGTGGACTTTAAAATCGACAAACAGGGAATCGTTCACGCAAGTATAGGTAAGGCTTCCTTCAGTCCCGAGATGATCAAAGATAACGCGGCTGAACTTATCAATATGGTTGTAAAACTGAAACCATCTTCATCTAAAGGAACCTACCTGCAAAGTGTAGCGCTTTCCACCACGATGAGTCCCGGTATCAGGATTGATTCAGGTTCATTGGGCTCTTAATAATTAAAGACATGACCAGGGAAGAAAAAGGACAAATTATAGATGAATTGGCTGTGAAGTTTTCACAGAACAATCATTTTTATATCACAGATGCTTCAGGGTTGACCGTAGCTCAGGTGAACGCGCTAAGGAGACTTTGCTTCAATGCAGGTGTGGAATATGTGGTTTACAAAAACACAATGATCCGCAAAGCATTGGAAAAGCAATCAACCAACTTCGAAGATATTTTCAAAACTCTGAAGGGCTTTTCAGGTGTAATGTTCTCGAAAGAGGCTGGCAATGCACCCGCAAAAGTGATTAAAGAGTATCGCAAGAAACTAGAGGGTAAGCCCGGTTTAAAAGCAGCTTCCATCGAGACTGCCCTCTTTATCGGTGAGGAACATTTGAATGCGCTGAGCGAGTTGAAATCTAAAAATGAACTCCTTGGCGATATTATTTCATTGCTCCAGTCTCCTGCCAAGAATGTATTGTCTGCTTTAATAAGCAGCAAGCAAACGGTAGCAGGTTTGGTGAAAGCATTGGAAGAAAGAAAAAACTAAAAACAAGAATTTAAAAATTTTAAACAATTATCAATCATGGCGGATATCAAATCAATTGGCGATCAACTTGTAGAACTTACAGTTAAGGAAGTGAGCGAATTAGCTTCTTACTTGAAAGAAACTTATGGCATTGAGCCTGCAGCTGCTGCTGTTGTAGCAGGTCCTGCAGCTGGTGGTGGCGGTGCTGCGGCTGCGGCTGAGAAAACCAACTTCGATGTTGTGTTGAAAGCAGCTGGTGCTAACAAACTTCAGATCGTGAAGTTGGTGAAAGAATTAACAGGCCTTGGCTTGAAAGAAGCTAAAGATGTAGTTGATGGTGCTCCTAAGACTATCAAAGAAGGCTTACCTAAAGACGAAGCTGAGAACTTGAAGAAACAACTCGTAGAAGCAGGCGCTGAAGTTGAGCTGAAATAATTTCTTGAAGGGCGCGGATACCGTCTTATAAGGGATTCAGGCCCCATTCCTTGAAAAACAGGGTTGGGGTCTTTCCCTATTTTATGCTGCAAGGCATTCGTATCTAATAGTTTTGGAATAATTCTGGTTCGGGAAAAATTTTAACCGCTAAGTACCTTGGCAAAGAAGACATCAAACAACCGAATTGATTTTTCGTCCATTGACAAAGTTCTGGAGTATCCAGACTTCTTGGACATTCAACTTCAATCGTTCAAAGACTTTTTGCAAATCGAGACTCCTGCTGAGAAGAGGCAGAACGAAGGTCTCTTTAAAGTGTTTGCAGAAAACTTCCCTATCTCTGACTCACGCGAAAACTTCGTGCTTGAGTTTGTAGATTATACAATTGATCCTCCAAAGTACAACGTAGACGAGTGTATTGATCGCGGACTTACGTTTTCAGTTCCGCTGAAAGCAAAGCTTCGCCTCACTTGTAACGATGAGGACAACGAAGATTTCCAAACCATCGAACAGGAAGTTTTCTTAGGAAACATTCCTTACATGACTGAGAAAGGCTCATTCGTGATCAACGGAGCTGAGCGCGTGATCGTGTCACAGTTGCATCGTTCTCCTGGTGTGTTCTTCGCCATGAGTAAACACACGAACGGTACAAAACTGTACTCGGCACGTATCATTCCTTTCAAAGGATCGTGGATCGAATTTGCGACAGACGTGAACGCGGTGATGTATGCTTACATCGACCGTAAGAAAAAATTCCCTGTAACTACTCTGCTCCGCGCCATAGGTTATGGAACGGATAAAGATATTTTGGATTTGTTCGGGTTGAGCGAAGAAGTTGAAGCGAACAAAAACACATTAAAGAAAATGACAGGCCGCAAGTTGGCTGCCCGTGTTTTGAAAACATGGACGGAAGACTTTGTGGATGAAGATACCGGTGAAGTGGTTTCCATCGACCGTAACGAAGTGTTACTCGAGCGTGACCATGTACTCACAGCTGAAGATGTAGATGTGATCATCGAATCAGGAACGAAATCAATCATCGTTCACCGTGAAGACGTGAACGTGGCTGACTTCCAGATCATCTTCAACACATTGGCGAAAGACAACTCGAACTCTGAAAAAGAGGCGGTTGAGCAAATCTATCGTCAATTAAGAAATACTGAAGCCCCTGACGAACAAACCGCTCGCGATATTATCCAGAGCTTGTTCTTCAGTGAAAAGCGTTATGACCTTGGTGAAGTTGGTCGTTACAGAATCAACAAGAAATTAGGTCTTGACCTTAGCGCAGATCAGCGCGTATTGACTACAGAGGATATTATTCTTATTGTAAAATATTTGATCGGATTGATCAACTCTAAAGCAGTTGTTGATGACATCGATCACTTGAGCAACAGACGAGTAAGAACCGTTGGTGAACAATTGTACTCGCAGTTTGGTGTAGGTCTTGCACGTATGGCGAGAACCATCAAAGAAAGAATGAACGTTCGCGATAATGAAGACTTCAAGCCGGTTGATTTGATCAACGCGCGTACGTTGTCTTCAGTAATCAACTCGTTCTTCGGAACAAACCAGTTGTCACAGTTCATGGATCAAACTAACCCATTGGCAGAGATCACGCACAAGCGTAGGATGTCTGCCCTTGGTCCCGGTGGTCTTTCACGTGAACGTGCCGGCTTCGAAGTTCGTGACGTACACTATACGCACTACGGTCGTCTGTGTACCATCGAAACTCCTGAAGGTCCGAACATCGGGTTGATCTCGTCACTTTGTGTTCATGCTAAAGTGAACAAGATGGGCTTCATCGAAACACCTTATCGCAAGGTCGAGAATGGAAAAGTGAAAGGTAAAGATGTAATCTTCCTTACCGCTGAAGAAGAAGATACTTTCAACATCGCTCAGGCGAATGTGAAAATAAAAGCAGGTGGGGAACTTGAAAACGAAAAAGTAAAAGCACGCTTTGAAGGTGACTTCCCAGTTGTGGAGCCGAAAGACATCCGCTACATGGATATTGCACCTAACCAGATCGTATCGATTGCGGCTTCGTTGATTCCGTTCCTCGAGCACGATGATGCCAACCGTGCGTTGATGGGCTCTAACATGCAGCGTCAGGCTGTGCCGCTGATGAGACCCGAGGCGCCTGTAGTGGGTACTGGTCTTGAAAACCGTATCGCAATGGATTCGCGCGCCTTGGTTCTTTCTGAAGGTACCGGTGTTGTTGAATTTGTTGACGCCAAAAAAATCGTTATCAAGTATGAAGTTTCTGAAGATGAAAAACTTGTTCGCTTCGATGACGAATACAAATCTTATAGCTTAATTAAGTTCCGTAGAACTAACCAGGATACTTGCATCAACCTTACTCCTTTGGTGAAGAAAGGTGATAAAGTTTCTAAAGGACAGCCACTGTGCCAGGGTTATGGAACCGCAAATGGAGAATTAGCTCTTGGAAGAAACCTGATGGTGGCTTACATGCCTTGGCAAGGTTACAACTTCGAAGATGCGATTGTAATTTCCGAGCGCGTTGTTCGCGATGATATCTATACTTCTATTCACATTGAAGAATTTGAGTTGGAAGTTCGCGATACTAAACGCGGTGAAGAAGAATTGACTTCTGAAATCCCTAACGTAAGCGAGGAAGCTGTGAAGCACCTCGATGAAAATGGTATCATCCGCATAGGTGCAGAAGTAAAAGAAGGAGATATCCTTATCGGTAAGATTACTCCAAAAGGAGAAACAGATCCGACACCGGAAGAAAAACTGTTACGCGCCATCTTTGGTGACAAAGCCGGTGACGTGAAAGATGCTTCGATGAAAGCGCCTCCATCATTGAAAGGTGTGGTAATCGATACCAAACTTTTCTCTCGTCCTAAGCGTGACAAAGATTTGCGCAGCAAGTCGAAGAAGGAGTTGGATGCATTGAAGAACCGTTACGGCAAAGACCTGTCTGAGCTTCGCAACGAAATGATTAAGAAGTTGACTTCATTACTCACGGGCAAAACCAGCCAGGGTGTGAAGCATAAGTTTGGCGATGAGTTGATCAGCAAAGGCGTGAAGTTCTCTTCTAAGGTGATTGAAAGCAACTTGTTCCCTGACAAGAACATTTATCGTGATGAAAGCAATTACAATGTTCCTGAAGAAGTGAACTTGATTGCAGACATCAGCCTGGAGAACTGGAGCAATGATGAAAGCTCAAATGAAGCTGTAGCAGAGTTGGTGAAGAACTATCTCAATAGGCGCAATGTTATTGCTGGTGAATTTAAGCGTGAGCGTTTCACTCTTGAAGTTGGGGATGAATTGCCAGCAGGTATTGTGCAGTTGGCAAAAGTTTATGTCGCTAAGAAGCGTAAGCTGAAGGTAGGAGATAAGATGGCCGGTCGTCACGGTAATAAAGGTGTGGTAGCTCGTATCGTTCGCGAAGAAGATATGCCTTTCCTTGAAGACGGAACACCGGTAGATATTTGCTTGAACCCGCTGGGCGTACCTTCTCGTATGAACTTGGGTCAGATCTATGAAACTGTATTGGCGTGGGCCGGTAAGAAATTGGGTAGAAAATATGCTACTCCGATTTTTGACGGAGCATCGCTTGACCAGGTTTCTGCTGAATTGAAAGAAGCAAATCTTCCTGAGTTTGGCCGTACGTACTTATACGATGGATTAACCGGTGGAAAATTTGATCAGCCTGTAACCGTAGGTCTTGCCTACATGCTCAAGCTGGGTCACTTGGTGGATGATAAGATGCACGCCCGCTCAATCGGACCGTACTCGCTCATCACAAAACAACCATTGGGTGGTAAGGCACAGTTTGGTGGTCAGCGTTTCGGAGAGATGGAAGTGTGGGCGATCGAAGCATTCGGTGCATCACATATCCTTCAAGAAATTTTGACTATCAAGTCTGATGATGTGATTGGTCGTGCAAAAGCATACGAATCAATTGTGAAAGGGGAGAATATGCGCAAGCCGAATATCCCTGAGTCATTCAATGTATTGGTGCACGAATTGCGTGGTCTCGCATTAGAGATTACGATGGATTAAATAGTCTTGAGTCTTTAGTCTTGAGTAATTGGTACTCATGACTAAAGACTCAGTACTCAAGACCTAAAAAAGTTAGTTAACTGAAAAAACACAAAGCATGTCTTTCAGAAAGAATAAAAAGATCAACAACGACTTCTCAAAAATCACTATCAGCTTAGCTTCTCCGGAATCTATTCTGGAAAGTTCACATGGTGAGATCACGCAGCCCGAAACCATCAACTACAGGACTTATAAGCCTGAGATGGGAGGTTTGTTTTGCGAAAGAATTTTCGGCCCGGTGAAGGATTGGGAGTGTCATTGCGGAAAGTATAAGCGCATCCGTTACAAAGGCATCATCTGCGACCGTTGCGGTGTAGAAGTTACTGAGAAAAAAGTGAGACGCGAGCGCATGGGTCACATCGAACTGGTGGTACCTGTAGCTCACATCTGGTATTTCCGCTCATTGCCGAATAAGATCGGATACTTGTTGGGGTTACCTACCAAGAAATTGGATCAGATCATTTACTACGAAAGATATGTGGTGATCCAGCCCGGTACAAAAGAAGAGGATGGTGTGAACCGTCTCGACTTCTTGACTGAAGAGGAATATCTGGAAATCGTTGACAAACTTCCTCGCGAAAATCAATTGCTGGATGACAACGATCCTAAGAAATTTATCGCGAGAATGGGTGCTGATGCACTTGAGATGTTGTTGAGCCGTTTGAAACTCGATGAGCTTTCTTACGACCTTCGTCACCAGGCAGCTACAGACACTTCACAACAACGTAAGGCAGAAGCATTGAAACGTTTGAAAGTGGTTGAAGCTTTCCGTGATGCAAATACCCGTGTTGAAAACAAACCTGAATGGATGACCATTAAAATGGTACCTGTGATTCCTCCGGAATTGCGTCCGTTGGTGCCGTTGGATGGCGGTCGCTTTGCAACATCAGATTTGAATGACCTTTACAGACGCGTGATTATTCGTAACAACCGTCTGAAGAGATTGATCGATATCAAAGCTCCTGAAGTGATTTTGCGTAACGAAAAACGCATGCTCCAGGAAGCCGTTGACTCATTGTTTGACAACTCAAGAAAAGTAAACGCAGTTCGTTCGGATGGTAACCGCGCACTGAAATCATTGAGCGATATGCTCAAAGGTAAGCAAGGACGTTTCCGTCAAAACTTGCTTGGAAAGCGCGTTGATTATTCTGGTCGTTCGGTAATTGTTGTTGGACCTGAATTGAAATTGCATGAGTGCGGTCTGCCAAAGGACATGGCAGCTGAATTGTTCAAGCCATTCATCATCCGCAAACTCATTGAAAGAGGAATTGTAAAGACGGTTAAGTCGGCCAAGAAAATAGTTGATCGTAAGGATCCTGTAGTTTGGGACATTTTGGAAAACGTATTGAAAGGACATCCTGTTCTTTTGAACCGTGCCCCAACGCTTCACAGACTTGGTATCCAAGCATTCCAGCCTAAGCTGATCGAAGGGAAAGCGATTCAGTTGCACCCCCTTGTTTGTACTGCCTTCAACGCTGACTTTGACGGTGATCAGATGGCCGTTCACGTGCCGCTGGGTCAGGAAGCAATTTTGGAAGCAGCCACTTTGATGCTGTCGTCACATAATATTTTGAACCCTGCCAACGGTGCGCCTATCACTGTTCCTTCACAGGACATGGTGCTTGGATTGTACTACCTCACTAAAGGAAGAAAAGGTGAGAAAGGTGAAGGCAAAACTTTTTATTCATCAGAAGAAGTAATCGTAGCTTATAACGAAGGCAAGCTGTCAAAGCATGCCATCATCAAAGTGAGAGTTACTTTGAAAAACAAACAGACTGGCGAAGCAACTAGAAAATTAGTGGAGACTGTAACTGGTCGAGTGATTTTCAATCAGGTGGTGCCTGAAGAAGTTGGTTTCGTGGATGAATTGCTCACGAAGAAAAAACTTCAGACGATCATCGCTGATGTATATAAGTATGCAGGACAGGCAAAGACTGCCAAGTTCCTTGATGAAATCAAAGAAATTGGATTTCAGATGGCCTACAAAGGTGGTCTGTCAATGGGTCTTGGTGATGTGAAAGTCCCGGTAGAGAAAAAGAAATTGGTTGAAGACGCTCAGAAAGAAGTTGATTCAGTTTGGAACAACTACATGATGGGCTTGATTACTGACAACGAACGTTACAATCAGGTAATTGATATCTGGACTCGTACAAACACCATGTTGACCAACACGCTGATGAAGCAGTTGGAAGAGGACCAACAAGGCTTTAACTCGATCTACATGATGATGCACTCCGGTGCCCGTGGTTCACGCGAACAGATTCGTCAGTTGGGTGGTATGCGTGGTTTGATGGCGAAGCCTCAGAAGAACCTCGCAGGTTCAGTGGGTTCGATCATCGAAAACCCGATCCTTTCAAACTTCAAAGAAGGATTGGATGTATTGGAGTACTTTATCTCTACACACGGTGCTCGTAAAGGTCTTGCCGATACAGCGTTGAAAACGGCCGATGCAGGTTACTTGACTCGCAGGTTGGTTGACGTTGCACAGGATTTGGTAATTACTGAGGAAGATTGCGGAACACTTCGCGGTTTGAAAGTAGCAGCCTTGAAAGACAACGAAGATATTGTTGAGCCACTGTCAGAACGTATTGTTGGTAGGGTATCAGTGCATGACATTTACGATCCGATCAATGATAAATTGATTTGCGCAGCAAACGAAGAAATTACTGACGAGATAGCGAAGCAAATTGATGAAACGGCAATCGAAGAAGTTGAGATTCGTTCTGTACTCACTTGTGAAACTAAGTTTGGTGCTTGCGCCAAGTGTTATGGCCGCAACCTTGCCAATGGTAAGATGGTACAAAATGGTGAAGCTGTAGGTGTAATCGCAGCTCAATCAATCGGTGAACCCGGTACTCAGCTGACATTGCGTACATTCCACGTGGGTGGTACAGCATCTAACATCGCAGTCGATGCTAACATCAAAGCGAAGTTTGTCGGTACAATCGAGATGGAAGGAATTCGCACGGTTGATACTACAGACAAAGACAACAATAAAGTGAAGGTAGTGATGGGCCGTACAGGCGAAATCAGAATCCTGGATTCTGAGAAGCGTTCACTCATTACTAATAACGTTCCTTACGGTGCATTCCTTCGCGTGAAAGACGGACAAAAAGTAGAAAAGGGCGAAGAGCTTTGCTACTGGGATCCTTATAACGCGGTGATCATGTCTGAGTTTGATGGTGAAGTTGGTTATGAAGCCATCATCGAAGGTATCACCTTCAAAGAAGAATCAGATGAGCAAACAGGTCACCGTGAAAAAGTGATCACTGACACTCGTGATAAAACTAAAAACCCGGCCATCATCATTAATGGCAAGACGGAAACTAAAGGATACAACATTCCTGTAGGTGCTCACTTAGCTGTGGATGAGGGAGAGAAAATCAAAGCCGGTCAAGTGTTGGCAAAGATTCCCCGCACGATGGGTAAGTCACGAGATATCACAGGTGGTCTTCCACGTGTAACTGAATTGTTCGAAGCACGTAATCCATCTAACCCAGCGGTGGTTTCTGAGATTGACGGTGTGGTAACTTACGGAGGTATCAAACGGGGAAACCGCGAAATCTTCATCGAGTCGAAAGACGGAGTGCAGAAGCGTTACTTGGTACCGTTGTCTAAACACATCCTTGTTCAGGATAATGACTTTGTAAGAGCAGGTCAGCCATTGTCTGATGGAGCGATTACCCCTTCTGATATTTTGTCGATTAAAGGCCCGACTGCCGTGCAAGAATACTTGGTGAACGAAATCCAGGAAGTGTACCGCCTTCAGGGTGTGAAGATCAATGATAAGCACATCGAAGCAATCGTAAGTCAGATGATGCAGAAAGTAGAAATCATCGATTCAGGTGATACTACATTCTTGCCTGGTGAATACGTTGACAAATTTGAATTCCGTGAAGTGAACGACTTGATCCTCGATAAGAAGATTGTATTGGACGCAGGTGATTCACAGCGATTAAAAATTGGTCAGCTCATAACAGGCCGTGAATTCCGTGACGAGAATTCATCACTGCGCAGAAAAGATCAGAAGCTGGTTGAAGTACGCGATGCATTAGCTGCAGTTTCAAGACCAACGTTGCAAGGTATTACCCAAGCATCGTTGAAGACGGAAAGCTGGTTGAGTGCGGCATCGTTCCAAGAAACCACGAAGGTGTTGAGCGAAGCCGCTATCCGCGGAAAGGCAGATCAGCTCATGGGCTTGAAAGAGAACGTGATCGTTGGTCACTTGATTCCTGCAGGTACAGGTCAGCGTGAGTATGAAAACCTGATTGTTGGTTCTGAAGAAGAATATCAGCAATTGGTGAACGCACCTGAGCGCAAACGCGAAAGAGAGCTGCAAGATTGATTTGAAAATTTGAAAATGAGATAATTTGAAAATGTGCGAGTGAGCTTCATTCGCACTTTTCATTTCCACTCACTTTAATTCTCAAATCTTCAAATTCTCTAATTTTCAAATTAAAGATTATGGCAGAAGACAAAAACAACCCACCGCAACAGAATCAAATCAACATCGAGCTTTCAGAAGAGATTGCTGAAGGAGTTTATTCTAATTTGGCGATGATTGCTCACTCCAATAGCGAATTTGTAATTGACTTTATCCGTTTGATGCCGGGTGTTCCTAAAGCAAAAGTAAAATCACGGATTGTGATTACACCTGAGCACGCCAAGCGTTTGCTTTCTGCCTTGAAAGATAATATCAGTAAGTACGAAGCTAATTTCGGGCCGATCAAGCAAACGAATGATGTTCCTACTTTTCCGATGAACTTTGGTGGGACCATGGGCGAGGCGTAGATTCAATAACTTATTCATAAAGCAGATAGCTGATTCTCCTCAAAAGAATTAGCTATTTTTGTTTATGACCTTTGGATTTCATTGACGCTAGAACACCAAAATCATTAATTTAATACCATTTTATGGAAAAAATTATTCTTACGATTAAAGATGAGCGAAAGAAAAACTTTTTTTTAGAGCTGCTGAAGCAGTTGGATTTCATTGAAGTACAAAAAGTTTCAGAGAAAAAGACTGACAGCTATAATTTTTTCGCTTCGGCTGGACTTTGGAAAGGCAGAGATTTAAACGCTAACCAACTCCGGGAACAGGCATGGAAAAGAAGCCGTTAGTTCTTTGTGATACGAATATTCTCATCGAGTTCTATAAAGAGAACTGGAGTGTAATAGAAAATCTTAAGGGAATAGGTCAGCAAAATATAGCAGTTAGTATTGTAACGTGGGTGAACTTTTATTTGGTGCATTGAACAAGAAAGAACTCACACGGATAAAAAACGATCTGGCTCACCTCCAAATTATTCATTTAACAAAGGAGATAGGAGAACACTTCATCCATCTGATGGTTGATTATTCTCTAAGTCATAAGTTGAGTTTGCCAGACGGATTAATTGCTGCAACTGAGCTCTCAGAAAACGTCTCATTGTACACTCACAATTTGAAAGATTTCAAGTACATCAAAGGCATTAACTTGTACAAAGAGAAGTAAACCATTGGTATGACCTTCGATAAGACTTATCAATATAATTTCCCTACAACAATCAGATTTGGTGCGGGCGCCATTCAGGAATTGCCTGATTACCTTTTAAAAAATAATCTTTCGCGCCCATTAATCGTAACAGATCCAACTGTTGCCCAGCTTGAATTCTTTAAAACGATTCTCAGCAATCTGAAGAAAAAGAATTTGTCCGTTGAGGTTTTTCACGGCATTCACAAAAATCCGGTAAAATCGGATGTGTATAAAGGCGCTGACGTTTTTGATGCAACGAAAAGGGATTCTATTATCGGTATCGGAGGAGGCGCAGCACTTGATGTAGCAAGGGCGATTGTGTTGCGGGTGAATCATCGCGAGGATCTTTTTAAATACGATGACCTGATAGGTGGCGATATTTATGTAACCAATGATGTTCCCCATTTCATCACCGTTCCTACAACAGCAGGAACCGGAAGCGAAGTAGGCCGAAGTGCAATTATTGCCGATGACACTACGCATCAAAAGAAAATTCTCTTTTCACCAAAACTGCTGGCAAAAATCGTCTTTGCTGATCCGATGCTTACGATGGAGCTACCTCTATTCATTACAGCAG
>JACOSO010000038.1 GCA_016178785.1 Bacteroidota bacterium | reverse complement strand
CGGCACCGCGCATCGCGCCAAGCAAAGCATATTTATTATTTGATGCCCATCCACCAAGAATGATACTGTACGCACCCATCGATGACATGGCAAGGAAGAAAAGTATTCCGATGTTGAAATTGACAACGATCACACCTGGTGCAAATGGAATGATAACAAAACTCATCAGTACCGTGATAGCAACAATGGCTGGCGCGATCACAAAAACTAATTTATCAGCAAATGGAGGAATCCAATCTTCCTTGAAGAAAAGTTTGATTGTATCGGCAAGCACAATCAATACACCAAACGGACCTGCACGATTTGGTCCATAACGATCTTGCCAAAGCGCAAGAAGCCTTCGTTCAAGCCAGATCAATCCGGGAGCAATCGTGAGCAGTCCCGCGAGCACTCCACCTATGATCAGCCATGGATTTATTGGTTCACTCATGTCCTTTATTTAAAAAAGTTGGCAGTAGGCAGTCTTCAGTAGGCAGTAAATTCAAACTGCTGACTGCTGATGACTGCTGACTGCCGACTGGTTACTGCCTACTGGTTTAACGATTCCCCATGCCGGCAATTCAGTTGCAGGCATTCCCTCCAATCCGTAAGGCAAGGCAGCTACACCATTTGGCATTGTCTTATTTATTTTCACGGGCAAACTATATATATGCTTCTCTACTTCGAAGGTGAATGTTTGTCCTTCCTGAAGCTTCATTTGTTCTGCTTCTTTAGTATTGATCATCACATAAGGCTGCGGAACGCGCTGCGCAACCGAGGACGATTTTCTGCTCAATTCTTCCGAACCAAAAATGTGATGAGTCCACACCATCCAGAGGTGATCAGCGATTGGCTGAAATACTTCCGGCACTGACATAAAATAATTTGAAGTGTTCTTTGGATCTGCCTCCAACATTCTCAAACCTGGATCGCCACCACGCAACGAGCTACCAACTTTTTCCTGGTATTTATTCACTGATTGAACGGAATTCCAACCTGGCGACCAGAAGAAGGGAATCAGTGAAGAAGGAGGAAGCCCTCGATACCCTTCCATCGTGTAAGACAAAGATGAATCAGGATCTTCAGGTGGTTTCGGTTCACTCACGTTTATGTCGGCCGTCATCGCTGTGCGCCCACTGTAGCGATGGGGCTCACGCGGAATACGCTGACCCGCTACTCTATAATCAGAAGGAGGAGTAATCGTATCTACTCCTTTCAATAATTCTTCTTCCTCAGAAATTGCTTTGGTAATGTCTTCAAAATTTTTCCACCTGCTCATGCGCTCGTTGCCGGCATTCACACCCATGTTCAAAAGCCAACGCCAGCTTTCCTGAATTACATCTGTTGCTTCATATACCTGGAAGAAGCGTTGAGCTCGACCCTCATTATTAATTAATGTTCCATCTGATTCCGCAAAAGTTCCCGCAGGAATAATAACATGCGCTTTTTTCAACGTGGCATTTGGTGTGTGATCAAGTACAATTACCTGTTTACACATTTTTAAGAACTTATCGACAGTGGCAACAGAACCATGACGATACAAATCATTTTCCATAATGATCGCGGTATCGGCATGACTGTGTAGAATTGCATTGAAAGCGCCATCCAGTCTTCCGCCACCCATCATCGCGAGTCCAAGTGAATTACACTCAAGCATGGTGAGTACAAGTCCAGTGTTTTTATTTTTCTTGTGCAACGCCCACGCCACATTCGCTGCAGCCTTCATTACGTTATCGCTTTCGCTGGAAAGACCGGAGATTATCACTGGCCGTTCGGCATTCTTCAGGGCTGCAGCGATTTGGTCTGCCAGCTTTTTTAATTCTGCAGGATAATTATCTACATCCGGAATTGCATTGTCAATCCGATGGGCGACAGCAAAACCTAATCGCGCGATTTCATCAGGAGCAGCGTAATATGTTTCTGTTGCGATGTCATCTAGCTTTGTATTGTGAATGGTAGCACTGAACATCGGGCCACTCTTGTCTTGAATTAACTCGCGTGCTGCAGCATCATTCCATTCTTGAGTGTGTTTCAAAGCATCTTTCATCGGCTGAACGCGCACAGCCTGACGAACAGCCAGTGCAAGCATTGGTGAGCTGTTGGTCAAATCTTCTCCAAGAATAAAGATCGCGTCTGCGCTTTCTACTTCTTTTAATGAAGGGGTACGAACAGGGCCTTCTTTTAAAATTTTAATGGCGAGCTCTGCCATGTCGTGTTCATTTTCAGAAACTCCGTGGTAGAAATTACTTTTCCCGACCAACGCCTTCAAAGCAAAATTGGATTGAAGGGAAGCTCTTGGAGAACCAATACCGATGACTTTCGCCTCTTTTAAAGATTTTTTGATCTCTTCAAGAACATCATTCCGACTAATTACTTTACCATTCAGCATCGGCTCGCGAACGCGATCAGGTGAATTGACAAATTCATAACCAAAGCGGCCTCGATCGCAGATAAAATATCCGTTCACTTCACCGTGATAGCGATTGGCAATCAAACGTAAGGAGCCGTAACGTTCACCCGCAATTGTATTGCAACCTAAACTGCAATGCTGGCAAATGGATGGCGCCATTGTCAAATCCCACTTGCGCGTATAGTGCTGCTTCAGGGTTTTATCGGTGAAAACTCCTGTTGGACAAACTTCAGATAAGTTACCGCTGAATTCACTTTCCAAAACCCCATCTTCATGTCGGCCGAAATAAACATTGTTGCGAGAAGCGAAAGCATCCAGGTCTTTGCCTCCGGCATAGTCTTTATAAAAACGGACGCAACGATAACATTGAATGCATCGGTTCATTTCATGATTGATGAAGGGACCGAGATCTTGATTTTTATATGTGCGTTTTTTATATCTGAACTGTCGGTACGCATGCCCCGTCATCACGGTCATATCTTGCAAATGGCATGAGCCACCTTCATCGCACACGGCACAATCGTGCGGATGGCTTGTCATCAGCCATCCGATTATTTGTTCTCTAAATTCTTTTGCTTCAACATCTGTAATGGAAATCCGTTGGTTGTTTGTAACCGGTTCCATACACGACATCACCAATCTTCCCTTTCTGTCGTTTTCGTCTTTATAAACTTTGATTGCACACTGGCGGCACGCACCAACTGAGCCAAGAGAAGGATGCCAGCAGAAGTAAGGCAAATCCAAACCCAGGGTGAGGCAAACCTCGAGCAAGTTATTGCCCGAGGTAACTTCGTGAGGTTGGTTATCGATATATAATATTGCCATACGATCGTTGTCTTAATTAGTGAATTGTAGCTTGCTTTTTTTTGAATACGAACATCCCTTGTCTTGAACATGTTTCTCAAAATCCTTTTTAAAATACTTCAGTGCACTTTGCAACGGCTCCATCGCTCCGGGTGCCAATGCACAGAAAGTATTTCCAGGGCCAAGTAACCGGGTGTGGGCCTCAAGCAATTTGATATCTTCGGTTCTTCCATCACCAATTTCTATTGAGTTCAATATCTTTTCAATCCATGGAAGGCCTTCACGACATGGCGTGCAGAAGCCACAAGACTCTTGCGCAAAAAAGTGTTCGAGATTTTTCACAAATCCAACGGGACAAGTTTTGTCATCAAGCACCACAATTGTTCCTGTCCCTAATCTACTTCCAGCTTCTGCAACACCCGCAAAATCCATTTTCACATCGAGGTGCTCTTCGACCAAGAAATCAGTTGATGCTCCACCTGGCAATGCTCCCCGGAATCTCAATCCATCCATCATTCCTCCTGCGTGTTCTTCAATCAGTTCACGAAGCGTTACACCCATCGGCAATTCCCAGGCACCCGGTTTTTTTACTTTGCCGCTCACTCCATAAATCTTTGTTCCTGAATCTTGTGTAAGACTTAGTTTCTTAAACCAGCCTGCTCCATTATTAATAATGTGCGGAAGACAACAAAGCGTTTCAACATTATTGACGATGGTTGGTTTGCCAAACAAACCGCTGATTTGCGGAAAGGGTGGCTTGGCTCGTGGCGTTGCTCGCTTGCCTTCAAGCGAATTCAGCAACGCAGTTTCTTCACCACACATGTAGCGGCCTACTCCCGTGTGCAAATGCATTTCAAGATCGTACCCTGAGCTCAAAATATTTTTCCCGAGATAACCCGCCTCATGAGCTTCCTGAATTGCCTTGGTGATTGCTTTTGCCGCGTTTTTATATGCCCACCGTAAAAACACAAAGGACTCATTTGCCTGAATAGCGAAAGAAGCGATGATCATTCCTTCGATCAACTGATGCGGAGTTTGTTCTAACAAAATTCTGTCCTTGAATGTACCGGGCTCCATTTCATCGGCATTTGCAATGAGGTATTTTGGTTTGGGCACATTCATCGGAACAAAACTCCATTTCAAACCAGTGCTAAATCCTGCGCCCCCTCTTCCTTTCAAATTCGAATCTTTCACCACCGACTGAACTTCTTGCGGAGTCATCTTCATCACTTTTCGCAAAGACTGATAGCCGCCTACTTGCTCATACTCTTTCAGACTGAGTGGCTTGGTGTCTTTGCGTAAGTGTTGTGTCAATGGTTTTTCCATAATTCAAGTCAATAGTCAATAGTCGATAGTCGATAGCATACTACTATGGACAATGGACTATCAACTATGGACATTTTCATTCGTACTTACTTAAAATTCCTTCTAACTGATCTATCGAAAGATTTCTATACAAATCATTTCCCACCATGATAGCCGGTGCGCAATCGCAAGTGCCCAGGCACGGATTGGGTAACAATGTGAAGCGACCATCCTTTGTTGTTTGCCCGTAGTCAATCTTGAGTCGTTCACTCAATTTTTCTTTAATTTTTTCATGTCCCATTACCCAGCAGCTGATGCTATCGCAAACCAAAATAATATGGCGACCAACAGGCTGACGGAAAATGAGATTGTAAAACGTTGCCACCGAATCAAGATCTTCGGCTGACATCTCAAGATAACTGGCAACTTCTTTCAGGCTTTCGTCCGAAACCCATTGACGATGCTGCTGCACCACTTTCAATGCCTCGATCGATGCCGCTTTTTTGTACGGCACCAGGCGGATCGCTTCATCTATCTCCTTTATTTCTTCTTTCGATAACATAAGCCTCACCCTAGCCCTCTCCAGAGGAGCGGGAAGTTTTATTTTTTAGATTCTATTTCTTCAAACATTTACGTCTTTCATTTTACTCCTCTCCAACTCCCTCTCCAAAGGAGAGGGCCGGAGTGAGGGTCATCTATCAATATCAGCCAATACATAATCCATCGCTCCCAAAATGCTCAGCAAGTCGGCCACAGTGTAGCCTTTGCTTATATATGAAATCATCTGCATGTGTGCGAATGAAGGAGTTCTGATTCTCATTCGGTAGGGAGAAGTATTTCCATCGCTTATTGCATAATAACTGTTTGCTCCTTTAGTTGCTTCAATACAACTCATTGCTTCTCCCGATGGAATTACTGGACCCCAACTGACATTCAAAAAATGCGTGATCAATGTCTCTATGTCTTTCATAGTGTGTTTCTTAATAGGTGGAGTTGTCAGCGGATGATCAGATTTGTAAGGCCCCGAAGGCATATTTCTCAAGCACTGCTCTATGATGCCGAGGCTTTGTCTCATTTCTTCAACGCGTACAAGCGCACGATCATAGCAGTCGCCATTCTTTCCTATAGGAACTTCGAAATGAAAATTTTCATAACCCGAGTACGGTTGCTTCTTGCGGAAGTCCCATTCCAATCCGCAGGCTCTCAAGTTGGCACCTGTTGCCCCCCACTCAATAGCTTCTTTCTTCGTGAAGATGCCAATGCCTTCAGTTCGCGCCTTGAACAAACTGTTTTGCATCACCATCTTGTCGTACTCTTTTAATTTGCTTGGAAAATAGTTTATGAAATTTTTTACAAGCGTTTCCCATCCATTGGGAAGATCCTGAGCTACGCCTCCAATGCGGAACCAATTGGGATGCATACGTCCGCCACAAACGGCTTCGACCACATCGAAAATTCTTTCGCGGTCGGTGAACATGTAAAACACAGGCGAAAGCTGCCCGATATCTTGCGCAAAAGTTCCGTACCAAACAAGGTGACTTGCGATCCGGAAAAATTCACACATCATCACACGGATCACCTGAGCACGTAGTGGCACCTGAATTCCTGCGAGTTTTTCAACAGCCAATAAGTAAGCAAGATTGTTATTTACACCTCCGAGATAATCGACTCGATCGGTATAAGGAATATACGTATGCCATGATTGGCGCTCGGCCATCTTCTCCGCACCACGATGATGAAAGCCAATGTCAGGAATAGCGTCTACAATGTCCTCGCCATCGAGTTGAAGAATAATTCGTAATACACCGTGCGTGCCCGGGTGCTGCGGGCCGATGTTGAGGAACATAAAGTCTGAGTCTTCGCTTTGTGTTCGCAAGCCCCACTCCTCAGGTTTGAACTTTAATGCCTCTTGTTCTTTGTCAACTTTTTCATCAAACAGACGGAACGGTCCCATCTCGGTAGCGCGTGCGGGATGTTCTTTGCGGAGCGGATGCCCTTGCCACGTCATCGGCATCAATATTCTTCTCAAGTTTGGATGGCCATTGAATCTAATGCCGAACATATCGTACACTTCGCGTTCGTACCAACTGGCATTCATCCAAAGTTTAGTGATACTCGGCAGGGAAAGATTTTCCAGACCTATAGCAGTCTTAATTCGTAAAAAGCTATTTCGGCCGAATGAGAAAAGATGATAGACTACTGTGAATTGAATTGAGGGATACCCGCCTTCTTTTTTGCGTGCACGTTCATCTATCGCAGTGATGTCATAAAGAAAAGAGAAAGGTCGTGGAATTTCTGATTTGAGATGTCTAAGAACTTCAAAGATTTTTACAGACGAAACCCACAAGGTGGTAATACCATCTTGTGTTGCTTGCTTGGAGACCGAATCTTCTCCAAACTTCAACTGTAGTAGTTCTGGCGGATCGAGATCTTTCATAGCCTCACCCTAAATCCCTCTCCTGTGGGAGAGGAACTTTATTTAGTTACAAAATCTATTTCATAAACTCACGCAGTTCACAATTCAATTACACATTCAATACTTTTTCTTTTACCTCACCTAAATGCTCTCCAGAGGAGAGGACTTTAAAACCCCTTCTCCTCTGGAGAAGGGGTTGGGGATGAGGTTTTAAATTTCATCAGGCGAACGGAAGTCAGTCATCTGCATTCGCTTTTCGTGTTTTCTATCTTTCACTGAAATTTTTTCAGGCCTGATAATTCCTTGCTCACCTATCGTCCAACTTAGCGGACGGGTTTCTTTGCCAACTCGCTCCTGAAGTAAAGTAAGTCCTTCCATAAAAGCATCTGGGCGAGGCGGGCAGCCGGGCACATAAACATCCACTGGCAAAAATTTATCAACGCCCTGCACCACACTATATATATCGTACATACCACCGGAGTTGGCGCATGAGCCCATCGATATCACCCACCGTGGTTCCATCATTTGCTCATGAAGGCGTTTGATGATAGGAGCCATTTTAATAAAGACCGTGCCAGCGATGATCATGACGTCTGCCTCACGTGGTGTTCCTCGAATTACTTCAGCGCCAAAACGTGCCACATCATATTTCGGGGTCATGCTCGTGGCCATCTCCACAAAGCAGCAGGAGAGACCAAAATGAAAGGGCCACATTGAATTTTTGCGGCCCCAGCGGAGAAGATCATGAACTGTGCTAAGGACCAAGCTTTGGCGTACCGCTTCTTCCATTGAGCCGTTTCCTTGTGTTGCGCCAACAGGCTCTTGCGCGTTACTTAGCCACCACTTCATCTGAATCTTTGATTTTTTTGTAGGCTCTTAAAATTTTCTTTCCGTCAGGGCCGAAGTCGAGTGCACCATTGCGCCACTCGTAGATCAACACTATTATAAGGAGTAGGATAAATGTGACTACGCCTGCAAAACCAAGCCATCCCAATTCGCGAAAAGCAATAGCCCAGGTAAAAATGAAAATCGTTTCTACGTCAAAAATGACGAAAAGCATGGCGATCATATAAAACTGAGATGAGAAACGGAGACGAGCATCTCCCGCACTGACAATTCCTCCCTCGAAAGGCTCGTTGGTTGCGCGGTCATTATGACGACCGCCCAGAAAATAGGAGAGCCCCAGCATAGCGCCAATCAGTGTAAACACGATTG
>JACOSO010000027.1 GCA_016178785.1 Bacteroidota bacterium | reverse complement strand
TTGTTAGTCCTTAATCTTTCATTTGTACAAGCACAATTTGATAAGACCAACCAGCCCGGAATTAGCTCTCAAGGAATCAGTAGTCCGAGTGTAACACCCGGGATGACGATATTTACGTATTATGGGACATGGTGGCAGCCGGGCTATCCGGCCAGTAGTCTGCCCTGGGATGATTTCACGCATATCATACAGTTTTATGTAGTGGTCAGTGCTGGGGATGCATTGTTATTCCACCCGTTGGCAACGTCCGCCGATGCGGATAATTTAACCTCAGTGGCTCATGCTCATGGAAGAAAAGTGCTGTTTTCATGCGGACCGGATAATGGGACATATTGGAGTGTTATCAGTCAAGGGGATGCGAAGATGAGAACGCTGGTGCATAATCTGTCAGATTATGCGAAGGCACATAATTTCGATGGAGTAGAGTTAGACTTAGAAGGCAGTGGAGGCGGCTCATCGGTTCAGGCAAGTTATGATGCATGGTATCAGGCACTACGAGACACACTCAATACATGGAGTACAAGAGGGTTACTAGTGTGTTCGACGATGCAGTATTACCCGGGATTTCCGTTGGGGAATGTAGCGAAGGCAAACAGTAGCTTCGACTACATCATGATGATGGAGTATGATTTTAATTATAATAACAGCCCTGCCCGTAGTCAGGATCCGTTATATACGCCATCATGCGGAGGATCGAGCGATAGTGTGGGAACACTGACCTATGTGAGTGCGGGATTTACGAAGACGAAGCTTGTGATGGGAGTACCATTTTATGGGAGAAGATACGGAGGTGGTTATCAGGTGTGTGGAGCAATCACGGGGTATCTGGATTTGTATAACTGGTACAATTCATGTATTTCCTACATGAACGCGGCAGGCTCAGTAAAGGTATGGGATGATGTATCAAAGTCAGCCTTTATAAGTAATCAGGCGGGGAATTACATACTCACGGTTCCGGACTCACAAGGGTTATATCTACGCGCGCAATTTGCGAAGAGACAGGGATTTGGTGGGATGATGAGTTATGGAATAGGAGAAGGTCATCTTTATAACCCAGTACCTGCCGGACATAAAGCAGATGAGTTGGCCGATTGGCTGGCGCAGGCAGCGGGATTAGGAGGAGCCACACCATCAGATTCGATCGCACCGACAGTGAGCCTGACCTCCCCGGTGAGTGGAGATACCGTCAGCGGGACGAAGGTGTTAACAGCCAATGCGAGTGATAATATAGGTGTAGCGCGGGTAGATTTTGTGGTGGATGGGAATATTGTTGGAAGTGGATATTCATCACCGTTTAATTACAGCTGGACGACGTCAGGAGTAGCCAATGGAGTTCATAGTGTGAGTGCGAGGGCCTATGACGGATCAGGCAATAGTAAGACAAGTACGGCGGTGAATGTAGTTGTCCGCAACATCGCATCGCAGACAACAAACATCGCGTTAAACAAGTTTGCAGATGCATCTTCGGTACAAACCTCAGCATATCTCCCATCCTATGCAGTTGATGGGAGTATGGCAACGAGGTGGTCATCGTTGTATACGGATCCGCAATGGATCATGATTGATTTAGGATCGATTAATAAGATTGACAGTATAGCGCTCTCATGGGAGAGTGCCTACGCAACAGCGTATAAGATACAGACGTCATTGGATAACAGCAATTGGACGGATGTGTATTCAACGACAACCGGTAATGGAGGATGGGATAATATCAAGATCACTCCGGTTGATGCGCGTTATGTCCGGATGTACGGTACCCAACGTGCCACCACCTGGGGCTATTCTCTCTGGGCGTTCGAAACCTATCAGACATCCTCAACGACAGGTGTTGATGGTGCTGTTGATGATTTGCCACAGAAATATTTTCTCAGCGATAATTATCCAAATCCTTTCAATCCGTCAACGGACCTTCGGTACGCAGTGACGTATCCGGGGTTAGTATCATTAAAAGTATATAACCTTATCGGTGAACAGGTAGCCACGCTTGTGAATGAGTATAAAGATGCAGGTGTTTACTCCGTTCAATTTAGCGGCAACAATTCAGTATCAGGCACCTCACTTCCATCGGGTATATATTTTTACCGAATGGTCGCAGGTAGCTTTTCGCAAACGAAAAAGATGATGCTGTTGAAATAGTTATTAAACTGATGAAGAATGGATATGGAGATTATCGAATATAAATTTTGATAATCTCCATATGGTTTTTTTGCTCTCATCCTGAAAGCTATATTTCTTTGTAATACCCACTCGTTGCATTATGTTAAATCTACGAAAGCGCCATAATAATAACGATTCGCTTCCCTTCGTGAAAGATCCTCGTTTTACTTGTTTATGCTGTTGCTATGCGAATCCATAAGCCTCATCTTTTAACTTAGTAAGAGTTATTTAGCATGATCGGAGTATTCTTTGATCTTGTTACTTCTCAGTGTTGCTCTTGCCGATACGTCGCAATCTTTTTGCAATAATTTTAATATCCTGCCCAACGCTCTTTACAATGAAAAAATCTTAATTCTTCATTATTTGATTGACATTTATGAAGTTTATTTCTATTTTTTCCTACGATATAGGGTGTTAATCAATTGAATAGTTAGCTTGTATATCATGGGGCTTGAATGAAAAATAAATTCCCGATATTTTGGTTG
>JACOSO010000026.1 GCA_016178785.1 Bacteroidota bacterium | reverse complement strand
CGGTAATTGTCCAGTACCGGTTTTCGGTAGAGACTAAATATTGAACAAGGTATTTCTCGGGTTCAAATTTTGAAACCCGCCAAAGGAATTCTGCCTCATTATTGATATGCCCGTGACCATGGCCGCTGGTTTTAAAAGTTGTTCCTTCAGCCATGATTTCTGTTGCAGGATAAATCAACGTTGGACTCCACCCGTCTGCCCATTTCCTTTCTTCAAAGGCACCGAAAAGAGGGAAGATGATTCTGACATCTCCATTCACGTTAATGGTTGCAGTTTTAGAAATGCGCTGTGCGGTGAAATTTTTATCCTTCATTTTGTTTTCATTTTTGCAAGAGGTACACGCCAGCAATAATATGAGAAATAATTTTTCCTTTGAACGATTTAGATAGCTGCAAACACTTCGTGATGATGCACTTTTTCTTCAAACTCGAGGAGGAACTCATTGTCTTCAGGATAGTACTTGGCTTTTTCAAAATCTTCGCCTGCAAAATTCTTGATCACTTGGAGGTTTTCCCAATAGGTGATCAACAAAAAGTGTCCTTCGTCTCTTTTAATGCTGCGAAGAAAGCTAAGCGATCTAAAGCCTTTGGTTTTTTGGTAATCGGGAATGGCTACTCGTTTTAGAAATTCAGAGTAGGCATCAAAGTCTTTTGCTTTTGTTTTGCCATGCCAGATTCTTGCAATCATAAGATCTCGATTTTATGTGACTAACGATTGTTTGCTTTGTAAGTTTTCTTCACTGGTTAAGCAAATAGTGTTTCTTCATTTGATCTCCTTCGTTATCTTGAGCCTTCAACTTTAAATATGAAAAAAATATTTTTCTCAATTTCCCTGCTATTTCTTTTATGGAATGCCTCCGCGCAAGAAGTTGCCATCATACCTCAGCCTGTTTCCATTCATCCGCAGGCGGGAACATTTACTTTGAAAAACAATTTTTCGGTCGGCATGTCTTCGCCCAATGCAGACAGCAGGAGAGTAGCTGAATATCTCTCAAAGAAAATTTCGATTGCTACCGGATTTGCATCAGAATTTGGAAAAGTCAAGAAAGAAACTGCAATTCGCTTTCACTTGTCAGCCGCGAAAAGCAAAAACGCAGAAATCGGGAAGGAAGGTTATTTACTTAATGTGTATCAGGATTCTGTTTCAATAATTGCCAACGAACCTTCTGGTCTGTTTTATGGAGTTCAAACTTTTCTTCAGTTGTTGCCGAAAGAGATTGAAAGCAAAAAATCGGGAAGCAATATTTCGTGGTCAGCGCCTTGTGTTGAGATCAAAGATTATCCTCGTTTTGCCTGGCGCGGATTGATGTTCGATGTAGCAAGGCATTTTTTCACCAAAGAACAAGTGAAACAGTTCATCGATGAAATGGTGCGTTACAAGTACAATCGTCTTCATTGGCATCTTACCGATGATGAAGGTTGGAGAATAGAAATCAAAAGTTTGCCCAAGCTTACACAAGTGGGAGCATGGCGTGCCGAGCGAGTTGGCCGATGGGCGGAGTTCTCTCCACCTACAGCAGATGAACCGAGAACTTACGGAGGCTTTTATACTCAGGATGACATTCGCGAAGTGGTGCAGTACGCGAAAGATCATTTTGTGGAAGTTGTTCCCGAAATAGATATGCCGGGACACAGCTTGGCATTTGTTGCAGCGTATCCGGAAATATCCGGAACACCGGGAAAGTACGAAGTGAATTCAGGAGAGAAACTGATTGACTGGAGCTTGCCCGGCCACCCTGCCTTGGTTGACAATACGATCAGCCCGGCCAATGAGAAAGCCTACGAATACATCGACAAAGTAATAGCTGAGGTTGCAAAACTTTTTCCTTACGATTACATCCACATGGGTGGCGATGAATGTTCGAAAAACTTTTGGGAGAAAAACGAAGCCATTGCACAATTGATGAAAAAAGAGAAGCTGAAAGACATGAATGAAGTGCAGAGTTATTTTGTGAGACGAATGGAAAAAATAATTCAATCGAAAGGAAAGAAGATGATCGGGTGGGATGAAATTCTGGAAGGAGGATTAACCGGCAATGCCATTGTGATGAGTTGGAGAGGAATGAAAGGAGGCATCGAAGCTGCGCACCTCGGCCACCAGGTGATCATGTCACCGAGCACAAATACTTATCTGGATTTACGTCAAGGTGATCAACTCACGGAACCTCCGGTGTACGCCACGGTGCGGCTCAATCAATCGTATCAGTTTGAGCCAGTGCCCGATGGGGTTGATCCTAAATTAGTTTTAGGTGGGCAAGCCAACTTGTGGACAGAGCGCATCATCAGTTGGAGAAGTTTGCAGTACATGGTCTACCCGCGGTCATGGGCGGTGGCAGAAACACTGTGGTCGCCAAAAGAAAATAGAAACTGGGACTCGTTTGTTGCAAAAACAGAAAAGCATTTCGAGCGAATGGATTTAGCAGAAATGAAATATGCTACTACTTTGTACGATTGTGGTTTTAGTCCGAAGAAAAATGATAAAGGCGAATTGCAAATTGACTTATCCACCGAAGTGAAAGGCATCGATATTTATTTCACGTTCGATGAAACCAACCCGGATAATTTTTATCCGAAATATTCATCACCGCTTTCAGTGCCCAAAGATGCAGTCACTTTGAAAGTGGTCACCTATCGCAACGGGAAGCAAATCGGCAAGCAAATCAATATGCCGATTGAGGAATTAAAAAAGAGAGCTGGTATTAAGTAAAAGACTGGCTCTCATCTTGTATTACTTACGTTGTCGGTTTTTCATTAGGTCGAGGTAGGCGCGATTCAATGCGTCCACTATCTGGCTGATGTATTCACGACTCTGGCTTACCACCACATTCTTTTCACCCTCAGCAGTGAAAATTCTGACAGCGTATTTTTCTTTCAACCGAAACATCACGGCCATACCCAATATAAAGAATACGATGCCTGCAATCATCACAACAGAATTTACCAAGAGTGAAAAACCTAAAATGTTTACTGACCGCATCCATGAAGTTGGTAAAATGTTCATGGCACCGCACAAGAACGTGATCGAGCCGAGAACCATCAGCACGGTGAAGGGCGCACGATGAGGAGATATAATCGAAAACCCGTGGCGAGTAATGCCCTGTAACTGATAAAGTGTTTTCTTTACTTTGAAGCCTGAGTCAGTTACACTCACTTCATGTCCATCGGTGTAATAAAGAATTTTATTCGTTTCCATAAAATTTGTTTTTACAAAGGACGGAAGCCGAGAGTCAAAAGACGATGGTCAATCGATGAGAAGTAATAATAGTGGGCAGGCTGGAATGTGTAATGTCTCTTGTCGAAGTTTGTCATGAAAGACTGTCGTAAAATGAATGACAAACTGATCAGAGAGATGAATTCTAACAATACATGTTTTCCTTAATTCACTGTTATAACCACGTTACCTTTCTTGTGTCCTTTGTCAACATACCGATGAGCTTCCACAATTTGATCTAACGTATACGTTCTGTCAATAACAGGTTTAAGAGCGCCTGTTTCAACGAGACCCTTGAGAAAGATCAGATCATCGGCCGATTCGGAAGGGTTTTCAGCCATTATTATTTTCTTTTTAGTTGTCAGTGAAGCCCATAGCATTTGTAAACTTTTTACCGGTGACGTGATATTTACATAAACTCCGTCTTCAGCCAGGAATTTGTTGCAATCTGAAAACGCCCACTTGTCTACTGCTAAGAAGATCATATCATACGTTTCCAGTTTTTTGGTAAAGTCTTTATCAGCGTAATCAATTGCTTTATCAGCTCCCAGCGATTTTACCAAAGCCAAGTTTGCACTGCTGCAGACTCCTGTGACTTCCGCGCCATAATATTTGGCAAGTTGAACGGCATAAGTGCCTACACTTCCTGAGGCTCCGTAGATAAGAACCTTTTGTCCGCTCCGGATATTTCCTTTTCTAAGGAAATGAAGTGCTGTGCGGGCGCCAATGGGTATGGCTGCAGCTTCTGCATGGGTAATGTTGGCTGGCTTTATTGCAATTGGCCCGTCTTCAGGTAAGCATTTATATTCTGCATAAGCGCCAAAGTCTTTTAAGGTAGCTGCAAAAACCTGGTCACCTTTTTTAAATAGTTTAACATCTTTTCCAATCGATTCAATTTCTCCGGATAATTCCACGCCAAGAATAGACTTTCTGGGCTTCGTTAGGCCAAGAACAATCCGGGCCGGAAGCCAGGCAACAGCAGGAATAGTGAAACTTCGTACTCTAAAGTCAGCTACGGTTACTGTTGTGGCGCGTACTTTTATAAGTACCTCATTGTGTTTAGGAATAGGTTTTTCTACTTCTCTAAGTTGAAGAACTTCTGGTGGTCCATATTGAGTGCATACAATCGCCCTCATGGATGATTCACTCGGATTTTTCATTTATGCTTTCTCGCAGATTGAATTAATTGCTCATCCAGCGATAGGCATGACGCTCTTGATTTGGAGTTGTTACAGTAAGGGTTGAGTTTTCTTGGGTTGTTAGTGACATCTTTTATTCCCTGCGCAAACACGAAACAATAAACGCTTTGTGGCGGCACTTTTATTCTAACACGAATCTTCGTTTGTAAATCGGCTTATTGTCGTGGTAGATCAATAGTTCCCAGTCTCCCTTGACAACTTCAAAGTCTTGTTCGAGTGTATAATTACTGTTGTTCACGAAATTTGTCGGCAGGTCGATGTCGTATTTTATGTTCTTTATTTTCTCCCCGTTCGATGGGTCCAAAATTTCTTTTGGATAACGCCACTCAATTTGTAATCGAACAGTTTCATTGACTTTACTTTTTAAAGTGTACTCAACACCAAACTCAACTCCGAGCTTTGCAGGAACTCTGTCCGTCTTTTTCACTAATTCAATTTTGTCGAGCACACTATGTTCAATTGTCGTTTCGGAAACTTTTCCATCTTTTTCTCGGTCGCCAGATTTGAAAATACCATACCTTGATTCTAAAAATTCGAACTTTTGATTTTGTGTTTGTCCGCTACATGGAGTCACAGTGTAAAAAATTGTCAATAGAATTATTGTCGTTAGAACTTTCATGAGTTTGAGTTAAATAATTGTCCAGAATAAAATTTACGCTGTTATGGCGCGTTTTTGACAAACTTAAATTCTCCTTCGTGGTCAAAGTCTTCTTTAAATATTTTTTGATACTTCGTATCCGTTGGAGTCACATGTGTCCAAATAATTTGACTCCTCTCAATAGTCCCATATGTCGTGTAGCTTATGTTTATTAACCCCTTCTCTCTATCAAAGGAATCTATTTCAACTATATAAAACCTTGTTGCAAACATTTTTGTGTCGACAAAATTTGGATGTATTGCAATGTTGACTCCCTTGTACAGTGTCTGGACACTTGGATAAATAAGGATTTCAGTCCTATAATTGTGTGGTGCATAAAATCTTCTGTGAACCAGGAAGGCTGATAAAGCATAGCTGTTGTCATTGATAAAAGTGTCAGCCATAAACTTCAAATAAAGTCTTACGCCCTCTTCCTGTTCAGGAGTCAGTTCATGCTCAAATATTTCCTGTATTCTATTGGCCATACTTTCCTGAAGTGTCCTAAAAATATTGTCCTCATGTAAGTCACCGAACAAGTAGGGCTGAATTAACACATCTTCGTCAGACTGATGAATTGTCCACCGGGAAATGCAGTATCTCTTTTGTTTAAAGTCATCATTTCTCACAACTTCTGCTAAGGCCGTCATAGCATTGTTGGAACCATAAAACACGGGATACTTTGGAAAATTACATCGATTAAGTTTTGTCAAGTTAATCGGTGGATAACTATGTTCGCTGACTAAATCTATGTTATCAAATGTACTAAGCTCCCTAACTCTAAAAAGTTTGAAGCCAAATTCCTTTGTCTTCAAGAATTCAACAACGTCAGGCAAAGTATTAAACTCCTCTGTAAATATTTTAGAAACGCGCTTAACATAGTCGTCAAGATTGTCAGATGAGTTGTAGGTTGGCCAATCGATTGTCCTTAGTTTCTCGATTTTGCTTCTAACTTGGTCAGCTGTCGGAAATTTACTCGTGTCTGCCATAGAAAATGAGCCATAACGTTTGTGCATGTAACGTAGCGGGGTTTAGGAGGACTTAGCAATGACGATAGGAATGCTAAGGCCGACCTGCTGCGTACTGTCCCACACACCGAAACGAAATTAAGAAACAAAACTACAACGCAACACCGAACCCCCGCTATGGCACATGCATTTTGTTAGCGGTAGTATTTTCTTCACGAGTCTCTAATGATGGTCTGAATGTCCTGAACTCGAATTGTCCCCGTCACCCCAAAGTCCAAGTCCGCTCTCGGAAAATGTCCCCGAGTCTTTTGTTTTTTTATAGTTCACTGACCCCGGAGTCGGTTTTGTAATGGTCTTGATGATCATTATCCAGATGAACGGAATCAACCAAATCAAGACGTTATGAATTATTTTTTGTCCTTTATTGAAATAGATGTCAGTCCTGTTAAAATTAATTGCAAATCTTAAAGTCCAGAGAATGTAAATAGCAAAGAGTCCGAATAGTAAATAGTTTTTCATTTGTCCCTTGTTGTCTCTCTCGAAGTCCTCGTTGTCCAGAAAATATTACCGCTAACATCCGAATATATGCAATCGCATATCTCTCTGCCTTCGTTGGAGTTCTTCTCCAACGAATCATTTGATGTTGGTGGGGCTTCTCACTTCCCTCGCGAACACCAACAACGGCTTGGGGAGAACATCAAATACTCTTGGATTTGAGGCTGTGCCAATTATCCACCACAAACTTGTGTCTCGAAGAACAAGCCAATCTTCTTTATGATATTCCCAATCCTCCTTTATTTCAGTCCAACCGCATTCTTTAAGCGTTTGTATTAATGATTCTGGCATGGTTGTCGGTCGTGTATTTCTTTAATGCTTATCGGTAAGTATTGGCTACGCTAGCATATAAGCAGTAGTGGGTATACGTTGTTGAATCTATCCACCGTTAACAAGCGTTATAGCGAAGATAAATATTTAAAACTTAAACTGAACCCCACCATTGATTATATGCATTGTTAGCGGTTCGCTGTTTTTCTTCTGTCGTTATGTCGCCCTTAATTACCAAGCTGTTTCGCCTTCTTCACTGAAAAATTTTCCTGTTGCTTCCTCTTTATCAAGCGTTGCATATCTTACAATTACCCTTGCACCCTGTTCAACTGTTTTTGTTCCTTGGTGATTATTAAAATCTGTAGCGGTAAACCCAGGGCATACACAATTCACCTTAAAATTTGTGTCTTTCAACTCAACCGCTAACATTACAGTGTATGCGTTCAAGGCGGTCTTTGATGGACCATAAGCAGCAGGTTTGAATTGTGCGAATTTCCAATTTGGGTCGCTGTGATTTGTCAACGAAGACAATTCGGTGGTTACATTTACAATTCTGGGTTGGTCTGATTTTTTTAGCAATTCAATAAACTCTTGAGTTACTTGAACTGCACCTAAAAAATTAGTTTCAAATACAAGTCGCAATGTATCAATAGTAACTTTTGTTGCTGGTTGCGGAAAGCCGCCACTGATGCCTGCATTATTAATTAGTATATCTAATTTTTGAGTTTTCGTTTCAAGCTCTTGTCTTGCGACTTTTATTGAATTGATGTCTGTAACATCTAATTGAATGCAGTCCACATTTGTTAAGCCCATTGCTTTTAAATTTTCAATTGCTTTAAATCCTTTCGTTTTATCTCGGCTACCGATGTAAACGAAATACCCAAGTTGTGCTAATTGTTTAGCGGTTTCAAAACCAATGCTTTTGTTTGCTCCTGTTACTAATGCTGATTTACTCACATTATTAAAATTACTTTTAAGGTGTTCGTGATTCTTCGAATTCATTTTTGTATTTTTTGATGAACAGCAAAAGTCGGTGGAGTAAAATCAAGTGAGATGGACTATTCACTTTAATTGCCTGACAAATCTTGAATGCTTTCTACAAACTGTGTAACACTTTTTCCAGTGTTCTTTTTGAAAAGCTTAGAAAAATAATCAGGGTCTGTAAAACCTAATTCGTAAGCCAATTCCTTTACCGATGTCTCGGAATAAAAAAGTTTCCGTTGTGCCTCCAACATCAAACGGTTTGTGATAAATTCTTTTGGTGAAACTCCCGAAAACTCTTTTACAATGTTATAAAGATTGTTTGTCGTTACGGAAAGATTGTCGGCAATAGTGTTTATAGAATGTTGTTCTGTCAAATGAGTTTCAACTGCAATTTGAAACTCAATATATTTTGATAGTTTGATTGTTTCCGATTTTTCTTTTGCAACACATTTAAAGTATGCATTGTTGAACTCTGTCAAAAGTGAATTAAGATGAGCCAAAATAATTTCGGCTTCTTTTTGGTCATTGTCTGAATGCAAAATTTTGTTGAGTATTTCAAAAAGTATTTTTACTCGTTGTCTTGAATCACTGTCAAATGAAATGATTTGTGAATTTAAGGGATTGATTAAAAAAGAAAATTGTTTCGGAAGTAAAGACAAGCAGTTTTGGTCAAAACTCATTTTGAAACATTCAATGTCATTTTTCTTCTGTGCAGGTACAGAATGAATTTGATTAGGTAAAACAAAAAACAATTGCCCATTAGTAATTGTCAAATCGTTTAAGTCAACCTTATGAGTTAGAGAACCATTTTCAATGAAAACAAAAAAATAATTAGCTTTTCTGTGAGGTTGAATTAGCATTTTCATAACCTCTTCGGGTAAATTATTATTTAAATTAGAGCTTACTCTAATTGCAAGTTTGTCGTGCTGTTTTATTTGGTTAAGTAGTCCTTTTGTTTCTTGCATTGTCGTCTGTTTGATGGTTGTGATATCGTCCGTTACAATGATCGCTAACATCCGAATATATGCAACTGCATATCTCAAGGCGTATTCACCTCATTAAATCCCTTGGCATCAGTATCCGTCCAGCTCATCGGGTAGTTTTTATCTAAGTAGGGAATTGCATCTTCTGTTAAATGCAATGGATGGAATGTGTCGATCATCACGGCAAGCTCATGTGTTTCTTTTGCACCGATACTTTTTTCCACCGTACCGGGATGCGGACCGTGGGGTAGTCCGCCCGGGTGAAGGGTGAATGACCCGCGCTCAATGCCTCTGCGGCTCATGAAATTTCCTTCGGCATAATACAACACTTCATCGCTATCAATGTTGCTGTGGTTGTACGGTGCCGGTATCGACAGCGGATGATAATCAAACAAGCGCGGCACAAAAGAACAGATCACAAAATTGTGGGCCTGAAAAGTCTGGTGCACTGGTGGCGGCTGGTGAATGCGCCCGGTGATCGGCTCGAAGTCGTGAATGGAGAAAGCATATGGCCACAAGAACCCATCCCAACCCACGAGGTCGAGTGGAGAATGATCGTACATGTAATGATGAAGATAACCTTGCTTTTTTATTTTGATTAAGAAATCGCCTTTGCTGGTGTCGGTCACAAGCTCATGCGGAGGGCGGATGTCGCGCTCGCAGTAAGGTGAATGTTCAAGCAGCTGACCAAGCTGGTTGCGGTAGCGTTTCACCGTTTCAATGGGCGAAGCAGATTCAATAATTAATAGTCGCAACGGACCTTCTTCAAAATCAAGTTTGTAAATCACAGTACGCGGAATAACCACATAATCGCCTTGCTGGATGTCGAGCTTGCCAAACTGCGAGGTGAGTGTGCCTTTGCCATCGTGAACAAAGATTACTTCATCGCCTTCCGCATTTTTGTAGAAATGGTCCATCGTGCGTTTTTTGGGCGAGCAGATGGAAAGCGCGCAGTCGTTGTTGATCAAAAGTGTTTTGCGCGCACTCAGATAATCATCTCCCGTTTCGCCAACCTTCGAAGTGTTGAGGTGCGTTTGTAACAATTTGTATTCTGCAATTCTTTTGACTGCAAATTTTTCTGCAGCCTTAACTTCTTTGATTCTTGTTGGCGCATGAATGTGGTAGAGGTTGGAATAGATCCCTGAAAACCCTTCCGAGCTTACAAGTTCTTCTTTGTACAAACTTCCATCAGGCTGACGGAATTGGGTGTGACGTTTTGGAGGGATGTTGCCGAGGCGGTGGTAATACATGGCTTATTTTTTCTAATTGTTGTTGTTCTTCTTCTTTTGCGATAAAGTTAATAACCTGAGTTCGAGATAAGAAATGTAAAAATACTTGGAAATAATTCAGCTCTCTTAATTCAGCTCTCTTCTTTGCGTCTTAGCGCCTTTGCGGTGAAAAAACAAACCGCAAAGACGCGAGGGCGCAAAGTAATGCAAGTGGATTTGAACATCGAGCTCGAAGGTCGTGCAGATTTACAATTCCAGAAACTTAAACTCAACACGTCTGTTGAGCGCCCTGCCTTGTGCTGTGGAGTTTGTAGTGATGGGCTTTGTAAGTCCGTAGACTCTGACTGACACCCTGTTTTTCGCGATCCGTTTTGAGACGAGGTAGTGGCTCACCGTTTGTGCCCTTGCCAGAGACAGTCTCAGATTGAGTTCCGCACTTCCAACATTGTCTGTATGCCCTCCGATTTCTATTTTAACGGAAGGATTCTCGATCAAAAACTCCACGATGCGATCCAATTCCTTGTAGGATTCACGTTTGAGCACCGATTTTCCTAATTCAAAAAGTACATTGTTGAGCCGAACTGAACCACCTGCTTCAACGCGCGCGAGGTATAAGTCTTTGACGATTGATGTTTCACTTTGATCATTGGTGAGATCAATTCTTTCAGATACCGGATAATAATTCGCTGCTGTTGCCCCAATGACATAACTTTCCCCAAATGGCAGACTTAATTCGTACCGGCTTGTTTGCGGATCGATGCGAGCCTCAGTCTGTAGCGGTGAGCCCATCACTTTTACCTGTAGCTTTGATCCTGGTGGAAAGGGGTCTCCTGTTTTTTTATCAATAATTCTGCCTGTTATAGTAGCAAATTTCTTCACCTTAATAGGCTCTGTTTTTACTTCGACAGGCCTTTCAGCTACGGGCTCTGTTGGTGCTTTCTCTAAATCGGCATACAGATCCAATTCGATTTCCTTGTAATCCGTTTCTGAGCTTAGGTCAAGATCGGCCGGTATGGGAATCAGGCTCGTTCCATTTACCATCAACCGATATTTTTTACTGTAATCAAGCTTGACCGAATACGTAGTAGAGACAGGATCAATCTTTACAGAATCTGCAGGAGAGCCATTGATCAATACCCTTGCGTTAGCCGCTGCAGAAATGATTTCATTCGTACCCTTCATCAAGAGTTTGCCTTTTACCAAAACATAAGACAAAGGCTCAACGATCAGATTTCTTTTAATAGAGGTGAATTGTTTTTTCGAGGCAACATCAACTGTTTCAGCTCTGGAATTATAATTTTTAACAACTGCTTTCAATGAATAGCTTTTGCCCAACGGAAGTCTGACCTGGTAAGTCGCTGAATCGGGGTTGACTTTTAATGAATCAACAAGCCGATCATTGATAAAAATCTGGTATTGGAGGCCGGCCGACAAAGGTTTATTGGTCTTACCATTGATAACTTTTCCAGCGATAAGCACAACCGGGTTTGTTTCCGGAAATTCAATTTTGAAAATGTCGGCCCTGCCAAGTGAGTTTTTTGTTGACGAAAAAAGAGCAGCCTTTCCATCGGAGTTGATTTTGTAGTAAGATTCCCACTCTTCCGAATTGATAGTATCACTCAGCAGTACGGGCTTAGACCATCTTTTCCAGTTGTCGGATTGCGGCTGTGTTTTGTAGATGTCGAAATTTTTTTTGCCACCTTTTCGATTGCTGGAAAAATAAAGGGTCTTGTTATCGGCCGATAAAAATGGCGCTTCTTCATTTCGACCCGAGTTAACTTTTCTTAATTTTTTCGGGCTGCTCCATTTTCCTTCCCTTATTTTTTTGCTGTAATACAAATCGGTTTTTTCCGCATTGTACTTTTTAGAGAAACTGAGCAACAAATACTGGCCATCGGCACTCATGAACCCGTTGCTTTTCATTCCACGGTTTTCATTTGAGTAATCTTTCACTTTCAGTCGTACAGGAGCGCTCCATTCTTCTCCATTTTTTATTGAAACAGAGAGCCCGCGTTTTTTCCAAAAGTTTCCTCTTTTATTATAAATCCCGTTGATGAGCAATGTCTTGCCATCTTTTGAAATAGAAAGTACCGAATTGTATCGCCAGATGTTAAGCTGAGGCAACCGCTTGGCTTCAGACCATTTTCCGCCTTGCAACTCAGAGTACCAGATATCTTCGCTGTCGTAAGAACCAAATGTATTTTCGGGATGATTGACGCGAGTGAAAAACAATGTTTTGCCATCGGCTGAGAGCACTGGGTTGATTTCATCATACGCTGTGTTAATTCCCGGACCCAGATTTTGAGGAAGTAATGATTGAGAACGAACGGGTTGAAAGTACAAAACAGAAACAATTACCGAGAGCGAGATACTCAACATCCTTTTCAGGAAACAAAAAGAAATTATTTTATAAATGCCTTTCATTTCTTTGCCTCGGGTAATAAAATTTTAACTCCTCTTTTTCTCTTCTTGGGATGAGGTTGTTTTTCCTGCGGACTGTCCCACTGAGCAACAATGTTAAGACCAAGCCTAAGCGTAAAAAATTTTGAATTATTAATGTAAGGATTCAGGTTGCCTCCCGATGCCAATGCCAAAGGCGCACCCAAAAGATTATCTCCCACCAGGTAGAATTGAAAATGGCCTCCATTCAGCGACATACCTGTGCCAATATTATTGTAGGAATTATTGGTAACCGTGTAACTCACCGAGCCACTAAACCTTCTTCCGAAATGCTTGTTAACAGAAGTGGTGACAGAGGGAGAAAATCGCTCACGAAAAAACTCAGCGAAGAACAAGGCGCCTACCGTAAAGTTTCTGCGTATCTCGTAATTGCCGCTGAAATATATTTTGCCGGGTAAGGGAGTGCTGTATGAACCGATCTTTTTTTCTGTCAACGTAAATCTGTTTTTTACAGTATCCACTTCGGCATCGATGTAGTTGTTATTGCCTTGAAGAATTTTGTTCAGGTCGATGCCTTGAAAAGTATAACTCGCTTTGCTTTTGTCTAAAGTGTAGCCATACGTGTCGTTTGTCCACTTGATGCTGCCAATGTCAACCGCGCTTGCACCCAAAGTAAGTCGGTCGAAGAGACGATAGGTAGCTCCGATGTCAAAAGCGTAGCCGTTGTTGTGCAGGTAATCTTGCCAGCTCTTGGTTATATCAAAGCCCGTCTGCTAGAAATTGTGCGTGCCCGAGGATTTTGAATCCAATCCCGCAGCAGCGGTGATGGTGTAATCATTGTTGAGCGAAATATCCAGTGATGCACTTTCGGTGGTTACGTTGGCAAATCCTTTAAGCATTTTAATTCTTGTGCCGATGACAAGATCTTTATTCACAGCATACGAAACACCCCACGCTGACTCTACGTAACCGACTGATTCTACTTTTGGCGAAAGAGTTGCCGTGCCATCGATGAAAGGAACCGTGCCGTTAATAGCCAACCCTGTAAGATCTTTGGGTATCATCAGTCGGTTGTAAAACTTGGCGGTGACGTTGAATGAGAAATAGATTCGTGGGTTCAACTTAAAACTGAGGCGGAACAGATCAGCCTGAACTGCATTGGTAATGTAGTTCTTGCTCTGAAGTTTACTGTAAAGTTTAGGCAAGTCTGCACTTACCGTTCCTGAAGTTTTGGTGACCACATCGTTGTAACTAAAACCGGAGTTGGAATACAACACAAAAACCGAAGAACCCGGCAAGCCAAGAGAAAACTTATACTTGGGTATCATTGCGGGGTTGCCATAAACCACTTGAGGTAGGCTGTTCATGAAATACATTGTGCCCTCCTGTTGTGAAAACAGCGGACGTCCCAAAATGCACAGCAAAAAACTCCCCAAAATCTTAAGGGAGGCCGTGAGCTTCATAAGCCGATGGAGATTTTGAGATTGGCTTTCAATCCCAGTTTGACATCCATTTTGTATCGTGATTTAAATTTCACATCAGGAAAATTTCCGGTTGCATCTTTTGAGGTGGTCATTGTTGCCTTTACAATAATATATTTTGAAGTGAAAATTTTTCCAACCTTTGATTTGTCAATTTCAAGCAGCTGATCAAAGACACCTGCAGATTGTAATTCCCCGGCAGCATCTACTTTGCTTCCTGGTATGAAAGCCGTTTGATTGACAGCCAACAAAGAATCAATGATTTTGTAATTGGTGTCAGCGAGATAAAACTGCACATTAGCTTCCAGTGGTATTTCATTTGAAACCTTCACCTTTAAGAAAGCCTTGTCAACCTTAGACTGATCGACATCGGTGAGATCGATACTAGCTGTATCGGCCAAAACTATATCTGATGCATGACCGTATAGGGGTAATTCAGCGGCCAGGTTAACCCTGAATTTGCTGGTGTCAGCCATAAAATTTGGCGGGTTTGCGGATACCAGCCCAGCATTGATTCGGGCGCTTACGTTGTAATAAAACTTATCGGGGGCAAAGTTTAGCAATTGATTAGCATTGGTTACCGCCACTGATGTCTGACTCGAAGTACCCAAGGTAGTCGGAGATGTAACAGAGATAGGACTCTGAGGATTGATCTGAACAGGCAGCGCAGCCCCCGGTTTTCTCGCCTCCAGGGTTAAAAAGGATAGAGTCAAAGGCACGCCATAATCATTGGTGACGGTAAAGTTAATTTTAGGTTGAGCGAAAGAAACTTTGGCACCCTTAAAGGAAGTGCTAAAGGCACTGATATTGAGAGTCTCAGGAGGAACATTCACAGTTTGGTCGCCAAAAAAACCTTTTATATAGGCGAAGTCCATTCCGGCAAAAGAAAGGCTGATGTTGACTACCGTGCCTGGTGCTATAGTTACTGCCGATGGATTTTGCTTTATTACAAGCACCAGTTTTAAGTTGAATTTATTATTGTTGAGAAGGGCCACATAATTTTGTAATGAGAATGAGCCATTGCCGCTGGCTTTTTTCAAGAAAACAGAATTAGTTGTGGTTGAAGTAAAATCGGGAAGGGAAACGATGATCTCGTAGTTGAAATTCGGGTTGGAAGGAGATACAGAAGTAGAATAATTGATCGATCCCGACTTGAACGCTATCTCGCTTAGCTGTTCAGGACTTAGGCCGAAGTCAACCACTTGAACGATACTATCAGAACGAATATCTTGTGCGGTGGGAGGGATGGTACCGGCAGGTAAAGGGAAACTTCTGTTTAAAGTCTGATCTGGCACGCTGATCAGATTCCGAATGTCACCCGATTTCAACGTTTGGCTATAGGCAAGGTAAACCAACCCATCGGAGTAAACTTTGACATACTGAGAATCCTTACTACTGAGAATATCCTTGATACTCATTGAACCAAAGGCTATCGGCATAGCAAGTTGCGGGTTTAAACGAGCTGAGTCTATTTTATAATCTTTGTCGTCAATAATGTTTCCGCAAGAGAAAATAATCGCACAAGCAATGCAGATAAGTAGTGACGGTAGTACTGATTTCATGATAATCCGGTCATTTGAATTTACAACGTATTAATCATCGACCTTATACATGTGTAACCAATAAAGTTGATCTGTCATCCGCAATGGCTTGCAATTATCTTGCATGGTTTCTAAACTCTTTTAAAAATGTATCTAACTTTCGCATGGAAGTATTGAGAACACAATTTCTCAACTTTGCCTGACTAAGTTAATGAATATAAAGTTTACTCATTAATTCCCCTGACCCAATCAAACCAATCTATATGAAAAATTTTCTGCAGAATAAGTTCACTATTGCCGGACTGGCTTTAGTTATTGTTGTGGCGGCTGTCTTTTATTTTAACACGGGGAAAAGTGCAAAGAGTCTCGGCATCTCCATCAACCCAGCTTTTAGCGAATACATTTCGGCCTATACTGCTGGTACGGTAAGTTCGGGTTCGCCTATCCGAATCAGCCTTTCAAGAGATGTTGTTGATTCGTCATCAGTTGGCCAAGAAGCATCTTCCTCTCTTTTTGACTTCAACCCATCCGTTAAAGGAAAGACGGTATGGCTTGACAAGCGCACTGTTGAATTCAAACCTGAAAAACGACTGGTGTCTGGCCAAATTTATGAAGTGAACTTCGCCCTCTCCAAGGCGATGGATGTTCCTAAAAACCTGAGCACGTTTGAATATTCATTCCAGGTGATTCCTCAGAATTTTGAATTGACCATTGAAAACATAAAACCATACAACAAGACCGAACTTAAACGTCAAAAGATTGAAGGCACACTTGTCACTGCCGATTTTGCAGAAGGTGCGGCAGTGGAAAAAATGATGAAGGCCACACAAGACAACAACGCACTGCGGATTTCCTGGACGCATACCTCAGATGGAAAGCAGCATTTGTTTATTGTGGAAGATGTGGCACGCAAGGAAGCAGCAAGTAAAGTGAACCTGGCGGTTGAAGGCAGTGCACTTGATATTGAACAAAAAGAAGACAAGGAAGTGGAGATCGTTGCGCTCGGTGATTTCAAAGTCACCAATGTTCGGGTTGAGCAGGGCAGCACACAATATGTTGTCGTTCAGTTTTCAGATCCATTGACGGAATCTCAAAATATTGAAGGGCTGATTACAATGAATGACCTCACCGGCCTCGACTTTGAAATAAAAGATAACGAGGTGCGCGTCTATCCCCCAGTGAGACAAAAAGGCTCACGCACGATGACTATCGAAGCGGGAATCAAAAATATTTTGAACTACGGATTGAAACAGGGCGGATCGTACGAAGTGGTGTTTGAAAAACTATTGCCTGCCGTTCGCTTCATTGGCAAAGGAACAATTTTGCCCAGCAGCGATGGATTGGTGCTGCCATTTGAAGCAGTCAATTTGAAATCGGTGAATGTGCAAATCGTGAAAGTGTATGAGAATAACGTTTTGCAATTCTTCCAAGTGAATGGATACGATGGAAATTATGAGATGAGACGAGTTGGTAAACCTGTTTTAAAAAAATCAGTTTCTCTTGAAAACGCAGGTGTTACAGACCTCGGCAAATGGAATCGCTTCACACTAGATATATCGACTTTAATTAATACAGAACCGGGAGCCATCTATCAGGTAAAAATCGCATTTAAAAAATCAGACCTCGCCTACGAATGTGAAGAAAGCGCTGAAGACAAAGAAGCAAACAGGCGAAACGAAGATGAGAACTGGGAGCAGCAAGGTGAGAGCGAAAGCAGTTATTGGGATTACTCCGAAGACAACTATTATGGAGAGGGTTATGACTGGGAGCAGCGCGACAACCCTTGCGATAATTCCTATTACAGTGGAAGTCGCAACGTCATGAAGAATATTATTGCATCAGACCTTGGCCTGATTGCTAAGCGAGGTGCTGACGGTAATACTGTACTATTTGTTACCGATTTGAAGACGACTAAACCGGTTTCAGGCGTTGCGATAGAGTTGTATGATTATCAACAGCAAGTTATTGGCACTGCTTCAACAGGCTCAGATGGAAAAGCAATTATCGCATCGAAAGAACTTCCATTTGCTCTGATTGCCAAAAACGGAAACCAGCGTGGTTATCTGAAAATTCCGGATGGTGAATCATTATCGCTCAGTAATTTTGATGTAGGCGGTGAACGCATCAACAAAGGACTGAAAGGATTTATCTATGGCGAGCGCGGTGTGTGGCGCCCGGGCGATTCGTTGTAT
Source organism: Bacteroidota bacterium (assembly GCA_016178785.1). Classification (GTDB taxonomy): domain Bacteria; phylum Bacteroidota; class Bacteroidia; order Cytophagales; family Cyclobacteriaceae; genus ELB16-189. The sequence goes on along the minus strand of JACOSO010000026.1, from coordinate 212,878 downwards.
CTCACCTTCATTCTTGAAGACAAATTAAAATTGATGCCGGCCAATCACCCTGTGGTATTTGAATTGCAAAATCCACAAGGACAAGTCACCTGTCGAATTGTAAAATCAATCGGACAAAACGGGTTTTACAAATTTGCCACAGCTACTTCTCCTGATGACCCGACAGGGAATTGGCTTGGCCGCGTGAAAGTGGGCGGAACAGAATTCACGCAGCCTCTGAAGATCGAAATGGTGAAACCGAATCGCCTGCGTATCAAACTTGATTTTGGCGTAGATAAAATTCTGGCCGGCACAAGCAATGTAGCAGGAGATTTACAAGTGGATTGGCTTCATGGCGCCCCAGGAAAAAATCTGAAGGCACAATTTGAAGTGATGATGACGAAAGCAGAAACAAAATTTGCCCGTTATCCCGATTACACTTTTGAAGATCCAACCCTCACATTTACTAGCGAGTCGAAATCTATTTTTGACGGATTTACAAACGACACCGGTCATGCCAATTTTAATGTGACGCTCGATGCAGTAAGTAATGCACCCGGTGTACTAAATGCCGTGTTCAGAGGAAAAGTTTTTGAAGAGAGCGGCAACTACAGCATCGATAAATTCAGCATTCCATTTTATCCGTACGAATCCTTTACGGGAATCAGGCTGCCCGCGGGTGACAAAGCGCGTGGCATGTTGTTAACTGACACAACTCACAAAGTCGAAATCGTAACCATCGATGCCAGCGGAAACCCAGTTTCGCATAGCGGCATCCAGATGAGCATCTACAAATTAAATTGGAAGTGGTGGTGGGATCAGTCGGAAGAAGGGAATGCAAACTTTATGAGCGGAACTGATGCACATTCTATTGCAACCGGAAGCATCAACACAGTCAACGGCAAAGGCGCATGGAATTTTAAAATCAAATATCCCGAATGGGGAAGATATTTTGTAAAAGCGTACGATCCTGTATCCGGTCACAGCACCGGCAAAGTAGTTTACATCGACTGGCCATGATGGGCAGGACGAGCGCGCGAAGGAGGCCAAGGTGCAACGATGTTATCGTTCACTTCAGACAAAAACAATTACAACATTGGTGAGCAAGTGAACCTGGCCATTCCCGGAGCAGACGGTGGTCGCGCATTGGTGAGTGTTGAAAATGGAAGCAGTGTGGTGAAAACTTTTTGGCTTGAGACGACCAAAGGCGATAACAAATTCAATTTTGAAGCCACTAAAGAAATGACACCCAATGTTTTTGTTCACGTAACCATGTTGCAACCGCACGTACAAACCGTAAACGACCTTCCGATTCGTTTGTATGGCGTGATTCCGGTTAGAGTCGAAGACCCGAACACGCATTTGAATCCGGTCTTGACAATGCCCGATGAATTAGAACCCGGACAAGAAGTGAGGATCAAAGTTTCTGAGAAAGACAAACGCAAGATGACGTACACACTCGCTGTAGTCGATGAAGGACTTCTTGATCTTACGCACTTCAAAACTCCCGATGCATGGAACAGATTTTATGTCCGTGAGGCGTTAGGTGTAAAAACCTGGGACTTGTTCGATAATGTGATCGGTTCTTTTGGTGGAAAAATAGAAAGGCTTTTAGCAATAGGTGGCGATGACGAAATCAGAAGTAAAAAAGATGATAAAAAAGCAAACCGGTTTAAGCCGGTGGTAACTTACTTTGGCCCATTCACATTAGATGGAGGAAGTGCAGAGCATAAGTTTATCATGCCGCAATACATTGGTTCGGTCAAGACGATGTTGGTGGCAGGCTATGAAGGTGCTTATGGCAAAACAGACAAGGCAACTCCTGTGCGCAAACCATTGATGGTGCTGGCAACATTGCCTCGTGTACTTGGTCCCGAAGAAACACTGAAGCTGCCAATCACACTTTTCTCGAGTGACAAAAATATTCAGAATGTAAAAATCGATATCAAAATATCAGGGCCGTTGAATTTACCTGAAGGCACAAGCAGATCTGTTGCCTTGAAAGGAATTGGAGACATGACTACCGACTTCAGTCTTGCTGTGAAAAGCGAAACCGGAATCGCAAAAGTGGAAGTGACCGCTACCAGCGGAAATTACAAAGCCACCGATGTCATTGAAATTGAAATTCGAAACCCAAACCCACCGGTATCAAAATCGCAGGAGATAATTCTTGAGGCAGGAAAGAGTTGGAATGCCTCTGTTGCGCCTATCGGAATTGCAGGATCAAATTCTGCGGTGCTCGAAGTTTCGAGTTTACCTCCGGTCAATCTGGGTCAGCGACTGAAATATCTTTTGCAATATCCTTACGGATGTATCGAGCAAACAACGTCATCTGTATTTCCGCAGTTGTATCTCGACCAGGTAAAATCATTGACTGAAGGAGAGAAGGCAATGATTCAGAAAAATGTTAAAGCAGGAATCGATCGATTGAAATTATTTGTAAACCGCGATGGAGGGTTTTCTTATTGGCCGGGACACGAAGACTCCGACAGTTGGGGAACAACTTATGCCGGGCACTTTTTAGTTGAAGCTGATGCGAAAGGATATTTTGTTCCTCACGACATGATCAAGCGCTGGAAAAAATACCAGAAGAACAAAGCACAAGCATGGAGAAAAAATCAAGAGTACAGCAGCGGCGAATTAATACAAGCCTATCGACTGTACACGCTTGCGCTTGCAGGTGACCCGGATCTCGGATCGATGAATAGGCTGCGCGAATCCACACTACCAACCACAGCAGGTTGGATGCTTGCGGCTGCTTATCTCAAAGCTGGCCAGACCGAAGCCGCAAAGAATTTACTTGCCGGTCTTTCCACGAATGTGAAGCCGTATCAAGAACTTGGCTACTCCTACGGATCTGATCTTCGCGATAAAGCGATCATACTCGAAACTGTTCTTTTGCAGGGTGACCGCACCAAAGGTTTTGAATTGCTGAAAGAAATTTCGAAAGAGCTAAGCAACTCATCGTATTGGATGAGCACACAAACAATCGCGTGGTGCTTGAAAGCTGTTGGTGCATTTGCCGGAAATGAAAAGAGAGGGGAGATACGATTCACTTATTCTTACAATGGCAAAGAGGTTTCTGCTAACACTGAATTGCCTGTGGCGCAGGTGAATCTTCCAATAAATGGACTTGCAGCCGGAGCTTTGAAATTTTCAAATGAGAGTAAAGGAGTTTTGTTTGTACGAGTAATTACTGAAGGGGTGCCTGCCAGAGGCGCTGAAGAAAGTGCAGAGAGCAATCTCTCTTTGACAATCAACTACCAGGATACCGATGGAAACGCAATTGATCCATCACAACTGGAGCAAGGAAAAGAATTCGTTGCATCGGTAACAGTTCGTAACCCAGGTGTGCGAGGTAATTATAAAAATCTTGCGATCAACCAGATTTTCCCTTCGGGTTGGGAAATCAACAACCTGAGATTGGAGGGAACGGAAGAACGACTGAGTGGAGACAAGCCAACGTACCAGGATATTCGAGACGATCGGGTTTATACTTACTTTGATCTCGGTGCCAATCAAACCAAAACATTTAAAGTTTTATTGACAGCGAGTTATGCTGGCTCTTATTATTTGCCGGCAGTAAGTTGTGAAGCAATGTATGACCACAGCATCTATGCCCGCATAAAAGGTCAGGTAGTAGAAGTGGTTAAGAAGCTGACACCGTAAATTTTTGGAAATAAAATGATTTGACGGGAATGGAAGAAGTTGGAAAGTTGAAGGCAAGTTTTCTTTGGTTAAAGAAGAAAATTGTAAGTCATCCTAAGATCACTGCTTCTTTCATTCTTGTTTTAGCGATTTATTATTTTTCTCTCCCCGCTTCGCTTTTCGAAGATCCGTACTCAACCGTACTTGAAGACAGACATGAGAACTTGCTGAGCGCTGCGATTGCATCCGATGGCCAGTGGCGTTTTCCTGAAGGAGTAAAAATTCCTGATAAGTTCAGAGATGCTGTTGTTCTCTTTGAAGACAAACGATTTTTTTATCATCCGGGAATTGATCCGATGTCATTGGGCCGTGCAATCAGGCAAAATATTTCTTCCGGAAAGATTGTTAGCGGAGGTAGTACGATTTCTATGCAAGTCATTCGGCTGTCACGAAAGAATAAATCGAGAACCTATCTTGAAAAAATCATCGAGATCATTCTTGCAACAAGACTTGAGTTACGATACTCAAAAGAACAGATTTTGGGATTGTACTCATCTCACGCACCATTCGGTGGAAACGTGGTAGGGATTGAAGCTGCATGCTGGCGATTTTTTGGAAGAAGTCCGGAACAACTGAGTTGGGCGGAGGCTGCACTGCTCGCGGTGTTGCCAAACAATCCTTCACTGATTCATTTGGGAAAGAATCGCGAGAGACTAAAAGAGAAACGCGATCGCTTGCTAGAGCGCCTTCAAAAAGCCGGGAAGATTGATGCCCTTGCTTTGGATCTTGCAAAATCAGAACCGGTGCCAGAAAGCCCTTTGCGTCTTCCGAAAATCGCTCCACACTTGCTCACTAGATTTATTTCAGAGGGGAAAGCAAATCAAAAAATCATCACCACACTTGACATTGCATTGCAGCAACGCACGAGGCAAATTGTTCATGACCACCATCAGCAATTGAAAGGCAACCAGATTTTTAATGCTGCTGCAATCGTGATTTCTGTGAAGACAGGCAACGTGCTTGCTTACATTGGGAATACCGAATCGGGCAGGGAAAATAATGAACAGGTTGATGTTGTGAATGCACCCAGAAGCACAGGAAGTATTTTAAAGCCATTTCTGTTTGCCGCCATGCTGAACGAAGGCAAAATGCTTCAGCATACATTGATACCAGACGTGCCCGTGATCATCAACGGGTATTCGCCCAAAAACTTCTCAAAAGAATATGATGGAGCTGTTGCTGCAGATCAGGCTTTAATTCGGTCGTTGAATGTACCGGCAGTGCATGAACTACGCGATTATCGCTATGAAAAATTTTATGAGCTTTTAAAAAATATTGGGTTTACCCAATTCAAGCACCCGGCCGACCACTACGGACTTTCGTTGGTGTTGGGAGGTGCTGAGGGAACATTGTTTGATATTACGAGCATGTATGCCTCCATGGCCCGCACGCTTGAAAATTATTTTGAACACCCGGGAAAAAATAAATACAATAAAAGAGATTTTCATCGCGCGCGCGTTGTTGCAAGTGATTCAGCAGCCCGTCAAGAGTTTGAAGAAAATTCCTTTCTAAGTGCAAGTTCAATCTACCTTACTTTCGATGCGCTGCTTGAAGTATATCGACCGGGAGAAGAGTCGGGCTGGAAATATTTTAATAACGCAAGACGAATTGCATGGAAGACAGGAACGAGTTTTGGTTTTCGCGATGGATGGGCCGTAGGAGTGAATCCCGACTACGCTGTGGGGGTTTGGGTTGGCAATGCAGATGGTGAAGGAAGGCCGGGACTTACGGGAACCGAAACAGCAGCTCCGTTGATGTTCGACATTTTTTCGTCCCTTCCGGGGAACAATGTGTGGTTCAGCAATCCTAAATCGGAGATGACGAAAGCGGCAGTTTGTTCAAAGAGTGGTTTTCTTGCAACATCTCTTTGCGAATCGACAGGCACAATAGAAGTAGCACATGCGGGCCTGCAAACTTTACCGTGTCGGTATCATCAACGGATTCATTTATCACCCGACCAGAAATTCAGAGTGCATAGTGAGTGCGTGCCTGTTTCTAAAATTAAAACAGTGAGTTGGTTTGTGCTCCCTCCGGTTCAGGAATATTATTTCAAAACCCGAAACATCAGTTACAAACCCTTGCCACCTTTTCGCAGAGATTGTGAAAATCCGTCATCAGTTGCCCTGATGGATTTAATTTATCCCAAACTGAATGCAAAAGTATATGTGCCACGCGAACTCAATGGAGAATCGGGTCAAACTATTTTTGAAGCGGTCCACCGCAATCCTTCAATAACAGTTTACTGGCACATTGATGGAGACTATGTAGGAAGCACGAGTAAGCTGCATCGCATGGCGTTATCACCCTCTGCAGGAAATCACATTCTAACTTTAGTTGATGAAAACGGGGAAACGATTCGAAGATCATTCAAAGTCATTTCAGGCTCTTAACCAAATCATTCTATTCATATCGCAGCGTATCCACCGGATTAGCTCTCGCTGCTTTGACTGTCTGTGAAAGTATCGTAGCCAGACCAAGGAGAAGCATGACCAACAAACTTGCTATAATTTCAAATGGCCCGATGTTAATATGATAATATTGCTGTGTTTGTAAATAGTGCTTGTCGAAAAAGAGATAAGCCAAAGGGATGGCAATCAATGCGGCAATGATCATGAGTTTGACAAAATCTTTTGACAGAGCCATTGTAATACTCCACACAGAAGCGCCCATCACTTTCCGCACGCCAACTTCTTTCATCCGGTTCTCCACGGTAAAGACCACCATCCCCAGTAATCCGAGACATGAAATGGAAATTGCAAGAAACCCAAGAAATCCACAAATCTTGATTGCTGCAAAATAGAAGGAGTAAGCGTTCTCAATCTCATCGTCAAAAAACCGAGCCGTGAACTTTTTCTCGCTTTCAATTTTTTTCCAAGACAACTCCATGTCAGTTAGAGAGGAAATCATGTCATTGGATGCTACTTTAATATTTGCATATTGAAATTTTGAAGGATCGTAGCGGAAAAAGAAACTTCTGATTGGTTCACGCAAGTCAGTGTAGTTAAAATTTTTGACTACGCCAATCACCGTTAGCTCTTCGCCATCAGCTGTAAAAACCTGGCCAAGAGCTTCACTTGGACTAGCGAGTTTGAAGGATTTCAAAAATTCCTCGTTCACAATCACGCATTTCTTGGCAAGACTATCGTCTGAAAAAGTTTTCCCTTCAAGTACCGATAGATGCATGTTCTGAATGTATTCGTGGTCCACGAAAAACTGTTCAACTTCTACGGAGTCTCCATTGAAATCCTTTACCCTTGTGCCATCAGGCGAGGACGCACCAAGAATGTGCGAGGACATTGAAATTGATTGAACAGCAGAAAGGTTGGCAAATTCATTTTTAACAAATCGAGGGTTGGCCCCCTGGAGCTCAACGTCCAGCATATTTTCTTTAGCGAAACCGAAATCGTAATTGAGTGTGTACCGGTATTGACTAAATACAATCACAACGCCCATGATAAAACCGAGCGATAAAGCAAATTGCGTTACGATAAGTGCCTTCCTTAAATTGAATTTAGCAAAGCCCCTTCCAACGGATTTGTTCTTCAATGCTTGTATCGGATTGAGCTTTGAAAAATAAATAGCGGGAATAACTCCAGCGATAAGGCCCACTAGCAATGCAAAAAGTATAAAGCCGGCAATGGTGCGAAGATCAGGAGTCAATTCAAGACCATCGGAGCTGACAAGCATTGAAAGAAACTCTCCGCGCACGATCATGAAAATGTAATAGGAAAGGCCAAGCGCGATTAAAGTGATTAAAACTGTCTCTATAATGAACTGGTTAAATATTTGATGTTGCTGGCTACCCATTGTCTTTCGAAGTCCGATTTCTTTCATTCGATTTAACGCGCGCGAAATCGAAATATTCGCGTAGTTGAAACAGGCTGGAAGCAAAATGAGTAATGTGAGGATAATAAAAATGCTAAGTGAAGCATAACCCCAGTCAGGGCCGATCTGATCATACAATTCACGGCCAGGCGCAATACTCAATAATGACTGGAGCTCAAATGTGGCTGAAAAATTTTCTTTTAGGGAGTAAACTTGTTTGGGAATATCATTTAGGAATTTTTCGATTTTATTGACATTCGGTTTTTCTGTGAGAAGCAAATACACGTATGAATTTCTATACTCCCACTCATTGTTCAATATTTGGTTGCGATCGTTTCGTTCGATGGTTTCAATCATTTGATAAGGCGCAAGTACCTCAAACTGCATGTGCGAATTTTTAGGGGGATTTTGCAGCAATCCTGAAATTTCGACAGGGCCGATTCCTTTTAGCTCAATTGTTTTTCCTACCGGGTCAGTCTGACCAAATAATTTTTCTGCAGTCTTGGCTGTGACTAAAATGCTATTCTGCTTGTTGAGTGCAGCATTACGATTGCCTTTGATTAACGGAAAAGTAAATACTTCGAGAAAATCGGGATCAACAAAGTAACCCTGAATAGGGATTTCATTGTTACCCTTCACAACGTTTACAGAGAGGCTTGAATTAACTCTAACTACTTTTTCGATCCCGGTTATGTCGTTCTGAAGTTTGTCAGCAAGAACGGAGGGCGTAGATGCAAATTCACGATTGGTCTGTTTATCATCAGCATTTGTAATCACTCGATAGATTCTGTCTTTGTTAACATGAAAATTGTCATATGTCCAGAGAAACGAGAGCATCGCGATTAGCAACAAGCTGATCGACATCCCGATGGCAAGCCCGATCACGTTGATGATTGAAAAAAATTTATGCTTTACGATATTGCGAGTAGCAACGATGAAATAGTTTTTTAGCATACTGGGTTGAAATGTTGTAGTTGAAAAATGATGATAAGCTGATTTTTGCTTTCTTCTTTTTACTGAGTATGAAAAAAGTAATGCAAGGATATATTTCCAGTAATTCGCTTTCGCCCGCCAGGCAGGCATGCGTTTGATATCCTGGTAAAACAATTCTTCAGCATCTCCTAGTAAGTCTTCGATCGCAGTATTACTGCAATACCATTCAAATAGTTTATTAGCTAGATGGGGTGGTAGTTGTTTTTTCATTTGGAAAGTGAGAGCGATGCTTTAGAAAGTTTCCAGAGATCATCGCGCAAAGATTTTATTTCATGCAATGCGACCTTACCCTGATGTGTAACTTCGAAATGACGTTTGCGCCTGCCTCCACGCTCTTGTGTCGGCTCCCCGAGCCATGATTTTAAAAAGCCCTTTTCCTCTAGCCTGGTAATAGTAGAATGGAGTGCACCGATACTTATGCTGCGATTGGTTTGCTTTTCAATCACTTCTTTGATCGTTACGCCATATGCATTGCCATGCAGGCTGGCCACTGAGAGAAGAACGAGTTCCTCAAATTCACCTATGTATCCTATCATAAAAGTACGGTTGATTGCTTTACACGGGGAATAGAGTCAATATGTTTCTATTTTTCAGAAAAAATAAACTTAACAATTTCCCAGGCTTGCATTAACCTGAATAGAAGATTGGTATTCATATGAGGGCACGATCAATCCAACGGGCAAAAAGACAATTATGATGGCGACCAAAGCTATTCCAATGATCTTTAAAGCTTTCATTTAAGTGCGTTTTACCCAAAGTTCATCGATCGGTCTTTTAAAAAGAAAATTCCTTATAAAGCGTTTAATTCATAATAATATTCTTTTGCCATAAACCTTACGTAATAATATTTTTTTAATGACCTCACTTACCAATATCGGTAAACAGCTATATTGCACCTTTTGTATCCTTGCCTATGGAGAGAAAAACGACCCCCAAGGTCAACCCCCAAGCTATGGCCCCGGCCAGCCTCACTAGGCAAAGACTTCATGAAGACATCAGTGAAAATGAGCAGCGCTACCGCGATCTGGTAGAGCATTTACCATTATGTATTGCTGTTTTATCGGAAGGTAAAGTTGTTTTTATAAATGAGTCAGGTGCACGTATGATGGGCGGGCAAAAGCCAGAGGACATTATAGGACTCACTGTGCTTGATTTTGTTCATGAAGATTACAAAGAGGCAGTTATTAAAAGAACCAAGCAAGTGCTGAAAGGATTTGCTGCCCCGCCCCTGGAAGAAAAATTTGTAAGGTTAGATGGCAAGGTGATCGATGTTGAAGTTTCATCTTATCCATTTACCTATCAAAATAAACCTGCGGCTCAGGTTATCGTGAAAGACATTACCGAGCAGAAAGAAAGCAGGGTGGCCGCAAGAAAGTCGGAGACCCTTTTTACGCAGTTGTTCCATGTTTCACCGATGGCGATTGTGATGCTTGACAGCGATGGCAATGTGGAGCAGGTAAACCCGGGGTTTGAAAAAATGTTTGGCTACTCTTTTGCCGAATTAAAGGGAAAGGGATTGAACCAGTTTATCGTTCCTGATGTGCTGGAATCAGAGGGAAATGATCTCAACTCTCTGATCTCTACCCAGCAAGTGGTGCGCATTGAGACTAAGCGCAAGCGAAAAGATGATTCTGTTCTCTCCGTGATTGTGTACGGACTGCCGGTGCACTTTGAAGATAAAACCATTGGGATATTTGGGATCTATGTTGACATCACCGAGCAGAAAAAAATTGAAGAAGAATTGAAAGTGCGCAATATTGAGCTCGACAATTTTGTGTACAAAGTTTCACATGATTTGCGCGCACCTCTATCTTCTGTACTCGGCCTGGTGAACCTTGCTCAAATGCCAGGCAACAATGATAATCCTGCCGAGTATTTGAATGTAATTGGAGTGAAGGTTGGGCAGCTTGATCACTTTATTACCGATGTGCTCAGTCATTCCAAGAATTTGAAACTCGATGTGAGAATTGAGAAGATCAATTTCAGAAGCATGATCGATCAGACATTCACCGACCTTAATTATCTGAAAGGTGCCGATGAAATTATCAGAGGTATAACCATAGAGGGTGTTCCGTTCTTTAGCGACAGTTGGCGAGTGGCAGAAATTTTCAGAAATCTGATTTCCAATGCGATCAAGTACCGTAATTTTCACCGACAAGATTCAGAAATAATCATTCGTGTGAGCATTACTGAAGATGAAGCTAGTATTATGTTCAGCGACAACGGCATTGGCATTGAACCCGCCAACCTTGACAAAATTTTCAACATGTTTTATCGTGCAAGCGTACAATCAGACGGCTCGGGGCTCGGTTTGTACATAGTGAAGAATGCCATAGAAAAATTGAATGGCCAAATTAACGTCAATAGCAAGTACACCGAAGGCACTACGTTTATTATTAACTTGCCCAACCGCATGCCAGTGGCCGCGGAATAATTAATTTTTTATGACGATTAAGGAAGTCATCAACTCAGATGATCGCAAAGAGTTTTTGCTGTTGCCATTGCAGCTTTATAAAAATTCGCGGCAATGGATCAGGCCCCTGGATAAGGAGATTGAATCAGTCTTTGATCCTGAAAAAAATAAATCATTTCGCAGCGGAGAATGCGTCAGATGGATTTTAAAAAACGAATCAAGCGTAACGATCGGTCGCATCGCAGCTTTTTACGACAACAAAATCGTAAACAAAGGAAACGATCAGCCAACGGGAGGAGTTGGTTTTTTTGAATGCATCAATGACAGATCTGCGGCATTTTTACTTTTCGATCAATGCAAGCAATGGCTCCAATCAAAAGGAATGGAAGCAATGGATGGCCCTGTAAATTTCGGAAACCGCGATCGGTGGTGGGGTTTACTCGTTGAAGGGTTTGATCGAGAGCCAAATTATCAATGCAATTACAATCCGCCTTACTATAAAGATTTTTTTGAGGCTTACGGGTTTCAGGTTTACTTCTACCAGCTTACGTTGGGAAGAAAAGTTAACGGACCACTCGATGAAAAACTCTACCTGAAAGCAAAGCTGGTTGCGAGTGATCCTTCATATAAGTTTGAGTATTTGCCAAAAAAAGATTGGGGCACATTGGCGGGTAAGATCAAGGAAGTGTACAATAAAGCCTGGGCTAATCGCGGGGAAATTCCTGAGCTGACAGATCAGCAAGCCAAATTGATCGTAAAACAAATGAAACCCATTATGGATGAAAGGTTAATTTGGTTTGGCTATTACAACGGTGAGCCCATAGCATTTCTTTTAGCGTTGCCTGAAGTGAACCAGATATTCAAGCATGTCAACGGCAAACTGGATTTCTTTGGTAAACTTAAATTTTTGTGGCATTCCCTGCTTAAGACCAACCGGAAAGCTTTTGGGGTCTTGTTTGGAGTTGTGCCCACACATCAAGGCAAGGGGGTAGACGGAGCAATTATTGAAGCGTTTCGAGAAGTGCATCAGAATCAGTACAAACGCTATGATGAATTTGAGTTAAACTGGATTGGCGATTTCAATACGAAGATGATCCGCACATGTGAGCAGATCAATGCGGCAGAGGTGAAGCGTCATGCCACTTATCGCAAGCTGTTTGATGCATCGAAACCTTTTAAGCGATTTCCAATTAAGTAGCTTCAAAATATATTTCATAAATTGAAGATCAAGTCTATAAGCTTTGATCGATCATGCCGTATAAAGTTACATCGTGGCTTAAAATAGCAACAGGTTTTCAATTTCTTACGGCTGCATTTCATTCCGTCAGTTTGGTTTTTGCTCCTCAAGGACAGAACGAGTCAGAAAGACTATTGCTCGACTTAATGCATAATTATGAAATGGATATGGGTGCTAACATCCATAGAAGCATGTGGCAACTTTACATGGCGATGAGTTCGTGCTTTGTTCTTCTTTTTTTGTTAGGCGCACTAATCAACTTATACATCATTAGAAACAAAACATCCGCAGATTGGGCCAAGGCAATTGTTGGCATTGAAATAATCATTTATGGAGTCTGTTTCCTGGTGATGACCTTTCTCACCTTTATCCCACCGGCTACCCTTACCGGCCTGGTGTTTAGTTTTTTGACGGTAAGTTATTTTCGTGTGAAGTAAAGTTCTTATAGATTCTACAAAATCAAATTATCATTCTCGTCAAGTTTCCAAAACGGATTGTACGCCACTTCTATTAAATGGCCGTCTGGGTCTTTGAAGTAACCGCTGTAGCCGCCCCAAAAAACTTTTTGAGCCGGTTTGATGATCGTTGCTCCTTTTGCATCAGCTTCAGCAAGAACTTCATCCACTTCCTTTTCTGATTTGGCATTGAACGAAAGGGTAATACCTGAAAATCCGGTGAGCGTATTTTTAACGGTTGCATCATCAGCTAGTTCTTGCCTCGGATAAAGCGCCATTGTGATTCCTCCCAGCGGAAACAAGGCGAGCTCATCCATGCTGGATGAAGATTTTTTCCATCCAAGCGATTCGTAAAAAGCAACTGATTTTTTGAAATCGCGTACGCCAAGGGTGATGAGGTTTAATTTTTGCCGCATTCAAATAAAATATTAGTGAGCTATAAGTTTAGTTATAAAAAATACTCTGCGCGTGTTATTTTGGTTTTTTACCAGCTGAACTCCGTGAACAAAAAAATGATTGCCATACCAGTACTCCAGTTTTCCTTCTTGTGTGTGAGCGACCTCTTTTTCGTCATTCGTGCCTATGGAATTTTGCGCGGTTCCTTCTATTACCTGGTCGGCTTTTATTATTTTAGTGCGAATTGCATTTTCGAAAATATAGGCAAGCACAATGTGATCTTTGGTTGGAAAGATTTTCACAAACTGCTCAAGTTGGTTCACTTTTATTCCGTTAATCTCAAAACTGTTGTCCCAAATTAAGTTAGCGTTTTTGTCAAACCCGATTGCCACAGCATGAGTGTACTGGTAACCGTCAAATACCTGATCGGTGCCATAAACTCTGTAATAAGGGCCTTGCATTCCATAAGTCCATGGAGAATAGCTGCTATTGGCCATGGGACTACTTGATCGGTTTGAATAACGCGGAAAGAAGGCTTCGCCCAACATGATGAATTGGTCATTGTATGGAATAAGCTCGTGCACCATGAGCCTATAGTTAAACTTTATTTTTTTGCCTTTTATTTTTCTGCGTTCGATTCGATCTTTAATGCGCTTCTCGCGTTTGGCTTTCAGGTAGTGGAAGAAATTTTTAAGGTCAGCAAAGTTGTAATAATGGATTTTGTATTCTCCATAGACGTTAACGTCAGCTACGAAAACGCCACGTACATAAGCAGAATTTCGTCCATACACGCCAGCGATAATCTGATTGTCGTCAACCATTTTGGCAGCTCGCCCAAAGATCAAATGTTTATTTTCCTCGGGTTCGAGGATTATCGTTTTCAGTAAATCCCCATTGCCGTCAAAATGCCTGATCCAAATGCATTTTCTTCGTGAGGAATTTTTTGCGCTTATTAGTACATCCACATTTCCATTACTGTACGTTTTAAGTTGAATAAGCTCACCCAATTCATTTAAAAATCCCGGAAGTATTCTTGACTTGGCTGTACTCATCGAATAATGCAAGACAATGGGTCGGTAATTAAAATAGCCTCCGATGAGGATAGACCCCCTGCTTGCCACAAACTCAGTCGCATTAAAAGGAATAAGATTTTTTATGGCAATTGAAAAATAACTCCCATCCTTCACATTGACCACCAAAACCAGGTAGCCTTTATTAAACGGAGTTCCTTTGAAAAAAAAATAGACTTTGCCATCACTCTCCCTGGCGCTGGCAAACGAAAAATCTTTAGCCACGGGCAGGAATCCCTTCCACACTTGATTCAATGCTGTGTCTACGCGCAAGAGCTCAAGCTGATTTTCTTTTGGACCGGTATAATTTCTATAGAGAATTATACCGGAAGAATCTAATGGAACAATCTGATATGACTCAAAGTCTTGATTAATAGGAATTTCAAATCGCCTTGTCTGCGTTACTTGAGCTGGCGTTTGAAAGGCAACACAAAGAAGAAGCCACCAAAAATTAATCCACTTTGACTTTGTTGATGTAAAAAACATCATGTGAAGTTTTCTTTACGTTGTCGCGCACGGCCTGATAGCCATAGACATAGAAATACTGACCAAACCAAGCTCGTATGCCTGTGTTGTCGTCACTTTCAGAACGGATCGTCTCGTTTGGGTTCTTCAATTCGGGTTTCACTTTTTCTTCTTTCACGGTAGTGCCATCTTTTTCATTGACCTTCACCTGAATTTCCTTTTCATCTTTGCTCACCATAGTAGTGAATCCATTGTGAGTAATAAAATCGGAAATCTGTTCCTTGGAAGATAATTTGATCTCAGGAAATTTTAAGGATTGGTCTGAAACCAATTTTCCTTGTGTGTCAAAAAATAAAAGAGATGAACTGATCATTCGGATCTCAGCAACCTGTGCAGGAGAGCCATAAGGGGTTGGGTAATAAGGATTATTGTAATATCGATATGGCATTGGGCTAAATCCATAAGGATAAAATCCATAAGGATTGGAATAGTATGGATTGGATCCGTAAGGGTAAGAATTTCGAGAATTGTAGTAAGACGCCTCGTAAACTTCACCCAAGAAGCTAAATCCGTCTTTGGTCTCCTCGATTTTTATCCCCGATAGGTAGGCGCGGAATTCGGGTGGCTTTCCTACACTTCTTCTCCAGTCAGCCTTGGCTTTTATTTTGGCTGCACGTTTTGGCTTGAAATAGTCCAAAAAATGATTGAGTAAAGCAAAATCATAGTAGTTCACTTTCTGTTCATGAAATGGATCTACCACTACTGAAAAAATTCCAGCCGCTTGCTTCGTTGAACCGTAGGTCCAAGTGCCGATGATAATCAGTTCATCTCTTATCAATGAACTGCTGATAGCTTCTAGTACAGTTTTGCCTTCTTCGATTGCAATCGCATCTTCTACCAGCATCACGCCATTCGCATCAAACGTTCGCGCAATCAATTTCTTTGACTTATTCGATCGGCCTTCAACAAGCAGCATATTAAAAGTTTCATTGCTATTCACACGCACATCCACCAAATCTACATTCGGTTGAAACACCCCAGGGATGATTCTGGCCTTTTCTTCGTTGAGATCGTACTGCAGCAGGGCCGGTTCTTTATTAATGTACCCACCAAAAATGGCCTTTGTTTTGAGGACAGAAAATTGAGTGAAATGAATACTCAGTTCAGGTTTAAACAAATGCTCTTTAAACAGTTGATCACGTAAATTGAGCTCAAAAATACCGACCGATCGACCGGCACTTTCCGGCTCTTGAAAAACCAGGTAAACATTTCCATCGCGATATTCATGGCCAAGAATATTCATTCGCTGCTGAACGGCAATTTTAGTACTCCAAATTTCTTGCAATGCGGAATCTAGAAAAATGACTTCCCAGTCCTTCTTGCCATTTTCATATTTTTCTATATCGCGCATAAGGGCAAGACCTTGTTCCCCCATGGAGATAATAATGAATTCATGATCGTTGTTTTTATGGGCGTGCTCATAACGTGCCGGTTGGGAGATTTGAGCGCTAAGGTTAAACGAGAGGAAAACTAGAATTACAAATTTCAAATTGCATATTACAAATTTTACCCCGAGTAAAACACAATGTGCAATCTCCAATTTGTAATTTGGAATTTGTAATCTGAGGTGTCTCATGCTTCACTCATCGCCATCACAAAATCAAATTCCTCTTTTGTAACGGATTGAACGGACAGTCGGGCAGCGCGCACCAGGTACATATTTGCCATTTTTTTTTCCGATTTGATTGAGGCCAGCGTTACGGGTTTTTTCAATTTCTTTTTGTATCCAATCTCCACAGCGGCCCACTCCTTATCCTTGGGGTCTGGGAAAAATTCCTTTGTAATTTCGGCTATTCCAACCACCGATTTCTCATCTCCAGTGTGATACACAAAAGCAAGATCGCCCTTTTTCATCCCTTTCAGGTTGCTTCGGGCTTGAAAATTGCGTACCCCGTCCCACGTGGTTTTTTTGTCGCGTGCAAGATCATCTAAAGAGTAGGTTTCAGGTTCAGTCTTTACAAGCCAATAGTTCATTTGTTTGGTTTTAGTTGATAAAAGAAAGATAGCACAAAAAAGTAATTTGGTATTTTTGAAACACCAAGAAATTTTTTTAATGAAGATTCTGATTGTTCGGTTTTCCTCTATAGGAGACATTGTGCTCACCACACCGGTACCTCGATGCATTAAAACACAATTAGAAAATGTGGAAGTTCACTACGCAACTAAAAGTCAATATCAATCCATTTTAGAAAGCAATCCGTACATCGATAAAGTCTTTTTGTTTAAGGAAGACCTTAATGAATTAACAACCGAACTAAAAAAGGAAAACTACGATGTGGTACTGGACCTGCATAACAACCTGCGCACCCGGATTTTGAAATGGAAGCTTGGGGTTCGTTCTTACAGTTTCAACAAGCTGAATATTGAAAAGTGGCTAATGGTCAATTTCAAAATCAACAAGCTGCCTGATGTGCACATTGTTGATCGCTATTTGGAAACTGCAAAATCACTGGGCGTTAAAAACGATGCACTTGGCCTGGATTATTTCATTCCCGAGAAGGATGAAGTACCATGGGAATGGTTTCCTGAAACGCATCGCGATGGGTTTGTGGCTTATGCAATAGGGGCACAGCACGAAACAAAAAAGCTTCCGATTGTTAGAATGATCGAGCTGTGCAAAAAAATTAACCGACCGATTATTTTACTGGGGGGTAAAGAAGATTTTGAAAATGCAGAGCAAGTCCGTAAGGCATTCGAGAATAGAAATTCCAGAATCATTTTCAATGCTTGCGGAAAATTCAATCTTAATCAATCGGCCGACATTGTGCGAAAATCAGATGTCATCTTCTCGCATGATACGGGGTTGATGCATATTGCTGCAGCATTGAAAAAGGAAGTATACACCATCTGGGGAAATACAATTCCGGCTTTCGGGATGTATCCTTACCGAACGAAGTACATTTCGCTTGAAAATAATAAGATAGACTGCCGACCATGCTCAAAAATAGGATATCAAAAATGTCCCAAAGGACACTTCAAATGCATGAATGAAATGACGTTTGATTTTCTTTTGAAGTAATCAGTATGCCCGCACCAATTTTCCGTCCATATAGTTCATGTATGATTGGTTGGCTACCTTCATACCGCCTGCAGTAGGGAAATTACCCGTGAAATACCAATCTCCGGTGTGGTTGGGAATTGCCTTGTGAAGATTTTCGATCGTCTGAAACACAACCTCTATTTCTGCATTCATTCCCTCGGGGCGAACAATGTCTGCAATTTTTTCAGAGATCTCTTCGGGTGTGAATAGTTTGTAAAGTTTCTTGACAAAATTTTCAGAGCCATCATTCATCGAGCGGCACTGCTCATAGATTTCTCCAAGCAAATAATCTTTTCCTTGCTCCTTGACTAATTGAACCATAGCGCGGAAAGCAACAAAATCGCCCATCTTGCTCATGTCAATGCCATAGCAATCTGGGAAACGAATTTGCGGAGCTGATGAAACGACCACAATTTTTTTCGGGCTAAGCCGGTCGAGCATTTTCAAAATGCTTTTTTCAAGAGTAGTGCCGCGAACGATGGAATCGTCAATTACAACTAAAGTATCTTTGCCTTTGTTCACCACCTCGTAAGTGGTATCATAAACATGCGCCACCAATTCATCGCGATGATCATCATCGGTAATGAATGTGCGCAGCTTCACGTCCTTAATTACGATTTTCTCAACACGTGGGCGAAACGACAAAATTTCTTCCAATGAATCCACAGATGGTTTGCCATCAACGATGATATCTTTCTGTTTGCTGACGAGATAATCCTGAATGCCCTCCATTAGGCCAAGAAATGCAGTCTCGGCTGTGTTGGGGATATAGGAGAAGACCGTATTTTTCAAATCGAAGTTAATCGACTTTAAAACCTGGGGTACGAGCAATCGACCAAGTTGTTTGCGCTCCCTATAGATATCGGGATCATTGCCCCGCGAAAAATAAATCCGTTCAAAGCTGCACGAATTTCTTTCGAGTGGAGCAATGATTTGCTGCTGAGAAAAGTCCCCGCTCTTGTTGATGATCAACGCATGGCCTCGTTGAACTTCTTCGATGTCACCATAGGCAACATTGAAGGCTGTTTTAATGGCCTGCTTTTCAGACGCAACCACTACAATTTCATCATCAGCGTAAAAAAATGCCGGACGAATGCCAGACGGATCGCGCACTACAAATGCAGAACCTGAGCCAGTCATTCCGGCCATCGCGTAACCTCCATCAAAATCTTTGCATGCACGTCTCAGTACCCGCTTAAGATCAAGTTCGGTTTCAATGATGTCTGAGACTTCTCTGTTGGTGAACTGATCTTTATACTTTTCAAAAAGCTCCTGGACTTCTACATCCAGAAAGTGGCCGATTTTTTCCATCACGGTAACGGTGTCCACTTTTTCTTTGGGGTGCTGGCCAAGATCAACGAGTACGTTGAAAAGCTCTTCCACATTGGTCATGTTGAAGTTGCCCGCCATCACCAGGTTGCGGCTGCGCCAGTTATTTTGTCGCAAGAAAGGATGTACGCTTTCGATATTGTTAATACCGTGCGTACCATAGCGCAAATGGCCAAGCCAAAGTTCACCTGAAAATGCAAGGTGTTCTTTCAGCCATTGCTCATCGCGAAATTTCGCCTTACCCTCCTTTTGTGCCTTTTTGTATTTTTTTGCTATTTTTTTAAATAGATGCGCTACGGGCTGCGCTTTGATGGAACGATAACGACTAAAAAATCTAAATCCCGGCCTTTGATCAATTTTTATGTTGGCAATCCCCGCACCATCCTGCCCACGGTTGTGCTGCTTCTCCATGAGGATGTACATCTTGTTCATGGCGTAGGTAGAGCCATACTTTTCAATGTAATAGGAGAGGGGCTTTCGCAAACGAATGAGGGCAATGCCACATTCGTGAAGGATGTTGTCACTCATAAGTTTTTAGGCATTGGGAATTGGGCATTATTAAAAAAACGAGGGTATCAGTCCCAAAATGCCTGATGCCTAATACCCAATGCCAATTTCAACACAAAGTTAATTTAAATAGTTTGTTAGTCCACGGTCTATGGTTCATAGTCGATGGTATTTGGTTTTACGATGGACTATTGGCTAAGGACTATAGACTTTTAGCTATTTTCGCGGATTATTTGGGATATGATTGAAACCGATATTATTGTCATTGGTGCGGGGCCAGTTGGGCTTTTCACTGTTTTTGAAGCTGGATTGCTAAAATTAAGGTGCCACCTGATTGATTCGCTTCCAGTGCCTGGCGGCCAGTTGATCGAAATCTATCCGAAAAAACCGATTTACGATATCCCGGGCTTTCCAATTGTAAATGCAGGAGAATTGGTAGATAACCTAATGAAACAGATCGAGGTATTCAAGCCTGGGTTTACTCTGGGCGAAACAGCACTCACTTTAGATGAAGTTGAAAATCATTTCATAGTTACCACCAACAAAGGAATGAAACATAAGGCGCCCACGGTGATCATTGCCGGTGGACTTGGTGTATTTGAACCCCGAAAGCCTCCGATCGAAAACCTCGATAAGTTTGAAGACAAAGGAGTGGAATACATAGTTCGCGACCCCGAATTTTATCGGAACAAGCGCGTAGTGATTTCTGGCGGAGGTGATTCAGCCCTGGACTGGACAATTTATTTGATCGAAAATAAAATTGTGAAAAGCCTGGCGCTCGTCCATCGAAGAACTTCTTTCCGCGGACATTTGGATTCTGTTCAGAAAGTGATGGACATGGCCAACGCAGGGGCGATAGAATTGATTACTGAATCTGAAGTGGTGGGTATTAATTCAAATGGAAATGGTCATGTGGGGTCGGTAGTGATCAAGCACGCCAATTTGGGCGACATTGTAAAAGAGGCTGATCATTTTGTGCCGCTGTTTGGATTGACACCGAGCCTCGGCCCGTTGGCAGATTGGAATTTGGAAATCGAAAAGAATGCTGTGAAAGTAAACACGCTCGATTATTCAACCAACCGCAAAGGAGTTTTCGCTGTTGGTGACATTAATACGTATCCTGGTAAATTGAAATTGATCTTGTGTGGATTTCATGAGGGAACATTGGCAGTGCAATCTGCATTTGCAAAGATCCATCCTAATAAAAAGAACGTGCTGAAGTACACTACAGTGAATGGAGTAAGCGGATTTTAAAGACAATTTAACTTTTGTCAACTGAATTATAGAAAATGGAAAACATGATCAAGGTAACGGTGATTGATCGCGATGGAAAAACTCACCTGCTCGATGCACCCACCGACATGAACATGAACATGATGGAAGTTTGTAAAGCTCATGAGCTTCCGGTAGAAGGTACATGTGGGGGAATGGCCTTGTGCGCTTCTTGTCAAATGTATTTGGAATCTGATACTGCCTTGCCAGAACAGAGCGATGCTGAGCTAGCTATGTTAGATCAAGCTTTTCATGTGAAAGACAACAGCCGACTTGGCTGCCAGATCAGAATTAGGGAAGAAATCGATGGAATTGTAGTGAGGCTAGCTCCTTAGCCGGGGTTCAACCTTTCTTGATGGTGAAATAAAACGTGCTGCCCTTGCCCATTTGACTCTCTAACCAAATCCTTCCACCATTTTTCTCAACAAACTCTTTACAAAGGATCAGCCCCAGGCCAGTACCCTTTTCGTTGGCAGTTCCGCGCGTAGTGTACCCGGCTGTTTTATTAAATAGTATTTTTTGCACATCGGGGCTGATACCGATGCCGGTATCTTTTACAGAAACAACGAGCTCATTTCCAACTTCACGTGAGGCCACTTCAATTGAACCTCCGTTTTCGGTAAACTTAATCCCGTTGAGAATCAGGTTTCGGAGCACCAGGTTCACCATATTCAAATCACCAAACCCAAATGTTTGAGGGGCAATCTGGTTGACGGTATTTACTTGTTTTAAATGGAGTGAGCTTAGCAGTCTAAAATTCTCATCCACTAATTTTTGAAGGTCAAATTTATCTGGCTGCAGTTTTAATTTGTCCATCTGCAGCAACGCCCAGTCGAGGAGGTTGTTGATCAATGTCTTGGTGTGATCAAACTGCTTGCGCAATTCTTTGTTCAATCTAGAAAACTCCTCGGGTTTGATCCTGTCGCTGTCCATCAAATCCAAAATCCCCGAAAGGGCATTCATCGGTGAACGTAAATCGTGAGAGATAATTGAGAAGAATTTATCTTTTACTTCATTGAGTTGCTCAAGTTCCTTGCTTCGCTTTTTCACTTCCTCCTGATGCTCCATCAAGAGTTTGTTAATGCGAATTCTCCGCTGTCCGCTTCGGTACACATTGAACAACAATATCACGGTTAGCGCTACGGCCACGACTAAAATATTGCGCACCAATCCTTGCTTCTTCAATTCGTCCTTGCGCATCTCCTCCAGTTTTGTAAGTGTTTTAATCTGATCCTCTTTTGAGGCGGTTTCAAAACGCACCTGATCTTGCAATAACTTCGCCTGCATACCTTGACTAAACAGGCTATCTTCCAACTGCTTGTACTGCTTATAGAAGCTTAGAGATTTTTTGAGGTCTCCCTGCTGCTCGTACAAGGCGGCAAGATTTTCATAGCATTCTATTTCCAGAGACCAGGAGTTAGTTTGACGAGCAGTGGCAGCACTGCCCTCCATCAGCTTGAGCGCTTGGCCAAACTTCCTTTCTTTTAAATAAACTTTGGCTCTCCCCAGATCAACCTGTGCAAGGCCAAACTGATTGTCGGTCTTTTTATAAA
The DNA here is from genome assembly GCA_016178785.1 of Bacteroidota bacterium. Classification (GTDB taxonomy): domain Bacteria; phylum Bacteroidota; class Bacteroidia; order Cytophagales; family Cyclobacteriaceae; genus ELB16-189. The sequence goes on along the minus strand of JACOSO010000026.1, from coordinate 190,576 downwards.
GAGCATAGGCAGTGTCATAATAAGCCAGGGCGTTGGCATTATCATTTTTGGCTAAAAAAGTTTTGGCTATTTTACTGAGTGTTTCTGTTTCAAGATCATTGGCATTCAACTTAAGCTCCCGGGCTACCTTCAACGAAACGCGAAGGGCTTTTAGTGCAGAATCATATTGTCCTCTCCTCCGGTAGATGTCCCCGATCTCATCGAAATTGTATGCTTTACCTTCGTAGTCTTTGATGCCGTCACTTATTTTTTGAGTGTGACGTAAATAATCTAAAGCGCGATCGTACTGCCCCAGTTCTTTAAACACACTCGCCATGTTGTGCAATGCGACAGCCATTCCTGCAGAATCCTTCTTAGCAATAGCGAGTTGATAGCTTTGTGTGAAATAGAAGTAGGCTTCATCGTATTTGCCAAAGTTAGAATAGTTAAGCCCAAGATTATTGTAGCAAGATGTCATTCTGCTGGTATCCCTTAGCTGAAAGCTTATGTTTAGGGCGAGATCATTGTATTTGGCAGATGATCTGAAATCTCCGCTAAGGCTGTGAAATCGGGCGAGCGTAAAATAACTGGCGGCTTTTCCCCAAAGCAAGTTTTTTTCATCTGCTATATGAGTTGCCTTTTCAGCAAACTCAAATGATTTTTTTAAATCAATTGCTCGATAGGCATTGGCGAGCCTAAGCAGTGTGCGCAGTCTAAGGGAGTCATTCAAACCACTACGCAGTTTGCTCTCCAAACTATCGATGTTTTGAGCTTTCGCCAGAACGATAGAGGCAAAAAAGAAGAGGGTGAATACGATTGATTTGCGTTGCATCATGTTAAAGCCATTTTCCAAAATGCACAAATTAAATAATACAGACAAAATGAAGGTTAAAATCTTTCCTTAAGTATCTGCATTAACCCATAGCAGGTAAATGTACAATTTATGACTTTGCATAAAATGCAAGTATTGTCAAATACCCTACATGCAAGGGGTTTTGATCAAAAGGTCAATTCCACAATCTGTGGCTCTCCAAGTGCACATTTTCACCAAAAAACAAACGCGTAGAAGCCTCAAATGACTCGGTATAGTCTGAAACATAAAAGTGGCTTTCCGGCCTGGGCGAATTGTTGAGCAATCCCTTTTCCGCCAGATAAGAATGTAAAGATTGAGCCGCCACCAAAGAAGAGTCCAGTATCTTCACCAAGCTTCCATAGTATTCATCAATTTCTTTCTTGATCAATGGATAATGAGTGCATCCTAAGATCAAAGCATCGGGTTTGCCCAAGAGCGGGTCCGAAAGGTATTGAGCAATGATTTCACGGCTGATCTGGTTATTAAAAAAACCTTCTTCAATCATCGGAGCAAGCAGAGGGGTAGCCAAAGCATGTACCGAAATTTTTTTATCGTGCTCACGGAATTTTTTAGAATACACATCTGATTGAACGGTTCGCTTTGTACCGATGAGGCCAATTACGCCTCCGGGAAAATTTCTTGCCACATAATCAACCATTGGATCGATCACATTTATTACGAGCGCTTCATGGCGAACGTATTCCTTTAGCAACTCATATGCCGCTGAGCTTGCTGAGTGACAGGCAATCACGATCACTTTACAGCCTTTTTGCAACAGTACGTTTGCGATTTTTACAGAATAGGCCTGAATGGCTGCCTCAGATTTATCGCCATAAGGAAGATGGGCTGTGTCGCCAAAATAGACCATGTTTTCGTGAGGCATGAGCTCACGAATTGCGTGAGCAACCGTTAGCCCACCTATGCCGCTGTCAAATATCCCGATAGGATTTTCTGGTTTGTTGTTCAATGCACTGAATTTAAAAAGTCAAAGAAAATAAAAAAGCCCTGACGATGTGTCAGGGCCTTTATTAAATCTTTTAAGAATATCAGGCGACATTTTTGGCTAATGCAGAGAGTCTCGTTTCGCGAGCCTCTCGATGGCTGCAATAGTCACATTGGTAGTGCTTAAGGAGTAAACCACTTTCTGTTTGGGTTGGTTTTACCTCAATTTCTTCTTTGGTGATCTTAAAGGTGAAGAAGCCGCACTCAGGGCACTGCTCCGCGTGCAAGTAGCTCTCATATTTTTCAATCTTCTTATGGCCCGTCTTTTCATCAATCCATACATCATAGTCGATGGAGTGGATGCCACTTGCTTCTTCAGCTATCTGTTGTGCATCGAGGTGAGCATCTTCTTCTTCTTCCGAAAGTTTGCGCATCTGATTTCCGGAAGGGGATAATCTGGGTTTGTTACGCAATTTTACTAATCGTTTTTCAACATAGCGGGGATAGTAAATGCGCACCATACTGTAAAACACAAAATAGCCAATCACCACAAAACTTATTGTAATAAAGAGTCTGACATAGAACCACAAGATACTCCTATGCTCAACAATTTTATAAGTGTATATAGAATTGGCGTAAAAGCCGAAAGCAACAACAACGGCTAGTACGGCATACCAGAAGAATCGTACTTCGTTTAGGTTTACGTAGTCGTATTTCTCCTTATAGTCCCTGATTTGCATTACCCTAAATTCATGGTAAAGCAAAATGAGTACGGCAAGGATCACACAGGCCACTGAGCCCATCTCCATCCAGCTATCCCATTGATTGACAAAAGCGGTTTCTTCCATAAAGGGTTTGGTTTTGGATGCTTTAAAATTAACAGATTCTTTTGATTCATCGCAAAATAAATTCTGAAAAAAGATTGGCCTATCAAATGACAGCCTCCCGAAAAAACCCGATAACAAAATGTTTTTACCTTTGACTATGAACCTGAAATGAGAATAAAGTCGGTCGCCATACTGTTGTTTTGTGGTCTATTTGCCCATTCTGTTGCTCAAGAACCGTCTAAGATCGATAGTCTGCTATCCGTAATTGTCTCTCACCAGGCTCAAGATGTTGGGTCAGCCATCAATGCTGTAACGAACCTGTTGGATGGAAAGAAGATGGGAGAGGTTGAACTCCTTGCTCCTAAAATTTTTGAAAAGCTAAGTGGGACTGCTTCGGAAAATAAAATGGAAGCGCTCCTTAGTATTGGACGCTCTTACCAAGACCGTAGTCTGACCGCTTGGGCAATCCGCTTTTACAAGGAGGCAAACGATCAAGCCGGGAACCTAAACAGTCAGAAATACCTCGCCTTTTCTTTGAGGTGCTTGGCAGGTGTTTATTTCATAAATGAAGTGCTGCCTGAGGGATTGAAATATTCATACGAAGCGTCAAGAATTTTTGAAACGCGCAGAGACTATAGTAATACAGCCCTTATGCTTTATCAGGCTGTATCGATCAACTATAAGTCAGGCAATTACAACAACTGTGTCATCGATTTTGAATCGTTCCTCAAAAATTATGAGAAAGTTCCGGCTGATTCGGCCTCAGGTGATCTAAAATTTTCGGCTATGAGTGGTTGGAATACCGTTGCCCTTGCTCATAGCAAAATGAAAAACTGGGTCAAATCTTTAGAGGCGTTTCAGCGGGCGCTTCAATTCGCCAAAGAATCAGAGAATCAATTTTGGATAGCCTTAGTTAACGGGAACAAAGGCAACATGCTTTTTAAGATGGGTAAACCCAAAGACGCAATTCCTTTTGTTCAGGAAGATTTGCGAATAAGTACTGCCTACAATCAATATTCTAGTGCGGGATTTGCCTGTATTTCACTGGCAGAAATTTTCATTGAGCTTCATAACACAAACGCTGCAAAGTCATTACTTGATTCCGTTCCGCGATTTATCGGGCTTGCAAAAACCGATAGGCCTCAGTTGAGACTGTATTATGCAAGGGCCCAGGAAAAATATTATTCATTAATAAAGGATTTTGAAAAAGCGCATCATTTCCTATTGATCCAGATGCAGCTTGGTGACTCGATCCACAATAAAGATCAGACAATGCAGCTGGCTCAGATTCAAACTCGATATAATTTAGAAAGCAAGGAAAATGAAATTCACCTCTTGACCGAAAATAATGAGCTGCAAAGAAAAGAAATTGATGCGCAGCGCAAATTGATTTTTGGTTCGATTGTATTCGTATTTCTGGTGGTCTGCTTTCTTTTTTATTTCATTGTCAGCTATCGCAAAGCCAAAAAACAAAATGACATCATTGCTGAGCAGCGCGTAGACATTGAAGGGAAAAATTCGGAACTCGAGGCACAAAGCCTCACCTTAATAAAACAGAACGAAGAAATCGAAGAAAAAAATACCGAACTCGAAGCACAAAGTTTTACTCTGTTGCAGCAAAACGAGATCATTCGCAGGAGCAATCAGGATCTGGAAAGTAAAGTATCTGAACGCACATCGCAATTGCAGGAAACAATCCAGGAGCTCGACACTTTTCTATATCACGCATCGCATGATATCCGTAGGCCGATTGCCACTTTGCTTGGACTTGAAAATGTGGCGCGTGCCGAAAATGCGGAATCTGCTCAGCTTCTTGAGCATGTGGCCATCACCGCCCGTGGTATGGACAGCATGCTTTTCAAACTACAGATGGCTTATCGCATCAACCAACCTACCGTTGATTTAAAGAAAGTAGTTTTGAAAGATGTGGTTTATGAAGCTTCAAAAAAATTCTGCGATCAGCTCAAGCAATACAACATTGACTTTGTCTATGAAGAGGGCGACCCGGTTTCGTTCGTAACAAGTCCTTCGTTATTGATGGTAGCTTTTCAAAATCTAATCGAGAATGCAATTCAATTCAGAAATCCCGATAAGGAAACAAGGCCATGGATTAAAATTTCAGCTGATCAAAGTAACGTGCTCGTCAAAATAACAGTTGAGGATTCTGGTATAGGAATCGATAAAACACATCTTAGTCAAATCTTTGATTTGTATTATAGGGCTACTGACCGATCGAAAGGAAATGGAGTGGGCCTCTATCTTACTAAAAAGTCACTCTCAAAAATTCATGGTGATATTTCGGCTGCAAGTACTTTCGGAGAAGGGACGATTTTTACAATCTCCATCCCTGTAGACAGTCAAAACACTTAGCAGGATTTTGTATTATTGCATCCGCAATCAAACTTGAAAATCATGTCGAATAATTTACTGAAAGGAAAAAGAGGGGTCATCTTTGGTGCCCTCGATGAAAATTCTATAGCGTGGAAAACGGCCCTGAAGGTTCATGAAGAAGGTGGAAAGTTCACGTTAACGAATGCACCCATCGCCATGCGCATGGGCAAGATCAATGAACTTGCAAAAACCTGCGGTGCCGAAGTGATACCAGCCGATGCCACATCCGAACAAGACTTGAATAATCTTTTTACAAAGTCACAAGAAATTTTGGGAGGCAAACTTGATTTTGTTTTACACTCGATCGGCATGAGTCCCAACATTCGGAAGGGCAAGGAATACGGTGACATGAATTATGAGTGGTATTTGAAAACACTCGACATCTCTGCGCTTTCGTTTCATAAAGTCTTGCAGACTTGTGAAAAATTAGATGCCCTCAATGAATATGCTTCGGTTTTAGCGTTAAGTTATATTGCGGCACAGAGAGCCTATCCGGATTACACCGATATGGCGCAAGCGAAAGCCATGCTCGAGTCAATTGCGAGAAGCTATGGTCAACGTTACGGTGTTAAAAAGAAAGTGCGTGTGAACACAATTTCGCAATCACCCACCAAGACCACTGCCGGTGCCGGCATCTCAGGTTTCGATGTATTTTTCGACTATGCTGATTTGATGTCGCCACTGGGCAATGCATCTGCTGAAGATTGTGCGAACTACATCGTGGTGATGTTCTCCGATTTCACACGCATGGTAACTATGCAAAATCTGATGCATGATGGTGGGTTCTCCTCATCGGGCATTACCGATAATTTGGTTCAGAGACTCACTAAATAATTCAAGATTCCAAATTCAAAATTTAAAATTGGAGTTTGATTTCGAATTTTAAATATTGAATTTGGAATGATTTCCTTCCCTCATTGTAAAATAAACCTCGGGCTTCAAGTTCTATCGAAGAGGAGCGATGGCTACCACAACATCGAAACGTGTTTCTACCCTGTCCTTTGCACTGACATTTTAGAAATAATTCCCTCACGAGAATTTTCCTTCACCCAATCGGGAACAAAAGTGGACGGTAAGGACGAAGACAATCTTTGTGTGAAGGCTTTTCACTTAATTCAGGAAGAACTTGGAATCGATCTTGTAAAAATCCATTTGCATAAAATCATCCCGATGGGAGCTGGTTTGGGCGGTGGTTCATCTGATGCTGCTTTTACTCTTCGGCTGCTCAATGAAGTTTTCGATTTGAAGATTTCAAAAGAACAATTAAAAAGTTATGCATCGAAGCTCGGTAGTGATTGTTCTTTTTTCTTAGAGGATCAACCGATGATTGGAAAAGGGCGAGGCGAAATCTTGTCGCCCATATCAGTGAATTTGAATGGCCTTCATCTGATTTTAATCAAGCCTGATGTTCACGTCTCAACAGCAGAAGCTTATTCAGGGATTGAGCCAAAACAACCTGAAATTTCAATTCAAGGAATTCTAAAACTTCCTTTGAAAGAATGGAGAGACAAGCTTTCAAACGATTTTGAGAAATTGATTTTCAAAAAGCATCCGATTATCAAAGCAGTAAAAGAAAAATTGTATGCCCTTGGCGCAAGTTATGCAAGCATGAGCGGATCGGGTGCCAGCGTATTTGGTCTTTTTGAAAGACCAATTGATTTAAAAAGCGAATTTCCTTCGATGAACTATTGGAGTGGCGAATTGAAATGATGCTCGAAATTTCTCTTCAACAATGGGTACAATGCCACTGCGATAAGGATAATCAGTGTGCCAATATAAAAACTCCAGCCCATCACTTCTTGCCTTCCAAAAATCAGTATCGCGAAAGCAATTCCGTAGACAGGCTCCAGGTTTAATGCAAGCTGTATAAAAAACACGGAGAGCTTCTTAGTCAAATCAATCATTTGCGAATACGCATAAACCGAGCAAACCCAACCGAGCATTGCGAGGTAAATCCAGTCGACAGCCGAAGGCATCAACTGAAGTTCACCCTCAGCGAAATACTTCTTATAGAACGGAAAGAAAAGAACAATACCAATGCAGGCCGAAATCATTTCATAAAAAGTGATGGTGTGTGATGAAATGCGAGTCACCATTTTTGAGTTGATCACGCTGAAGATTGCTCCCGCTAAGCCAGATGCGATGCCAAGCAAAAGCCCCAACGGATATTTGAAATCAAATGAGAAAATAATGTAAAGCCCTATCAGCACGGCAATACCGAGGCCGACTTCCATTGGGCGGATTTTTTTCTTTTTTGCAACAGGTTCAATCAGCGCGGCCCAAAATGAACAAGTAGCAAACCCAACCAAACTTACGGATGGATTCGCCAATCTTCCAGAACCAAAAAAAGTGAGCCAGTGCAAAGCCACAATCAAACCGGTAAGCATCAACTTCCAAAAATCTTTTTGCGAGGGCACGGCAAATGATCCTTTCAAAAAAAAGATCAGCGCAGCCATTCCGATTGCGGCAAGCAACGTTCGGTAAAAAACCATCTCCACACTAGGCAGCGAAATCAATTTTCCAAGAATGGCCGTGAACCCAAAAAGGAAAACGATGAAATGCAATTTGAAGTAATCAGCTACTGTAGGTTTCAACGCGGAACATATTTATACATGAACAATGAAAGCATGCCGAAGAGCGCGTTGGGCAGCCACGCTGCAGCAAATGGCGCAAGGGAGCCTGTTTCGGCAAACGTGCGGGTCATCGTAAAAAACAAGATGAAAACAAATGCCAGCAAGAACCCGAGGGCAATCTGAAAACCGGTACCCCCGCGACTTTTTCGAGAGGATACAATCACCCCCATGAAAACCAAAACGAAAGTGGTGCAAGGTGCCGCAAAGCGGATATGACGTTCCACTTCATATGCTTCAACCCCTGTTGTTCCGCGAAAACGTAACTGGGCAATTTGGTGGCCAAGTTCTGGAATGGTCATGCCATCGTATTCGTGTGCGTTGTTTTCAAAATCTTTTGGAGTGATCGCCAGGGTGGTGTCTATTGCCTCTCCATGGCCTGCCAGAATAGAGCTGAAATCACCAGGCGGTTTTTTTCTTTGAAATGTTTTTCGCTCTGGTTTAAGTTCGTTTGATACGTTTTCCGAAAGCTTCAAATCGTCTCCTGATTTGACCTGTGCACTTGTGCTGGCTTTTTTCAAAGAATCTGCATCCGAATTCACCTCAAACATTTCATCCACTTTTTTTCTTCTCCAATAACGCAGCGTCCATTTATGTTTCACGCTATCCCATTGAATATTGTCGGCCGTTAATTTTTCAATGAGTTTGTTGTCGCTGAATTTTTCCAGGCTGAACTGATAGCCGGTATTCGATTGATTATTGTAATTCTGAATGAACAAATAAACATTAGGCGCTGTCTGCATGTGCACGTTGCGACTTTCAAAGTAAAATTTATTCTGAAAGTACTGCATCTCAAATGCGAGCCGTTCTCGATTGGAGTGAGGGATAACCCATCCGTTGAAAACAAAACTGATTGATGCAATGATCGATGACGCAATAAAGTAAGGCAGCAACAACCTTCGAAAACTAATCCCACTGCTCAGCATGGCTACAATCTCTGTATGCGCTGCCAGGCGTGAGGTAACGTACACGATCGCGATGAAACAAATAATCGGTGTGAGCAACCCAGAGATCCATGGAACGAAATCCATGTAATAGCCGAAGATTTCAGGAAACTTTAGGTTATGGTCGTTGAACTTGTCAACCTTCTCAGTGATATCGATTACCACAATGATGGCCACCAAGATCATCATCACGAAAAAGAACGTGGATAGCACCTTTTTGATGATATAGCGGTCGAGGATTTTCATTTGTTTAGTCGATAGTCCATAGTCGATGGCCTCTATGGACTATCGACTATGGACCATGGACTTTATAGTCTATTAGACACTTGTTTTACCATTTTATTTTTCCACTCCACAAAAACACCTTGTTCTATTTTTTGTCGAGCTTCTTTTACCAACCAAAGATAGAAAGTCAGGTTGTGGACAGAAGCAATTTGCGCGCCTAAAATTTCTTTAGAGATGATTAAGTGGCGTAAATAGGCCTTCGAGTAATTGGTGCTCACATATCCGCCCAGCATGTCATCGATGGAGCTGTGGTCATCTTTCCATTTTTCGTTGCGGATATTGATGATGCCTTGCGTGGTGAAGAGCATTCCGTTGCGGGCATTGCGGGTGGGCATCACACAATCAAACATATCGATGCCAAGGGCTATACACTCTAAAATATTTTCGGGGGTGCCCACACCCATAAGATAACGTGGTTTATCCTTTGGCAAAATGCCACAGACCAATTCTGTCATCTCATACATCATCTCATGTGGCTCACCCACCGAAAGCCCGCCAATAGCATTGCCCGGTTGATTTTGCGAGGCGATAAACTCTGCAGACTGCTCGCGCAGGTCTTTATAAGTACTTCCTTGCACAATCGGGAAGAGTGCTTGATTATAACCGTATTTGGGTTCAGTAGTCTCGATTCTGCCTACACATCTCTTCAACCATCGGTGGGTAAGATCCATCGAATTCTTTGCATAGCGATATTCGCAAGGATAAGGGGTACATTCATCGAATGCCATGATGATATCTGCACCAATTGTCCGTTGAATATCCATAACACCCTCGGGAGTGAAAACGTGCTTCGAACCATCGATGTGCGATTTGAAAACAACCCCATCTTCGGTGATCTTTCGGTTTTCTCCCAACGAGTAAACCTGATAACCACCGCTGTCGGTGAGAATGGGGCGATCCCACGTATTGAATTTGTGAAGCCCGCCCGCTTTTTCGAGAACATCCAGGGTTGGCCTCAAGTACAGGTGGTAGGTATTGCCTAAAATGATTTTTGCATCAATGTCATTCTTCAATTCACGCTGGTGCACTGCCTTTACCGAACCGGCCGTGCCCACAGGCATGAAGATAGGGGTAGGGATTTCGCCATGATCCGTTGTGATCAAGCCTGTGCGGGCACCTGAGTTTGGGTCGGTAGTCTTAAGTTCGAATTTCATGAAACGGCAAAGTTATTCATTTCACCTTTCCTGTTCTGAATAAGCCTTTATCTTTGTCGTTTTTAATTTTAGTTTGACTGTGACCCTCAACATCATTTGCCTGGCCGTACTCGCACTGCAGATCATTTACATGGCTGTGCTTCTGTCTTCCATGGCAAATGCGCAGCCTAAAACGTCAGATGCTCGACCACCCGTTTCAATAATCATCTGCGCGCACGATGAAGAAGAAAATTTAAAAGAACTTGTTCCCCAACTTCTTTCGCAGCAGTATCCGGAATTCGAAGTGATCATAGTGGAAGATCGCTGCAATGATGGTACCTATGATTTTTTGTTGCAGGCCACAAAAGAAAATGAAAAGCTGAAGATGGTGCGCGTAACTCAGAAGCCTGAGCATATTAATGGAAAAAAATTCGCGTTGACATTGGGTATCAAGGCCGCACGATATGATTGGGTTTTGCTTACAGATGCCGATTGCAGGCCAGCCAGTGCCCAATGGATTGGAAGTATGGCTGAAAAAATTCAAGAGCCCACCAAAATTGTTCTGGGTTTTTCTCCCTACACAAAAAGTGGTGGGCTGCTCAACGCGTTCATTCGGTTTGAATCTTTCCTAACGGGAATTCAATTCATTGGGCTTGCATTGCTAGGCAGACCTTACATGGGTGTAGGCCGCAACCTGGCTTATCGCAAAGAATTATTTCTCGACAACAAAGGGTTTAATTCACACCTCGGAATTACCGGTGGTGATGATGATCTTTTTGTGAATCAGCATGCCACGAAAAAAAACACTGTAGTTAGTATTGGCGCGGAGGCAATTGTTTTTTCTAAACCCAAAACGGCCTGGGGTGAGTTTCTGCATCAGAAATTCAGGCACTTGTCAGTAGGTAAACGATATAAGTTTTTTGATAAAATAGTTTTAGGAGCATTTTCGTTATCATGGATGCTTTCATGGTTCCTGGTTTTGCCCGTTGTTGTTTTGAATCCATTGATTGCTACCGCGAGTTTGTTTTTTATTCGACTGATGTTGGCTATTGCTGTTATTCATGTTGGCTCGAGAAAACTGGGCGATTCATTCGAGGCATGGAAAACCCCGCTTTTAGATTTTATGTATGCCTTTTATTACCTTGTCACCGGTGCGAAAGCACTATTCGTTAAGAAAGTAAAATGGAAGAATTAGAGGAAGGCCGCTTCTCCCCCAAAGCACTGGAAGACTTCAAGTTAATCGATATGGCCGTGGGCGGTGATGACAAGGCCTATGGCAAATTATTGATGCGCTACAGGCGGCCTGTATACCACATGATTTTAAAAATGGTTCGCAATATTGACGATGCTGAGGACCTCACCATGGAATCGTTCAGCAAAGCGTTTCGCAGCCTGCACCGCTTCAAAAAGGATTTTACATTCAGCACGTGGTTGTTTCGCATTGCCACGAATAATACGATTGACCATATCCGCAAGAAAAAACTCAATACCTTCAGCATCGAAAACACCTATACCGATGATGACGGCCAGCCCGTGGGAATTGATGTAAAAGACGAGAACAACCCCGATCCGCAAGAGGAAGCTATCCGAGCGCAAAAGGGAGAACTCATTCAAGCCTTTGTGAACATGTTGCCGGGCAAATACCAAAAGTTGGTGCGCCTGCGCTACTTTCATGAGTTGAGTTACGAGGAAATAGCTGAAGAACTTGACGCCCCGCTTGGCACTGTAAAGGCTCAACTACACCGCGCCCGCGAATTAATGTATGATTTGGTAAAGAATAAGAAGGAGCATTTGTAATTCAAGCGAAGAGTCCACTTCTAAAATCAAAAATCTGTGTTCATTATTCGAAAATCAAATTTTGAATGTTGAATATTGAATGACGAATTAAGAATGATGAAGCGGGGCACCTTCAAATATCATCAAGGTCGGTTTTTTTTAATGTTGCCAACTGGTGTGAAGATTCAAAGTTTGAAATAATTTCGTTGGACGCCTTTTAACACAAACCCTATGGAAAACCCTTTGTTAAGTTTTTGGTGGATCATACTACTGATTGCATCAATTCTTCTGTACAAATACATTTTGCGTTTTTTGTTTGGGATGGTAATCGTTCCGGAAGACCGGATAGGTTTGGTAACGAAAAAATTTGTGCTTTTCGGTGAAAACCGGGAATTGCCCGATGGAAGAATCATAGCCACCAAAGGTGAGGCCGGCTTTCAGGCGAAAACCCTTGCCCCGGGCTTGTATTTCTGGAAATGGGTTTGGCAATTTGAGGTTAACATGGAAAAGTTTATGGTAATCCCGGAAGGCAAAATTGGATTGGTTTTGTCAAAAGATGGCGCTGAAATCCCAACCGGAAATATTCTGGCAAAGAAAATAGACTGCGACAATTTTCAGGATGCAGAAAAGTTTTTGAGCAATGGTGGTCAACGAGGACGACAGACTGCTTATATCACAGCGGGGTCATATCGAGTTAACTCTTTGCTGTTCAATGTTTCGATAACCGATATGGTTAGGATACAAGAAAGCAAAGTAGGTATTGTCACAACACTGGATGGACTCCCCATTGATGCTGGTCAGATTGCCGGTAAATTGGTGGAAGGCCACAATAACTTTCAAGATTTTGATGCCTTCATTCGGAACGGAGGTAATCGTGGTTTGCAGCCTCAGGTGATTTTGGCCGGTTCATACAATTTGAATCCGTGGGCAGTTCAAATGGAAGAAATTCCGATGATGGAAATTCCGATTGGCTATGTAGGCGTTGTGATTTCTTATGTTGGCCTGGAAGGTACCGATTTGACGGGCTCTGAATTTAAGCACGGAAACATTGTAGAGAAGGGACGTAAAGGAGTATGGCTTGAACCTATGGGCCCGGGCAAATACCCAATCAATACGTATACGATGAAAGTCGAGTTGGTGCCAACCACTAATCTCGTTTTGAATTGGGCATCGGCTAGAAGTGAGGCGCACAACTTAGACAAAAACCTTTCAACGATAACCGTTCGGTCAAAAGATGGTTTCCCATTTAATCTCGATGTGGCGCAAATCATCCATGTGCCTACAACGGAAGCACCCAAAGTGATTGCCCGATTTGGCAACATGGTGAATTTGGTTTCGCAGGTTCTTGAACCGACTATTGGAAATTACTTCCGAAACTCCGCACAAGACAGCGATGTGATTGCATTTTTAACTACCCGAAAAGAGAGGCAGGAATCAGCGAAGGCGCATATCAAAAAAGTATTGGATGAATATAATGTGAACGCAGTGGATACTCTAATCGGTGACATCGTTCCTCCCGATTCACTCATGAAAACACTAACCGACAGAAAACTTGCCGAAGAACAAAAAGTAACTTACGAAACTCAGAAAAAAGCGCAGGAGACCCGACAGGGCATGGAAAAGGAAACCGCTATTGCTGATATGCAAAAGGACATTGTGAAAGCTCAACAAGGTGTTGAAATTGCAGAACGCACAGCAAACGCCACAGTAAAAAAAGCAGAGGGCGATGCCACCAGCGTAAAGGTTGCGGCAAGTGGAGAAGCAGAGGCCATTAAAGTGAGAGCCTCGGCAGAAGCGGAAGCAGTCAGGTTAAAGGCATCAGCGCAGGCAGAACAAATTTCGGTAACCGGAAGTGCTGAAGCTGGAAAAATTCTTGCGATAGGAAAATCAACAGCCGAAGCCTATGAGCTTGCCGTCAAGGCCCTGGGCGGTGAGAATTTTACTCGCTACAAAATCACAGAAGAACTTTCTAAAGGACAAATAAAATTAATTCCAGATATTCTTATCGGGGGAGGTGGAGGAGGTGGAAATGCGATAGATGGATTGTTGGGTCTTAAGCTAATGGAGATGATTGACCCGAAGAAAAATGATTCGGGCAAAAAGTGAGCTATCAGGATTTTAGGAAGTGGATTCTTAGCCAATAATTTCGAGTATCGATGCTTGCCCATAAGTTGAATGAAAAAGCAAACCGGCAAGAAAAAACAAATGCAAAATGTGAACTTCAAGTCTATTGAAGAGTTTTTTGAATTTATTCCTGCTGATGAACTAAAGATTGTTGAAGCGCTTCGCAAAATTATTTTAGAATGCATTCCAGATTGTGAAGAGAGGTTATCTCTCAATGTTCCGTTCTACCGAAGGCATTCTAATATTTGTTTTATCTGGCCCCCATCCATTACCTGGGGTGGCGTTAGCCATAAAGGAGTACAGCTTGGATTTACCAACGGCAACTTGCTTCAGGATGAGATTGGGTATTTAAACCGAGGCAAACGAAAGCAGGTGTACTGGAAAGATTTTTCTGATGTCAAGGGAATAGACGAGAAACTTCTTCAAACTTACCTTCACGAAGCTGCTCTGATCGATTCTGAGAAAGCAAAAAAGAAATCAAAAAAAATCAAACGCTCACTTTCTTAAACTTCATCACTTGCCAAATAACAACGGGTGCACCAATAAGTGAAGTCAGTGCATTCAATGGAAGCGCCTGTGTGTCGCTCATTAGTTGAGAAATGAAATCGCAAAAGAGAAGAAGTATTGCTCCCCCACAAATTACTGTTGGTAATAAAATTTTATGATTGGTAGTTTGCATGACCAACCGAGCCAGATGGGGAACTGCCAGACCGACAAAAGCAATTGGTCCGCAAAAAGCAGTGATCGCACCCGTCATCAAACCTGCTGCGATGACAATCCACAAGCGTGAGCGATCAACATTAACCCCTAAACTGCGCGCGTAGTTTTCTCCGAGCAGCCAACTGTTGAGTGGTTTTAGCAAAAGTAAACTGATATTTACTCCAACAACAGAAATAATTGCTATCACGCCAATCTCATTCCAACCCGTGTTGCCTACGCTGCCCATTGTCCACAAAACATAAAATTGCAGGTCCTCTGCCCGGCTCACAAACTGCATCACACTCATGATTGAAGAGGTCGCTGCGGCCAGCATCAAGCCAATAATCAAAAGTGAAGCGTTGTCCCTTACACTTCGGGCAATGCCAAGCATGAGCAAGAGTACGAGTATACCACCGCCTCCTGCTGCGAAGGCAAGGCTCCATTCATTAAAAGTAAAATCAAATCCGCGACCCAGTAGTACAAGTATCCCCACAGCTAAGCTTGCACCCGAACTTAATCCCAACACATCCGGCCCTGCCAATGGATTCCGAAAAAGAGTCTGCATCAGCAAGCCGCTACACGCGAGAGAAGCTCCCGCAAGAACGCATGTAATTGCTTTGGGCAAACGAAACTGCCAAAGTATCGTGTGGAGTGTTGATTCACTTTTTGAAAAAAGATTTCCGAGAACCTCTGAAATGGGAATGGAGACACCACCAATGACTACATCAGTAAGGAATAAAAACAATAACAAAAAAATAAGAAACAAAAATTTTACAGAAGAGCTTCTCATGAGTGTCAACAAATATAGTTGACAAGTTTTTAACCGCATAGAACCATTGTCTACGCGGTTAAATAGAGAACATTTACATCACTTCATCCACCATCACTGCGCTCACTTGTTTTTGTTTCACAAGTTCATTGAACTTTGGCAGTTTATCTTTCATAATCTGACGCAGGCTGTTCAATTGCAAATCAATTTTATCGGTGATCTCCTTGTAAACTGATTTCACTTGTTCTGTTGGTTTATAATCGCTTCCATCCACTTCACCTGCCAGTGCTCCCAATTTATTGTTCAGCCTGATCGGGTAGTTGAGTGGATCCTGGCCGCTCTTGTTTTTTGTTTGATACAAAGCCTCTTCAATTTTTTTCATTTCATCGTTTATTGCCTTACCCATTTCGGTTACATCTTTTAACTCGGCTTTGTCCTTCATGGGATCGATCACTCGATTGACCTGCTCACGGATTGTGCGGATATTTTTCACTGCTTTGTTTGTTTCTGTAAGTTTGTCCCGTACAGCAATTGCAAAATCAAACTGTGCTTTTATGTCGGCTTGCGTACCATTTGTGCGCGGGTCTTTTAAAATCTCAAATTCGGTTTCATGCGGTATTCCGTTCACAGTCAATTTGGCTTTGTAAATCCCCGGAATCGCCTTAGGCCCGGTGAGTGATGCGGCCCACATGATCAGCCCGTCAAAACCTTCAGCATCGGCATAGCGCATGTTCCAGACCTGGCGGTTCATGCCTGGCCTTATTTTCATTTCTTCTTCTTTCAGTTTTTTATCAGGCTTCACTGAAAATTTTTTGATCAGCTTACCATCAGTTTCCATGATTTCCAGAGATACTTTTGCTTTCGTGGTGTCCTTCAAAAAATAATGAATCATCACTCCGTTCGGATGGTTCTTGCCTTCAGTCTTTGATTCTGATCTTGCTTGTCCTCCGTTCATTCGGTAGCTCGGCATTGGCTTGTACAGGTGAACATCACTCTTGGCAACCACATCGTTCAACTGATGTAACGGTGTGAGATCATCGATCAACCAAAAACTTCTGCCCTGCGTTGCTGCGATGAGGTTGTCATTTTTAATGGTAAGATCAGTGATCGGTACAATGGGCAAATTCAATTGAAAGGGTTTCCAGCTTGCGCCATCATCAAATGAAATGTACATGCCAAATTCGGTTCCTGCATAAAGTAATCCTGCACGCTTTTGATCAGTGCGAACTACACGTGTAAAATGTGAAGGGTCAATTCCATCGGTAATTTTTGTCCACGTTTTTCCGTAGTCTTTTGTTTTGTACAAGTAAGGTTGATAGTCGCCAGACTTGTAGCGCGTGCCCGCCACGTAAGCTCCGCCTTTCACAAACGGATCAAACTCAATGCTGTTGAACATCATCCACTCTGGCATTCCCGCAGGTGTGATCTTCTCCCAGTTTTTTCCTCCATCTTTTGTAATGTGAAGAAGCCCATCATCTGACCCGGCAATGATCAAATCTTTTTCATAAGGAGATTCCGCGACTGCGAAAATGGTACAGTAATATTCAACGGCTGTGTTGTCCTTGGTAATCGGTCCGCCTGACGGGCCAAGTTTGGTAGGGTCATTCCGCGTTAAATCCGGACTGATCGACTCCCAGCTTTCGCCACCATTATAACTCACGTGAAGATGCTGCGATGCCGAGTATAATTTTCTAGGATTGTGTGGCGAAAAGAAAAGCGGGAAGTTCCATTGAAAGCGGTACTTGGCACCTTCTGCCCCAGAGCCCATCGGATTATCAGGCCACGCGTTAATACTGCGCGATTCGCCTGTCTTATGATTTTTTCTTTCAAGATACCCATCATAGCTTCCTCCATAAACAATGTCCTCATCGGTAGGGTCAACGGCAATGTGGCCACTTTCGCCTCCCGCTGTTATTTCCCAATCGTGCTCACCAATCGAATAGCCATCGGTGCGATGCGACACGCGTTGGGTAGAGTTGTCTTGTTGTGCTCCGTAAATTCGATAAGGAAAATGATTGTCAGTGATCACCCTATAATATTGAGCAGTAGGCTGATTGTGATATGTGCTCCAGTTTTCACCTCCGTCAAATGAAACTTCACCGCCACCGTCATCGGCAATGATCATGCGCTGGTTGTCTTCAGGTGCGATCCACAGATCGTGGTGATCGCCATGGTTGGCGTTCATCGATTTAAAAGTCTTTCCTCCGTCCTTTGATTTATGATAAGATACATTCAGCACATAGACTATATCTTCGTCTTTGGTGTCGGCATAAATTTTTGAATAATACCATGCCCGCTGACGCAGGTTGCGATCGTCATTCATCTTCGTCCATTTTTCTCCGCCATCGTCTGAACGATAAACTCCACCGTTGTCATTTTCAATAATGGCGTAAACGCGATTTGAATTCACCGGAGAAACTGATACACCGGAGATTCCCCAAATCCCTTTCGGCAATCCTTCATTTGAAGAAATATTTTTCCAGGTGTCACCTCCGTCTGTGCTTTTCCAGAGAGCAGAGCCTTCGCCACCACTTTCCAAGCTGTACGGAGTTCTTCGCACGCGCCAGGTAGATGCAAATAAAATTCTTGGATTGTTGGGGTCCATGCATAAGTCAACAGCGCCCGCATCAACATTCACGAATAATTTTTTGTTCCAAGTCTTGCCTCCATCGTCTGAACGGTAAACCCCTCTTTCATCTGAAGATTTAAAAAGATCTCCGAGCACAGCTGCGTAAACCACATCCGGGTTTTTTGGATGGATGCGAATACGAGGAATATGATTAGAATTTTTCAACCCGATGAACGTCCATGTTTTCCCTGCGTCAGTTGATTTATAAATGCCATGGCCGAAAGAAACATTTCCACGCACAGTCGCTTCACCTTGTCCAACGTAGATCACATTGTTGTCCCACTCGCTTACAGCAATTGAGCCAATCGAGCCTCCAAAAAATTTGTCTGAAATATTTGACCAGGTATTCCCGGCATCAGTCGTGCGCCATACGCCTCCACCCGTGGAGCCGAAGTAGAATAAATTTGGTTTGCCTGCCACACCGGTTACGGCCGATGAACGCCCACCGCGATAAGGCCCGATACTGCGCCACCCGAGGGCATTATATAGTTTTTCATCGAAGGTTAAAGTATTCTTTGAAACGGTGGCTGATTTCTTCTGCGCGTTGAGGCAGAACGGTAGACTAAAGACAAAAAGAATTAGTAGTTTTTTCATAGGTAAAAGGTGAATTGGTGACGATGATACTAAAAATCCAGCAACGAAAAATGTCTTTTTTATAACAGGCAAATGAATTATCTAGGCATTGAGTTTCGAAAAACAAAAATTACTTTCAGGCAAAATTTCTTATGGAGGACAAAAGTTTTAAGCCCCTGCTCAGCATCCCTGTCATTGTTGCAGCTCTTGGTTACTTCGTTGATATCTACGATCTGCTTCTCTTCAGCATTGTAAGAAAGCCAAGCCTGATGGCTTTGGGTGTGAGTGAAGCTGATTTATTGAGCGAGGGCGAATTTTTATTGCAAGTACAGATGATTGGGCTGCTCACGGGCGGAATAATCTGGGGCATTATGGGGGACAAAAAAGGAAGACTCTCAGTTTTGTTCGGTTCTATACTTTTATACTCATTGGCAAACATTGCTAACGGGTTTGTTGCGGACACCACACAGTATGCCTTCTTAAGATTCATAGCGGGCATTGGTTTGGCAGGAGAACTTGGTGCGGGCATAACGCTGGTTTCAGAATCTTTGCCTACACGACTTCGCGGCTATGGCACAACACTCGTAGCTACAGTAGGCCTACTGGGTGCTGTAGTTGCCAACTTTGTGGTGAGGTCATCTCACGATGATTGGCGCAAGGCCTTCTTTATTGGAGGTGGATTGGGTCTGCTTCTTCTCATCGCACGTGTCAGCGTTTTTGAGTCCGGGATTTTTTTGAAAGTGAAAGAAGAGAAAGTGGAGCGCGGAAATTTTTTCATGCTCTTCAATAAAAAAGAAAGGCTGAAGAAATTTTTGGGATGTATCTTCATCGGCACACCAATTTGGTACGTCATCGGCATTTTGATTTTTGCTTCACCTGAAATCGCGAAAGCCTTGAATATAGACGGAGAAATAAAATCAGGCGATGCCGTGATGTGGAGCTACATTGGCTTGACGGTGGGCGATCTTTCCAGTGGGTTGCTGAGTCAGTGGATGAGGACTCGAAAGAAAATTGTGTTGGCTTATATCGCGCTCACCCTTGTATTTGTGCTGATGTATTTGTTTTCAGATTCGATTTCCGTTGATCATTTTTATTTCAATTGTTTCTTACTCGGTGTGGGAGTGGGCTACTGGGCATTGTTCGTCACTATTGCGGCCGAACAGTTTGGTACCAATTTACGGTCAACGGTTGCCACCACTGTTCCCAACTTTATCAGAGGCACCGTGGTGCCTATTACTGCGTTATTTAAACTTGCACGTGCCGAATGGGGGGTGATCTATGGCGCCCTTTGGGTAGGTTTGCTAACAATCGTTATTGCACTGATTGCGATTCGGTCGATTGACGAAACGTTCTCTCGAGATATGAATTTTATCGAAGAAAATTGAAGGATTAACAGAAAAGACCTGCCTTCAGATTTATTGTCATTTTCACCGACTAATCTCATTCTTTCCTAAAAATTCCGTATTATCTTTGCTGGTCTATTTTTAATCTTGGATCACCTAATCTCGTACGGCTTTGACTCGAAGGATACTTTATTTCGTTTTTGCACTCGCTCCGGCTCTTACTGTCGCTCAGAATTTACAAAAGATCGATAGTCTGAAGAAGAAACTACCTCATGCCTCGGCTGAGGCCCGATACAAACTTTGGAATGAGATTGCTTGGGAATTTCGGTTTGCTTACCCCGATAGCACATTAATCTACGCGCAAAAAGCTTTTAAATTGGCGGATGAACTTCAATTACCTGCAGATCGTGCACGGGCACTCAACTATCAGGGTGTTGCTTATAATTACAAAGGAGAGAGGCTCATCGCGTACGAACTTTATTCAAAAGCGCTTGAGTTAAGCACCAAGCAAAAGGATTCTACGCAGATTGCACATAGCAACAATAATATTGGTCGATTATTTTTTGAGCAAGGATTGTTGGCTAAAGCCTATGATTATTATGTGCGGTCATATAGTATTTTTAAAAAATTGCACGACAACAATGGTTTGGCTTACACCATTCAAAGCTTGGCTACACTGCAGCGAACGCAAAAGGATTTTATTCAGTCTGAGACAAACTATATCGAAGCGTATAATATCAGGTTGAAATTGCATAACAAGCGCGACATCATATCGGCTTTGATGATGCTTGGCCGGCTTTATTACGAACGAAATGAATTTGATAAATCGAATGCATCATTGTTAAAAGCTGACTCTATTTGCCATTACATCAATGATGAACTCATATTCTCGGAAATAAAATTATTAATGGCGAAAAATTTCATTGAGCTTAATCAGATTGATGAAGCCGAAAAACAGGCTGAGGCGGGAGCAGCGGTAATCAAACGCTTGAATTATGTACCCGTGATGGCTGAGACAATGATCGCGCTGGGGCAAATCAAATTCTTAAAAAAGAATCTAAAAAGCGCTGAATCATACTTTAAATCAGCATTGAAAATTGCTTCAGACATAAGAGATCTGCATGGCCAAATGGATGCCTATAATCATTTATGGAAGCTGGCCGAGGCTGAACATAACACATCTGAATCCATGCAGTACCTCAACCAATATCTTGTGCGAAAGGACTCAATAAAAGATCTTGACCTCACCCGGCAGGTAGAGCGCTTACAGTTTCAATTAGAGATTGAGAAAAAGGAAAAAGAGAATGAGATACTGAAAATGAGTGAAGCGCATCAGGCGACTGTTATCGCAAAGCAACGCGGACAAAACATTGCCCTGTTTGCCGTGCTTCTTTGTGTGTTGAGTATGGCGGGTGCTCTTTGGTACTACAGCCAGAAGCGCACGCGTATCAACCTTAAGCTGGAAGCACAAAATCAATTCATCGATCTTCAACGCAAGCAAATTGAAAAGCGTAACATTGACCTTTCCACTCAAAACCACAAACTGGCTGACCTCAATCATGAGAAAGACATGATCATGAGTATTGTTGCGCATGATTTGAAGTCTCCATTGTCGCGGATTATGGGATTAAGCAATCTGCTTACCATGGAGGGCACGCTTTCACCTTCGCAGCAAGAATACGTACGGTTAATGAAGGATGTTACCCAATCTAACCTGGATTTGATCGGTGACTTGCTTGATGTGAATGCCCTGCAAACGGAGAATGAAATCCCTTACGCGGT
This sequence comes from Bacteroidota bacterium, assembly GCA_016178785.1. GTDB lineage: Bacteria > Bacteroidota > Bacteroidia > Cytophagales > Cyclobacteriaceae > ELB16-189. Next base: position 168,897 of record JACOSO010000026.1, on the reverse strand, counting down.
AACATTTAATCTTGGCGAGTTGCTCGAAGAGCGAGTTGCGTTCTTCCAACATTCGAGCATCAGCAAAAAAATCGATTTGCAATTGAATCATTCAATTGATAATACTATAGCGAGCAATCCGGGATACATTACCCGCATTATCGATAACTTATTGTCAAATGCCATTAAATTTTCTAAAAGCGAATCTGTAGTAAATGTAAGTGCGCAAATCAACATGGGTGCGCTTACTTTTTCGGTGAAAGACGATGGCCCCGGGTTTTCTGATGGAGATAAGAAACAACTCTATCAACGATTTAAAAAATTAAGTGCCAGACCAACAGGCGGAGAAAGCTCGAATGGTCTTGGTCTCGCCATTGTAAAAACACTGGTGGAGCGACTGCATGGTGAAATCAATCTGGAGAGTCAGCTCGGCAAGGGAAGTGAGTTCATCATTCGCATTCCTGTGAAAGTAGTCGAGAATATTTCGGCTTGATTTAAGCTACTGCGTTCTTCAGGTAATCGTTCAGTTTTTTTATGCTTTTAGCAATTGCACCGACTTTCTTCACAAACTTTGGATCTTTCACTTCAGCATCGGTAAAGGTTTTTGAAACTGTAAAGCTTTTATTTTTGAGCAATTCAATCTGCGGATGATCTTTGGGATAACCCTTCGGTGCGGTCTTCACCCGATCCCAATCCGATAATCCCTTAAAGTGTTTTTTGAATTCTTTATCATTCAGAATCTTCAGAATAACTTTGGGATTATAATCAATCTCTTGTCTAATCTTAGCCAGGTTTTCGGGACTAGGCATATACATTCCTCCCGCAATCATATTTTTATTGTTGGGTTCTAAATGGATATAAAACCCTGCTTCCTGCTCCATTTTTCCATTCGGAGAAAAACCAGCGCCCATGTTGGTCTTATAAGGACGCTTGTCCTTACTGAAGCGAACGTCTCTGTATATGCGAAAACCAAGTTTACGGGGATTAAGGCTGGCCAAACCTGAATCAATCTTCACCAGCTCTTTGTGCAAGTCTTCAAGAAAATCTTCGAATGAAGATTTTGCTTCGAGATAAACAGGCTTGTTTTTTTCAAACCACTCACGATTGTTATTCTTTGCAATGTCTTTAAGGAATTTGAGGATGAGAGAAGCGTTCATAAACGAAAAAAATTTATTAAACTAAGTTGGCGAAGATTAAAGAAAATCCAAAATAACTTCTAATCCAATACCCCTCGATGCCTTTACCAAAATGGTCGAATCATGAATTGGGTTCTTTTTTAAGTCATCAATTAAAGACTGTTTTGTTTCAAAATATTTCGCCAGAGAAGTTTCTTCCAGGGCTGATTTGAAAAACTTTCCTACAAGAAATATATTATTGATCCCTTTTTCCTTGATCAGTTTTCCGATAGCCCGATGTTCTTGCTCTGGTTCTTCAAGCTCGTACATGTCACCAAGGATCAAAACCTTTCTTTCCGCATTCATCATTGCCAGATTTTCAATGGCAGCGACCATGGAGCTTGGGTTGGCATTGTACGCATCAAGTATAATTGTGTTCGTTCCTTTTTTCACAACCTGCGATCGCATGTTCTCAGGTTGGTACTCAGCTATTGCATCGTTCGCCAACTTCTCGTCAACCCCAAAAAATTTTCCAATGCAAAGGGCAGATGCAATGTTTTCAAAATTGTATGCACCCACAATTTGAGTTTGGACTTCATCATTATTTTCTGACCTGAATTTTACAAAGGGATCAGCTGAAATAAATTCAGCATGATAGTAGTCTCCGCTGGCCGGATAAAACAAAGGCGACTGAAATCGCTTGGCCATGTTTTTCAAAATCGGATTTAGCGAATTGATGAAGACTTGTCCATTGGTTAAAATCAAATGTTGATACAATTCTGATTTTGCGCGAATCACATTTTCAAAGCCACCAAACATGCCCGTGTGTGCTTTACCGATGTTCGTAATAAATCCGTGGGTGGGGTTTGCAATCTTAGCTAGTTCTGCAATCTCGCCTACATGATTTGCTCCCAATTCGATCACTGCAATTTCGATCGCTGAATCGATGGATAAAATTGAAAGAGGAACACCGATGTGGTTGTTGAGATTTCCCTTCGTTGCAAAAGTTTTGAATTTCTTTCGAAGTACTGCACTCAGCAATTCCTTACTCGTTGTTTTTCCGTTTGAGCCCGTCAATCCAATTACAGGAATTTTTAATTGACTACGATGAAAACTTGCAAGTTGCTGCAAGCTTTGAAGCGCGTCAGTTACCAAAAAATAGTTACCGCTTTTCGCGAATGCGGGATCATCAATCACTGCATAAGCCGCTCCCTTTTGCAAAGCTTCGTCTGCGAAAGTGTTTGCGTTGAAAGTTGGCCCCTTCAGCGCAAAAAAAATCGAACCTCTGATGATTTGCCTCGTGTCTGTGCAGACTGCACCACACTCTAAATATTTTTTATAGAGTTGTCTAATGTCAACCATGAATTCGATTCGGCAAAAAATTATTTCTTTTCTTCAGAAGTAATGCTTGACCCTTTGGTGATTGACATCAACTCTTGCATGGTGCGTTTCATATTGTCTGATGAGCCGTCAAGAAAGATAGTGTTGCCTTTTCCGTGCTCAGCAAAATGGCGGATCGATTCTGTCCACATCGAAAACAAAATGAAGGAGGCATCAAGGTTTGCCGTCTGCATTTCTTTCGCAGCGTGTGACATCCCCTTGGCGACTTCTTCTCTGAACAGCGCCACACCTTGCCCACGCAATTGTGATGCAATTTTCTCGGCCTCGGCTGCAATCTTGATCGCATTACCATCTGCCTCGGCTGCTTTGGTTTTGGTGATGAGCAATGCCTGCCCCTCGTTCTCTGCCGCAGCTCGCAGATTGGTCGAGGCAACCACTTTCGCCATCGATTTCATGATTGTGTCATCGAAAGCAATGTCGTTCAGCTGTAAATCGATGAGGTGATAACCCCAGCCTTCGAGGGTGTGGTCGAGTTGTTGCTTTACTTCCTGAACAATTTCTGTGCGAAGCAAAAGAATCTCAGATTGTTTTTTTGTTGCAACGAAACTGCGGATAGATCCTTCAATTGTACGTGTTAAAGCAGTCATCAAACTTTGAGCGTCAAGGAATTTGAACGCAACGTTTTTGATGGTGTCTTCCTCTTGATTCAATACTGAAAACAAAAGCATCGCTTTGAAATTGACATTCGCCTGATCTTGCGTTGTTGCCTGAAACTCCAATTCCACAGATCGATTTTGAATCGAAACTCGCGAATGAATTTTTTCGATGAGCGGCACCTTGATATTCAGCCCTGGTCGGAGAATGCGTTTGTATTTTCCGAATACGGTAACCACAGCGATATTGCCCTGTTTAACGGTAACAAATAGGGTGAACAGAGAGATTATTCCGATAAATAAGACTAAAACCAAAAATACGTCCATAAGTTTAGGGGGTTTGTGATGCTTAAATATATTAAAGAAATTCTGTTCCGACCGCTCATCGAAAAATTGAGTCAGCCTTTTAAATAAAACACGTATTTTAATATAAAATAAAACTTATGAATCGCTCAGAATTTTTACAATACTCAATGGTGGGAGGAGTGGCATTAACTCTTCCATCATGGGTTTCGGCACAGCAAGATAAACCTGCACCTATCAAGCTTGAAATTGTGAAGGAGTTCGTGTCTGTAGCGCACGGAAATTTTGCGCGTATGAAGGAGATGCTTGAAAATGATCATTTGCTCTTGCACGTGTCTAACGATTGGGGAGGTGGTGATTATGAGTCTGCCATCGAGGCGGCAGGCCACATGGGCAACAAAGAGATCGCAAATTATTTACTGAGCAAAGGTGCACGATACAATATTTATCTTGCCTGCATGCTTGGGCATCTTGATACGGTAAAAAATGTTCTGACTTTCAATTCGGGATTATTGAATTCAAAAGGACCACATGGCTTTACCATGTTGCACCATGCCAGGCAAGGAGGTGAATCGTCAAAAGCCGTAGTAGATTATTTGCAATCACTGGGAGCGAAAGAAACGAAGATCGATTTTTACGCGAAGCTTAATTGACTTTCAGCCAATCGTCAGCAAATTTTTGCAGATCCGGAAAAAAAGCGAAAAACTCTTTTTCAAAATCTGAATAGTGATTTTTTAAATCTTCAGAAGCTTCTTCCATTTTAGATACGAACCGTGTTCTTCGTGCCATGCCGCTGAGCGCACGGTGAATACCATCGATCTGGGCGTAATTCACCAACCAATTTCCTTTGATCATGTAAGGCATCATGTATTTTACTTCATCTGGAAGAACTGGATCGTGATGTTGAATAATTGTATAACATTCGTCTGCAAAATCGGGGAGGAATTTTTTGGAATACTTGTCAAAATTCCTTGCGAGGAAATGATCGAAAAAGACATCTGTGATCACACCTGAGTAATGATGGTACTTTGGTCTTAATCTCGTTTTGCTTTGCTTCACAACCGGATGTTGATCGGTGTACCAATCAATCTCACGATGAAATGTGATGCCTTTCGAAATCTCCTTTCCAAAACGTTCTTCAAAATTTTTTCCTTTCACAAAATCCCCAATAAAATTCCCGATTTTGATTTCAGGGCTTTCGCCAGATAAATATAAGTGTGCAAGGAAATTCATTTCTTTAGAACTTACGCATTAGACATTAAGCATTAAGGTACAAATTCAGGTTTAAGTTTCAGACTCCTAAAATTTGAACCTTGAACCTTGAACTTGGAATTTTGAACGTGTAATTCTTATTGCCGATGTTCCGATTTTAGATTAACATTGATTTCCAAAACAAGATTTCAACATGACGATCAATTCTTTTCTTATCTGTCTTGCCGTTGTTGCTGCAATTCCTTCACTTGCCCAAAATCAAAAACCTGCTGCTCCATTGACTTATGGCGAACCAATTAAATTGGAGCAAGCTGAAAAAGTAATGGCAGCTGCGTTGGAAGAAGCAAAAAATAATAACTGGATGATGGCCATTGCTATAGTCGATACAAGTGGCAAACTCGTGCTCTTTAAAAAAATAGACAACACACAAATCGGCTCTGTCGATGTGGCCATCGGTAAAGCAACCACGGCAAACAATTTTAAAAGGCCTTCAAAGGTTTTTGAAGATGCTGTTGCTGGTGGTGGAATCGGCCTTCGTATCCTGTCTCTTCCGGGAGTGACTCCACTCGAAGGTGGAGAACTGATTATGTTCAACGGAAAAATAATCGGAGCCATCGGTGTATCAGGAGCACAATCCACTCAAGATGGACAGGTGGCAAGGGCCGGTGCCAGTGTGATCAAATAATTTAAAATTCAGAGTTCAAAATCCAAAACATGAAACACTGCTTTTTTCTATTCGCGTTCTTATTTACGGGAATTCTTTCTTTCGGTCAACGCACACTCATTCACTGTGGCTCACTCATCGATGGAAAAAATAAACAGCAGCTTCAGCAAGTGACCATCGTCATTGAAGGAAATAAGATTGCATCAGTTGACAACGGTTTTACTAAACCAAATAAGGATGACAAGCTCATTGATCTGAGCAAAAAAACGGTGATGCCAGGACTCATTGATATGCACGTGCATCTTGAAAGTGAAACGAGTAAAGATTCTCAAATAAAAAGATATACACTCAACGAAGCTGATGTTGCCTTTCAATCGACAATCTATGCGAAGAAAACATTGATGGCGGGGTTTACTACTGTGCGTGATTGCGGGGGAAGTGGTGTAAATATTTCTCTTCGCAATGCAATCAATTCCGGACTGGTAGTTGGGCCACGTGTGCTTACGGCAGGAAAAAGCATCGCCTCAACAGGCGGTCATGCCGATCCAACCAATGGTTCACGCAAAGATCTGATGGGCGACCCGGGCCCAAAAGAAGGTGTGATCAATAGCCCTGAAGATGCAAGAAAAGCCGTGCGTCAACGATACAAAGACGGATCTGATTTTATCAAGATCACAGCAACAGGTGGTGTGCTTAGTGTTGCAAAAGACGGAAGTGGTCCACAGTTCACCCAAGAAGAAGTAAATGCAATTATTGAAACGGCAAAAGATTATGGAATGATCACGGCCGCACATGCACACGGTGCTGAGGGAATGAAGCGTGCTGTACTGGCAGGCATAACAACGATCGAACACGGAACATTGATGACCGAAGAAGTGATGGATTTGATGAAGCAAAAAGGAACATTCCATGTGCCAACGATCATTGCAGGCCGGTCTGCAGCGGAGTATGCAAAAATTCCAGGATACTATCATCCTTTAGTTGTCCCGAAAGCTCTTGAGATTGGCTCGAAAATTCAGGAGAACTTTGGAAAAGCGTACAAGCGTGGTGTGAAGATAGCCTTTGGCACTGACGCGGGAGTTTTTCCTCATGGTGACAATGCAAAGGAATTTGGTTACATGGTCGAAGCAGGAATGCCGGCTATTGAAGCTTTGCTAAGCGCGATGCAGGTGAATGCCAATATCATTGGATGGGCCGACAAAGTTGGTTCAATAGAAAAAGGAAAACTGGCAGATATTATTGCCGTGGATGAAGACCCAACTAAAAATATTTCAACGATGACGAAAGTAAGTTTTGTGATGAAGGATGGATTGGTTTATAAAGGGGAATGATCAATCATGTAAAGTTCAGAGTTAAAATAAACTTCCTCTAACTTTACTTATGCTTTCTTTCAAACACGAAGTATTCCTCGAAGTAGCGCGACAACTGAGCTTTACCAAAGCAAGTCAAGTTTTGTTTATTAGTCAGCCAGCGATCACAAAACATATTCAGCAATTAGAGGAGCAATACAAAACCAGTTTGTTTGAACGAAAGGGGAGTTCCATAATACTCTCCGAAGCGGGAAAGATCTTATTTGATTTTCTTCTCAAGGCCAAGGCTATCGAAAAACAATTGGCTTATGAAATCGGTACACTTCGCGATCAGGCGCATGTCAAGGGTGATTTGAAATTGGGAGCTAGCACCACAGTTGCATTATACATCGTGCCACCAATATTATCTGGCTTTCGAGCGAAGTATCCTGATGTAAGAATGAGTTTGCTCAATCGGAATTCTGAGAATGTGCTCAAGGCCCTGCTTGATCATGAAATCGATTTGGGAATCGTTGAAGGAAAAAACAAGATGGCACATGTCCATAGTCAGCCATTTCTTACAGACGAAGTGATTCCCGTGTGCTCGAACCGAAGCTATCTGGCGAAGAAGGGAAAGATTTCAATTGAAGAGATCAAAAGTATACCGATAGTACTTCGCGAAAGGGGTTCTGGCACACTTTCAACGGTGAAGCAGGCTCTTAGTAATCACAAAATCAAATTATCGGATTTGAAAATCTCGATGCGATTGGGCGGTACAGAGGCGCTCAAGAATTTTGTATTGGCAGATGAGAGTTTGGGTTTTTTGCCCATGCGTGCCGTGGCCAAAGAGATTGCCTCTGGTGACTTAGTGAGGGTTTATATTGAAGGACTTACTGCAGTGCGACAATTTTATTTCGTTCAACGTCAAGGCGAAAATGATGGGCTGAATAATGCGTTCATCAAATTCGCGAAAAACTATTATAACATTAAGTTATAATTGATAAGAAATGAGTATTGGCCAACCAATGCTAATCGCAATACTTTCACGTCATATTCAGTGTTATGATTTCCGTGAAAGAAAAAATTTCGAACATTACTCATTTAGAGTGCCCTGTGTGTCACCGCACATTTCCGTTTGATCAGATCAATACTTACGCAGCATGTGAGCAATGTCAAAAGAATCCACTCTTAAGTGCATATGATTTGCCTGGTTTGACAAAAGAAGACATCGATCAAAAAGAGCGATCAATGTGGCGATATGCTAGACTGCTGCCAGTCTTAGATAAAAAGAATATCATCTCTCTTGCCGAGGGGTGGACTCCGTTGCTAAAATTGAATCGTCTTTCAGACCAGCTTGACATCAAAAACGTTTTAATGAAAGATGAATCTCAAAACCCGACAGGTTCATTTAAGGCACGTGGATTGAGCGCAGCTGTTTCTAAGGCAAAAGAACTCGGAATAAAAGATTGCATCATTCCAACCGCAGGAAACGCTGGTGGAGCAATGGCTGCCTATTGCGCCCATGCAGGCATGAACGCTACCGTGGTGATGCCGGCTCACACGCCCAAAGCTTTTCAAATGGAGTGCGAATTATTTGGAGCCAAACTCATTTTGGTCGAGGGCCTCATCAGTGACTGTGCAAAGAAAGTAGCTGAGATGAATCGTGAGGGAATGTATTTTGATTTCTCCACGATGAAAGAACCTTACAGGCTGGAAGGAAAAAAAACGATGGGTTATGAAATAGCCGAGCAATTAAATTGGCAATTGCCTAATGTGATTTTGTACCCCACGGGTGGCGGCACCGGCTTGATAGGCATGTGGAAAGCCTTTAATGAAATGATAGAGATGGGTTGGATAGAAAATAGAATTCCGAGATTCATTGCCGTTCAATCCAATCAATGCCAGCCAGTAGTAGATACATTCCTGCAAGGAAAAATCAGTTCACCGATCAGGCAAACAATCGCCAATGGTCTTGCCGTGCCCACTCCTTTTGCCCAGTCGCTGATTCAAAAAGTGCTTCGTGAAAGTTCGGGCACTGCGATTTCTGTTTCGGAGGAAGAAATAATTCAAGCTGTAAAAGAAATTGCGTTTACTGAAGGAATGCTTATTGCACCGGAAGGCGCTGCTTTGTTGCCTGCCCTAAAAAAACTAGTAAACACTGGAGAAATTAAAAGAGAGGAAAAAATTTTATTACTGAATACAGGATCAGGATATAAGTACTTTGAAAATCTCTAAGAGACTTTTTCCCCGGCTCTGCTGTCAAATCTGCTCACCTGCTCTACGCCTTCCACCTTTTCAAGTTTACTGATAAGTGTTTCTAAGTGGCGAGTGTCGTTTACATAAAGCATAATCTCTCCACTAAAAATACCAGGATCAGTCTTGAACGAGAGCGAACTCATATTCACTTTCAGTTCTTCAGAAATAACTTTGCTCACATCATTGATTAGCCCCACACGATCTGTTCCCACCACGCGAAGGCCCGTGAGGAATGCAACCTCATGCTGGCTCGTCCATTTGGCTTTGATTACGCGATTACCATGGTTTGCGAGAAGTTCTGGTGCGTTCGGGCAATTCGCGCGATGGATTTTTATTCCTTCATTAACTGTCACAAAGCCAAACACTTCATCACCGGGAATTGGTGTACAGCATTTGGCAAGCTTGTACTCCACCACATCCATATCTTCGCCAATGAGCAAAGTATCTTCATGCCGCTTGGCTTTGATCTCTTGCTCAATCGCTTTTACATCAGGTACTTCAGAGGGCGCATGTTTTTTAAGCGGAGATGGCTTGTAATCCTGAAATTTTTTCAATTCGGTTGCCCCGATAATTCCTTTCCCAATTTTAAAGAGCAGTTCCAACTGTGAGCTCACTTTAAAAAAATCGCGAAGTTGCTCACTCACTTTCTGGCTCAGTTCAATCTTCATCGATCGCAATTTGCGCTGTAAAATTTCTTTTCCCTCCTCAGCCACTTTACGCCTGTCTTCTTTTAGCAGATCTTTGATCTTTCCTTTCGCCTTCGAGCTTGTCACAAATCGAAGCCAGTCTTCGTTTGGTTTTTGTTTTGATGACGTTAAGATTTCAATTTGATCGCCATTCTTCAATACATGATTGATCGGCACCAGTTTCTGGTTCACTTTCGCCCCGATGCACTTCGCACCAATATCAGTATGAATCTCAAAAGCAAAGTCAAGTGCAGTGGCTCCTTTGGCGATGGTCTTTAGTTCTCCCTTGGGTGTGAAAACAAAAACTTCTTCATTGAACAAATTCCCCCGGAAGTCATCCACAAACTCAAGTGCAGTAAGGTCCTGCTTCTCTAACGTCTCGCGCACACGCACAAGCCACTTTTCCAGGTTCGATTCATACTTAGCTGCATTGTCCTTGTATTTCCAGTGGGCGGCATAGCCCTTCTCGGCAATTTCATCCATCCGCTTAGTGCGAATCTGTACTTCCACCCACTGGCCATTCTTCGCCATTACAGTGGTGTGCAGCGACTCATATCCGTTCCCTTTTGGTGTGCTGATCCAGTCACGCAGTCTATCGGGGTTCGGTGTGTAATAATCGGTGACGATCGAATACACTTGCCAGCAAAAAGATTTTTCCTGCTCGATCGGAGTATCTAAAATAATCCGGATGGCAAACAAATCGTACACCTCCTCAAACGGGATATTTTGTTTGCGCATTTTATTGAAGATCGAGTAAATGGATTTCGGGCGACTTTTTATTTCACAATCCACATTTAGTTTTTCGATCTCTTCAGTTATGGGTTGCACAAATTGCTTGATGAACCGATTACGCGAAGTTTTGGTCTCATCAATTTTATTGGCGATGTCGCGGTAGGTATTGTAATCCGTAAAACGTAAGTATAAATCTTCGAGCTCCGTTTTGATCGCATTCAGTCCCAGTCTGTGAGCCAGCGGGGCGTACAGATAAATTGTTTCGGAAGATACTCTCAGCTGTTTGTTGCGTGGCATACTTTCAAGCGTGCGCATGTTGTGCAGACGATCGGCCAACTTGATCAGTATCACGCGCACATCTTCGCTCAGAGTGAAAAGCATCTTTCGGAAATTCTCTGCTTGCGCAGAGGTGCCGGCCTCAAATACACCACGAATCTTAGTGAGGCCATCAACGATCTTGGCAATCTTCTTTCCGAAGATGCGCTCGATGTCAAGCAATTGAATGTCGGTGTCTTCCACCACATCGTGTAGAAGGGCGGCAACAATAGATGTTGTACCAAGGCCAACTTCTTCCACGCAAATTTCGGCTACCGACAGGGGGTGAAAAATATAGGGCTCTCCCGATTTTCTGCGCATGTTTTTGTGCGCCTCCATGGCCATGGTAAACGCACGCTTGATCAATTTGGCATCGCCCTCTCTCAACACCGGCTTAGCCTTGCGCAAAAGCCTGCGGTAGCGGCCGATGATCTCACGTTTTTCTTCTACAACATCTACAACCACAGCTGAATTTTTCTTTGGTTCAAGATACAAAATTTCAAGTTTGAAGTTAAGTGGGTTTTGTTCAATTTTAATCGCTGATCAGTAAGAATCATGAAATCTTATCCAATCATTCTACTTCTTCTCTTAATCTCAAACGAGATCTACTGCCAGCATGAGCAACGAAAATTTGATAGAAAGTACATGAAGGGTGAGTTCAAGCATTTTAACTTAATGGAATTTAATACAGACTCGCTTTCGGAAAACGAAAAGAGATTGGGAATATATCATGAGGGGAAAATTTATAGCGGACAAGATGTTTATTATTCTTCTCAAAAGAATGAAAGAGGTCTGACAGAATTTACAATTTATTACTTCGAGTTAGGCGAATTAAATGATGGATATAGAATTACTTACTTGATATTCGACAATAACGGGCCTCTTATAAGTTCATTTGATGTAGCCTATTCTTTAGCCGAATCCTCTGAGAATTCCAAAATGTTTATGAAGGCATACGGCAAGTTTTTGAATGAATCTACGTATGAGCTCACTGAAGAATACGGATCGAAAGATGAAAATGGAACCACTATATCGAAAAAAGTAATTAGAATTAAGAGCAATGGAAAAATCGAAGAAAAAAAATTTTAACCAGGTCAAAGCGCATCTCCAATTGATTTTTTCGTCAGAACTTTAATCCTACAAAATAATCCCTAAATTTGCGCTCCCTTTTGAAGAAAGGGCGTTTTTAGCGCATGTGGCGTAATTGGTAGCCGTGCCAGACTTAGGATCTGGTGCCGAAAGGCGTGGGGGTTCGAGTCCCTCCATGCGCACTTCTAAAATCTGATGCCAGTTGCCGGATACCGGTAACCAGTAACTGGCAGCGTGTAACTAAAATACAATTCCCTTGAATATCACATTAGACAAGAAAAGCGCCACTGACGGCCTCATCAAAATTGAGTTGAAAGAGAGTGATTATCTACCGAAGGTGGAAGAAAAAGTGCGCGACTACTCGCGCAAAGCCAATATCAAAGGTTTCCGACAGGGTAAAGTGCCCGCGGGCGTGATCAAAAAAATGTTTGGCAAAGGCATTTTGGTGGATGAGGTGAATCACATCATTTCGCATTCGGTTTCCGATTATATCCGCGACAATAAGCTTCGTGTTTTGGGCGATCCGCTTCCTAATGAAGAGAAAGCGCGCACCATCGACTGGGATCTTCAAAAGGATTTCGAGTTCGAATTCCAGATTGGAATGGTGGAGGACTTCACCGTTGACCTTTCCAAGAAGGTAAAGGTGACTTCATATCCCATCGAAGTAGATCAAAAAACGATAGATGAGACTTTAGATGACATTAAACGCAGATTTGGCAAGCGAACTAACCCGGATGTAAGTGAAGCAACCGACAATTTATTTGGTGAAATTTCCAAACAAGGAAGCGAAGAAAAGCAAGGTTCTTACATCCGAATCGGCCAGATTGAAAAATCGCAGCAGAAAAAATTCATTGGCCTGAAGAAAGATGATTCGGTTGAATTTGTGGTAGAAAAGACATTGACTGACGCTTTAGCTCTTTCACAATTATTGAATGTAGCTGAAGAAGAAGCTAAGAAAGCAACGGGAACCTATGTTTTCAAAGTCACCAATGTAAGCCGTATCGAGCCGGCCGAAATCAACCTTGAATTATTCGATCAGGTTTTTGGGAAAGATGTCGTGAAAACAGAAGATGAATTCATGACCAAGATCAAAGAAACCATTTCAGGAAACTACGGACGTGAAACTGAGCATTTGCTTGAGCATGAAATCCAGCACCATTATGTTGACCACACCAAAATCAACATGCCTGATGGATTTTTGAAAACATGGCTGAAGGCAACCAGCAGTGGTCAGGTAACTGATGAAGTTCTTGAAAAAGATTTCAACAGCTATCGTGATTCATTGAAATGGGATTTGGTAAAGAATAAAATAACCGAAGACAACAATATCAAAATAGAAGAGGCCGAAGTTCGCGAGAAAGCAAAACAAATCATTTCTGACCAATTTGGCGGCCCTGGCATTGCAGAACAACTCGGAGATAAATTTGACGGCATTGTTACCAATTACCTTGCAGGCAAGGATGGCAAAGGCGAAAACTACATGCGTACTTACAACCAATTGCGTAATGATAAAATCATGACGGTGATCAAAGAAAACATCACCGTCACTGAAAAGAAAGTGAGCATGGATGAGTTCAAGAAAATGGCGGAATCGCACCGACACTGAAATTAACGTCAATACAAAATGAAAGTGAAGCAATCTCCTAAGAGGTTGCTTTTTTGTCACTCACACTCTGAACCTTTCGTCACAAAAATTAGTTAACTTGTGACCATGAAAATTCAAGTTATCGAAGATAGCAAAGGCAAACCGACAGGTGTTTTCATTACCATGCCTGAATGGGCTAAAATCCAAAGGAAAATAAATATTTCACGGCCTGCAAAGAAGCAGCTAAGTTCAAAAGATAAATTGATCGGAGAATTGAAGGAGGCGGTTAAAGAATTGGTATTAATTGAGAAAGGACAAAAAAAGGCGAGACCGGTAGAGGAGCTTTTGAATGAACTTTAAGGTCCTCTCCATTTCACTTTTTGATAAGCAAGCCAAGCGATTAGCGAAAAAATACCCCTCGTTAAAATCTGAGTTCACGTCTTTAGCTCAAAGTTTGTCAGCTGATCCAACGCTGGGTACTCCATTAAAAAACAATTTTTATAAAATCCGTCTTGCCATAAAAAGCAAAGGAAAAGGAAAATCAGGAGGAGCGAGAGTGATCACGTATGTAAAGATTATTAAGGAAACAGTTTATCTTGTTTCGATTTATGATAAATCAGAACGCGAAACAATTTCAGACCAGGAATTGGATTCAATTTTTAAATCAATACTTTAACTTGCTATTTTACAATAAAGGATTTCTGAAAACGACTTTATATCAAAGAATAAAACTATGTCATACACCAACGAATTCCGTAAGTACGCAGTGCACCATATGGGCATGAGCGGCAATGCTTTTGATAGTTACACCAAATTTGTCAATGAAAACGCACACACTACCGTGTATGGCATGACGCCAAACGTGGTCGAGGAGCGCCAGATGCGAGCCACCGTTATTGACGTGTTTTCCCGTCTTATGGCCGATCGAATTATCTTCTTTGGCACTCCGGTAGACGACTACATTGCTAATGTAATCACAGCTCAACTTTTGTTTTTGGAATCCTCTGACCCCAAAAAAGATGTGATCATGTATATCAATAGCCCGGGTGGATCGGTTCATGCCGGTCTTGGTATATACGACACCATGCAATACATCAATCCCGATGTAGCCACGATCTGTACGGGTCTTGCTGCTTCGATGGGAGCTGTATTATTGGCTGCTGGGTCACCCAAGAAAAGATCAGGGTTGCCGCATTCGCGAATAATGATACACCAGCCTTCTGCCGGAATGCAGGGAACTTCTTCGGATATGGAGATTTCCATGAAGCAAACGCTTGAATTGAAGAAAGACCTGTACAACATTCTCTCCAAACACTGTGGCCAGACCTACGAAAAAATAGAGAAAGATTCAGACCGTGATTATTGGATGCGAGCAGCCGAAGCCAAAGAATACGGTTTAATTGACGAAGTGCTTGAACGCAACAAGAAATAATTCGATGATTCGATGATTTCGGTAATTCGTTGATAATCACGATTTATCTCTACCTTTGTGCTTTCCATCAACTCATTACCGAATAATCGAATCAATTAATTAGAAATGGCAGAAGTAACCTGTTCGTTTTGCGGCAGAAACAAAAAAGATGTTGATCTGATGATCTCAGGCATTCATGCGCATATTTGCGATAAGTGCGTGATGCAAGCCAGCCAGATTCTCACGGAAGAAAAAAAGAACAAAGTTGAAGCCGGAGCGCTGCCGAATTTTAAATTGATCAAACCTCGTGAGATCAAGAAGTTTCTGGATGAATATGTGATCGGTCAGGATCAGGCGAAACGCATCATGAGTGTGGCAGTGTACAATCACTACAAGCGATTGATGCAGCGCAAAATGGATACTGACATCTACATCGAGAAATCAAATATTATCATGGTGGGCGAAACGGGAACTGGGAAAACATATCTCGCCCGTACTCTCGCTAAGATTCTTCAAGTACCTTTTTGCATTGCTGATGCTACGGTTCTTACCGAGGCAGGCTATGTAGGTGAGGATGTTGAAAGTATATTGACAAGGCTACTTCAGGCAGCCGACTATAATACGGAAGCAGCCGAACGCGGCATCGTATATATTGATGAGATCGACAAGATTGCGCGCAAGTCAGATAACCCATCGATAACCCGTGATGTGAGTGGAGAAGGTGTGCAGCAAGCTCTCCTGAAATTATTGGAAGGCACGGCAGTCAATGTTCCTCCGCAAGGCGGACGTAAACATCCGGATCAGAAAATGATTACAGTGAATACGGAAAATATTCTGTTCATCTGTGGTGGTGCATTTGAGGGAATTTCAAAACTGATTGGACGGAGACTCAATACCCGCCCTCTGGGATTTACTGCAAGCGCTGACAGCTTGAGCCCTAGTGATATTGACAAAGACAATTTATTACAATTCGTTTCTGCTCAGGATTTGAAAACTTTTGGATTGATTCCCGAATTGATCGGGAGATTGCCAGTAGTTTCATTCCTCAACCCGCTTGATCATGACGCGTTACGCAAGATTTTAACAGAGCCAAAAAATGCGCTGATCAAACAATACAAGAAGTTGTTTGAGATGGAGAACATAGAAATCGAATTCAAAGAAGGCGCCTTGGATTTCATTGTGGAGAAAGCCGTTGAGTATAAACTTGGCGCGCGGGGTCTCCGCTCCATATGTGAGGCGATCGTAATCGATGCCATGTTTGAAATGCCATCGGAAAAATCAGTTGATAAGCTGATCATCAATCGAGCTTATGCTGAAGAAAAATTCAGCAAATCTCACTACAGCAAACTGAAGGTGGCTTAAGCTTGATTCAAAGCCTCAAGCATTAGACGGGCAGTATTATCTGAAGCAGATCCTGTATCCAGGATTTTGTATACCGAATCATAATCTGAAAGCATTTGATTTCGATAGCTTTCATTATTCAATAATGCAGTAAGTTCCTGGTTTATTGCTTCAGGCTCAGCCTTATCCTGAATCAATTCTTTGATTACTTCCTTATTGGCAACCAGGTTGACCAAAGAAATGAAGCTCACTTTTACCAATCGACTAACGACAGAATATTCTAAAGCGCCCATTTTGTAAACAACTACCTGAGGCACTTTGAAAATTCCAGTCTCAAGCGTGGCCGTTCCGGAAGTAACGATTGCCGCATCGGCAACAGAAAGCAAATCATAAGATGCCTCAGTTGCAAATTTTACCTGTGGGATATTTTTCAATTCACCATACAGTTCTTCACTTAAATTATTCACGGCTGCCACCACAAATTGATAGGATGGATTTCTTTTCACCACAATGGCCATTAAGGGAGCCATAAGTTTTAATTCCATCTTTCTGCTGCCCGGAAGCAATGCCACAATTTTCTTCGTTCGGTCTATTCCATTCTTATTTAGAAAATCAGGATCGGCTTTGAATGATTTGATAGCATCTAACACCGGGTTACCCACATAATCCACATCCCAATTGCATTTTTCTTTATAAAATCTCTTTTCAAAAGGAAGGATTACAAATAGCCGATCTACATTTTGCTGGAGCTCAAAGGCCCTGCTCTGGTACCACGCCCACACTTTGGGCGGGATGTAGTAAAACACTTTGATGCCTTTTTTCTTCCCAAACTTTGCAATCTTCCTGTTGAATCCACCATAGTCGATTAAGATGATTGCGTCAGGCTTGAATTGCTCTATGTCATTTTTGCAAAGCCGGATGAATTTAAAAATAGTGAAGAGCTTAGTGATCAATTCCACAAAGCCCATGAACGCAAGCTGTTGGTAGTGAATATATATGTCTACCCCGCTTTTTTTCATTTCATCTCCGCCAAATCCGCGAAGAGAGAGCGAAGAGTCTCGTGATAATAATGCCCTGGTTAGATTGCTTCCATGCAAATCACCTGAGCGCTCGCCAGCGATGATGTAGAGCTTCTTCATTCACCAAAATACTCTACGTAATTGCGTGGAGTCTCGTAAAGTTTAACAGAATGGAGTTCACCAAATTTAGAGATAGATAAAATTCTTGGTTCAAGTATCTTCCAGATTTCCTGCGCCACTATTTCTGTGCTTGCCATTTTACCTTTCATAAAGGGCACATCAAGATTGAGATTTTTGTGGTCAAGGGCTTCAATTACTTCGGCACGAATGAGTTTGCTTAATTTTTTCAAGTCAATTACAAAACCTGTTTCCGGGTCAGGATTGCCTTTTACGGTGATAATCAAATCGAAATTATGCCCATGCCAGTTTTCGTTGGCACAAGGCCCGAATACTTCCACATTTTTTTCTTTGCTCCACGCGGGGTTGTACAATTTGTGTGCAGCATTGAAATGCTCTTGACGGCTTACGTAGATCATGAGATAATAATCAAAGCACAAATATAAGCGATCAGCTCAAGTCGGCAGGAATACCTTATTTTTGTGCAGAAAAAATTCGACTATGATCGTAGTTACTGGAGCGGCAGGTTTTATCGGAAGTTGTCTGGTGAAACGACTCAATCAAGACAATTTCAACAACATTATATCGGTAGACAAATTTGGAGATTCGGCTAAGGAAAAAAATCTTGTTGGGGCCAAAATTAAAGAGTTCGTTGATCGGGAGATTTTTATGCCCTGGCTCGACAAGAATTACGAGCTTGTTGATTTTATTTTTCACATCGGTGCAAAAACGGACACGGCCGAATTTGATACGGCTCTTCTGAACCGAATGAATACCCAATATACCAAAGACATTTGGCAGCGATGTATTCAATATCAAATTCCATTAGTTTACGCTTCATCGGCAGCAACTTATGGTCTTGGCGAAAATGGTTATGATGATGACGAATCAAAAATCAATTTGTTGAAACCATTAAATCCTTATGGTCAATCGAAGCAGGATTTTGATCTGTGGGCGTTGAACCAAAAGGAGAAACCCTTTTATTGGGCAGGACTGAAATTCTTTAATGTGTATGGCCCGAATGAATACCATAAAGGCCGAATGGCTTCTGTGATTTGGCATGCCTTTAATCAGATCAGCAAAACGGATAAGATGAAATTGTTCCGCTCGCACAATCCGGAGTTCAAAGACGGAGAACAAATGCGCGATTTCGTCTATGTTAAAGATGTGGTTGAAGTATGCATGTTTCTCATGCATCACCGAAAAAATTCGGGTATCTACAATTTGGGTTCAGGCAAGGCGCGCACATTTTTGGATTTGACGAAAGCTGTTTTCAAGGCTATTGGTAAAAAAGAAGTTATTGAGTTTGTTGATACTCCAGCTGACATCCGCGACAAGTATCAATACTTCACCGAAGCCAATATGAAAAAATTAAAGAGCATTGGTTATTCGAAACCGTTTCGTTCTCTTGAAGAGGGGACAGAGGATTATGTGAGGGGGTATTTGATGGAGAAACTAAGGTACTATTGATTTTCACCACAATAGTTAATCTTAAACCTTATCATTCCGATCGACCAAATCGCTAGCAGCCTTGATTTAAATAGCACAAGTCACGCACGTGCCTCCGCACTTTCCTAAGACTTGCGCTAGTTTGGGGAAACTAAGGTACTATTGATTTTCACCACAATAGTTAATCTTAAACCTTATCATTCCGATCGACCAAATCGCTAGCAGCCTTGATTTAACTAGCACAAGTCACGCACGTGCATCCGCGCTCTCCTAAGACTTGCGCTAGTTTGGGTTAAAAGGAAAGTTAGACGAGCTTAACCAAAAGTTCATGGAGATCGCTACTTCCTCTGATGCACAAAAAAGAGGTTACGGTTTGGAAAAACTTCTCAACGAACTGTTCACTCTGTTTGATCTTGATCCAAAAGCTTCTTTTAAAATTACCGGTGAGCAAATCGATGGCGCTTTCACTTTTAAGGATGATGATTTCCTGCTGGAAGCAAAGTGGCAAAAGCAATTAATTGTTGCCAGTGAGCTTTATAGCTTTGCGGGCAAAGTAAATGGCAAACGAAAAAATACACTCGGTCTGTTTGTCTCTATGGATGGGTTCTCTCCGGAGTGTTTACAAACTACCAGCTCCGACCTTCGCTCGCTGATCTTAATGGATGGCATGGACTTGAACGCTATTCTCACGGACCGGATTACCCTGGATGATCTGCTCTATAGAAAAAGAAGGCACGCCTCCGAGACTGGGAACATTTACCTGAACGTCAATAAAATTCTCATCGCATAAAAAAGCCCTGAGTGATCAAGGCTTCTTCTTTCTAACATTTTGGTGCCGCAAGCATCTATTATTTAAATGATTCAATGCTGGATGTATAACTGACCGAAGCCAACTTGTTTGCAACAAATAAAAAATGAAGATTCTCGTAATCTGAAGGCGGAGATATATCAATGCAATTTGCTGATGAGGGCTTTTTTTGATTGAAGTATTTATTCAACACGTTCTTTTCAAAAGCCCCTAAGTTCATTCCAATCTTTATCTCGTTGGAAATTGGTACGCTATCATCCGATATTGTAGCTTCTAACAAGACTTTTGACTCCCCTCTTGAATAATATTTAAATTTTGCTTTACCAACCCTGATAGTTACCACAGAATCAATCTTCGCAGAGTCAAATGCATTTTTTACTGGGTTAAATGAAATATCTTTTCTTAAGGAAAAAATCTTTCCATAATCATTCGCATAAATGTCTTTAAATATTTGATATGCCCGACTGTCTTCAGCAACAAAGGTTACGCAACTGTCTTCATCGTTTTTATTTGATGTAGCTCCTCCTTTATTCGTGCACTGAAGACTTAAGCCAATTAACAAGAGCATTGTAAATGGCCATAAGGTTATTATCCTTTTCATCTGATCCTTTTTTAGTGTCAATTGTTTCCTTAGAACCATTAAGCATTTCTACTGAAGGTTTTTCTTTTCCATCAACCACATCTTGTAAGTCATTTATCTTTTCCAAGCTGAACACGTGCGCATTCTTATCTTTTCGCTCGTCCCAAGAATATTTATTCGATCCGTCCTTATTATAAATCGCCTCAACATGTGCATGCGCACCAAATGAGTGCCCGGTATTTCCAACTTCTCCAATCGACTGTCCATCTTTTATTTCGTCACCGGGTTTAACAGACAGGCTTCCTTCTTTCATATGAGCGTATAAGGTTACGATTCCATTCCCATGATCGATCACTACGTAATTCCCCCATCCACCTCCATCAGCCGCATTTGGAGCACTCTTTCCATCCGCAGGGTTATCCTTATAATTTCCGTCTCCACTTGTCGCTATTACTTTTCCTCCAGCTGCCGCGCGATAAGTGGAACCAGAAGAAGCTCCAATATCGAGTCCTTGATGAGGTTTTGCAGTGCCGTCAATTGTTCTTGAAGGTTGTAAATGAGAGGTAATAAGATTAGACCCTGCAATTTTTGGCCACGGTATATTTCCATCTCGATCTTCATAGACAATTGGGTTATTAAAAGCATAAGAGTAAGGACTCCATCTTCTCATCTTTTCAACCATATTATCAATAACCCCCCATCTTCCGATCTCAGGCATATACATCCGTGCTCCGTAATCAAGCCAATTAATTGAAAGATCATTTTGTAATTCCTTCCCATTATACTGGAACTTGTTAAGTAAACTATTCTCCCTTGAGTATGAGTTAAAGGTCAAACCGAAGGGATAAAAATCCTCACTCTGCACCACAGGTGATTTTATTTGCTGCACCGTAAAATCATCAAAGTAAATCTCTTTAGGGGTAGTCTCTTCATTCGAGAGGTAAGCATACACATAGCCCGGCTGGGTGATCGTAATCTGTGCTGCAAGCCTTTCATGTGGCACATTGGTGCCGTCTTCCTTTGCTGCAGTTGTCATCCGTACGTAGCCTCCGTTCACAAATACAAAATTTCTGTCAAAGATAAGATAATTTAAAAATGCCTTCGGCCCTGTGCCCGTGCTGTTGCCTTCACCCGCAAGTCCTGCGAAAGGAAACGGGGTAATACCGTTGGTGGAGTAGTTTGCTCCGTCAATTACTGTTCCTGCAGTCGCAGTTCCTGCTGCAATCTGTGCGAGCAACTGTGTAAGCGCTGCGGTGTTGTTGCTATTGCTGGCATCTACATACTTGGCATACACTTCCAGGTTGATGACATCTCCCGGCATTACACTGATCGATCTCGCAATACCTGTCTTTTCATTGGCTGAACCGCTCAATCTTTCCGAGTAGGCAGTTGTGCCATTGTGTGTATGATCAAAGAGTGTTGAGTTGAGCACACGAGCATCATCGTAGCGCAGGAACTGGTTCTGTTCAGTATTCTGGTTTGCCGTTTCAAAGGTGGCCACGGGTTGGTCTACAACCGGTACCGTTGTAAAAGTGGTGCGCACATTGCCTAAATGATCTTTCAGATGGTACTGGTATTCAGGTCTCACCCCTGTCTCGCCTGAGACGAGAGGCTTCATTACTATTCGTCCTTCTTCATGGTTGATGAACTGCAGGGTGTCGTTCTGGTAAATAAATTCACCTGCATAGTCTGTTGTCTTGGTTACAACACTGCTGGCGTTGAACACTTGTTGCTTTAATTTTCTTCCGCCTGCATCATAGGTGTACATGATCTTCTCTCCTGTTCCTTTCGTCACCTGCTGTGGCAGGTTCAGGTGGTTGTAGGTGATGGCAGTGATGTTCTTGTTTTTATCGGCCGTCATGTTGCCGTTGATATCGTAGGTGTAGTCATCTGTGCCGACATTGCCATCCGCAAAGCCGTTGAGCAGGTCGCCTCCATCGGTCACGGATTTAAGCTGGTTGCCTTTGTTGCCTTGCCCGGTGTAGTCGTAGGTAAGTACGTCCATCGGGTTAGCATTGCCGTTCGCATTCGTGCGCGTAAGTTTTCTGATGTTGCCGTTCAGGTCATAGCTGAATCCGTTCTCGGCAAAATTCTGTGACGCTATCCAAGTGCCGGGGTTGGTCATATACGTTGCTGACTTGATCCGGTTAAGTGTGTCATACGAATATTTATATGCCACATCTTTCACTGTGCCAAGCGACAGATTGTTGCTCCACTTAATCGCGCTGATGTTGCCGTTGAACTGGGGAGCGTTGTTGATGCCGCTGACCGCATCGTTATACGAAAGGTTCATCCCGAACAGGTCGCGCGAAGCATTGGTATCATCATTTGATTGATCATTGACCAATTGAGAATTGTTGATTGACGTGAGCCATCCGCGGATATTGTAACGGTAGTCGGTGCTTTGTTTGAATGTTGACCCGTTGTCGGTGCTGTATAGTTTTTTGTCTACGAGCTGTCCGATCTCGTTGTATTCATTTTGCGCCAGTAATACCGGGGTTGCTCCGTTCACGCTGTGCCAGGTTTTGAGTAAACGTCCGGCATGGTCGTAGTCAAAACTGCGGGCGATGGTATTGCTTTTGGCACTAAAAGATGTTCTTACATCTTGCACAGTCGAGCCTGACTGATTCAAGGACACGTCCGCTAGTAACGAAGTGGTTGAGGCCGTGGGTGAAGTTCGCAGCAATGTTCCATTACGATAGTACTTCACGGTAGTTCCGGTGCGCTCTATTCTTAAAATATCTCCCGGTGAAACAGCGATCGGCAGAATGGTAACAGGAGCAATTTCTTCAAAAATGCGAAGCTCTGTCGGGGTCAATAAGTAAAAAGCATAGTTCATATCATTGTAATGTACTTGCGTGTTGGTATTGTTCAAGCCTACCATACGCAGGGTATTGGTTTCTGACACCGTGAATTCAAGCCAACCATCCGTTCCTGCGGGAAGTACTTCTGTGGATGCAGCCCCACCTGTATACCAATCATTATAGAGAGAAGTTTTAATGAGTCGCTCTCCTTGCTCCACTACTCCAACGATATCTTTCCACTGTACCGAATATTGATTGTGTGTTGTAGAAGTTGTCAGTGCCTTGCCAACAAAATCGTACAAAGTGGTTGTCCTATCGGTACCGCCCTGGTGGTTTTCGCTGATCGACTGCACCGTACGGTACTTGTCGTCATAATAAGAGATGGATTTGAGAAACTGATAGTTGTTGCCATAAATAGCGTCAACGATCTTAACCTTGGTGCCGGTTACGTGACCTGTCACACTGGTGAATTCAGAGCTTGGCTGTGAGTACATCACTCCATTGACTGTCACACTCTGCACCTTGCTTGGTGCATAATTGTAATCACTGCCCCAGGATGCTTTGAAATTATAATTGTCATAATAAGTTACAGTAAGGATTTCCAGTTTAGTAAGATCTATAGGAAAAACAGTGTTGCTGTATCCATGTGTCCCTGCGTCTGCTGCGAGGCCTGTGTAGGTTTCATAAAAATTTGTGGTGCTGATCAAAGCGCTCATACCGGCCTGATCAAGATAGACAGTGTGCGTGTAAACGCCTGTCATGATTGGTCTGTTGAGACCATCGTATTTAGTGAAAGTCCATTTGTTGGCTAACCGTTGGTTCCCATCTTGTGTTAACACCAACCTGTCGCGATTGTCGTACACCATATATACCCAATCTGCACCTGGCACTTTCTTTTGTATCATGCGTCTCCTTCCATCGTATTTATATTGAAAACCAAAGTTATCCATTGTGAGCCGGTTGGGAGTCTTCACTACTATTGGGTCACTGCTGAGTGTGAAGCCTGTGGCCTTGGTGCTGGTGCAGCTCCAGCGGTAGTTGCCTTCGGAACCGCCAGTAGCGTTGACAACCCGGTATGTGTTTCCTGTCAATGGATCTGCGTTAGAAGAAGTGATGTCTTGCCATGTTCCGTTCGATTGCTGTTTCTCCCATTTCATGTTAGATGTGAAACTTCCTTTTGGGCGGGCAGTGAGGATGAAGTCTGTGCCAACGGTCACTGATTGTGTAGGCGTGTCGCTTATGGTTTTTTGCGGGGAGTAGGTTAGCGTTGGTATTCCCAAATTCATGAGTGACTCGATTTGTGAAAAATCAAGTTTGTTGTTGGCAAGCTTTAGGGTTATAGTAGCATCCGGGTGAATATTGTTACCAGCTATGTCTGCGGCTAAATTCGTAATTGCTGTAATCAAATTGTCATCAAAAGCAAGGTAAACATAGCCGTGTGCCTTTTTTGAGATGCTTAAAAGAGAAGAAGGGATACTTGTAAACCGGCAACTGCCTGCCGAGATATAATCCAGTTTGGGTAAGCTAGTTACAGAAGGAAAATCACCTGAGAATTGATTGCCTCCAATAACTATTCCTGAAATGTTACTCCACTTATTTATACTTGGAAAAGCCCCGGAAAACTTGTTGCCACCAATCTGAAAATCTACCATGGCAGCAGCAAAATTGGCCATTACTATCTGGCCACTTAGTTGATTATTAACAAGAATAAGCTGACTCATTACTGTGAGCTTCGAGAAGTCTGGAAGCAAACCGGTCAACTGGTTATTTTCAAGTCTTAGAGAGCCGATGCTTACCAAATTTCCCATGGACGATGGTAGCTCGCCCGACAACTTGTTATTATACATATAGAAAATTCGAACCTTTATCAGATTACCTATTGAAGAAGGGATTGATCCTGAAAGGTTGTTGTACTGCAACTCCAAATCATACATATCTGAAAGGTTCCCAATGGAAGCC
This sequence comes from Bacteroidota bacterium, assembly GCA_016178785.1. Classification (GTDB taxonomy): domain Bacteria; phylum Bacteroidota; class Bacteroidia; order Cytophagales; family Cyclobacteriaceae; genus ELB16-189. The sequence goes on along the minus strand of JACOSO010000026.1, from coordinate 144,190 downwards.
GGGATGGAGCCGGTAAGTTGATTGTTGTTCAGGTACAGATTTGTCAGTTTGGTAAGGTTGCCAATAGCGCTGGATATTGCTCCATTTCTGTTGCATGATTGCAGAGAAAGGCTGGTGAGTTGTGTATTGTTAAAGATCTGTGGTATCGGGCCCGGATTGAAGTTAGGACAATAGGCTATTGACAATGTGGTAAGCTTGGTAAGGTTACTGAAGTCGGGGATGTCCCCAGTAAAATTATTAGTGCCTATGGAAAGGTTCGTCAAATTAACGAGGTTGTTCACAGAAGAGGGGATGACTCCTGACAATTGATTGGTGTTTAGCGCAAGAGTGAGGAGCAGAGTCATACTTCCGATCGGGGTGGGTATCGGTCCCGTCAGCGTGTTTTGACTAAGGTCCAATACGTTAAGGTGTGTCAAGTTGATAATGGAGGTTGGAATTGAACTAGTTAACTTGTTTTGAGACAGAGACAAAGAAGTAAGATTAGTTGCGTTTCCTATATTATCCGGAATCGGCCCAGAGAGTTTATTACTCAGTAGCGAAAGAATTGTGAGTGAAGGTAAATTGAAAAGCGAGCTGGGGATTGCTCCTGTCAGGGCGTTTTGATAAAGATAGATTTGCTGAATATTTGTGAGTGTTCCAAGTGATGCAGGAATCGCCCCAGTAATCCCAACATTGCGACTCAATGAGATGTAATTCATCATTTTTAAATTACCTATGTTGGAAGGTATCTTTCCTACCAAGTTATTTGCGACTAAGACTATCCGGGTGATGTCGCCATTAGCAACTGTTACGCCAGACCACGTAGCCATCTGTGCCGCGGTGGCGGTTGCCGGCCAATTGCCGGATGTCGGCCAGTTGGTTTTGATTGTCCAGTTGGCTCCGCCCAAACTATCGTACAACGCTTTCAACGCCTGGAACTCCTGGTCATCAGGCACCACGTTTGATTGGGCATTTAAACAGCTACTCCCCAGCATCAGCGCAAGAGCAATGGCAAATGATTTCAGAAAATCGCACTTTGGTTGTGCCGGCTTGTTGAAAAAAGTCTTCATCCTTTTAGAAAATTTGGTCGAAATCAATTTTGTGAAGTGAGTGTAGTCAAAGCGCTTTTGATCACTTCGGGTGGAAGCACCACTGCGAGGTTGCCCAAGTCATCATAGATGTAGTACGTGCTGGCATAAAGTTTTCCGTTGGCATCACTTCCGTACTGCACGTTTTTGCAGACGGTGCGGCCGAGCTTGTCAATGTACTCGATCACATCATTGCCATGTTCATCGGTGGTTACATTGGCGTGGAGCTGCCCGGCACTATAATAGGCTGGCTGAGCATTATATCCTGTTGATACCAACCCGGTGGATGGATCATATGTGAAAAAGATAACTTCATTGGTTTGGTTAATCAGATACTGGTGATCTACGGATTTGTTATTGTCTTTCCAGTTTTGGCCAGGGCCAAATTGTTGCGAAGGTCGGTTAAGCGGTGAGGGTTCGAAAATGGTTTCGGAAAACGGTCGAGTGTCATTCGCTACTTTATTACTGCCTGATAAATAAAATGGCTGGGCCGCTCCTATGTAATTGCCAGTTGCGGGATCTATGATCTGTTCATTTGGCTTATAAAGACCGTTGTTCTCAATGGAAATTGGCAGATACTTTTTTACTTCGCGACCAGCAATATCGTAAACGACAGGCGTGACCACATCGAGTTTGGAAGGTGATGATTGAGTTCCCACCGATTGCATAGGGCGGCCAAGTCCATCAAAGTACTGCACGGTTTGACTTAAGCCATTAGATGTCAGGGCATGCAGGTCATTGGATGTATAGACGTTATCTGCAGTGACTGTATTGACAATAACATAATTTTCATCGGACAACGTATTAAAATCAACTGCAATAGCGGTCGAAACTCCCTGTCCTTGCACACTATTCAGCGTCACCGATATGTTATACTTCCCTTCGTCAGACACGATGAGGCTATTTCCAATACTCCCTTGAATAGAGATCCCATTTTTATACCACTGATAAGAACTATAACTGGGAGCAACACTCAGTGTGACAGTATTACCCATATTCAGCGATCCTTGTTTGCTAATCAAAGGTGGCATTAACACTATACCGTTAACCATAACTCTGTTACTCTCGCAAGACAAAGAACCGTTGGTGAGCACTGAGGAGACGTAAACTGTAGTATTGCTTGCAAATGTGATGTTGCTTCCATGTTGAAAGGCGGTCTCAGTTGAAGAATTCGAATACCAATTGTAAGAGGTATTAGCTGGAGGAGAGACAACAGAAAGTGTTACTTGACCAAATCCAGAAGCAGAGTTGATCTGAGGGACAATTGGAAGATAAACACTTACTGTAACAACAGCAGGGCTACTTTTACAGAACTCTCCATAATTAACTACATAATAAGTATTTGACGTGGTATTATTTGGTATAAAACTGGAGGTATTTCCTACCGAATGAGTGAGGGCGGCATCATCATACCATGCAAAACTGTTATTGCTGGCGGTAGCATGCAGAGTAGTATTACTTCCGCTGCAAAGCTGCAAAAGCCCGCTCACTTGAGGTATGGAAACATAATCAGGTGTTATTGTAACTAGTTTGCGCGTGGAGCAAGTACCTACAACAGCTTCGCCATAGTATTGGTAAGAATCTGAGATAGTATTGAAACTGAAATTTCCGGAAGCATTGCTACCAACGGTTGAGTAACCAGCGCCATCATAGCGAAGCAAATTAAATGTAGTGTTAGTATCGCCTGTCATGAAAACCACTGCGGTGCCAGGCGAACAAGAGTATCCGTAGGCAGAAAGAGACGGTGGCACACCCGGTGAAATAGTAATACTGGTTTTAGCACTTTCGAATGCATTGTCATTATCATAAATACTGACATAATACACTGTGGGGGCATTGACAGTTACAGCAAAGGCACCGCTAACCTTTTCATCAATTTTAGTAAGTGCGGAATTGTATAAATAATAATTATAGTTTCCATCACTTCCATCGCTGCTGTAAGCTTGCAGGTCTATGGCATTATTACAATCTGTATTACTTTGAGTAATTGTTGGGGCAGCTACATGGTACTTTACAACACTTTCAGCTGACATGCCTTGGCCCTGAACTCCGGCTGAGCTCACCAATACTTTATAATGACCCGCAGTCGTCACCACCAAGGTACTCCCCGTAGCACCGCTGATATTCACCCCATTTTTAACCCATTGATAACTATTGTAAGGAGAGGTACTGAGTGTTACTTGGGTTTGTGCAGTCAGCGTACCGTTCTGTGAAATTATCGGATCAGCTATGATTGTCCCTGTGACAGAAGTACGGCCGCTTTCGCAGGAGATACCACCCTGATTCAAAACTGATGAAACATAATAAGTAGACGTAGAGGTAAGGGTTTGGCTCGATGTGGTGTAAATCACGTTTCCACCAGAAAGGGCATCATACCATTTGAATGTGGTATTCGCTGGAGAGGAACTTACCGACAAAGTAACCTGGCCGAAACCCGTTGCAGAGCTGATCAGTGGAGTATTACTGTTGTAAACGTTCACGGTAAAGGGCGTAGCGTTGCTCTGGCAGAATTCACCATAATTGACCACATAGTAAGTAGTGGTCTGGTACACTGTCTGGCTGATGGATGAGTTGAGTGATATTTGATGTGTCAGAGTTGCATCATCGTACCATCGGTAAGCTCCATTATTGGCACCACTCGCCTGAAGGGTAATGGTCTGACCATTGCACGCGCTCGTGGGTCCGCTTACATTCGGCACAGTAACATCTATTGGAATTGATATCAGGCTCTGAGCTGAACACGATCCAATTTCAACTTTAGCATAGTATTGATAGGATGCAGAGAAATTGTTAATTGAAAATGTGCCGGTAGTGTTGCTTGCTATCAAATTGTATCCATATCCGTCATACAGTAAGAGGCTAAAGGTGGCGCCTGACGTTCCGCTCATAAAGACAGAAGCAGTGGAAGGGGTACAAGCATAGCCGTAAGCGCTGAGTGATGGCGGTGCACCTGGCACAGCTGTTATAATCTTTTTAGTACTCTCGCATGAATTATCCTGATCGTAGATGCTGATATAGTAAACCGTAGGTGAGTTTACGATGATTGAAAACTGCCCCGTAGCATTTTGATCGATCCTGACTTGGCTTGAGTTATAGAGATAATATAAATAATTGCCATCACTACCATCGCTGCTGAAAGCTTGGAGAGTAACATTGGCGTTACAATTCAAACTGCTTTGAGTAACGTTTGGCGCAGGAACACAGGCAGCATTCACTGTGGGTGTCCAGAAAAAATAAGACAACGCAAATAGCAGCGTGTATCGTTGAATCGATGTCATTCGGTGATGTGTTTAGTTTTGACCTTTATAATGATAGGCGTATGATTTCAGTATCTTTCCGTTGTGGTCCTTGACCATACTGAGCCGTCCGAAATCATCATAGCTGTAATAGATTGTCAGATTGTTATTATCAGTAGCTGAAGTAACCCCACGGGCTGGATCATAAGAGTAGGTAGTCATTTGTGAAGCTGATGGGCAAAGTCTGAGCTCATCAATATATCCTGTTCCATTAAGTGAAATTGACGTTTTGCCTGTGAAGATGGCCTCGTAATAACTCCATCCGTTTCGGCTTGGTCCTGATGTTAACGTTACACCTGCCACAGAGATACCTCCACTTCTTGACCAGAAAGAAAGTCGATAAGTTTGGGTACTCGTCAATCCAGATTTGGAAAGAGCACCGTTGGCTATATTATAATGATATGCACCGGTGAATGAAGGGGTTGAAACGGAGCCAGGCTCTCTCAACGAGGAACTGATTGTCCAGTTTCCCAATCCATCCGACTCAAATCCTGCGTAAGCGATATCCCCTTGCGTGGCATTAGTGACTTCTCCTACTACAAATGTATTGTTGTAGTCCCACAGGTAAGAATGCTTTACATCATTCACTTTGCTCTGCTGCAGCAAGTTGGCCTGATTACCATATTGGTCATACAGCAGTCTCAATTCATAGTTAGGATCTTTCTGTAGCGTTCCCGTTTGCGAGTTAATTGATGAATTGGTAAATGAACTTATTGCAAGGCTTGCGGGTAGACTCAATTGATGCAATGCATCGGGTACCAGGGACGTGCTTTTATATGTAGTCATGTTCCCTCCAATAAGTTTTTCAACATTATCTGATGCAGCTTTGCGTGTGATAAAAGTTTCTAATGCCGGCCTGAGGATATGGCTATCCTGAAGTTTCTTGATTCCCAGAGTTGAAGGATCTGTAGTACCTGAAGGCACAGAACCGTAATCCAATGGGTACTTGGAATAAGTAGTAAATGTTGAGCCATCACTTTGTACTGTTTGTTTCTTTGTCACTTGCAAGTGTTGGGTGCTACCATACGTGTTGGAGCCAACAACTTCAGAATAGGAATTAGGGTCGCCATTGTTATACATCCTGGTTGTTGTTTGTGACGGGCGCACCCACTCACTGACGATTTTATAAAGTGCCCAATAAGAGAAAGTAATTTCCCCATGGCCAAATATTCCCCAAGGCGAATTCTTGATCCCCAATGTTATTTGTGTAAGATCTACAGAGTTTGTTTGAAGGGTTTCTTCCGATAAATTGTCTAACGGCAGATAGGTATTTTCAACGCTTTTCACCAATTGATAAATATTGTTTTGCCAACGATACTCTTCCTCTTTCTGTAACTGTCCTCTACGATGATCAAAACTTGCTTGTGGTGGAAACGGATAACCGTTGTCCTGAGTCACCGTAATATGGGTATACATATTATCATCAAAAGGAATGCGCAAATCCATGTCTGGAAAAACTTCTGCTGTCGAATAATAATATTTGGATTTACCAAGTACACCTTGATTGTCATAAGTTACTGTGACATTTGCGTAACCCACATGACTTCCCTGAGTGGTGGCTAATGGGAAATTGCTAAAAGATGTACGTGAGGTATAGACACCTTCGATGAAGTCGGTGGGAATACCTCCGTTGCCATACTTGCAAGGCTGACTATATTCATACACTGGTGAGCCAGTAACTAATGATCCGGAGGATGCGCCATTAATTCCACTTGAATAATCAAAAAGCCTCACTTTGGTATTCCCCTTCCCGTCATCATCGGTTATTTTCTTGACCCGAAGGCCTCCCACTTTAAAATTAGTGACTGAATTTAGCGCATATTCTGACCAGCTAACATGAATTGCGAAGTCCTGAAAGTTGGCGAGGCTGGGGTTATTGTGAAAATCGGCTTTGAGCGTATACGTGCCGTTAGGAATATAAAAGTTGGTAACATTACAAGTTATAGGCAAAGAATAATTTTGGCCCTCGATGCTCATTATTGCGCAGGTCGAAGCGTTCGGACAATGATCACAATTTAAAATACCATCAACTTCAATAGTGATAAAGACACCATCATACAAATGGTCATTGAAAGTAACCTGCTTACAGTATACATAGTCTAAAGGCTGGTTACACACATTGGTAACATCCAGGTACTGGCCTTTGTTTGTAAGAAAATCATTGGTAGAATATGGAACGTATCCTGATACGGTATGATTTTCACATTCAAATGTTGTCGATCCCCCTGTTGGATAAACAATTTTGGTCAACGTAGCTATACCAGTGTATTGATCATCTACCGTTCGATCAGCTCCTGGCCAATATATAAATCCGCTCATTGTCGAGACCTGCCGGTAAGGCGGCACAAGATCTTGATTGTTCTTTGGGCCGTTATAAAACCCCCAGGCATCCTGATCGTAAGAGAGGCGGCTGGGTAGATTGTTTGATTCATTATAATTAAATGAGTAGGGTGGTAAACTATTACCCCCTGCACTGATCTCCGTGACTGATTTTAATTTAAGACGAATGAGGTAAGATTGATCAACAGTGACTGGGTCACTGACCTGATATCCATTGAAGTACTCATAGTCTAATTTAAATTGCTTGAAAGGATTCGTGTTATTAAAACTATACACTTTGATATTGTCAAGCCTCTTATCACCTAATAAATCCTTACGATCTGTATTTGCAATGAAACTCACTGAACCGTTTGGATAGGTAATGGATTTAAGACGATATCCGCTATAATTATTCACTGAATTACATGTTGTTTTTGGCTTCACGCAAGAAGCAAGCGCACCTCCCGTACCGACATTCTTTGTGACATTATGAATTGTCTTGGTCTGGTATGAGGCTGGATCGTAATTAAAATTGATCTCCTCTTTTGTTACAGGTGTAATAATCTTGGTAAGAAACCATCCCGTGGTGACTGTCTGCGGTGTACTGGCATTGCCATCGCAGTCTGAAAATGTGGTGTTGATTTCCTTATTATCAAAATGGAATTCGGCCCCATCTTCTGTTACGATTTTCCATTTACCAGTCGATAAGAAATAATCCTTGTCTATGGATATTGCCTTTTGAGGTATGACTATAAACTTTCCTGCCTCTTGGTCATAATAAAATTTGCCACTATGCGACCCAAAATTGAAAAAGAACATATCGGGTTCAAAGTCCAGATCCTGGCGTCCCTGGCGGAGTATCTCTTCACGATCCATAACAGACATAGCCAATAAGTCACTCACCTTATGAACAGGATTTATATATCCGTTCGATTCATCTACAAACCCTCTGACATTACGTGTTATTATTCCACCCGCGTTCAGCGACCATGAAAGCCCCACCCAAGAAGCTTGTTCTTCTACTCTGACGCCACCAGATTGGTAAGACAGAGAAATTGGCAAGCTGAAATCATTTGTCTTGACTTCGTATAGAGGGATGGATACATTGGATGCACCGGTATAAAAACTCACTGGCGTATTCCCGTAATTTCCTAATGCCGCGACAGTCGGAGATGGGGGTATCAAGTTCTTTAGATTCACTTGGAACTGGCCATTATCCTGTGCTTTCGCACCTGAGATGGTAATTATGAAAAGGGCAGTTATTCTTAACAGCTTATTTTGGGTAAGGATACTCATCTTTTGATCGTCAAAAATTTAAGGCCGCAAAGGTAAGGCACATGCAGCAGTGTACAACCAGCTGACAGGTCGTGTTATGCGGAAATAACACTGTTTGCTAAAAATAAACTTAAAAAAATGCGGGTCTTTCCCATTGCTCTGTTCTGATATTTACATGTGTTAAAGTTTTGCTTTTAGTAAGATTGCCCCGAGGGAACGGAATAATTTGCTCGGTTGGCGTGACCAGACAAATGGTCATTACTAAGAAAAATTTTTTTCGGATGCAAGAAAAATCAGCATGTAAAAACTTAACCGCATAGATTTCACACATTGGAAAAAGGTACTGAAGAATACGTTAAGAGCTATCTAATGGAAAGCTCGAAAAGTTATTAACTTGGGAACTAAGCCATAAAAAAAGCTGCCGGTAGGCAGCTTTTTTTATAGTTACCAATCAATATGCTAATTCCTTGTCATCAAGGGATTTGTACTTAATTCGCCAGAGGGAATAGGCCAAACGTAGTTAGGATCACCAGAAGGCACTGCCGAAACCGATCCCTTCGCTGGTATTGTCGCATTCTGTCTCATTAAATCTATTGATCGTAGTCCTTCGCCAAGGAACTCAATGGTTCTCTCAGTCATTATATTATTAATTAATTCAGCTTGAGTTAAAGGAGCAAAAGTTGTTGTCGCGTCCGAGCGTTTATGAACTGCATTGAGAAGCGCAACTGCCTGTGCATCAACGCCAGCATTAGTTCTTGCACGGGCCTCTGCCAAATTAAGCAGAACTTCAGACCAGCGCATTACTGGCGCCTTGTCTGTCCAAGGGCTTGGTGTAGGAAATTTTGCTAAATATTGGGCTCCACCAGAGGTTGTTATTTGTGATCTCCTTGAATCTGTCAAAGGCCATGAAGTGACGTTGGAGACGATTCCTGAACCATTCACAGTGTATTCACCATTTCCCCCAGATGCCGATGGAAGATAATAATAGGCTAACTGATTTTGTGTTCCTGGTTGGTCAGTTGAAGTAAATGGCAGGGAGAACACGCTTTCCTTTGTAGTTTGTGGGGGGGCAAAAACTGAAGTGAAGGAAGCTTGCAATTGATTTGCAACTCCAGATTTAGCTGTAAAAGGAGCGGACACAGGAACAATTTTATTTGCTTCTGTAATAACTCCAGCGTAATCTGCCATAGCTAATTTTACCCTTGTCTTCAATGAGATCACTGTATTTGCATGAACTCTCGTAGTATTCAAGAGGTCAGTAGAGTAGTTGGTTGGCAGATCAGTTTCTGCTGCATCTAAATCTGATAAAATTTGCGAATAAACTTCTGCCACTGAGCTTCTCGCGAGGGCATTGTTGCTCGAGTTTGATTCTGCTTGTAGTCGCAAAGGCAATCCAGGATCAGCGCCAATTGAATTTACATAAGGCTTTGCATACAGTTGCAAAAGGCAAAAGTACGACAGTGCCCTAAGGAACTTGGCTTCGGCAACATATTGAGCTGCCGTTGTAGAATAAGTTGCTGGGAAAGTAGGAGGAGCAAAACTTGCAGCGTTGTCAGTCATTCCCTTGAGGAATACATTGCATTGATTGATGGCAGCGTATGCTGCATTCCACAAAGTATTTACTTCATTGCTCGACTCTACCAAAGTATAATTCCACGTTTGTAATCCAGTGACACCATTGGTAAGCCTGTTCAAAAATTGGTCAGCTCGAACATCATTGTAAATCAGATAACGTCCGCCCAAAAAATTTCCACTCTTTACTGAAGAGTACATTCCTTCAACCATTTGAGTAATCCTGGCAGGAGAAGAAAAAACTACTTTATCGGATAAAGTTGTCTGAGGGACAGGATTAAGTTTATCAGTCTGGCAAGAAAATAATCCTAAACCAAAAACGAATGCCATCAGGGCCGTCTTTGAGTTGATATAGCTAATTTTTTTCATACTGTTAATCATTATTTATTAATTAAAAACCCAGGTTAATGCCAACAGTGAAGGTGCGCGCCTGACCAACAGAATTTCTATCGATACCCGCAGATGCTGTACTGTTTCCATTTGCTGAATTCTCTGGATCAATTCCTTTATATGATGTTACAATTAAGGCGTTCTGAACCTGAACATAAACACGGGCACTTGATACTTTCACTCTGTCCAAAATGGCTTTCGGAAAACGATAACCTAATGTAACATTTCTCAAACGGGCAAAATCTCCTTTTTGAATATTTTCAGATATAGGGAATGATGACCCATTTGATACGTTATCCGTCCAAACTACTCTTGGAATTGTGCCTGTTGTATTAGAAGGAGTCCAGCGGTTCAATACATCAGTGCTATTATTCCAAAAACGCATATCCCTCAAGCCTGCTTGAGTTCCATTGTAAATGTAGTTACCACCTTGGAATTGAATAAAGACTCCTAAGTCAAAATTCTTGTAAGAGAAAGTGTTGTCAAAACCACCATAGTATTTTGGTAAAGTGGGTCCATAAATTTTACCATCGACAGTAGTATTGGGCGCTGTAGTGACAGAGCCATCGGAAACGTTTGTCCAACGTGATGCAGAAGGTGCTGAGTGATCATACTCAACTTGAGTGCCATCTGCTTTGAGGAAAATTCTCCTTCCGTTGGTTTGATCCACACCCACTGTTTGAACTACGTTGAGACTACCAATCGACTGACCAACTTTGGTAATATTAGAAGTTTCCAGACCTGAAGTTGAAGTGCGTATGATCGAGTTGGGATTATCCAAAGCAGTAACTTCATTTTTTAGAGAAGTCACATTAGCCCCCATCTTCCAGGTGAAATCACCAGATTGGATAGCAGTGGCCTGAACAGAAATTTCAATTCCTGAGTTTTGCATTGAACCAATGTTAGCAAGAATTGAATTTCCTGGAATTCCTTTTGAAGGTGATTGAGGAACAGCGAGAATAAGACCGTCAACAGTATTCTTATAATAAGTGATTTCGCCTTGAATTCTATCTTGTAGCAATCCAAAACTCAAACCGACATCCAGTTTTTTAGAGGTCTCCCATGTCAACTTATTATTTCCTGCTTGTCCAAAAGTGAGTGTAGGGTCAGCACCATAAAGCCCTGTGCCATACAGTTGTAGTGAGGCAAAGTCATTAATTCCCTGGTTATTGCCTACTTGACCATAGCTCGCTTTAAGTTTTAGAAAGCTCACCGTACTGGCTAACGGAGAGTCTTTAAAAAAGCTTTCTTCCGAGATAGCATATCCAAGAGAAGCACCGTAGAAGTTACCATACTTATTTGCGAATGCGGAGTAACCATCCCTTCTTACATTCACTGTAGCAAAATATTTCTTATTGAAGTCATAGTTCACCCTTCCAAAGTATGACACTAGAAAATTTTCGGTATTGCCTAAGTTAACTGGAGTGATATTAGTAAAGTTGCCTTCAAAAACGGTGAAAAAAGGATCTCCGACACCTGTGCGTTGTGCTCCCCAGTTGTAGAACTTCGAATATTGCTGTTCTCCTCCAATAAGTACGGAGAAATTGTGACTTTGCTGAAGATTGAAATCATATTGAACAGTATTTTGCCAGTTCCAGCGATGATTGGTGCTATATGTATTAGTAGCTGAACCCCCTACACTGAAACCATCCCCGTTGAGCGGATTTTGATAAGACCTATTTTCTATGTCGAGCCGATCAATGCCGTACAGAGTTTTTACAGTCAAGCCTTTTATAATCTCCCATTTTGCATAAGCGCTTGCCTGTATTTGATTTCCGATTGACTTAAAATAATCTTTGTCCAGAATAACAACTGGGTTATAAAATCCAGATTGCTGCAGGTTATTCATCGTACCAATTAAAGAGCCAGAGACATTATAACTCCCGTCACTTAAGTATGGGCCTACATTAGGCGCAGTCACCAATGGCAATCTGCCCAATCCAGCGGTGTTAAAAGCCTGGCCAGATAGCGAACCCGTATTAGGGGATGCGGTATTACTATTTGAGAACGAAAAATTAGTTCCGACTGAAAAATTCTTGAACACTTTTTGATCCAAGTTCAACCTTAATTGTACCCTGTCAAAATTGTTATTTTTGAGCATTCCATCCTGACCTGTGTAGTTAAGCGAAGCATAATAGGTTGTGGATTCGTTTCCACCAGAAATACCCAACGCGTTTGAGTGTGCAAAGCCGGTGCGATACACATACTTATACCAGTCCGTGTTGATCATATTCCCATTCGCATCGTTCGTGGGAAAAAAGCCCTGAGGCTGACCGGCATTAGTCAAGGCCTCATTCTTAATGTCCATATACTGCTGAGCATCTAACAATTTGAACAGTCTAAAAGGAGAGGTCCAACCAGCCCAAGCATCATATGTTATTTTTGCCTTTCCACTTGCTCCGCGCTTTGTAGTGACCAAAATCACACCTGCAGCAGCTCTTGAGCCATAAATTGCAGTTGCCGATGCATCTTTCAAAATATCAATTGATTGAATGTCTGAAGGATTAATATTGGCCAGTGGGTTGTAACCTGCTGAGTTGAATGAGTTATTTCCTGTATAAGTAGGGACACCATCGACAACTACCAACGGAAACGAGCTTAGGTTAATAGAGTTTACGCCTCTAATGCGAATTACTGGTGGATTGCCAATTACTCCGTTGGGCGAAGTCGCGTTTACACCTGGTGCTCGACCCGCTAAAGCCTGATCGAAACTTTGAACAGGTGTGCCCTTAATTTTACTACCATCAACAGTAGCAATAGTTCCACTCAAGTCATGTTTGCTTTGGGTACCATAACCAACCACAACCACTTCAGAAAGTTGTGTTGCGTCAGAAGCCATAGACGCATCTATAATGGTTTGCTGTCCAATTTCCAACTCTTGCGAGGCTAAACCAATGAATGAGAACACTAGAATTCCACCCGCATCTGGAACGGAAAGACTGTATTTCCCATCAGCGTCAGTAGTTGTTCCATTCGAAGTACCCTTCACCACTACATTCACTCCGGGAATAGTTGATCCATCTTCTTTCGATGTCACCTTACCGGAGACCGTTCGCGTTTGCGCCCAGGCTATGCTTGTGAAAAGCAATAGCGCGGCAACAATTTTCAATCGTAAAATTTTACGCATACTTTTTTAGTTTAGTTAAAAATGATTGAATTAATAACCCGCCAAATTATAAAATAACAATTCAGTACTAAAGTTTTTTCTTACTAAATGGAGTAAAATGGATAAACTTTAACCCTATTTATGGGATGTTTTTTTTAGCAAAATTTCTTTTTTAGCTACTGAACTTTAAACTCGATCCTCCTGTTGGCCTGCCGATTTTCTTCGGTGTCATTCGATTTGATCGGTTTCTTCGAGCCGAAACCAATTTGTATGAGTCTTGCGGGCGCAATTCCCTTTAGATAAAAATAATCTACTACAGATTGCGCTCGTTTTTGCGACAGGCGCAAATTATAATTTTCGTCACCAACATTATCGGTGTGGCCGCTGATCTCGACTCTAATTGTCGGATTATCTTTTAAAAACTTCACCACTTCATCCAACTCAGTAAATGATTTGGAATTGATCTCAAATTTGTTGAATTCAAAAAAGATATTGTTCAAGACCGCCACTGCATTTTTTTTGATTTGTTGCAATCCAATATCAATCACAAGCGGTTGATCCTGATCTTTCTCTTCATAATTAAAATGCAAACTATAAAACAAATAACCAGGCTCAGACACATGAAGCCCGTATTCCGATTTTCCCGGCACGACAATTAGATAACGACCATTCACCGAATCGGAAACAAGAACTGAAATTCGCTCATTTGTTTTCAAATCAAATAATTCTACCTCTGCTTGCAGTGGTTTTTTGGTTTGACTATCACTGACCACCCCACTTACTACATTTCCACGACTGCGTATTTGCAATTCTTTTGGAATATTTGTCCGGTAGATTTTACTTTTCATTCTGCCTTCTTCACGCGAATAAAAAGCGTTCGCTCCATCGCTTGTCACTACAAATGAGTATTGATCTTCGAAATCATTTAAAGGCGCGCCCATATTTTTTGGTTCTTGCCATTGCTGATTTTTCTCTGAAACGTAAATGTCAAACCCTCCAAAACCCGGAAGCCCGTTGGAAGCGAAATACAAATTGCGATTGTTTACATGAACGTAGGGTGCGATCTCATCGAACTTGGTGTTGATCGGTTTACCTGCATTCACGGCTCTCGTCCAGCGGCCGAGTGAATCTTTTTTTGAATACCAGATATCGTAGCCACCTACTCCGCCTTTGCGGTCGCTAACAAAATAAAGTTCGTTGCCATCGGCCGAGAGCGAGGGTTGTGCTTCCCATCCATTGCTGTTTACGTTAGGCCCCAGGCTAATCGGCCTTCTCCACACTTCTCCTTCTTTTTTGGTTTCGTACAAATCACAGCCGCGCGGTCCGCAAATAGTGAAAATCAAGTGACGACCATCGGCAGAAATACTGCACGCCCCTTCGCGATATTCGGTGTTAATGCTATTGGAAAGTGAAACCGGTGCCAGCCATTTTCCATTATCTTTTCTGGACACAAAAATATCTTCATTGTCATCATGTGCCCGGCCGTAGCGCACCGTAAAAATTAAGTCCTGCCCATCGGCAGTGATGGCAGGGAAATATTGCATCGGATATTTATTGACCGTATCGCTCAACGGTTTGATCTGATAGCCCAGGTTTTCATTTTGATGCACCAATCCGAACTCAGCCTGAGATTTCCAGACGGTGACTTGATCAATCTTTGCTTTATCTGTTTTTTCTATAGCTAAAAATTTCTCCAGATTGACTTTAGCTTTTTCATATTGACCACTCCTCAGGTAGTTATCTGCTAAGGACCCAAAGTAGGTTTTTTGTTTGATCGGATAACTCGTAAGTATCAATCCCCGTTCAAGATATTCGCTTGCAGAATTTCTGTCTCCTGAACTTCGGTAGGTGATGCCTAAGCGATAGTATGCTTCTTCAAATTTTTTGTCTTTTTCTATTGCGAGCTTCAGTAATTTAATGGCTTGATCAAATTGGCCACGTACCCGAAAGTTATCGGCTTCGTTATACATGTCAATGGCCTTTTGATTTTTCGTGCTCAGGGTTTGAGCGGTTGCTGCGCCTTCAACAAATAAGAAAAGGCAGAATAGGAAAAATTTTGATAAGTGCATCTTCAAAGCTACTCAACAATTTGCGACACATCAATTTCAGGCGCATTAAAAAGCAACATTGAGTTAATGAGTTTTACTTTTTCGAATTTGCTCAAATCTGTAACCAGGATTTCTTCCTCGAAAATTATTTTTTGATCGAGCAATTGCTGTCGCATGGTTCCATTCAATAAATAAGTTGATGGGGTAAACCACGTGCCCTCTTTCTTAAAGACCAAATTAGCAAACGAAGCATCGGTGATGTTATTGTTTTTTACAATAATGATGTCGTCACAATCTTCTTGTTGAGTAAATAGTTTATCCAATTCAGCCCGATCTTCGAACTTATGCAAGTAAGAAATGGAATCCTGTTGAACCAACTTCAATTTTATTATTTCGCGAGATGAATACTGACTGATCTGAACAGATTGCACTTCACGGTCATAAACCAATCTTACTTTATGCAGGCCAATGGAAGGAAATGGGCACGATGATAAAAGGTATTTTAGATCAATTTTAGGAGACTCTTTATAGAATTCATTCATGGCCCGATCCACCCGCATCTGATGATAATTGAGATTACCCAATTTTCCATCCTCCAGTCTGATTGATTCAATAAACCGGTACATAAATTTTGTCGATCGTTTCCTGGTATTCGCTTTCTGCTTTGCTTTGTGAAGTGATTCCGCCTCCACTTCGATAGTAAAATTGGTCTTTGTCTTGTTCAATAAAACGAATCATCACACCGCTGTCCAAATTGTTTCCATCATAGTAGCCAACAACCCCGGTATAATAACTGCGTTTTTCTTTTTCAGCTTCGCGAATGATTTGTAACGTCTTATTTTTTGGTGCTCCACTCACTGATCCGGCAGGAAGCATAGAGATTACAATAGAGCCAATGATTGAATGAAAGTCATCCGGTAGCTTACCTCGAATTTCGGAGCTCACTTGTAGCAAATCTTTTTGGTTTGTCCTGATCTTCTCGATGTAGCGAAACCGTTTCACACTCACATCTGAGGCAACCCGACTCAAATCGTTTCGGATTAAATCTACAATCGTAATGTGTTCCGATAATTCCTTTTGGTCTTTCAAAATTAACTTCTCTGCATCAGGTATTGAAGCATCGATTGTTCCCTTCATCGGGAAAGAGAAAATTTTTCCACTTTCCATTCGGATGAATGTTTCGGGAGAAAAAACAAGAAACTTATTTTTCCAGAGTACTTTGTATTTGGCTGATGTTTGAAAAAACAATTCTTCCAATGAATGGTCAATTTCAATTTTTGTTTTGATGGTAAGGTTCGTCAAGTATGAATCACCAAAAGAAATACGATTTTCAACGATGTCGAATTTTGATTTGTACTCATGGTATGAGATCGGGTATTTCTTCAATTGAACTTTCTGTTTCTTGACTTCAGCCTTTGTGTTTGTAAATCCACTAACTGAAAACAAAATTTCCTTAGGCACTTCACGCATTTCCCAGGCCATTGGGTTTTCCATCTCGAAATCGATTAAAAAGAAAAAAGGGACACGCTTGAGTCCCAGTTGATTTAATTTTGATTCGAATTCGGTGAGATTCATATAATGTTTTTCACCGCTAAGGCGCCAAGTCGCTAAGGTTTTCTTTGCGCCTCCGCGTCTTTGCGGTTTAATTATTAAGGAATGTTCATGTATTTGTGAATCTGTAAAGAGACCTTCCATTTGGGATTCTTCTTCACGTAATCAATAATAAGTGGTAGCATTTCTTTTTCGCGCGACCACTCAGGCTGCAAAAATAACTGGCAAGCATCTTTCACTTTTGCAGCGTGCTCTTCTGCCCAATCAAAATCGCTTTTGTTGTACACGATGATTTTCAATTCATCCGCTTTTTCAAATACGGATGGATGAGGAGCTTTGAATTTTTTTGGTGAGAGACAAACCCAATCCCAGCCTCCTGTGAGCGGATATGCTCCTGAAGTTTCGATATTTGTTTTCAATCCTGCGCTTCGCAATTCAGTTGTTAGTAAATCCAAATTATACATGGCAGGTTCACCACCTGTGATCACTGCAATTTCAGTTCCCGAAGATTTCGCACTTCGAACAATTTCGTTTATACCAACAACCGGATGAGCGCTGGCATCCCAAGACTCTTTTACATCGCACCACACGCACCCCACATCACACCCTGCGAGACGGATAAAATAAGCAGCGTGTCCCTGATAAAATCCTTCACCTTGAATGGTGTAGAAGGATTCCATTAGAGGTAATGTACTTATGGATGTTGATGAGTTAATATTCATTTTTAATGGTTGTTAGTTGTTGGTTCTTAGTTGTTCGCGGATCCAATTACTAACAACGAACAACTATCAACTAACCTAAGGATTTCGCAGTTCTGTAGCCCTAAGTGTATTGAGCAGAAGCGAAGCGATTGTCATTGGCCCAACACCACCGGGTACGGGAGTAATGAACGATGTCTTTGGGGCAACTTCTTTGAATTCAACATCGCCCTTTAGGGTATAGCCGTTTTTATATTGCGGACCTTCCACGCGAGTGGTACCCACATCGATTACAACTGCGCCCTCCTTCACCATGTCTGCAGTGATCAATCCAGGTTTGCCTACAGCTGCCACTAAAATGTCCGCATTCAGGGTGTACATCTTAATGTCCTGAGTGTACTTGTGGCAAATGGTAACAGTCGCTTTTCCTTCTTCCACTAACATCATGCTAAGCGGTGCACCTACCAGTCGGCTGGCACCAACCACTACACAATTTTTTCCTTCCGTGGGGATGTTGTATCGTTTCAATAATTCCATCACGCCAAAAGGAGTAGCAGGAAGCAACAGGGGATTTTTAGAAACGATGCTTCCAAAGTTTCTATTCGTGAACCCGTCCACGTCTTTGTCAGGGCGAATTTTTTCAGTGATACGCTCTACGCTGATATTAGCGGGCAAAGGCAACTGAACGATGAAGCCATCTACATCTTCATCGCGATTTACCTGGTCGATGTGCTTCATCAGTTTGTCTTCGCTGATGGTATCAGCAAAACGCATCATGGTATAATGAAAACCAACTTCCTTGCAGGCTTTTACTTTGAAATCAACATACGTCTGGCTTGCTCCATCATCGCCCACTAATATGATAGCGAGATGCGGGATTTTTTTATTCAAGCTCTTTCGCTCGGCCACTTTTTGCACAATCTCTGCCTTGATGTCGTTTGAGATTTTTCGACCATCGATGAGTGTGTATGTTGTTGTATCAGTCATTTTAAAATTTACGATTTTTGAGGTACGAAGTACGATTTATCATTGCGGAATTCTTTATAAAAATCTCTTCCCAATTCTTTTAATTTTTAAAATCGTACTTCTCAAATCGTACCTCGTACTTTTAAATTATTCAATTTTCAAAACGGCCATAAATGCTTCTTGTGGAATCTCCACGCTACCCACCTGGCGCATCCGCTTCTTTCCTTTCTTTTGTTTCTCTAGCAGCTTGCGTTTACGCGAAATATCACCGCCATAACATTTTGCCAATACGTTTTTCCGAATGGCGCTCAATGTTTCGCGAGCTACAATCTTTTGTCCGATCGCTGCCTGTATGGCAACTTCAAACATGTGGCGAGGAATTAACTCTTTCAATTTCTCACATAATTTTCGCCCCCACTCATGCGCTTTGTTACGATGAACGATTGCTGACAATGCATCAATTTTTTCTCCGTTCAACTGCACATCGAGTTTCACCATGTCGCTTTCGCGCATATCCATGAGGTGGTAATCGAGTGAAGCATAGCCTTTAGAAATGGTTTTGAGTTTATCGAAGAAGTCGAATACAATTTCAGCCAACGGCATTTCGAAAGTAAGCTCTACACGATCAGAGGTGAGGTAAACCTGATTTTTGATTAATCCTCTTCTATCCATGCATAAGCCAATGATTGGCCCAATGAATTCTGATTTGGAGATTATCTGCGCACGTATAAAGGGCTCTTCGATGAAATTGATCATAGTAGGATCAGGCATCTCTGACGGTGCATTGATGAAAACTGATTTCCCATTGGTGAGAGTTGCCTTAAATTGAACTGACGGAACAGTTGTAATGACCGTCATGTTGAACTCACGCTCCAATCTCTCCTGAATGATCTCCATGTGCAGCATGCCTAAGAACCCGCAACGGAATCCAAAGCCAAGAGCGGCAGATGTTTCAGGTTCCCAAACTAAGGAAGCATCGTTCAATTGAAGTTTTTCCATGGAAGCACGGAGTTCTTCAAACTCTGAGGTTTCCACCGGATAGATTCCGGCAAATACCATCGGCTTCACATCTTCAAAACCTCTAATCGCTTCTCCGGGATTACTAACTAACGTGATCGTATCACCAACCTTAACCTCCTTGGCTACTTTAATTCCGGAAATCAAGTAACCAACATTACCGGCACTGATTTCATTTTGCGGAAGCTTGTCCAATTTCAAAACACCAATTTCATCTGCACCATATTGTTTATCAGCATTCACAAATTTGATCAGGTCATTTTTGCGCATCGTGCCGTTGAACACGCGATAGTACACTTCGATTCCTCGGAATGAATTGAATACTGAATCAAAAATCATTGCCTGCAATGGCGCCTTCGGATCTCCCTTGGGCGCTGGAATTCTTTGAACCGTTGCTTTCAAAATTTCTTCAATCCCAATGCCTTCTTTCGCGCTTGCTTGAATTACATCTGTACGATTACAACCGATTAGATCAACGATTTGGTCTGTAACTTCTTCGGGCATTGCCGCAGGCAAATCAATTTTATTTAAAACAGGAATGATTGTTAAATCATGCTCAAGTGCGAGGTATAAATTTGATATGGTCTGCGCCTGGATACCTTGTGCAGCATCTACAATTAATAGAGCCCCTTCGCAAGCCGCAATTGCACGGCTCACCTCGTAGGAAAAATCAACGTGTCCGGGTGTATCGATCAGGTTCAAAGTGTAGTCCTTCCCTTCGAATTTGTAGTTCATCTGGATGGCGTGCGCCTTGATCGTGATCCCTTTTTCGCGCTCCAAGTCCATGTTATCAAGCACTTGCGCCTGCATTTGGCGTTGATTGAGCGTACCAGTAAACTCCAAAAGGCGGTCAGCCAGAGTACTTTTGCCGTGGTCGATGTGGGCAATTATGCAAAAATTGCGAATGTGATCCATTCCCTTCATTCAATCCTGTGATTTTAGGCCGCAAAGGTAGCCAAAATGGGGCGTTTTTTAACCTGGATTGTTCATTAGAAAATTTATCTCTTTGATAATTAAATTTATCTCTCGTCATAATGATTGATTTGACATGATTTCCATGATTGCAAGTCGCCTGGCTTTGGAGTTTTAGCCTTACCCAAAATAGATGATAAGAAGCACGATTGAATATATTGAGAACTTGATTTACCTGTTTTGAAATCAAAGACATCAATTTTAAAAGTTTTCTATGTTCTGCTATTGAGCCAGTTTTGCGGGACATCACTTTGGTTTGCCGGCAACGCAATTCTACCTCAGTTGCAAAACAGATTTCAATGGCAACCTGAAGCCCTGGGTTATCTGACTTCATCCGTTCAACTTGGGTTCATCATTGGAACGCTTTCAATCTCGCTGAGTGGAATCAGTGACCGGACCTCTCCTTCGAAAGTGTTTTTCTTAAGCAGTATTTTAGGTGCATTCTGCAACTTATTCTGTCTTCTCGATATTTCATCATTTACTTTAGTTCTAACCAGCCGATTGCTGACAGGTTTTTTTCTCGCTGGAATTTACCCTATTGGGATGAAGATCGCAGCTGATTGGCGGGAGCAAGGGCTCGGCCATTGGCTCGGAGCATTGGTTGGCGCGCTTGTACTAGGAACGGCATTTCCGCATTCACTGAATCTTTTTCCGGGCCTTGTAAAGGCAGAGGTATTAACGATTGTTGTTTCGGCTCTTGCACTTTTGGGAGGAGTTTTGGTTTTGCTTCTGATCAGTGACGGTCCATTCAGAAAAGCTGCTTTGAAATTTTCATTTATCGATGTTCAGCAAGCCTTTAAGCAAGCTTCATTCAGATCGCCTGCTTTTGGATATTTTGGCCATATGTGGGAGCTGTATGCTTTCTGGGCGTTTGTGCCGTGGGCTCTTTCCATTTTTAAGCAATTGAACGGTCAGCATTTTTCTGTTCCGCTTTGGTCACTTGTTATTATTGCTTCAGGATTTTTCGGATGCGTTATTGGAGGTCAACTCTCACGCTTGATTGGAAGCAAGACAGTGGCAGCCGTAGCTCTTGCTTGCTCGGGTTTCTGTTGCCTTGTGTCGCCTTTCATTTTCGATTTCATTCAGGAAATATTTTTGGCGGTCATGTCTTTTTGGGGAATGATGGTGGTTGCCGATTCGCCACAATTTTCAGCATTGGTCGCACAGAATGCACAAGCTAACGTGAGAGGATCTGCCATTACCATTACTACTTCCATCGGATTTGCGATTACGATAGTCAGCATTCAACTGTTGAATTTTTTGCAACAGCAACTTCAACCACAATTTCTCTTTCTTCTGTTAAGTCCCGGGCCGATTGTTGGGTTAATTGCGCTACTTCGCAAACCTTCGAAATTTGACTGAAAAGTTTGTAAATTCGGCAAACCTAAACTTCACCCTTATGATTCTTTCACAACTCAATTACCTGGCAGTGGCTGTTTCAGCTGTTGCCTACTTCGCTCTCGGAGCAATTTATTTCAACCCCAAAGTTCTTGGAGCCACCTGGATGGAAGGTCACAAACTTCCTCCTCCCACCGAAGAAGACAAAAAGGGAATGGGCAAAATGATGGCCACTACTTTTGTGTATTGCTTCATAGCATGTATAGGCATCGGTTGTTTAGTGACAATCATTCACCCGATGACTTGGATGTTGGGCGCAAAAATTGGATTGCTATCTGGTGTTTTCGCATCCATAAGCATTGCCATGAGCCACATGTATACCAAAAAATCTTTTCAATTGATCATAATCGATTCAGCATATCATGTGATCGGGATGATCATTGCGAGTCTGATTCAAACTGCTTGGTTGTAAAATCTGGAGTTGCTTTATTCTGATTACAGGATTTAAGAAGTTATCAGGGTTGTGGCAATTGTTTTACCAATACCATGGTGCAATTCTTTGTTGAATTGATTCTGATCTTTTTGATGGGCTCATACTCCGGATCGTTGTAGCATTTGTTGGCAGTATCGCTCGAAGGAAATTTAATTATGGCATTCATCGTCTTCGATGTTCCTTCAAACACCGTGGCCTGCACGTCAGAAGCCAATACCTCCGCACCATATTTCTTTAACAAAGGAAGCACTCTGGGAGGATATTTTTGAAACTCTTCCATATTAACAATGTCATAGCTGATTATAAAATAAACTGGTGAGTTTCCTTCAGCCGGTTGAGCTATTGCCTTTTGATCAGTGATTGTCTGGCCAATTGCGATTGCAATAGATGTCAGAAAAATAAATGTTGTCATGATAAATTTTGTTTTCATAAGTTGATTTTTTATAAAGACAAAATTAGAAGCCTGGTACCTGCTGGACTTAAGGAATCTTGCTGAACTTCAAAAGCTCTCTATTTCAGCAGCTCTTGAATATCTTCATCGGGTTCAAGGTTGTTCATCTGCACTACAATCTGCTCTCCTCGCTGAGCAACATAGTTTGATGGAGGATTGACTCTATATTTTTTTGGATTAGGAAGGCCAGCGGTAATCAATGCTGCTTCCATTCGCGTAAGCTTCCTGGCAGGCTTTTTAAAATAATAACGCGAAGCTGCTTCGATGCCAAAAACACCTTTACCCATTTCACTTACGTTAAGATACATTTCCAAAATCCTTTTCTTCCCCCAAATAAGTTCGATCATAAAAGTGGTATAAGCTTCCAATCCTTTACGAATCCAACTTCTTCCTTGCCATAGAAAAACATTTTTAGCCACTTGCTGGCTGATCGTAGATGCACCCCGCACACGCTTCCATTTTTTATTTTTGTTGATCAGTGCTTCTTTGATGCTCTGAATATCAAACCCGTTGTGATCGGGAAATAATTGATCCTCTGAAGCAATAACGGCCAACCGAATATTTGGCGGCATCTCATCGATGTCAACATAATCTCGTTTTAATCCATCGCCTTTGATCCAACTTGAAAATTGTGTTACTGTGATTGGCGGGTCAATCCATTTCAACAAAAGAATGTAAACCAGCTGGGCAGCGAAAAGAATCAGGAAAATTTTCCAGATTTTTTTGAGAAGCCGGAAAAAAAATTTTGAATTCAATTGCAGACCGTTCGAATTCACATTTATAAATTATAATCAGTATTCATAAACTGCATAAGCCCAAGCTGCCATGGAAGTGGGTTGATCGTTTAATGTTTCTTCTTTCGCACCAAAAACATTGTGAACCTTACCTGACAAATTTTTATCAGCAACTACTACAGTCTGTTCCTTATTTGACAAATTAAGAATCACTAAAACTTTCTTTCCATCCCTTTCTCTTACAAAAGCATAGATCGCATTTTTGTTTCCTGCGTCAACCTTTGCGAAAGTAGCATCTGCTGAAAGGGCTTGATTTCTTTTTCTCAGTTCAAGAAGTATTTTATAAAAAGAGGCACGCTCCAGTTTTTCAAAAGTCATCGGGTCTTTTTCAAAAAACTGTATTCCCCTCAATACCGGCTCTTCTTGTCCACTATATATTAAAGGAACACCACGCACCATGGTTTGTGTGAGCACGGCAAAGGGCGCGTGAACCGATCCGGGAAAAGATCCGTAGTCAGCTTTGTTCCAACTGTTCTCATCGTGATTGCTGGTAAAATACATTTCGATAGCGGTCTTAACGTAAGCGGTATCGAATTTTTGTTTGACGCTGTCAAGGGCAAATGCCGGCCGTTCGCCTTTCGCAATTTTCTCCATCATGTGAAACATCGCCCATGGATAAGTTGCATCAAAACCCGATTTATGTAAATAAGGATTGTCGCCCTCTGCGAGCATGAAAATATCTCCACTGAGTTCTTTGAGTTGTGAAATGCACTTGCTCCAAAAAGAACCGGGCACATTCCACGCCACATCGCAGCGAAACCCATCGATGGACGAATTGGTGATCCAATATTTCATACTCGCAATCATGCTGTCTTCCATTACAGGGTTGTGATAATCGAGTTGCCGTGTATCAGTCCAGTCCATCATCACCGCAGGATTTCCGTCTTTGTCTTTCGTGTAAAAATCCGGATGGTTGATCAGCCATGGATGATCAGCGCCCGTGTGGTTAGGTAGCCAATCGATGATCACTTTCATTCCTTTTTCATGAATCGTATTGACCAGATTTTTCCAATCGCTCATCGTTCCAAACTCAGGATTGGTTGAAGTATAACTCGACACGGCATAATAACTTCCTAAGGTCCCTTTGCGATCTTTCTTACTGATCGGGTTGATTGGCATGAACCAGAGCGTTTGCACACCCATTTCTTTCAATCGATCCAGATGTTTCGCAAACGCGTTGAATGTTCCCTCGGGAGTATACTGCCTCACATTCACTTCATAAATATTTCCCTGCATGATCCAGGCCGGATGACTATTGATTTGCAAGACTTCGACTGACTCATTTTTTGTCTGGCAGCCAATCAATATTGCTACTGCTAGAATGAAGTATAGTTTTTTCATGGACTGAAATGTTGAGGTGTTAAAGTTAATAATTTGTTATTCACACAACTTTTTCAGCTTTTGATTCATCAAATTGTACAATCCACTCGTATTTTTTATAGGTGGTCGAACAATAATCCTAAGCTTGTAACCTTTTATATGACAATGTAGTATTAGTTAATACTCAAAGTGTGCCTAACCCCAATCGTCTATGAAGCGGAATCTAATCATCGCAGGCTCAGTCATTGTTGTTGTGCTCATCGGCTACTTTGTGGTCAGTGGCAACAAGACAGGAGAATCTACTGACATCATGTCGGTAGTAAAAAAAGGAAAATTCAAAGTAGAGATTGAAACCACCGGGGAACTTGAGGCCAAAAATTCAGTAAAAATCCTCGGCCCTTCAGGTCTGCGTACGTTTCAGATTTGGCAGGTGAACATTCAAAAAATTGTTGATGAGGGCACGGTAGTAAGAAAAGGCGATTGGGTAGCTACGCTCGATCGATCAGAATTTCAAACGAAGTATTCACAGAAGCAAATTGACTTCGAAAAAGCGAACAGCAAATTCATACAAACTCAGCTTGATACCACACTTATCATGCGTCAATCGCGCGATGAACTGATCAATTTGAAATACGCTGTTGAAGAAAAGGATATCATTCGTCAGCAATCAAAATTTGAACCACCTGCTACGATCAAACAAACTGAGATAGATCTCAACAAAGCCAAGAGAGGCTATCAGCAAGCACTCGACAATTATAAAATCAAAAAGAATCAGAACATCGAAAAGATGAACGAAGTTGGGGCTGAACTACGAAAAGTAAAAGCAGACTTTGAAGCTATGACGAGAGTAGGAGAATCTTTTGATGTGAAAGCACCCGAAGATGGCATGGTGATTTATGAAAAAGGATGGGATGGCAAGCCGATCAAAGCAGGATCGCAAGTGAGTGTCTGGGAGCCCACTGTGGCCACGCTTCCCGATCTCAAAAAAATGCAATCCAAAACTTTTGTGAACGAAGTTGACATCCGTAAAATAAAAGCAGGCCAAAAAGTGGAAGTAGGTTTAGATGCTTATCCCGATAAAAAATTGAAAGGCATTGTTACTCATGTAGCCAATGTAGGGGAGCAACGACCTAACTCCGATGCCAAGGTATTCGAGGTACTGGTGGAAATTGAAGGTACTGATGCTACGCTTCGCCCCTCGATGACCACGAGCAATAAAATCATAGCCAACGAAGTGCCCGATGCTTTGTACGTTCCGCTAGAATGCTTGCATAGCGATCATGACACAATCACTTACGTGTTTCGTCAAAAAGGTGCGAGCACAGTGAAGCAAGAAGTAATTGTGGGTGAAACCAATTCAAATGATGCAGTGGTAAAAAGTGGCCTTTCTGAAAACGACCGATTGTTTTTGTCAGTGCCTTTGGGAAACGCGGACTTGACGGTGAATCTTCTTCCAGAAATGAACGGCAAACGCAAGAAGAAAAATGAAGAGGAAGATAAAGCCAAACCTACGGTAGCTTCTCAAAAGATAGTGAGTCTTCCATCTCCCTCGAAAAAATGATTAGCAAGGATTACTATCAACGATTGCTGGTCAACCTCTACATTGCTATTGATGCAGTGGCTGCCAATCGAATTCGATCTCTCCTTACTGCCCTTGGTATTATTTTCGGTGTAGCCGCAGTGATTGCCATGCTCGCCATAGGCAATGGCGCTCAACAAGAAATCCTGAATCAGATCAAATTGGTGGGGGTCAATAATATTGTAATCAAGCCGATTGTTGAGCAGAAAGAAGAAAAACTCAACGAGCAAGCCAACGGCAAAAAAGAAAAGAAAAAATTTTCGCCAGGACTCACCATGCGGGATATGCGAAGTATTCAGGAAGCCATTCCCGGGCTTAGCAAAATCAGCCCCGAAATTATTTTGGAGACAAACGTGATTCGCAATGGACTAAGACGCTCTGCAAAGTTGGTAGGAGTGGAGCCAGCCTATTTTGAGATTTATGATTTTCAATTGGCTGAAGGAAGGCTGTTCAATCCAAACCAACTTAAAAATGGTTTGCCGGTTTGCGTTATTGGCTCGAATATCAAAACACGGTTTTTTCCAACAGAGAATCCAATAGGAAAAAATATCAAAGTGGGGCAGCATTGGTTAACCATAATAGGCGTTTTGCGTGAGCGAGTGGTTTCCGAGACCAGCATTAGCAAACTAGGCATTCGCGATTTCAACATGGATGTATATGCTCCTTTGCAAAGTGTATTGATCCGATATGTGAATCGTGAACTGATTACGGCTGAGGCATTGCGATTAGCGGGCATGCAAAGCAGGGGAATGGTTTTCAACAATACTGCAGCATCCAGCGAATCAGAACAAGAAAAGAAAAATTATCATCAGCTCGATCGTCTGGTTATTCAAGTAAAAGAAACAGAGAAGATGCAATCTACTGCTGAAATACTTGCGCGCCTGTTGCAGCGAAAGCATTCTGATATGGTTGATTATGAAATTGAGATCCCCGAATTGCTTTTGAAACAGCAGCAACGTACCAACGATATTTTCAATTATGTGCTCGGAGCGATTGCGGGAATCTCACTCCTTGTTGGCGGCATTGGCATCATGAACATCATGCTTGCCTCTGTGCTCGAGCGCATCAAGGAAATCGGCCTGCGACTTTCCATAGGTGCAAAGAAGAGTGATGTGGTGCAGCAATTTCTTTTTGAGGCGGTAATGATCAGTGGCACTGGCGGAATGATCGGAGTGGTTTTAGGGATAACGCTTGCTTTCGTGGTTTCGTCATTCGCCAACATTCCTACGATCATCAGTTTTTCTTCCATCGTTTTATCCTTTGGCGTTGCAGCAACGGTGGGTTTAATTTTTGGAATCGCGCCTGCGCGCAAAGCTGCACAACAAGATCCTATCGCATCCTTACGCTATGAATAGATACTTTTTTCTTGGGAGCTTAATCATAATCGCTCATTCGTCTCTTGCTCAAACAAGCTATTCTATTACTGATGTCATTCAATTGGCGATTAACCAGTCGCCATTCACCAAACAGGCACAAACGCAGAAGGAAACAAGTTATTGGCAATTCCTTTCCTATAAAACCAATTATAATCCGCAGCTCAGACTGGGTGCCACAACCCCCTACTCAAGCGGATATTCTAATACGCCTCAGAATGATGGATCTTTTGCTTATCGATTAGCAACCAACTTTACCCCATTCATGAATCTGGGATTACAACAGCCTATTCCATGGACGGGTGGAACAATTTCAGTGAATACAAGTTACAGTTATATTAACAGTGCGCCCGCTTCACCAATACCAAAATATGAAGGATGGCAATCGGGTTTGTATAACATTCAACTTACGCAGCCTGTTTTCTCATATAATCCACTACGATGGGATAAAAGAACAAAACCTATTTTATTGGAAGAATCCAAACGCCAATATGTGCAAACATTAGAATCCATTTCTCAAGAAGCGGCCAGCCGTTTTTTTGATGTCCTAACCTATCAGGTGAACGAGCAAATTGCAAAATTCAATTTGGCCAATAACGATACCATTCATAAGATCGAGCAAGGTCGATATAATATTGGAACTACCTCACAAGACAAACTTCTGCAGGTAGAACTTCAGCTACTTAAATCAAGACAAGACGTTGCTCAGGCGAAGCTTGACTTCCAAAATGCCTTGTTGCGACTTCGCACATTTATTGGTATAAAAGACGGGGAAAGTTTCAGCCTTACTTTACCGGAAAATATTCCTGCCTTTGACTTAACGGAGGAAGAGGCTTTGCGCTATGCCAAAAAGAATCGAGCGGACTACATTGCTTTCGAACGCAGAAGAATAGAGGCTGAGGCAAATGTTGCCCAAGCCAAAGGCCAGCGGTATCAAGCTAACATCACTGCTTCCTACGGATTAAATAACTCAGCCTTGATCCTCTCAGATTTGTACACAAGACCATCTAATCAGCAGATGGGATCAGTCTCGTTTAACATACCGATAGTTGACTGGGGTAGAAGAAAATCATTAATGCAGACAGCTTACGCCAACAAGCGACTTAATGATTTTGTTATTGCTCAAGACGAAGTCAACTTTGAGCAAGAGATCATAACGCAGGTTCGCCAATTTGAGTTATTGCGTTTGCAGATTGAGATAACCAGGAAATCTGATGCCGTGGCACAAGAGCGATACATGGTTGCACAAAACCGTTACCTCATCGGTAAGATTGACATCACCAACTTAGGCATCGCACTCACTGAAAAAGACAATGCCAAGCGCAGTTATATTCAGGCACTCAAATCTTTCTGGACCTCCTATTTTAATTTAAGGAGGCTTACCCTTTATGATTTTGCAACGGGCAAAGAACTTTATCAGCAGTCAGATTAATTTACTTTCTCGACAACAACCGCTGTTCCATAAGCGAGAACTTCAGTGAGTCCGCTCAGTACTTCATTGGCATCGTAGCGCATGTTGATGATGGCATTGCAGCCCATTTCTTTTCCATGCTGAATCATCAGTTGCAACGCTTCCTCGCGTGCCTTTTCGCATAATTCAGTATAGATGGAACTTTTGCCACCGAAGATCATCATAAACCCACCAGCGATATTGCCGATCACGCTGCGAGAGCGTACAGTGATGCCACGTACAAGGCCAAGTTGTTTTACAATACGATAGCCCTCGAGCGAGGTGCTTGTCGTGATTAAAGTTAAGTCTGTCATATTTTTTTTAGTTGATGTATTCTTAGGTCAATCATTTTTGGAAGACTCCAATAAAATGATAATTTATTGTGAAAAGGTTCAATGATGAAATCGCTACCCTTCTTTTTTATCACCATCCTTGCTGAGGTATCATTTCACTTCTCTTTTTCTCAACCCTTGAATCCAGCCAAAGAATTAACGCAATATAATATAGATCATTGGGAAGGTGTCTAAGCTGCCTCGGGGGTGTTGCAGATGGTGCAAGCACACGATGGATATTTGTGGATGGCAACCGCTCAACGGCCTGGTACGCTTTGATGGGTTGGTATTGACACGTCTGTCAAACTAGTCTCAGATTGTGATTTGTTAAAAGAGGCACTCTATAACTTGCTAGAAAACGCAATGGTATTTAAGGCAGACGTAAATTCAAAAGTACGAGTTGGCTCATCGCTAAATGGAGAAAACATTTCGATCGTTATCAAAGACAACGGCATTGGCATTCACGAAAAAGTCAAAGACCAAATCTTTAAGATGTTTGTGAAAGGCAGTGAATGAAATTCAGAGGTGGGTGAGACTGAATTTGAGATTACACTGCCTCTTAAAGTCGCCTAATTTTTTATCTGACATCATCAGGCATATGCCTCCATGTGCACTGTCTTTACTGCGCGTCCCGAAGGATCCAACATATTTTTGAAGGAGGCATCCCAAGCGAGCGCTTCTGGCGTGCTGCAAGCCACCGAAGGAACCGAAGGAACACACATCGCAGCCGAGTCGGAGGGGAAGTGCTCTGCAAAAATGGAGCGGTAATAATATTCCTCTTTCGACATAGGCGGATTGATCGGGAAGCGAAACTTTGCATTTAGCATCTGCTCATCTGTTACTTTTTTTGCAACGAGTTCTTTCAACGAGTCAATCCAGTTGTAGCCCACGCCATCAGAGAACTGTTCTTTTTGTCGCCATGCAATGCTCTCGGGTAAATAGTTTTCAAACGCTTTGCGTAAAATCCATTTTTCCATTTTTCCATTGCCCGCCATTTTATCTTTTGGGTTTAATCGCATGGCCACATCCATAAATTCCTTGTCGAGAAAAGGAACACGGCCTTCTACACCCCAAGCAGCCAATGCTTTGTTCGCACGAAGGCAGTCGTACAAATGCAGTTTGCTAAGCTTTCGTACCGTCTCTTCGTGAAATGATTTTGCATCAGGCGCTTTATGAAAATACAAATAGCCACCGAAAAGCTCATCAGATCCTTCACCGGAAAGAACCATTTTTATCCCCATGGATTTGATCACGCGCGCTAGCAAATACATGGGCGTAGATGCGCGCACGGTGGTGACATCGTACGTTTCCAAATGATAGATCACATCTCGTAACGCATCCAAACCTTCCTGCACAGTGAAGTTAACTTCA
Organism: Bacteroidota bacterium; assembly: GCA_016178785.1. Taxonomy (GTDB): domain Bacteria; phylum Bacteroidota; class Bacteroidia; order Cytophagales; family Cyclobacteriaceae; genus ELB16-189. Next base: position 113,412 of record JACOSO010000026.1, on the reverse strand, counting down.
TGATGAACAGTGCCAATGTGCTCAGCTACCTTTTTTGCTGCAGCTAGGTCAGGAGAGCCAACTAACCCTACTGCGAATGAATGCAACTGCGGCCACCACGCATCTTGCGTATCGCCAGATTCGATTCTCTTAGCAGCATATTTTTTCGCAATTGCAGAAATAATGGAAGAGTCCAGCCCGCCCGAAAGCAAAACGCCATAGGGAACATCAGACATCAGCTGACGATGAACTGATGCTTCAAGCTCAGTGCGCAGTTGATCAATTGAAGATCCATTTTCTTTTACTGCATTGTACTCAGGCCAATCGCGAGTGTACCATTTTTTCATTTCACCCTCTTCGCTGTACCAATAATGACCTGGCAAGAACGGCTCTATTTTATTGCAGACGCCCTCCAATGCCTTTAGTTCAGAGGCCACATAAAAATTTCCAAAAATATCCCAACCAATGTACAATGGGATAATGCCCATATGATCTCGGGCAATCAGATAGCGATCCTTTTCAACATCGTAAAGAGCAAAACCAAAAATTCCATTCAGGTCTTCAATGAAAGCAGGGCCTTTTTTGCGATACAAAGCGAGGATTACTTCGCAATCTGATTTGGTTTGGAATTCGTATGAGCCGTTCAACTCTTTTCGCAATTCCTGGTGATTGTAAATTTCACCGTTCACTGCAAGCACTAATTTTTTGTCTTTGCTGTAAAGGGGCTGTCCGCCCGATTGCGGATCGACAATAGCGAGGCGTTCGTGTGCCAGGATTGCTTTTTCTCCGGAATAAATTCCAGACCAATCAGGTCCGCGATGACGAACTTTCTTTGACATTTCAAGAACCTGCGTTCTTAAATCTTTCGAATCTTTTTTCAAATCGAATACACCTACAATTCCGCACATGGGTTATAAAATTTGTTTTTACTCTTTCACTTCTGTTAGTGCAAAAGTAGTTCATAATCCAATTCATTCGTAAAAAATCAATAAAATGAACTAATTTTTATAATTATGATAAAATATAGCTATAATAATTACATTTGTTTTAATTCAACTATGAGAAAATGGCTCAGAATTTACAAATTGATAAACTTGACAAACAGATTTTGTCGATGTTAATCAAGGATGCGATGACTCCCTTCACTGAAATCGCCAAAGAATTGATCATATCTACAGGTACGGTTCACGTGCGCATGAAAAAGCTTACCGACATGGGAGTAGTGCTTGGCTCTCATTTGGAGGTCAAACCTTCAAAAGTGGGTTATGATATCTGCGCGTTCCTTGGAATATTTTTAGAAAAAGGTTCAGAGTATCACGAGTGTGTGGCACATATGAAAAAAATCCCGGAGATCGTTGAGCTGCATTATACCACAGGTGTGTACAGTATGTTTGCCAAGATCATTTGCAAAGACACACAGCACTTAAGAGAAGTGCTGAACGAGCACATTCAAACAATAAGAGGTGTGCAAAGGACTGAAACTTTTATTTCTCTAGAAGAAAGTATCAAACGGCAAGTTGAAATTAAGGAGCGAAAGAAAGGTTCGTGAGAGCAACACGCTGTGTAAGTCAAAAATATTTTTTTTACAAAAAATCGTCTGCTTCACGATACGCCTTGATTAGCGCCTGCTCTCCTTCCTTGCCTGCTTTAGCAGCACCATGCTCCATACCAAGAATGCCTTTGTAGCCTTTGTTATAAATGTGTTTGAAAATATTTCGATAATTCATTTCGCCTGTGCCGGGTTCGTTGCGCTCCGGGTTGTCGCCTATTTGTAAATATCCGATTTCATCCCACACGCGGTTCAGGTTGCTGATGATGTCGCCTTCGTTGCGTTGCATGTGGTACATGTCAAACAAAAATTTGCAGGCAGGGCTATTCACCGCTTTACAAATCATAAATGTTTGGTCGGTGTGGCGAAGAAACAAATCAGGATTGTCGCTCAATGCTTCCAGCACCATCACCAAACCGTGTGGGGCAAGAATTTCCGATGCTAGTCGAAGTGAACGAATAATGTTTGCAGTTTGCAAATCGATTGGTAAACTCCTGTCATAATTGCCAGGCACTACAGTCATGTATTTTGCATTACAGCGCTTGGCAACTTCAATTGATTCTTTGCAATCTTTTATCATTAAATCAATCCATTCTTGCTTTCCTGAAGCAAGACTTGTTTTCCAATGCCAATTTTGTGACGTAATCACAAACACGCCCATTGTCATACCCAACTTAGAAAGCGTATCGCCAATCTTCTTTTGCATTTCAGTCGATCGCGCCATCATACCGTTGTCTTCAATGGCACGAAAACCCATGCTGTGAGCGAATTTTATTTGCTCTATAAAATCATCTCCAGCCAGATTTCTAAAAGTGCCATCATGAATGGCGTAATTAAGATTGAATGGCTTTTCTTCAGCCGTGATGTATACTTTTTTGCTCATCGCGAAAAGGGTAGGGGCGCTTAATAACGCTCCACTGGTCAATAGCGATTGTTGTAAGAATTTTCTGCGCTGCATAGTGTATTGCTTTAAGCTTTAAATTTAGGGCAACTCAATTATAATGAATATCTGCCTACCACGCTTTTATTTTTTAACAATTTTTGTTCTCTATTCCGCGATAAGCCAAGCTCAACTCAAAAGATACAGTTTCACAACAAATAAAATGGGGTCTCCATTTACCATTATTTTATATAGCGAAGATTCCGCAAAGGCCATCCACATCGCTGGTCAATGTTTCCAGTTGGTCGATTCATTAATATACATTTTCAGCGACTACGTTGGTAATAGTGAGCTCAATAGATTGTGTGCGAGCGCTGGAACAAATACGGCATTCAAGTGTTCGCCAGCCCTTTTTGAAATTTTGATGCGATCCAAAGACGCCTATGAAAAAAGCAGCGGCACATTTGACATCACACTTGGCCCACTGACGAAATTATGGCGCAAAGCCAGAAAAGGAAAAGAATTTCCTGATCATACTCAGATAAAAGAAAAATTACTACTTACCGGTTTCAATAAAATTTTGATAGATACGGTAAAATACACTGCTACCTTGCCACAGAAGGGAATGCAGTTGGATTTGGGCGGAATTGCTCAAGGTTATATTGCTCAGCAAGCGATCAACTTTATAAAAAAGCAAAATATCGAAAATGCCCTTGTCGATGTGAGTGGAGATATTGTTTGCATTGGCATGCCTCCGAATACAGACGGATGGACCGTTGCCATCAATGTTCCCGAAAGTGAGGACCAATTCTTGCCTAATCATTTGAATATAGCCAATCAGGCAGTCACCACTTCGGGAGATGTGTATCAGTACATGGTGCACAATGGCAAAAAATATTCGCACATTATCAATCCATCGACAGGATATGGCATTATATCGCAGCGCAATGTAACTGTCATTGCTGCTGACGGGACAATAGCGGATTGGCTTACCAAAGCCTGTAGTATTTTGTCTATTAACAAAGCTAAGAGGCTTGTTCAAAGTATGAATGCCGCTGTGCTTATCGTGGAAGTGAAAAACGAAAAAATGTTTTTTCATTACTCAAAAAATTTTGAGCATTTTTGGAAGTCTCAACACCCCCATGAAAATCAATTTTAAAAAAATATTTCTCTCGATCTGCATCGCAGAATGTTCTGTTTTTCTTTTTGCGCAAAATTCAAATGACAATTTTAGCGCCTATGAACAAACCGTTCCGGGTTCTTCTATTCGTTTTAAGATGATGCCTATTCCGGCTGGAACCTTTCTAATGGGAAGTAACAATAAAGATAAAAATAGGAAGCAGGATGAAGGACCACAAAAACAAATTAACATCTCTGCATTTTGGATGGGTGCTTATGAGGTGAGCCGCGATGAATTTGATGTTTTTTATAAAGACGAAAGTGTCAGCCAAAATAATGCTGTTGATGCAGTTACTCGTCCGAGTCCGCAGTACATTGATTTTAGTTTGGGCATGGGCAAGGAGGGCGGCTACCCCGTCAATAGTTTATCGCAACATGCCGCGCTCATGTTTTGCAGATGGCTGTATAACAAGACCGGAATTTTTTATCGATTGCCCACAGAAGCTGAGTGGGAATATGCGTGCCATGCGGGAAATACCACGACTTATTATTTTGGAAATGATATTTCTGAATTGGGAAAGTATGCCTGGTTTGCGGATAATGGCGAAAATAAATTTCACAAGTCAGGTCAAAAACTTCCCAACGCCTGGGGACTGTACGATATGCTGGGCAATGTAAGTGAATGGACGCTCGATCATTACGATGAAAAAATGCTTGAAAAGCTTGCAGATAAAACTACTGACCCAACTATACCAGTAGTAGCTGCTCGTTTCCCTAAGGTTTTGAAAGGTGGCGGCTATTCGGATGATGCTGAGCACTTGCGAATTGCAAATCGGATCAAATCTGATCCTTCGTGGAATAAACGTGATCCCCAGATACCGAAAAGTAAATGGTGGCTTACCGAAGCTTCATCCGTTGGTTTTCGGGTTGTTCGACCTTTGAATCAACCTTCCGTGGAAGAAGCAAATGATTTTTATAAAAAGTATTTAGGAAAGTAAATTCACTTCATGGAATTTTGATTCCTTTCATTCTTATTTTTTCCATAATTTACAAGACAAAATATTCTAAATCATGAAAAGCAAATCTCACAATAATCCCTCATCGCGCAGAGAGTTCGTAAAGCAATCCGGTTTGCTTGCAGGTAGTTTTGTGGCAGCTCCGCTGCTGGCGAATGCAAATTATTTTTCGAGCGTTGATGATACTATTAAGGTAGCGCTGATTGGTTGTGGTGGTCGCGGCACTGGTGCGGCTGCGCAAGCACTAAGCACCAGGCAAAACGTAAAGTTGGTGGCGATGTGTGATGCCTTTCGCGATAATCTCGACAATTGTTACAATGCATTGACAGCTGACGATTTATCTGACATCACCGGTAAATCGGGAAATTTGAAAAACAGAATAGAGGTTCCTGAATCAAATAAGTTCACCGGCTTTGACGGATATAAAAAAGCAATTGCATTAGCTGATGTAGTAATTCTGACTACGCCTCCTGGATTTCGCCCTATTCATTTTGAAGAGGCTATCAATCAGAACAAACATGTGTTCATGGAAAAACCAGTGGCCACAGATCCGGTAGGTATCCAAAAAGTATTGACGAGTGCTGCTGCTGCTAAACAAAAAAAGTTGAATGTAGTGGTTGGCCTTCAACGGCACTATCAAAATTCTTACCGAGAGTTATTTAAGCGCAAGGACATGATTGGTGACATTACTTCGGCACAAGCTTGGTGGAATAACGATGGCGTGTGGGTGCGCGCGCGTAAAGAAGGTCAAACGGAAATGGAGTACCAGATGCGCAACTGGTATTATTTTGTTTGGCTTTGCGGAGATCATATTACTGAGCAACACATTCACAATTTGGATGTAGTAAATTGGTTCAAGGGTGGCTATCCTGTAAAAGCTCAGGGCATGGGCGGACGTCAGGTGCGTAAAGGAAAAGACAATGGTGAAATATTTGATCATCACTATGTGGAGTTTGAATATGCAGATGGAAGTATTCTCAACAGTCAGTGCCGGCACATCCCTGGCACGATGAGCAGAGTAGATGAGTTGCTTATCGGAACGAAAGGAAAAATTCATTGTGGCAGAGCAAAAATTACCGATGCCAGAGGAAATGCGCTCTATCAATTCGACAAGAAAACCGAGAATGAGCCTTATCAAACAGAACACGATGAATTGTTTGAATCTATTGCTAAAGGCCAATACAAATTTGCAGATGCAGAGAACGGAGCCAAAAGCACTATGACCTCCATACTTGGTCGCATGGCTACTTACAGCGGACAAATCATTGAGTGGGATAAAGCCATCAACTCAGGTCTTGACTTACAACCGAAAGTATACGACTGGAGTGCCGCTACACCTACTTCACCTGATGCAGATGGAAACTATCCCATTGCTGTGCCCGGTGTAACAAAGTATATTTAGAATCAAAGAAGGAGAGACGCAGAGCTTCACCAATTTAAGGTAGAGTCAAACTTGTAGATGATTGATCATTAGAATAAAAGCCTTACACAATTTGCACGGCACTACCTGCAATCATTTTCCATCCATCATTGAATTGTCTCCACACCCGAATGTAGCGGAACTTCCCGTTAATAGGTTGCGTATTGAATTTGCCTTTTAATTCAACAATAGTTGTAACAACAGCTGTATCTCCAATTAGTTTGATTACCTGTTCGCTGGGAGTGTTCGAGTCGACAACCATAGTGCCGTTGCGATGACTTTCGAGGTCAATTTGTTTGGTGATAATTTGCCCGTTAGGAATAGTGAATAGCAAATCGTCATGAAGTAATTGATCCAACGCATGAACGTCACTATTTCTTTGTGCATCTATCAGTCTTTTTTCATTTTCGATGATTGATACTTGAGCGGTCAGTGTCATAGATATTTTATTTTTTATTTAGGTTCGGTTAGTGGTTCCAAACTCTAAGATAACAAGCCCTACTTCTTAATCGAAAATAAAAATGAAGTACCAATACCCGGCTTTGATGATACACGAATGTTTCCCCCGGATTTTTCCACCAATTTCTTCACTGTTGAAAGCCCAATGCCGGTGCCCAAATTTCCATGCTTGTCTTTCTTATTAAGATTGGTAAATAGCCTGAATATGTCCAGAAGGTGAGCTTCGTCTATTCCAATGCCATTGTCTTGAACAGTAAAGTAATAGAGCTGATCATCCTGGGTGCATGAAACAGAAATGATTGTTTTTTCTTTGTCGTTATACTTGATCGCATTCACGAATAAATTCAGAAATATTTGCTCCAGCACAACTTTGTTTACTCTTAAACGAACAGGCTCTTCGGGGTATTTGAATTGCACATCATTCAACGGATTATTCAATTTAGAAATGTCGTGTAGAAATTTATTCAATTCAATCTCTTCTTTGTGATTGGCGAGGATTTGATCTCCCCTGTAGAATTCCAAAATGCCTTCAATCAAACTTTTGAGCCTGCCCGAAGAAGAGTTGAGATACTCCACGAGTTCAAGCCCCGATGTGTCAAGTTGTTTTCCATACTCCTGCTTGAGCATCTTCGCCAGCGCGATGATATTATTTAAAGGCGATTTCAAATCATGTGATACCACAAACGCAAATTGTTCGAGCTCATCATACTTGGACTTAAGTTCTTGCTGACGTTCTTTTAAAATCAAGTTGTTGCGCCTCAATTCAAGATTGACAACAACCTGAGCTGCAAGTGCTCTCAATGTTTCCAATTGGGAGCTGTTCAATTCTTTGGGGTGGATGTCCATCACGCAGAGCGATCCCAACGCAAAACCTTCTGCCGTAGTTAATGGCACACCTGTATAAAATTGAATGTAAGGTTCGCCCACTACTCCCGGATGGTTTTGAAACCTTTCGTCTAACCGCATGTCGGGCACGATGGTCATTGCAAAAGGATTCTGAACTGTGTGATTACAAAACGCAAACTCTCGGGGCAGCACATTTCTGGGAATACCTAAGCTGGACTTGGAGTATTGCTTTGTGGCGTCAATAATATTGATCTGCGCCATGGGCGAATGGCTGATCTCGGAAGCGATTTGCGCGATGTTGTCATATTCTTCTTCTGGGGGAGTGTCTACAATCGAATACATTTCAAGTATCCGAAGCCTTTCACGTTCATGGTCTGAGTTCTTCAATTGCTAAATCTTTACAGACCGAATATACGAAGATGGAGATGTCAACAGATTTTCGGGTTCAAAATTTTCATTTTGAATTATTCCAAAAGCATGAGCGGATGGTGCTTTTTCTTCGCCCTGTGCAATCAACATTTTCTTAAACTCATGCGCTGTGAATTTTAAGAAGGAAGCATGCGGAGATTCCTCACCATTCATTTCGTTGATCCGCCAGATCAGATGAATATGATTGGGCATGATAACAAACGAAAACACATCAATAATTAGAAATTTTTACGAGCAAGGTTCGTGAGGACACGAACCTTGGCCTGGGTTCCTGAGGACACGAACCTAGGCCAGGGGGGAGTAATTTCATTCTTTATGAAAGAATATTTTGCTCATTTTTTCAATTTCTTCATCTTCTTTGTTGGTTAAAAAAAATCGATCTGCTTCTCTTTTAATTTTTTTATTACTTACCCCTCGATTGGAGTATTCCTTTTTAAGATTTTTAACGATTTGCTTTACTCTTTCATTCTGTATTCTCGGGTTTTTATTTTCTTCCTTGTACTGAGCAACGAGGTTATTGAAATATTGAGAGCAGTTCATAGAAATATATAATTTTGAATTACCCTCAACAGTTTCTTGAAGTTTTTCTGTTGCATTGGCGAAATCATTGGTTAGCAAAAGGGTTTCAAAAAATGCGCTATAACTAGCTTCAAGATCATTATCAAAGGCGATGCCAATCGGTCCGATGTACCCATAAAAAGGACATGCTTCCCATGGCTTATATATCCTTAATAAATAGCCTCCATAACATGTTGCTAGAGAGATAAACAAATTATTCTTGGTTCGTTTATTCAAATCTCTAAGAGGCTCTTTTAGATCATTCCATTCTAGAAGTTCATTGTTTGATAAAACAAGGCCATGTTCATTTCCATGTATTTCAAAATGAATAAATGGAAGGATTCCGTTTGGTATCAGTTCCCTGATTTTCTTTAATTCATTGAAAAAAGAACTTCGAGAATCTACGTCTATTAATTCAACCGTTATGCTACTTTCTTTAAAGGATATGTACTTTATTTTTAATTCAATTTCATCTCCCGTTCGTTTATCACCATCTGGCAAAGATTGAATTATGAAAATTCTATTAAAATAGACGTTCTCCTTTTCTAAAATCATATGTCAATGCTAAACTGGTTGCTATACCCGATCAGTACTGCATTTTCATTTTACATAGTTAATCCTAATAGTAAAATCATTCCTACTTAGTAAATTGGAATCAAAGCAATTTGAATCCACAAAAATCGCTATGTACTTTTTCTTTTCTTTCAAATCTCCCTCTTCTCTTATTAACTTATTGAACTCAATAAATTGCCGAGGATTAATCCAATAATAATTTACTTCTCGACTTTTACTCTCCATTATGCTTAGCATTTTGTACCATGGAACTAAGCCTGAAATTCCGCATATGAGAAAGTAAATGAATGGAACAGTCGGAAACATTTTGTAATAGTCCTGTTTTTGAATATTTACTTCACCGGCTCCCGATGTCCCACCCACGTAAATCTTTTCGTCACATATTCGGGATTGGTAAAAGATGCGTTGCCTGCCGGGTTGCCGCCTGTTACATGAAAATCTGAAAAGGCTGCATTTTGGTTCATGTAAATTCCTCCAGTGAGATTGAACGAAACCGGAGTTGCCGCTAGCGCCATTTCATCGGCAATTTTTTCATGAACCGATGCATCGGTAGTGTAAGCTGCGCACGAAATCGCGCCATGCTTCATTGCCATCTCTTGTGCAAGTGCGATAGACTCGTTGGTGTTTTTTGTTTTGATCAGCAAAGCAATCGGTCCGAAAAGTTCTTTGCTGTAGATTTCTTTTTTACTTGAATCAATTTCAACTACTACCGGAGTTGCAGTGCGTGCATTTTTGAATTGCGGATTTTCCAATGTGCGTGATTTGAGGATCACTTTACCCGGAAGCTTTTCGGCTTCAGCAATTCTTTCGTTGGTTTTTTTATTTTGAATAGCACCCAGCACAAATGGTCCTGCTTTTGGGTTGTCAACCAGCCCCGTGATTTGTGCAGCAAACTTTTGAGCGAAGTCATCAAACGAAATTTTTCCTGCAGGAGAATTAATTCCATCGGCAGGGATGTACAAGTTTTGAGGAGCAGTGCACATTTGTCCGCTGTATAAATTCACAGAAAAAGCTAAGTTGGCTGCAGCTTTGTCGACATCTTCAACTGAATCAAGGATCACGGAATTAACTCCGGTTTTTTCAGTGAAGACAGTTTTTCCGGGCAATGCTTCGAGATAAGAACCAAACGCTGAGTTGCCCGTGTAGTCAATGAGCTTTACATCGGGATGCTCTGCCAGTTCTTTCGTGATCATTTTATCAAACGTATCCACTCCAAGCTGACAAGTATTTGGATCGAGATTATTTTCAGTCAGCACATTTTGAATTTCAGCAACAAAAATGGCGATTGGTAAAATCGCTCCCGGATGTGGTTTCACAATCACTGGGTTACCTGTAATCAAACTGCCATAAATTCCCGTTACAGAATTCCAGGTCGGGAACGTAGAGCAACCGATCACTACTGAAATTCCTTTCGGTACTGCCCGCCACTCCTTATTTAATTGTATGTTGAACTTGCCCATCGGCTTGTCCCATATCACTTTTCCGGGAAAACGATTGAGTTCTTCGTAACCGGCTGCTATGGCTTCGAGCGCGCGATCAGCAGCGTGAGGACCGCTAGCCTGAAATGCCATCATATAACCCTGACCTGTGGTGTGCATCGTTGCGTAAGCGACCTCAAAAAATCTTTTCTTTGTGCGCTCTAACGATTCCATCAAAATTCCTGCACGATCTTGTGCACTTACTTTGCGCCATTGGTGAAATGCTTTTTTAGAATTTCCAATCAGTGAATCAACGGTAAAAAGCGGATAGGAAATTTTCAGAGCCTCCTGTGTATAAGGCGATTCTTCTTGTCCACCCCAGGTAGTTGCTCCCGATTGTTTCAGTTCTTCAAATTTTTTACCGAGCTGGTTTTTGAATTTTGCTTGTCCATCAGCATCGGCAGTTTCGCCATAGACAGCCGGTGACGGATTCTCAGGAAAGGCTGCAAAGAAAATCCGTGAGTGCAAAACTTCGATGGCTTTGGTGATAACAGGCTGGTGTTTTTCGAATAAGGTCATGTTGATATTTTATTTAGAACCAAAAACTTTTTTCAATAGATCAGTTGTGCGAGCTACAGGATCTTGCCTGATATTCTTTTCTTCTTTCGCGATCATTGTGAACAGACCGTGAATAGCCAGATCTGTGGCATACGAATTCAAATCGGGATTGACTTTATCCACCAGTGGAATCTTGTTGTAGGTGTTTACTAAATCGCTATAGTATTTTGTTGCACTCACTTTATCGAGCGAATTCTGAATCACCGGACTGAATTTTGTTTTGAGTTGTGTGGTTGTGGTCTTCTTTAAATATTGAGTGGCAGCGTCATTCTGGCCTTTCAAAATCCCCCAAGCATCTTCAATAGACATGGATTTAATGGCATCGATGAAAATCGGCTTTGCATCTTTAGCAGCATCTTCTGCTCCTCTGTTTAAAGTCATCACAAATTTGTCCACTTCACTTCCCAACCCAATTTGACGCAAACGGTCTTCCACTTTTTTTACATCGGGCGGGAATGGAATTTTTATTTCAGCATTTTTAAAATAGCCGTCCACTTGAGAAGTGAGATCCGAGCCTTTGCTGATACCGTTGATCAGGGCTTGCTTAAGACCGTCACTTACCTCTGCTGTTGTGAGTGGCTGCGGGGTTTCTAATATCTTGTTAGCCTCGGTTACAGCCTGGGTAATTTGCGTGGCGGTACAAGAGCATAGTAGGATTGGAAGGATAAATATTTTTTTCATAGGGAATGATTAGCGCAAATTTAGAAAGAATGAGCAGACCAAAGATATCACAACGACAAATTGCTCTTTGTTATCTCAGAGATACTTGCGCAACCCGCGAGACCCATTGTTAGTTCAAAATCAGTGCGCATATTTTGCAAAACTTCTTTCACACCTTGTTCAGCCCCAACGGCAAGCCCGTAAACATAGGGTCTGCCAATGCAAACGGCTTTCGCGCCAAGTGCCAACGCTTTGAAAATATCTGCACCTCCCCGGATGCCGCTATCCATCAACACCGGGATTTTATCTTGAATTGCATCTGCAACCGAAGGCAGCGCGTCAATTGTGCTAATGCTTCCGTCCACTTGACGGCCACCATGGTTAGAAACGATTATACCGTCCATTCCGAAGTCAATTGCTTTGCGGGCGTCATCCGCGTGAAGAATTCCTTTGAGCAATACCGGAAGTTTAGTGATCTCTCTTAGATATTTCAGTTCATTCCATGTAAGGGCAGGATTGGAATAAATATTGATAAACTTTTGAACCGCTTTTATCGGGCGACCAGACGCAATCTTTGAAAGGAAATTTCCACCAATATAATTTTTTGTCATTTGTATAAGACCAACTACGGAATGAAAAGTGATTTTTCGTTTCGCTCGCAGCTCTGCCTCATTCATTAATTCTTGAAAAACAGGATCGGAAGTATATTGAGCAATTCCTCTTCCTTCGAGAAAAGGCAAGTAAGCCATGTCGAGGTCGCGTGTGCGCCAGCCAAGCATGGTTGTATCAAGTGTAACGACAATGGCGGAGCAATTGCATTTCTCTGCACGTTGAACAAAACTTTTTACGAGCTCATTTGATTTGCTCCAATACAGTTGGAACCATCGGGGAGTATTACCCATAACCGAAGAAACTTCCTCCATCGATCGCGAAGCCTGGCTGGAAAAAATGTAAGGAACATTTACGGAAGCAGCAGCTTTGGCCACACCAACATCCGCTTGCCGATGAGCCAATTCTAAAACACCGATTGGACAAAGCAAAAGCGGTGAAGAAAGTTTTTGCCCGAAGAGTTCAATGCTGGTGTCACGAAGACTAACATCGCGCAGCATGCGTGGTACGATTTTATATTTTTCAAAGGATTGAGTGTTGCTACGCAATGTGCCTTCATTGCCCGCTCCACCAGCGATGTAAGCGTATGCTTGTGATGAAAGTTTTTTACGCGCGGCTTCTTCCAGTTCGCGAAATGAAACCGGCACAACTGGAGGAATTCCTGCAAATCCGTTGAGGTAAATTTCTTTCTGACGGTCGAGGGTAATTGGAAATTTCATAGAACATTGTAAACTATGTCGAATCTACTAACAATTTCAGTTCATTTCCTTTTTGATATTGTATGATGTCATCGCGCTCAGCTCTTTATTGTTCAATAAAGAATTGAAATAAATCTTCAATTAAAGAATAGGTTAGGCAATGCTTGATTTCTAAAACGAGAATAGGTGGTTAAAGCTATTACTGCATGAACATCGTGTAAAATAACGGTTCGTCTTGTAAAACAATAGTCGTCTTGATTCCGCGATTAACTTTGAAATAAACACCAACAAGAGTTATGCCCTTAGCCCCATTTTCGGGAATACTCGGTTATAAACGCGCAGCGCATTTGCTGCACCGTGCCAACGTGGGTCCCACGAAAGAACAAATCGATTCTTTTTCTGCACTTACGGCTGCGCAAGCGGTAGTTGTACTGTTTCAACAACCAATACCAGATCCTGTTTTACCGGTTGATCCGGCAACTAATAAGGAGTGGGTAATTTCCGGGGTGACCGCTGCCAATAGCAGTGAGGGTGACCTGCAAGAGTTTTTTAAAGGTTGGTTTATCAGTCAGGTTTTGGGCACCGGCATTAACCCTTCGCTAGCGCTAGCCTATACCACGCGTGAGAAAATCGTTTTTTTTATTCATACTGTGCTCACGGCCATTCAAAGCAAAATTGATAATAGCCGGTCGTTGTATTTTCAAAATCAACTCTATCGCCTATTTGCCTTTGATAAAAACCAACCAGCCAAATTCAACTTTAAAGAGCTGACTAAAAAAGTGACGGTAGATAATGCCATGCTGCGTTTGCTGGACGGGGAACTCAATGTGGATGGAAGTCCGAACGAAAATTATGCCCGCGAATTGATGGAGTTATTTTCAATTGGCCGGGGTCTTGACGGCTCTGTACCACCGGTAAGCGCCCAGGGCGATTATTATTACTACAAGGAAGTTGATGTGCAGCAAGCAGCACGTGTCCTTTCTGGATGGAAGGTTGACACTTCGTTTTCAAATATCGACATCGATACAAATTTGCCAAGAGGTGTAGTGCGAGGGTCGACCGGCAATGCGTCATCTCACGACAATGGAGTAAAGCAATTCAGTGACCGCTTTACCAACACGATCATACAACCCAATGCAGCTTTGCTCAGTGGTGGGAATGCTACCCAGGCCAGCGCGTTGGACGAAATCAGTCAACTGATCGAAATGATTTATGCGCAGCCTGAAACAGCAAAAAATATTTGCCGGAGAATTTACAGGTTCTTTGTTTATCATGATATCACCCCAACAATTGACGATACCGTAATTTCACAAATGGCTGTTACTTTTTCTGGCAGCGGATTCAAATTGCAGCCAGTGTTGGAAGAACTTTTTCAAAGTCAGCATTTTTATGATGCAGCCACGGGTGCAGACGATGACAATTTTGGAGGCATTATTAAATCCCCTTTGGATTTGATAACAGGCACAATGAGAATGTTTGATTTGTCTTTGCCTGACCCTGTATCTTCCGCTCAATCTTTTTATAACAGCACGAATCAATTGATCCGTTCCCTTGAAGTTATGGGTTTGAATTTTTATGAGCCGGCCGATGTAGCCGGATACGAGGCCTATCATCAATGGCCTATTTATCAACGAAGTTGGATATCCACCAATTACCTTACGCAACGCTACGAATTCATCAACCAATTGGTCTCGCAAAACCAGGGAATGACGGGCATGTTGTCTATTGATGTTGTTGGTTTTGTAAAAAATAAATTTTCAAATGCTATAGCCTCGAATGCTCGCGACTTGATCATAGCATTAGCTCAATACCTGCTGCCATTGAATGACAACCTGACCTATACGACAGGAGCGGATGCCAACAGCGGACTAACGGCTGCCCGCATGAACTATTTTCTTACTGCGTTCCTGAAGTCACCGCAGATTGATGCCGACCCAGAGGGCATGTGGACTTTCCGCTGGAACAGCACAGGATATGAAATGGAAGTAGTGCAACGACAATTGGAATTCTTGTTTAATGCCATGATGCAATCACCCGAGTACCAACTCTATTAAAATGAGAAGAAGAGACTTTGTAAAAAAGATGTCGCTGGCCGCAATTCCATTCACGCTAGGTGGGGTGCCAATGAAACTCATGGCCGACAATGCACTTACTCGGATGGCTAGCCAAAGCACAAACGATCGCGTGCTGATCATCTTGCAAATGCTGGGCGGCAATGATGGCTTGAATACCCTGATTCCTGTAAAGGATTACGACTTATATTATAGTCGCAGGGCAAACATTGCTATTCCGGCAAAAAACAGTTTGCGAAAAATGATTATGCTTGATAGCACATTGGCATCCGATGCCCAGGTAGGTCTGCACCCCGATATGATTGGCGCGAAAGATCTTTATGATCGTGGTCGGGTGGCGATTGTACAAGGCGTGTCATACAAAAATAATAATGGTTCGCACTTCCGTGGGCGTGATATTAATTTCATGGGCGGTAGTTTCAACGATTATTTTTCTTCCGGCTGGGTAGGCAGGTACCTGGAGCAAGAGTTTGCACCCAAATTGTATCCTGATGATTTTCCCAACGCAGACATGCTTGATCCGTTGGCCATTGAAATGGGCAGCGAGGTTACGCTCATTTTTCACCAATCCAACAATATTCCTGTTTCACTTTCCATCAGCGACCCTGAGGGATTTGCTGCGCTGGTAAATGGGTTGGAAGGGTTTCAAGATCAGGGTATTGATCCACGTGGCTATCCTCCAACAGCTTTGATGAATTCACCCTATGGAAAAGAATTAAACTGGATACTCGGCCTTGAAGGCAAATCCAAAGATTATGCTCAGCGTCTGTACGATGTTTATAAAAAATCATCTCCATCCACCGTCACCTATCCGGAAAAATATCCATTTAATGCTCCTGCCGGAAGTTTGCAGAATGGACTCACGTCACAGCTGCAATTGATTGCAAGGTTGCTGGATGGTGGCGGGGCAGGTCAAGGGGTTAAGACAAAAGTTTTTCTGGTAAAGATCGGTGGCTTTGATACGCACGCATCGCAGGTTGAAAACTATGACACTACCATGGGTGTGCATGCGGCACTGATGTACCATATCTCTGCAGGCATGCAGGCATTTCAAGCCGACTTACGCGCACGCGGATTAGAAGATCGCGTGCTGACTGTGACCACATCAGAATTTGGGAGACGCATCCATTCCAACGGAAGTTACGGCACCGATCATGGTACCGGTGGATCAGTTTATATTTTTGGGCTTGGAGTGCAGCCAGGCATGGTGGGCAAAGTGCCCGACCTCACTCAGGACAATGTGGAGATTCAGTATGACTACCGGCAGATTTATGCCAATATTTTAAAAGACTGGATGCTGGTAAGTGAAAGCACCATTAACAATGATATCTTCTTCAAAAATTTTCTCAACGGACCCAAGGAAGAAGGCTCGGGCAATTATGATTATTTACCATTGGCCCAGCAAGTGATCACAGGTGTGAATGAAAGTTTTATCAATGCGCGTTTTGGGCAGTTGGAATGTTATCCCAATCCTGCCAAAGACTTGGTCAATTTCAGTTTCCTGACGAACAACACCAGCCAGGTGCAACTTGATTTGCTGGATGCCAAAGGGAATGTGGTGAGCAATGTGCTGAATGAACAACGGGAAGCCGGGAAACATGAAGTGCAAGCGAGTGTGACGGAGTTATCTGCAGGACTTTATTTTTACCAATTAAAAACCGGTTTCGTGAAAGAAAGTAAAAAACTGGTGATCGTTCGATAGTCCATTGCTCTTTTCGCTATGAAAAAATTTTTATTGATCCTGTTAATTGCTGCTACTGCCTCGAGTGCCTTTAGTCAGGGGAAAAGAAAAACGCTCAAGCTTAACGGAGGTCAAAAACCAAAAAATACTTTTTTGGAAAAGCAATTTTGGCTTGGGTTCAAGGGAGGTACCAATCTCTCACAGGCTGATCCAATCAAACGGTATTCTGTACTGAGTGCCACCAATTACCCTGCTTCCGATCTAAATAAAACGTACAGTAGCTTCCACGACTTGGGCAGCCAGGCTACTGTAGAGATTACTTTTCAATTTAGAAATTTATCCATCAGCACGCAGCCCACGTTTAACCATAGTGTTATCACGTACTCTAACCAGGTGGTATGGGTCAACACTCAGGCTCCATCGCAGTCGCTCACGCAAAAATATTCTCAAAGTCAGGGACTTGACTTTGTCAATTTACCGTTGATTGCAAAATACGATTTGGTGGGTAACCGTCTGAGAGGCTATGTTCATGGAGGTATTTATTATTCTTTTTTGACGAACGCATTGAAGACCGTAACCATTTCCGGAGTTGATCTTGCTTCGGGCGGAACGAATACCCTGAGCAGCCAGCCCTTGATTGTAGGAACAAAAGATCTTTTTACCAATTACTGGGGACTGACGGGCGGCATTGGCGGCAGTTATCAAATGGGCAATGTGAAATTGACGCTTGATGTAACGTATATGCACGGTATGGCCAACATCACGAATGTGAAAAATCGTTTCAGCAACGATCGCTTAGCCGGCATTGGCGATGCACAAGATGATATCAAATTGAATAACATAGTGATCTCGGCCGGGGTGTTGTTTCCGATGCGTTTCCTAAGCAGCAGTTTCAAATCGTTAGATCAAAAATAATCATGCAATTAAGCCTGAATCATATTTTATTTATTGTTGCTGCTTTTGCATTTACTCGTTGCGCCAACGATTCAGATCCAGCTGCCGACAAATCGAATTTCACCAGGATATTTGACAACAATCAATTCAATGCCTCCTACTATCCGGTTGACATGGTACAAACCCCTGATGGAGGATATTTGATTTTAGGTGGCCGCAGCCTGACGAGTTCAAGCTTCAGCGGCACCTACATTATGAAAGCCGATCCCTTTGGAAATTTTGTTTCTGCCCAGGAAGTGGATGAAAACCTGGTTGACCCGGTAGGAAATATTTTAGTGGCGAACGGAAAGTACTATTTCTTCTGCATGACAGCCGTGGGTTTGCAAACCCAAATGATTGAGTTGGATGCTATGGGTGCTATTACCAACCAAATTGATATAGGAGCCTCGTATCCGGCTGCTGCTTCGCAAGAGGGAAATAATTTTCTTTTACTGAGTTATGACAACACAAATAAATTGAGCGTTGTGTCCAAACTCAGCCCTGACGGAAATATTATTCAATCTAGGGGGTATACCATTGGTGCCGGCAGCGATGTAGAAGCACCTATCATTGCCCATTTTGTGCGCTCGGGCAGGCAGTTTCCATTTCAAGTTGGCAAAAATCCGGACGGGCAATATTTTTTTAACGGGTTTTATAACTACACGTTTTCTTTAGTCTTCACGGATTTAGCAGCGGGCAACCCATTGGGAGTGGTGCAAGGTCAGCAAAACAATGGAGGGATGAGTGCTATCCTTCCACTCGATAGAGGAACGTATTCAGTAGCCACATTCAACTTTGGCGATAATTACTTGCTTCCTTCAGCCACGATCAATGGTAGCAATGTGAGTTCAGCAACGGACTTGCCTGGAAATTCTTTCCCTGAACTTGTAACCAACGCGAAAGTAAAAATTGTGCTGATGACCCTCGGTACAAAAAATTATATACTTTACGGCAGTACTACCAAATCAAAGCAAATTGCGCTCTATGCTTACGACAAGACCTCCTTCAAATTTTCAGGTAGTAAGTACCTTGGGTTTTCAAATCCCTTTGAGATTGCTTCGATGACATCAACGGCAGATGGAGGTCTGGCCATATGCGGTACTACCTATGTTGCAGGCCGCTTCCCACGAATATGCTTATTTAAAATCTCGTCAACTACACTACAGGGCTCTTTTAATTAGTTGATATTAGAATCTGATTTCTATCTTCGCCCCGGTATTGTCAGGACCTTCCATTTCTAACCTTATAGGTAGTCGAAATTTTGCGGCTAATAGCATGAAAAATAAGTTAGGCTCCACTACCTTAAATCAAAAAATATTAATTGATGAAACTCATTTTAGCAGAACTGCTCACGATCGGTGATGAAATTCTTTACGGGCAAATTGTTGACACGAATTCGCAATGGATGAGTGTGGAGCTGGACAAGGTTGGAATCAAAGTCATTCGCAAGACTTCTGTAGGTGATGTTGAAGAAGAAATTCTTACCGCATTCGCGGAAGCAGAAAAAAGAGCTGACATTATTTTAATTACGGGTGGTCTTGGGCCAACCAGCGATGATCTCACCAAACCCTTGCTAGCAAAATATTTCAACTGCGAAATGAAGCTTCATGCAGAAGCTTTGGAAGAACTCTCCACATTTTTTAAAAGCCGTGGACGCGAACTTACTGAGACCAACAAACAACAGGCAATGCTGCCGGTTTGTTGCACGAAAATAACCAATGTGATCGGGACAGCTCCAGGCATGTGGTTCGAACGAAACGGCAAAATCTTCATGTCAATGCCGGGAGTACCTCACGAAATGAAAAGAATGATGGCCGAACAAGTCGTTCCGCGATTAAAGGAGAAATTCAAGCCGCCTGTGATCGTCCACAAGATCATTCGAACGATAGGAATAGGTGAATCGATCATTGCTGATAAAATTTCAGCTTGGGAAAAAGCCTTGCCTTCGCACATCAAACTGGCTTACCTGCCAGGTATTGGCGAAGTAAAACTAAGACTTACGGGAATGGGAAAAGAGGAGAATGTTTTGAAGAAGGAAATCGAAAGCCTCACTGAAAAACTTTCTCCATTGATCAGTGAGTATGTTTATAGTTATAGCGATGAATCAATTCAAGAAGCCGTTGGAAGAATGCTTCGGGAATTGAAGCTTTCGCTATCGATCGCAGAGAGTTGTACAGGGGGTTATGTTTCTCATCTCATTACAAGTGTGCCGGGAAGTTCCAATTATTTTCTGGGCAGTATGATCCCTTATGATTATCAAATCAAAATGAGACAACTCGGTGTAAAACCTGAAGTGCTCGAGCAATATGGGGCAGTGAGCGAACCAACGATTATCGAGATGGCCAACATCGTTCGCGCCAAATTCAATACCGACATTGGCGTGGCGACCAGTGGCATTGCAGGACCCGGTGGAGCAACCCCCGAAAAACCTGTGGGCATGGTTTGGATTGCTTACTCTGACAAGCATCATACCGTAACCAAAAAACTACAGCTCTCCACTGATCGGATGTTAAATATAAAAGCTGCGTCAATCGCTCTTTTGAATTTGATCAGGTTGAGCTTGCCGAAGTAGGTTTGTTTTAAATCGCCCAGGCGAAATATTTTGTAGTGTTTTACTCATTCTCCAAAATCATATTTCGAGGCATTTCAATCGTTAGCACGACTCTCGAAAAATAGTAACTTTGCTGTCCTTAAAATCTCTTTTCGATGGCACAAGCAGAATTGATCATGCCCAAGATGGGCGAAAGCATAATGGAAGCCACCATTTTAAAGTGGCTCAAAAAGCCGGGCGATAAAATCGAGCAGGATGAATCTGTGCTGGAAGTGGCCACCGACAAAGTGGATACCGAAGTACCATCGAGTTATGCGGGTGTGCTTAAAGAAATTCTTGCCAAAGAAGGAGAAGTGGTAAAAGTGGGGAAGCCCATCGCCATCATCACAACCGAGGCGACTCAGGGAAAAGGACAAGAGCCAACACCTGAACCGGTGATTACCAAAGCTGCACCAGCAATTGAAACCAAAGCTGCTCCCGTTGTTATGACCCCCACCAATGGTCATCCGCATGCAGCAGATTACAAATCATCATCACGATTCTATTCTCCGTTGGTGAAGAATATTGCGAAAGAAGAGGGGATCGCAGTTGCCGAATTGGAAACCATTTCTGGTTCTGGTTCCGAGGGCCGCGTAACCAAAAAAGATATTTTGGGTTATGTTCAAAATAGAAAACTGGGTCAGTCGGTAGTTACATCGCGCCAGGTATCCTCTGCACCGCTGGTGCCGGCTTCCATTAATGCCGGAGACGAAATCATTCAGATGGACCGCATGCGCAAGATGATTGCGGAGCGCATGGTCGACAGCAAGCGAATCTCTCCGCACGTTACTTCCTTTGTTGAAGCCGATGTGACCAATATCGTTTTCTGGCGCAATAAAATGAAGAACGAATTTCAAAAGCGCGAAGGCGATGCACTCACGTTCACGCCTATATTTATAGAGGCTGTTGTTCAGGCGATCAAGGATTACCCAATGATTAACGTGCAGGTGGATGGTGACAGGATCATCAAGAAAAGAGATATTAATATCGGCATGGCTGTGGCGTTACCAACCGGCAATCTGATTGTGCCAGTCATTCGTAATGCAGATCAATACAATATCACGGGTCTTGCTAAAGTGGTAAATGATTTAGCGAAGCGCGCCCGTGAAAATAAACTCAAGCCCGATGAATTGGCAGGAGGAACCTTCTCGGTATCTAATGTTGGATCTTTCGGAAATGTTATGGGTACGCCCATTATTATGCAACCGCAAGTGGCGATCATGGCATTAGGTGCTGTGCAGAAAAAACCTGCCGTGATTGAAACCCCTTATGGTGATGCCATCGCAGTTCGTCACAAAATGTTTTTGTCGCATTCATACGATCACCGTGTAGTGGATGGCGCGTTGGGTGGAAGTTTTGTGCGAAGAGTAGCTGACTACTTAGAGAAATTTGATATTACGAGACCGATTTAGACCGACTTTTCTCATATACAAGTAATCATAAAACAAAGTCTATCTCTTGGTTCGAGATTAGTGACTAATCAGTAATTAAGATCGGGGTACTTAAGGATTTTGAGTCAACCCAAGCTTCCAAATTGCATAATCCTGGTCAAGATTTCGAGACGCCAAATGCCTGGCGATATTTCATCGATCTATCAAGCGACTGCTCCTCTGAAGTGGGGAGTTCAATTCTAAATTCAGTCAGATGGCTATTTCCAGAAGGTTCGAGAAAAATTTCCCCGCCATTGAAGCGTACAAAAAAAGCAGCCATGGCTAGGCCCAATCCCGTTCCTCTTTCTCCTTTAGTTCCTTCCGTTGAGGGCATTTTATAAGTGAATAACTTCTCTCGATGGATTTCAGGAATCGGAGTTCCTTTGTTGCTGATTCTGAGTATGATGGTTTCTTCATTCAAGAAACTTTGAATCGAAATTTCGCTTTTAGGCGTGGCAAATTTAATCGCATTAGAAATCAGACTTCGAACGGCAATTCGAATCATTTCTTCATCAGCATAAATGACCAAATTTGGTTCTGCCTTGAGTTTAATGGAAATGTTTTTTTCTGAAGCTGACGGCTGAAATAGCTTCACTAATTCATCGAGGTGTTTTACAAAGTCTACCGGTTTTTGCTGAGACACAAATCCTTCCATCTGTGAGCGCGACCAGCGTACCAATCCATGCAACAAACCGGTAACATTGTGAAGCTGATCTCCGATCTGAGTCAGGAAAGGACGAAACTCATTTTCTGAAATCTGGCCTTTCGCCTGTAAATGCAGCAATCCCGAGAGTGTATTGAGCGGTGATGCAACATCATGTGAAAGAATGGAGATGATTTTATTTTTTTGCTGGTTGAGATCTTCGACCAATCGTTTCTGCTCGGTAAGTTCGCTGAATTGCAAAAAGCTTTTTCGCCTGCGATATTCCAATACTATGCTTACGAGGGTGAAATAAATAAAGGACACAAAAAGATGCGGATATTGGCTAAAGTAAAAGGGCTGCCTGTTGACGAGCTGAGAGTATCCGAGAAAAACCAACAAAAGAATAATGTTAAGCAACAATCCGTGGCGCAAGTTGAGTCCACTAGCGGCAACTACCAACACCCAAATTAAAAAAAGGAGATTCGTTAGATAGAAGCCTGGCATTCGAGCGTAAGTAGCTGTGACCAAAGCAGCGCTAAAGTTGATAAACCCGATAATCACTATACCCCACGGAATGAAGTTTGGGCTCAACGGCTTTTTGAAAGTGAATGCCATAAGTCCGGAGGCGATTGAGAGCACGCAGATCCTGGAAACGAGCACAATACTGAAATCGACATCGCGGAAATAATCAATGATCAGAAAAGTGGTCATGCCGAATAAAGTGATGAAAGTGACCAATCGAAGGGAGAGTAGATTGGCGGGTTGCACAAATCGGCTGTACGCAAGTTCTTGTTCTTTAGGGAACTTCCAGATGAAAGAATATCGCGAAAAAAATTGCAAGTTTGCGGGGATTATAGATTAAGATAGACGCGACAAAGTAATAAAAATCCAATACATATAGATATGCAATTCGGAACGAAAGCCATACATGCAGGTGTCGAGCCCGATCCTTCGACTGGAGCGATAATGACACCGATTTTTCAGACTTCTACTTATGTGCAGGAGTCCCCAGCAAAACACAAGGGCTATGCTTATGCACGCGGGGCGAATCCCACACGCAATTCTTTACAGAAAAGCATCGCTGCGCTGGAAAACGGAAAATTTGGTTTGTGCTTTTCATCAGGCATGGGCGCCACCGATGCGGTCATCAAATTACTGAGCCCCGGAGATGAAGTGATCACGAGCAATGATTTGTATGGTGGTTCTTACCGCATGTTTACGAAGGTGTATGAACGCTTTGGAATCAAATTTCATTTTATTGACCTCACCGATGCGAAAAATGCAGAGACGTACGTAAACTCTAAAACAAAAATGTTTTGGCTGGAGACTCCATCCAACCCCTTGATGCGCATCATCGATATAGAAGCTTGCGTAAAAATTGCGAAGAAGAATAATTGCCTCGTAGCGGTTGACAACACATTTGCCTCTCCTTACTTGCAAAACCCGCTTGCCCTTGGTGCAGACATTGTGATGCATTCGGTTACAAAATATTTGGGAGGCCACAGCGATGTGATCATGGGAGCCCTTGTGGTTAATGATGACAAGCTTTATCAAGACCTTGCGTTTATTGCCAACTCGTGTGGCGCGGTACCCGGCCCTCAGGATTCGTTTTTGGTTTTGCGTGGAATCAAAACATTGCACTTGCGCATGGAACGTCATTGTCAAAACGGAAAAAAGATAGCTGAATATTTAAAGAACCATCCGAAAGTAGGGAAAGTATATTGGCCGGGATTTACAGACCATGCAAATCATGCCATCGCCAAAAAACAAATGCGCGATTTTGGAGGCATGCTTTCTTTTACATTAAAGAGCGACAGCGTTGAAGCCGCAACAAAATTGATGGAAAGCGTTGAGCTGTTTTCACTGGCAGAATCATTGGGTGGGGTGGAGTCTTTAATTAATCACCCCGCTTCGATGACGCATGCTAGTATCCCTAGAGATGAAAGAATGAAAAATGGCTTAACCGATTCATTGATCCGCCTTAGCGTGGGCGTGGAAGATGCCGAAGACCTGCTTGCAGACCTCGAACAGGCCCTTTCCAAGGCATAATCTCAAAATTTTCAGGATTGAGGTTGGCTATTATTTGCCAATCTGCTAATATTGCACTCCCAAATTCTCCCTTACCTGCCTGCCGGCAGGCAGGGCTCAGCTGGTTAGAGCATCTTGGCAGCAGAGAAAAATCCGGCAAAATTTATTCTCCCTTAGCTCAGCTGGTTAGAGCATCTGACTGTTAATCAGAGGGTCCTTGGTTCAAGTCCAAGAGGGAGAGCTTGAAAACCCGATTTTCGTAAGAATTTCGGGTTTTTTGTTTTTACTTAGAGGCGATAATTAACGGTTTTTGAGGGGTTTCAACCCTTGTGGTGTAACCCCTGTGTAACCCAAATCTATTCACACATGATTGCAATTCGCCTCTATCAAAACCGCAGCAAAAAGAAAGCTGACGGTAAAGCTCCCTGTGACATTATCAAAATGTTCAAGGCGTAAATATCTTTTTGTGCCTATGTACTTGCGCTCCTTGCCAGACGCCAGTACATAGTAGATCGAAAAAAATAAGGTGTCGCACGATAAGTTGCAATAACGGTAAAGTTGAAGAAACGTTAAACATAATATTGAACTAGAGTTGACGTTAAATCAGATTTATTTTTAGTCATTTATCATCGAAATAAATAAGCGTAAAAGATAATTACTTCCCTTTCTTCTTCAACTTCACTTCAATCCCAAACCTGAATAACACTGGATGTACAGGAAGCTGGTTTCATGGAACCGGATTAGCCAAGCATTGTCAGCCAAGCTCTTTTGCAAAAATCTTTTACCTGAGCACTGGGCTGAACATGTGCTACCATGAGAGATCCATAAATTACTACAATTACACGATTGGTTAAATCTTGTACCTGTCCTTTGGGTATTTCCTTCCGGTGAATTGCCTGAGAAATGAATTCGGTGATCATTTCTTCAAAAGAAGGCGCATACATTTTTTCAATGCCCTGGATAGTGGGAAACAGCAACTTTTTCTCTTCTTTATTTATAACGAACGAGGCTTGCTTTTTGGAGAGGCTGCCAGAGTAATAAATCCATCCGCGAACAATCCCCGGGTGTATGTGGTACAGCTCGGATAACTTGTCGGAGAGAAATGAAATGCCTTCGAGTCCTTCTTTTGGAGATTTCAACAGCTCCACTGTTTGCCTCAGACACCAGACTCTGAAATAGTAATGGAGGATATCCTGCTTCCTGCGAAAGTACTTATAAAAGGTGACCTTCGTGATGTTCAGTTTCTCTACTAGAACCACCACGCTAAGGTCATCGAAAGGCTTTTTCCCAATCAGTTTCTCCGCGTGCGCCAAGGCATCAAGTTTGAGTCGGGCAGCTTTCAGTTTCCATGATCCCATAAGTTGTAAGTCATTTTTTAGTCTGGGCCTTCTTCTTCACCTTCATTTCAATCCCAAACCTGAACGACACCGGGTCGCCATAAATGTTCTGGAAAGTTTTCTGAGTGAAATTGTACATCACCTCCGAGTAGCCCTTGATCGATTTGTAAATCGAAAAGTCTTTTCGCACACCTGCGTAAACACCAAACACAAGAGTTTCATGTTTCACATCTGGCGAACCGTTGGTAGGAATGTAAGCGTCCATCATTTCAGGGCTTACTTTGAAATTGATTCCGTGCGTCCATAAATACGATACCGAACCGCGCACCCCATATACGTGATCGTAAGTATGGGTAGTGAATGAGTAATGCGATATACCGATGCGTTGATTCCAACCTATAGAGGCTGTGAGCCGTGGGTTGAACCTCCAGCCCACATACGGGTTGAAATCAATCAATGTATAGTGTTTGGTCTGGATGAAATAATTAAGGCCCGGAACAAGCCGCTCGATCCACGGCTTGTCTTTTAAAGGATTGGGCGCACGCTTGGGAAGCTCGGCCAGACTTTTTACGCTGCTGTATTTTTGCTTGAGCTTCGAGACTTTGTCCATAGCTGCCGTGAGTTCTTTCTCTTTGCCTTCAAAGTGGTTGACAGTAGGTTGCAGTTGTTGCATGGCAAGCGAGTCCGCACTCTTCGGGTCTTTTATCCCTGCGAGTTGCTTCTGCATATCCTTCACTTTAGACTGTTCTTGTAGCAAGGATTTTGCTTCCTTATTCTGGCCGGCCAAATTCATGGCCTCCTTTTCAAGGAATTTTGCATCAGCTGATTTTAGTGATTGTAACTTTTTGATTTCACTGCCGAGCGATCCTTCCATCTGAGCAAGAGAGGGCATCTTCAGCGAGCTTATGTTCATCTTCTGCAACGAAGGGATGTTCATCGAAGGAATGGAAAGATTGGAGGGCAAGTTCAATGACGGAATTTTTGCACCCGAAGGCAACGACAAAGAGGGGAGGCCTGTCATCTTCAGGTTTGGTATCCCGATACCATTTGGGAGTTGAAAGAAATTATTGGGCACCTTAAAGCCGTTGATGTTTTTGGTGAACGTGTTGATTTCGTTTTGCGCCTGGGGTGGCAAGTGCAAGGAAGATATTTTGTCGAGTGTTTCCTTTTTTGTTTTCTCGACTTTGGTGTTCAACTCATTCAGTTTGGCAGTATGTGCGCTTTGAAGGCTGTCGATCTTGTGCGTGAGTGAAGCGGTTGGCAAGTTCAGTTTGGAGAGGCTGTCTTTTTTGTGCTTGAGCCTTGCAATTCCGGCATCCAGTTTTTTCATTGGGGAAGCATAAGCTTGCTGTAGGCTGTCAGTTCGGTTATTGAATTTTTTCTGCAGGGAATCGAGCGACTTGTAGTTATGCAGATAAACGCTGTCAGCAGATTGGTTGATTTTCTTCAAAGTGTCTGCGCGATGCTTAAAGTTTTTCTTTAAAGAATCTTGTGCATTCACTTGGAAAAAAGTGACTGCGAACAATATTATAATATACGAACTACGAATTGACACGGGGCAAAGTTAATTGCGAAAAGATATTTCAAGGCACATCAATATTTTAAAGGAACAAAAAAACTCATACTAATCATCAAAAATTCTATATTAGAATACTGCTATTTTACGATTCACCTATAATTCAAGATTATATGTTGTCAGAAGTTCTCATTCAAAGCATTTCAAAAATCCACCCGTTATCGCAGGCCTTGATTGATCGGCTTTCTAATGTTACACGTCAGGTTTCCTTTCCGAAGAAAACCACACTCCTTACTCAAGGAAATATATGTGATAAAGTCTACTTTATTGAAAAGGGTTTAGCAAGAGCTTTTTACTTAAAAGAAGGCCAAGAAGTTACATCTTGGCTTATGCAAGAAAATGATTTCATCTTTTCTGTGAATAGCTTTTATGGTCAAAAACCAAGCTATGAGAATATTGAATTACTAGAAGATTCAATTTTAACTTCGTTAGGCTATCATGAATTGCAATCGATTTATCGGGATTTTCTTGAATTTAATATCATCGGACGAGTCTTAACTGAATACTACTATACACTAAGTGAAGAACGTACCTTTTCATTACGGTTGCAGACAACAAAAGACAGGTATGAAAGCCTTCTAAAAATGCAGCCAGAAATATTCAATAGGGTACCACTCAAGTATATTGCTTCATACCTCGGTATGTCAGCTGAAACATTTAGCCGACTCAGGGCGAAAGTAAAATAAAATTTATTTCTTGATTTATGTCAAGTTGATTTGCCGAAACTTTAGAATAGTTTTGATGCAGATGAACGCTACACGGCTAAATATTTAAACTTCATTTACCAGTATAAACACGATTGAAAAAATTTTCCCCAATACTATGTTGAACCGCTTATCGGGTGTCACTTTTGCAACTGCCCTCTTACTTCTCCTAACCTTTTCTTTCTCTCAAGCGCAGGATATTGATCCGCTCACTGGCCGTGCGGCTGTGAGCCTCCCCATTTGTAAAATCGGTGCACTCGATCTTTCGATGGGCGTAACCCTGTCGCATCACGGTGGTTCATTGCAAGTGAACGAAGTAGCAGGAAACGCGGGAATGGGTTGGAATTTAATTATGGGCGGTTCCGTTTCGCGCGAGGTAAGGGGCTTGCCGGATGACTACAGCCTTGCCGGTGACGCACGAACCGGGTGGTTGGTGAACAGCAACGCCAATGCTTCGCTGATCCAAGGGTTCATTCCTTCTGGTGACAATAACCTTTCTGTTTGCTCAGATGAGACGCCAGACTGGACATTCATCAACAACCTCAGTTACATCAAAGATGCAGAGCCTGATGTCTTCTATTTCAATGCACCGGGGCTTTCGGGCAAATTTGTTTTTGGCGCTGACGGACTTCCTAAACTTGTTCCATACCAGGATGTGCAGATCACATTTACCTATGCCCAAAACTCCACCGTGATTTCCAGTTTCACAATAAAGACCAACAAGGGGATGGTTTACACTTTTAGTTCCATAGTAACCGCCACGCGACAGGCGATTGCGCCAGTGGCACCTCCTTCCAACACAGACTACTTATACTATACCTCACCGCTCACCTACAACGCTGCTTGGAAGCTTACCAGCATTCAGAGTAACGCAAGCGGGGCGACAGCTAATCTCACCTACCAGTCAACCCCGCAGACCTACGGAGCAAACTATGTTTCTAGAGTAAATCCGCCTCAGTCAGGGGTGAGCTCGGTCGATACACTTTACTACCTGCAAGAAACGGTAAACCCCAAGCGACTTACACTGATTTCTTTAAAGAACTATTCCATCAATGTAAGCTGGGCAAACAACCTGATAGATAAAATTTCCATCAGCGAATCGGAAACAGGCGACAGCCAGGAATTTGATTTCATTTACAAATCCATCACATCAACCAGTGACACGGGATATCCGAAAATAGCCAAACCGTTTTTGATCCAGGTAAGGCAACAGAATTCTGGCACGTGCGAAGCACTGCCTTCTTTCCGTTTTGACTATGTCAATGTGGATACCGTTGCTTTGCAAGCGAACATCCCCTGGCGCAGGGGTTTTGGCGAAGATTTTTTCGGGTATTACAACGGGCAGGACAACAATCAGAATATTCCTACACTCTATTATTATCAGGCAGAAGGCGGTGCCAGAAGATACAGGGTTACACCAATACCCTCGGGGGCAATTCTTACTTCTACACTGTCGGGCCCGACCGGAACAACCATGGCACCCAACAACACTTACACAAGTTTCGGAGCTCTGAAAAAAATACAGATTCCCACCGGAGGTACAACTACATACACATATGAATCCAACAAATATTTAGATAAAACAACAAGGGAAGAACTCTTTGGGCCGGGAGTTCGGGTGGCAAGCGTTACTACATTTGGAGGCGAAGTGGCATTTGGAAAAACTTCGGGCACTTCAGGCTTTCATTCTATCACCAAAAATTACCAATACCTAAAAGTAGCTGGGGATACAACAAGTGGCCGGATCACCTATCCGCCCTCGTTCGGGTACACTGACGGTACCAATGTGAACCGCTTGCAATCCGATGGTGGAAGCGGAGGGCAGGTGATGTACACGCGAGTGACCGAATCTGTTTCGGGCCGCGGCTACACCGAATATATTTTTGATGTACCCAACACTTATCCTGACGCATCCACTGCCGCGACCTGGTCAAAAGTGGCAAGGCCAACCGGCTCCACTTGCACAAATGCACTGCTGATGAACGGGTCCTACTCTTATCCATTTGCACCGTTGAAAGACTTAAGCTACCAGCGCGGCTACCCGCTCTCCGTTTCAGATTATAATTCCACAGGAAGTCTCACCCGTCAGAAAACAATGACGTACACTTCCGTGGCCAGCGGCATTGTTATCAGAGGCCTGCGTTACGAATTGACGGGAGATTTTTTTCAATACAGTTTGTATGATATCGCGCTAAATGAATCAAAGCGGCTCTCCGAAGAAATCACAAAGACTTATAGTGAGGAAACACCTTCTGCATTCAGCACCGTGACCACTGATTACCTGTACAATTCTCAAAACCTTCCGAAGCAAATCACGGTGACCAATGGTGACCAGTCGGTGAGCAAACAATATATCAGATACTCATCTTACTTTAACAATATTACAGCACCGGCAGCCGGTGACCAGCAGGCGAACGCCATCTTCAAGCTGAACAGCAACAACCGCACGGCAGAGGTGATCGAAACCTACCAGACATTCACGCCTGCGCAGGGGACCGAGGCTATGGCTGGGGCAACACTCAATATATATAAGGACTATGGCGCATG
The DNA here is from genome assembly GCA_016178785.1 of Bacteroidota bacterium. Classification (GTDB taxonomy): domain Bacteria; phylum Bacteroidota; class Bacteroidia; order Cytophagales; family Cyclobacteriaceae; genus ELB16-189. The sequence goes on along the minus strand of JACOSO010000026.1, from coordinate 83,040 downwards.
CGTGTGGCCTTACCAGGTACAGAGTTTTGTACAGGGCGTGGCCGGGACTATTTCAGCTACCGCTTCGAACTCCACTTCATTTACTGCCGATGCCAACTACATGGTGAAAGGGCCGGTGATGGATTTTGTGAACGGCCTTCCTATGAATCAGACTGATCCGGTTTCAAAGGTGACTATGGGAACGCATTATGCTACGGGCACTGCTACTCCGCTCGCAAACTTTGCAAATTGCAAAGCAGAGAATGCGGTGTATGAAGGTTTCGAACTGGTGCAAGATAAAGGGTTGACCTACTCAGGTACAGGTGTTTCTGTACAATCAACCGGGTGGACAGGAAAGAAGTCTTTACAATTTGGAAGTGCTAATTCAACCGTAACTTCTACAGCAACATTGACAAAGAGGGGAACTACTTATCGTGTTTCCTGCTGGTTCTATGCAGCGCAGAATTCGACACTTACGGTGCAGGCGAAAAATGGTGCTACAGTGCAAAGCAGCGTGGTGTTGAACTATACTACCCCCAACCAATGGAAATACCTGGAAGGGTTTATGGATGTGACTGCAGTTTCAGCAGCGTTCACATTGCAGTTAGTTGCCAACAATACCATACAGATCGATGATTTTGTGGCCATGCCAAAACAGGCAAGAGTTTCTTATACCAGCTATCTGCCATTGACCGGAGTGACAGCCCAGACCGATGACCGCGGCAACAGTTCAAAAATGGATTACGATTCTTTTGGAAGACCGGTGAAAAGCTACGACCGTCAGCGCAACCTGAAAGAAGTGAGAGAGTATGTTACACAGCGCAAAGGGCGAATAGAGCTGAGCGCTAATTTCACTGCCAATAAAGTGCAATATGTGGTAGGGCAGAATGTTACTTTTACCGCACCAGCAGTGCCGGCCTGTCTGACACCTGTTACCTATTCGTGGGCGATCACTGATTTTAACAATACGGTTACTAATCTGACCGGAACCAATGTTTCCTGCTCTTTTCCGAAATACGGTTCTTACAGCGTGACCCTGACTGCTTCCACTACGGTGGCGGGCTATAGCCCGGTGAGCTACACCGAAAATATTTGCGTGACCCTGCCGAACACCATAACGCCCACTGTTAGTGTGAGTGGCGGCTCCAACACGATCTATTTCTGTGACCCGGTAGGCTCAAACGTGAGGACTTTCACCGCATTCGTCCAAGAAATAAACCAAGCAGTGATGCAAAACCTGCCGGTCCATTACACTTGGTATGTTGCTACTGGGAATGGCAGTTGGGTGGAGGCCGGATGGGTACCCTATGTGACGATCATCAATGGCAATACGATAACCTGCAATTCCCCGCAATCAAATTACCAAGTGATGTACGTAGTCAGCTTTGCTCCTAACAATGCTCGCGTCAACGCGGCCACCAACTGCAACGCACAGGCAGGTACAGTGTCTTCATCCACGGCAAGCATCACTTTTGTTAATAACAGCCCGTGCCAATAACAATTAAGAATAACTGAAGCCATGAAAAAATTACTTCTCTTCACCGTGTTATCTGCGATGTTTCTCACATCACAAGCGCAAAATATTTTAACAACACCCCTGTCCTGGAGTGTTACTCAGTTGAACGACCTCAACACCAACGCCACAATGGCGTATCAGTGCACTTTTAAAACCTACGGCACACAAAGCATGCAGTGGGTGCAGAAAAAAGCAACTACCACCCTGGAAGTGACAAGCACGAGTGGAACTTGGACCAATGTGAACGCCAATGGAAAAATGGTATTCAAAATTTCAGCTGAAGGAGAGACGGGAAGCCTCACGTTTGAAAAATCAGCAGTGGGCACTTATATCACCATTGATCTTTCACAGTCAGGGCAGACCCGTTTACGGCAAAGCTACACGGTGGGGTCAATAGTCAATGGTCAATAGTCGATAGACAATGATGTTGAATTACCAATAACGAATAACGATTCTCATGGCTTCATCTATACTAAAAAAATCAATTGGTGTTTTAAGCGGACTGTTGCTGATGTCTTCAGCTTTGGTTGCCCAGGTGATCAATGGACCTACCAACGTTTCAACAGGCGTTCAATATTCGTACAGTTACGATGACGGCACAGTTTACGTTGGCGCCACCAGTTGGCTTGCTACTACGGGCACCATCATCAGCTCTTCCATCAGCGGGTCTACTTATTCGGCCGTGGTGCAGTGGACGTCTGCCGGTTCTAACACGCTTGCTTTTAGAAAGAAGGGACCTACTACAGTAGCCACACTTACGGTTAATGTTTGCAGTGTAGCCGTCTATAATGTGGGTGGAGGCGGAACCGCTTGTCCGGGTGTTAGTTTGAATGTGACTTTAAGTGGATCACAAGTTGGGGTCAATTATCAAAGGTTTGTCGATGGGTCCCCAAAAACCACACTGGCCGGCACGGGCTCAGCACTGAGTTGGGCGTTAACATCCTCTTCCCCTGGTACACATACGGTTGTGGCCACACAGACATCAACGGGGTGCGTCCAGAATATGGCCGGGAGCGCCACAATTGTTGCAAGCCCGTCACCGTCATCATACAGTGTGACCGGAGGCGGCAACATTTGTACTGGAAGTAGAACGAGTGTAACGCTCAGTGGCTCACAGAGCGGTGTCAATTATCAATTGTTGCTCAACGGCAGCAACTCGGGCAGCGCGGTAGCAGGAACAGGGTCAGCTCTGACGTGGTCCAACCTGACTACGGCAGGCACCTACACGGTTGTGGCAACTTATGTTTCCTCAGGCTGCACCGCTACCATGAACAGCAGTGCTACTATTACCATCAATCCACTACCTGCTCAATATAGTATGGGCGGAGGCGGCAGTTATTGCAGTGGCGGCAGCGGAGTGAGTGTGACATTGAGCGGCTCACAGTCTGGAGTAAATTATCAACTGAAAATAAACGGCAGTAATTCAGGCAGTGCCATAGCAGGCACTGGCGGAACATTGACCTGGGCCAGTCAAACTACGGGCGGAACTTATACGGTTGCAGCTACCAATGCTTCGACCGGCTGCGTGCAAACTATGAGCGGAAGCTCCACGGTAACGGTAAATCCTTTACCAACTCTCTACAATGTGGGCGGAGGCGGGACCTACTGTGCCGGAGGCAGCGGAGTGAGTGTTACTTTGGTTGGCTCTGCCGTGGGAACAAATTATCAACTGAAGGTTGGTGGTTCCAACACGGGCAGTGCTGTTGCCGGTACAGGCGGAACGCTGACATGGGCCAATCAAACTACAGTAGGCAACTACACCGTAGTGGGAACAATTGTAGCCACCGGTTGCAGCGCTACGATGCAATTCAGTGCCAATGTGGCCACCAACCCCGCGCCAACCGTGTTTAGTATGTTGGGAGGCGGAGCTTATTGCAGTGGAGGCACAGGGCAGAACGTAAGAGTAAGTAGTTCGGAAGTTGGAGTGAACTATTATTTATACTTGAACGGCAGCAACACCAACAATTACATTTCAGGAACAGGGTCGCTCCTGACGTGGGCGGGTACTACAACCGCAGGAACCTATACGGTAGTAGGCGTCAATAGCTCAACCGGATGTAGCTCTACCATGAGTGGAAGCGCTGTAGTAACAGTGAACCCCATTCCCTCGGCACCGACTGCCTCGAATACATCTTTGTGCGGCACCGGCACGATGACCGGCACACCGGGCGCCAACGGCAATACTATCAATTGGTATAGTGCTTTAACCGGGGGAACGTTACTTGCTACCAGCACCACTTCACCAAGCACAAGCGCTACTACTACATACTACGTCACCACCTACAATACAACCACAGGATGTGCGAGTACGCCAAGACAAGCAGTGACAGTAACGATTAATGCAGTGCCCGCGGCACCCACGGCATCCAACACCACCTTGTGCGGCACAGGCACAATGAACGCCACACCGGGCGTCAACGGAAATTCCATACGTTGGTACAATGCTTCTACCGGAGGAACATTATTGGCGACAAGCACAACCTCTCCCAGTACGAGCGCGACAACAACATATTATATCACCAGCTATAACACTACCACTGGTTGTGAGAGCACATCGGCACGACTTGCAGTAACGCTTACCATCAATGCAGTGCCTGGAGCGCCCACCGCATCCAACACAACTTTCTGCGGACCGGGAAGCATTACACCCACACTCGGTTCTAATGGCAACACCATCCGCTGGTACGATGCGCTGACTGGAGGATCGCTCGTGTCAACGGCCACATCGTCACCTGTCGTAGCCTCAACAACGACTTACTATATCACCAGTTACAATTCAACGACAGGTTGTGAAAGCACCTCGGCACGGCTTGGCCTAACACTTACCATCAATACCGTTCCCTCAACGCCATCTGCAACCGATACACAGCTGTGCGGGCCGGGGACAATGGCAGCAACGGTGGGGGCCAATGGCACTACGGTGCGATGGTACAATGCTGCCAGTGGTGGCACTTTACTCACTTCAGGCAATACCTCTCCAGCGACAAGCGCAACCACTACTTATTATCTCACCAGCTTTAATTCTACAACAAATTGTGAGAGCACACCCAGGCTGGCAGTAACGCTTACCATCAATGCTGTACCACAACTTATTGTGGCGGGCTCTACGCAACTGGCCTACGGAAATTCAACCTCGCTCTCGACTGGAAGTTTTTATTCCTATCAATGGAAAAAGAACGGAGCGAGTATTGCAAACGCAACCCAACAAACGTTCATCCCTGACAGCCCCGGTGACATCACCATCGGCACGAAGGTTTCTTCAGGTTCTATAGAATGTGTTTCTACCCCGGTAACAATAACCTACCCGTTTGCTTCGCAGTCTGCGGCTGTCAACTATGTGAGTGTGACGAGTATCATGAAAGAAGGAGTTACCAATTCCACTTCATTATATTCATTGAATCAAAAAGACCTGGCGCAGGCGATTGCCTACCAGGATGGCATCGGCCGCACGTTTCAAAAAGTTGGCGTTGGCCTCAGCGGCACACAGGGTGATATTGTGAGCCCGGCCGGTTTTGGAAAAGACGGCATTGCAGATACGGTAGCCTTTTTGCCTTATACTACTACCGGCAAAGATGGCCGCTTCCGCCTCAATGCCATCCGCACTTCGGGCAATGTTTACACCGCCAGCGAGCAAAATCAATTTTATCAGAATGCCACCAGCGTGGCGCATGATGCACAACCCTTTGCACGCGTAGTACACCGCAGCTCACCAGATGCGCGCGTGATCGAGCAAGGTGCACCCGGTGCCGATTGGCAGCCCGGCAACCACACTGCGAAAAGTACCATCACCTTAAATACATCTTCTTACCCTGTGCGCTACTGGAAAGCGGATGGCACCACGACAGGCAACTATGCGCCCAACACAGTACTGGTGAGCATCACCACAGATGAGAACGGCAACCAGGTGCGCACGTACGTGAATCAATTGGGACAAAGAGTATTGAAGCAGGTACAGGAGACGACTACCAACTGGTTGGAGACCTACTATGTGTATGATCAGATCGGAAGGTTGGTGTATCAAATCTCGCCCAAAGCAACAGCATTGATTACGGGCAGTACCTGTAACATTGCCAGTAATGCTACTACCGATGAACTGGTGTACAAATACAAGTATGACAGCCTCGGGCGCATCAAAGAAAAGAAAGTGCCGGGGGCGACACCACAGTATTTTGTGTACGACCAACTGGGCCGCGTGGTGCTCTCGCAAGACGGCAACCTGCGAGCCAGCGGCAAATGGGGTTTTGTAAAATACGATCAGTACGGCAGGCCCATTTACAGCGGGCTTTACTCAAGTGCTTTATCGCGTAAAGTGCTGCAAGACCAGTTGAACACCATCGATTACACCACACAAAAATATTATGACAGCCTCGCCACAGGTGGCCCGATGCAAGGCTACACCAATGGGGCCTTCCCCACGGATGCAAATAACATGACCCTGTTGGCCGTAAACTATTACGACACCTACGACTTTGACCAGAACGGCACTGACGATTACGCGTATGACAATGCGCACCTTGCCGGGACACCAACCGCCAGTAGTCTGGCAACCCGCGGACTGGCAACCGGAAGCCGGAAACTGATTTTAGGTACAAGCAACTGGCTCATCAGTACTCTGTTTTATGATCAGTACGACCGCTCCATACAGGCGCAAAGCAACAACCACCTCAACACATTGGTACAAGATAAGGGAAGTGTGCTTTATACAGACCTTGCCGGCCATGTGGACAAGACAAAAATGACACACACCGGCCCTACAGTGGTGACGGTACAGCAGCGCTATACCTACGACCCCAACTGGCGCACACTGGGAATTTTTCACACCATCAATTCAGGCACAGAGCAGCAACTGGCAGGCTATACCTACAATGCGTTGGGACAAGTAGTTGACAAAAAACTGCACGTGAACGGAGGCACTTCTTTGCAGAGCGTAGACTACCGTTACCATATCCGCGGATGGCTGAGTTCAATTAACAATGCTCAATTAGCCAATGATGCCAATGTTACTAACGATGATACCAATGATTACTTCGGGATGGAAATGTTTTACAACAACACCGAACAAAGTTCATTGGGAAATGCGCCACAGTATAATGGCAACATCTCGGCTATCAAATGGAAAAACGGAGGTGTAACTTCCGGTGCGGCAGACCAGCGTAGCTACAAATACAATTACGATAAGAGCGACAAACTCAAAGATGCCACCTTCCAGGCGTACGGCACTGCATGGACAAAAGAAGGCGGTACGCTGGATGAGAACATGACCTACGATGCAAACGGAAATATACTCGGTCTGATACGTAAGCAGAATCAAAGAGATCTAAGCGGAGTAAATGTTACAAGCACCCCTCAAACCATAGACAACCTTACCTACAATTACACCACAGGCAACCAACTTAGCAAAGTGACTGATGCTGCTACCACTACAGGTGGCTTTGCAGATGGCGCTAATACCGCCACGGAATACAACTACGACACCAACGGGAGTTTAACTGCTGACCTGAACAAAGGCATTAGCAGCATTGTATACAATGTGTTAAGCAAACCTGCCACGGTAACATTCACAGATGGTCGCGTGATCAATTACACGTATGATGCAAGCGGAACAAAATTGAAGACCGCCACTACTGTAAGTGGAACGACAACGACAACAGATTATGTCAACACCTATGTGTATACCAACAACGCACTTTCATTTTTCAGCTCACCCGAAGGACGCGTGGTGAAGAACGGAAGCAATTATGAATACCAATATGCTATAGCAGATCATCAGGGAAATACAAGGGTACTTTTCACGAGTGCGGCACAAACGGCACAAAGCGTGAGCGCGGGTTTTGAAACAGCCAACCAGACGAGCGAGGCAAGCAATTTTTCAAATTATCAGACATCCAAAATCAATACTCTGACGCCCACCAACCCCAATGCTCACAGTGGTAACAGTGCATATTACCTGAATGGCGGCTACTCTGGGCAAGTAGGTATAGCAAAAAGTTATAAGGTTTATCCAGGCGACCAGTTGAGTCTACAGGCGTATGCGAAATACAACACACCTTCAGGAACACCGGGCAATCTTAGTGGATTTGCAGCGGCATTGCTGAGTGCATTTAGTTTGTCAACTCCGGCACCGGGTGAAATAGGTACACCTTCCTCTGCGATCAATACTTGGGGAGGCATTGAGGCCGGAAGCTATGGTGACGGAAGCACCGATAACATTGACCCGAAAGTTTTTGTGACGATCGTTATCTTTGACAAGAACTATAAGTTCTTAGATGTGGCCTACCAGCAACTCACAACCTCCGGTGCATTGATGAGCTCAAGCTATACGGTAAAAGAGGCAGGTTATGCATTCATGTATGTGAGCAATGAGCAGGCATATCAGACTGATGTTTATTTTGATGACGTGACGATGAGTTATACTCCTTCGAACATCATTCAGTCATCAGAATATTATGCCTTCAATCTTGCCACGGCTAATTCATGGACAAGAGATAATACTGTTGCAAATAATTTTTTGGCTAATGGTGGAACAGAATTAAATACGACTTCCGCATTGTACGATCTTGAGTTCAGGAATTATGATCCTGTTCTTGGCCGCATGCACCAGGTAGACCCGATGGCAGATAAATATTCTTCTCAAACTCCCTATAACTATTCGTTCAACTCTCCGGTGGTGTTCAATGACCCGAATGGGGCAGATCCTGTTCCAGGGAGCTTACATTACTTATACGATACATACATTGCTCCATACTGGCGTCCCCGTCCTGTTGACAAAAGTGGTGGTGGTGGAGGTGGTGGTGGCGGAGGAGGGGGAGGCGGTGATTCGGGGAATGATGGTATCACTCGTAATGGCAACGAATGGACAATTGATTTTGGTAAAATGGGTCCGTACGGTAGTACATGGAACAATACAAACGGGTATCATGATTTTCAAAGTAATGAAGAGGCCTATGCTTTCGGAAGGGATTACAACGACCGCCACGACTCATGGGGCAACACAGCCTTTGGCAGACGTTTCGAGTCCTTTCAGAGTGTAATCAGTTACAGTATTAGACTGTACCAGTATAATAAAGTCCTCGCTGCAAGTAAAACTGCTATTTTTGTTAGTGCAAGTAATTCGTTCAGCGGGATATCACCGACCCAAGGATGGCCAGTAACAACAAGAATAGTTCAGAGCACGGATCGTACTTTCTGGTATATACAATCGTACGAATTGTCGAAATCGAATAACACGAAATATCAGGTCGCGGTTTTGGCAACCTTCGATGCTGATGGAAATATAACTACTCAACAAGCGCAAGTTAGAATGATAAGCGATCGTCCGGGGGTTGGTTTTCCTGCTACGTCATTAGACATGCCAAGTGACGCAGCAAATCTCATTATGGGAGCCTCGTACTTTCGAATGGACCAGTCTAGTAGACCTGATTCAGGATTAGATGCAATGTATGACTATATGCAATTTATTTCCGGCTATGATCCTCGAAGCAATGATCCATCATGGCTTAACCCCGATAATCTTTTATATCGACATCAGGATGACCGTAACATGCATAACGCATATCCTGGTAATCATTAAACTAAGATATGATGAGCAATAAATCGATAAATGCTTTATTGATGACGGCAATCTGCTGTTTGTCATTCTGTAGCTCTAAAGTAAAAACCGAAAAAATTGTAACTGAAAAAATTGTTATCATCAATTCTGGGGTAAAAGATAAAGCAAAATCTCTTGCAAAAAAGATAGCTATAATCGACTCATTGAACCCCAGAGTTCTGGCACTTGATTTTGCAATTTATGCTACAAATGATCCTTATGGTGACTCCCTTCTGATTGCAACATTGAGCCGATGCAAGAATCTGGTTATGGGTGTCGGAATTGTGAATTACACCGGGAGGGATACGGTTTACAGTGAAGTATTAGGAACGGAGCCGGAATTCTGGACAAAGAATGCAAAGATTGGTTATACGAATGTGAAAGTAGAGAACGATCAGTTTGGAACAGCTAAGAAAATTTCAATTTATGAAAACGTGAGTGGCTTTAGAATGTATAACCTGGCTGTTCGCACCGCCATGTCGTATGATAGTTTAAAAACGATGGCCTATATAAAAGACAAGCCAAGAATAATTGATATTGAATATCGTGGCGGAGATAGCAACTTTAGAACAATTCCATACGAGGATGTATTTAAGAAAAGACTTACTCGTAAGGACATCGAAGGCAAAATTGTTTTTATAGGATACTTAGAGGCCTTCAAGGGATACAAGGAACGCCATGATAAAGATGTTTCCTTGAAGGGATACAAGGGACACTATGATGAAGATGTTTCCTTTACACCCTTAAATAACAAGATACCACCATATAAACCAGACATGCATGGGGTGGTGGTCCTTGCAAACATCGTGGCGCAGGTGCTTGGAGAGAAGTAAGAGATATACTTATGTCGGGGTTAAGGAAGCTGTAACGCATTGATCTTATCTTTCGTGCTACAGAAAAGCTGATGGAAAGAATGAAATGCAGGGAATGCAAGAAAGGAGCAGTAAAAAATGGAAGGAGTAAAGCCGGGATCCAACGGTATTGTTGTAAAGAGTGTAAAAAATACTGGCAGAAAAGGTATTGGTTGTATCGGAATCGCGGGCTTAGGTGCAATGGTAGATTTTAATTCATACTTAATGGGCCTTGCAGGTACAACCAATGGTGCTGCGGTAAATGCAGTGATTACCTTTCTCCCAGCGGCAACTCCTCCATTAGTAATTGGCCCAGTAGTTAGAAGCCATTAATAAATAGAGCATATGAAAATCAATATCTTTTTTTTGATAACCTTGATTCCGCTTCTTGGGACTTGTCAGGACAGAAGTAATTCATTGTTAATTCATCCCAATGATAAGTTTGAAATAAGGAATGAAGACAAAGTCATTAAGTTCACTTTTGGCAATCCAAATTATGTCAAGATTGATACAGTAAGAGCTGAATTAAGTGTAAATAATGACCCTATAAGAGAGATTCATTTTACAAAAGCTAAGCTCCGGAATAATATCCTTACAATTGTTATCAACTCAACAACATCAGCTTATCATCAAGTCTATACTATTGAAATAGCGGATGGAAAGTGTAAGGCGGACTATACATTCAGACCCTCTGGGCCAGACTATGAGCTAGCAGTTGTTTCACTTGAATACATTGTAATTGTTAATCATGCTGACTTCGGCATTGGCAAAGAGATAAGAGGTTATACTGAGTTCAAAGGTAAGTGCAAGGGTGAAGGATGTTACGGAGAAGAAAATTTTGAGATAAAAGGGAATTTTAAAGTCTTGATAAGGTAAAGTGGCTGGCAGACCAGCGCAGCTACAAATACAATTACGATAAGAGCGACAAGCTCAAAGATGCCACCTTCCAGGCGTATGGCACTGCATGGACGAAAGAAGCAAACACGCTCGATGAGAACATGACCTACGATGCCAATGGAAATATTATGAGCCTTGCACGCAAGCAGAACCAAAGAGGCTTGAGCGGCATCAATGTGACCAGCACAGCGCAAACCATAGACAACTTGAGTTACACTTATACTGCAGGAAACCAGTTGAGCAAAGTGGATGATGCGGCAGCAAACGCAGCTGGCTTCAACGATGGGGCAAGCACAGCAACAGAATATAACTATGATACAAACGGCAGCCTGACGGCCGACCAGAACAAAGGCATCAGCAGCATAGTGTATAATGTATTAAGCAAACCAGCCACAGTAACTTTTACCGATGGAAGAGTGATCAGCTACACGTATGATGCAAGCGGTACAAAATTAAAAACTGCTACTACTGTAAGTGGAACCACCACCACTACAGATTACGTGGGAAGTTATGTTTATACAAACAACGCGTTGAGTTTCTTCTCATCTCCTGAAGGAAGAGTAGTGAAGAACGGAAGTAATTACGAATATCAATATGCTATAGCGGATCACCTTGGAAATACGCGCGTAGTTTTTACAAGTGCCGCACAAACGCCACAGGCAACTACCGCAACATTTGAAGGCGACAGCAACGACCAGTCATCACAGTTTTCTAATGTGATGGCCATTCCGTTTGGCTCAGCAAACCACACACCTGGCGGAAGTAAAGTAGTGCGCCTGAATCAGGCAGCCCCCGTGGGGCCTGGGCTGAGCAAAAAAGTTTTTCCGGGAGACAAAGTGGATATGGAAGCTTACTCGTATTACGAAGCCACCAGTGGTTACGGCACAAGCAACCTGGCAATTGCGATCATAATCTCGTCAGTGAGTGGTGTTTTGATAAATGGAGGGCCTGATGCTGGCGGCATAAAATCAAATGGGGTGAATAGTGCGCTTACCAACTTTGGAGCAGGAGCTAACCAGGGCGACACTCAGCCGGCAGCATTTTTGAATTACATTTTGTTTGATGCTAATTATAAAGTGATGGATGCGGGCTGGCAGGTGGTGACGCCCAACCCCGTTTCGAAAGAACGCGTTAGCTTGCCTACCATTACGGTAAAAGAAGCTGGCTACATTTTTGTTTATCTTAGTTATGAAGACCAAAGCAACAACTATGTTTACTTTGATGACTTTAAAGTGACGGTTACGCCTACAAACATATTACAAAGCAATGAGTACTATGCCTTTAATATGGCTACTCCCAATTCATGGACAAGGGACAATACTGTTACAAATAATTTCCTGGCAAATGGAGGTACCGAGTTAAACCCTACTTCATCACTCTATGATCTCGAATTTAGGAACTACGATCCGGTTCTTGGTAGGATGCATCAGGTTGATCCGATGGCGGATAAATATTCTTCACATACTCCATATAACTATTCTTTCAACTCCCCTGTGGTGTTCAACGACCCCAGTGGAGCTGACCCTCCGGGAAGTTTGCATTACTTATATGATGAATATATAGCTCCCGATTTTCACCCTCGCGTTGTGGACAAAAGTGGTGGCGGTGGAGGTGGTGGTGGAGGTGATGGCGGTGGAGGTGGTGATGTCAGTAACCCAGGCTTTAGTACTGAGGTCTGGAATGTAATTGGCCCGATCGTAAATACACTTTGGGACAACACGCCCAGGAATGGATCAACCACTTGGACGTCAAATGATGGCTACCCGAACGGATCATTGGTAGCTTCAAGCACAACTTCACCTGGCAGCTACCAGTACTACACGGATGCAAATTGGAAAGGACACTTTTGGTACAGACCAGGAAAAACGACAGTAACCTATACTTTTGTGCCGAATAGGTCTTTTGGTACTGAAGGAGTGGCGCTTGCCGCAGGGGACGGTTTTGATTGGATTAGTCAAGCTCAGCAAGGGGATCCGCATACCTGGTATTACATGCTCAAGACTGAGGGTGGGCCCCATGGATTTGCATATGACGCTTATAACAATGTAATCTACGAGGTCAACCATCCGAATGCTGGGAGGGCAAATGGCGGATTAAATTGGATCTTAGGTTTTCTTGGTTTAACACGGGGAGAAAAATCTTTAGGCTACAAATATGAGATGGATATTAAAAGCGAGCGAGATAGATTTTGGAGCTTCAAAGGTGGACGTGGAGAATTAATGCTTGCCCCAGTTCACATTTCCGACCCAGAAGCAGCAAGAGCATTCTTTGAGTCAAACACCGGCAAAAAATGGGACTACAATTTCTTTACGAATAACTGTAAGCAATACGCTTGTCAGGGTTTTACTGAGGGAGGTGCTAACATACCTACCATGGGACCCGCGCCACAGATATGGGTCGGTAGTTTATTCATTGGGCGTTGGAACAGTTCTATGGATTTGCCTTACATTATGAATGGTGTTAAATAATTTAACTAGTATGAAGATGTTTGCGTTTAGTATTTGCCTTGTAATCGTTTCGTGTTCAATGAACCAAAAACAGATTTTATTACCTGGAAAAATAGCTGGCTTGAGTTCAGATCAAACGTGTATTATTCATGATTTGGGTGAGATCAGATCAAAATTTCAACTAAGGAATGATAAGGAATTTAGCTATAGCGGATTAAGATGGATGTATAATGATGATAGTTTTATTGGTGTTGAATATCTGCGTACTGAGAGCGGACGAATATATAAGGGTAATATTGTTCGCTTTGGTATTAACGGTGAAATTATTGACAGAATTTATGAGTCTGAAGATGGTGAATTAGCTGGAGATACTTATCCCTCAAGGAACGACAAGAAGTTACTGGTTACAACGGAGAGAATTGGCGACAAAAAAAAGAACCCACTGGAAGGCCTTAGCCGCAAGCAATCTGTTATGATCATGGACTTAGAACATAAAAAAGTGATCAAGAAGATTGAAAATATTGGCTCGTCACCAAGTTTACAAATTGAAGAGTCTCCATGGCTTTATAATGGAGACCGTTTTGTTTACAGCATAACGAGTGGAAGAAAAATCGTGAACGAGGGAGAGGTCATTAACCCAGTGGAAGAGGGTTATGCCGGTGTCTATATTTATGACCTCACCACAGACCAAAAGAAATTGCTCATCCCTGGCGGCCGCTTTGCGATAGCATCACCAATTGACAATCGAGTCGCATATATAAAAAATAACAAATCAATCAATGTGCTAGACTTGAATAATAACCTGGAGGAAACAGTGTATGAAATCGGATCGAAAGAGAAAGTGCCCAACGTCCATTGGACACCCGATGGAAAGCACATTTACCTTGTCTACTTTGATTATTATTTGGGGCTATCAGATCTTTTTACTTCTGGAGAAAAGTTGATTGAAGTTAGTACGGGTACGGAAATACCTTTTGAGAAAATTGGACATGGTTTTACTTCTTATACATGGAAGTAATTTCAAGCGTATATTCTTCCACACCACTGGCGAATCCGATACCGTGTTATAGAAAGTATAATGGCTCATTAAATGGTTGGCTATGTCAACTTCCCAGAATCATTACAGTTTTGATTGGGCCATGCAAAGAGTATGGAAACCCCAGAGACTGTATTCCTAATGTAACCCGTTTGTTGTAACTAATTGATTGTCAAAAGGTATTTACTTTCTGTTAATCAGAGGGTCCTTGGTTCAAGTCCAAGAGGGAGAGCTTTAAAACCGCTTATCAGGGCGGTTTTTTTATGTTCTATATTATATCCTGCATTCCGCATCTTCTGACATTTATTATGTTGGATACACCAATGACTACCGGAGGCGGCTTGATGAACATAATCACCAGGATTACTCAAGTACGTTTACTTCGAAGCATAGACCCTGGATTATAAAGGGAGTCTTTCAATGCGGTAATTCTGAAAAAGATGCTATTCAAATAGAGCGCTTCATTAAGAAGCAGAAAAGTCGGGAATTCATTGAAAAAATATTGAGGATGGAAAAATTTGATGGTGCGCTAGCTCAGCTGGTTAGAGTCCCGCACATGCGGGATTAATCAGAGGGTCTCCCGCAAGTGCGGGATCCAAGAGGGAGAGCTTTAAAACCGCTTATCAGGGCGGTTTTTTTATGCTCTATGTTTATCTCCTTTCAGAAAGGCTCAATGAGTTACATCGGACAAACGGACCAGAATTACAACCTGAATCGATAAGTAAACTTCATCAGGAAAACATTGTGCCCCTTTTGATCAAAGTCGAACGAATAATTCGCATGATCGGGTTGAGAATCATAAAATGCTCCGTTACGTTCGCGTGTCCAGACAAGAAAGAATGTTGATCCTGGGATATACTCCCAGCGCAAAACCATGTTGGAGCGAAACTGTCCGATGTTGAAGTCGGGTTTTGCGAAAGAATAATCTGCTATGTTGTTGTTATTCTCATCCACGTAATAAACATTGTCTGTAAGAGTAAGCGAATTGGTCGCTATCGTTGAGAAGCGTTGACTATACTCAGATGCACTTGCGTTGCCTATTGATTTGAAATTGCTATATCTGCCTGACGTGCCGAATGGTTGACCATAATACTGGATCGATAGATTGGGTGTGATCATAAGAGTCACACGCGCAACCAACCGAATGGTGGTCTGGTCAATCCGCGCCACTAAATACCTATTTTCACCATTCGCAATGGCTGTGGCCACGTATTGCATCTCATTCATGTTCGTACTGAAATTGGGAGCTAACGAAATGTTAAGGGCATTTGACGGGCGGTAAGTCATACTCAAACTGAAATTGAAATTGCTTAAGTAGTTCTCGTTACCCCAATTCAATTCAGGGTTTATCATGACACTGAACTTCTTTCTTGGATCGGTGCGTGTGTACATCCAAAAGTTGTAGCCTCTTGGATAGCGGAGCATAGGGCCTCCACGCAAGTCGGCATTGGATGCATTTCTGATACGATACGTGAAACCTCCACCAGATTGCCAAAGATTTTTAAACTCAGCGTGGGCGTTTACATTATATGCGTCACTCAAGTTGTGTCCGCCAAAGTCGTAGTCGCGCCACTCATTAATATTGTAACGTTGCCAGCGAGTGATTCCCTTTGGTTTCAACACTCGATATTGCATCCAAAGCCATTGACTGATCATATCGGTTTGTGCCAAAAACCCAATGTCATTTAGTTCTAACCCGGGCGATTGCCATGTCACACCAAAATCAGAAATCAGATTTCCGCTTTTTTTGCCAATAATCAATTGACCTCCGGTGCCTGTGAGCGATCTGCGTTTGGGATCGAAGTAAGCGTGATCATTGTCTGGTCTTTGAAAATAGCGCTCTGAGGAGAGCTGCGTTTCAGCGATGGCTTCTTCACTTCCTTTTACATGACTGATCATTCCCTTTCCACTCACGTAGTATTTGCGGCCGCTCCAATGATGGAGAAAATCAATTCCGCCAGAGTAAGCTTCGCTGCGAAGTAGGTCCAGCATCGGGTCTTCAATTTTGCGATTAGTGGCAGTAAACATGCCACCCACCACCGTATTTCCTTTGTTGATATCTTGTTGAGCTCTGGCTACAAAATAGTTGGTCAGAGGTTCTGTGATTTGTTTTCGCTTAAACCCCAGGCTATCAATCTCGGCAAATTCCCGCGAGGTGACACTCTCCAAAACTCCCCATGAAAGTCCCTTTTTATTTTTGCCTGTGAGTTTAGCCGCGCCTAAAATGGTAGTGCGCGTTTTGGGTTTCACATATTCAGCAACACCATCATCATTTAGCTTATCAGTAACCGCAGCAACTTGAGGAGGACGACCAATTCGCCTTGAGTAGAAAAGATTATTGTCGTTAGAAGCAACGGGGAAATTCAGTGTGTTATTTCCTTCGATGAAGAAGGGTCGCCTTTCCTGAAAAAAGAGTTCAAAGGCAGTGAGGTTCACACGTGAGGGATCAGCTTCTACTTGGCCAAAGTCCGGGTTTACAGTCAGGTCCAGCGTAACATCACTGGTGATTCCGATTTTAGTGTCCAATCCAAAACTGGCTGCGGAAGATGAGCCTGTAGCATATGGATTTCCTTCTTCTTTCTGAAAAGTTTCCGCCTTCGTAACAACATAAGGTTGTATCTCCAACTGCTTTTGCGGTTTGATTCCTTTAATGCCATTCATCTCGCCCATGAGGTGAACGTAGCCGGCAGCATCAGGCGGAATGTATTGCCATTGAGAGCGCTCTTGATTGCGAAAAAACAAACGCTGCACTTGAATGCCCCAGATCAGTTCTGGTTTGTTGGCAAAACGTAGCTGGCTAAGTGGAATCCGTATCTCGGCCACCCATCCTTCCTTGTCAACGCTGGTTTTCAAATACCAGATGGGGTCCCAACTGGCATCCCAATCATCGCCATTGTTAGATACGTATTCATCGCCCTTTACTCCCGACACCGAGGACGTAAAAGAAAAAGCGGTTCGCTTATCGTAATAGCTATCGATGTTGATCTCCACCCAGTCGCCATCAAAGCCATCTCTACGCGACATTCGTTTTACTATTTTATTCGGCTCAGGATCGTAGCAACGGAAAGCTACATATAGATTTTTTGCATCGTAAAGAATTTTGAATTTGGTTTGCACTGAAGCGGGCTTGCCCTTGTTCGGATTTACTTGCCTGAAATCCCCACCCGCCCATTCCACTTGATTCCATGCTTCGTCACTCAGCACGCCATCGATTATAGGTGGAGCGCCCTTTACCACTGTGGTTGTGTAACGTTTGGTAGAGTCCGTTTGTGCTTCAGCTGCAAAGCTTGAGACAAGCAATATTAAAGGGACATACTTCATGAAGGTTTGGTAGCAGGTATACTAAAGTTTTTGGTGTTGGTTACACGGAGTAGCAAATAGTTAGGTTGCACAGCATGTACGATCTGGAACGGTGAGGGGATAAAAAAATTGCTTGGACGGACTTCCTCCATGAAAAGGCAAAAGAAAACTTCACCGTTTTGGTTCGATCATCTGGTTTTCCGACCACCCGAAAAGATTTCTTAATTATTTCGTTTGCTGTTTCTAAATTGAAGACAAAACATTTAAAACATGAAATCCACTGCCTGTCTTTTATTCATAAGTATTTCGGTTTCTTCCTTCTCGCAGGATCGCTCACCTTCACAAGATCGTTCTACTGCACAAGACAGGGTGCTGCAAGCTGAATCTTCTGTTGTCACCAACAGCCAGGTAACCATTAAGGGAAAAGTGACTCCCTACAAAGTTACTGCCGGCACGCAACCTGTGTGGGACAAAGACGGAAAAGTAATCGCCTCACTTTATTATACCTACTATGAACGCACAGATGTGGTCGAGAAAAGCAAACGTCCGCTCGTGATTTCATTCAATGGTGGGCCCGGCTCAGCTTCGGTTTGGA
Source organism: Bacteroidota bacterium (assembly GCA_016178785.1). Taxonomy (GTDB): domain Bacteria; phylum Bacteroidota; class Bacteroidia; order Cytophagales; family Cyclobacteriaceae; genus ELB16-189. Next base: position 64,831 of record JACOSO010000026.1, on the reverse strand, counting down.
TGCATGTGGCTTATACGGGACCAAAACTTTTGAATATTGATGATGAAGGATATCCAGTTCAGCCTTACGGCATTCGCGATAACCCTCATTCTATTCTTGATGTAGCTGATATCGTTTACATTGATCCCGTTAACACGGGGTTTTCACGCATTCTTGATTCAAAGGCAGAGCGTTCTGTTTTCTTTGGCGTGAATGCCGATGTAACCTACCTTGCCGAGTGGCTAAACACTTTTATTTCTAGAAATAACCGATGGACTTCTCCAAAATATTTGATTGGAGAAAGTTACGGAACTACGCGCGTCTCTGGATTAGCGCTTGAACTTCAGAACGCGCATTGGATGTATCTGAACGGAGTGATCTTGGTTTCGCCAACGGAACTTGGGATCAAGCGCGATGGCCCCGTGAACGATGCGCTCTCGCTCCCTTATTTTGCTGCCGCGGCCTGGTATCAAAAAGCATTGCCTGCAGATTTGCAACAAAAAGATCTGAATGAAGTGCTGCCTGAAGTTGAGGCATTCGCTATTGATGAACTCATTCCTGCTTTATCAAAAGGGGGCTTCATCGATGAACAAAAAAGAAAAGCAATTGCTACGAAGATGTCGCGATATTCAGGTCTTTCTGAGAAATCAATTCTGCAACATAATCTCGCTATTCCTACCTCATTTTTTTGGAAGGAGCTTCTCCGTGAAAAAGGTTTTACCATTGGCCGACTTGACTCACGTTACCTCGGCATAGACAAAATGCAAGCAGGCGAGCAGCCTGACTATAACTCTGAACTAACTTCCTGGCTTCATGCGTTTACTCCGGCCATCAATTATTATCTGCGAGATGTACTCAAATACAAGACCGATATTAAATACAATATGTTCGGCCCTGTTCATCCATGGGATAACAAAGATGATCGCACGGGTGAAAATCTGCGTCAGGCTATGGCCGAGAATCCATACATGCACCTGATGGTACAATCCGGCCTCTACGATGGTGCGACTACTTACTTTGAAGCAAAGTATACGATGTGGCAAATTGACCCAAGCGGAAAATTGAAGGACCGCATGCGCTTTGAAGGTTATCGAAGCGGCCACATGATGTATTTGCGTGCAGAGGACTTGGCAACATCAAACGAGCATATTCGCGATTTTATTAAGAAGTCTATGCCAGCTGCAGGCCAGCCCGCGAAGTATTAGAAATCAATCAAGATCTGAATTAGTCAATTGTTTCATTTTCTGACAGAACTATCTCAGTCACGTCAGTAATTGATCCGATAATTATTTCTATGGCTGAACTTCCGAACCCAACATAAGATAGCAACAGGTTTCTTGACTTGCCCTTGCCATCTTCCATTTTGAGTTCACACCTGCTTACGGTATCAAGATCTATCAGCTTATAGAAACTCGCCTCGAGTTCGCTGGCATAAGACTCAGGAAAAAAATCATAGACGGTTTTGCCGAGCAGATCAGACTTCCGTTGGCCTATGAGCATTTCAAAATTTTCATTACAGCCCAGTAAACAGCCCATGCGGTCGAGATAAAAAACCGGGTTGGGAGTTTCGTGCATCAAAAAATTTAATGTTTGGTTTTTGATTCGGATTGATTCACGATTATGCCTTATTTCCCTAAAAGATTCATTAAGTGCGAGGGCGGTCTTCACCCTGGCAATCAATTCTTTGTCATCAATAGGTTTGCGGATGTAGTCGATCGCGCCTTCTCCAAGCACTCGGTTAAATTCTTTGTCGGGAAACACTGCTCCAGTTGTCATGATGACCGGGATATTCTCTGTGACGGGATTGGCTTTTAACTTCTTAATTAGATCCGGTCCGTTAAACTCAGGCATGATCCAATCAGTGATGATTAAATCAGGAATTTCAGATACCGCAATTCGGTACGCCCTTCTTCCTGTTTCGGCCTTCAGAATTTTGTAGCTGAGATTGGCATCTTTAAAAAATTCATTGATCAATTCGAATGTCAACGGCTCATCATCTGCCACCAAAACCACCTTGCGGTTGGGTTGTTCAATCTCTTCAACTTTTGAAACAATTCGTTTTGCCACTCGAAAACAGGAGTAGATATCTGTCAACATTACAGATTCTTGGTTGAGATTATTTCTTGATTTAAAAAAATCAATTAGAGAAATATTTGGGTACTGAATTTTGATCATTTTATGATGGTCGTTCGTTTACAGTGCTCCAGTACGATGCCAGGGAACCAATTTTTCTCACGTATCCGTCAAATCCGTCCGGTTTTGTCACATAACTATTCACCCCAAGTTCATATGCACCATGAATATCCTTGTGATCACGTGAAGAGGAGAGGATCACAATTGGAATTGATTTGGTTTTCTCTTCACGTCTAATTTTTTTGACGATATCGAGCCCGCCCAATTTCGATTGTAATTTCAAATCAAGAATAATCAGCTTTAGGCCGTCATTGACGGATTGACCCCAATAGGATTTATTTTGAGAAATGAAATTGAGTGCGTCTTCACCGTTCGTGAAGTGCTCAAGATGCAATCGTTTGTTGGCGCTTGTCAGTGCATAGAGGGTAAGTTCAGTATCGTCAAGATTATCTTCTACCAGAAGCATATCAATCTGTTTGTCTTTTTTCATGAGTTCTATTCTTGTGAGTAATGTAGAGCTGAAGTAGATTTTCTGAAAGAGTGAAAAGTGGGATTTAAGTATAGTTAATTTAATGACAAGTTTATTCGATCAAATTGTTCCGCAGAGCATAGCTCGTGATTTCCACACTTGATTTAAGTTGCATCTTCTCCAATATCCTCGCTCGGTAGGTAGCCACCGTAGTGGGGCTTAGCGAAAGTTCTGTAGCGATATCTTTTATTTTTTTGCCTGCTGCGATCATGCTCAGTACCTGAAACTCTCGGTCTGATAATCTCTCGTGAGCAAGTTTGTTGCTGTCAAGCTCAAATGAGTTGGCTAGTCGCTCAGCAACGACCGCAGTGATGTATTTTCCTCCGTGATAAACCTGACGGATGGCTTTCACCAACTCATCCGCAGCCGATTCTTTGGTTACATAGCCGCAGGCCCCCGCCTTGATGGCCCGCACTGAAAACCGCTCTTCAGGATGCATGCTAAGCATCAACGTTTTCACGTTTGGATACGATTGCTTCAGTTCTTTCACAATCTCCAATCCATTTTTTCCTGGCATTGAAATGTCAAGCAGGACCACATCGGGTAAAACAGATTTCAAACAGTTGATCAATTGTGTATAGCCATCCGCTTCAGCCACCACTTCAATGTCTTCTTCTTCCTTCAGGATTTTCATCAACCCTGACCGAACCATAGAATGATCATCAACTACCAATGTTCTAATCATAATTCAGTTATTTATTGGTTGGGATCATAATCGAAACTTTTGTTCCACCGCCTTTTGCTTTGCCAATAAAGAACTGGCCCCGGAGAAGTTGAACCCGTTCCCGAAGCCCGATAATACCAAGTGATTTTGAACTTCTTATTTTGTCGTCTTCTATTCCTTTTCCATTGTCGAGAATTTCAAGAAACAAAACCCCATCTCTAATGTCGAGGTAAATTTGAACGAGGCTGGCCAATGAGTGACGAGCTACATTCGTCAAAGTTTCCTGAACAATTCTAAACAGTGCTATGGATAGTTCTTTGGTAAGTTCTAAATGCTCATTTGGCAAATAAAGCTGGCAAGAGATTTTATTGCGTTTTTCAAATTCAATTGTTTGCCACTGAATAGCCTCCAGTATTCCGAGGTCATCCAGCGCCTCGGGGCGCAAGCCCGAAGAAATTTCTTTGGCCGACATTGCGATTTTGTCAACCGTTTTACTAATTGAACCAAATTCTTCGTTGATAGTTTGCTCACTCAGGCGTTTGCCCGAAGTCAATCTCTTACGAAGCATTGCTATGTCAATTTTCAACGCAGTTAGCACCTGACCCAATTCATCATGCAGATCGCGTGCGATGTTCATCCGTTCTTCTTCGATCGAGATCTGATGGCGGTTTACTAACAGCCTTAATTCTTCATGTGATTTTTTAAGTTCTGCAGCGAATCGATTTTTTTCTTCTTCCATTTCCTTCTTTCGAATTGCGCTAATGATAGCCGCAGGCAATCTTTTAAAGCTTGATTTCAGAATGAAATCATCAACTCCTTCTTTCAGGCAATCCAGTGCGAGCTTCTCACTCAGTACTCCGGTTACAAGAATGAAAGGAACAATTAGATTCTCTTCCTTTAGCATACGAAAAGCCTGCATCCCATTGAACATGGTTAGCGAATAATCCGCAAGAACTATATCGGGTTGGAAGTCGACTACTTCTTTGATGAACTGATTTTTGTTATCAACCCGCCTTGATATGAATTGCATTCCTGCTTCTTTCAATTCATGTTCCATCAATTCCACATCATCAGGACTGTCTTCCAGGAAAAGGATTTGATAAGTTTCAGCTGACTCAAAATCAATTTCTTTCACATCATCCACCAACAGACTTGTATTTTTATCCTCCATGATTAAACAGGTTTCTCATTCACAAGGCTCCAATAAAAAGCCAATGAACTTATCGTCTTTACATAATTGTCAAAGCCCACCGGTTTCACTACGTAACTGTTCACTCCTAGTTTATATGCTTCCGCGATATCTCTTCGCTCTCTCGATGAAGTGAGAATCACCACCGGTAATGTACGTGTGCGATCATCCTCCCTTATTTTTCTCAACACTTCAAGGCCATCCAGTTTTGGTAACTTCAGATCCAGCAACACCAGCTTAAGGTCATTTTGGATTTTTTGTTTTTCTAATGATCTCTTTGCAAAAATGAAATCCAAAGCCTCCACCCCGTCTTTCAGGTGAAGCAGGTGAAGGGATTTATTTCCTTCCGTGAGCGCGTGTATGGTAAGCTCCGTGTCATCGGGATTATCTTCTACCAGGAGCACGTCTATCAGATCACTTTTCTCCTTCAATTCTTTTTTTTCAAGTACTTCTACTTTTTCCATTTAGTGTTGCTTAAGTGAAAAATAAAATGTTGCGCCTTCTCCTTCTTTACCTTCGGCCCACACGCGCCCTCCGTGCCGAATAATAATTCGTTTCACAATCGCCAGCCCCACGCCTGTGCCTTGGTACTCTTGTGGATCGTGCAGACGCTGGAACACGCCAAACAATTTGTTGGAATATTCCATATCAAAACCAACACCATTGTCCTTAATATAGTATTGCACTTCGCCTTCATCTGAATAGCTTCCGATTTCAATCAACGGGTTCTCTTTCTTGGTTGAATACTTAAATGCATTTGAAATCAGGTTCACCAACACCTGCTTGATGAGCGCAATATCACCCTGCGCTTTCGAAAGCGTTTTTACAGTGACCGTTGATTTTCCTTTCATCTCGGTAAGTTCTTCCAGGACGGTATGCACCAGGTCATTCATATTGATGGAAACAATCTGGATGTCTTTCATACCAATGCGTGACAACGTTAGCAATTCATCAATAAGGCTACCCATTTTGTTTACGTTTCTTCGCACGTTGCCAAGCAGGCGTTGCCCTTCGCCATCTACCTTCTCAAAATACTTGGCGAGGAAAATAGCGATGAACCCATCGATACCCCGAAGAGGGGCACGCAAGTCGTGAGATACTGAATAGGAAAATGATTCAAGCTCAATGATACGCTGCTCCAATTCTTCGTTCAGTGTTTTAATCCTGACTTCCTGTTTTCTTTGAGCGGTGATATCACGGGCTGATGCGAATGCACCGAGTACTTTGTTTTTTTCATCGCGATACACGGAAGCATTGTACAACACATCGCGTAGATTATGGCGAATCGTCAATGGAGAGTCGGCAACAAATCCTTTCGCGAAAATCTGTTGATATCCTTCGCGTGCTTTTTCGGGTTCGGTAAAATAATCGGAGAAGTCGGTGCCGATCAAACTTGCTCGCTGTACTCCTGTTGCTTTCACCAGCGCCTCATTCACGTCTGTGATTTTACCTTCGGGACTGATCGCCACCATTGGGTCCAAGCTGGCTTCAATCAAACTTCGTGTGTACGCTTGTTGCTTCTTGATTTCTTCTTCCGCCTGCTTGCGGTCGGTGATATCACGGGCAGAAGCAAACGCACCAAGTACTTTTCCTTTTTCATCGCGATACACGGAGGCATTGTACAACACATCGCGCAGATTATGGCGAATCGTCAACGGAGAGTCTGCAACGAATCCCTTGGCGAAAATCTGCCGATAACCTTCACGTGCTTTTTCCGGCTCAGTGAAATAATCGGAGAAGTCAGTACCAATTAATCTTTCGCGCTTCACTCCTGTTGCTTTCACAAGTGATTCATTCACGTCAGTGATTTTACCTTCCGAACTGATGGCCACCATCGGGTCCAAACTGGCTTCAATCAAACTACGCGTGTAAACCTGTTGCTTCTTGAGTTCTTCTTCTACTTTTTTCCGATCGGTAATATCACGTGCTGATGCAAACACACCCAGCACTTTTCCTTTTTCATCGCGATAGACGGATGCATTGTACAACACATCGCGCATGTTGTGGCGGATGGTGAGTGGTGAGTCTTTCACAAATCCTTCAGCAAACACTTTTTGATAACCTTCGCGCGCTTTGTCGGGCTCGGTAAAGTAATCAGAGAAGTCAGTGCCGATCAGTTTATCACGTTGCACACCGGTCGCTTTTACAAGTGCTTCATTTACGTCAGTGATTTTACCACCTGGACTGATCGCCACCATTGGGTCCAAGCTGGCTTCGATCAGGCTTCGTGTGTAAACCTGTTGCTTCTTAAGTTCTTCTTCTACTTGCTTGCGATCTGTGATATCGCGTGCAGATGCAAACACACCTTGCACCACTCCACTCTCATCTTTAAACACCGTAGCATTGTAAAGCACGTCTGTGATTTTCCCTGTCACATGTCTGATGGCGAGCGGATAGTTGCGAACCACTCCTTTATAAAATGCTTGTTGGTAAGCTTCTTCTGCTTTGTCGGGTTCGGTAAAATAATCAGGGAAGTGCGTGCCTATCAGTTTTTCACGTGTTACTCCGGTCACCAATATGGTTGCTTCATTCACGTCAGTGATTTTTCCGTCTGGGCCTTTGGTGATTTGCGGGTCGAGTGAGGTTTCGATCAGCGATCGGGTGTAAGCCTGTATCTTCCTGAATTTCTCTTCGGTTTGCTTCAGCATCGTGATGTCGCGTGCGGCAGCAACCGCACCTAAAACACTTCCTTTTTCATCGCGAAAAATAGAAGCATTGAAAAGTACTTCAATCAACTTTCCATTTTTGTTTCGCAGTGTAAGTGGATAGTCGGAAACCTGTCCTTTCGCAAACACCAGTTTATATCCTTCGCGTGCTTTTTGTGGTTCGGTAAAATAATCGGAGAAGTCAGTGCCGATTAATTTCTCTCTGGCTACACCCGTTGCTTTTACTGAAGCTTCATTTACGTCCGTGATTTTTCCTTCAGGGTTTACGGTTACCAGCGGGTCAAGAGACGCTTCGATCAGGCTTCGTGCATATTCAGAAGTCCTCTTCAATTGTGTGATGTCGCGTGAGGTAGCCAGCGCCCCGAGCACATTGCCCAGGTTGTCCTTATAAACAGTTGCGTTGTAGAGCACATCCGTCAACTTGCCTTTGGTGTCGCGCAGTTTCAAAGGCAAATCAGAAACCTGTCCTTTTGCAAACACCAACTTATATCCTTCTCGTGCTTTTTGCGGTTCGGTAAAATAATCAGAGAAGTCAGTACCGATTAGTTTTTCGCGTTGTACTCCTGTAGCACGAACGAGCGCTTCGTTCACGTCTGTGATTTTTCCTTCGGGGTTGATGGTCACGAGCGGGTCAAGAGATGCTTCGATCAAACTTCGCGCATATTCAGAAGTTCTTTTCAACTGCGTGATGTCGCGCGAAGTGGCAAGCGCTCCGAGCACGTTACCCAGGTTGTCTTTATAAACGGTGGCATTGTAGAGCACATCGGTGACTTTGCCTTTCGTATCGCGCAATTTCAAGGGTAGATCAGAAACCTGTCCCTTCGCAAACACCAGCTTGTATCCTTCGCGCGCCTCCCGTGGTTCGGTAAAATAATCAGAGAAGTCAGTGCCGATTAATTTTTCTCGTTGCACTCCTGTCGCACGAACGAGCGCTTCGTTCACGTCAGTGATTTTTCCTTCGGGGTTGATGGTTACCAGCGGGTCAAGAGAGGCTTCGATCAAACTTCGTGCATATTCAGAAGTTCTTTTCAACTGCGTGATGTCGCGTGAGGTGGCAAGGGCTCCGAGCACGCTGCCCAGGTTGTCTTTATAAACAGTAGCATTGTAGAGCACATCGGTGACTTTGCCTTTCATGTCGCGCAATTTCAAAGGCAAATCAGAAACCGATCCTTTGGCAAATACTTGTTGATATCCTTCACGTGCTTTTTGCGGTTCAGTAAAATAATCGGAGAAGTCAGTGCCGATCAGTTTTTCACGCGGCACTCCTGTGGCACGAACCAACGCTTCATTTACATCTGTGATTTTTCCTTCGGGGTTGATAGTCACAAGCGGGTCGAGAGATGCTTCAATCAAGCTTCGCGCATATTCGGACGTTCTTTTCAACTGGGTGATGTCACGAGCAGTGGCCAGTGCTCCGAGTACACTGCCCAGGCTGTCTTTATAAACAGTAGCATTGTACAACACATCCGTCAGTTTGCCTTTAGTATCGCGAATGGTCAAGGCATAATCTGCCACATAACCTTTGGCAAACACTTGCTGATACGCTTCGCGTGCCTTCTGTGGTTCGGTAAAATAATCAGAGAAGTCGGTACCGATCAGTTTTTGTCTTGGCACACCGGTGGCCCTTACCGAAGCTTCATTTACGTCCGTGATTTTTCCTTCAGGGTTGATAGTAACGAGCGGGTCAAGAGAGGCTTCGATCAAGCTTCGTGCATATTGTGATGTTTGCTTTACCTGTGTGATATCACGCGCGGCTGCCAGCACACCAAGCACTGTACCTAAATCATCACGATACACTGAAGCATTGTAGAGCACATCGGTAAGTTTGCCTTTCTTGTCGCGAATGGTAAGTGGATAGTCGGCTACAAATCCTTTGGCAAACACTTGCTTATACCCTTCGCGTGCTTTTTGTGGTTCTGTAAAATAATCGGAGAAGTCCGTGCCAATCAATTTTTCGCGTGGTACGCCAGTAGCTTTTACAGACGCTTCATTTACGTCTGTGATTTTCCCTTCCGGACTGATCGTCACCAATGGGTCAAGCGCTGCTTCAATCAAACTCCGTGAGTAGGCTTGCGCTATGCGCGGATCATCTTCTGTCAGTTTTTGCGGAGTCACTTTTCGTATCGAAGCCCACGAATAGATTTCCTTATCGACCCGCAGCGGGCTAACCGTTAGATCGATTAAAAAATTATTTCCCTTTTTCTGAAGGGCATATAATTTCAAGCCCGCCTTGAGCTTGCGGATTTTTGTAGACTTAAAAAATGATTTAGGCTCGCCTCCCAGTTTCAGATAAATATCAGGAATCAGCGAGCCGATCCTCTTTCCAAGGATGGTGTTTTTTGTGTAGCCAAATAATTTTAGTGCAAGACTATTGACCTGTACAATCATTCCCTTCTTGTCGATGATCAAGGTGGCATCAGGGGCAAAGTCAATAAATGAATAAGGCTTGATGTGGCCGTTGCTGCCGTTCGTTTTTGGAATTGCTCTTCGCGATTTTGTTGGTGGCGGGTAGTCGAGTAAGCTTCTTGTATTCATCTTTCTGAGGTTTGAGTTCCGCCCAAGTTGAAACGCGGCAGCACATGAAAAAGATAGAATTCGATTAAAGCCCCGTAAAACGGTTGACTTGACTATGTGAATCTACAAACAAAATCCCTAAAAAAAGTCTTTCGGTTTTACTATAATTCACCATTATCGACTAGTTCCAATTTTAGGAATACCAGAGGGAAAAAAACTGGATATCTGTCGTGATTTTAATGACCACGTGTAGTTAGTTGTTTGTGTTTTGGAATAGAGTATATGGCGTACACCTACCGCCATAGAGGAAAATCAAACGGCAACATTAATCGCGATGCACATTGGTATGGAGCGCTGTATGATTGCTTTTTTTTATGATGGCTTATTCTTCTTCGCTCCTGTTGTTTTACGAACGGTGACCTACTGGGTGGGTTCTTTTTAGTTGAGGAGTGTTTAGATTAATGCTCTATTTTTTTCGTCAAATTCCTCTTTTGACATCACTTGTTTAATCACTTGCATTCCTTCATTGAAGTAAGATGGAGGGGAGCCATTTTCTTAAAACCTACCTGAGGTCAACTCTTTCTTTGTGACTTTGAGCGGGCAAAGACCTTTTCTCGGGTTAATTTGAGTATTTCATTTTTGCATTTTGACAATCCCAGTTGCCAGGCCTTAGGATCTCAGAATATTTCATATCTTATTATACGTATAATACGTATAAATTGAGCCTGCTTAAAGTCAAATGATATGATGCTGCCAAAATTCTATTTCAATCGTGCACGAGTTTTCATTGCATTGTTAGGTATCTGCATGTTGACCTATTTCGTTTTCTGGCTGATTTCCCTGATTAAATAATTTTATACGAGTGTGCATGAGAGATATAACAACTAAGCTATATCAATCAGTCTTGGGGAAATGTAGAATACTCAATATGAGACAAAAAGTGAACCTCTGCACGCACCAGGCGTGCAGAGGTTTCTTCTATAGGTAACTAAACGCAACATAGACACTAAGTGCCGATCAACAACTTCACTTGCTACTGTTACTTCCGTTTTGAAATAGTTTATAATCTTTCGTGATTCGATCAAGGCGCTGTAAATAGCTAATACAAGTTCCCAGAATATTCTTGTGCACATCTGACTTAATCCCTCTACGTTTACTTGTATCTTCGCTGACAATGGTAAGATATGAATCAATAGTGTTTAGCATATCTAAATCTTCTGTCTTTAAAAGAATTGATTCCTTACCTAATCTGCCTTTGATAAAATTATAATAGTCACGCGTCTTTGTCAGGATAGCGGTCACATCATCGTCTATCATAAACAGGAATTTTTAGCAGCTTAGGTGCCTTCCCTTTTACATCTTGAATGACCAGATCCTCCATGTACTTCTTTACTGACTTATCCGCATAAGCAGCTACGATCTTCAAATCTTTTAGGATATCTTTTGGTAAGTGAATTTCCTTTCTCAACTTTTCTGCCATACCCAAAAATAATCTACACAAAATCCATAGTAAAGGCTTTTTCCGTATGATGCGTATAATGCGGATGACTGATGTAAACGGTGATCATGTGTGATCCTGGCCTTACAAGATTTAAGACATATACACGTTTCATGTAAAAAAAATAATGATAGAGCGTAGTTTGAATATTACATTCATTTTCGAAACAAAGTATATCGCTTAAGGATGAGTAACGCCCTTCCTCAATATTGTAATCAAAAATCTTAGAATTCACTTTATCAGCTTTCAGTGCAAATGCTGCTTTATAATTTTTTGTAATCGGTATGCGATCCACACACCAATTCTTCGTTGAATCAAAGTCTGGATTATCAAATGGTTTTTTTAGGAATGAAAGTACTTCATATTTCTTTATTGAATCTGAAAGACCCACCGCCAACGATTTTACAAAAGCCTCCTTCATTGTCCAGAATGTAAACAACATCGACAATTGCCGTTGTCATTTGCGACTTATTAGGTTAGTGATGTGGACGATGAAAAAACTACCGGCTAATTTAATTTCTCATGTTTTATCTTTATCGTAGCAGAACGAGGCATAATCCCGCTCAACGAGGTCTTTTATGAATTGTAATTGTTATTGATAATCAAACTGTGGTAAATAAAACAACAAGACAAACACACGTAGGGGATAGGACAATCAGTTTGTGCAATTCTATTAATCCAAAGTAATCAACACAATTAAATGAGGGTTCTTTTCCTTTTAATGATCAGCGCTCTGTTCGTATCGAGTTGCAAGCCGAAAAAAAACAAATCCATTGACGCTAAGTCCTTAGGTCAAGTCGATCCACAATTAGCGGAAGCCTCAGGGCTTGTAGCAAGTACTGCTAATCCCGGCTTTCTTTGGAGCGTGAATGACGGAGGAAATCCGCCAGAGGTTTTTTTGATTGATCAAAACGCCAAAACCAGAATGGTCTGTACGCTTTCCAATGCCCGAAATCGAGATTGGGAGGACATTGCTGTCGGTGCTGGTCCTGATGCCGAAAAAAAATATGTTTACGTGGCCGACATTGGTGACAATTGGGCTCAATATGAATTGAAATTCATCTATCGCTTTGAAGAACCGATACTAGGATCACAAAAGGAGATAGCGATTACTCAATATGACACCTTAATCTTGAAAATGCCGGACGGAAAACGCGATACAGAAACAATCTTAATCGACCCGCTTACGAATGATCTTTTTCTCATCTCTAAGCGTGAAGATGCTGTGGCTCTTTACATCGCACCCTATCCTTTTTCAATGGATACAATCTTGCTTCGCAAAGTGATGACGCTTCCGTTTACTAAAATAGTAGCTGGAAGCATCTCCCGAGATGGAATCGAAATACTTTTAAAAAGCTATGAGAAGGTCTACTATTGGAAAAGATCAACCAACGAAAGTTTGCCTGAAGTCTTTACAAGAAAGCCAATTGAGTTGCCCTATAATCGTGAGCCACAAGGAGAAGCAATAACCTGGTCTTACAAAGGCGATGAATTTTACACATTAAGTGAAGGTACCATGGGAATCCCTGGAGATTTGTTTGTTTACAGACTTAAAAAGTAAAATGGCAAGTATTACCATTCATCTCGTACCCGGTAGAGCAATAATGGTTCTTTATTAAAGGGAGTTTATCATTTTCTGCCGACACCCTTTATCTGTACACACCTTCTATCAATAAATCCATACAGCCAACTCAGCTTGTGAAAAACCTTGAACCCAAAGATTCCGCTTATTTCTTTGTACCCCGGAACCCATTTATGAAGCACGGGTTCAGCATTAATTTCTTTAAACCCGACCGCCTGCAGGATATTCCCCAGGTTCATTGGACTAAAACTGTATAAATGATTATTTACTTCACCAGGAATCCAGTGAGTCCCTTCGTTGTCGAGTGGTACCACGATCACGATTTTACCTCCTCGCTTTAGTTTTTTGTGCAACGAAGAGACGATTTCGAAAGGATTCACAGCGTGCTCTAAACAGTGACTCGAAATCGCCACATCAATGGATCCGTTGGAAATTTGCTCTAAGGATTGATAGCAACGTATTCCTGTTTGATTATTGCAATAGTCTCTTGCGACCGGATTCAGTTCGACCCCTATCTTTTCTCTGCAATTCAGGTTGCGGAGCAAAAAACCACCTCCGCAACCAAAATCCAATACAGTTTCCTCAGGCAAAACATATTCTTCAAACATGAACTTGTTTGCTTGCCCTCCAAATTCACCTATCGCCTTCTGAAAGTCATTGAAATAGTGCTCTTCATAATGAGATTGGATTCTTGCCTCCTCCCATTTAATATTAATAGCTGCATTCATTTTGCATGATATTCTAAGCTAATTGGCAACAAATGATTCCAACAGGTCGTCCTTCAATTCATATTCAAGGCAAACTTCTTTAATACCTTCGCTGAGTGCTATTTTAGGAACCCAACCAAGATTATTTATTTTCGTAGTGTCTAATAATTTTTGCGGAGTCCCATCGGGATACTCCGTATTAAAATAGAGATCGCCATCAAAACCTGAGTAATGTTTAATGAGAAGGGCAAGGTCTTTGATGCTCAGATCAACGCCCGTGCCAACATTGATTATTTCTTCACTGTCATATCTCTCCATTAAAAACAAGCATGCATCTGCAAGGTCATCAACATGAAGGAATTCTCTTTTCGGAGTGCCGCTTCCCCATATCTCGACTGCTTTCCTTCCTTCTGTTTTAGCCTCATAAAATTTTTGAATAAGAGCAGGCAACACGTGGGAATTCTGTGGATGATATGTATCATTTGGCCCATACAAATTAGTCGGCATCAAGCTAATAAAGTTTGCCCCATACTGTTGGCGGTAGGCCTGGCACATTTTTATCCCTGCAATCTTGGCTACGGCATAGGGCTCGTTGGTAGGTTCCAACGCTGACGTCATCAAAGCTTCCTCTTTGATAGGCTGATGTGCATACTTCGGGTAAATGCACGAGGAGCCCAAGAAAAGAAGTTTCTTCACATTATACATAAATGCAGAGTGAATTACGTTTGTCTGAATCATCAGATTGTCATATATAAAATCTGCCCGGTAAGTATTGTTGGCCATAATGCCACCTACTTTTGCTGCCGCAAGAAACACGTATTCGGGACGTTCGGTTTCAAATAAAGTTTGCACTTCATGCTGATCGCGAAGATCCAATTGAGAGTGTCCTTTTAAAGCAAAGTTTCGAAACCCTTCTTTTTGTAGCCTTCTACAAATAGCCGAGCCCACCAATCCCTGGTGACCCGCCACATAAATTTTTGCATTTTTTTTCATAGCTCATCGTTATTTAAAACCTCCTGGCCATTGGAAATCAGAATTTTGTCGCGCTCAAATAATTTCAAATCTGCTTTTATCATATCTCTTACAATATCTTGTATTGAATACGTTGCCTGCCAACCTAGTTTAGTACGGGCTTTGGAGGAATCACCAATCAGGTGCTCAACTTCGGTTGGTCTGAAATAAGTTGAATCTACTGCTAAGACTATTTTACCCGGTGGAACAAAATACTCCGAGTTCCGGCATCGAACTACTCGTGCAATCTCGCCTATACCTTCGCCCTCAAATTCCAATTCGATTCCCGCCTCCAGAAAAGCCATCCTTGCAAATTCGCGAACAGTAGTGGTGACTCCGGTTGCAATTACAAAATCTTCGGGTTGGGGTTGCTGGAGAATCAGCCACATGGCTTCAACATAGTCTTTTGCGTGACCCCAATCCCGCTGCGCATTGAGATTGCCAACGTACAATTTTTCTTGCAAACCCAACGCAATACGAGCGACAGCACGGGTAATTTTCCGAGTTACAAATGTTTCACCGCGCAAAGGCGATTCGTGATTAAATAAAATCCCATTGCAAGCAAACATATTATATGCCTCCCGGTAGTTTACGGTAATCCAGTAGGCGTAAAGTTTTGCGGCTGCGTAAGGAGACCTTGGATAAAATGGTGTTGTTTCGCGTTGTGGTATTTCCTGAACCAATCCGTATAGTTCTGAAGAGGATGCCTGATATATTTTTGTTTTATGTGCAAGATTCAGCAGTCGAACGGCCTCCAAAATTCTGAGTGTGCCTAATCCGTCTGTATTTGCTGCATACTCGGGAATATCAAAACTTACTTTGACATGTGACATTGCACCCAAATTATAGATTTCATCGGGCTGCACTTCCTGGATAATGCGTATCAAATTTGTTGCATCGGTCAGATCACCGTAGTGTAACGTGAACATGATGTTGTGTTCATGCGGATCATGATACAAATGATCAATTCGATCGGTATTAAGAGAGGAACTCCTTCTTTTAATTCCGTGGACAACATATCCTTTTTGCAAAAGGAGTTCGGCCAAATAAGCACCATCCTGTCCGGTGATTCCTGTGATCAGAGCTACTTTATTATTTTTTCTCATGCGCAGTTATTTTAATGGCAATTCTATGAAATAAGCTCAGCGCAAAAAATGATCCCGGTTTTCTAAACACGATGATAGTGATCGTCAATTTTTAATAGGAAATCGGGAGTCAATGATTAAGTTTTTTTTATGGAACGATACCAATCATTGAATCAGACTGCCACAAATTAGGTACTTCGTTTAGTGGTTGATTTGTAATCGGGAGCTGACTCCTAACGTGAAAAACTATGAAAGGCAAATATTATACACCTGCTCTCAAAATCCTGATTTTCATAATCGACTTTTGGCTCATTGAGTTCGCTTTTAGAATTGCGCGCGAACTGGGTTTTGCCTACGCGATCACCGAGTCTCAGTTCACAACCTTTTTTCTTGTCTTCAGCCTCATCTGGATTATTGCAGGGTTCTTTTATAAAATCTATAGAATAGATACGCTTTCCTTAACAAAGAATATAAGCATCAATTTGTTTAACGCATTTCTATGTCACTTATTAATGATTGTCACTATTCTAACGACATTCCCGGTTTTTATTATTAGTACAAAATTTCTGACAGCCGTTTATGCGTTCTCAGCCATCCTTATTATCGGGATTAGGGTATTGTATAAATTGATCTTGAAATACATTGAGTTTTCCGGGTTTGATCAACGAAAAGTAATTATTGTTGGTGCAACTAGTTCGGGAAATGCACTTTATCAGTTCTTCTCGACTCATCAAGCTGCCGGCTACCAGTTCAAGGGTTTCTTTGAAGATGAACCTGAGGAAGAACATATCAATCAAGAACTTGTTGTTGGAAAATTGAAAGACATTAAAAACTTTTGCCTGCGCGAGAACATTGATGAGATATACTTTGCTTTACCACTCACTCACGACAGGTTGCTCAAGGAAATCGCCCAGTTTGCTGACGATAATTTTATTTACTTCAGAATCGCACCTGATTTTAGTAAAGTAGTTAATGACAAGTGCCACATTTTTCTAATCAACTCAGTCCCCGTTTTCACACCGAGAAATGAACCTCTGGGAATTTCATTGAATGCAATTTTGAAGAGAGTCTTTGATATCGTATTCTCAGCTTCTTTAATCCTTTCGTTATTTCCAATACTATTTCCAGTCATTGCTGTTGCCATCCGCTTAGATTCAGAAGGGCCTATATTTTTCAAGCAGTTACGGCCCGGGAAAAAAAACAAGCTATTCGATTGCTATAAATTTCGCACGATGTACGTCAACAATACTACTGAAGTACAGGCAACAAAGAATGATTCGCGAATAACCAAAGTGGGAAGATTTTTACGTAAGACAAATATGGACGAACTACCTCAGTTCTTCAACGTGCTGCTCGGCAACATGTCGGTGGTCGGGCCAAGACCGAATTTGATCAGTCAACTGGAGAAGTATTCGAAGACCATTCAACTTTATAAGATTAGACATTTTATAACTCCGGGTATCACCGGCTACGCCCAGGTCAATGGTTTTCGAGGAGAGACCAAAGATCCTGAGCTTATGGAGAAGCGCATATACTACGATGTGTTGTATCTGGAGAATTGGAGTCTAGCACTTGACATCAAAATCATTTTTCTCACCATTTGGAATATGATTAAAGGGGACAAACGAGCCTATTGAATTAAAAAACTTTCTATTACAAAGAATTCTGAGTGCTGTTACATTTAGTGAAAAGAAAAAAAATTCTTAATTCCATCATTTCCATCGGAGATTACCAAGCCTTCATCGATGAGATATTTCACTTTGCCAAGTCTAAAATTCCATCCTATGTCTGCTTTGCAAACGTCCACATGATTATCGAGGCGTATCATAACAAGACGTTTCAAAAGATGATCAACGAAGCCAATCTGGTGGCTCCCGATGGCAGGCCTCTGTCCTTATTTCTAAGGTTATCGGAAGGGATAAAACAGGATCGCGTTTGCGGTATGGACATCCTGCCAGACCTCTTGAAGCAAGCAGAGGCGACTCGAAAATCAGTCTACTTTTATGGAACGACAGAAGAACTTTTGAAAATCATCGCTCAAAAAGCAAAGAATGAATTTCCAGCTCTGAATATAGTGGGTTATTATTCACCTCCATTCAGAGCTTTGTCAGAAAAAGAAGACGAAGCGATTACCGAAAAGATCAGGGCGGCTCAACCTGATTTGGTTTTTGTTTCACTTGGTTGTCCGAAGCAGGAAAGATGGATGGCCGAACATAAAAACAAACTCAATGCTTGCCTGCTAGGCTTCGGGCAGGCATTTAAAGTATATGCAGGTGTGGAAAAGCGATTGCCCAAATGGATGCGCAACCTTTCCCTGGAGTGGGCTTATAGACTTTACCTGGAGCCAGGTCGGCTGTGGAAGAGGTATATGTATACCAATTCCTATTTCTTATTTCTCGCTATTAGGCACTTAGCCATTCAATTTTTTCAAAGACATCATCGAGTGACTTAGGAAAATCACACCAGGTGAGGATAGCAGCTTACATAATAATGGTTATGGCAATCACGGCCACTCGTGTCTCAGCAACAAATTATTACTTATCAAGCAAAGGTAATGACGCGCAAAGCGGAATAAGTGCTCTCGCTCCCTGGCGCAGTTTGAAAAAACTTTCAGAGGTGCTGCAATTATTGCAACCGGGTGACTCCATTTTATTTGATAGAGGTAGCATTTTTGCCGGAGAGCTAAAAATGTCAGCCTCGGGAAAACCCGGCAAAGAGATTTATGTGGGGGCTTATGGATCAGGCGATAAACCGGTAATAACCGGCTCTATTGAAATAAACAACTGGACACATTTCCGCGGCAACATCTGGGTGACTGACTGTAGTGTAGAGCCGGGTAATCTTTTTATGGATGGCCAATATCAACCCTTGGGAAGGTATCCCAATGATGGCTACATGACTTTGTCTTGCAGCTCACAATGCAAAACAACGCTCACAGACATTCACCTTGCTTTTGCAGATGGCTACTGGGATGGTTCAGAAGTTGTTGTAAAAAGTAGCCGATGGACACTGGACAACCTGCCAATATCGAATTATTTCAACAAGACGTTTTATTTTTCAATTCCTGCATCCTATCCGCTACTAAACGGTTATGGTTATTTTATTCAGAAACATCTGGCGACCCTCGATAAACCGGGAGAGTGGTTCTTTGATAAAACCTCAAAGAAAATATTTCTTTATTGCAATAATGATGACAAGCCTGCCAATCATATTATTGAAGCCAGCGTCACTGATGCAGGACTCGAAATGGTGAATGTAAATTTCGTCACGGTTCAAAACATGACTTTCAGATACCAACGAATTGTGGGCGCTCAAATAAAATACAGCAGCAATGTTTTGCTGCGCAGTTGCCAAGTTGAATATTCCGGGAACAATGGAATCGAAATGATCTCATGCCAAAGCTCTTCAATTGAATATTCCCGAATAGAAAATTCGAACAACAATGGTGTTGAATGGAGTGATAACTCGAATGGATCGTTTGTCAGAAACTCAATTCTGTGCACTGGTCTTCATCCGGGTAGGGGAGGGAGCGGTAATGGAAAATACATTGGCGTGAATATTACCGCTAACAATAATCTACTTGGAAAAAACCTGTTTCAATATAATTCTGTCGATAGCACAGGATACATTGGAATTGATTTTCGAACGGGCGGCACTTCTATCAGGAATAATTTGATTAATAATTTTTGCATGATCAAAGACGATGGCGCTGGAATATATACCTGGGGCAATTCCTACGGTGACAATATCATTGAAGGAAACATCATAGTTCGGGGTATGGGGTCTGGAGCCGGAACGAGCGACCCTGATCAGTTATGGGTGAGCGGAATTTATATTGATGATCGTTCGTCAGATATTGACATCATTAACAACACAGTGGCTTACTGCGGTACCACGGGGATTTTTATTCATAATGCCAAACGATTATCGATTCATGGAAATAAGTTGTTCATGAATGGGAGTAACTTGACCAACAGAGAGAACGGACAACTTTCCATCAAGCTTGATGCCCTTGTAGCGCAAAGCGAATATAGGGCTCTTGAGCTTCGTGTTACAGAAAATCTATTTGTTACGATGCGGTCGGGTAATCACTGTATCTACTTGCGTGCCGAAAAAGGACAAGACCTCAAAGCGCTGGGCGTGTTTGATAAGAATCAGTACAGTGCACCTCACGCGAATTTGTTTATTGCAAAACTATATGATCACGAAGATATCTGTGATGCAGTAGAAGAACTCACACTATCGGACTGGCAACAAGAAACAGGAAATGATAACAATTCTCAATTTAAAATAGTTGATTGTACGCAGAACAAAACAGGTACCAATCTTATCAAAAACAGTAGTATGACAAATAACATCGAAGGTTGGATGATTTGGCCTTCTCAGGTATCCATCACTCAAGATAAGAAAATAGAAATCGATGGCCCATCGCTGAGAGTTCAGTTCCCTTCTGGTAAAAAAGAAGCTTTGCTTTATCATGCCGGCTTTAGTTTGCGTAGCAATAAATTGTATCGTTTGTCTTTTTCGGCCATGAGCACCAAGAAAAGTAAAATTCAATTTGCTCCACTTATGGCATCAGCTCAATGGGAGGCACTTGACGACTATGCCTGCTTTTCTATCGACACGATTTTCAAATCATTTACGTACTTCTTTAAGCCGAATAGAAGTAGCAAGGAAGCAAGGGTGAATTTCAGAGGCAATGCTACATTTTGGATTGATAACGTGACTCTCTCTGAAGTAGTACCCAAAACGGAAAGCGAAGCGGAGTCCCTTCAGTTAATTTATAATGCTACCGAAAATCAAAAAACTATTCCCTTACCTGGGAAGTTAAATGATATTAACGGAAGGCCAGTTTCAGATCCATTTATGCTGCCAGGGTATAACTCTCTAATTCTGTTAAGGCATCAATAATAAAATCAAGACGCCCACTCTTCTTTTAAAGAGTTTGGCGATGTTCTCATTCTTTTTTTGAACCCCAACAGGCGCACAATCTTCCCACCTACGATGAAAGGAAATTCTTTGCAATAGAAACTAGATAGAATGCATACAGAAGAGGCCAGTGCTAGAATTAATTTTGAATGTATCCGCTTCTCTTCATAAATTGAGGAAGTCATGATTTCGTAAAAAGCATCGATGGCAATTTGAACATGAGGAAAATTCGTGGTAAACCAGGAGGCACGGATAATTTTAGCATATTGCTTTAAGGTCTTTGATGAACCATCCAATTTCTTATTATATCCTATGCAATCCAGCATTTTGATCTTTCCCAGATAGGCCGCCTTTGCTACAAAATGCCAATCCTCACCCATTCTGTTTTGCAGCGCAATTTTTTTTGCTATCTCGAGCGGCATAAGACCGTAATAGATTGCGCCATGTTTCACTTTAGAATAGTAGCGGATCACTCGAATATTCCGTGAGTTATGATCCATACTAAAATCCCTCTCGACAAATACTGTATGGACACCCCGCCAATATCGGATTTCACCTGACACGAGTGAGTAGTCCGGGTTGGCATTTAGGAAATCAACATACTTCTGTAAGATGCCGGGTTCAAGTGAATCATCATCGGCAACCCACATAAAGAAATCGCCAGAGGCTTTGCTTAAGACAAATTCAAAGTTGGGGATTATTCCAATATTTTCTTTTTGACGGAAATAATGAATGACCTGATTTTTCTTGCAAAGTTCTTTACAGACAGCTTCCGTATTATCGGAAGAACAATTGTCAGAAATGATCACTTCAAGATTTGGATATTTCTGATTCAGGACAGATGTTAACGTTGAAACAATTCTCTTTTCACCGTTATAGGTGGGTAAACCGATGCTTACCAATGGAAGGCTGCCATTTTTCTTTGATTGTTCTGTATCGTATGATTCTGACTTCATACTGCTTTACGACCCAGGTTGAAATTATTCAATGCGCCCGCTTTCAAATGTTCCGAAAGTCGAAGTGTAAGCGCAAGAAGAGTTAGTGTTGGATTGACCGCCCCTGAGGTTGTAAAACAAGAAGATCCAGCCATAAATAAATTCGTCAGGCCAAAGACTTTGCAGTTCGCATCGACTACACCTTCGCTCGGACTGTCAGACATGCGCGTGGTGCCCATGTTGTGCCAGCCCCCTCCAAGCGCAGATGTCCAGTCGCTATCATTATTCTCATCCTGTAACCATTCCTTCAATCTAACCCTGCCGATTTCTGAGCGGCCCACTTCCTCTCCGAGGACTTCTTGAAGTTGTCGAATGCTTTTTTTATCGATTGCTGATAAGCGCCAATCTAAGTTCACCCTTGGCACACCCAATTCATCTTTTTCCTTATCCAATTGAATCCTTGAATTTGGATTGGGTGATTGCTCCATTCGTGTGAATAACTCGAACTCTCTTCGCTCGTAGTTTTCCGGCATGCCGAAATTCTCTTGGCCCCGTTGGTTATTCATTTTATCCCACATTTGAACGGTAGCTTCTGCATCATCAGGAAACGTATCGATATTGGGAGGCTTGTTTAACGCAATCTCTTTTGGTATTAGTGACGCGGTTCCATTCAATATTTTTAATTGAGTCTGCTTACTTTCTGTCACCGCGAGTTCTGCCCGCACTTTGGTTTCAGAATACACCCACGGATAATACAATTTGATCTCTCTTGCAAACGGCATAAACAAATCGGAAGTCATTACCTCGAGATGATCCATAAAAAAGCGCCCTACCAAATCGTGATCATTGCCGAGTCCTTTAGGCGCCTGCCGGTTTGAGGCCAAAAGCATTCGGGCATTTTGAATTGCGCAACAGGCCATGACAAAGCATTTAGCTTTCACTGTATGCTCCTTACCTGCAAGATTTCTGATGTGGACTTGTTTCACTGCTGAAACAGAATCATCTGTTTCAAGATTTACAACGTTGGCGTAAGTGTAGAGAAAAATGTTTCGAGCTTTCAGGATGGTATCTTTATAGCGAGTGCCAAAACGGGTAGGCGGGCTGAATTGCCACATTTTATTCCAAAGAACTTTTTCATCAAGAGGCAAAGGCGCCAGTTCCGGATCTGTTTTCTTCCAATGTTCTAATTCAAAATTAGCAGAGTCGAGCTCGACTATTTTTCCTGCTGGTTCATAATAAGGGAGCAAATCACCCAGCTGGATCGGCCATCCACTATAGTCAACCCAATCACGCTTTTTGAAATCAATGGGATCATAAGGAGAACAGAATCCTGCCCAGTGCCCTGAAGTACCTCCAAAATAATGCAGTCGCTGGGAGTGAAGAGGATAATAACGTTGACCTATATTTTTGCCACGATACAGATCTTGCATTTTGCTCTCCACATTAAATCCACCTCCTTCGAGAAGAATTACTTTGTAGGGTGTATTGATCCAGTCAAGTGCCATAGCGATGCCGGCCATCCCGGCACCGACTATACAAATGTCTCCTTCTATTACAGAATGGTTTTCCAATTTGGTTGCGTCTCTGTGCATGCTTATGAATTAAGAATTGAAAAGAATGCACACTGCCGAGCTTCGGTAACGGATAGTACCCACCCTTGCACCACTACTACATTCTTGTTGTCAAAATCTTGTTTTACCCTTTTCTCTATTTGTGATTCAACAGATGATATGTCCTCCTTTTCCAGTACAATTTTGCGTGATTTTTCGGTCAGCAAATCATTCAATAATATATCATCTCTGGTTTCGTCAGGTTTCAATTTGAGATAAGCTCGTCCTAACATCCGGATTGTACTCCGGTCACAAAGGCGAAATAAAAATTTGGGGTGAGCTAATGCTTTAGCTCTGCCATGACTACCAATCCACTGTATGAATGAAAAAGCACCGATCCCCAAGAGGCTTAAAAGCGAGGCAACAATAAAAGACCTTCTTTTCATATTAATAGACTATTGTTTTTTAAGAATGACTTAAAGCGGGCATGGATTGGTTGATAAATTGATCATCTTGGCCTTGGTGTTTGAGGGCCATTGCCTTGCTATATATGCGAACAAGCAAACCGTAGTTTTTTTCCGGAGTGTAATGCTGAAGATAACTTAGTCTTGCGTTTTCGGCAAGGTGTTTTGCCCACTCAGGCTCTGCATCCATCTCGACAATTTTATTTGCCAAAGCGATTTCATTCCCGGCTTCAAAGAGTAAACCGTTTACTCTGTCTTGAATAATTTCAGCCATGGCACCCAACCTAGAGGCAATCACTAGGGTGCCTGTGGAAAAAGCTTCCAAAATGGTCAGGGGAAAACCTTCATACCAAATGGATGGAAAAATCAGGGCCTTGCACTTCTTCAGGTGATTGGCAATACTGGCCTTATCTTGAAACCCAAGATAATGGATGTTGGGGTTTGTCTTGGCAGCGTCAGTCACTAATTTTCGTAATGGACCATCGCCTATAATCGTTAAATTGAATTGAAGGATCTTAATTGCCTTCAATAGGATTTGTATTCCCTTCTCTTCAACCAAACGTCCAATAAATAGTAGTTCATCATTTCTCATTGAGTGTCCTATCCCAAAGTCGGGAACAAAGTTTGGTTTCACTACCAGCCGCTCTTCTGGGATTGCAAGTGCAGACGTTCTGAATTTCTCTTTTGCAAAATTCGAAAGGGTAATGTAGAAATCCACTTTGTTTTTCCATGTGCCAATCAAGTTGTGTAATGCAACCATAATGGCCACGGCAGCGGTCTGCAACTTAGAGTTTCTGTATACTCCTTTCATGATCGCATCCACTGGAAAAAGAGAATGAATGCTTTGCTCATAGATCTTGCCTTTGTAAACCAGCGTTGCACTGGGGCATATCAACCGGTAATTGTGCAAAGTGAGTATGATAGGAATATTAAACTCCTTTGCAACAAAGAAGATTGCCGGAGAAACCAGCGGAACAAAATTGTGGACGTGAATAATGTCCGGATTAAAATGCATAATTTTATCTCTGAACTCCCAGGCGCTTTGCGGATTATAAATCGCCTTTAGGCCGGAAAGATATTCGTCAACAAAAGTCCTGATGGTCGAGTTTTCGAAGACTAATCGCTCAACGAAATGCCCGTGCTTAGAAAGCAATTCGCCTTCGGATTCAAATACATTATCCTCACCTCCGGGCTGCTTATACTTGTTGTGTATCAATAAGATTTTCATATGCGATGGTTAGGAGTCATGTCCTATTTCAATAAGTAATTTGTGCTCGAAGAGCTTGCTTGCTGCCTTGCTGATCGATTCAAAATTGATCCCCGATTCTTTGCTGATATCAAGCAGGGAATGGTTTCCATCTGAAAAATTGAGGACCCATAAGAGTGAGAGTTGATAGTCCCTTCCAGCCCATTCACCACCAACCATATTATACAGCCCCCTTTTTCCCAAATGCAATTCACATTTTGGATTTATGTTAACATACTTCTTGTTGGTCTCGAGCATGTTTATGACGTCATGGAGCATTTGCATGGAGGCATCTAGCGCCACGGGTGTTACCAAATCAAGATTATCTGCAGAAGTGTGGTATTCTGGGTATTCGCCAAATGGTGTCCTCATTATACTGCCTACCGGAAGATTAAAACCGGGTGAACAAAACTGTCGCTCATCATCTCCGTATGGAGAAAAGTTGAGGATCTTGTAGCTGGTGTCTTTCGTTTTTAAAACAGCTTCCACAATCTGATCAATCTCCGCATTGCCTTGCCTTGATCTTTTATAAGTAAACCCACCTGCATCGCCCAACAGTGATACCACCAGTCCATGTTTAATATTCTTGACTTTTGCTTCGTTAACATAAAGCCAGGTGATGGCTCCGATCGTGCCCGGAATGAATAAAAACCGATAGGAGTACCGCAATTTTTTACGCCTTAGTTCTTTCGCCAAGTAAGTAGAGATGCATATTCCTGAAAGATTATCATTGCACATCGAGGGATGGCAAACACGTGTTGAGATCAACACTTCATCCGGGAGCTCGCCCGCGATATAATATTCACCATAAGTAAGATGGCCATCTTCCAGCGATGAATCAATGTGTACATCATACACATCATCGGTTAGCTTTTGAAATTGAGTGTGGGTCATGCAAAATCCCCAATCCTCTTTGTAGTAAGATGTGCGGTAAGGAATCCAATCGGGGTGTTCTGGTAGTGTATAGAGATGCTCTTTTAAATCACTAAGGGTTATGCTGCGGTCGACAGGAGTACTGTAATTTAAAACATGCAAATTGGAGTTGGCAAAATCAACTAACTTTTCACCTCTGGAATTTCTGATATAGGCTTCATTAATATTCCATTCTTTAGGTACTTCCCAATCAAAGACCTTCGTCCCGCTAGGAACTTTATGAATGCTTAGTGGTATATCTTTTTTAATGATATCGAGGGTCTGCCTAACACCATCACCTGTTATGCTTCGGCAAATGGGGAATAACTCGGTCATCAGCGAATACATTTGCTCACCTAATGCAGTCGTTGTTTTTTCAGATTTAGTTATAGCAGTTTCTGTCATTATCTTATCTTTTTTTTAAGAGGGCAACAAGTACAAGTCCGGATAACTTCGATCTTTTTCTGACAGGTTGGCTATTTTATCCGGTACGCTGATGTCAAATGCCGGGTCGTCAAACCTGAATCCCCACGCATGTTCAGGGCGATGATATTGAGTCATCAGATAACAAACCTGTGTATTATCGCTCAGCGTATAAAAGCCATGGGCAAATGACTTGGGGATATAAATGGAGTGACCGTTTTCGGAAGACAATTCATTTTTAATCCACTCTTTGAATGTGGGGGATTCAGATCTCAGGTCAACGATGAAATCGAGTATTGCACCTTGGTAACAACTGACAATTTTGTCTTCCTCAAAAGGAGGGGCCTGAAAATGCATTCCCCTGAAAGTGCCCTTAGTCCTGATGTGAGAGATATCACTTTGCACGATGGTTGCATTTAGTCCATGCGCGAGAAATTCATCCTGAGAAAAGGTTCTGGCAAAAAAGCCTCTTTCGTCTTCTTTTTTCTCGGGTTTAATGATGAAGGCGCCTTTAAGTTTTGTTTCATGAAAAATCATAATTCCTACAACCATCACATGACTGATTTTTTAACATAGAATCCTTCTGCATACTTTGTGGGGGAGGCTGATTCAAGCCCCCTGATGCGCATCAGTGAGAAAAATGTATCCTCATCAAACCATTGCTTACCGGCCTGTGACCGAAAGCATTCTATTATTGTTTCTACTTTTTTTTCAGCAACTTCTTCCTCCAGCGTTATAAAACAATTCGGACTACCGAGATCACCGTCATACTTGGGAATTTCATATTCAAAAATCAGATGGTCTCTAAAGGTGTTCCAGGTCAGCTCACAAATCGTGCGATGATCCTGGTGCAGGTCATGCCGGCAATGCGTGAAGATGATGTCAGGGTTAAATGATTTTAACTCTTCAAACAAATTTTTGATTTGCGCGGCTTCGTAAGGAAGAAATCCATCCTTAAACTTCTTGATGATGATTTCTTTTTCTTTGCATCGTTGAACAAAATATTCTGCACTCAGCCTGGCTTCAGCATCTCGCTCAGCAGAAGATGTGAAGACAAGCCATTTCAATTGCCGGATCTTATGTTCATTAGCCAAACGCATGATCGTTCCTCCGCACCCAATTTCAATGTCATCGCAATGTGCACCCAGGCACAAAATTCTAAGCCCTTCCGGTCGGCTTGCAAAATGTACCGACAGCATGGTCAGGCGGTAACCAATTCCAGCCTTCTTTCTCTCCAAACTTCCCAAGGCGTTTCGCCCCTGCTGTGCATGTCATCGAGCATTTGCTTTTCTTTGAATGTATCCATCGTCAACCAGGTGCCATGGTAGGGATAGACCGACAGTTCATTTTTAAGAATTAATTTTTGCAACGCATTGTCAACCAAATCTTCACCGGGTCTTAAGTATTCAAAGATTTCGCTCTTAAACACAAAATATCCCGCGTTGACCCAAAGACCCGATTTGCTTAGGGCGCTGATTTCATTCACTTCGTTGTCTTCATCAAAATGAACTACATGGAAACTACGTTGAGGAGGAGTTACCATGAACATTCCAATTTTATCCACCTTATGGAAGTGAGAGATCATCTCGGGCAACGGCAAGTCTGTGAGCACATCAGAGTAGTTCACCAAAAAACAGTTTTCTCCTTTGAGATATTTTTTAACTGCCAGTAGCCGTTCTCCCAAGCTTGTGTTGATCCCCGTATCAGCAAAGGTGATAGTCCAGTCGTCAATGTCTTTGTTGAGCAAGCTTAGGTTATGCCCTCCTTTAGAATAGACAAAGTCGTTAGAGAGGTACTCATCATAATTCACAAAGTAATTCTTGATGGCGTCTCCCAGATACCCAAGGCATAAAATAAAATCACGATGACCAAAGTGGGCATAGTATTTCATAATGTACCAGATGATTGGGCGATAACCGATGGGGACCATCGGTTTTGGAATCTTGTCGGAAAATTCTCTTAACCTCATTCCCTGCCCGCCACAAAATAATACAACTTTCATACGACTGGTTTTAAGATGTTTAATCTTCACCTCTTTGGTACGGTGAAATTCTACTACCAAAAGTAATAGCCGAATTCTCCCTCAATCAATGACGCAGAGGATTCAAAACGAACGATTCAGATCGTTGAATTAAGTGTAGTATTTACGCCAACACGTTTGAGGTTTCGTATACGGCAAGCTCAGGAATAGGCACAACAAACTGTCCGCCCCATTCGGTTATGAACGACAACTGATCCATGATCTCGTCTTTGAGATTCCATGGAAGAATGAAAACATAATCCGGTTTTGTTTCTTTTATTTTATCCGGATGGTAAATAGGGATTAGCGTTCCGGGTAAATAGTTTCCTTGTTTATGTGGACTTCTGTCGACAGTGTAGTCGATAAAGTCAGTGCGGACTCCGCAATAATTTAACAGCGTATTTCCTTTACCTGGCGCACCATAACCCACAACAGTTTTATTGTCGCGCTTCGCGTTGATGAGAAATTCTAATATTTTCCGCTTAGTTTCCTTTACCCTCTCTTTAAAGTCTGTGTAGTAACTCAAAGAGTGCAATCCTTTGTTTTTTTCCAACGCGTGCATTCTCAATACTCTTTCTGAAATCAGCTTCGATTTATCTTCTTTGTGCTTCGCGAAAATCCGTAAAGATCCGCCATGCGTTGGAATCTCTTCTACATCAAATAGTGTAAGTCCATGATGAGTAAAAATCTGCTCGACAGTTGTAAAAGAGAGATACGAGAAATGTTCCTGATAAATCGTGTCAAATTGATTCCCTTCCACTAATCTCATCAAGTGAGGAAATTCCATAGTAATCGTTCCCTCCGGCTTAAGAAATACCTTCATCCCTGAAACGAAATCATTAATATCAGGTACATGTGCCAAGACATTGTTGCCTATCAATAAATCTGCTTTTCCATAACGGCCCACCAATTCTTGAGCTGTTTTATTTCCAAAGAACTTTACTTCTGTTCTGATCCCCTTTTCGATTGCAAACTTGGCAACGTTGGCTGCGGGTTCAATGCCCAAAACAGGAATTTTCTTTTCCAGGAAATATTGTAGCAGATATCCGTCATTGCTTGCTAATTCTGCTACCAGACTGTTACTTGTAATTTCAAATCGCTTGAGTATTTGATCTGTATATTTTTTTATGTGATTCAGCCAGGTGTCAGAGTAGGAGGAGAAGTAAGCGTAATCAGTGAAAATTGCAGACGGTGAAACAAGCTCCTCTACTTGCACCAAAAAACATTTCGAACAAACATAAGCATGGAGCGGATAAAATGGCTCCATTTGCTTTAACTCTTCAGGCTTTACGTGGTCTTCGCACAAAGGCGACATTCCTAAATCTACGAATGTATGTGTTAAGGGAGTCTGGCAAAACCTGCATTTTGCGGAAACTGTTTTTTTTTCACTTTTCATAAAATTGTTTGGTTAAAAAATTAGACGTTGGTTCTTGTGCGAGTAACGTTTGGGGCGAAATGGATCGAGCTGCCTGGTGCGCTCTGATTTGCTTTATTGTGAAGTCGCGAATCATAGTCGACTCATGGAGAAATTTTTGATGCGACTCTACAGTTTGATACCACTCTACAGTACGGGCTATTGTATCACTAAAATTCCATTTCGGAAGCCAACCTAATTTGTGATAGGCCTTATCAATTGAAAGGTTAAGCAGCCCTGATTCATAATTTGCTTTGTCTGGTGAAATCCACTTCCAGGAACCACTTCCCCAGCTTTCAATTATTTCTTCCACCAGTTCCTTTACATTTTTGTTGTTTGTAACGTGTGGCCCGAAATTAAATGCCTCGCAAAAAAATGCAGCGTCTTCACTAGATGAGCCTAATAGTTTTGCTCCAAGTTGTAAATATCCACTGAGTGGCTCCAGCACATGTTGCCAGGGCCTGGTAGAGTAAGGGTTTCTCACTGAAATGAAGGTGTGGTTCTGCAGATCGCGTATGCAGTCAGGCACAATTCTGTTTTTACTCCAATCGCCTCCACCTATTACATTTCCTGCGCGTGCAGAAGCCACCCTTACACCATGTTCTTTAATTGCATCTGGATTAAAGAATGAATTTCTCCACGAACTTATCAGCACTTCAGTGGCCGCTTTGCTGGCAGAATAGGGATCGTGCCCGCCTAGTGTATCCGTTTCGCGATATCCAAATACCCATTCTTTATTTTCATAACACTTATCTGATGTGATCAATACGATGGCAACCCCTAACCCGACCTGGCGTACCGCCTCCAATAAATTTACCGTTCCAAAAGTATTTACATGTATTGTTTCGAGTGGCTCTTCGTATGACTTTCCAACAAGAGATTGGGCGGCCAAATGAAATATGATATCAGGTTTTACTCGTTGAATACATTTCTTTAATTGCTCAAGATCTCGGACGTCTCCGATTTCATGATCGATTTCTTTTTCAAGATCTAAAAGTTCAAAAAGAGATGGATTGGTGGGAGGGTCCAAGGCATATCCAAAAACACGGGCACCTAATTCCTTAAGCCATAGCGTTAACCAACTGCCTTTAAAACCTGTGTGGCCGGTAATCAGCACTTTCTTGGACTTGTAGATGTCATAAATTCCACTACTCCCTGAAGTTTCCATATGCCATTGTGCTTTTGTTTGGCAAACATAATATGCGTCCTTCTCTGAAGTAATGATGTAAATCTCTGACTGCTGATGATCCTTGTTGTCTCTTTGAGTAAGCTATCTGACCATGTCGTTTAGCTAAGGGCTGCAAGTACAGGATACCCAGTTAACGACATTGATCCAGGATTTAAAATTCGAGATTCAACATTGTTGGACTAAGCTAATTTTGAATCTTGAATCTGGAACTTAGAATTGCCTCGCTTAACTAGAAACGACATTGGCTA
This sequence comes from Bacteroidota bacterium, assembly GCA_016178785.1. Taxonomy (GTDB): domain Bacteria; phylum Bacteroidota; class Bacteroidia; order Cytophagales; family Cyclobacteriaceae; genus ELB16-189. The sequence continues at coordinate 33,944 of JACOSO010000026.1, read as the reverse complement.
TCTGAATAGGGTTTTCTACCCATAAGACGGTTGTCTCATCGATTAAGATTTGTGTTTTTCAATTACATAGCCTACATCCGGTTTTTTTTTAAGCGCGATGGCACCGTTTCTTTTCGAATGAAGTTGTTTAAGCCGGGAGAATTTTTAGAATCAATTTTTTGACTTTCAAATATGGATTTTTTACGATGGGCGTTATCTGCCTTGAAAATTGGTGAATGCGGAACACCTAAGATGTCGTTTAGTAACATAAGCAAGAAGACGATTGTGTGCTTAGCGTTGGTGCTGTCTCATTTTCATGGATATGCGGGTATCTATTATGTAAGCACGGCAGGTGACGATAATTTTGGAGATGGGAGTTCTATCCGTCCGTGGAGAACGCTAAGACACGCAGTGACAAAAGTGGCCGCAAATCAGGGGCATACCATCATGGTTGGCGCAGGAACTTTCGTTGAAAAAGGCCTGATAGAAGTGCCACTCGGTGTAAGCGTTGTAGGAGCCGGAGTAGATGTTACTATTTTCAAATCGGCCAGCTCCTTTTATTATCATCCTCCTGTTGACCCCGGTTACGGCACAAATCACTTTCTGATAAGCCTGAGTGAGTTCAATCAGCTCGATGGAAATCAAACGCTTAGAAATTTTACCATCGATGGTGATTCAAAACAACTTCATGGTGGCATCTATGTTCGTTATCGAAATAAGGTTGTCATCGATGAGGTGAAAGTTCAAAACACGAACTACACGGGTATCTGGCTTTGGGATGTGAAGGACTCACAATTGACAAACACCCAGCTCGTCAATTGTTCTTGGGGCAGTACGGGTTATTCTTCAGGGGCATTGAATGTGGGTAATCTGGAGCGGGTGGAAATTTCTCAATTGATGGTCGATGAAAATACAGGCTATGGCATCAAGGCGCTTGGGCCTGACGGGTACAACGATATCTTTTATTTGAAGATGCACGACTGCCATATTTCGGTCACCCCGTTTGGTTTGTGGAATAACGGATCCGCACCAAATATTGCAATCGAATTGTGGCAGTCAACCCTGGTTGGCTGTGAGATTTATAACACTTATGTCGACAATACGATTTCCCTCGTGAACAGTGCTGTACCTTCCACAGGAATTCAAACCATCCGCGTGCACGACAATATCTTTGACATGGAAACGCGGGCCAATGGTTCGGGCTATGGCCTTGAGCTCAGCATCCATGACGCAGAAATTGACCACAATTACTTCATCAAAGGAACCTACGGAATTGCCAATTGGGACAATCCCATGCAAAACTGGAATATCCACCACAATATTTTTTACGCTCTCGAGGAGTTATATATCGGAGAGGTAGTACGTTCGCAGTGGAGTGGGTTGCACCATGTAAAACTGTACAACAATACAATTGAGTTTGCCGGTGACAAGACCATGAATGTAGTTGGTCTTTATGGAGGGATAAGTGATAATATTGACATCAAAAATAATTTGGTGATCAACTCAAACACAGGTTATAATTTTTACCCAAATCAATTGATTCACACCGAGAATGGTGCAGCAATCACCAGTGGAAGTCTTCAGGTACTGAATAATTCGACTACCAATTTAGATCCGGGAAGTTTAATTACGTCTCTTCTTGGCCTTCTTAACCCCTTGATCAATTTAACTGTTCAGCCCAATCCGGCAATCACGAAAAGCGGAAGCAGGCCTTCTCCCTATTATATACCGGCACCAGGGAGTTCGATAATAAATGCAGGACTCAATGTCGGCTTTTTGTATGCAGGTTCTGCTCCCGATATTGGAGCCTATGAATCCGATCCCTATGTTGTCCCCAATCAACCTCCTATTGTAAGCATGGTATATCCTGCTAACAGAGCAAATTATCCTACCGGTTCATCCATTCCCCTCGCGGCAAATGCATCTGATCCGGATGGCACAATTGCCAAGGTGGAATTCTTCAATGGTACAACTAAGCTGGGTGAGGTCTTGACATCACCTTACCATTTTGTTTGGTCCGATCCTCCGGCAGGAAAGGCCTCTCTTACAGTAAGAGCAAAAGATAATCAAAATGGAATAACTACCTCAACAACTATTCCCATTACGATTACTTCGGGAACACTCCTTGATTCAACAAGTACAGGCATTGTATTCGGCTTGTATGCTCCCGAGGCCACACTTACCGGCACTATGACTCTTACTATGGACTCTACCGCGTCAAGGGGTAGTTATTTTTCGGTGTCCGAAGGCAATGGTAAAAATGATTCTTTACCACCACCGGCTACAGCAACATTTAATTTTCAATTACCTATTAGTGACACCTACGCTGTTTGGGTGAGAGTACACTCTCAGCCTGCAGACCATCAGAGATATTTCATTAATCCTGGAACAGGAAATTGGACAACCTGGGAGGCCGGTGTCAATTCAGAATGGAGTTGGGTGAAAATCACTGATCCATCCTCCGGCCTTCCTGCTATGTATACTTTCAGCGAAGGCTTCAACACTTTCACCATGGGCTGGTACGATGAAAATGTTCAGGTTGACCGGATCATGATAACAAACGACTCTAATTTTGACCCTTCCTTATCAAACCCGATGAAGGACGTCATACTATATCCCAATCCTGCTACCGACAAATTCTATTTAGAATATACTTCAACTCTTTCTCAACAAACACAGGTTTGCATTTATGATATTAACTCAAGGCTTGTGAAGCAATTGTTTGTAGCAATTGACATCGGACAAAATGAGATTCCGATAGATATTCATGACTTGAGTAATGGTATTTATATCGTTTCCTTGCTGATGAATAACGGACAAAAATATTCAGTCAGGATAGTCATTCTACATTAGATGAAAATTTCAAAAAAAGGCCAACCTATTTTTCTCCCAATCTGAAAATGATGTAAGAAATTTTGCTGATATGAACATTTTCAGTTGACTGACGAGATAAATCTTGTAGAATGACGATCTGCATCATTGAAATTCTGGAACTCATCGATTATAAGTACGCTTGGCCGATCCTCATTTCCAATTCCATCGCCTGAGGTAGACATTTGCATCATCAATTCGGAGCTGGAGCAATTCTCAATAGAAGAATGAGAAAATCCACTTGCTACATAAAGTGTTAAGCGTGACGCTTATTTCCGGAAAGAAAAGACTCTCATGCTCTCTTTCTTCTACCCTTCGCGCCTGGCTATTCTAAAAATTCTTCCAGGAAGCCTCTAAAAATTCCGAGCTAAGAAGCTCGCTGCGCTATTCGACTCAAGAATGATTAAGTCAAACTTAATTATTCAAAGTCGTGTGATGATTTATTCTCTAAGAATTAGAACCAACAGTATGAATAAAAGAAAGATGCTTTTTTGTTTGGTTGTGGCTGTAGTTAAAAAAATGTCAGAGTCTTCCCTGATTTTTTTTAATCAGATTTTTCCTGACGGAAGGCTTCACGTGCCAGCTCACCTTTGCAGCGTCAAAACAAATTATAAAAACACAATGATCACGACAAATAAAAAGAGAATCGATAGCATTCACCTATTCAAAATCAGAGAAGAAACAATTGTCAAAAGATGGATTGAATAAGCGGGAGCGAAAATTTCTATAGAAGGTCAAGGCTCTGTTCCTGAATTAAACAACTCCAAAATCCAGATTAAAAATTGGCTGGGAGTAAAGTCAATTTATTCCGGTCACAGGAAAACTATTGCCAAAAAAAAGAAGACAGAATAAACAAAACAAAAAATGAAACTAAATAACATGAAGAAAAAGATGCGTTTTTGCCTTATCGTGGCGATGTTTCTTTTTCAGTATTCTTTTGCGAGTACATATTATGTGAATACTACAGGAAATGATGCTACCGGAAATGGAAGTGCAACAAACCCGTGGAAAACGCTGATGTATGCAGTTACAAAAGTGGCGGCCAACCAAGGCCATACCATTCAAGTTGGAGCTGGAACTTTTATTGAAAACGGGCTGGTGGAAGTGCCACTTGGAGTGAATATTTCAGGAGCCGGAGTAGATATGACCATTTTCAAAGCGGCCAGTTCCTTCTACTACCATCCTGCTGACCCAGGTTATGCTACAGATAAATTCCTGATCAGTCTGAGCGGATTTAATCCTGCCGATGGAAACCAATCCTTGAAGAATTTTACCATCGATGGAGATTCAAAACAATTGCATGGTGGCATTTATGTTCACTATAGGAACAAGGTCGTTATCGATCAGGTTAAAGTCACAAACACCAACTTCACAGGCATCTGGCTATGGGATGTACAAGATTCACAATTGACTAACTCGCAACTTGTTAATTGCTCTTGGGGAAGTACGGGATATTGTTCAGGTGCGTTGAACCTGGGCAACCTTCAGCGTGTGGAAGTTTCTAACCTAAATGTCGATGAAAATACCGGATATGGTATCAAGGCGATCGGGCCCAACGGGTATAACGACATCTTTAACTTGAAGATCCACGACAGCCATATTTCTGTCAATCCCTTCGGCCTGTGGAATAATGGATCGGCACCTAACATTGCCATTGAATTGTGGATGTCAACCCTGGTGGGTTGTGAAATTTATAACTGTTATGTTGACAATACAATTTCGTTGGTTAACAGCGCTGTACCTTCCACAGGAATTCAAACCATTCGCGTCCACGACAACACTCTTGACATGGCAGCGCGTGCCAGTGGCGCAGGCTACGGAGTGGAGCTCACCATTCACGATGCTGAAATAGACCATAACTATTTCATCAAAGGAAATTATGGGATCGCCAATTGGGACAACCCCATGCAGAATTGGAATATCCACCATAACACATTTTACGCTCTGTCGAGTATTTACCCGGGAGAAGTGGTGCGTTCACAATGGAGTGGTTTGCACAACGTGAAACTGTACAACAACACGATCGAATTTACCGGAAGCAATACCATGAACGTGGTGGGAGTATACGGGGGAAGCAGCGATAACATTGACATCAAGAATAACTTGGTAATTAACTCAAATACAGGTTACAATTATTATCCCAATCAGTTGGTTCACACCGAGCCAGGCGCTACGATGACCAACCTCACCGTACTGAACAACTCGACCACAAATTTGGATCCGGGAAGTTTAATTACATCGCTCATTAACCTTCTTAATCCGTTGATCAATTTGACTACCCTTTCCAACCCTTCGGTAACCAAGACAGGGAATCGGCCTACACCTTATTATATACCGGCAACGGGAAGCTCTTTGATAGATGCAGGACTCAACGTTGGTTATCCTTTTACAGGGTCATTACCTGATATAGGAGCTTTTGAATCAGGAGCTACTTCTAATGCGCTGCCGCAAGTAAGTATAACAAGTCCAACCAGCAATGCAAATTTTACAACCGGCTCGACCGTAACATTTAATGCAACTGCAACCGACAGTGATGGCACGATTTCTAAAGTTGAATTTTTCCAGGGAACAACCAAGTTAGGCGAAGACCTCACAAGCCCTTATAGTTTTGCTTGGGCGAGCGTGCCGGCCGGAAGTTATTCACTAACGGCAAAAGCCACGGACAATCTAAGTGCAGTGACTACTTCAACAGCGATTGCTATTACTGTGACTAATCCCAACGTTGCTCCAACAGTGAGCATTACAAGTCCTGCTAACAATGCAAGTTTTGCAACCGGTTCGACCGTAACAATCAATGCAACTGCAACTGACAGCGATGGCACGATTTCCAAAGTTGAATTTTTCCAGGGAACAACCAAGTTAGGCGAAGACCTCACAAGCCCTTATAGCTTTGCTTGGGCGAGTGTGCCGGCCGGAAGTTACTCGCTGACTTCAAAAGCCACTGACAATTTAAGTGCAGTGACTACTTCAACCGCTATCGCAATTAACGTAAGCAGTGCCAACGTTGCTCCAACGGTGAGCATTACAAGTCCTGCTAACAATGCAAGTTTTGCAACCGGTTCGACCGTAACAATCAATGCCTCTGCAACTGACAGCGATGGCACGATTTCCAAAGTTGAATTCTTCCAGGGAACAACTAAACTAGGTGAAGCTCTGGCGAGTCCTTATAGTTTTGCATGGGCTAGTGTGCCGGCCGGAAGTTACTCGCTAACAGCAAAAGCAACTGACAATATAGGCGCAGTGACTACTTCAGCAGCGATTGCGATTACTGCGGGTAATGCTAACGTTGCTCCAGTGGTGAGCATAACAAGTCCTGTCAGCAATGCCAGGTTTACGACAGGCTCATCGGTTATAATTAATGCCAATGCAACTGACTCTGATGGCACAATAACCAAGGTAGAGTTCTTTCAGGGAACAATTAAATTGGGTGAAGACCTTGCAAGTCCATACACCTTTACCTGGACCAATGCGCCCACCGGAAATTACTCTTTGAGTGCAAAAGCTACGGACAATCTGGGTGCGATAACTACCTCTACAGGGGTTGCTATTAAAGTTGACAACGCACCCGTAGTAAATCTGACGAGCCCTGCCAGCAATACAAATTTCACTGTAGGCTCTTCTGTCTCAATTACTGCAAATGCTACTGACTCGGATGGCACCATTTCAAAAGTTGAGTTCTTCCAGGGAACAACCAAATTAGGTGAAGACCTTACCAGTCCTTATGCTTTTACATGGACAAACGTTCCTGCAGGAAGCTATTCCTTAAAGGCAAAGGCCACCGACAATCTGGGTGTAGCAACGACTTCAGCAGTGATTGCCATTACGGTGAGCAATCCAAACATTGCTCCCGCTGTGAGTATAACAAGTCCTGCCAGCAATGCAAGTTTTACAACAGGATCGACTGTGACCATCAATGCGAATGCAACTGACAGTGATGGCTCAATTGCCAAAGTGGAGTTCTTCCAGGGCGCAACCAAGTTAGGTGAAAGCCTCTCAAGCCCTTATAGTTTTGCCTGGGTGAGTGTGCCCGCTGGAAATTACTCGTTAACAGCAAAGGCTACTGACAATCTGGGTGCGATTACTATTTCGACAGCAGTGCCTGTTGTGGTTAGTGATCCTACCGCTGCCTTCCAGTTGGGATTGAATGCTTCTGATGCTGTACTTACCGGTGGTATGACACTAACGTCTGATGCCACTGCATCAACCGGAAGTTATTTTGCTATGCCTGCCGGCAACGGATCAAATTATTACATACCTCCGGCTGCAACAGCTACGTTCAATTTTCAATTGCCGAAAACGGATACCTATTTCGTTTGGGCAAGAGTAAAATCGCCTACAGTAAGTAATCAGGGTTACTACATCTATGATGGTAAAGGAAACTGGTCCAACTGGCAAGCAGGCGTCCATACTGACTGGACATGGGTGAAACTTTCTGATTCGTCTACAGGGGCGGTAACTTCTTTCGCCTTTAGTCAGGGGTTAAATGAACTTCAGATGGCCTGGAACGATGACAATGTTCAAATAGACCGGATTCTGATTACCAATGACGCTACGCTCGTGCCCGCAGAACCTGTTATTGCCAGTCAAATAACTGTGTTTCCAAATCCTATCGTTAGTACATTCACGATACAATACACCTCAACGGTAGCGCAACAGGCACAGGTAAGCATCTTTGATCTGGGCGGTACGCTTATTATGCAAACGGTGGTAACGGTTAATGCAGGGGCAAATAACATTGTGCTGGGTACGGATAATATTTACAACGGTACCTATATTCTTGTATTCACGCCTATGACTTTCGGAGACAAAGCAACAACAAGAATAGTGATCAACAGATAAATAGTCTTCTTCTATTCCAATCCATTCCTTGACTCAAGTCGAGGAATGGATTCTCTTTTTATAATGACGCTTATCATTGATTTTAATTCTGGATGCTTAGTAATTTTCCTGGCCCACCCCACATTACGAAACAAGCATCGTTGTAATGAGTTTAGTAATAAATGATTATTTAAGTAGAAAGTTAAAGGCATTATCCCTCGGGACAATCATACTGGTTGTCTTCATTCACTCGTATAATGAAGAGGTGAAATTTGCTTCGGGAGAGATGACCGGTGGGCAAAGCTATTTCGTTCTTTTTGTTGAAAATTTTTTCAGCAAAGGAATAGCCCGGATTGCGGCTCCATTTTTTTTTGCAATCTCAGGGTTCTTATTTTACAGATCGTATGATTTCACGATAAGAGGTGTTGTTGATAAATTAATAAAGAGATTTAAAAGCCTGGTAATTCCTTATTTGTTTTGGTCAGTATTTGGGTTGATTTTTATTTGGCTCCTGCAATCAATTCCGTGGTCAAAAGACTTCTTTACAAAGGAACTGATAATCCATTACTCCTTTTCAAAATTACTGTTTACAGTCTTGCTGGATCCAATTCCTTATCAACTTTGGTTTGTTAGGGATTTAATCATGCTGGTCATATTTAGTCCGCTTATTTGGTACCTAACGAAATCCATAAGAGGAGTGTGGCTAGTGATGCTCGTACTTTTATGGACCGTGGCCGCAAAAACTTTTGAATTTTTTAGTAATGAAGCACTCCTATTTTTTACGCTGGGCTGTGACCTAACCCTTGATAAGACAGAGTTGATTAACCAAAGACTCTCGAAAATTTTAAGTTATTGCTTATCGGCCTTATGGCTTCTAATTGTTTTACTGACAACTTCCCTTATAACATTCAATCGGGATATTTTTGTTTTCAATGCCCTCAACAATTTGGGGATATTGATCGGGATTTTATCGGTTTGGTCTTTATATGATCATGTCGATCACGGACAAATCGCAAAGTATTCAATTCTTTTTGGATACTCCTTTTTCATATTTGTCTTTCACGAACCAATGCTTACCATTTTAAAAAAAGGAATGTTTTTTTTGTTGGGAAGAACAAACTTCTCTTCTCTCCTGATCTACGTAGTTGCTCCGGTAATTACCATTGGGCTTTCCATGCTCCTAAGTTTAATTTTGAGAAGGCGCACCCCGCGACTTTATAATTTAGCGACAGGTGGAAGGTGAAGTACGGTCTCTTTTTTTCTTTCAAATACGTGGATCACTTTAACCAATATCCCGCAAGCCTTCTAAGATAGCCTGTCAGCAACGAAGCCGGAAGATATTTCTTGGGGCAGTTTCTTAACGTATAGATCGTAAAATTCTTTAAGTTTCCGCCACCCCGTATACCAAATAAATGAAGAAAATAATTTCTTAAGTTTTTCTTCTTTCTTAATTTATGATCACCGCCTTCTTCAGGGTAAGTGTACAGTTTGGCATCGTAATTACAATAAATTTTGAATCCATGTCTCCTCGCCATTTGCGTAAAATCATAATCAGCGAGGTAGTGGGGTAATTTTTTTTCTTCGAAAAGCCCGATTTTATCAAATGCAATTTTTGGGATGAGTAACCCGCGGGCAGGATACAAGTGAACCTCCTGTAATCCCTTTTGCTCCTCAACCCTAAGTTCATCAAGCAGATACCGTGAATCATCCCACACCCAGTCAACCCATTCACCACCGTAATAAGGTTTTTGTGTTTTCATATCCACATCCAATGCGCCTAACAATGCATCGTGAGTTAAGCTAGCCCAGAAATGCATTTGCTCCAGAAAATCTTCGGATGCTACCGTATCATTGTTAAGCGTTAAAATATATTCAGCGCCATTGGTTAACGCATGTCTTATGCCTAGATTAATAGCAGCTGTCCAAAACAGGGTTCCATTTCCCGGCAATACAATTACTTCCGGAAATTCTTTGACCAACATTTCTGATGTTCCATCTGTTGATCCATCGTCTACTACTATAATCCGGTGACCCGATACCGTTTGGTGCTGCAAAGAGTAAAGGCATTTTCTGGTAAACTCTTTTCTATTGTGTACGGGTATAACGATATAAATCAGGGCTGCCATATTTCTTCTGCGTGCGGGTGTTTGCGAGAAGCTTTGGCAAGACGAAGCTGGCTTTCTTTTCTCCTAACGATGCTTTTACCGATATTTTGGAGCGGTACTTCGATCAAAAGATAAGTGCAGGTAGACACCAATACCGTGAGTGACAGCAAGCAGCAAAAACGCAACAGGTAATTCACAATTGGGAAATAAGCTATGTTTGAAGGAGCAAAGTCCACATAATTAAATTTCGTAAGCCAATACATTATCGCGAAGTGAATCAAATACATGCTGTAACTGATCTTTCCAATGTAAACAGTCAATGGATTAACCAGAATGAAAAACTCCTTTCTCGAAAGCGCATATCCTAAAGCAACAAAGGCCATAGCGAACCTGATGTGAGCTGAAAATATGAAAGAAGTTTGGGTGAGATATTGAGCTAGAAATAAAAGGGAGAGAGCAAATACAACAAAGGGATCAATTCGCCATTCGGCTGGCGGAGTAGTGATTAGAAAATAGAAAATGATCCCGCAGGCGAAAACGGGAAATTGATCTGGGGGATAAAAAAACAAATATTCAACCCAAAGGCGCTCAAATGAAATCAGCGGAAAACGTTGAAATAAAGATTGGAGAACTATCCGTAATACAATTGTGAAAAGAAATAAAACGAAAGCCTGATTTAAGTTTCGTATCCTCAGGAATAAAAATGGCACCAAACAATAGAAACTAACTTCAACAGCGATGGACCAACCTCCTGGGACAACGCTCGTAATCCAATATGGATTTATGCTGTGAACAAATAAGATATTCGACAACACATTCCATGTTGAAATGTGCGAAGCATCTCCCAACCAGTATCGCGCTCCGAATCCATCCTGCCATAAAAAATAGATTATCCCCAGGTAGTACATCGGGGCGATTCTAAAAAATCTTCTGATGAAGAAATTGCCAATTGGGTTTGTTTCTTTATCATATCGATTCCCGTACGTCAAAAAAATGGTAAACGCGCTGGCCACAAAGAACAGCTGAACCCCGATAGCTCCGTTCACTATAATGTTTTGCACAAAAGTTGGAAAGTCATTCGCACCAAATTGCCCGCAATGAACAACAAGCACACCTATAATTGCAATTCCGCGAAGAGCATCAACAAACCTGATCTTATTCTCTCTTACTTGCTCCATAATTTTCTAAAGTGCTTGGAACCTGCTGGCCCAACAATGAATGGTTGAATCCGCGAGTTGAAGTTTCCTGCTGAGGTTTTGGTTGTTGATTGACCAACACGCTTGCTAAGAGCAATGAGAAAATTACCTGCCCCGAGCTTTCCAGGTATACAAAAGCGTCAACTTGTAATATGAATAACATAAATACAGTGACGGCAAAGAACACTCCCTGAGGATCTCCCGACTGATACTTCTCCTTATAGTAGGTGTAGACCCGGTGAAACAAGATCATGAAAATAGCATAGCCGAAGATGCCTTGACACACCAAAATCTCAAAGGAGCTGCTGTGAAGATGCATGTGATGATAATCTTTTGCATCCGAATTCCAGAGTTTGGCAACATCTGATATTAAGTCAAGGAAATAATGCCCCTTAAAACCATTGCCCCAAAAGATACCTCGTTGATCGTCCATTAACCAGGTCATCACATTATTCCAAATGAAAGCCCTTCCGTTGAAAGTCATGATGTCCTGCACGTCAACTCTTTTTAACATGGTGACGAAAACAGGAAGAGTGAGAATTTCGTAAAGAAGGAAACCCGAACTAAGCAGAATGGGCACAGTAAACAATGAGCTTACAAACAGTCCTTTTATTTTTTCGATCACGCGGAATGAAAGAAGCGAAGCGACAAATAAAAATATCAGGATGTTGAGCCTCGAGTTAATCAGGTTCAGCAACATCAGATTGAGAATGAAATAGGCAGCGAGATAGGAAAATCGGAATGGATCATTCCTTATCCTTGCCATGTAATAGATCAACATGAGGTTGAGAATGGTTATTACACAGGCTCCACTGTAAAATCCATCCAAAAATGGAAAGTTCAGCCGACCTTCTATGCTATGAAGCTCATTGGATAGTTTGAGCACTAAGAATCCGAATAAGTTGATGAGTAGCAACAAGCTCAAGCTGAGAAAAGTAAGATTTGTGATTCGCTCCCAACAATCATCGTTGTAAAGCAGTACCACGATGAATGCATTAATTGGCGCTACGAATACGACACATTTTACCAAGGTGATCGGCAGGTTGTCTTCCGGGAGCCCATTGTATAGCGCTCTGAATAGGGAGACGATACAGGTAAGCAGATATAGCCAGTTCAAGAAGTAGTAGGCATTTACCCTTGATTGAAACTCTTTTTTATAAAGGATGTCAATGAGATAGAATAGAATGATAAGCAAGTGCACGGAAATACCAACTATAAATCCACCGGAAGGACTCCTGGTAGCTGCGATGTAAGTACCCATACCAAACACTGGGAAGCTTGCCACAAATAAGAAATTAATGATGTCTCGTTTGCTCAGCATCGTGTTTTTTTAAGATCGGTTCCCTAACATATGCGTATGGGGCGAGAGCGACTCTTCATTTTTGGCCGGAGTGAGGAGTCGGAGTATCGATTTAAATAACTGTTTCATAGGCTCAAAAATGGATTTAGGTATGTACTGCTTAATGCTCGACTTTATTCTGTATGATCTCGAACTGCAGATTTCATTAAAGTACCGATGATCTCGTTTTTTGTCAACCATAATAAATTCAGGATGCCTCAACGGAAATTCCATTTCTTCTATTTTCAAATCGTGTCCTGCTCCCAGTGGGTTCTTCGTATTGGTGGCATCGGCACCAAATCCAAGATTGGTAACCAGGTTCTTCTCCGGAACGATGATCAGCCCTGAATTAATCTTGCAAATAAATTGCCATTGATAGTCCCAAACTGTCTTACGACTTGTTCGTTCATCACCAGTATGCATTTTTTCAAAAATGTAGTTGAAGTGCTCTACTTCGTAAGCAAAATCAAAGTGGCCATCGAGGTATCTCTTGTTGACTATTTCTTTATAGTGGCCCATCTCGTAATCGTACAATTTCCAGGCCCGCCTCCAGGTAGCCCAGCCCCAGATGTAGATCATGTTGGAAAAAAAGTAAGAGTACTCTTTGCCACTCACTTTTTCATTTTCAAAGTTCGTGCCGCCAATCTCCATGACACGAGTATCGTACCGATAGCGCTCCAGTAGATCGGCACAAAAGAAAAAGAAACTGGGCGAAGGAAGACAATCATCTTCGAGTATGATACCTTCTTCTTCTTGCTCAAAGAACCAGGTCATCGCTGATGAAGGACCTTTTCCGCAACCAAAATTTTCATCTCTGAATAATTTAGTTACTGTGCAATCCCAGTCAACCTGAGATGTAATCTCACGGACTCTATTACATTTTTCTAAATCTTCCTTTACATTCGGACGCGGGCCGTCAGCAGCGATATACAATTTTGTTGGCTTTACTTTCCGAATCCCTTCCATCACCTGCCGTGTTGTTTCAGGTCTGTTGAAAATCATAAGCAGTACCGGAGTTGTCAGGGGTTTCATGGTATCTGGATTATTCATTTTTGACTTTGCTTAAAGAGTAAACTTCGGAACTCTGAATAAGGACTTCACCTTGGACTGAATATTGTCCTGCATCAAAATTTTAAAATACTTTTTATCTGAAACGACATCGCGAATTATGAAAGGAGGATGGCGTAAAGGAAATTTGATATCCGATGCTTCAAGGAAGCCTCTCTTACTGTTGGCGTTTACGGTGTGAGTAGCTGACTCTCCAAAGCCAATGTTTTTTACCAGGTTCACACCAGGAACAATGGCAAGACCTGAATTGGAATAACGGGCAAAGTCCCATTGATAATCCCACCAATTCACATTTCCATTATCGGCAATCGTTTTATTAAATTTCCTCAAGCGATACATCTTTTCGAGCGGGTTCAGGAAGTAGTATCTGAAAAAACCATTTTGCTTCGCCTTTGGGTAATGCTTGATTTTAAAATCAAATTTTTTCCAGGCCCGCCTCCACGTAGCCCAACCCCAGACATACCCCGATCGCGAAAAGTAATAGGAATAGTCGCTGTCCTTTTGCCAGCCGTTCAAAAAATTATTTCCGCCAATGTGCATGATCCTGGAGTCGTATCGGTAGCGTTCTAATAAATCTTGACAAAACCAAAAGAAACTCTGAGAAGGCAGGCAATCATCTTCGAGAATTATTCCTTCTTCTTCATGCTCAAAGAACCATGTGAAGGCGGAAGAGGGACCTACACCGCAATTCAGATTTTCATCACGGAAAAGCGTTTCGACTTTACATTCCCAATCAACCTGTTCAATTATTTTTCTAGCCTCGGCACATTTCTGCATATCACTCTTCACATTTTTGCGTGGCCCATCGGCAGCAATGTAAAGTCGCGGTGGTTTTGCTTTTCGAATAGCTTCAAAAATGAGCTTTGTGGTTTCAGGCCTGTTAAAAATAACTAACAGTACGGGGGTGTGAAGTGGGCTCGGGGGAATGAATGAACTCATAGCTGTGACCAAAGCCTAAAATTGAGTGATGGCAGGTGACCAAATCAACGATGAGCATCATCAATGAATGGCGTAAATATCGTCTCGCAACCGGCCGATTGCGAGGGGCTCTTGCTTTGCAGGATAAACATTGCGACTCATGTTTTTTTCGAAGAGCTCAAAATTTTCAATAATTGAGATTACTTTGTTCGCAACTGTTTTCGGGTGGGCATATTGGTCTGCAAACCGATAAAAATAAAGTTGCTTCCGGTCAGCGTATCTTACTGAAATGTCTTGCACGATATTTCCATACCTGTCCTCGGGAAGAATCTCCACACACCCGGCTGCGTGGGCTGTAGGTAAAAGCATATTTGATCCATGCACGCCTATGACAACGTGGCTTTGAGCGTAAATTCTGCACCAATCTCGTTCGACTGAATCATCAATACTACGCTTACGTTCATCGCGTGCCCGCCCTTTGAAATTTCCGGCCGCTCCCAATCCAACGATGTAGAAGTTCGCGCCAGGCAATTTTTCCAGAATTAACGATAGGGTTTTTTTTACCAGCTTATTCTGCCTCATCGATAACACCCGGCTTCCCATTTTCAGGGTACCGAGTTTTCGGCACAGCCGATAGAACCAGTAGTCAAGAGGCCCGCGTAGCCACCAACGGTCTTCTCTCAGAACAAAAGTGAAGGTAGGTCGCAATTGCGTGAAGTTTGTTAAATCAAAAGATCTGATGCCGGTAAATCTTGCAATATCGATGGTGCTGAAATTCGGATGCGAATAAGCCTTGCTGAGATAAACTGTATTAAATCGTTCAAACTCCTTCGACACAAATTTTTGAATATATGAATAGTTATAAGCAAGGTCATTTAATTTCAGATCCACTATCCATGTTTCAGCACATCCACCGGGAACAAGCCATTCAAATAATTTTGGGATAATTACGATAAGACCAAGATCTTTTTGATGATCGAGGTGGTAAATAGAATTGTAAAGTTTTAATAAGACGTGTCCATATAAAAAGTCAAGTGTGTTAAGAACTACAACATGGTCGTGCTTTTTATAGATAATTTTTTTAATACGAACCTCTTCGGGTCTGTGGCTGCAATGTGCTTTCAACAAAGCCTCAGAGAGCCACGATTTTCCAGTATCGATCGCGTATAATTTTTTTTCCGATTTATCAATCGTTAGTGTATCAATTACAGTATGGCTGACCGGCAACGTCTGCAAAAATTCAATACCACAATTTTCACACTTACAATCTGCCAGTGTGAAAACTGATTGCATCACTATTTCTCTCACCACCGGCTTCTGAGAGCACTTGGGGCAGAAGAAATGATTCTCCGGTTCGGGCTTGATGCGGATCATACTAAATTTTGACTAGGCAACCTGGTTCAATTTCCAAAATGAAAAAATCCCTTGAAGCATAAGCTTCTGATTAAATCTTGTTTTTTCAAAAAAAGCATCGAGAAGGAAAATACTTATTGTAAACGAAAGCATGCTGGCAATGATGGCTCCACGCGGTCCGTAAAGTGGAATAAGTAAATAGTTGAGGGTAATGTTTGCGATTGCCCCGACAATGACCGTAAGCAGAGAGTATTTGAACAAACTTTCATTGACGATAAAAACGGATTTGCCCACCCCCATATTGGAAAAGAAGAGCCTTAATGAAAAAAGAGAAAGCAGGTATCCTGCTGCTTCGAACTCTCTTCCATAGAGTAAGACAATCACATCTTTTGAAAATAGATAGATCGGTATTCCAACCACCAGGAATGCTAAAAACATCAGTCGGTATAAATTCACCAGACGACTTTGGTAAAGATCACTGCCGGTAACCTTTGCCTTAGTGACGGCAGGCATAAACGTATTCATCAAAACCACAGGCACAAAGCCAAAGATTTCTATAAATTTTAGGGCTACAGAATATTGCCCAACTTCGTAATTGTTCATCATGTTGCCGAGCATAACCTGGTCAATGCGTGCCTGAATATTCAATGCAACACCGTATAAGGCGAGTGCCCACGATTCACTTAATAGCTTCACTGCCTCAGCCCTTCTAAATCTCCAACTCCACGGTGTGCCTTCCCGGGCTTGATATGCGTAAACAAACCCGGCTGCGTTCAGAATAGAACCCAAAACGACAATAATGCCGAACCAGATCAGAGGAGCATGAATAAAAACCAGTCCGATTTTTGAAAGGCTGATCAGAAAGTTGATTACCAGCTGAATCTGCACTACAAATTTGGACATCACTTGCGACTGAAAGAAATAATTGATGACCTCAAACCCCTTGAAAAGCTCAGCCGCAGCAATGATCATGATGAGGGTATTGGTAAACGCGTTATGATCCATAAAGACCATCACAGCCATCATCAACACAATCATGAGAACTGAACCTGCAATTTTTATGATAAAACCGGTTCCTAAAAGCTCATCTTTTTTCGCGGGTTCTTTCGCAAGCTCCCGCACTATAATTTGATCTATACCTAATGTTGAGAAAGCGGAAAAAATACTTACAAAACTGAGGGAGTAGTTTAAGAGACCATAGCTTTCGGGTCTTAAATACCGTGCGACACTAATGGCCACTACCAACCCAACGAAAAGAGAAAACCCTTTTTCAAAGATCAACCAGACCGCATTTTCGATGTACTTTCTAAAACGGCTTGCTACAAAATCCATGAATTAAGGTTTACCTATTTAAGTTGGGCATTTGATCTATTTATAGTCATAGTAGGCGTATCCATTGACGGACATCCGTGCATCGTTCAATAAGATGCTCAGGTTTTTAATTTTCTTCTCATCATAAAGTTTGTTGATTTTTTCCAGGTGGTTTCGGCTGGTGTAGTTTGAGCGTATCACGCAAATATTTGCCCCGGTGTATTTCATTAAGATAACATACTCTGAAACCGGCCCTACCGGTGGAGTATCGATAATGATCATGTCATACGCTTGTTTCAGGTCTTCAATCAACTCTTCCATCTTTGGTAGTCCAATCAAGTCAAGCGGATTGGGAGGAATAGGACCAGACGTAATTACATCCAGATCTTTTGAGCCTGTTTCATTGATGATTTCTTCCAGAGAACATGCGCCAATTAAGTAATTTGAAAGCCCCTTTTCATTTTTCAAGTTGAACGCTCTGGCTACCTGTGGTCTTCGCATATCGGCATCAATCAAAACAGTTTTTCTTCCCGCCTGTGCCATAGACAACGCCAAATTCGAAGAACAAAAAGTTTTGCCTTCATTCATGATTGAGGAAGTAATACCAATCACACTTTTCGCCTTACCTAACGTAAGGTATTCCAGGTTAACCCGAAGTGAACGGAAACACTCAGCTAGTACCGACTTGCCATTGGCCACAATGCCCGAGATATGGTCGCGTTTTGCACCATGAACTATGGTTCCAATGGTTGGAATCCGCGTGCTCTTTTCTACGTCCTCTGTGGTGACGATTCGGTTGTTGTTGATCAAATCGTTCAAAATAATCAGTCCCACGGCTAAAGAAAGCCCGCCTAATACAGCGATAATCATTATCAATCTTCTATTGGGCGAAACAGGGCCCCAGCCCACCTGCTGTGCCTTGTCTACAATTGTTTTTTCATTTGTATTTGAGGCAATGGCAATTCCCGCTTCAGCCCGCTTTTCCAATAGGTAGTTGTAAACATTATCATTAAAGTCAAATTTTCGCTGGATGTTTACCAGTTCGCGTTCACTTCTCGGAAGTTCATTTACGTTGCGCTGTATTTCTCCAATCTTACGATCCAAATCTGCCAACGCATTTGTTGATGCTTGGATAAAGTTGCTGACGTTATCCATTAGCGCTTTCTTGTGATTGGCGATTTTTAAATCAAGAACTTTTACTACGGGATTAGTGTCTTTGGTGCTATAGTTTAATCCGATCCGCTCCTGGTTGAGTCTCTCCAACTCAATAAGCAAGTTATTCAGCAGTGGGTCTTCAAGTCCAAATGTAGAGGGGGTCTGAATGTTTTTGAGATCTGCTTTGTCAAGTGCGCTGGCTATATATTTATAGTATTTTAATTTTAATTCCAGTGCTGATTTATCTGTCTCCAGTCGATCAAGTGTCTTTGTTAAATTCTCTGCTGTTGCATTTATATTGAGTATGTTATTGCGCGACCTGAACGATTCAAGAGATCCCTCAGCCTGCCTAAGCTCATTCGTAACACCACTGAGTTGGTCATCGATGAACCGGATTGTTTTTATTCCCAATTGGTTTCGTTTGTGAAGTTCATTCGCGAGGTAAACATCCAGCAGCTTGTTGAGGAACAAGATATCCTTCCTTGGATTCCTTCCGCGTATGTTAATCTCTACAATATTGGATTCTCTGGAGATCGGCTTAATGTCCAGTTTTTCGCGATACATTTCCGTTAACGAACCTAGATCTTGTAAAATGAAAAAATAGACTTTCTCATGGTCGAAATTGTAACGATAATCGAAGATTATTTTAAAACTTAAATTCTTATGGACAAAAGGTTTTTCATTGGCCAGGGTTTGATCAATCTCTAAGGAGGGTATTACTCCCTCCATTTGATTTGTGTAAAAGTTATAGGTGCTAACATTTTTTGCTGACGCAAACACGGAATAAGTGCCAGGTGAAGTTCTTTTTATGTAAATAGGAACACCTAAAATTTGATGAACGCTGGAGTCCAATTCAATTTTGAAAGGGCAACCGTCACCATACTTTTCGTGAGTCGTGAAGTTTTTCTTTTCAAAATAGGAAATACCAAAATCGAGTTTCTGAAGGGTGCTTCCCACCAGGTTGAACGATTTTAAAATACCTATTTCATCTTCCAATTCAGTATGCGATGTCAGCAATTCCATCCCCTTCATAAATTTCTCATTCCCCATACCGTTCTTCATTTGCCCTGTCAATAAAATGGATGCCCTTACTTGGTAAATGGTGTCTGCAAATTTCACATAGACATAAGCAAAAGGCACAGTGATCGCCAGACAAAACAGGAAATAGTACCATTTCGAAATGAGCTTATGAATAATCGCCCTGATGTCTACTTTTTCGTTCATTATTTTTTTGTGTTTACATAACTGAAAATGAGAACTGCGGTTGTGGTTGCGGCAAACACCACACTTAGGAGTTCCAGGTTAGACCTCTTGGATCGTGCTTTCAGTGGTTCGACATACAGCACGTCTCCTGGTTTGAGAAAAAAATATTCGGATTTTAAAAGATCAGGATTCGTGAGGTCCAACAAGATCACCTCCGTGCCCGAATCCTTCTGACGGAGCAGCTTGATGTTTCTTCGATTTCCAAAATTGGTCAAGTCTCCTGCCATCCCCAAAGCTTCTAAAGCCGTTGCCTGGTTGTTGTACACATAATAGTATCCCGGGCTCTTAACTTCTCCCAACACGGTCACTTTAAAGCTGATCAGCTTCACGATTACTATTGCATTGTTGAAATACTTATTGGCACTCAACTGAATAAATTGCTGAGCCTCTTCTACCGTAAGGTCTTTTACTATCAGCTCGCCCAGGATCGGTAATGTAATTTTTCCGCTGGCATCAATGGAGTATCCCTCAAGAAATAAAGTACCCGGGCTTGCCACCATCAAATTCTGTGTAGAAATATTGAACATCCCCGATACTTCTTTTTCAGCAGAACTCTTGATTTGCACGGAGAGAATGTCGGCTGGCTGCAAGTGGTATGGTGTCTTCTTGCTTTCTACCAGCGTAGCTTTGTTTTCCGAGAAATGACGATTCTGCAGATAGACCAGACTCTTGTTATAGTAACATGAAGATGTCAGAAGAATGAAAGTGATGCTAACATAAACCTTTAAGGGATCGAAGGATTTCATCGTTTTGTCGTGTCGTTATTGAAGGCGCAAACTATAATCGAGCTCTTTGAAATTCAACGATTGTGGTCATCGCTCGCAAAATGTTTTGAAAGGGGGGCAGTAACTTCAAAGCAGTAACTTCAAAATAGACTTAACAAACCGGCTTGTCGTTATTTTGACGATACGCATCATCAATAATTGATGATATGGATCGTCAATTAAGGATGATGAATGAATTATATTTATAAATATTTTGGCTTGTCTGGCTCACATTAGGGGCCTGAATCATGGATTCTGCTGTGAGCATTGTAATAACAATGGTAGTATAGGCAAATACCTTCTCGCATGAGGCAAAATGTAATTAAACGAAATACCGCTGAATCCAGAGCGAATAAACAAGGACTGGAATTGATTCATGCGCTTAGTGAGATCGAAAGACTGCGAAGGGAACTGCAAACAGAAATAGATGAGCGCAGGACGCTGGAAAAAAAGCTAGCGAACCGCAAACGCCTTCAAGAGTTGGTGCTGCGCAATTTTCCTGAGACAAGGATTTTTGTGTTCGACCAGGATTTCAAAAATTTGCTATCGGAGGGAGCGCCCCCAGATCCATTCCTGCCCTTCAATGACGATTTGGTAATGAAATTAAGAAAAACCTTCGAGGGTGAGGGTGTTCATTGTGAAGTAAGTTTTAGCGGGCGGTTTTATCATGTCACCACTGTGCCGTTAGCAAGTGGCGGGAACCCCGTCAAAATAATCCTTTGCGTGGTACGGGATTTTACAGAGCGAAAGGCTATGGAGGAAGGCCTTGTAAATGCGCTGAAAAAGGAGAGGGAACTTGGAGAACTTAAGTCGCGGTTTGTTACGATGGCCTCGCACGAATTCCGGACACCGCTCACCATGATTCTCTCTTCGACTTTTCTCATTGAAAAGACTTCTCCAGAAAATTATGAAACCGAGAAGATGGTTCACACCAATCGAATCAAGAGAGCGGTTAACAACCTGACCTTGATCTTGAACGAATTCCTTTCATTGGAGAAACTGGAGCAAAACAAAGTTGAGGTAGTGAATTCAGATGTCAATATTCCCGAATTCATTCAAGACACACTCTCTGAAATGGATATAATAAAGAGAGAGGGACAGGTAATCAAATATAATCATTCGGGCGACCAATGGATGTCCCGCATTGATCATCACTTGTTTTGGAGCATAGTCACCAACCTTGTTTCTAATTCTCTTAAATATTCCAAATCAGGTGACACGATTGAAATTACTTCGGAAATAGGACCTGGCTCGATCGTGTTCATAGTTAAGGACCAGGGCATTGGCATTCCGGATGATGAACAACAGTTTATTTTCGGCAGATTCTTTAGGGCACGCAACGCTATCAACATTGAAGGCACGGGTTTGGGTCTTCACATCATACAAAAATATATTCACCTGCTTAAAGGCACGATCACTTTTGAAAGCCAGCTCGATGTGGGCACCACGTTTACGGTCATACTACCGGCTACAATTGGAGAATCAATACGTGCAGCAGAATCATCAAAATCATTACAAAACAAACGCAAGTCATGAGCCATAAAATACTTGTAATTGAAGACAATGTAGAAATGTGCCAGAACATCGCTTCTATTCTTAAACTCAGCCGATACGATGTACTTACCAGCAACTCTGGAAAGCTTGGCATTGAACTGGTGCAACAGAGCCAGCCAGACCTGATATTATGCGACATCATGATGCCCGAGTTAGATGGCTATGGTGTCTTACATCTTTTGAGCAAAGACCCCGCCACCGCGAATATTCCATTTATTTTTCTTACGGCTAAGACTGAAATGCGCGATTTCAGGGTGGGGATGAATCTGGGTGCCGATGACTACATCACCAAACCTTTTGATGGGCTTGAACTCCTCAATATCATCGAGCTTCGTTTAAAGAAAAATGACCTCATTAAGACAACCTTCCGCAATACGATTACCGACATCGATGATTTTTTCTTCAAGACGAAACAGCTTCCTGATTTTCAAAAGCTTTCTGACCACAGAAGGTCCAGAACTTACAAGAAAAAAGAATTTGTCTTCGTGGAGGGTGAGCAGCCCAGGCATGTCTACTTTGTCGACAAAGGTTTAGTAAAAACTTTTAAGGCTAACAATGACGGCAAGGAACTGATTACAGGTTTGCACCGCAATGGTGATTTTTTTGGTTTTGTGTCATTGCTGGAAGATAAACCCAATAATGAAAGTGCTATCGTTTTGAAGGAGTCACATATCTACATGATTCCCCAACAGGATTTTCTGACCCTGATCTATGCCAACAAAGAGATTGCGAGAAAATTTATATCGATGCTCGCCAGCAATTTGTATGAGGCGGAAAACAAGCTCCTTGAGTTGGCCTACCAATCAGTTCGTCAACGTGTGGCCACAGTGTTAATCAAACTCAATCATCAAACAGAATCAACTAATGAAGAC
This sequence comes from Bacteroidota bacterium, assembly GCA_016178785.1. Classification (GTDB taxonomy): domain Bacteria; phylum Bacteroidota; class Bacteroidia; order Cytophagales; family Cyclobacteriaceae; genus ELB16-189. Next base: position 11,378 of record JACOSO010000026.1, on the reverse strand, counting down.
CAGCACATTACTGTTGCTCGAAAAGATCTTTCCGGTATGGTAGGAACAACAACAGAATCCCTCAATCGCACTCTTGTGGATTTCAAAAATGAAGGCCTCATTGAGATTTTTGATAAGGGATTAAAAATTGTGCAACACTCCAAGCTTGAAAAAGTTAGGAACTAGGTAAATACTTTGAACTAATAAATGTCTACAGTTATGGGAGCTAAAGCGATTACAAAAAAAAGCGGCCCAGCCGGTCGTCAGGTTATTTCATCAGGCGATTTTAGGAAACATCATAAGGCGGATTCCAATGGGAATGGAGAATTACCTGTCAACGAACTTTTAGAAAAACTAAGGGAAGTGAAAAACGGAAATTTTGCCGTCCGGCTGCCCTCCAATGAAGCCGGGATGAAGGGCAAGATTTTCGATATGCTCAATGATATCATTGCAATGAACGAAAAGATGATGAAGGAGTTTACAAGAGCGCGCAATACTATAGGCAAAGAAGGTAAACTCACACAAAGAATTACAGTGCCAAGTACAAAAGGCTCCTGGAACCAAGGCGTTAATTCTTTGAATGAATTGATATCCGACCTGGTTTATCCAACGATTCAAATTGCCAATGTAATCAGTTCTGTGGCTAAAGGAAATTTGTCGCAACAGATGCATGAAGAAATTGCCGATCATAAGTTAGAAGGTGAGTTTCTTCGAATTGCCAAAGAGGTAAACTATATGGTTAAGCAACTTAACCTCTTTTCGATGGAAGTTACCCGTGTGGCAAGAGAGGTAGGCTCCGAAGGTAAACTCGGTGGACAGGCAAAAGTGAGAGGTGTTGGAGGAGTTTGGAAAGACCTGACTGATTCAGTAAACCAAATGGCGGGTAACCTCACCAACCAGGTACGCAACGTAGCTGAAGTTACAACAGCTATTGCCAAGGGTAATCTCGCCAAGAAAATTACGGTGGATGTGAAAGGCGAAATGCTGGAATTGAAAAACACAATCAATACGCTGGTAGATCAGCTTAACTCCTTCGGTTCCGAAGTAACCCGGGTGGCGCTCGAAGTGGGAACAGAAGGAAAGTTGGGAGGCCAGGCAACGGTAAAAGGAGTTGGTGGTATCTGGAAAGATCTTACCGACTCGGTGAATCAAATGGCATCCAACCTGACAGGCCAAGTGCGTAACATAGCAGGTGTGACAACAGCCGTGGCAAACGGTGACTTATCTAAGAAAATTACAGTTGATGTTCGTGGTGAAATGCTCGAATTGAAAAACACCATCAATACCATGGTGGATCAACTTAATTCTTTCGGCTCTGAAGTGACACGTGTAGCGCTCGAAGTAGGAACTGAAGGTAAACTTGGGGGCCAGGCAACCGTGAAGGGAGTTGGTGGGGTCTGGAAAGATCTGACAGATTCAGTGAATCAGATGGCAGGCAACCTAACAGCGCAGGTTCGAAACATTGCCGGTGTAACTACCGCTGTTGCAAAAGGCGATTTGTCGAAGAAGATTACCGTTGATGCAAAAGGAGAATTGCTTGAGTTGAAAAACACCATTAATACAATGGTGGATCAATTGAATTCCTTCTCGTCTGAAGTGACAAGGGTTGCGCGTGAAGTGGGTTCGGACGGACAGCTTGGAGGACAAGCCAACGTACCAGGAGTAGGAGGAACATGGAAGGACCTTACCGACTCAGTGAATCAAATGGCATCCAACCTTACAAACCAGGTGAGGAACATTGCCGATGTCACAACTGCGGTAGCAAAAGGAGATTTGTCGAAGAAAATTGCAGTGGATGTGCGGGGAGAAATGCTCGAACTAAAAAACACCATCAATACCATGGTGGATCAGCTCAATTCTTTTGGTTCAGAAGTAACACGTGTTGCTCGCGAAGTAGGATCAGAAGGCCAGCTTGGCGGACAGGCAGACGTGCCTGGTGTTGGCGGAACATGGAAGGACCTGACTGATTCTGTAAATAAGATGGCCGATAATCTGACCAACCAGGTTCGCAATATCGCAGATGTAACGATTGCTGTTGCCCGGGGAGACTTGTCCAAAAAAATTACTGTGGATGTTAAGGGTGAGATGCTGGAATTGAAAGACACAATTAACACAATGGTGGACCAGTTGAATTCCTTTGCATCGGAGGTAACGCGTGTGGCAAGCGAAGTGGGTTCGGAAGGAAAATTAGGAGGACAGGCAACTGTGAAAGGAGTGGGAGGTGTATGGAAGGGGCTGACAGATTCAGTAAATCAGATGGCTGGTAATCTTACGGCTCAGATCCGTAACATCGCTGATGTGTCTATTGCGGTGGCAAACGGTGACTTGTCTAAAAAAATTACCGTTGACGTTCGCGGAGAAATTTTGCAATTGAAAGAAACCATTAACACCATGGTGGATCAGCTCCGCGGTTTTGCTTCCGAGGTAACGCGTGTGGCAAGGGAAGTAGGTACGGATGGTAAACTCGGAGGTCAGGCCTTCGTGCCCGGTGTTGCCGGTACATGGAAAGACTTGACCGATTCGGTTAATCAAATGGCGGGTAATCTTACTGACCAGGTTCGTAACATCGCAGGCGTAACAACCGCTGTGGCTAACGGTGATCTTTCCAAAAAAATTACAGTGGATGTACGAGGCGAAATACTGGAGTTGAAAAATACGGTCAACACGATGGTGGAACAACTCAACTCTTTTGCATTTGAAGTAACGCGAGTTGCCCGCGAGGTAGGAACGGAAGGAAAATTAGGAGGGCAAGCCGAAGTGCGCGGGGTTGCCGGAACATGGAAAGACCTGACGGATTCTGTAAATCAAATGGCTTCAAATTTAACAGGCCAGGTTCGGGGAATTGCCAAGGTGGTAACATCGGTTGCCAAAGGAAATCTGAAACAAAAACTTTCTATCAACGCCTTGGGCGAGTTGGCGCAATTGACCGACACGATCAATGAAATGATTGATACCCTTGCCGTCTTTGCCGACCAGGTTACCACTGTTGCCAGGGAAGTGGGAGTAGAAGGAAGGTTAGGTGGGCAAGCGAGTGTTCCCGGAGCTTCAGGAACATGGAAGGCGCTTACTGAGAACGTGAATCAGCTGGCCGCCAATCTTACAACACAAGTGCGTTCCATTTCTGAAGTGGCATCAGCTGTGACCAAAGGAGACCTTACCCGTAATATTCGAGTTGATGCAAAGGGCGAGTTGGAGGCTTTGAAAGATACGATCAACCAGATGATCACCAACCTCCGTGAAACCACACTCCGAAATCAGGATCAGGATTGGCTCAAATCAAATCTGGCAGCCTTTACCCAGATGCTTCAAGGACAGAAAGACCTGAACACAGTTACCAAACGAATATTATCCGAATTGGCACAAGTTGTATCCGCACATTATGGTGCCTTTTATATCTTACAACAAGAGGATGAAAAGCAAAATGTTAAACTAAAACTGTTTGCTGCATACGCATACAAAGAGGAAGAAAACATTCCTAAAGAATTCGAAGTTGGCGAGGGCCTTGTAGGGCAGTGCGCGTTTGAGAAAGAGCGAATCTTATTGACCAATGTTCCCCAGGGATACGTCAAAATAAATTCAGGGCTCGGCAAAGCAAAGCCTTCAAATCTGATAATCCTTCCCGTGCTTTTTGAAAATAATGTAAAGGCTGTAATTGAACTTGCTTCGCTGGATTCGTTCAGTGAGACTCACCTGGATTTTCTGGGACAACTTACAGAAAGTATTGGGATTGTATTGAATACCATTGAGACAAACACTCGGACTGAGGAATTGCTTGAACAATCGCAATCCCTTGCGGGTGAACTTAAAACTCAGCAAGAAGAATTGAGAAGAACAAATGATGAGCTGCAGGATAAGGCCTTGCTTTTGGTAAAACAAAAGAATGAAGTGGAGGCAAAAAATAAAGAAGTTGAGGAAGCAAGAAAATCTTTAGAAGAAAAAGCAGAGCAACTCATGCTCACTTCCAAATACAAGTCCGAATTTTTGGCCAACATGTCACATGAATTAAGAACACCGCTGAACAGCCTTTCGATTCTGGCGCAGCAACTGTATGAAAACGCAGACGGCAACCTCAATGATAAGCAAGTTCGATATGCGAGAACCATTCACTCATGTGGTGATGACCTGATTCAATTGATCAATGATATTCTCGACCTCTCTAAGATAGAATCCGGTTTCATTTCAGCGAATATATCTTCTGTGCGCATAGCAGACATTGCGTCCTTTGCCGAGACGACCTTCAAACCAATTTCGGAATCGAAAAATTTAGTATTTAATATTGAAACCGATAATCAATTGCCCGCTTCAATTGATACCGATAGCCAACGCCTGAATCAGATTCTCAAGAATTTGTTGTCAAATGCATTTAAGTTCACAGAAAAAGGGGAAGTCAAACTCAGGATTTTTAATGCTCGCAATGGTTGGAAGCAAGGTCATCCGAATTTGGACAATGCCTCCGGGGTTATAGCATTTTCCATCAGCGATACCGGAATAGGGATTACCAGGGAAAAACAATTGATTGTATTTGAGGCATTTCAACAAGCGGAAGGCTCAACAAGTCGCAAGTATGGCGGAACCGGATTGGGGCTATCAATCAGTCGGGGCTTAGCAGAATTATTGGGAGGTACAATTGAGCTTGAGAGTGAAGCGGGAAAAGGAAGCGTATTCACCTTCTACTTACCTCTGGATAAGCCTTCCAGGGTAACCATGAAAGATTCACCCGAAAATGAATACGCTGCAGAAAGCACAGGTAGCGAGATAAACACGCTGCTTGGTCGGTTGACGCATGAACGAATAGAGAATAGGAATACACTAAGTGAATTATTAAACGAAATAGCAGATGACCGAAGTGCTGTTCAGCCTAAAGATAAGGTAGTCGTTGTATTTGATGAGGACCAGAATTTTGGGAGAACAGTACTTGATGCGGCACGAGTAAAAGGACTTAAAGGGGTCATCGCAACCAATTACCTCGAAATTTTCGATGTCATCAATCGACTTGCACCGATTGCTATCATCATGGATGTCAAACCAAAAGATCCAACCAGTTGGAAAGCCATAAGTCTATTGCGGAGGGATCTTGCCTACAGGCACATCCCCATCCATATCATTTCAAGAGAAGAGAACCGAAGTCACGCGCTAAAATGGGGGGCAAAGACCTTTGCGGTTAGGCAAGCCGGGAATAAGCCGCTCAACGCACTTTTTGAGGATATCATCACATCTGGTGATAAAGCCACAAAGAAGATTTTAGTAATTGGTGAAAACGAGTTGTATTCTTCTCAACTCGAAAAAGCCTACCTCGACAATTCGATTCAAGTTGATATTGAAAAAGCCGGAAAAAAATCGATTGAAAGACTCAAGGGGGGCGAGTTTGATTGCATTGTCCTTGATTATGACCTGGAGGATATTTCAGGAGACGAACTCATTCGCGAAATTTCAAAATCGAAGAAATCATTTACACCGATTATTGTTTACTCGGGCAGAAACCTCAGCGAACCAGAGCTCGAAAATATCAGGCTCAACGCGAATTTCTTTGTTTCCAAACAAGCCAATTGGATAGATCATTTGCTGGATATAACTATTTCACATTTATATATTGATCATAAAAAACTTCATGCTGATACCAGGAAAATTATTGAAAACATTCATAACAAGGAAGATATTCTTATCGGGAAGACTGTCCTGGTGGTAGATGATGACGTACGGAATCTTTTTACCCTTACCTCCGTGCTGGAACGTTACAAAATAAATGTGGTCACAGCAGAAAGTGGCAAGGAGGCAATCGCTATACTTCATCAAAATCCTCACATTGAAATGGTACTGATGGATATCATGATGCCGGAAATGGATGGCTATGAGACTACTCGGAAAATACGTGAAGAAGACAAAAATAGTCTGCTGCCTATCATTGCCGTTACTGCTAAAGCAATGAAGGGGGATCGCCAAAAGTGCATTGAGGCAGGAGCTTCCGATTACATTGTTAAACCAGTAAAAATTGATCAGTTGCTCTCCTTGATCCGATTGTGGTTTCAATAGTAGGAAGGCAGCCAGATTGTCTGAATGTGCCTTGGTGTTAACGGCAATTTTTACTATAGTAAAAATCCGTAACATAATTATTGCTGTGCACGAAAATAAGCAATTGCAACTTTTTGTTTGGAGCATTAACAGAATGCGGCAAAGATGAGTTACATTCGTCTTTGACTAAGGATGAATGATATAGGGATTTTATTGCGCCTATGGCTTCCGTAAATAACGACCCGACATCTAAGCAACCAAAAATATTACTGGTAGATGATCGCGAGGATAATCTATTGTCCATTGAGGCTATCCTTGAGCCAGATGGTTATCAATTCTCCCGGGCTTATTCCGGCCATCAAACATTGAAGATATTGCTGAACGAGTTCGATTTTGCGATGATCCTGATGGATGTAAAAATGCCGGTTTTAAATGGTTTTGAAACGGCAACATTGATTTACGAAAGAGAGAAATTAAGGCATATTCCGATCATTTTTATAACTGCGAATAATTATGGGGATGAGAATATTTTCAAAGGATACAAGGCGGGAGGCATCGATTATATTTTTAAACCCATCAATCCCGAAGTGTTGAGGGCCAAAGTGGCTGTTTTCATTGATATCTATAGAAAAAATGTGCTCCTGTTTGAGCAGGAGCAACTATTATCATTCACCAACAAGAACCTTGAGAAAGAAATAAATGAGCTAAAGGCTTCAGAGGAGAAAGTCAAACAGCTCAATGCCAAACTTCAAAAGGAAATTTCGAGTCTGGAGTCTATCCTCGTATCATCCAAATTATCGATTGATCATTTTGAGTTTGAGCAATGCGATTTAAATGGGTTATTTAAAAACTTCCTGGTTGATATGGAAGATCAGGTAAAGGAAAAAATGGCTACTGTTTTAATTGAACCGCTTCCAACGCTCAAGGTTAGCCGAATTCTGATGCGCCCTCTTTTTCAAAACTTGATCACAAATGCCCTTCGTTACAGTAAAAAGAATGTTAATCCGGTAATTAAAATCAGGTCAGAAATCGGTGTGCCGGCAGAGGGGGTGGATTCCAAAAATAGCGGTGCCAATAAATATTGCCGCATAATTGTAGAGGATAACGGTGTCGGGTTTGATCCGAAAAATACTGAGAACATATTTAGCGCTACAGGGCTGTCACATAACAACGGAGAGTTAATGAAGACCAATAATGGTCTTGCCCTTTGCAAAAAAATCATGGAGAAGCATGATGGATTTATTTTTGCGAAAAGCAAAATAGACGAGGGCTCAACGTTCACTATTTCTTTTCCAATGTCCAAGTAGGAAATCTATATTTTGTGAGAATTTAATAATTCTATGTTATCCCTGGTGTGCATGTCGCAATCCCATGATGTTCGTTTGTGTTAAGAATTGATTCTCATTTTGATCCTTGGTCTTCTTAACGCCTCTGATTTCAAGAGACCTGCCTCCAAAGAAGGAAATGTCGCCTTTCAAAACATTGATCAATAAAGGCAATTCTACGAGCCCTGTTTTTATCAATAACATGCCCAGCCAAGTGCTTCGCTTGTTTGCGTGGCGTGGATGAGGATGAGTCAACTCTGTATTGAATTTATACTGATCAAAAATTCTATGCTCTACGCCTACATTTTTAGATATTGAAAACAGATATTCTTGCTTAGACCCGATTTTTAAAGGGATTGATATGAGTAGAAAAATGGGTGAAAACATGATCAGCACCAGGAATTCATACCAATTAAAAATTCTGTCCATTAAGCGCGCATTTTTGGAATTGGAAAATACGTTATTTTCTATGTATTCAATTTCCTTGGCAAGTGCTATAACTAAAATGACAGGTGAAGAAAGGATCAAAGCAATAGAAGAAACAATGATATCGACCAAACGTTTTTGAAAAAAGTGCCATGCAACAGGCTCTTCGTTTTTGTTATGCTTGTGTTCGCTCTCTTGTTTGAGCCATTGAATTTTGAACTCCCTTAACCGCATGATAAATTTTATACGACTGGCAAAAGTATAAAGCATCGAACCGGAGAAGTAGTCGTCTACACCCAATGTTAATGCCATATCATTTATTTCCTGATCAAAGTCCGGAGTATAAAGAATAAGAGGTAGATCTCGCTGATCAGTTGTTTTTTTTAGCGTCTTAATTTCAGAAAAACCAAGCATCGCGTTCACGACAACCGCATCCGTGGCGGACTGTTTTTTTGAAATTATATTCAGGGCTTCTTGCACAGTTGCACCACTGAACTCGATCTCACCATGAAGATCATGCAGATTATTGGAAGGATTGTAGTCTACAAACAATAATTTGATTCTACTTTTCGGAACCTCTTCACTGAAAGTGTTCCCTGCTGGTTTTTTCATAAAATATTTTTTTAATGAAATTTTCAAATTCAAAATCTTGCTCATCATCATAATACTTTTTTAAATGCCCGATTAATTGGTCGCAACATTAAAAGCCTGCTCTTTAGAAATGTAATTAGACATGCTGTCTTCCATTGAAGGATGGTGCGGCATCCATTCGTTCTCTTTCCTGTCTCGCCCACCTACTACAAGATTTCGGAAATGGTAAAATAGAATCCGAATGTCCAGCCACATCGTATTTGCCTTTGTATACTCAATGTCTTGCTGGGTATTCCACGTGTCCGTTTTATTTTCTTCTGCCGGATTGAACCGCCACAATCCCACAATGCCAACCGGTGCTAAAAACCGCCAGGCAATTCCATCTTTAGTAAATTTCTCTGCTTCTTGCTCAAGGATAGGATAGTTGCCTACTAAAGACATATCACCTTTAAGCACATTAATAATTTGGGGCAGCCCAACGAGGTGTAGCTTCCGTAAAAATTGCCAAATGCCGGTTATTTTTTTATCACTACCTGAAGGGAGATACTTGAATTTATAGAGCTCAAAAATCTTATAATTCTTTCCAACTATTTTGAAGCTGCTTAATATAGACCCTTTCGTTTCCAGTTTAAGGATGGGCAAAACTATTAATAGAATTGGGAGCAGCAGAATGATAATGAATATAGAAATGGTAATGTCGAAAGATCGCTTCATCAACCAGGATTTATCAGACGGATTTTGATCTAAGAGCAATGGCAACTGCTGCTCGCCTGATTTTGCATTTAAGAAAGATTTTACTCTCTTGATTAACTTTATACGCTTAATGAATTGCTTATCAAGGTATCCGATGTGATACTCATCAACGCCAGTTTCAAAGGCTATCTCTTTGGCTTTCCAGTCAAATTTGAAAGTATGGAGAACAAGGGGAACACCGTTTCGGTCGGCAATCTCCCGGATTGATACAATATCTGCTATTGCGCATTCCGTATCAACAATCACGGCATCAATTTGGCTGCTGTCGATCCAGGCCATCTTCAGGGTTTGGGCCAACGGAGCGTGACAAACACAGACACCGTCAGGACGATAGTCACTTACCTGATCTGCAATAATGGATGCCTTGTGTATCTGTAATACTTGAATGGGTGAATACGTTTTCAAGTTTTCAGAGGGAGAAATGGCTGCACGATGCATAGTTGATTCCATAACCTGGGGGTTTAGTTTATAGAAACATTTTTGAAACAAATGGGAAGGCAATTTTGGCTAAGAGCTCACTAGGCTTGAATGGCTTGGATAAATAGGAATAGGCACCTAAGTCGTAGCAGCGTTTGCGAGTTGCAGGCTCGTCAATTCCTGTGAGCATGATAACCGGAATGTTTTTATAGAGACCACTGATGGACAGATTCTCTAAGAATTCAAAGCCATCCATAACAGGCATCTTAATATCGGAAATGATAAGATCTGGAATGTTCTGAATTGAAAGCCAGGAAAAAGCTTCCAAGCCATTATTCTTAGTTACAATCTCGTATCTGCTGCGCAAGAGATTTTTCAAAAGCCAACGCATAGAGGGGTCGTCTTCCACGACCAGAATCTTTTTCATGCAACTAAGTAACAATCAAAACCACTCATCGATCAACGATACGGATAATCGGAAAATCATGATCTTCATCGTCATTATTCGCCTTGTGCGGTGTAATTAAAAGAACGACAACAAAGACATCAAAAAAATTGCGACCGAAAGATTTTACTTTCCGGTCGCAATTGGGGGCAAACTTTTATTCAATCTTAACTACTCTGCTCTGGTAAACCGGTTTGCCTGATTGACTGATTCTGACAAAGTATACACCTTTGATATGTTGCGTAAGATCTATTTCAGAGGATCCATTATCATTTTGAATGGTACCTTCTACTATCCTTTGTCCAATCTCATTGTAGACCTCTACCACGCCATCCTTTGGAGCATTTTTAATATATGAGATACCCTTGCTTGGATTGGGGTATACCGCAATAGCGTAAGGATCATCTGGGTGAACTTGTTCTCCATTACCACTGGCTTGCATTTGCTGCGCTGTACTTGATGTTCTTGAACATGCGCTTGCATCTACTGTCACTGTGACTTGGCCGATGCCCCTGCAATTGAACCCATTATAACCTGCTACAAAGTAAGTCGTTGTTGCACTCGGACTCACGGTAATGGTTTGTCCAGTCTGCTGCGTATTCCATTGATAAATGTTCGCTCCATTTGCAGTTAGCGTGGATGACGCGCCAGGGCAAATTGTGGCAGGAGATGCTGTGGCTGTTACGGTTGGTGTCGGGTTTACAGAAATTGTTACGCTGGCAGAGCCTGAACAACTGCCGCCATTATTTCCGGTCACCGTGTATGTAGTTTGTTGGGTGGGACTCACCGTGATACTCGCTGTGGTTTCCCCCGTACTCCAGGAATAGTTTGTGGCACCGCTGGCAGTTATTGTGCTTGAAGATCCTGAACATATCGTTGAAGGAGAGGCAGTCGCGGTTACGTTGAGCCCGTTGCCTACAGTCACTGTCACTGATGCTGCTCCTGAACAACCACTAGAGTTTGTTCCAGTAACTGAATAAGTTGTTGTTGAGGCCGGGCTCACAGTAATACTTGCTGTTGACTCACCTGTGTTCCATTGATAAGTAGTGGCACCGGTAGCCGTAAGAGTACTGGATCCACCCGCACAAATTGATGACGGTGATGCAGTCGCAGTCACTGCAAGAGAAGAACCTACTGTAACCGTTACAGAGGCAGTTCCCGAACAGCCACTGGAGTTAGTTCCGGTAACTGAATATGTTGTCGTTGAAGTCGGACTAACCGTGATGCTGGCCGTTGTCTCACCCGTATTCCATTGATAAGAAGTGGCACCGCTTGCCGTAAGCGTACTGGATCCGCCCGTGCAAATTGTTGCCGGTGATGCAGTGGCTGTGACCGTGAGTGATGAACCTACTGAAACAGTTACCGAAGCAGTACCTGTGCAACCACCGGAATTAGTTCCTGTAACAGAATAAGTGGTGGTCGAAGTCGGACTT
>JACOSO010000025.1 GCA_016178785.1 Bacteroidota bacterium | reverse complement strand
TGTGGCGGGTCTCGCAGAAGTGGCAGCGGGTATCGATGTCGTTACTGGAACTCGCGCAGCTGAGGAATATCAGGGCGCTCTTGTGTCCCAATGATGAATTAACAAAATTCATATCGTACCAACTGGCAGCGTAGCCTCTGATACGTTTTACACAGAAAAAAGGACTTGACCTGCCGTTGGCATCGTACAGATACTCGCCGCTGGAGAGGTGCGTCCCGTTGTCGCTAAAATCATTGCCCCCAGTCGGCGCAACGGCATCTTCAACCTTATCGAGGCGATTGCCTTTGTTGGCATCGTATGTGTAGGTAAGGTTGTCGATTTGATAACCGGCATTGTTATTGCGCAAGATCGTTTTCATGTTGCCGTTCAAATCGTACGTGATGCCGGTTTCGTTATATGGGGCAGCAGACGATGCCGCTGTCCAACTTGTTGAATACGTTCCGTACCACGCTCCCTGCAATCTGTTGAGATTATCATAACCGTAATCATATCCGTTGACTGTGGTGACATTGGAGTTCCACACCATGCCCGAGATGTTGCCGTTGTACTTTGGGATAAAACCGGAGGACGGGATAAGATTCATTCCACTTTCTTGCACATTGTAGAGGAGCTTAAACCCAAACAAGTCATTGCTGATTGCATTAGCATCGCTGAGGTTGTAGGGATTGTTGACGCTCACAAGCCAACCACGCTCGTTATAAGTATAGTCAGCACTTTGAAAGAACGTCACACCGTTATCAATGGAGTGCAGCTTTTTTCTCCATACTTGACCGAGGTCGTTGTACGTAAGCTGAGAAACGATGACTTCCGGATCCGAATTGTTCCTCTGATACGTTTTTACTAATCGTGCTGCATTATCGTACTTGAAGCGTTGAGCAACTGTAACCTGCGTGTAGGGGGAAGGAGTATTATTCTTCATGTGTGTCAGCTTTGTCCGCAGCACTTTGCCGGAAAAATCATACTGGGTGCTAGCGATATCTGTTCCGCCTAAATGATTTGTCGTCTGCGTTTGGATGACACGCCCGTACGTATCGTAGAAGTTAACAGTCTCAATATACTTGAGAGCGGGAAGTGTAATGTTTGCCCCGATATAGACATTCTGTCCCGGATGTGTGTCGAACCCGGGCTTCAGAGTGATTGAACTCCCCTTGTAATATAACGTCTGAGGTGAAGGTGGACACTCACTATACTCACCTCCACCAAAGAATCCGGCGTCAAACTCACGAACTTTTGTTTTGGTGACGTTATCGGTGATTCTATAAAACGGTGTATGACCGGTTATCCAATAGTCTGGATATTCTGTATCGGTGCCATAATCAGCCGCAGGGAATTCCGGCTCAACGATAAACGCTGCATCGGCGGTACCATCATAATTGAAATCATAATCATCATAATACGTGATGGTCCAAATATTCGTCTCGTCAATAGGAAAGCCGGCGCTCGTGGTGTAGCCAACCGTATTGTTTGCTGTCCTCATCTCATAAAAGATACCCAATCCGTCAATGAACGTTTGCATGCTTGTCCTATCAGTATGAACAAGGTCGTTATACACTCCCGTCATAATCACACGACTGTACTTATCGTACTTGGTGAAGAACCAATCATTTTTCAGGTTCATATTGCCATCCTGGCGAAGAACCACCCTGCCGAGCTGGTCGTATACCGTAATAACCATATTTTCTTCCGGCATGATTTTTTCTATCAGTCGGTTGTACCCATCGTAGTGGTATTCCGTGACCCACTTTGATTTCATAGTACTCACATCGGTTGCCGTCGGTGCAGCAGGCAATTCTGCTATTGCTTGAGGTGGGATGACAAACCGAAGATTTCCTACCCCGTCATAGACGTAATAGGTTTCGACTTTCTGTCCGCTCAGCAACGACCTCTTCATTACCTCTTTATCAGATTTATCCTTAAACACCGTAACGGTATTTCCATCTTCATCGGTTATCGTTGTGGTATACAAAACTCCCGCAGCGTAATATCCATCCAAGACAAGACTGTTACCGCTCCCAACCGACCACTGGCGTACATCGCTAGCCACGTTCGTGCCGCGCCCTTTCCAACGCTTCTTCTTTTTCTCTCATCCGCCACCACTTCGGATCCCGAGTGGGATCATATAATCTACCCCAGGTGATTATTCCATCTTCTCCGGTCGGGTCAACATAGCTCATCGGGTTGTTGGCAGCATAGTTGTAGGGCGAGTACCCCTCACCTGCAGGATCAGTCGCATAGAATCTTCCCAGGCTCTGGTCATACATCCGTGCACGGTAATTATAAATCCCTGTCTGTCCGTCCAGTTCTTGGCTGGTGTATTTATACTTGATATCCGGTGAGACCTGTGACTGCATGATAGCTCCCCACGCATCGTAGGCATAATACTCAACCCCTGTTCCGGTGGCTCCGTTCATTACTGCCCGTGTTGATCCCAAATGATCTTTGAACGTGTAATACGTCGTGCTGTTATCCACTGCTGCAATAAGCCCTGTGGGTCCGTACACATACTGGCGGCTCATACCCGTACTTGTTTTTTCACCGAGAGGGTACTCACTCATCCCGCGGAGATACAGCGTAGACGTGATAGACCCTTGTGTCACTTTTTTCAGCACACGTTCTTTCCGCCGATCGTAATAAAAAGTCTCCGAAATCATTTCATCCTGTCAAACGAATAGGACGAGTTATTCCAATAATACTTGTGAACTCCCTTGGAAATCATTTTTTTCGCTTTCACTCGGGATATTTCTTCATATTGCTTTATTTTTCCAAGTTCATCCTTAACTACCGCTTCTACTTTTGTTTCTTCCAAGATATCTAAGAATCCATCGCCATTAAGATCAACAAATTTTATGTTCCTCATGGTGCGGATCGGGTCCCTGCGTTCTGGAGAAAATAGTTCAAGTCTTCTGGTACTGAATAGTACCCTAAATTTATCGTTCACAATTCCCAAATAAGCCTCATCTTCAGAGGAATGCGGACTCCCAGAATTAAGTCGTTTAACTTTAATGACATTATAACGATTCAATGTATCAAATTGAAAACCCCCTCCGTGTCCGTGAAAATAAAATGAATCAAAAAAATTCCAATGTTTTGTATCATTCCCGAGAAGAGAGAAATCGAGAGCAGATTTTGTAGGATCCTCCGTCTCTGAATTCACCACTAGATAATAGTCTTGAACTCCAGTCGTCGACTTTACTTTATACAGGCTAAACAATCCGCCTAATTCAAATTGCTCAAGTATATCTTTGCCTAATTTTTTTCCTTCCCGCTTGGAAATAAACTCTGGATCATTTATTTCTGTCGTATCAGCGAGGGGCTTACCATCTTCGGTTCTGTATTCAAGCAGAAAATCCAAAACAAACTTATATTTCAATTGCTCTCGTAGGTTTTGAGTTGCCAGTTTGATTTCTTTGGCAACTTCCGATTTGGATAAGGAGCGATAATATGTGTCCCTGCTAATCTGCCCCTGCTTGTAAAGGTGAAGAAGAAGGCTATCCCTGTTAGACTGAGAGTCAGCGACGAGTATAAGAGACAACGAAAGAACGATGAGATGACCGATCCTTTTCATATTTTTATTCTTTTGTGGACTAATAACCCCATCGTCGAAAACCTGGGTAGTCAAAGAAAACTACATCATTTATTCTCAGGTATTGGAAGGTTGAAGGAATTGATGCACCATAATAATATGCTCCTTCATAAAATGCTCTCACATTAGAAAATGGTGAAGATGCCGTACGTAAATCGTTAATAGAGCCAAAGAATCTAGATGTGCCAATTTGATTTGGAATATCACCTGTCATTACGCCTGCCAGAGCATTCCATGCGGTTTCGCCTCTAATATCAAATTGTTCATTCCCACTTTCTCCATTGAGTATATACTGTGCACCCTCGGTATAGATACCATTTATTTCCCCCGGGTCTGTAATTACATCTTCTATATTATTATTATCATTATAATTTGATGCTACTCTGTTTAGAATTGTATATATTATCTGTGCCATTTCATTCACGCTCTTATCATTCAATCCTGGGGTAGCTTCACCAGTTGCAGCTGCGCGAAGGTATGTAATTTCCTCTGGTTGAAGTGATCCAACAATTCTCTCTACTTGCATTTGCTGCCTTATTCCATTCATTCGATTCACAACGGCTCCATGCCCATTGGGCACTACTCCTGCCACCGGTCCATTCCATCCTAAAGAGATCATGGTGCTGATCCCCCACTCGCCATAGTTCCTGTAGATTTCTTCCTCAAACGTGTCATACCAAAACAATGAGCCACTCGCGTCGGTAAATCCTTGGAGTGACCCCATTAAACCGGACAGGCAGTTAGGCTGCTCTGTGTGAATGAAATTTATCTTCGAACTCAACCGGTGAGCAGTAGCCCAGCGATGAGTGAAGACGTTTTTTGTTGTAGATTGTTTCAATGAACTGTCCG
>JACOSO010000032.1 GCA_016178785.1 Bacteroidota bacterium | reverse complement strand
TTCGTAAGCCCGAAGATTTGCCTTAAGCTTCCTTCAGATTCGCAGTCGCCCGCGACACCCTTGCTCTTAGCTAATGATACGTACTACAACGCTCATTCGGGACTTCCACCCTATAGCCAGTAAACATGCCTGACGCACAAAAACAAAAGCCCTTTAAAAAAAGGGCTTTTGTGGAGCTGCAGGGAATCGAACCCTGGTCCAGAGAAGACGAACGTGTACGTTCTACATGCTTAGTTGATTTTCATTTGTCGGGAACCACAAGGCGGTCAACAGCCTAAGAGATTCCGTAGTTGCTATTATCTCAACATCGCTGCGCAACACAGCGAGGCCCAGTTTATGCTGTCGACACCGCTGATCCACACCCGCTAAACAGAAGTGTGGGCGATGATGGCTTCCACCGATCTTATCAGTGAATAAGCTTGTCTAACCTTAGGTCAGATTAAGCAGCCATGGCGTAAGTATTCTCGCCACTTATTGGTTTGAGAGCAGTGTTCAAAGCTCTACCCTCATGAGCTTGCATGCTGGCATACACCCCCGCGCATCCTGTCAAAACCGGTCAGCCCCAGTTTTCACATTCAAAATTTCAGATTCAAGATTAAAAATTGAACTCCATCAATTTGGAATTTGAAATCTTGAATTTGAAATGCGAGTGGGCGGCTGGTGCGAGGCGCACCACCGGGCTACCTGCCTGCCGGTAGGCAGGTCCGCTACAAGTCCGTCCGCGCATTTGCACACGCACTTCGGGCTTTTCGCTTCTATCCCTGCCGCAAAAATTCAAAGAACACAATCGGGTGACAAAAGTAACTCAATTTTAGTTCCGTTTTACCTCACAACAGATTCTCAGTCAATTCAACTTTAAATTTTTAACTTAGACAACCCAAACTAAAAACCATGAAAAACTTAAAATCATTCATTTTTATTCTGGCATTGGTTGCCTGTTCCTCAGATCAGGTTCAAAAAGATTTGCTGAACTACATCAACACCGAACTTCCTAAAGTTTCAGCACTTGAAAGGGAAGCAATTGCTGCATACGAAAGCATTTCAGGAGACAACTACACCAGTGATTCAATCATGTACTATACCATCAAGCAGACAGTACTTCCCAAGTATGAAGAGTTTTCTACAAAGCTAACGGCAATTCATCCTGCCACTGAAGAGATTAACACCATGCATGCCGAATACGTGAAAGCAGCGGGCGACCAGATGGAGGCCTTCAAATTGATTTGCCTCGCCATTGAAAAGCAAGATGCCGAAGTGATCAGGCAAGCCAATAATGATCTTGATCAAGCAAGAAACCTCATCGCTTTATGGAAAAAAGATTTAGATGAGAAATGTAAAAAGCACGGCATTACTTTTGAGAAAGAATCAGATAAAAAATAGTTCCGAGACGATTCGCTCCTTATTTTCTTTATCACACTTTGTCGATCACCAAATAATCCCTCTTCGACACAGATTGCCTTGCGAGTAATTCGGCCAAAAAACCAGCTAGGAAAAGTTGAACTCCGATCACGAGGGCAACTAATGCCAGGTAAAAAATCGGTTGTTCTGTTACTTCACGTTTAAGTGGAATTTTTGAGATGAAAACCGAATCAAGTTTGTCCCAAAGGATTTTTATGGTGAAGGCAAAACCCAATAAAAACGAAATCATTCCCCACCCTCCAAAAAAATGCATTGGCCGTTTAGCAAATCGTCCTACAAATGTGATGGTAAGCAAATCGAGGAAGCCGCGCACAAATCGCTCCCATCCAAATTTGCTGTGACCATATTTCCGCTCGCGGTGTTCCACAACTTTCTCTGTAATCTTAGTAAAGCCCGCCCACTTAGCTAATACAGGGATGTAACGATGCATCTCGCCATACACGGTGATGTTTTTCACCACCTCTAAATCGTATGCTTTCAGCCCGCAATTGAAATCATGAAGTTTAATTCCTGAAATTCTGCGGGTAACAGCATTAAAAAATTTCGAAGGCAACGTTTTTGAAATCGGGTCATGACGTTTTTTCTTCCAGCCGCTTACCAACTGAAATTTCTGTTCCTTGATCAGCTTGTAGAGTTCAGGTATTTCATCCGGGCTGTCTTGCAAATCGGCATCCATGGTGATTACTACTTCACCGTGAGCCGCCTTAAAGCCAATGTGCAGAGCTGCCGACTTTCCAAAGTTGCGATTGAATTTCAGTCCTTTGATGGAGGGATTCGCTGCACTCGCCTTTATGATCTGTTCCCACGTACCATCTTCACTTCCGTCATCAATAAAAATAACTTCATATGAAAAGCCGTGAATTTGCATCACACGGCTTATCCAATGCGTAAGTTCGGGTATCGATTGCTCTTCGTCCTTGGCGGGAATAATGAGAGAAATATTCAACGTATCAAAAATTTAGACGAAAGGCTCCGGGTTTTTCTTCTGTGTGAAAATAGTGACTACCAGACCAACAATAGAAATTATGATAATCCCGAAAATAACTCCGAAAACAAGCAGCATGCCCGGTGTCATAAATTTAGCAGTGATATTCATTGCTTGGTCAATCTGATCTTCCGACATGCTGCCTTTTTCTTCCATTGCCTCACGGGTGCGATCCATCATCTGCTGAATAAATCCAGTGTCGATAAATGTTACATATATATAGGTAAAGACACTCGATATAACTGACGAAATCAAAGCCATCCAAAATGAAATACCAAAACCCTCGCCAAAGGACATAAAGCCGGAGCCATTGTCTTTGAAATATTTGTGCGCCAGGAAAATAAGTGCAGCACAATAAACTAACCTTCCCCAACTGCCCGGGCCCTGCGATACGTCAACTCCAAGCATATTGAAAATAAGGAAATAAGCAATTGATACCACTGCCAAGATCAATCCATAACGAATGCCAGCTGATCTCGTAGTTACTGCGGGTGTTGTAGTTTCTTCCATAAATTATTGGGTTTGAGTTTGTTTTCTGAGGATAACTGAGATTATGATTGTCAAAAATAGACCGATAATCAAACTTTTCAAAAAGTAGTCGCCCGCCAGATCCAGAGCCGAAGTGCCGGGCAATTTCGCCAGTTGTTGTTGATAAGCTTCAGCACCCACACTTTCTTCGATCTGCTTTTGAAAACCGGTCATTTGCTGCTGCAGTCTCGATATATAAGAAGGAAGGAAATTAGAATCCCACCTGGCAATGAACCAGGTGAATATAGAACCAATTACTGCAGAGGTACCGATGAATACGTAACCGCCAATCATACCCTGCCAAAAAAATAAATTTCCTTCCTGGTAGTAGTCTCGCACTTCTTTCAGGCAGAGAAAAATAAAGACTGAGAAAATAACTATTCGAAAATCAAAAATCACAGGAAGCAAAAATGGATGGCGTCCCATATAATATAAAGAAGCAATCACCATGCAGCCGAGCACACCGCCAATCAGGCCATAACGAAAAGGAATTTTGAATAACGGATGCTGAAACATCCGCGCAAGAAAAACAATCCTTGTAAGGAAAGCAACTACTAGATATCAGACTTCGTCAACCTCATATAGGCAAAATAGTTGAAAAGGAAGGCCCACGTTGCCGCTATGGCCACTGCACCAACCGCAACATAATCCTGAATTTCTTGCAGCGCGTATCTGGCAAAAGGCAGGGAAACTAAATTGGTAATTGATTGCATAGGGAAGAACTGTTTCAGCCAACCCACCTGGTCAGGCAGGTTTACTTTGATGATGGCCTCAATCATATGTGAGAGCAGCAACAAAATGATCGTTAGTCCGGAACGCTGCACTAAAATGCCCAACATCAATGCGTACGAGAGAAACGCAAAGATTTCTAAAAAGTATGCGGGAAAGAATTCAAGATCAGTGAATACATCGGCCAAAATGATTTCCGGTGAATAGATCATACCTGTAATCAACCCGATTAAAAAAATCATGGCAACGCTCATCAGGCTTAACAAAACATTGGTGAGAATTTTTGAAAGCAAAAACTCCCAACGGCTCATGCCATCAATAATATTCTGGCGGATGGTGCGATACTGATATTCGTTCGTAATCGAAATCACTACCATAATAGAAAGAACAATCTTGAATAATCCACTAATCCAAATCAAATTCTGCCACACGTCAGGGAAATGATAAAGAGGTATTCGGTTGATGTTAATTTTTTGCCCGAAGCCTTCCACAAACGAAGCGAGCCATTTTAAAAACTCCATGCCGCTGGCAGTGGTAAACGCGAGCGTCACAAAATACAAACCACACACTACCCAAAACGTGCGGTAGTTTGTCATTTTCTTCAGGTCAATTTTAAGTAGGTGCAGCATAACGGTTATTCAAAAGTTCCGAATTTCAAATTCAAAATTTCTAACTTTTTGTTTCCTGAATCTCTTGAAGTATTTCCAGGAACTGTTTTTCGAGACTCTTCTTCTGTGTGATGATGTGCGAAGCCACGATACCTTTTTCGAAGAGGAATTTGTTCAGATCAACACTGTGAAAATCTTCGCGCATGCGCACATTGAATTTTCCATTCTCCTGTTTTACAGAAAGAGCTCCACGGAATTCATGCAGAATGTGAACGAGATCATCGTGGTAGGCAACCACCTCTACTACCTCTTCGCCTTTGCCCACATCATCCACTGGGCCACTATGTACTAAAGTCCCCTTTCGTAAAACAGCAAAATGGGTACAGACTTTTTGCACCTCATCAAGTAAATGACTTGCAAGAATAATGGTCTTGCCATCGGCAGCAATACGCTTGATGATCTCGCGGATCTCCGCAATCCCCATCGGGTCAAGGCCATTGGTAGGTTCATCCAAAATCAGGATGATCGGATCACTCACCAGCGCTGATGCAATTGCAAGGCGTTGCTTCATACCGAGTGAATACGTTTTGTATTTATCATCCTTGCGGCCGCTGAGTTCAACTACCTCTAAAACTTTAGCAATGTTCGCTGGGTCTGCTCCTTTTACCATCGCATTGAGCTCGAGGTTTTTTTGTCCGCTCAGATAAGGATAGAAGATTGGGTGCTCAAGTACAGCCCCGATTTTTTTTCTGGTCAGGTGAGTAGCAGGTTCACCAAACCAGGTAAAACTTCCCGAAGTAGGATTAGTCACGCCCATCAACATACCGAGTGTTGTAGTCTTGCCACTGCCATTAGGGCCAAGCATGCCAAACACCTGGCCTCGCTTCACTTCAAGGTCGAGGCGATTTACTGCACAAAGTCTTCCAAAATTTTTGGTGAGCTTATTGGTAGATAGAACTGTTTCCAAGCGAAAAATATTTTAATGTTTAATCAACCTTGATGCCGTGTTCCTTTTTGTCCTTATTCTTGCTTTTTTTCTCATCACCGCTTGCGAAATCTTTTATTCGTTTTCCGAGGTCAGTACTTTCATCCAGGGTTTTAAAAAGAGTTGATGCTTTATCAAGGGCGACTCTTCCCAAAATATCAAGCACATACAAACTTGAGGAATCGTTTACCAGGATCACGGTACCTTTTACTCGACCATCGGCTTGCCTGATGTACACATCCAGATTTTTTCCTTTGTACCGGCTGGTCATCATCTCTTCGTATTTCTCGCCCTGATAGCCGTTCAATAATTTTTTGTAATCTGCCGCAGCAAATGCACTCTTTGCTTTATCAATCATCAAGAATTTCATTTTCTCAATGTCTTTGATCAGTTCATCAAATTCTTTGTTGTCATTTTGATTGAACATTTTCAATGTGTTCTTATAAAAATAGAGCGAGAGGCCTTCGTATTTTTTGTCAAGCTCATTTGTAGTGTTTGACTGTGCAAACGAAATTTTGCTAAGAAGCAGGAGAGTTAAGAAAAGATAGATTTTCATAGACATGTCTTTATTCATTAGGCCAGTTACCAGTTGCAGGTTACCGGTCTCCGTTTCGGTTTTATTTAACTGGAAACCTGAAACCTGTAAACTATATTAATTCTTCTTATCCTTAAGCTTCTCCAGTTTTTCCAAGCCTTCGATATTCATCTTCTTGCCAATGCTTGAGATTTTTTTCAGATCAATTTCACCAAACAGGCTCAGTAACATGAATTCGTCATTCCCTCCCATCACCATCACCAACTCACCGATTTTTCCTGCGCTGATTTCTTTGATGTAGAATTTCATGTCTTTGTCTTTGTCGCGCACGCTCATCAATTCCTCGTAGGAACCAGAGGGTATTGCTGTGAGTGCTTCTTTATACAACGCGCGTGAGTCGCGGGTCTCATGTTTTGCCAATACACGCAGGCCTTGAATTTTGCTTATCGCATCAAGTATTTGCTTGTCTTCTGGTTTCTCTACGTCCATGTTGGTAAAGAGCCCGAACATTTTTTGGCTCACTTTCACTTGTGTGAATGTTTCATCGTCCTGATACTTGGCGATGAACTTCGATATCGCTTCACCTTGTGCACTGGCTGCTACTGACAACACCATCATCACTGCTCCAATCATTAACTTTTTCATAGCTTTTTGTTTTGTTTTTTGCCTCACCCTGCCCTCTCCAGAGGAGAGGGTGATTGTTTTTTTAAATGTTTACCTTTTTTTCTGTTTGTTCTTTTTCCTTTTCACTTGGCTTGCGCTGGATTGTTTGTTCCGCTTCGTTCAGCAAGTTGATCATGCTTGCTTCGCGTTGGGCCTTGTGAAAGTTTTTCGAGATCATCAACAATGCTTTTTTGGTTTCCTCAAATGCCAGCTTCGGGTCACTTTCCGTGTCGGCTATTTCTTTGGTCGAATTCCTTCGCACATTTTGGCCGATCAGATAAACTGCCGCCACTACTACTACTATTCCCGCGGCCACCCTCGCTACTCGAAACCAATTCGTCATCGAAACAATCTTTCCACCTTGACGCTGCCGAATTTTGTTTGTTACAGCCGCATCAAAATTTTCATTCAGCTTCTTCGCTTTCTCCGTTTCAAAATATCGGAAAAGCATCGCAGCCTCGTTTAGGTTTTCAGGAACATGGCTGCCCTGAAAAAATTCGCGCAGCTCTTGCTCCTGGTCGAGTGTTGTTTCGGCATTCCAGTATTTTTCGAGAAGGGCTTCAATATGTTTAGAGTCCATACGCATTCAGTTTAATTAATTTTTCGCGCACAGAATTTCTGGCGCGAAACAAATTCACTTTCACCTGGTTCATGTCCAGTTCCAATACTTCGCAAATTTCGTTATAGCTGTAGCCCTCGATATCGCGCAAGTGCATTACTTGTCGTTGCTTGTCGGGCAGGGCGGCCATCAGTTCATCAATCCGTTTCATGCTTTCCTGAATTTCAGTTTTTTCGTGAGGCGACAAACTCTCGTGTACCATGTCAAATCGAACATCAATGGACCCGGTCGATTTGCGCTGCCTGCTCCTTAACTTATCGAGCGACAGGTTTTTGGTAATACGCATGCACCAGGCCTCCATATTTTGTACTTCGGCCATATCGCGCCCGTTCCAGACTTTGATCATCGTCTCTTGAACAACGTCTTTGGCTTCTTCACTGCTGCCGAGCAAGCGCAGGGCAAAGCGAAAAAGCTTGTTTTTGGCGGGCAGCACCCGGGTTTCAAAGTCTTCGAGGTTCATCGTATCAAAGGCAAGACGCCACTTGTGGAAAGATGTTACGGCAAGTTAAAGAATTTTAGAGTGGCCGTTTGCAGTAGCAATCTTTGCGGTCGAAGAGAGGATTACTGATACCGAGAAGTGAAGATTTTAGCATTAAGTAGCATCAACAAATAGCGGAATCCCGATGGCTAGACTCCGCTATTGTATCCTACTGATTTGATTATTCTTGTCCAAATAAAGTTCAGACCGCGGAGTTCTTAAGTATCATCTTGCTTTTCAGTTTACCGCCAAACCATGCACATGGCAGAGCAAGTATGACAAGGGAAATTGGATACCATGCGGGAGATTTATCCCACATTATTATGGTACCGAGGATACTTATTGCGAATCCAACACCTCCTAGTATCATGGCGTGACGCATTGGTCGCGATGGAGCTAGCGATGCGGCCAGGTAGCAGCCTGCGATCGAATAAATGCTGCGATAAATTATAGCAAGAGAAATCATCCATGGGGTGTTAAATCCATATTTAAGCTGTTCATCCAATGGGGGATAAACACCGGTTGCCTCCAGCACAAAATCTGTTGCGCTAGACAAAACAAAAATTGCAACAAGCCCGGCAAACACTGCTCCAATGCTTTTAAAAGTGAGTTTCATAATTTTTGGGTTTTTAATTGACATAACAAACGTAGTGTTGTTAAACAAAACATGTGGGGTGTAAATACGGCAATCTGAGGTGCTGATCGCGACAACTTTAGCAGGATTGTGAAGGCGCGGGAAATTTGGATGAAGCACGCAGCCGTAAAAAATACATCGAAGTCCCGAGGCTGAGACTCCGATGAGATGTAATTTAAATTGAATGGCTGGATGCTAGATTGCTGCTCTTATTTTACTTCAGTGAAGAATGCTCTCACTTCACTTACCCACAGTTCGGGTACTTCCAACGCTGCAAAGTGTCCGCCTTTAGGCATTTTTGTAAATCGCTTAACATTTGCTTTTCTGTCTGCCCATTCGCGGGGAACGGGTGCTTCTGCCGGAAAGCAAGCCACACCCGTGGGAACCTCCACTCTTTGTTCAGGCTTAGGGCCATGCTGTGTGTATGATGCCCGCGCTGTCTCCAAATAAGTTCGTATTGATGTGTTAATCGTTTGAGTAACCCAATAGATCATGATATTGGTGATCAACTCATCTTTGGTAAAACTATTTTCAATATTGCCTTTGGTATCGCTCCAAGTGTTAAACTTTTCCAGGATCCAGGAGGCCAACCCTGCGGGCGAATCATTTAATCCATATCCCAGCGTTTGTGGTTTGGTAGACTGGATCATGTTGTAAGCTCCTTCCGTGTACCACCAGCGTTGAATGAATTGTCCAAATTCTTGTTCTGCTGGCGACAGGGTAGACCAATCCTCACTTCCATTTGGATAACCTACATCCGTCAGGTGAATTGCAGTAACTTTTTCAGGATGATTAACTGCCAGAGCCTTGGTAATGTTGGTTCCCATGTCTCCTCCTGCAGCATAGAATTTTTGATATCCCAACACATTGGTCATCAGCTTGGCCCATAGTTCCGCTGTACGTTCGGGAGCTACCGCAACACGATCAGAAAAACCAAACCCGGGAATGGAAGGCACAATTACATCAAAAGATTGATGGGGACTTCCTCCAAACTTCGCTGGATCAGTTAACATAGGAATCACTTTGTAAAAACGATAGAAGGAATCAGGCCAGCCATGAGTAAGGATAAGTGGTTTTGAATTCGAACCCTTTCCCTTCACATGGATAAAATGAATACTGATTCCATCGATCTCCGTTTTGAAGTGAGGAAATTTATTCAATTCAGCTTCCTGCTTTCTCCAATCGTATTTATTTTGCCAGTAATCCAGTAACTCTCTCAGGTAGGCAGGATTCGTCCCATAGCTCCAGCCCGCGTTATTGGGTTCGTCCGTCCAGCGTGTCATCTTCAGCCTGGCTTTGAGATCGTCTAAAACATTTTGCGCAACTTCAATCTTAAATGGTTTTGCTTGGTTCATAGCATTCGTTTTTTGGTTTGTTGAATTGGTTTGTGAAAAGGAAGCAATGGAACTGCTTGCGTAAAGCAGCGTTAAAAAGACTGTCTGTTTCATAGCGTATTGTTATTGAAATAAACTGAACAAACTATCAATGGGTTTGAAAGAATTGGCGTAATGAAAAATTGAAACAACCAAATGACAAAAAATGCCGGTGAACCGCGGAGATGACTGTTTTTCATTTTCTCAATTTTTAAGATTTGTCAATAACTTTTAACAAAAGAAGAGAACATCGAAAAAAGAAAATTGTAAAAAAGCGAACGAAGAATTAGAAATACAGAGTTTGCGAATTCCCCACCATCAGATATTCTTAAATCTTACAAGTACTATTGGATCTGACTACCGATGAGGCGTCTACTTAGACAGCCTTAGTGTTATGGGCCCCAATGGATGTCATTGGCGGGAAATGGAAGCTGCTGATCTTGTACTTAATGACGCTGAAAAACGTCAGCAAGCAGATGCTCACTACATAACTGAGTGAGCTGGAAACTGATGGAATCATTGAGCGAAAAATCTACCCGAAGATCCCTCCCAAAGTAGAGTACTTTCTTACCGAAAAGGAAATGACCTGCCGGTCGTTGATAAGATGAAAGATTTCGGGAGTGAATTTTTGATCAGGCAGACAGTCTTCTCAAGACGGTTTAGTGGGTGAATGTGCTGCCAACAAAATGGTACCGGCAACCTTGTAGGGCTGCCGGATTTTGGTTGGTCTTGAATGAGGAAAATCAAAACTAATCGGGGGTTCGATTCACAATCAAAACAAGTAGGAGTTTAACCTAATTAAAACTCCTCTATACGGGAAATTCTCTGCGCTACATTCTTTTGAAACTGTTGCTCAAAAAGAAGCCGGAATCTTTTTAGGATGCCGGCATCAGTTGGTTGGCTTGGGTTTGTTCGTATGAGCAGGTAACAAAAATAGACGCGAGGCCAAGTGAAAGCTCTTGGGTGTGGGAGTTTCTCCTATATCGATGCAATCGAAATTCATTATTTCTTTGAGGCCCATTGAGAAATAAATTTCGCGTGGGTTTTATTTGCCCTCCAGTATCAATGGGATTTTCACCTGATTGGCCCCTGCTAGAAATATAAAAACCAGGCTATCGATTTGGATTGCTAAAGATCGCTTCTGAATTTTCGTTGATGAACAAGGCATTTGAATATGAATTTCAGGAATACCACATCAACAAAACGTGGGACCTGCTGGAAGAAAAATTTTCCTTCAACAAAAAAGAATGGAAGAAGAGGTTCAGGGATTATTTGAGCAAGCGGCCAGCTAATACGGATGAGATCGGTGCTTTCTTGAAATTCGGCAATCAAACCATCAATCCGCTTCTAAATGAAATACTTTGCCGAAATATTTTATATCCCACATTCAATAACTTGACGAAATTTATTGTGACAGGAAAAAAACAGAATTGAGACGGCTCTTGAATTTATTGAGAACTAACGATTCGTACTTGGCTTAAGGAAGATAAAAGGCGTGCCATGTGCACGCCAAGTGATACAACAACGAAACTATGCTGATGCCTCCTTCATTTTCTTGTGATAAAGCATATATGATGCCATCGCAAAACCAATCGGAAGCACCATGAAGAATATTTCTGGCTTGAATCCGTCCGTTGCAATCTGGGAGTAGACAGCGGCAAGCAAATCATATAACAGCCCTGCATACGCCCACTCTTTTATCCGGGGATATCCCGGAATGAGGATGGCAATCACACCGAGTGTTTTAGAAATACCGATCATTTGAATAAAATAATCGGGATAACCCAGATGCCCAATAAATGCTTTTGCCTCAGGCGTAATCATTATGTCTGGAATGGCGGAAAACAGCATAAAGGCACCGAACAAGCCAGTAACTATCCAATAAATGGTATTTATCTTTTTCATAAGAATCGAATTTAGTTTGTTTCAGCGTATTTTTTGAAATTGTCGAGGATTGTCTGCCAACCGTTGCGTTGCAGATCGAGCGAATTCTCACTTTCAGCCTCAAAAGTTTCTGTCACTTTGGTTTCGTTTCCATTTGCTGTAAAAGTGATGCTTACTTTGCGGCCATCGCCAATAGTATAAGATATCTTTTGATTGAGTTTTACTTCATCGTATACACCTCCAAAATCAAATCCGAAACTTCCGTCTTTAGCTTCCATGCGTGAGTTGAATTTACCCCCTATGCGAAGATCATTTTCCGCAAAAGGTGTATGCCAATCATCTGAAGCATTGTTCCAGTTCTTAATGTGCGGTGGCTCGGTCCAAAGTCTCCATACTTTTTCCACGGGCGCTTTTACTGTATTTTCTACAGTGATGGTTTTGGTTGCAGTTTCCATAGTTGTTAGTTTTCGTTGTAATTGATTAACAATGCAAAGATGGGATACAACTCGGAAACTGAGGGTGTGAGAAAACGTCATTTTGAAGGGGTGATTGCGACAAGTGAATCTAATTTTGCCTATTCCTTTGTATCGTTGCAAAAGTGTCTTGAAGGCTACGGTTAACGATATTAGATATTTCCAGGTCATTGACCTTTTGAGAGTACGATTTTCTTAGCAATCGCACGTCATTATGAAAGATGTCGTACCTCACGGAATGAAACTCAATTTTTAAAATTGAATCAATATAAAAATCCTTTTCAATTGAAGTTTTTAGTTGTCGGTGAACGTAGGATAATTGCCATGAATTGACAAAATTTATGTGAAACGGTTTACCCCCGTTTGTGTAATCCAAAAGCACCTTTTCAAGGTCCAAAGATGTTGAATAATCTAAGGTATATGTGTTGTCGACATAAAGGGTCACTTGGTTAAAGAAAAAAATTGAATCAAAATTCTTTTGATGACGCTTTAGGAATTCATCAAAAAGAGGTTTTAACGAATCTTCGTAAAGAGTTCTGATTTGTTGAATGGACTTTAATGGCTCTTCAGTAACTTTCCCTAAGCCTTTCTTCCACACTTCAATTTCCTTATCAATATCATCCTTCTCATCAATGTTTTCCCTTTTGGCAGCTCTGATGCTTAACTCCAAAGACCAAATGAGTTGTTCTATGATATATTCTGTGAAAGCGACTTTATCCCCAACATCCGCTTTATTTAGCGCGTTCAGATACCCTTTCTTATCTGCGGATTTTATAATCACTGGAGGGAAATCATGACGGAGGAGAACAAAGTTCATCAGCAATCGAGAGGTACGACCATTACTATCATCAAATGGATGAATTCGAACAAAATCGTAGTGAAGCTTCGCAGCTATTTCAGCCGGATGCAATTTTTTTTCTGACTCTGCTTTTCGATACCAATCTATAAGTTCCTTCATTTTAGCAGGAGTTTCTTCTGGCGAAGTGTAGTGGAACATTTCTCCGCTTTGCAATAAAACCGAGTTAGGTTCTTTCTTGTATTCTCCTGGTTGAATTAGTTTTCTGGTCGGTTGTCCATCTGGTGTTTGGGCGTTTGACCAAAAAGGTCTTACTAAAATGATTTTATTCAACTCTCGAACATCAGCTTCTGTAAGCTCTCTTGATTTATCTTTTGCATAATCAGCAATCAGTTTGAGAGCAACGTCATGGGCTCTCATTTCTTCATACTCTCGTATTTCATGATCACCGGTCGTCTTCTCAAAAATCAATAGTAGTTCTGTCTGACCATAGGTGAGGGTGTTTCCCTCGATATGGTTTGAGTTATAATTCCATTCTAAGCGGAATTTTTTCCAAAGTCTTTCCTCATCCTCTTTTTTCAGAGGCTTAAGTGAATTTAATTCTAAACTAAGAGAGTCTACCTTTCTGGTAAGGCTGCTTACTTGATCCATTCAGAAATTTAGCTAATCCAGCCCGATCATCATAAATGCTCCCCAAAAGATTGGTTCCGGGTAATCTACACGTAGTTCTTTCTTGGCATCCACAAAACTCTGGCGCATGTTGCCTGTGTTCAGCCATTTCTTGTAAAAATTGAGAATGAGTTTCTGCGTGGCCTCATCATCTACTTTAAACATACTCATGATCAAAACTTTTGCGCCAGCGACTAAAAATGCGCGCTGCAATCCGTATACACCTTCTCCGTTAGAGACTTCGCCTAAACCTGTTTCACAGGCGCTCAATACCACAAGATCAGTTTTGTCGAGGTTCAAGCTCATGGCTTCGTATGCGGTGAGGATGCCGCTCTCCATATTGTAGTTGTATTTCGTTTTGCTTAGCAAGTCGCCAGCACCTCTTAGCAGTAATCCCGTTTTCAACAATGGGTTTTCTGTGAGTTGAGCCTCGCTCGCAGTCATTTGTTTTGCGTCATCTTCTGAAATAGTCGGTGTGGCAAAACCATGGGTCGCGATGTGAAAAATTTTCGGGCTATCCAAATCTTTAACTTGCTCTTCGCTGGCAGATGTCTCAACATATTCCGAAGTCTTCCATCCTTTTTGCTTAAGCAGATCTTGAAGTTCATTCACTTCTTTTTCAGTGCCGGGAAGATCGGCAATGGTGTGTTGTGAGGATGACGCGAGGTAAAATTTAGGATTGCCAAACATCGTGGCAGTATTTGATGATTGGGCACGTGTTTTCAGTTTTCGCAAATACAAATCTTTCGTGTTGCTTACAATCACGATGTTCGAGTTATCGATCACATATTTTCCATCGGGGGTAGCGATTGATTCGAGGTTGATTAGATTATAAATGCCATCAGGCGAAAGGTAAATGGTGGCATACTGACCAATTTCTTTTTGTATGGGCTCCCAAAAAATTTTGTATGAATAGGCATCGGGTAATTTGCTCATCATGCTGTTGCGATAATAATGAAAGTAGCGCGTTTCCATTTTCTGGCCTGCGGGCAAGGCTATAATCTTCGGGCGCGCGTTATCATTCTTTACATACATGGCCACATAAATTACCGAGTCGGTAAAGTCATGGTTGAAATACCGATAACGCACCATTTCCACAGCAACATCATTTTTGCCAATGGATTTCTGCACATTTTCATAGGTGATTTTCTTGTTTTCAAAACTCTGCCCAAACAATTCTGACTTTTCACTCAGCTCACGTTCCAGTTTCTCTACCTCCGTGCCCAAAGCCGCGGGGTCAATTCCGTTCTGCACCAATTGTTCGCTGCTCATGGAAAGCGCATTGGTCAAAAATTCTTTTTTCAACACCCAATTATTATATGCGGCCTTGAGGGTTTCATCTTTGCTGTTGAGGATGCGCTCACGGATCTTGATAGATGAGCTTAGCAAAAGCGCTTTGGTCAGCAACTGGTAATTGTAAACTTTACCCGCCAAATCGCGGAAGTCCTCCAACTGCCCAAATGCAAGCGTGTTGTAAAATTCAAAATCACCCTTCATGGTGTTCCAGTACTTTGCTTTCTCTCGTTCACTCAGCGCAGGAAAATACTGTTTGATGAACAAATCGTAATCATTGAGTGCCTCTTCAATATTTTTCTTTGATCGCTTATAATCTTTCTGCATGTAGTAGACCTTGGCCAACTTTGAAAGGATCTTCACATACTCTGGGTGCTGCTTGCTGAAGTACTTGTCATAAATGCTTTTTGCACTATTGTAAAACTCCTCAGCCTTGTTGTACGTCTTCATCTGATAATAAACATCACCGGTAAGTGTATAAATACTCGCTGCGTTGATGTTGTTTTTGCGTCCGGTCTTGTTTCGCCAAATTGCTTCGGCCTGAGTCAGTGAATTAAACGCAATGGGATATTTCTTCTGTGCGATGTTCACAATCGCCACATTTTTCAATACTTCGGCATATTGAGGGTTGTCTTTGCCCAGCCGACTCCCCATAATGTTTTGTGCATCGCTTAGCATTTTCTCAATCTCTGCCGGTGAATCGCCCTTGTAAAATTTACATAAGGCAATCCGCGAAAGCGATCTTGCCACCTCAATATGATTATGGCCAAACTGCTTCTGTTGACTTTCAAGCGCCTTGGTGAAATTACCTTCAGCTTCATCATAATCGCCAATGGTATTGTCAAGGTCACCCATCAGCAAAAGCACAGGCGCCATCTTGGTCGATTTTTCACCATACACGGCCATACCGATTTGTTTGGCCCGAGTAGCAATTTTATCAGATTGGGTGTAGTCGCCTTTCACCAATGAAAGCCGCCCCTGATTTACCAGGGGATCGATGAGTCGCATGGAATTGGGACCGTACAATTTTTCGTAATCCGTAATTAGCTTGTCTAATAATTCTTCTGTATCCGCATAACGACCCAGTTGAATAAAAAGGCCGGAAAGCTGACTTGCTGCGGCAGACTCATCAAGGTTAATGAGCCGGCTGGCCTTTGAAATAATTTTTGCGGCCCGATCAAGATTATCTTCTGCTTCATCAAACAGCCCCTTGATCCCAAAAAGGGTTGCTTGCGTTTCGATGGCGTCTACGAGAAATCCTTTCTTACCCTCGTCTTTACGGAAGTTTTCAAGAATTTTTAAAGAAGCAGTGGTACTTTCATCGGCTTGCTCGTATTGCCCTAATTTGATTTGAAGTTTGGCGATGTGGGTCAGCTCAGCTCCGTAGAGGTAGTCATTGTAATCAAATTTTGCGCGAGCCGTATGTTTCGCTTTTTCCAGTGAAGAGATTGCTTTATCGTATTGATCGGTAAGTTCATAATAGCTAGCCACGTGATTGAGAATTTCAAGCATATCTTTGTGCCGAATACTGATCTGCTTTTCTACTTTATTAGAGAAACTTTCACCATAGATTTTACCGGCCTCCGTAATTTTATTGGTGTAGTCGAGATAAAAGTCGGCCAGTTTTAATCTGGACAAATGCGTTTCCGGGGCATCCTCGCCATACAGGTCAGATTTTATTTTGACAATTTCAGCCAGATACCCCTCGGCACTGACGTAATTCTTTTTATAAATGGCCAAGCCGTTCAGAAATTCAAGCACATGAACAGTAACAATGTTATTGTGCGGCAGCTCGGGTGTTGTCGACAGCATTTTGGTGGCTTGATTCTCAAGATCCTTGGTCTTGTCCTTGTCCAGCTTTGAATCAAATTCCACAGCTTTCAGCCGGGCAGAATAGGCGCTGCCCTTGTAATTACTGTTCACCATTCTTTCAAATTCCAGCTTTACGTTGTTATATCGTGCACCACCTCCTTGCGCCAATAGTCTCTTAATGTACTCTTCGTAAATGGATATCGCCAGGTAATGGGTGTTCTTGTGGTTTGTTCTGAGATTGTTCAACGCCTCATCAAAGCCGGTACCCCTCGGAAAATCGCGATCTATCTCAAGACCATTTTCAAGAATAAGGCTTGAATGAAGAAATTGGTTATTGACATAAGTGATGTCATACTTTCCCAAATTTTTATCGATCCATCGCGCTGCGGAAGAGAATGCAGAGTCAGCGCTGTTAAAGTTACCTTGACCGCGAAAAGCATTTCCCAAATCAGTCATCAAACGTGCATAGTCTTGATATCGGATTTTCAATTGATCATCGGGTACTCGCTGACTTTTTAAGTTGCCCTTGTCGTCAACGAAAGTTTCATTCTTCACGGCACGTCCTACAAAATATTTTTCCTGGTCGCGAAGAACGTCTATTGCTTCTGTGTAATAGCCTTGCCCCGTAAGTGCTTCGGCCTGGAGCACGCCCCATCGAGCTTTAATTGCATCGGTCATGAAATTACCTTCGACAAGAATTTTCTTGGCCTGATCCAAATAACCTCTGGCTACCCGATGAGAACCGTTGAGAATATATAGTTCTGCTATATCAGCAAGTCTTTGACCATGCTTTTGACTGTTTTCCTTATTGGCTGCTATACTGGTAGAAATAGCCGTCTGCACACTGTTTTCAAATTCAGTGATCTTGCCCGTGGCCAAATGATACTTGGCCAGGAGATAATAATAATTAGCAGTGTACGCATTTTGCGCGCCCAGCTTTTTGAAGGCTTTGTTCTTGAACTTTTCAAGACCTGAAATTGCTTTTCGGTAATCTCCAATTTCGTATTTGTCCTGAGTTGCTTTAATCGCCTTGTCATACTTGGCCTGACTGAATGCTTCCGAAACGATGGAAATCAAAACAATGAAAAGAATGAGTTTGCGTGCTTTCATTTGTTGATAATTTATAAGCTAAGGTTAGCCGGAATGCCTGTAATTCTTTGCAGTTGGGCATTCCGTGGTATAGCCGGTTCTACTACGAAAAGTAGTGATTTTTTTGACAGCGAATGGCGAGAAAGTCCGTATTATTGAACTTGCGCCTACCGGAAGAAACCTAAATCCAATAAATTTTTCTTCTTAGAAAATCAAAAAACGGAATACTGATCATCAATCCAACAACATCAAGACACCAATCATAAAAATC
The DNA here is from genome assembly GCA_016178785.1 of Bacteroidota bacterium. GTDB lineage: Bacteria > Bacteroidota > Bacteroidia > Cytophagales > Cyclobacteriaceae > ELB16-189. The sequence continues at coordinate 124,263 of JACOSO010000032.1, read as the reverse complement.
GGGTGTGCGGTTGGGAGTCAGGTTTTGATACAATTCATCAGCCATTGCGCAAAGCGCCCCGACCAGTAATACAATCACTGCGGACTTCTTCCCTGTAAATGAAGTAAAATCTGAGGTGAGCCAACGCATCAATAAAAAACCGAGAACCAGGTATTCAACACAGTGAATCAGTTTATCTGGCGTAAGGGTAAAAATTTCCGGGATTTTCTTACCGGGGATTGAAGAGCCCAGGATGATCAATGTGTACCAGCCAATGGCAGTTGTTCTTTTGAATGCGATGGATTTCAAAAAACTCATTCGCGCAATATATATAAGGAATGTTTACAAAAAGAGAGGCATCGCAAAATGCAATGCCTCTCATCTGTTTTATACAGAAGTACTAATTTTCTGCTTTCTTCCCTTCCTCTACTCCTCCGGATGAAATTTTCTCTTTGATCTTCTTTTCCAATTCTTCCGAAAGTTCAGGGTTGTCTTCAATAAGTTGTTTCACGGCATCGCGGCCTTGGCCAAGTTTATTGCCGTTGTATGAAAACCAAGAACCTGATTTCTGAATCACATTGAGTTCAACGCCCAAATCCACGATTTCTCCTGACTTAGAAATGCCTCGGCCGTACATGATATCGAACTCTACTACTTTGAACGGAGGTGCTACTTTGTTCTTCACCACTTTTACCTTTACCCTGTTACCGGTAATATTATCTGCGTCTTCTTTGATTTGCCCAATTCTGCGAATATCCAACCTTACTGAAGCGTAGAATTTCAAGGCGTTACCACCGGTAGTGGTTTCAGGGTTGCCAAACATCACTCCAATTTTTTCGCGGAGTTGGTTGATGAAAATGCAAGCACACCCCGTTTTGCTAATTGTGCCGGTAAGTTTTCTCAAGGCTTGCGACATTAATCGGGCTTGCAGACCCATTTTGCTTTCACCCATCTCGCCTTCCAACTCAGCTTTAGGCACAAGCGCTGCCACTGAATCAATGACAATAATATCAATAGCACCTGAGCGGATCAGATGCTCGGCAATTTCAAGCGCCTGCTCACCGTTATCAGGTTGAGAGATAAGAAGGTTTTCGGTATCAATACCCAATCTTTCTGCATACGACTTATCAAAAGCATGCTCAGCATCGATAAAAGCTGCTAGTCCCCCTTTCTTCTGAGCCTGTGCAATAGCGTGCAAGGTGAGCGTGGTCTTACCCGATGATTCTGGCCCATAGATTTCAGTAACACGACCCCGAGGTATGCCTCCAATACCCAGAGCAATATCAAGCCCGAGCGAACCAGTTGAAATTGCAGGCACGTCCATAACAATTTCATCGCTCAATTTCATTACGGTGCCTTTGCCATAGGTCTTTTCCAGTTTATCAATAGTGAGTTGAAGGGCCTTTAATTTCTCTTTTGCGTCTGTGGTCATGATGTTTTCGTTTTAAAATCGAATGCTAAAATATTTAGTAATTTGCTAAAAACAAAATCAGAGGCTAAAAAACTTTTTGAACCAATTTTCGATCTGTCCATTCAAAATCACCGCCTCTTGTCTGACAAGCATCAACTTTTTGCTTGAAATTTTTTTTTCATTCGATGCCATTCCAAGCAAACTCTTATTTAAATTTCAGAAGAATTAACTCAAACTCTACTCCAAAAAAAATTAAACCCAATAGCGCCATGGCAAAGAAAGCTAAAAAAGCATCTAAGAAAGGCAAAGCAAAAGCTAAAAAGTCGGTGAAGAAAGCGGCTAAAAAGAAAGTCGTGAAAAAAGCCGCAAAGAAGAAAGCCAAGAAGGCCGCCAAAAAGAAGGTAGCTAAAAAAGCAGCTCCTAAAAAGAAGGCGGTAAAGAAACCAGCAGCACCTAAAATGACAATGCCAGCGGCAGCTCCTGCTCCAACACCGGCACCAATGTCAACGCCAGAACCAAAGCCCGAACCTCCATCATGGAATACGGGAATGGATTCAGGCTCTGGTTCAGGAATGTAATCAGTAGCATCTTTATCAACCGAAGCGATGCCGGCTGCATCGCTTTTTTTTTGCCAACAGAATTATTAACAAACCCTCAATAAAAAAATTATGAATAACCGCAGATTACCCATCATTATCTTAAGTGTGATTGCATTTATCGTTTTGCTCACACTGTCTTCAAGCCTTTGGTTCACAATCGAAGCCACTGAACGTGCCATCGTCTTCAGGCCATTTGGAAGCGGACTAGATAAACAAAATGTGATTGGGCCAGGAACCCACATCAAGGCACCCTGGAATGATGTTTACACTTATAAGGTGAATGAAACATCCTCCGAAGAAAATATGGATGTGCTCGACAAAAGTGGATTGTCCATTCACGTTGATGTAACGGTTCGGTTTTTCCCAATACCCACTAAAATCGGATTCATCCATGAGCAGTTCACTAAAGACTACGTAAATGTGCTGGTTATTCCGGAAGTCCGATCAACTGTGCGCCAGGTAATGGGACGTTACACAGCCGAAGAAATTTATTCGACCAAACGTGCCGAAGTTGAAAGTGCTATAAAAAATGAAACGGAGAAAATACTAAGTACGAATAATGTAAACGCAACTGCCGTATTGATTCGGTCCATCGCTTTGCCTGAACAAATCAAACAAGCCATCGAAAACAAACTGCAGCAAGAGCAAGAAGCGCTGGCTTATCAATTCCGTCTCGACAAAGAAAAGAGTGAAGCAGAACGCAAGCGCATTGCAGCAGAGGGCGAATCACGAGCCAATAATATCATCAACAACAGTTTGACCGACAAATTATTGAAGATGAGAGGCATAGAAGCTACCCTGGAACTTTCCAAATCGCCAAATAGTAAAATCATTGTTGTTGGCTCCGGCAAGGACGGCATGCCGCTGATCTTAGGTAATAACTAATTATTAATCACTCCTTTTTTCTGATAACTCTTCATTCTATCTTTAAAACGAAAGTTTAAAATCCAATTTTTATGGCGAAAACCGCAGAGTTAATCGTAGACGGAAAAACATATAAATTCCCTCTTGTAGAAGGAACAGAAAACGAAACAGCAATTGACATCGGCAACCTTCTGGAGGAGGCAGGTCTTATTACACTCGATCTCGGTTACAAAAATACAGGGGCAACTAAAAGTGCCATTACTTTTCTGGATGGCGACAAGGGCATCTTGCGTTACCGCGGTTATTCCATAGAAGAGCTGGCTGCCAGTTCTAATTTCTTAGAAGTGGCTTACCTTTTGATTTTTGGCGAGCTTCCCACAACCGACCAATACAAAAAATTCTCGGATGACATCAAGAAGCACACCATGGTGCATGAAGACACCCGCAAAATATTAGATGGGTTTCCTTCTTCGTCTCACCCCATGGGTGTATTGGCTTCCATGTTTTGCGCACAAACTGCATTTTATCCTGAATCACTTGATCCTAACCGTTCGTCCGAGGCAGTTTATTTAAGTATCATTCGCTCTTTAGCTAAGATGCCGACATTCGCAGCGTGGGCTTATAAAAATGCGATGGGTCATCCCGTCAATTATCCTGACAACTCTTTGGACTACTGCGCACGTTTTATGAAAATGATGTACGCTCTTCCGGCCGAACAATATGAAATTGACCCCGTAGTAGCCGATGCGTTAGATAAATTATTGATCCTTCATGCCGATCATGAACAGAATTGCTCTACTTCAACGGTGCGGATTGTCGGTTCGTCAAAAGCAAGCATTTATTCGTCAATCTCTGCCGGCATCAACGCTTTGTGGGGACCATTGCATGGGGGCGCAAACCAGGAGGTGATCCTTATGCTAGAGCAAATAAAGAAAGATGGTGGCGATACTGATAAATGGATTGCAAAAGCAAAAGACAAAAACAGCGGCTTCCGGTTAATGGGCTTTGGGCATCGCGTTTACAAAAATTTTGATCCTCGCGCCAAGATCATTAAAAAAGCAGCCGATGATGTGTTGAAAAAATTAGGAGTGAATGATCCTGTTCTTGAAATCGCTTTGAAACTCGAAGAAGTTGCTTTACGCGATTCTTATTTTATTGAAAGAAAACTTTATCCTAATGTGGATTTCTATTCAGGAATAATTTATCGCGCGCTTGGAATTCCGGTTGATATGTTCACAGTAATGTTCGCCATGGGTCGCTTGCCCGGGTGGATTGCACAATGGAAAGAGCTTCGCGAGAATAAGGAACCGATTGGAAGGCCAAGACAAATTTATACCGGTCAAAACTTGAGACCTTACGTGGCCATTAAGAAAAGATAAATTTTTATGGATATTCAAGCAGAAAAAATTCAATTGATCGAATGGTTGGCTTCACTTAACAAACCATCAGTTATTAAAAAATTGGTTGCTTTGAGGGAGAAGGAAAAGGATTGGTGGGACGAAATCAGTGAAGATGAAAAAGCCGAAATTAAAAAAGGTCTGGCACAGGCCGATAGCAAACAAGTTGTTCCCCATCATAAAGTGATGGCCAAGTATAAAAAATGGCTTTCGAAATAGTCTGGACTGAAAGAGCCATCGCAGGGTTTGATGAAGTAATAACTTATCTGAAGACTCACTGGACAGATCGCGAAGTCATACATTTCGTCAATGAAACGCAGCAGTTTTTAAGTTTACTGAGTGACTACCCATACTTGCTTCAAAAGACATCTAAGTTTAAAAACGTTCATCGTGGTCCGCTCAATAAATTGACTATGATTACCTACCGCGTTAAGGTCAGAAAAAATCAAATTGAAATTATCAATATTCGTGACGCCAGAAGAAAATTAAAGTAAAAATGACACTTCAAGAAAATTTCACTGCAGCAGTTTCGCAATCCAAAGATTTGCCTTCACGCCCATCGAATGAAGATTTGCTTCAACTCTATGCACTCTTCAAGCAAGCAACCGATGGAGATGTGAGTGGCGACAAGCCCGGGGGTTTTGATTTTAAAGCCATTGCGAAATACAGTGCATGGGAGGAGAAAAAAGGCGTGAGCAAGGAACAGGCGATGCAAGAGTACGTGAACTTAGTAGAGCGATTGAAAAAAGAACTCGCCTGATTTGAAAAGTAGGCAGTAGGGAGGGTGCAGTAGACGGTACTACCACAACCAAAACTGCCAACTGGAGACTGCAGACTTTTGACATATACTCAAAGACGTGAATTTATTTTACCAGCCCGGCATCCCACAAGGAATTCATCATCTCGATCGTGAAGAGTCCCACCATGTGATAAGAGTACTTCGAATGACCGAAGGACAAAACCTTGACCTCACCGATGGTCAGGGTTTTTTTTATGATGCAAAGATTGTAAGGGCAGATCCAAAAAAATGCGAATTCGAGGTCACGGAAAAAAGGCAAGACACGAAAAAAGATTTTCACATCCACATCGCGATTGCTCCGACAAAAAATGCTGATCGCATCGAATGGTTCATCGAGAAAGCAACCGAAATCGGGATCGATCAAATCAGTTTTATGCTTTGCAAAAATTCCGAGCGTAAAGTAATCAACCATGAAAGGGTAGAAAAAGTCGCGGTTAGCGCTATGAAACAATCACAGCAAGCCTGGCTTCCTCGATTAAGTCAAATGACTCATTTTGACGAAATTGTTTCAGCTCAAGCCGATCAAAGGTGCATTGCTTATGTGGATGCCAAAAACACCAAGCACCTTCAATCTTACGCAAGTAGCGGGAAAAAATATCTTGTCCTCATTGGGCCTGAAGGTGATTTCTCAAAAGAGGAATTATCACAAGCGATGAACAATGGTTTTGAAAAAGTAAGCCTGGGACCAAATCGATTGAGGACTGAAACTGCAGGGCTTGTCGCCTGTCAGATTTTGAATCTAATTAATTTGAAAATTAGTTGATTTGGTAATTTGAAAATGCTGGTTCTGATTTGCTAATTTTCAATCTGATTTGATATTTTAAAATGACATCCCCGGAAGCCAAAAAACAAATTCAGGAGCTTACTGATAAAATCAATTATCATAACAACCTCTATTATCAAAAAAACAAAACTGAAATCAGCGATTACGAGTTTGATCAGCTGCTGGTGAACCTCACTCAACTTGAAAAAGAATTCCCCGAACTAAAACTTCCAGACTCACCCACCCAACGCGTGGGAGGAACGATCACCAAAGAATTTCCCTCAGTCGTTCATGAATACCCCATGCTCTCACTGGGCAATACCTATTCACCTCAAGAACTTGAGGATTTTGATGGTCGGGTGGCGAAAGGATTGGATGGGGAGCCTTACGAATATTTTTGCGAACTGAAGTTTGATGGCGTTTCCATCAGCCTGAAATATGAAAATGGAATTTTAGTGAAGGGCGTTACACGCGGTGATGGTGTTCGCGGTGATGATGTCATTGCCAATGTCAAGACCATCCGATCCCTTCCGCTGAAAATCAAATCGAAAAATGTTCCAGCCAAATTTGAGGTTCGCGGAGAAGTCTTTTTGCCCAAACATGTTTTTAAGCAACTCAATAAAGATCGCGAAGACATTGGTGAAGAAACTTATGCCAACGCGCGCAACACGGCAAGTGGCACTCTCAAAATGCAAGATAGCTCGGAGGTAGCCAGGCGAAAACTGGATTGCTTCCTCTATTATTTATTAGGCGAAGAAAATAATGTCGAAACTCACGAGGAGTCTATCAAAAAAATTGAGTCGTGGGGATTTCAGGTTTCGCAGACATACAAAAAATGTAAGAACATCGCTGAGGTTCTCAAGTACATCGAGCATTGGGAGAAAAAAAGAAATGATCTTCCACTCGAAACAGACGGAGTAGTGATCAAAGTAAACAACCTTCGACAGCAAGAGCAACTCGGTTTCACTGCAAAAAGTCCGCGATGGGCGATTGCATTTAAATACAAAGCCGAGAGTGTAAGCACTCGATTAAATGGAATCACCTATCAGGTTGGGCGTACGGGTGCCGTTACACCTGTGGCTGAACTCGAACCGATTTTTTTAGCCGGCACAACGGTGAAGCGCGCGTCATTGCACAACGCCAATGAAATTGCCCGCCTCGATTTACGCATTGGTGATTTTGTATTTGTTGAAAAAGGCGGAGAGATCATCCCGAAGGTAACGGCTGTGGATCTAACTAAGCGAAGTGGAAAACTTCAACCCGTAAAGTACATATCAAAATGTCCTGAATGTGGAACAGCACTCGTTCGCCAGGAAGGAGAAGCCAATCACTATTGTCCGAATGAAGATGGTTGTCCTCCCCAGATCAAGGGCCGCATCGAGCATTTTATTCAGCGCAAAGCCATGGACATTGACTCGCTCGGTGAAAGAACAATTGCCCAATTGTATGATTTAGGTTTGGCAAAAACGCCAGCCGATTTGTACGATCTTAAAAAGGAGGATGTGATGAAGCTCGAGGGTTTCAAAGAGCTTTCTACCAAAAATCTTTTACAGGGAATTGAGGTCTCGAAGTCAGTTCCGTTTGAATCCGTGCTGTTTGCTATTGGCATCCGCTTCGTTGGTAAGACCGTTGCGGAAAAATTAGCACGCCATTTCAAAACCATGGATGCCCTTGCGCACGCAACCTATGAGCAGCTTCTTGAAGCACCCGAAGTTGGGGAGAAAATTGCACAAAGCGTTTTTGACTTTTTTCATCGCAAAGAAAGCCTTCGCGAGGTTGAGCGGCTAAAGAAAGCGGGGCTTCAATTTGAAAGCTCATTTAAAGAGCCTGAAAAATTGAGTAATGCTTTAGATGGGAAATCCTTCGTTATTTCGGGAACATTTCAAAATTACGAGCGCGACCAACTCAAGGATGTGATCGTTGCCAATGGAGGCAAGGTCCTTTCATCCGTATCGAAAAAACTGGATTTCCTGTTGGCCGGAGAAAATATGGGGCCCGCCAAACGTGAGAAAGCCGAAGAACTTGGCGTGAAAATCATCAGTGAACAGGAGTTTGAGAAAATGATCAAATAATTCAAAATTCCAGATTCCAAATTCAAAATTGACCTCGGTACTGAAATATTGATAATTTTGAATCTTGAATCTTAAATCCTGAATCTCCGTGTTTAAAATGAATTTCCTTCGGATGCGCACGCGCAAGGCATTGAAAAAAAATAATGCCCTTCGCACCAGCCTTCCCTACCAACAGGCGCATAATGTTGGCGTTTTGTTTACTGTAGAAGACAAACAGAAGCATCTTGACGTAAAAGAATTTATTCACCTGCTGGAACAAGATGGAAAGAAAGTGCAGGTACTCGAATATTTACCTTTGAGAAAAGAGAACTACGAATTTAAATTTGATTTCTTCACGATAAAGGACCTGACATTTTGGGGAAATATCAATTCTACCCAGGCGCAAAAATTTTTAGAGACACCCTTTGATTATTTGTTCTACATCGATAAAGAACCAAACCCACTCGCCCTTTATTTATTGGCTGCCAGCAAAGCACATTGTCGTGTGGGCCGGTTTGTAGACAAGGATGAACCCTTTTTTGAAATGATGATCGGGCAAAACGGTACCACCAAGGGCTTGATTGAAACTATGTACAAATACGCAAAGCAAATACGATGAAGAAGTTAACCGGAACAGGAGTCGCGTTGGTCACGCCTTTTCATGCCGATGGCACTATCGATTTTAATTCACTGAAAAAAATATTGGCGCATACCGCCAAGGGTGTTGATTACTATGTGGTGATGGGCACCACTGGCGAGTCTGCCACGATGACGAAGGATGAAAAAAAAGAAGTATTACAATTTGTATTGAAGAATAACCCTAAGAAGCTTCCGGTGGTGTATGGTATTGGCGGCAACAACACCGATGCTGTGATTGAAGAAATCCATCACACCAATTTAAGAGGTGTAACCGCTCTTTTATCGGTGGGCCCCTATTACAATAAGCCATCACAAGAAGGGATTTATCAGCATTTTAAAAAAGTAGCAGACACTTCCACGTTGCCAATCCTGTTGTACAACGTGCCCGGCCGTACCGCATCCAACATTTCTGCAGACACAACTTTACGGCTGGCACAGCATAAAAATATTGTAGGCGTCAAAGAAGCTTCCGGGAATCTTGAGCAGTGCATGAAGATTGCCAAAGAAAAACCAAAAAGCTTTTTGCTGATCTCAGGCGATGATTTGCTGACAGTACCAATTTATGCGGTGGGTGGAGTTGGAGTGATATCTGTTTTAGCAAATGCTTTCCCCGAAGCATTCAAAAAGATAACGAGCAATGCTGCTTCAGGAAACTATACTAAAGCTTCCGCAGAAACTTTTACGCTTTTAGAAATCAACGGCCCGATGTATGAAGAGGGCAACCCTACTGGCGTGAAATATTTGTTAAGCCTCATGAACGTCTGCAAACCACACGTGCGCCTGCCCTTGGTCGAACCTTCAGCTGGATTGAGGAAGAAGATTGAGAAGGTGTTTGAGAAGATGAAATAAGCATAATGAAATATGCACAATGCGCATAGCCAAATGTTAGCATCCATTTTCTGGAACATTGGACTATTCACGTTGACATAAGTTTTATAGATGAATCCAAGGGACGCTTTTGATTACTTAATAGCTCAAATACGAGAACAGACTGAGGACGATTCATCTCGTTATATCATTCCGGACCATTTGGCTAAGCCACTACTTAATTATCAAAGCATTCGACACGACCTTATTTTTATTAAAGAAGCTACAACAAAGTTGATGACGCCAGATTTAGACCAGACGACAATGGCATCATTGTGGCACACTGTAATTGCACTGTACGGTAAATGTTTCGTTTCATCTGGACATTCAACAAAATTAGAAAGCAACAACTGTTTTTCGAGACAAAATGAAATGTTCTTAAAAACACATAATGAACTAATGGACCTTCGGCACAATTTCGTTGCTCACAGGGGTCGGACAATTCATGAATTCGCAATTGCATACATTAAAATTGACCCATTCAAAAATGATTCAGAAGTGAAGATTGAACAACTAAAAAGAAATAAACCAGATATAGGTGAATTGGAGAAATATATACAATTGTTCGACCATCTAATTACTGTTACCGAAGACAAAATAAGGACAGTTGGCCATAAAGTTGTCAAAAAGTTATTCTCCACGACTAATCCAAATCAACTATATAAGATTTAGAATTTGGAGACCGTGGAGAAAACGGCCTGCCAACAAAATGTTTATGCAATGCGGGGGTTCAGTGTTTCTTCCGAGCAGTGTCTTAATTCTTCGCAGAGTCTCCGTTTCTTAATTCTTCGCAGAGTCTCCGCTTCGGGACTCTGCGCAATGTCAGTGCGATTTTGAACTATTACTTTTGTGGAGTCGAACTAAAAATGCATGAGTGTAAGACGAGAGATACCTGACTACGATGGCTTTTACTTTATTACTATCACCTGCGCTCGCTGGATAAGATTGTTCGACATCACCAATGGCTACGATATTGTTTATAATTGGTTTGACTACTTGAAAGACAAAGGTCATTTTATCAATGGCTACGTAATCATGCCAAATCATATCCATGCTCTTATAGGATTTTGCAATACAAAAGGCCAGTCTATTAACTCCATTGTTGGCAATGGCAAACACTTTATGGCCTATGAAATCGTGAAACGACTCAAGGAAAAAACCGAGTCTTTGTTATTAGGGCAACTGGCTTCATTCGTAAATGTGACTGATAGTCGCAAAGGAAAGATTCATGAAGTATTCGAGCCATCGTTTGATTGGAAAGAATGCAAGACAAATAAGTTCATTGAGCAGAAATTGAATTACATTCATGATAACCCATGTCGGGGAGCGTGGAATTTAGCAGAACAACCGGAGGATTATTTACATAGCTCGGCCAAGTTTTACATAACCGGAGAGCAGGGTGTTTATCGGGTTACAGATATTGGAGTGATGGAGGATATTGACTTAACGAAACCGAAATTGAATTGAGTGTCAAAGGCGCAGAGTCCCGAAACGGAGACTCTGCGAAGAATAAAAACGCCACACACTCAACAATAAAATTGTGCACAAGCCTTCTGGACAAAGAATCAAGATTAGTCAAAAAACGTATACCCTTATTGAATCAAGGGCTGTATTCAAGATTAGTCTATTGGTTACTTCGTTGACAATTATTGGAGTTTATTTTTGGGGACTTGGTCGACATAGTACTTTTTTTGAGAACTCGATAATTTCTACGACTATACTATCAATGGCCTTTTTCCTTTTCCTATCAATTGGGCTATATAGAGGTGTAAAACTTAAAGACAACCTCGGACAAATTACAAAGGAAAAAATCTCTGGACCTGATATGCTAGACTTAACGCCACACACAACTCATCATGGGGATGGCTTTGACGTTGATGTTGGGGACGGAATTGAAGGAATAATTGCTGCAATACTGCTATGGATTCTTTGGGCAATATTGGTCGCAGTGACACTTTGGATTTTTAGTAACATAATATTGATAGTCATTGCGACTTTTGCGGCAATGCTCTATTGGATTTTTTTTAGAGCCTTGAGGCTCGTATTTAAGAATTCAAATAAAAGTAAAGGGGACATTTGGGAAAGTATAAAGTACGGTTTGATTTATACCCTACTTTACAACTTTTGGATTTACGGGGTATTCATATTGACTGAATACTTTAAGAGCTGAACGCAACAAACATACCGTTGCTTAAGTATTTAGTCAACAACTTACTCTTGCAAAAGAAAATTCCCCGAAAAGAAGTTTTGCGCTTGCTCCAATTATTTCTTACTTTAAAGTAATTATCAATCAACATCAACAAACCATTATCTGTATGAAAAATTTATTAACTCTTGTCGTGTTCTTGGTTTCTTTGACTGCTTTTAGTCAAGGACAGTTGCAAAAGGAAGCATCGGGTTCGCTTATGTTTTCGTCTGGTCAGGTGATGCAGTTGGCGCAAGCCATCCCTGCTGAAAAATACGCATGGACTCCACAAGCTGGAGTTCGCACATTTGCCGGAGTATTCGCACATATTATTTCGGCCAATTATTTCTTTGCGTCAAAAATGGGCGCTAAAATCCCTGAAGGTGTGAAGATGGAAACCCTTGAAAAAGATTTGACAACCAAAGATCAAATCGCGACTGCGCTCAAACAGTCTTATGAAACAATTATCGGTGCCGTTAAAGGTTTAACGGATGGCGATATGGCAAAGAAGGTAGAGTTTCCGTTCCCTGGTGAGTACACCGACATGTCAGCTGTGCTGATCGCGGTTGGGCATTCCAATGAGCACTTGGGTCAATTGGTAGCTTATTCCAGAATGAATGGAATAACTCCACCTTGGAATGAACCCAAAAAATAGATTATTTCTTTAATAGCAGAAGATGCAGAGTCCTTCAGGCTCTGCATTTTTTGTGACCTCAACTTATTTTCATATGAAATTCATATCCATTGAACCCTTTGTTCCATCAGGCAGTGATTTTGAAGGTTCTAAAAAATTGTTTCAGGAATTAGGCTTCAAAATCAATTGGGATGCTGGCGACTACGTTGGCTTCGAAAGGGATGGATGCAAATTCATTCTGCAGAAATACGAGAATAAAGAATTCGCAGAAAACTTCATGTTGAGTGTGAAGGTGAGTAATGCGGAAGAATTTTGGAAGGAGGTCAATGAAAAGCAGTTATCGAAAAAATTTGGAATTCGAATTAGCCCTCCAACACAACAGCCCTACGGCAAAGAAGTCAATGTTATCGACATTGCCGGAGTTTGTTGGCATTTTGTAGAATAATGAATCAGTCATTTTAGTCATGAAGCAAATCATCCTTTTCTTCTTTTTACTCGCCTCCACGCCACTATTTTCTCAAAACAGAAACTCATTCCCTTCTCAGAACCGAGTTAAAAAAATAATGGACAAAGCAATGGTCGCCAGCGATCTGCCGGCCGTTGTTGCAATAGCTATCAATAGCAAAGGGCAGCGAGTGGATTACACTTATGGCAAGGCAATCTGGTCAGAAGATGCAAAAGTCACGACCGAACATATTTTCAGAATTTATTCGATGACGAAAATAGTTACGAGTATTGCCGCGATGCAGTTGGTAGAAGAAGGGCGGATCAAATTGGATGACGATCTTTCAACGCTTCTTCCGGAGATGATCAAGATTCCGATTCTTTCAGATGGAAAGTTAATTACACCAAAAAGTCCGATTACTCTTCGTCATCTGCTTACGCACACTTCAGGTTTTGGTTACACTTCTACTGATGAGGAACTATCCAAGTTTGATCGCAGCAAATGGGAATACAAAGACTTGCCAAGAAGATTTGAAAGCGGTACTCAGTTTCTGTATGGATCGAGCACCGATTGGGCCGGCCGTTTGATTGAGAAACTGTCGGGGATGAGCCTTGAAAATTATTTCCGTAAAAAAATTTGTGAGCCACTGGATATGACCCATACATGGTTCAATGTACCTGATTCCTTAAAACGCCTGATCGTATCACGAGGTAGACGAGGAGACGATGGCTTGCAGCCTCTTACGGAAATGCCCGATCGAATCCCAGCAAAAACGGTTACCGAATTCAGTGGCGGTGCTGGGTTATTTTCTTCACCAGCAGACTTCAGCAAACTCTTGCAGTGCCTTCTCAACTACGGTGAATTTAAAGGTGTTCGTATTCTGAAAAGGAAAACGGTTGAAGAGATGAACAAAAATCAAATTGGAAATATTTCAATGGCCAATGCCGGAAAATATTTTACGCCTGGCATCTGCTGCAATTTTGAAGGCATTACTTCAAGCACAACCAAATGGGGACTGGGCGGACTGATCGACAATGAAGACAAACCTTATGGGCGAAGAGCCGGAACAATTTTGTGGGGCGGCTTACTCAACACCTACTTTTACATTGATTACAAATCGGGAATTGCGGCCAGCATTTACACGCAACATCTTCCATTCAATCACAAGGCAACTACTTCTCTCTTCGCCAAATTTTCAGAAGTGATTTATTCCGGAGAATGAATTCTTATTGCAAGACACTCACTAGCTCAATATTATCAGCACGATGAAATTTACTCCGAAAGCGAACGAGAAATTGGTAGGAGCTGTCGACCTTAAACAATGAAAGTTGATGAGTAAAAACCAGGAACTCGCGATCGGAATTTCCATCAGTCACCATTACGTGATCGCCAATGCACGGTTTGCACTGCGCACCTTCAGGGCAAGGCGGGCATTTGTAAATTGATTTAACTGTAGCTTTGAATTGGATGGTATCGACTTTGCTTTGACTCACTTTTGCAAAGCTGACTTTAGGGTAACGCTTTGTTTTTGGAACTTGAGAAAATCCATTCACAGCAAACGAACACACAACAACCGAAGCAATCAGCAGTTTCTTGAACATCCTTTCAAATTCGTTGTCGGGTATTTTCATTCCAAATATTACGTTCCTTAAAAACCGAATTGGAACTACTTAAGTCAGTTCTTCAAAATCTTAAATTCAACCCTACGATTCATCTTACGATGTTCTTCCGTGTCATTTTTTTCTCGCGGATTGGTAGCTCCATAACCCCGACCCATGATTCGATTGGCAGAGATGGATCGGCTTTCCAAATATTTTTTGACTACATCTACCCGATCTTGTGAAAGCTTCATCAATGCTCCGCCCGAGCCAACATTATCGGTATATCCTCCCAATTCAATTTGCATTTTGGGGTTGTCATTCATGATTTTCACCAGCCTATCTAGCTCCGGGTAAGATTCTTTTCGAAGTGTTGGTTTTCCCTGCTCAAAGAACACATTGTTGAGTGCAAGGGTCAGCCCTACTTCAATCGGCATCAATAATAAGTCCTTTTGCATCTCTTTATATTCGTGAATTGATGCGAGCTCCATGTTTTCATTTACGGATAAATATCCCTTGGCTGCAGCATGTATTCCATAATTAGCTCCAGGCTGCAAGATAATTTTAAACTGACCCGTACCAGGATCTGAATTGGCTTCGGCTACTTCCTTTCCGGTGCCAAGATTGTCGAGTAAAATTTCGGCTGCAACAGGTTTATTGGTTTTGGCATTTAAGGCCCGACCCGACAGCAGAACCACAGGATCAGGTTTTACCTCCTTAGGTAATTTGATTCTGAAAATATCACTCATGCCAATGGTGTTGACGTTATTTACCAGGTAAGCATAGTCGCCTGAAGCCGGAACGGTGTAATAAGCATCAAAAAACGGAGTGTTTATTTCAGGGCCGAGATTGCGCGGCTCTGACCATTTGTCCCATCCATCGCCCAAACGTTTTGAAATGAACATATCATTTCCCCCATAACCCGGATGACCGCTCGAACTGAAATACAATGTTCGCCCATCGGAAGAAAGAAAGGGACTCGTCTCATCACCGGGTGAGTTGATGACGGGCCCTAAATTTATTGCCTCGCTCCATGTTCCGTTCTTGTCTTGCAACGAAACGTAAATGTCCTTCTCATCAATTGCCGAATTGTAGTAAATGTTTTTAGAATTCTTGACTGAGAATAACATTGCCTTACCATCCGATGATAGTTGTGATTCCTGATTCGCAGATTCGTTGGTAAAATATATGCCGGCATCGATCAAATCAGACCAACCCGACCCTGTTTTTTTTCTGAAATTGAATTTATCAGAACCTGAAAAAACCAACGTGTTATTGTCAGCACTTACAGATGCCATGTTATTTGCTTTTTCATCATTTACAGGTGGCCCAACGTTTTTAGCATAACCCCAACCTGTGCCATCAAATTCAGAAACCCAAATGTCTTCGATATCCTTTATTCCTCCAATGTTGCCCTCAAATTCCTCACGAGAGAAATAAAGTGTTTTGCCGTCAGATGAAATGATCGGAGCCAGGTCTTCAGCTGTTGAATTAACATTTGATCCTAAATTTTCTTTTGTCAAACCGTGAGGCATGCTCTCTACCAGTTTTATCGGTTGACTGTTTTGATCAAAGTCAAAGTAATCAACTTCCAACGTCATATTAGTATAGTTCAAAAATCCTGCGAGAAACCCATAACTCTTCATCTCAACATTTGCCACACGGCTGCCATTCAGGTAGCAAGAGACATTGTCGTTCTTTCGCTCCACGCGCAAAATGTTTGCTTCACCCATTGGTTTAACCAGATCTGTCTTTACCCACTCGCCTTGCCCCGTCACCGAAACCATGTAGTATCCATTCGTTGTAAAAATGAATCGATTGTAAGGTTTGCTCACGCGGCTGACAGCGCCCCAATAAAGTCCGATACCGTTGTTATCTGAACCACTTCGCTGAATAAAAGAAGCCTCCATAGTAAAATCTTCATGGGGATCAAAGTGGTGAGGCATTTGAACAAATTTGCCATTGTCTGCGCCAAAAGTTTCTAAAATAAATTTGCCAGACTCAATTCTGCGTTTCGCGTCATCAGCATGCGAGGGCCAATTGTTTCTATTATCATCAAATTTTTCGTGAAGCTGACACCATAATAGAACAGGGTTTAGCAGGAAAAAGTAAAGGACGATCTTTTTCATAATGGTGAGGTTACATTATGTCTAAGTAAAACTGATCATTGACCTGATGAGGATCGGGCCAAATAATCGCAATATGGAATATACAAACAAAAAAGGACAGCAATTGCCGTCCTTTCATTCAAAATCGTGTAGTGATTTACTTACTTTCCTTATTCTTCAACTCTTGAACTTCAGCTCGAATTGCTTGTGCAATATTCTTTAAATCCTGCATTCCTTTACGCAAACGCGTACCGGCAGCGCTGTTGGCTTTGTTATAAAACTTGTCGGCATCTTGTTCGATCGTTGCGATCATAGCCTTGAGTTCTTCAAATTTTTTCATTTTTATACAGTTTAGTTTTAAAAATTGGATTGCTTGTTTATGCCAAGTTAAATAAAAACCTTTAAAAACAAGCTAAAAACCCACTTTTTTTACCAGGATAGCACGGAACTCAGTTTTGCTCGATGCAAACGGTTGGATATTTCAATCAACAAGAGCCTGATTTCCAAGATTCTCAGGATTAAATCAAGGATGAATTTTATCCCGAAAATCCTGATAATCCCCTAAATCCTAATCAAAACTTCGTGACTGAAACAAGCTCTTCCTTGCGGTAAAATCCGCTGTCGAGCTTCGTTTTTAGGGCGGAAAACGCGGTCAGGGTCTCCTCTACATCTGCCATTGTATGAGCCGCTGTGGGGATAATTCGGAACATGATTACGTCTTTCGGAACCACCGGATAGATTATTACTGAGCAGAAAATTCCATAATTCTCTCGCAAATCCATCGACATGTTAGCTGCTTCCCCAACACCTCCTTTAAAGAGAACAGGTGTCGGAGGAGTTTGCGTTTCGTTGATAGCGAAGCCTCTTTCTTTCAAGCCGCTCTTGATCGCCATCATAATTTTCTTCAGGTTCTCTCTGAATTCAGGGTGCTTCTTCACCAGCTCCAGGCGCTTCAATCCACCGATGATCAATGGCATCGGGATTGACTTCGCATAAATCTGAGAACGCACGGTGTAGCGCAAATACTTCAATATTTTTTTGTCGCCCGCTACAAACGCGCCAATGCTCGCCATCGACTTAGCGAATGTTGAAAAATACAAATCGACCTGATCTTGCACACCTTGTTCTTCACCTACGCCTGCGCCTGTTGGGCCCATAGAACCAAAACCATGCGCATCATCAACAAACAAGCGGAAATTATATTTCTTCTTTAATTCGATAATTCCTTTCAAATCACCCATGTTTCCGCTCATGCCGAAGACACCTTCGGTGATTACTAGTATTCCACCCCCTGTTTCGTTTGCAAGTTTGGTTGCGCGCTGGAGTTGCTTCTCCAGGTTCTCCATGTTGTTGTGAGTGTACACGAAGCGTTTGCCCATGTGCAGGCGAACACCATCAATGATACAAGCATGGCACTCAGCATCGTACACGATCACATCTTTTCTATTCACCAATGCATCGATGATTGAAAGTACGCCTTGATATCCGTAGTTAAGAAGCATCGTATCCTCCTTCTTTACAAAGTCGGCAAGTTGTTTTTCTAGCTCAATATGATAAACCGAGTTACCGCTCATCATGCGTGCACCCATCGGTGATGCAAGACCAAATTCTGCGGCAGCATCAGCATCTGCCTTGCGAACTTCAGGATGATTCGCCAAACCTAAATAATTGTTCAAGCTCCAGTTGAGAACCGTCTTTCCATTAAACTTCATGCGCGGTCCGATTTCCCCTTCCAACTTGGGAAAGAAGAAATAATCATCAGGTAAATGAGAATACTTGGCCAAAGGCCCTTCTTCCATGCGCAGTTTTTCAAATAAATCAACCATTGCTATTTTTATTTAGTGTTTAACTTTACTTTGAATCGTTCATTCTGAGTCAAATTCCTAAAATCACGAAAACCCTTTCGCGGAATTAGCGGCAAAATTAAAAAAAAGACAGCACTTTGAAACCACCCCGATTATTAGCTGAATTTGATGTTAATCAATTGATGATCGCTTAAAATGAGGCCACTCGCACAATTCTGATTATCTTTGCGGCCTCAAAAAATATTCGAGGCAATTATTTAACCATTTATGGAAGTCAGCAAGATCAGGAATATCGCGATTATCGCCCACGTTGACCACGGCAAAACTACGCTGGTTGACAAACTTTTACATGCGGGTCACCTTTTTAAAGACCACGAAAATCCTGGCGAACTGATCATGGATAGCAATGACCTCGAACGTGAGCGCGGAATCACCATTTTGGCTAAAAACGTTTCCGTTCGCTATAAAGATTATAAGATCAACGTAATTGATACACCTGGTCACAGTGACTTTGGCGGTGAAGTAGAACGTGTATTAAACATGGCCGATGGTTGTTTGTTGCTTGTAGATGCCTTTGAAGGCCCAATGCCACAAACTCGTTTCGTATTGCAGAAAGCATTGCAACTTGGCTTGAAGCCGATTGTGGTAATCAACAAAGTCGATAAGAAAAACTGTACTCCTGACGAAGTGCACGAGCAGGTTTTTGAATTGATGTTTGCACTTGACGCGACAGAAGATCAATTGAACTTCCCTACGTTTTATGGTTCGGCCAAACAAGGTTGGATGAGCAAAGACTGGAAGACTCCAACTACAGATATTAATGCGTTGATTGAAGGAGTAATTGAGCATATTCCTGCACCGAAAGTTTCTGAAGGTCCAACGCAATTGATGATCACTTCTTTGGAGTATTCTTCTTACATCGGTCGTGTTGCTATTGGAAGAATTCAGCGCGGATCGGTGAAAGCCGGTCAGTTTGTAGTCCTGGTAAAACGCGACACCGGAGCAATAGTAAAAACAAGAATTAAAGAAGTTTACGTTTTTGAAGGCTTCGAGAAAAAGAAAATGGAGGAAGTGAAAGCCGGTGAGATTTGTGCACTGGTAGGCCTTGAAGGATTTGAAATTGGTGATACCGTTGCTGATGTCGACCATCCGGAAGCTTTGCAATCTATTGCTATTGATGAGCCCACCATGAGCATGCTTTTCACTATCAACACTTCGCCATTCTATGGCAAAGAAGGAAAGTTTGTTACCTCACGCCACATTAAAGAAAGATTGGAAAAGGAATTGGAAAAAAACCTTGCCCTTCGCGTAGGGGAAACAGGCTCTGCCGATAGTTTCATGGTCTTCGGCCGTGGTGTACTTCACTTGTCGGTATTGATTGAAACGATGAGAAGAGAAGGCTATGAATTGCAAATCGGCCAGCCTCAGGTTATCATTAAAGAAATTGATGGCGTGAAGTGTGAACCTATTGAAGAGTTGACCATCGACTTACCGGAAAATGTTGCGGGAAAAGCCATTGAAACAGTTTCCATGCGCAAAGGTGAAATGAAGAACATGGAGCCTAAAGGCGACCGTATGATTCTAAAATTTGAAATGCCTGCCCGGGGTATCATCGGATTGAGAAATTACTTGATGAACGTAACCGCAGGTGAGGCTGTTGTTACGCATCGTTTCAAAGATTATCAACCTTACAAAGGAGAAATTCCTGGAAGGATAAACGGTTCATTGATTAGTATGGAAGTTGGAGAGGCCATCCCTTACAGTTTGCACAACTTACAAGACCGTGGAAAATTCTTTATCGACCCAAGTGAACCGATTTACGAGGGTCAGGTGATTGGTGAACACAGCCGCTCAGGTGATTTGGTAATCAATGTTACCAAAACCAAGAAACTTACCAACATGCGCGCCTCCGGGGCAGATGAAAAAATGCGCATCGCGCCTGCAGTGAAGTTTTCTCTTGAAGAAGCGCTGGAATACATTCAAGCTGATGAATATGTGGAGGTAACACCCAAGTCTATTCGCTTGAGAAAAATCTACTTAAACGAAAACGATCGTAAACGCGAACGCAACAAATCAGCAGCGAGTGTTTAATAATTTTTACCGCAAAGACGCCAGGGCGCTAAGGGTATATAACGCCTTACAAAACTTTGCGCCTTTGCGCCATCGCGGTAAAAATTTCTGTCTCATATCTTTACTCCTCGTTCTCTTATGTTCTGGACTTGCCATTGCACAAGATGAACAAACACGTTGGTCACAATGGGAAACCGATGCAGACACGCTGATGAACCATCAGGATTTCGCTGGGGCTGCAAAGCTCTACACTAAAATCATTGATGAATCCAAGCTGAAGGAAAAGAGCAATTATAAATCGCTTTATAAGCGAGCCGTTAGCTATTACAGTGCTGGGGATTTCGATCACGCGCTGACCGATGTAAATCTATTTATCACTGAATTTCCAGAAAGCCCACAGCCCAGGCTTCTGCGTGCGCTCATCAACCGACAGAAAAATGATGAAGCAAGTCAGCTGATTGACTTGCAAAAAGCGATCGAACTTGGAAATACCAACCCGCAGCTACTATTTTGGCGAGGCACATTGCTTGCCGCAAAAGGCGAAAATGAATCAGCCAAAAAGGATTTACTCACGGTGCAAAAAATCAATGATGATGCCGAGGTTGAGACCATGCTCGGCACAGTTTATCGAGCGCTGGAAAAAACCGATAGTGCATTTATTTGCTTGAACAAAGCCATTGTGCTTGATGTGAACTATCCAGCTTCATACATCTACGCAGGATCCTTTTGTGTGGAAGATGAAAACTATAATCTCGCGCTGAAATATTTGAATCTGGCTTTGCGAATAGACTCTGAAAATATTTCTGCCATATTTTACAAAGGAATCGCCCTGGTTGAACTGGAAAAACTAGAGGAAGGCTGCCGCTGCCTGCGCAAGGCCCTCGATGCCGGAGAAGACGATGCAGCGGAATATTTGAAAGAGTTTTGCTATGATGTTTTTAAGTAGACGTTAATCGTTATTAGTTAATCGTTATTAGTTGAGAGCATCCCATTAACTAATAACGACTAACCTTGACGGACTCCTCAATTCCCCATAATCATTTTCGCAATGTCGTTGTAGAAAACAAACACCATCAGGCCCAGGAGGATGGCCATACCAACTTTAATTGAGTTCTCGAAAAACTTCTCAGAGGGCTCGCGGCCGGTAATCATTTCATAAAGCAAGAACATAACATAGCCGCCATCCAGTGCAGGAATTGGCAATAGGTTCATAAAAGCAAGGACCATCGAAAGCAAGCCCGTCATTTTCCAAAAACGCTCCCAATCCCACACGCTGCCGTACATTTTTGCCATACCAATCGGTCCTGACAAGGAGTTCTTCATACTAATTTCCCTTCTGAAAATTTTTCCAAACGCCTTGAGCTGCACACCAATTACGTCAAACGCTCTTCCTGGCCCAAGCAGAATAGATTGACCCAATGAGTAGCTGATCCTTTTTTCACCTTCTGGTGTCACAAGCTGGAAAATCGGATAAAAACCAATGCTGCTTTGCCCTTTGAAATATTCTTTAAATGAAAGGACCTCATTTCCGCGTTTCACTTTAAATTGAATCGTATCGTATTGCTTATTTTTTACTAGAGCACGAACCTCGTCCATGTATTTCACGGGAGTATTTTGAACCTCAATGAAAACATCGCCTTGTTTCAATCCAACTTTTTCTGCAACTGATTTGGGCAACACACTTTCAACGGTAGGTGATGTGCGAGGCAAAAGGAAATTAGCCATAGCTTCTTTCTTCCCAAAATTTTCAATGAAGTTGGCAGGGATTGGAATCTGCAACTCCTGATCTCCACGCAAAACGGAGTATGACGAATTCTGAGAAAGCAGTACATCCGTTTTTGTTACATCATCAAAATATTCAAAAGGCTTGCCATTGATCTTGATGATTTTATCACCCGATTGAATCCCTAGTTGCTGGGCAATCTCTCTTGCTTCAACACCACCATGGTTGTTTACATACTCGTTGAGAATGAATCTGTCTCCGATAAAATAAGTCATCCCGATAAAAATCAGAACGCCTACAATCACATTCACGATAATCCCACCGAGCATCACAATGAGTCTCTGCCAAGCTGGTTTCGAGCGAAACTCCCATGGTTGTGGCGGTTGTTTCATTTGCTCTTTGTCCATGCTCTCATCGACCATGCCTGCAATTTTCACATAACCACCGAGCGGAAACCAACCTACGCCATACTCCGTGTCCCCCTTCTTCCATTTAAACAGGGAGAAGTTGAGTACGTTAGCCATTGGGAAAAGAAAATCGAAGAAGAGGTAAAACTTCTCTACTTTAATATTAAATGTACGGGCAGCAAAAAAATGTCCCCACTCATGCACCACAATCAAAATCGAAAGGCTCAACAAAAGCTGGGCCGTCATGATCAATCCTTCCATTTCCCGTTAATCGTTAATTGTTAAAAGTTAAATCGTAAAATCGACTAAAATTATTTTATAAACTCTTTCGCTTTGATGCGGGTTTCTTTGTCGGTTTCCAAATAATCATCAAGAGAAGGTCTTGCAATAAAATTCATTTTTCCCATGCATTGCGCCACCAAGTCCGTCATCTCCAGAAAACCCACTTTTTCGCTTAAAAATTCCTCTACTGCCACTTCATTTGCTGCATTTAACACGCAAGGCATGTTTCCACCACGGTCAAGAGCCTCAAAAGAGAGCGCAAGATTACGAAAACTTTCTGTATCGGGCTTTTCAAAAGTAAGCGAGGGGTATTTTGAAAAATCGAACCGCGGAAAATCCGAATTTAAGCGTTCCGGATAAGTCATTGCAAACTGAATCGGTAAACGCATATCGGGCAAACCAAGTTGCGCTTTGATTGAGCCATCACAAAACTGCACCATCGAATGGATGATGGATTGCGGATGAACTACAACTTCAATTTGGTCAGCTTTAAGTCCAAAAAGCCATTTTGCTTCGATCACTTCAAGGCCCTTGTTCATCAACGTTGCAGAGTCAATGGTGACTTTTGCTCCCATGTTCCAATTGGGATGTTTGAGTGCTTGCGCCCTGGTCACATTTTTTAGCTCCTCTCTTTTCTTTCCACGAAACGGTCCGCCCGATGCTGTGAGAATTATTTTTTCGATGGGATTTTGAAACTCTCCCACAATGCACTGAAAAATAGCTGAATGCTCTGAATCAACAGGGTAAATATTTACACCTTTTTGCCTTGCGAGGCTCGTGATCAGATCACCCGCTACAACAAGTGTCTCTTTATTGGCGAGTGCAATATTTTTTCCGGCTTCGATTGCCTTGATGGTTGGCTTCAATCCGGAAAAACCGACAAGAGCAGTCAATACTAAATCGATTGAATCCATCTGAACGACTGAGGCCAAGGCATTTTCTCCGGCAAAAACTTTCACATCATCTGCAAGCAACGCTTCTTTTACCTTAATGTAATGATCTTCATTCGCTATGACTACGGTGTTGGGTTTGAATTTTTTCGCCTGCGCTATTAACAAGTCGGCATTGTTTTGGGCCGTAAGCACCTCCACTTCAAAATAATCACGATGTGACTGAATCACTTGCAATGCCTGTGTTCCAATAGAACCTGTGGAGCCGAGAATGGCGATGCGTTTCTTTTGTCCTGTCATGCAATAATCAACTTCGTGAACCCTTTTATTTATCGTGCGATTTAGTGAAATCGATACAATTCCCGAAAACCTTTAGTGTCACAATTTTTTATTGTTCATTATGGAGATGAAAATCAGGATTGATCGTTTCCTGAATTATATAGCGTCATTATTGCACAAATAATGCGAATCCTTAATGCAAATCAAATCTTTGAAAAACTATTTGACCAATTCAGCATTCGGTCGTATTAGATGTAATTTTCGTGAATGGACCCCGAAACAGAACTAAACCTGATCAGAAAATCAATTGACGGTGATCACCAAGCATTCCGTCAGCTGGTAGAATCTCATCAGGGCCTTGCCTACTCCTTAGCGTATCGGTTCACGAGAGAAGAAAAAGAATCGGAAGACATCGTACAAGAGGCATTTGTGAAGCTTTGGAAAAATCTTTCGCGCTACAATGCCCAATACCGGCTTAAAACGTGGTTATGTAAGATTGTAACGAATCTCAGCTTGGACTATTTAAAATCAGGAAGAAAGAAAAAAGTGATGAGTGAAAATAATTTTCCGGCAAAGTCAATGATTGAACGTGTTGTTCACGAGGATGAACTGGAGAGCGAAGAATTAAAATCAATCGTCCTCCGGTTAGCTGAGCAATTAACTGAAAAACAGAAAGTGGTTTTTATTCTACGCGACCTCGAAACGCTGTCATCAGAAGAAGTTTGCCAGACGCTTGAGATGACGCCCGGGAATATGAAAAGCAATTTATATCACGCACGATTGAAAATTAAAGACGGTCTTCAAAAAATATATAAAACGAAACTGATATGAGCTGCAAGGATTATGAACAAAACATATATACATACCCTGAGCTTTCCGCGAAGGAACGAAGCCATTTGGATGCCCATTTGCAAAATTGCCGGTCGTGCTTAACGCTTTTTCAGGAGGTCCAACAAACTCAGCAATTGATAAATCAAATAGCGGAAGAAAAAGTAATACCACCACACGCTGCAAGGCTCACTGGCAGCATTATGTCAAAAATAGCGCAGCCTTCAAAACGAGCATTTGGAGAATGGATCATTGAGCTGCTGCTGAGCAAAAGATCAAAATTCGCGTTGAGTGGTTTATCGTCCGTGCTTCTTTTTGTCTTCTGCTTCCAATTCTTTGATGACCCTGCTCAATTCAAAGCCTCTCAGGCATCCTCTTTAACTAACTCTGTCATTTTAAATGCAAAACTTTTTCGGGAGAATTTTTCACGGCATAAGGAGAAGCGCACATTGTTTGCCGATTGTCGTTCTCCATTTCAATCAAACCAGTATTACCTGAATTGTGTGAAGACCAAATTGAAATAGATTTTTAAAAAATGAACTATATGAAAACACCAACCATGGTTTTTTGTGCCGGAATTATTCTGATAATGATGTCATGCGAAAACCCTATGTCATTTCGCACCAAAGTGAACGAAGACGGCTCGCTTGAAAAAGCTATCACTTTTGAAAAAGGCGATGGAGAGCTGGCAACCAACAATGCTTTTGGGATTAGTGAAAAGAACGGATGGTCTTTAAAAAAAGAACAGCTTCCTCAAGAGAAAAATTCGGATAAAAAAGAATACCGAATTCAGTTTAACAAGAACTTCAAAAGTGCTGATGAGATGAATAATGAATTAGATATAAATTCTGACTCTCTCTTTCACATTCATTCCACTTTCGAAAAGAAATACCGATGGTTTTACAGCTACATCAAATATTCAGAAACGATACGACCAATCAACCGCTTCAAACTGATTTCGCCAACCAATTACTTCAACCTGGAGGACAGTGCTTTTATTCAAAGATTACCAGCTGAAGGAAAATCGATTTCAAAAGCAGATAGTCTCTATCTCGACTTGCTGAATGAAAAAATAACAGATCGTTTTGCTACGATGGGAATGTATCTTGAATATTATCAGGCAATGGAAGAAGTGGTCAAAAAAAATTCTTTAGGCAATCAATGGCTCGATACACTTCGAAAGAATAAAGACCTCATCTATCAACAGGTAACCAAAGGCGGTGGAAACGGTGAAAGCGATTTTAATTTTGAAAAAGTTTTAGAGCAATTGAAAATTTCTCTGCCAAAAGAAAAGGCTGCTAAAGACTTTGCAACGCTCACGAAAGACTTTAATTCAAGGCTTAACTTCATGAGTTTTGCCAGGGATGGAAAATACCTGAATGAATTTGAAATGCCCTGGACGGTTATTTACTCCAATGCAGACTCGGTAGAGGGAAATAAATTATACTGGAAGCCGCTAGTCCACAAATTTGTTTATATGGACTACGAAATGTTTGCCGAAAGCAGAAAGATCAATTTGTGGGAAACAGTTATCTCCGTTGTTATTCTTGCCCTCACTGCGTTTGTATTGACAAGAAGTTCAAAATCCTAAGCCCGAAACTTTGCCAGCTCCTCTGCAATTTTTCTGTCATTGGAAAGTCTCGGCACCTTATTTTGCCCACCGAGTTTGCCTTGTGCCTTCATGTAATCGATGAAGGCATTTTTTTTCAATGAAGTGATCCTTAGCATGCGCAAAATATTTCCGGTAATCAAATCATCGTAATAGACATTGAGTTTGCGCAATTGATTATCCAACTCTAAGGCAAAGTCATTTATATCTGCTGGAGGATTCGAAAATTCAATCAGCCATTCATGGTGCGGCATTCCTTCAGCAGGCGCAACATTTGGCGCAACAGTGAATTCAACTAAATGCGTTTCTGGAAATTTTTCAACGGTGGCTTTCATCGCCTTCTCAACTTCTTCACCAATCACGTGCTCGCCAAAGGCCGAAATAAAATGTTTGATGCGCCCGCTCACAATAATGCGGAATGGATTTTTAGAAACGAATTTTACGGTGTCGCCAATAGAGTAACCCCACAAGCCCGCATTGCTGTTAATCACCAATGCATAATTTTTTCCAAGTTCAACTTCTTCAATTGAAAGCCGAGTTGGTTTCTCGTTGAAATATTCTTCTGCCGGAATAAACTCAAAGAAAATTCCGGAATTCAACAACAGCAAAAGTCCTTCGGCACTTTGTGAATCTTGATAAGCGATGAACCCTTCCGATGCAGGATAGGTCTCGATGGAATCGATTTTCTTTCCAATAGTTTCAAACAATTTCGCACGGTAGGGCTCAAAGTTTACTCCGCCATAAACAAACATTGAAAAATTGGGGAACACGTCTTTTATTTTTTTTCCCGTGCGGGCAACAATCCTATCGAAATACATTTGTGCCCATGGAGGTATGCCAGAAATTAAAGTCATGTCAGCGTGAAGCGTTTCATCAATGATCCTGTCTAATTTCTGTTCCCAATCCTCAATGCAATTCGTAGCATAACTTGGTTTTTGATTGCTGCGCAAGTAACCTGGCACATGATGATTTACAATCCCCGAAAGTCTTCCTGTTTTTATTCCTGCCTTCTCGGTCAATTCGGGTGAGCCAGAAAGAAAAATCAAACCACCATCTAAAAATTTTGCATTGCGGGTTTCATGAACGTAACTCAGTAACGCATTGCGTGCGCTATTGATGTGGTTGGGAACCGAGTCTTTTGTGATGGGAATGTATTTTGTTCCTGATGTTGTGCCCGAGGTTTTAGCGAAATACTCAGGCTTGCCTATCCACAAAATATTCTCTTCCCCATGAAGCACTTTTTCAACATAAGGCTTCAATGCTTCATAATCCCGAATAGGAACATGCCTTTTAAAATCATCATAAGAGCTGATGGAAGAAAACCCGTGATCTTTTCCGAACAAAGTATTTTTCCCGGTATCAAGCAGTGACTGGAAAATTTTTTGTTGATGACGTGCCGCATTCAAAGACCATTCCTTGGTCTCCTTGGCAATGTAGGCGGCAAACGGTTTGGCTAGAACAGAACGGATTCCCATGGGTGCAAAAATAGGCCACAGATTGCACAATTTGCACTGATAAAAAAAATAGGCTGGAGATCGCACCGATTCGCATCGGCTTAATATCAAAGAAGGATTGATTTCTTAATTTTGCAAACTCGAATTATCAATTGCTATTTTATGAAAGCTGTTACACTTATTATTATTTCTTTTTTACTTCTGGTGGATTGCAGTCAGCCCTGCGCATGCGGCCCCGAGCCAAGAGCCTACTATTATTTCTTTTACAAATCGAGCTCTAATCCGGACTTATTGCAACCTCAGTCAGGCATTTATAACCCGGCTGATGTAAAGCTTTATGAAGTGATAAATAATAACGGAACGATTACTCAAAATCCTGCACCTGCAGTGAATGGGCAATATGTATTTGATAATGGTACACGCCAGGGGGTTTATTTTATTTATTATCAAAGCTCCATATTTCAGTACCAGAAGGACTTAAAAAAGACATTGATCCAGCTCAAGCAGGGCGTTACAGACACGTTGACTTATACTTTCGTCCCAAGCAGCTCTTATCCGCAGCAGATCTTTTATAACAGCAAGCCCGTGTGGAAATTGGGCGATGGAATGGAGATCCTTATCGTAAAATGATCGATGTCGTTTAGGTAAGCGAGGCAATTCAAAGTTCCAGATTTAAAATTCAAAGTTAGCTTAGTCCAACAATGTTGAATCTTGAATTTTAAATCTTGAATCAATGTAGTTAACCGGGTATCCTGTGACTTGCAAGCCCTTAAACTGAACGACATTGAGTAAAATGATCGAAGATGTTAAAGGTTGCAAATCCACCAGGCTTCCTCAAAATATCCAGCATTTTAGGCTAAATAGTTTGCGTTTGTCATTTGCATAAACCCGCGAAAAACATACTTTTGCGGCTGGATTTTGGGGGCTACTCCAATCATTCCTCAAAAAGTTAAAAATCAACGCATTAACTATAATTCTGATCTAATGGCTAACTACGGTAAAATCACGCAAGTAATCGGTCCGGTGGTGGACGTGGCTTTTGACGAGCCAGGTTCTAAACTGCCCAACATCCTCGATTCATTGGAAGTAACCAAAACTGACGGCACACGCATCGTGCTTGAGTGCCAAACGCACTTAGGTGAAGATCGTGTTCGTACCATAGCGATGGATGGTACTGAAGGCTTGGTGCGCGGCATGAAAGTAACCGACACAGGGATGCCCATCAAAATGCCTATCGGTGATGATATCAAAGGCCGTTTGTTCAATGTGATCGGTGAAGCAATTGACGGTATTCCTCAACCAAAAGGCACTGAGTCGCTCCCTATTCACCGCTCAGCTCCCCGCTATGAAGATCTTTCAACTTCACAAGAAGTTCTTTTCACAGGTATCAAGGTAATTGATTTGATCGAACCGTATTCAAAAGGTGGTAAGATCGGGTTGTTCGGTGGTGCCGGTGTGGGCAAAACAGTTCTCATTCAGGAATTGATTAATAACATTGCTAAGGCTTATGCTGGTCTTTCGGTGTTTGCGGGAGTGGGTGAGCGTACGCGCGAAGGAAATGATTTGCTTCGTGAGATGATTGAAGCCGGAATTGTGGACTACGGTCCTGAGTTCCTGAAGTCGCTTCATGCGGGTGGGTGGGATTTATCTAAGGTGGATAATGCTAAACTTAAAGACTCAAAAGCAACATTTGTGTTTGGCCAGATGAACGAGCCACCCGGAGCGCGTGCACGCGTGGCCCTGAGTGGTTTGACCGTTGCCGAATATTTCCGCGATGGTGATGGCAAAGGAAAAGGAAAAGACATTCTTTTCTTCATCGATAATATCTTCCGTTTCACTCAAGCGGGTTCTGAGGTGTCAGCTCTTTTAGGGCGTATGCCTTCTGCCGTGGGTTACCAGCCTACACTTGCTACTGAAATGGGCGCCATGCAAGAACGTATTACATCAACAAAGAATGGTTCTATCACATCAGTGCAGGCCGTTTATGTTCCTGCCGATGACTTGACTGACCCGGCTCCTGCTACAACTTTTGCTCACTTGGATGCAACTACTGTATTAAGCCGTAAGATTGCCGAGCTTGGAATTTATCCTGCGGTGGATCCATTGGATTCAACTTCACGTATCCTTCGCGCAGACATCGTTGGTGATGAACATTACAATTGCGCACAACGCGTGAAACTGATTCTGCAACGCTACAAGGAATTGCAAGACATCATCGCAATTTTAGGTATGGATGAATTGTCTGAAGAAGATAAGTTGACCGTATCACGTGCAAGACGTGTGCAACGTTTCTTATCACAGCCATTCCATGTAGCCGAAGCGTTCACGGGTCTTAAAGGTGCGTTGGTTGACATTAAAGACACCATCAAAGGCTTTAACATGATCATGGATGGCGAGGTAGATCACCTCCCTGAAATGGCCTTTAACCTAGTAGGTGGCATCGAAGAAGCTATTGCGAAAGGTGAGAAGATGATGGCAGAGGCGAGAGGATAATTTGAAGGTGATTTGATTTGAAGATTTGAAAATTGAAGTTTTAGTATAGATCAGTCTCAAGTCTTCAAATCGATTATAAATTTTCAAATTGATTTAATTTTCAAATTTTCAAATTGAGATCATGCATTTAGAAATAATCACACCGGAGAAAAAAGTATTTGAGGGAGATGTTACAATCGTTACGTTTCCCGGGGCAGATGGGTCTTTTCAGGTGATGAATGATCACGCTCCACTAGTTTCCTTGCTAAAAGATGGGCAAGTGATTTATAAATCCAAAGAATCAACTCAACAAGTAACCATTACGGGCGGAGTTGTTGAAGTATTAAAAAACAAAGTGATTGTGCTGGCTGACGGTGTCGCCTGATTCTATTCCTTTATAAATATTTGAGGGAGGTTTTGGCCTCTCTTTTTTTTGAATAAGTGCCGTTCTTAATATTGAGTTGAGTTGAATTGAATTTTTCTTAACTTAGGTACTAACCAATCTTTCCATCATGAAAACCATAAAACAAACCACATTGATTTTTCTGATCGCAATTTTCGGGCTAACTCAGATGGGGTGCTTTGGAAAATTTGCGTTGGTAAGCAAGCTGTATTCCTGGAACAAATCTCTTGGTGACAAATTTGTCAGATCGGCTGTGCTATGGGTGTTTCTCATTATTCCTGTTTATGAAGTCGCTTCACTGGTGGACTTCCTTATTTTGAACCTTATCGAGTTTTGGAGCGGCTCTAATCCCGTGGCAATGAAGCCGGGCGAAAAAGAAACTCAAATGCTTGCCTGGCATGGTGACCAATACCGAGTGACAGCAACTCAAAATCGTTTTCACATTGAGCAGCTAACCGGCAAAAGTAAAGGCAAAGTAGCTGAGCTCGTATTTAATACAGCAGATAAATCATGGAATGCCGTTTCAAACGAAAGGACAACCAAACTTGTCTCCTTCTCTGAAACCAAGGATCGCAAAGAATTGGTCACTTTTTACAAACCGGATGGTACAACGACAACCGTGCTGGCCAGTGAGTCAATCGCTTCCATTCAGCAAAAACTAAGTACCGCCTACGCACGAAAGTAAATTGGTTCTATTGTGCAGAATGCTTCTTACCAATCGGGACAAAATCCCATGCTCTCTTTTTCAGAATTCCGAATTCCTTAAAACGATAACCGATAATTATTTTGAAAATAGAATTCGAACTTGTGAACTGAACTTGTTCAATTTTAATATTGCGTGCTTGAGTAATAAAGGTGATACCAGTGAAAAATCGGTCGCTATTATAGCCCATAGCCAATCTGAAATCCGCGAAGCTGTTCAATGTGATTTCATGCTTTGAAGCAGTGGCCGACTGATAATAAACCCAATGGTTAGCCGGCCCGATAGATAATGATGCGTTTAAAAAAAGATTTTTGAAAACAAAGGTGTGGGCATATCCGGGTGCAACACTAATGGTGGTATAATCCAGTTTACTAAAGTCAGCTTGTGCACCAAATCTGGTTTCATACTTGGCACCGTATATAGCTGAGTCAGCTCGAAGGCTAAATGTGTTCATGGTTCCGCTCAATAAGAAGGATCCCCCGCTTTTTAATTGACGTTCTGAAAAGTTGTAAGCAGCGCGAATGGAGTATTTGTTTTTATTGAAGACATAAATTCCGTTCACGCCCGTGTTCCAGGTACTGATGTCGGGGCGTTGTGGGTAAGGTATGTTTGCCGGTACAGAAATATTTTTATCCGTTCGATAGAAGCCATTATAGTTTTGAGTGAACAAATCCAATCCCCAATGTTTTCCAAGAATATTGGCTTGCAGATCATTTACACGAGAATGACCATAGAGATATTGTTTGCTTGCCTGCGGCTGAATGGAAAATGTCACTTCAAAACCGATTTCGAAAATGTACATACCCCATCCTAAGCCATAGTTACCATTGGGTTTATAAGAAAGTTTTTCGTTTTTGTTGGGAAGATTTTCTATATCGAAAGAAGTGCTTCGCTGTTTAATTACGGGCCAAATAAAAAAATAATCAGGAAAGCGTTTGATGTATCGCTCACGAAGAGAATCTGATGTGGTGGCAGAAACGAAAAAGGGAAGAAGAGTAAAGACTGAACTGAGAAAAAATAATTGCCGAATCATCACAAAATATACTCGCTCAAATCCTTATTCTTGATCAACTCGCGAAGTTTCTCCACCACCATTGCTTTGGTGATTTTGATCGGATTGTCTTTTGAAATTTTGTCAGGGACATCAAACAGGAATTCGTTGAGCAATTTGCTCATCACGGTGTGTAGCCTGCGGGCGCCAATGTTTTCTACTTCTGCATTTATTTCGAATGCAGCCTGAGCTATTTCATGAACTGCATCATCATCAAAGTCAATCGAAAAATCTTCGGCTTCAAACAGGGCTTGATATTGACGAGTCAACGCATTTTTTGGTTCTTTCAAAATGCGAACAAAGTCATCTTTCGTCAAACTATTTAACTCTACGCGAATCGGGAATCGGCCTTGCAACTCAGGAATCAGGTCTGAAGGTTTTGAAACATGAAATGCTCCGGCCGCAATAAACAAGATATGATCGGTGTTGATCACTCCGTATTTGGTGTTTACAGTGCTTCCCTCTACAATCGGGAGTAAGTCACGCTGCACTCCTTCGCGACTCACATCAGGTCCGCCTCCGCCTTTTTTGCCACCCGAGGCAATCTTGTCGATCTCGTCAATAAAAATAATTCCTGCATCTTCTGCTTTGCGAATAGCTTCTTCCTTTACTTCGTCCATGTCGATGAGTTTAGCCGCTTCTTCTTCCAGCAAAACCCTTCGAGCCTCAGCAACTGTGAGTTTTCTTTTTTTATTTTTCTTCGGCATCATGCCACTGAGCATCTCCTGCAGATTCATCATCGACACTTCATCCATCATCCCTGCACCAATCATGCCTACACCTGGCGTGCTATTTTGTTTGATGTCAATTTCAATTTTACGGTCCTCTAATTCGCCATTCCTGATTTTCTCACGAAAAATATTTCTGGTGCGTTCGTTCAGTTCAACATCGTCTTTGGGTGCTTCTTGATTTTCGTCATTTGGTATTGTGGATACAGAAAATCCTGCGGGCTTGCGCATGGGCGGGATGAGTGCGTCAAGAATTATTTCTTCTACTATTTGCGCTGCCTTTTCTTTCACTTCTTCTTTCTTGCGCGACTTCACCATATTCACTGATTGTTCTGCCAAGTCACGCACCATGCCTTCGACATCACGGCCCACGTAGCCCACTTCTGTAAACTTCGATGCCTCCACCTTAATAAACGGTGCGTCCGCAATTTTTGCAAGTCGTCTTGCAATCTCTGTTTTGCCCACTCCTGTTGCACCAATCATCAGAATATTATTAGGCACAATTTCGTTTTTCATTTCAGGGTTAGCGTTCATCCGCCTCCAACGATTGCGCAAGGCAATGGCTACATTGCGTTTAGCATCTTTTTGGCCAACAATATATTTATCGAGCTCTTGAACGATTTGCTGCGGGGTCAAACTTTTCGGATCAAGCATGAGACTGATTTAAGATTTCAAATTTAAGATTTCAGATTCACCGACTCAAAGTAAGAAGCTCTTATTTCTGTCTATTTGGCTTCGTCTTTTATCAATTAAGGAATTACGCTTTAACCTCCGGCAAATTAAAATGAATTGGATGTGCCACTTTTTCCTTTAGCAATGCCAACTTCAACACCTCATCTACTGAATCAACATACTTGAACGACAAGCCTTTGATGTACGATTTTTCAATTTCCTGAATGTCACGTTTATTTTTTGAGCTGAGCACAATCTCTTTGATGCCACTGCGCTTGGCAGCGAGTATTTTTTCTTTGATACCACCCACGGGTAAGACTTTTCCACGTAGGGTGATTTCACCTGTCATAGCGAGCTGCGATTTGACTTTGCGCTGCGTAAACGTTGAAGCTAATGAAGTGAGCATTGTAATCCCTGCCGATGGCCCATCTTTTGGCACTGCGCCTGCAGGTACGTGGATATGCAAATCATAATTCTGAAAAACGCGATGATCGATGTGCAGTGATTCTGCGTTGGCTTTGAGGTAGGAAAGTGCAGCGGTTGCAGATTCTTTCATCACATCCCCCAATTGGCCAGAAATTGTCAGCGCGCCTTTACCTTTGCTCACACTCGACTCAACAAACAAAATATCACCTCCTACAGAAGTCCATGCTAGACCTGTAACAACTCCGGCAATGTCATTGCCCTGATACAATTCCTCATCAAAAATTTCAGCGCCCAGAATTTTTACTACTTCTTTTTCGGTGATTTCTTTTGGAATTTCCTCCTCCATCGCTTTTGATTTGGCGATGTTACGAACAACAGAACCAATTTTTCTTTCCAGGCTTCGCACGCCAGATTCACGCGTGTAGGCTTCGATCACTTTCAACACACCTTCCTTAGAGAATTTTACATCGTCAAGAGAAAGGCCGTGCTCTTTGATTTGCTTCGGTATCAAGTGCCTGATGGCTATTTGAAGTTTTTCTTCTACGGTATAGCCTGAAAGTTCAATGATCTCCATCCGATCGCGCAATGCAGGCTGAATGGTGTCAAGCGCATTTGCAGTGGCAATAAATAAGACTTTTGATAAATCGTAATCCACTTCCAGGTAATTATCGGCAAATGTATTGTTCTGCTCAGGGTCAAGAACTTCAAGTAATGCCGATGAGGGGTCCCCCCGAAAATCGGTACGCACTTTATCAATTTC
The DNA here is from genome assembly GCA_016178785.1 of Bacteroidota bacterium. Lineage (GTDB taxonomy): Bacteria > Bacteroidota > Bacteroidia > Cytophagales > Cyclobacteriaceae > ELB16-189. Next base: position 89,362 of record JACOSO010000032.1, on the reverse strand, counting down.
ATCCAGGACAAAAACAGGATTCGATGATTTCGATTTTTTGATGTTGTGCAATATTTTTCCCGGCATGGCACCAATATAGGTCTTGCGATGACCCCGAATCTCGGCTTCGTCATGCACACCACCCAGCGACATGCGCACATAATTTCTCCCCAGCGATTTTGCAATCGATTTTCCCAAAGAAGTTTTGCCCACACCGGGCGGGCCATACAAGCACAAGATTGGTCCCTTCATATCCTGTTTCAATTTCAAAACAGCGAGATACTCAAGAATGCGTGTCTTTACTTTTTCCAAACCAAAATGATCCTTGTCTAAAATCTTTTTAGCCTTCTTTAAATCGAAATCATCGGTAGTGTATTCTTCCCAAGGCAAGTCGAGCATAAACTCAACGTAATTCATCATCACCGGAAAATCAGGAGCCTGCGGATTGGTACGCTGAAGCTTGTCGAGTTCCTTATTAAAATGATCAACTGCTGCTTTCTGCCATTTTTTTTCAGCACCACGCTTGCGCAATTTTTCTATTTCCTTGTCCGGGCCATCATAACCAAGTTCATCTTGCAACACTTTGATTTGCTGGCGCAAAAAATAATCTCGTTGCTGCTGATCAATGTCAGTGTGAACCTTCTTCTGAATTTCATGCTTGATCTCCAGCATTTGGATTTCCTTTAGCATGTACTGCAACAGCAGTGTGCCGCGATCGATGATGTTGTTGACCTCAAGAATTTTTTGCTTCTCGGCAACATCTACATTTAAGTTTGAAGACAGGAAGTGAATAAGAAATGAAGTACTATTAATATTGTCAAGCGCAACTTGCGCTTCCTGTGGAATATCGGGATTGAGTTTTAAGATTTTTGAAGCGGCATCTTTCAGCGACTGCACCAATGCCGTCACTTCTTTGCTTTCAAGATCGAGCGTAGGTTCTGTTTGTAATTCTATTCGCGCGGTGAGAAAAGGTTCATCACTTATGAATTCCTTTATAGCAAAACGATTTTTTCCTTGAATAATGATAGTAGTATTTCCATCGGGAAGAACTAACATCTTGATGATGCGTGCCACTGTGCCGAATCGATACAAATCTTCGATAGAAGGTTCTTCCGCCTGTTTATTTTTTTGGGCGATAACTCCAATGATGCGATTGCCCTGATAAGCTTTCTTGATCAGCCGAATAGATTTCTGACGGGTTACCGTAATCGGAATTACAACCCCGGGAAACAGCACCGTATTTTTAATTGGAAGAATGGAAAGTTCTTCCGGAAGATCTTCGGGGCGAAGTTCAATTTCTTTTTCAGGATTGATGAGCTGAATGAGCTCCTCCGTTTCCTGCTGATCTGCTTGCGCGATGGCGATTTCTTTAAACATAATATCTAGTGCCAATTTGACACAAAAAAATTGCGACTCCAATTAAAATTTCACGGACTCCTATTGGTCAATAGCTGTGCCAATCGACTCGACACCGCAACTGCATAAACGGTGTTTCGCTAGAAAGTTTTGTTAATCACATATTTTTCAGCAACTTTTCGTTGAATGAAGTGAACCAATATCTGCTAACATGACCTTTTTCAAAGCATTTTTAGCTGCCTTAGCTTGTGGCTTGCTTTGTTTTGAGAGCGGCTTGGCACAAGAGAAAACGAAGATTGTTAAAAAAGTCTTTGTTAGTGACTCCATCACCCATTACAGTCAGTCTGACATATTTATTTTTTCCAACATCAACAAGGTTCGGTATTATTCTGATCAAGCTAAGCTCAAACACCTGAAAGAGTTGAACGACAAGCCTCAGGAAATGTATGAGGCATTGAAAGAATATGTGAAGAAGTTCGGCATCGAAAATTTTTCCGAGAATGTCCCAATGATTTGGAGGTTGGCTGAGCTCTCTGAAAAATTTGGGCCGAAAGGTGAATCAATTTTGCTGTACAAACTTGTGTTGAAGCACCACAAACAAGGGGTCAACATCAACGACATTTATAAAAGATATGACTCTATTGAAAGGGACAAAAAAAAATATTACGTCCCTCTTGAGCATTACTATCAATTGGTGAATTACCGAAAAGAAGTTGACACCCTGCGGCCTCCGCGTGCAGTGCTAGAGGCCATGGGAGAACACATCAATTCACCTAAGGAGGATTATGGCCCGGCCATTGGCAACGTTGATTACGTTTTGCTTTTTACTTCAAAGCGAAACAAGCATCAGGAACGTGCCTACGATGAAGATATTTTTTTCAGCTTAAAAGTAGATGGCGCCTGGACGCAAGCTGAAGATTTTAAAACGATCAACACTAATTACAACGAAGGCTCAGCATGCTTGAGTCTTGACGGAAAATTTCTGTTCTTCTCTCGATGCGATGCACCTAAAGGTTTTGGTAGTTGCGATTTGTATGTAGCTACATTAAAAAAAGATAGCACTTGGGGTGACATTAAAAATCTTGGCGCCAATGTGAACAGTTCAGGATGGGAATCGCAACCTGCCATCAATCACTCGGGAGACACGCTTTACTTTGCGAGCAATCGTTTGGGTGGCTTCGGATTATCTGACATTTATTTTTCAGTGAAAGACAGAAAAGGAAATTGGGGTCGCGCTCAAAATGCCGGGCCAATTGTAAACACGATACGGAGTGAAGTGAGCCCGTTCTTTCATCATAAATACAATGTGCTTTATTTTTCTTCAGATGGCCATCCGCTCAACTTTGGTGATTTTGATATTTACAAATCCTATAAACAAAAACGCAGTTGGGGCGAACCTAAAAACATAGGGCCATTAGTGAATGGCGCGGGCAGTGAGTATTATTTCACGATCGATTCGAAAAGTCATGAATTGTATTATGCCCGATCAGACGAGAATGACATTAAGAACCTTGACCTCTATTCGTTTCTCCTTCCTATGGAGGCTCATCCAGAAGCAATTGTCGAGCTCAGCGGAACCGTGCAAGATCACAAAGGCAAGCCCGCCAAGGGAATCGTTTCGGTGGTGGATTTAGATCATGGAATAGAAGTGGCTCCAAAATATTTACGCGAAGACGGAACATATGATTTCAATTTGATCAACAAGCGTAACTATCTCATCACAATTCAGGGTGACGATTTTTTTCGTATCGAAGAAGTCTTCTTTATGGATGGAAATAAAAAGGCCACGCATGTTGCCGAACCGATTGAGAGCAAGATTGCATTTATATCGCTTGAGTTTGAAAACGGAAAATGGGATATTCTCGAAACTATGCACAGCGATTTAGCTAAAGTCGGAAATTTTTTGATTGACCACCCGGAAGAAAAACTGAAAATCTCCGGGCACACCGATTCGGCAGGTAATGAAGAATTTAACTTAAAACTTTCGCAATCCCGGGCTGATGCAATCAAAACTTATCTTGTAGAACAATTCAAAATAGACGAGTCAAGGATCTCAGCCATCGGCTATGGAAGTTCAAAGCCCATCGTTCAAGAAACCACCGATGAGTCAAAGCAATTCAACCGAAGAGTGGAGTTCGAGCTAATCAAAGAATGATCACGGATTCAATTGATTGATAGATTACGCAGATTTGAAGATAATATGGAATTAAAGTACAAGGATATTACAGAGAAGATTATTGGCGCATCCTTTGAGGTATACAAATTCTTAGGCAATGGATTTCAAGAGGTCATTTATCAGCGGGCTTTGGCTTATGAATTAAGTCAGTATGGGCTTATTTTCAAGAGAGAAATAGAGCGCGAAATTTTTTATAAAGATTTAACCGAACCTATTGGTAGAAGAAGAGCTGATTTTGTGGTGGAAAAAAAAGTGTTGGTGGAGCTCAAAGCAATTATTCAGTTGGAAGATGCGCATATGGCCCAAGCGCTCAATTACCTTAAAGCGTATAAACTAGAAGTAGGTTTGCTTATCAATTTTGGATCGAAAAGCTTACCTTTAAGAGATTAGTATTGACACAAAACGCACGAGTTACTGCAGAATAAATCTGCGTCATCCCAACGATCTGCTTAATCCGCGAGATGCATGGCCGTTTCTTCCGCATCAATCACAATATCATCCTCTCCCACTTCATCAAACGGATTTTCAAGTTGATCTTGAATGTTGTCCAGGCTCACCAAGATAAAGCTATACATGATCGGCATCACATATTCAAGTTGGGCGGAAAAATCATGAAACGTGCTGGCAAAATACGGCCCGTAAATAATCGGGAAAGAATAAATAAATACTTTGCTATATGCACGCAAAGTAATTGGTGTGCGATAGCGGTGAATAATGCGCATATTATCAAAAGCGATAATCATTTTGCTTACATACTGGCTCACGCGCGAGATCTCACCGCTCTGTACACCGTGATTTCGAAACTCCATCGTGAGGCTCGACAGTTTTGAAAACAGTTCGTAGATTTTCTTTTCATCTTTGTCCCACACTTCATGATTATTGCTCTTGAACATGTCTTTCATTGTGAGTAGCATTTCAAGTATTATGCTGCGGGCTTGAACCGACAGATCGTGGTCTTTTCCACTAGACCAATCGCGCGAGGCATAATAAAGAGCTATAGCGTGTCCCTTGAAATCCGAAAAACGCTGCAAGGCAGTTTCTCTCCGAGTGTAGGCAGAACCTATGCTGAACACCACCGGAAAAACGATCGCAACCCCCACTAACATATCAGGAAATTTTGCTGTCAGCCCCAAATGAAAACACAAGTAGCTGGATAGAACTGAAAGACCCGTGATCACCCAGGTTTTATAATTGATGATCAGTTTGAGACTCCGAAGGATTTTAGGCATGACCTTAAAATAGAATTTGAATTGACATTCAAGTTTTCAAAAAGATATGATAATAACAAATGGTATGGCATGAAAGAAATCATAGGTGATAAAAATCAGCTAACATCATCTGAATTGTGATATAAGCTCTGTCGATTGTCAATTGTTTATTGTCAATTGCTATTTTTGAGCATGAACTATAAGGTAGATCTATTCGCAATTTTTATTTTTCTCGGCATTGTGCAGGCCATCTTCTTGTCTTATTTCTTTTTGACAGGAGAGAACCGAAAAGTGCAGGCCAATTTTTTTCAAGGGATTTTATTGCTGGCGATTGCCTTCAACATCATTGAGATTTTTATCATGTACACGGGCTACATTGTAAACTGTTTATACTTGGTAGATTTTTCCGAGCCCATTGCCTTTGTAATTGGGCCTTCCCTTTACTTAATGATTCGCAGCCGCGCACGGGGTGAGGTTGAGTGCAAACAGTACCTGCACTTCATCACTCCTTTTATTTATTTTATCTTACTCTTCCCTTTTTTTCTGACACCCGATGATGTCAAATACAACGCCTATATCAGCGCTTATCATCCCGATTTTCCTTTCCGGGAAGTCAATCTTGATTTCGATCCGCGATGGAATTGGTTCACACATCACCCAACGGAGTTGATATTGACGAGTTTATTCATTTACATCATTCTTTCATCAATTGAAATCAGGAATGCCTACCATAGAAAAGGCGAGTCATTTTGGAAAACCACAAATCCAATTCTGGTTCTTTTGCGGGCAGAAGTGATTGTATCTATTTCACTCTTGTTTCTTGTAGCAATTGTAAAACTATTTAACCGCAATGACACAGGAGATCATCTTTTTGCCGCTTACATTTCATTGACTGTTTATTTCACGAGTTTTCGGGTAATCAGAAATTCAGGCTTCTTCAAACAAGCATCACTCGTAGATGCGGCAAAATACAAGGGCTCTACTCTTTCATCTGAACAAAAAGAAAATATTCTTTCTAAACTAAAGCAGGTAATGGAAAACGAAAAGCCCTATCTCAATCCCCTGTTTTCGCTACCCGACCTTTCTGACAAATTGAAATTTTCTGTCCATCAGCTTTCGCAAGCCATCAATGAAGGACTCAACAAGAGTTTTTTTGAATTGACAGCCGAATATAGAGTGAATGAAGCGAAACAATTATTGAAAGACCAACCCAACATCAAGATCGAAGAAATAGCCGAGCAAGTGGGTTACAGTTCGAAGTCATCTTTCAACACGGTGTTCAAAAAAATTACTGGTAAAACGCCTTCCGAATACAGGTCGCAAACCAGTTGATGACAAATGGCAAGCAACCCTTGAAATTGATTTCACGTCTTTAAAACATCTAAAAACACCACCATGACTAAATTCTTGGTAGCTGTCTGTTTATTTCCTTGGATATCATTTGCTCAAACTTCGCTCGATAAGGCAAAGTCTTTTTATGAAACCAAAAAATATACGGAGGCCGAAAAAGTATTAAAATTAATCCCCGAAAAAAATACCGATTATGCTGCTGCCAGATACTACTTGGGCCGGGTGGCATTCGATAAAAAAGATTATGATGCCGCCTCCGATTATTTCGAAGAAGCTACCAAAGCGAACAGCAAGGAGAGCGAATATTACCAATGGCTGGGCGATACTTACGGCTCTATTGCGCAAAACGCTAACGTATTCAAGCAAGGTCTTCTTGCCCCAAAAATGAAAAACGCGTGGGAACACGCCATTGCATTAGATGCTAAAAATATCAACGCAAGAAATTCACTGATCCAGTTTTACCTTCAGGCACCGGGCTTTATGGGTGGCAGCATAGACAAGGCAAAGGAAACCGCTAAACAAGTCATTGCTATAAAACCGGCCGAAGGCCATCGGCAAATGGGCAATGTTTTCGCCTACGAGAAAAAAAATTCAGAAGCTGAAAGGGAGTATTTGGAAATGGTGAAAGCTGATCCCGCGTATGTATCCGTTTTGGCCAACTTTTATGTCAACCAAAAAAAATATAGCGAGGCATTCAATCTTTTTGAAGATGCCCTTAAGAAAAACCCGAGTGACTTTGCGTCCATTTATCAAATAGGAAAGACAGCTGCGATAAGTGGTCAAAAATTAGAACAGGGGGAGGTTTGCCTGAAAAAGTACCTGACTTACCAGCCCAGACCAAACGAACCATCTCATGGCGGAGCGAACATGCGACTTGGTCAGATTAAAGAAAAGAAAGGAAGTAAATCAGAGGCTAAAAAATATTTTGAGACAGCCCTTAAGCTCGATTCGTCTTTGAAAGAAGCAAAAGAGGGCTTAGAGCGTTGCAGCAAATAAGCCCTCTCCAGGTCAATTCTTCTTATCCAAATCAGGCAGCACAAAATCATCCAACGCGCTGGGTAGCTTCATCATCGCTTCAATATCCTTCACCGTGCGCGGTGCTGAAGCTGAAAGAAGCTCGTATCCATCTTTAGTAACGAGGTAATCATCTTCAATGCGCACACCAATGCCCCACCATTTTTTATCGCAAGGTGAGTTTTCAGGAATGTAAATGCCTGGCTCGATTGTGATCACCATTCCTTCTTGTAGATCTTCGTAAAAGCCGCGATCATGCACATCCAACCCAATATGGTGACAGCATCCGTGCGGGTAATACATGTGCTTATCGGTTTCATTTTGAATGATGCCCAATTCTTTCAATCCTTTGTTAATGGCTTCACGGCCAGCCTTATCAATATTTTTAAGAGGCAGACCTGCTTTGCAGACTTTCATGCCTTCTTCCTGTGCTTTGAGCACCAATTCATAAATCAATTTTTGCTCAGGAGAAAATTTTCCATTCACAGGAATAGTACGCGTGATGTCGGCTGTGTAACCATGAAACTCAGCACCGAGATCCATCAATATCAATTCCTTGTTTGAAATGCTTGGCTTGTAATTTTCTTCGTAGTGCAAAATGCAGCCGTTGTGGCCGGCTCCAACGATAGATGGGTAGCCCATGTCTTCGGCCTGGTATTTTTTGAACACATATTGATGGATCCCATCGATCTCGCGTTCACTCATGCCCGGCTTGATCGCTTTCATCACTTCGACCTGTCCTGCGCAAGAAATTTTTACTGCCTTGCGAATCATGTCTATTTCCTCTTTGGTTTTGATTCCGCGCAAGGCGTTCATGATCTTTCCAAGTCCTTTAAAATCCAGGTTATTTTTTTGAGGTTCGACAGCAAGTGTCGTAACGTTTTTCTCGGGATAATTCACTTTAGCCTTAAACTGGGCAATCAAATCATAAAGATCGGACGAGTCGTACGTATCGCGCACATCGTTTTTAAAATCGAAAAACATGATGGAAGCAAACTTGCTGAAGTCAACACTGTACTTTTTAAACTCTTTGTTTTCAAAAGAAAGGTCAAAGCCCAATTTATCTTTCACACCTGCAGCACCCAGCCTTCGGCCTGTCCACATCTCGGCACGTTCATCGCGCGGCTGCACAAAAATGATTTCATTGTACTGAGTTCCATTGACCGCAGTTTGCATGTCTTTGAAAACCAACAAAACGGCATCGGGTTCTTTATAGCCAGTGAAGTAATAAAAATTCGGGTCTTGGTGGTAAACAAAATCAACGTCATTAGCACGGTTACGCACCGGATTTGCAAAGAAAACGGCAACGGAGTTGGTAGGAAGTTTATCACGCAACTTGTCTCTTCGGTCTTTATAAAATGTTTTGTTCAAAAAATCAGTAGGCAAGTCTTGTTCTTGGGAAAAACCTGCCATCGAAAAACAAATGATAGTGATTAAGGTAAAGAAAGCCTTCATAGTTTAGTTTTTTTGCAATTAAACTCTTTTTCCTGTTCTAAGTTTCAGGAATTTGACCTGAGGAGCGTGTTCGACTTTATAAAATCGGCCTCCGAGGCTATAAAAACCGTCTTACCTTCCACACTGAGCACCGTTCTTTTGTCAAAAAATCAAATGAATATGCTTACTCAACAAACTCTTGAAAACTCAACCCGCAGGCATGACCTCGACTGGCTACGGCTCATTGCTATCCTGATCCTTTTATTTTTCCATACGGGGATGTGGTTCAACACGTGGGACTGGCACGTGAAAAACAATGAACTCTCCACCTCCTTTAATTATTGGATGGTCTGGCTTCACTTTTGGCGCATGCCACTGCTGCTTTTTATTTCCGGTGCTGGTACCTATATGGCGCTTGGAAAAAGAACTCCCAGCCAATTCGCTGGCGAGCGGTTTAGAAGGCTTTTTATCCCCCTTGCTTTTGGAATGTTTGTAATCGTGCCTCCGCAGATTTATTTCGAGCACATCAAAGAATATTCAGGTTATTCAGATTTTTACAAAACCGTTTTCAATTTTGTACCATATCCAAAGGGAAGCTTCAGCTGGCATCACCTGTGGTTTGTGGCTTATTTGTTTTTGTATTCGCTCATCGCTCTTCCGTTTTTGATTTATCTTCGATCACCCAAGTCTGCAGGGTTTAGAAACTCGATCACAAAACTTCTTTCGAGCCCGGCAGGTTTGTTGTTCATTCCTTCCATTTTTATTTTGATCACCCAGATTCTCCTTCGGCCTTATTTTCCGAATGAGCAACACAACTTACGTGATTTGTCGTATGTGGTTTATTACTTTTGTTTCTTCCTTTTCGGAATGATCTGCTATTCTTCTCCACAATTGTGGCAGTTGATTGGTCAAAATCGAAAATATTTATTAGTGGCGACCCTCTTTGCCTTGATTCCATTTTACGTTGTGTTCATGCATTTCAGACAAGTAATTCATTTTCCATGGAGTGACGATACTGTAGAAATCATCTTTAGTGTGATCGCCATATTTGTGGGTTGGTTTTCACTGATCACCATCATCGCCTACGGACAACATTATCTCAACCGTTCACATCCATGGTTAAAATATTTTAACGAGGGGCTTTATCCATTCTACATTTTGCACCAGACTGTAATCATCGCCATTGGCTATTATGTTTGCCAATGGGATTGGAGCATTTTTGCAAAATTCTGGACAATCAGCCTACTCACACTGGCCAGTTGCATTTTGATTTTCTTAGCGATCCGAACGAACAACGTGACGCGTTTGCTTTTTGGCTTGAAGGGCAAAAAATTAGAAGCTACATCTGAAACAATTTCAAAACGTGTTGTTCTTGAGACTTAAGCTGTGAACTTCTTTGCCCTGGCGCCTTTGTGGTAAGACCTTAAACCGCGAAGACGCCAAGGCGCGAAGATTTGAATAAGTCCGATTTCTTTCATAGCACTTAACAGGAAACAATTACTTTTATGCTTCAAATAAAAGCACATGCCGCACATTGCCATTTTATCCGCCAGCGTTCGCACCGGGCGACACAGTCACCGAGTTGCACTGTATTTCAAAAAATTCGTTGAAGAAAATAAGCTGGCTTCGGTAGAAATTCTGGATTTGAATGAATATCAATTTCCCGTTTTCAACGAGCGATTGAAGTTTCAACCGAACCCTTCTTCCTCTGTTCTTGAATTCGCAGGCAAAATAAAATCTGCCGATGGCGTGATTATCGTTACTCCCGAATACAATGGTGGCTACCCGGCTGCGCTGAAAAACGCAATTGATCTTCTTTATGATGAGTGGTACAAAAAACCGATTGCAATTTCTACCGTTTCAGATGGATCTTTCGGAGGGACACAAGTGATTACCTCGCTACAGTTTTCTCTTTGGAAAATTCGAGCATGGACAGTCCTTGCCATGTTTCCCGTTCCAAAAGCCCAGGAAGGTTTCGATGAAAATGGAAATGCCGTTGACAAACCTCGTATCGATAAGCGTGCCACTACTTTTGTAAATGAACTGCTCTGGTGTATTGAAGCTAAGAAGAGGATGAGTTAATTATTATTTTTTAACTTTAAGATATGGTAGTAAAAATCACTAAGAAAGAGTCTTCGAAAAAGAGAGAGGATAAAATCAGGAAAGCTTCAGCCAAATCCAAAAAAATCGATTGGGACAAGTATTTTGGAAAAATTGACTTCCCCGTAAACGCAATTACCTATCAGCAAAAGATGAGAGATGAATGGCAATAACATTCTTGTTGACACTAATCTGATCATTCTGGGTATTGGCGGAAATCAACTAGTTAGAGAATTATTGGAAGGCCATACTTTATTCATCTCGGTCATAACCGAAATCGAATTATTAAGCATCCCCTTTACGGTCACTCAAGATGAAAAATTGATGAGAAACTTTATTTCCAATTGCTTTATAATTGATTTGGATGGAGAGGTAAAGCAACATACCATTACGATAAGAAAAAAGAATAAAATAAAATTGCCAGATGCGATCATCGCTGCATCTTCTATTGCGAAAAAATTGCCTCTTTTTACTGCCGACAAGGGGTTTAGCAAAGTTCCTGAGTTGAATATTGTGCTCTTCTGATAATTTCTGTTTCTAATGAAAGCAGAATTTGTACGCTACGTGAGAGAAAAAAAACTTTGCACTGTCAAAGACAAAATTCTTTTGGCCATCAGTGGAGGGGTCGATTCGATGGTAATGCTGTTCTTGTTTCGCGAATCAGGGTTTAATATCAGCGTGGCTCATGCCAATTTTCAATTGCGGGGAGAAGAGTCAAATGCGGATGAAGAATTTGTAAAAGAATATTGTCAACAATTTTCCATTCCATTTTTCACCAGGCGATTTGAAACCAAGCTGTACGCTGAAGAGACTTCTTTGTCAACGCAGATGGCTGCCCGAGATCTTCGTTACTATTGGTTCAATGAATTAATTGAAAAACATCATTTTGACTTCGTGGCAACCGCCCATCACGTGAATGACTCGATCGAAACTGCCCTGTTGAATTTTGCTCGCGGATCAGGCTTAGGGGGTTTTGATGGCATCACACCAAAAAATAAAAAAATCATCCGCCCGATGTTGTTTGCTACTCGGCAACAAATTGAAATGCTTGCCAAAGAAAATAAAATCAATTGGCGAGAAGACAGCAGCAATGCAACCGATCATTACCAACGCAATTTCATCAGGCACAACATCATTCCTCTATTGAAAGAATTAAATCCATCTCTGGAAAATTCTTTTCAAGATTCTATCGAAAAAATATCGGGGGCAAATGAGCTAACGGCAGTAGGCATCAGGCATTGGCGAGATGAATTTGAAACTAGAAAAAATGAACAGGTTCATTTTAATAAAAAAGGATTTGAAGGTTTTCAAAACCCAGAAGGCCTGCTGTGGAATCTGATTAAACATTTTGGCTTTAACTTAGATCAATGCAAACAAATCATCAAATCATTGCATGGCCAATCAGGAAAAAAATTCTTTTCACACGAATTTGAATTAGTCGTTGACCGCGAACTTCTGATTATTTCAAAGCTCGCACTAGGAATGACCGAAGCATTGATAGAGAAAGTGCCGACTGAAGTTTATTTTGGAAAATTTGTTTTGAACATTTCGGAAACAGAAAATACTGAATTTCCGAAAAATTCATGCATGGCATTCCTCGATGCAAGCAAACTGCTGTTTCCATTAAAATGGCGTCAATGGAAAGCGGGCGATTATTTTCATCCACTCGGAATGGCCCATAAAAAAAAACTGAGTGACTTCTTTATCGATCAGAAAATTTCTGCTGCCGATAAAGAGACCATTACCGTTTTAGAATCTGGAAATCAAATTGTATGGGTAGTTGGCCATCGGATCGATGACAACTTTAAAATCACCAGTGCATCTAAAAGAATATTGCAGTTTGAGCTTACTTCCTCCCGATAAGGTAATACAACACGGGGCCAAGCAACGGAAGAAAGATAACAGCGATGATCCACAAGATTTTCTTCTCCATATCTTTGTTACTCTTAAGGATGTCGAGAACTACGATGACATCAAGGACTAAAACGGCTAAATAAATAATTCTGCTCATAGGATTTGATGTTTAGTTTGCGTCCAATATTTTAAATAGTTCATCTAAGTTGGGCGTAACGATGATTTCTGTTCTCCTGTTCTTTTGTTTGTTAGCAGCATTATCATTTGACGCAACGGGTGAAAACTCTCCCTTTCCCGCGGCAGTCACCTGACTGGGTAACATTCCTGCTTTAATTAAAATTTTTGTAATCGAAGTAGCGCGCAACACGCTTAAATCCCAATTGTCTTCCATGTATTGTGATTTTTTTGAGAGCTGTACGTTGTCCGTGTGTCCTTCAATCATTACACGAATGTCCTTTTGATCTTTGATGGCTTTTGCCAATTGCTGTAGCGCTCCCTCTCCTTTTTTATCAACCAGTATGCTTCCTGATCCAAATAAAAGTTGCTCTGCCAAGGACACATACACTTTCCCGTTTTTAACTTTCACGGTCAAGTCGTTCTCCTTAAAATTGAGCAGTGCATTGCTTATCCGTGTCTTCAAATCCTGAACGGCTTTGTCTTTCCTGGCAAGAACTTGTTCGAGTTCTTTCACTTTTTTCTCACGTTCAGCTAAACTGTTGCTGAGTGAATCATTTTGCTTTCTTGTTTTCTCAAGGTTGTCTTGAATGGCAAGGAGCTGATCACGCTGTTGAGCAATATCCTCATTCAGCTTACCACTCTTGTTCAATGACGATTTATAATTCGCGTTAAGTTTTTCGTATTCGCTATTGAGCTCAGCTAATTTTTTAGTTGAAGACCGCAGGTCCATTGAAATGTCAATCGAATCCTGTTTTAACTTCTTGAGTGATTCATTCAATTGCGAAACCGAATTATTAGCCTCCTCTAGTTTTTTTGACTTATCAGCAAGCTCACCTTCTGCTCTTACTTTTTGCGCGAGCATGTCATCAAATTTTTTCTTGGAGACGATGCAGGAGGAAAGCACGCACGACAACGCGACAAATAGAATAGTGGCTTTTTTCATATTGAAGAGTTTAAAAAATAGTTGCAACAAAAATATCCATAATTCATTGGAAGGCAACAAAGCTTACCGCTATCTTTCTAATAAATAAAAACTAAACCTATGGAAGGCATGCTCAAATCTGGAACGTTCAAAGGCAAAACCATTATCATCACTGGAGGCGGCACAGGGCTCGGTCGTTCCATCGGAAAATATTTATTGGAGCTTGGTGCAAACCTCGTCATCACCAGTCGCAAAAAAGAAGTACTGGATAAAACTGCTTCTGAGCTTGAACAGCAAACCGGAGGTAAAGTACTTGCCGTAGCTTGCGATGTGCGCAAATATGAAGAGATCGTCAATGTGATCAAGGAAACGGAAAATCGTTTTGGAAAAGTTGATGCTGTGCTCAACAATGCCGCGGGGAATTTTATCAGCCCTACCGAAAGACTTTCACACCGCGCATTTGATATCGTAGTGGATATCGTTTTAAGGGGAACATATTACACCACTCTGGCAGCCGGCAAAAACTGGATTGAAAGAAAACAACCTGGTATTTTTCTGAACATTGTCACCACTTATGCGTGGACCGGTTCAGGCTATGTCGTGCCTTCCGCTTGCGGTAAGGCGGGCGTGCTTGCGCTTACACGATCACTTGCAGTAGAGTGGGCGAAATATAACATTCGAAGTAATGCGATTGCACCAGGTCCATTCCCGACTGAAGGTGCGTGGAGTCGATTATTGCCGGGTGAACTTGTAAAAAAATTTGATCCCGCAAAGCGAGTTCCGCTTGGGCGTGTGGGCGAACATCAGGAGTTAGCAAATCTTGCTGCTTATTTGTTGTCTGATTACTCTGCCTACATGAATGGAGAAGTTGTTACAATAGATGGTGGTGAGTGGTTGAAGAATGGCGGAGAGTTCAGCCACTTGGAAATGGTGCCCAACGAAATGTGGGATATGCTTGAGAAAACGCGCGGAAAATAACTTGTTGCTTGAATAAAATTTTTCTTCAGCTATTCTTCTTCACAAGCAGTTGGTCTGTGGCATTCTCCCAAGCCGATTGTAAACTGCGCAAAGATCAAGGCGGAATAAAAGTCTACACTTGCAGTACCGATACTTCAGAATTCAAATCGATTAAAGTTGAATGTTCACTGAATTGTTCGCTCGAAAAATTGGAATCATTCCTCCTCGACTTCGATAATTACGTTCATTGGCAGTACAATACCACCGAATCTAAGGCGCTGAAAAAAATCGCTGACTCCGAATTTATTTACTATGTCAAGATCGAAGCACCATGGCCAGTGGCCGACCGGGATATTGCGATACACCTTCGTGCCATGCGTTCTGTTCACGAACTCTTGATTTCGGCCAATAGTGAATCGGGGTTTTTACCAGAAAAAGAAAACTTTGTTCGAATACCTTCTCTCGGATCCCGATGGGCAGTGACTGAAAAGAATAAAAACGAACTCGAAATAAAATACTCCATTCAGATCGATCCAGGTGGCAATGTCCCGGCATGGGTAGTGAATTGGGTGTGCGCCAATGCTCCATTGCAATCTTTTCAAGCATTGAAAAAACAGCTAGAGAAAAAATAACTTAATTGGTTACAACCTGCTTCTCGATCAGAAGCATCAGGATGTGTATGATCTTAATGTGCACCTCTTGAATTCGGTCGGCATAGCCGTGATGCGATACCCTTAGTTCAACATCGGCCAAAGGCGCAAGCTTGCCACCATCTTTTCCGGAAAGGATAATCACCTTCATTCCTTTTTCCTTGGCCGACTCCGCAGCACGAATAATGTTCATAGAGTTGCCGCTTGTGCTGAGGCCAAGAAGTATATCGCCCTTGTTGCCAAGCGCATCGATGTAGCGAGAAAAAATAAACTCGTAACCATAATCATTGCCCACACAAGAAATATGGCTTGGATCAGAAACGCAGATGGCGGGAATTGCCTTTCTATTTTCTCTGTATTTGCCTGTGAGTTCTTCGGCAAAATGCATAGCGTCACAATGAGACCCACCATTTCCGCAAGAAATAACTTTGCCCCCCTGAATGATGGACTCCGCAATAATTTTTGCCGCCCGTTCAACCAAAGCAATGTTGTGTTCATTGCTCATAAACTTATCAAGTACCTGAGCTGCCTGTGTAAATTCGGCCTTAATGATCTCCTTGAATTCCATCTTTACCTAAGCTTACTAGGGATTAACGACCTTCCTGGCATCGTTGCGCGACCAGATAAATTCAATTACCAATAAAACCAGCCCCACCATCGCACCATATTTGAAGAGTGAAATTTCCTTAAACATCTCAAACAAAAAATTAAGATCATCCTTTTTAGATTCCATATAAATGGTGAACAATAAAACGGATAGATGATAAACTCCAAATAGGGATAGAAAAATGATTCTGCGGGTGTTCATGTGATCAAATTTTAGGTCGCAAACTTAGACCCTTCCAAGTTATACAAAATTGCAATTCTCTTCAAAACCTTGCATGCTAGGCGGTCTTCTGAATATCCACCAATTTTTTATATAGACCATTCCGGCTATTCAAGCTCTCATGTGTGCCCCGCTCCACTATTTGCCCCTGTTGAATCACCAGAATCTCGTCAGCGTGCTGAATAGTGCTGAGTCTGTGTGCAATAACCAGCGATGTCCTATTCTTCATCAAATTGAATAGGGCCTCTTGCACCAACTTTTCAGACTCAGAATCTAAAGCAGAGGTGGCTTCGTCCAAAATTAATATCAGTGGGTTTTTCAAAACGGCTCTTGCAATGCTCAACCGTTGACGCTGACCACCTGAAAGTTTAGAACCTCGTTCTCCAATAAAAGTCTGATAACCATTTTCTGTTTGCATGATGAAGTCATGCGCATTGGCAATCTTCGCAGCCTGAATGACAGCCCCTTCACTTATAGTTGGATTTCCGAAAGCGATGTTGTTGAAAATGGTATCGTTGAACAAAATTGATTCTTGTGTAACTACTCCCATTTGTCTGCGTAGTGATTCTATCTCATAGTCTTTCAATGATCTTCCATCAATGCAAACTTCACCCTCCGAAGGATCATAAAAGCGTGGAACCAAATCTGCAAGAGTCGATTTGCCACCGCCCGAAGGGCCGACCAATGCAATAGTTTTTCCTTTTTCAACCGTTAGGTTTATGTTTCTTAAAACAAAATCAGTTTCATAGGCGAATGAAACATTTTTGAATTCAATATTTTTTTCAAAACCCTTAAGCTCAACGGCATTGGGTTTGTTTTGAATGGCCGGCTGACTATCGATCAATTCAAAAATCCGCTTGGCAGAAGCCGTGCCTCTCTGTAGAGAAGTAATCCCGTTAGAGAAATTTTTTGCAGGCTGAATAATCTGAGCAAACACACCGATGAATCCCAGAAAGACTTCTGGCGGGAGGCCGGATGCATCGCTAAGCACCATGTTGCCACCAAAATAAATGATTCCGGCAATGATCATCGTTCCTAAAATTTCTGATACAGGTGATGCCAATTCGTTTTTGTACGACATCGATTTATTCACTTTTCTATAGTAGGAACTCTCCGCATCAAGCTTATCCAAAATAAACTTGCGTGCATTAAAAGCTTTTACTACCCGCATCCCTCCAAAAGTCTCATCGAGAATATTTACAATTCTGCCAAGCGACTCTTGGCTCTCTTTCGCCTGCCGTTTCAATCGTTTGATGATTTCAGCCAAAACGCCTCCAGTTATCGGAAGAACTAGAAGCGTAAACAATGTAAGCTGTTGCGAAAGTGTAAAAAGCACAAAAAAGAATACAACAATTGTGATTGGTTCTTTCAACACAGCCTTTAAACTGTTCATTATCGCGCTCTCGACTTCCATCACATCGTTGGTGAAGCGTGACATCAAGTCGCCTTTGCGTTCGTTATTGAAATAACCGATATGCAACAGCGATACCTTTTTAAAGATATCCATCCTGATATTCTTCACGAGATCGACCCTTATTTTGGTGGCCATTACACGTTCAAGAAATCGAAAAATGTTAGCCAACGTCATGCTTAAAACAATAAGGGCACAAACAAAAAGCAATGCATTCAATGGCCCATAATCACGGATCACAGTGGCGTTGTAATGATTAAAAAGCCCGGTAATAAAATCGACAGAAAACTCGAATGTGGGAAGGGGTGGCACTTCAATAGGTTTGTTGCCCTGATTAAAAAGCAATTTGAGCATGGGCATTACTAACACAATGTTGAAGACGCTGAAAACGATCCCTAAAATGGAATACAGAAAAAAGAACACGAGTCTCCGTACAATGAAGTCTGCGTAAGAGAGAATGCGAAAGAAAACCTTCATGAGTTAAAAGTCGTAAGTGCGAGCAGGAATATTCCACCGCAATGATACTGAAGTTATGGTAGAATTGTTGTTATACAAAGCAGCAGGGCTCGTACTTCTACGGATGGTTGCTTTCAAATCAATAAACACATTATGCCGAATCATGTACGAGGCCGTAAAATCCATAAATGAAATAGTGTTGGACACTCCTTCGCCCACTTTGTGTCCGTAATCACCACCTGTGCGTGAGCTGTTATCTTTTAAAATATCGCTTCCCCAATTCACGCCTGTTGTGTCTCTTCCAATCTTCGAGTAAAAGCTTTTAGCTACCAGATTCAGTTTTGGCAAAGGTTGATAGCGCACAATAGCTACTCCCTCCATCAAATTAGCGCCAAGTGGATGAGCCAAAGGTTGATTGAAGTTGCTGTAATTGCTGTACTGAGTATCGTGCGAATAGGTATAAGGCTTCACCAGATTTCCTTCAAGTTGAATGTCAAGGTTAGGGACGTTGAAGGCATCGATATATTTTAATCCACCTTGCAGCGCAAATTTATTTCCCCACCACCCCTTGCCTGATCTAAGTTCTTTCAGCACAAATTCATCAATCACAATTTGCCCATAAAAAGAAATTTTCCTTAGCGCATTCCATTTAAAATCTCCTCCAAGCAAAACGTTATCCGGGCTTCCACCCTGCTGTTCAATAGCTCTGTAAAAAATTATTGGATTAAGGTAATTCAATTGAATGTTATTCTTGTTGATGGTGTCTTGCGGAGTAAATACCACGGATTCAAAAATGCCCAAATTGAATTTCTTTCCGATGTTGATGCTGGCGTGATGAAATGCCATAAATTTCACAGGATAGTTTTTGTTAGCCGTAGAGCCACTGAGCGAACCTGTTGCGCCCGCAGTTAGTCGATTGAGCTGAAATAAGTAATTCAGTTTCCAGATTTTCGCATTGGCCCGAAGAAAAAGATTAGGCGGAGAATAATCAGAGAAGATCAAGGATCGAAAACCATTGCCGATGAAAGTGCGATCATGACCGAATTGCACATATATATTTTTGCTCACATTAAAATCGATGTATCCGCGCACCTGAAAAAAATCAACGCCATTGGTTTTAAAAGTCTTCCAGAAACCTTCGTGCGGTATTGCATAAGTATTGTTGAGAATCAACGCATCATGAGCAAACGCTGGAAGAATTGCCTGATTGTCTGTAAAGAAAGTATAGAAGCCAATTTTCTTGTCGATCATTCCGCGCATTTCCACTCCTCTTGAGTTGATGTACATCGATTCTTTCAGTCGACTGTCTTTGCCTGATCCGAAATACAGAACCGGACTCACATGAAAATCAAATTCAGGCATATCCACAAACGCTAGATCAGACTTCTTTTTATACATCCCCAAAAATGGCTTTGCGCTCTTATTTGACTCAGCCCGGCTCCACTCCCAGTTATCATTACTTACATATTCGTAGTTGAATTTGTCAGCCCGGGAAGTAAATACATGCCCTCTTTTCTCAACTGAATCTATGAAAGCCACGATTGCCTTTCGCTGAAATGGCCGCACCGATGAAAAAATTTCAGGGGCAATTCTCCCCGATTTGATTTCATACCGGGTGATCCAATGGTAATAATCCTCGTTGAGGGTGGCGTTGGTGCTTTGAGCAAAGGAGAAACCCCATCCAATCAAAAGAAGAACAACCAGGGCGATTTTTTTCAAAGTATTCATTCTCAGAAACCTCAAAATTGGCCTTTTTATTTGATTCTAGGGCAAATCTCCAAGGTTTTACTAAAATAGACTTTTCAGGTTATTGCAAATTAGTGGTGTTTCCCTATTTTTGCAGTCCTTTTAAAGAAAGACTATGAAGAAGAGCATCCACCCCAACTACCAGGAAGTCGTTTTTTGGGATACATCAAGCGATTTTAAGTTTTTGAGCCGTTCTACAAATGTGCCCAAGGAGAAAACCACCTGGACAGACGGTAAAGAGTACCCAGTGATCAAAGTGGAAGTAAGTTCTGCTTCTCACCCGTACTTCACGGGCAAGAAAATGTTTGTTGATACTGCCGGCCGTGTGGAAAAATTCCAAAAGAAATACGGCAAGAAATAATATTGCTATTAGCGTTTTTTAGAAAGAGAATCCCGCACCTGCGGGATTCTTTGTTTTTGCCTTAACTTTCAAAATATTTTGCGGCAATGAACCTGATCCTCTTTGACGACCCATCTATTCGTGGCAATCTTTTACCACTCACATTTACCAGGCCCGTGGCAGAAATACGAATTGGGATTTTGACGATTGCTGAAAAATGGGAAAGGCACCTTCAAACGAAGCCATCTTTTTCATCTCCTGAATATTTGTCTAAAAAATTCGCGAAGAAAGTTTCATCGGATAATCTTTGGATCAATGGCGCAGTTTGTCCGGATGCGAAACTTGTAGAGACGATCAAAAAATTAAAGCCGGGTGATGCTATTCATAAAAACTCGATGATCATTGCTCTGCGAACGAATGATCATGATTTACCTGAGGTGATCGCTGGGAAAGCAATGGACTATTTGGATGAGGTGGTCATCATCGACAAGCTCTGGAAAATTTTTCAGAATAATGGAAATCAAATTCGTGCCGACTTTAAACTGATCACAGCAAACAGAAAATCTGCAGCAATAACAGATCCGCACACACACGCCTATAATCCATCAGAGATTTTTATCGAAGAAGGCGCAGTTCTTCACACGGCAGTTCTCAATGCCGAGGGCGGCCCGATTTATCTTGGAAAAAATTCGCAAGTACAAGAAGGAGCTATCATCCGCGGGCCATTTTCCCTGGGCGAAGGATCAATTGTGAATATGGGCGGCAAGATGCGAGCCGATACCACTGTCGGGCCGTTTTGCAAAATTGGTGGTGAGGTCAGCAACTCCATTCTCTTCGGTTACGCCAACAAAGCGCATGACGGATTTTTGGGTAACTCCGTACTGGGTGAATGGTGCAATCTCGGTGCCGATACAAACACTTCCAACCTAAAGAACAATTACGATCACGTGCGCTTGTGGAGCTATGCGAAAAATGCATTTGTAGATACCGGCTTGCCATTCTGCGGATTGATCATGGGTGATCACAGCAAGTGCGGCATCAACACCATGTTCAACACAGGCACTGTGGTAGGCGTCAGCTCAAATATTTTTGGATCCGGCTATCCACGCAATTTCATTCCTTCTTTTCAATGGGGCGGTCCGGCAGGATTTGTTGCCTATCAATTTGAAAAAGCAATGGAGACCGCTCACCGGGTGATGGCGAGAAGAAATATTTCGCTAACCGATGTTGATCGGGAGATCTTGAAAAATATTTTTGAACAAGCCACAAAATGACTTTTTCTTCCATCCCAGGCCTCGAAGAAGTAAAAAACAAACTCACCGCTTCAGTGCAGTCTAACCACATTGCACATGCATTGTTGTTTGCAGGAAAGTCGGGTTCGCTTAGTTTTCCATTAGCTCTGGCCTTCGCGCAATATCTTCATTGCACCAACAAAAATGAAAACGATGCTTGTGGCACTTGTCCCTCCTGCAGCAAAAGTTTGAAGTATATTCATCCTGATACACATTTTGTTTTCCCTTTAGGAAATATTAGCAATGACAAAGATGAAGAGCGTTTTCGCGCTGAAATTTTAAAAACGTGGCGTAGTTTTTTGATTGACCAGCCTTTTGGAAATCTGGCCCAATGGATGGCCGCTTATGATGGCGAAGACAAGCAAGCGCTCATCGCACGAGAAGAAAGCCGCAAGATCGTACAGGCGCTTTCTTTAAAACCTTTTGAGAGTTCAAACAAAGTGATGATCATCTGGTTGCCAGAACTTATGCATCCATCAGCTGCCAACGGTATTTTAAAAATTTTGGAAGAGCCACCGCCACAAACTTTTTTCCTTTTAGTGACGAATGCTGCTGAACAACTGTTGCCAACTATTCTTTCTCGTACGCAAATTGTACACGTGCCTTTGCTCGATGATGAAGATGTAGAGATATATCTTAAGAAAAACTTTTCGTTAGCTGATGAACAGCGTCAGGAAATATTGCAAATGGCTGAAGGTGATTTGAATTTTGCCATTCAACTGACCAGCGCAGAAGAAGATCATCATCAACAGCGGTTCATTGATTGGATGCGGTCATGCTTCAAAAAGGACTACATCAAACTGCTTGGCCTTGCGGATGAGTTCCATGAGCTCGATAAACTTGCTCAACGCAATTTATTTCATTACGCTTTGAGCATGATGCGTGAAGCCCTAATTCAAGTTTCAAATGCAAATTCGATCAGCCGCGCAAAGGGAGCAGAAGAGAAATTCATAAAAGATTTCAGTAAAATCGTCAGTCTTCCCAAAATCGAAAATTTTAACAAACTGATCAACGAAGCTACTTATCACCTCGAACGCAACGGCAGCGCCAAAATGATTTTCATGGATCTGTCATTGCAGCTTTCTAAGACAATCAATCCCTAATTATCTTTATTTTTGCGCCATTTAATTTTTATCAATGAAAAGAATTTTTGCCCTCTGTTTGCTGTCACTTGCTTTGACCAATTCCTCTTGCGCTCAGAAAAAAGATTTTGTGGTTACCATTAAAACAAACTATGGCGACATCGTAGCCATCTTGTATGATGAAACACCAAAGCACAAACAAAATTTCATCAAACTCGCTAAAGAGCATTATTTCGATAGTTTGCTTTTTCATCGGGTGATCGAAGGGTTTATGATTCAGGGTGGAGATCCAAATTCAAAACGAGCAAAGGCTGGAGAGAGCTTGGGCAATGGCGGCCCGGGATACACCGTTGATGCCGAATTCAATCCGAAGTTTTTCCATAAGAGAGGAGCGCTCGCAGCAGCACGATTGGGTGATGCACAAAATCCAGCCAAAGCCTCAAGCGGTAGTCAGTTTTACATTGTGCAGGGAAAGATTATTCCGTCTTCTGAGCTGAGCTCAATGAAAATCGATCAGGCTAAATTGAATTCAGCCATGCCCAAGTATTTATCAAAACCGGAGAACAAACCCATTTACGACACCCTTGGTAAACTTTACGCCTCAGGACAAACCGAAGCATTCAACAATAAAATCGTCAGTCTGGCTGAAGCAGTGGAGAAAGAAACGGGCACGAAGATTTTGAAGGATGTTCCTCCTGAAAAAATTAAAGCATACGCTAACATTGGAGGAACACCTTTTCTCGATGATAGCTATACTGTGTTTGGCGAAGTGATCAAAGGCTTGGATGTTGTTGATAAAATTGCAGCAATAAAAAAAGGTGCTTCCGATAGACCAGCTGAAGATGTGCGTATGTTTGTTACAGTGGCAGAAATGTCGAAGAAAAAAATAACCAAAGAATACGGTTATGTTTATACTGAAACAGAAAACAAGAAATGAAAATACTCGTCACGGGCTGCAACGGGTTACTTGGCCAAAAATTAGTTGAATTGATCTCATCTCAACGCGATTCCTATTTAATCGCCACAGCAAAATCGAAATTGATCCCGGATTTACCTCGTGGAGAGTTTCATTCGCTTGATATTACAAATGCAGATGAAGTTGATGAGGTCATCGATAAAACAAAACCCGATGTAGTGATCAACACGGCAGCGATGACTCAAGTTGATCAGTGCGAAACGGAAAGAGAAAAATGCTGGCAAGCCAATGTGACTGCCGTTGAATACTTGGTTCAGTCTTGCCAAAAAAATAATATCCATCTGGTTCACATCTCCACTGATTTTATTTTTGATGGAACTCATGGTCCACTCGATGAAAGCGAGAAACCTAATCCTATCAGTTATTATGGTAAAAGTAAATTGGCCGGTGAATTAGTAATACAAAAAAGCTCGATCGACTGGACAATTTTAAGGACGGTTCTTGTATATGGCGTGACCAAAGACATGAGCCGCAGTAACATTGTGTTGTGGGTAAAGAAAAGTCTGGAAGAAGGAAAGACCATTAACGTGGTGAACGATCAATGGCGCACACCCACACTTGCCGAAGACTTAGCGGCAGGTTGCTATCTGGCTGCCATAAAAAAAACAAAAGGAATATTTAATGTTTCGGGCAGTGAAATGATGACCCCTTATGATATTGCTATCGCTACGGCAGATTTTTTTAAGTTGAACAAATCATTGATTAGGCAAACTGACTCAACAAAGTTTACGCAACCTGCCAAACGTCCACCAAAAACAGGATTCATTATTGACAAGGCCAAAAGAGAATTAGGTTATCAGTCGCATTCATTTAGGGAAGGACTTGGCCTGCTTGCGAAGCAAATCCCTGGCTAAGTTGAAGATTTGAAGATGAGCGAATTTGAAAATTGAAACTAAATTTATTTTCAAATTCCCAGCACACCTTTCAATTTCGCGTAACCTGTTTGACTAAGAGGAATTCTTGTGCCGCTTTTCAGTAATACAACGTGGTTATCTTTTTCCATCGGCTCTATACGGGTAAGTTCTTGCAGATTCATGAGATAAGAACGATGAACTCGAACAAACTGTGAAGCATCTAAAGTCTTTTCAAAATAGGACATCGTTTTCTTCTTTAAATAAAATCCCTCGGTAGTGTGGATCTTGACATAGTCGTCAAACGCTTCGAAATAATGAATACGCTGTACAGGAAGCACGACAATATTTTGCCCTTTCTTCACCACTACTCTATTCTGGCTTTCGGGCGGGCTTATCTCTTCAGCAAGCGCGGCAGAAGCATTTGGTTTTTTCTGTGAAAGCCATTTGTTCATTGCCTTGTCGAAGCGTTCTCTCCCAAAAGGCTTTAATAAATAATCGATGGCATGTGTTTCAAATGCTTTGATAGCGTATTCGTCAAAGGCTGTGGTAAAAATCACGGGAGGTGGGTTGTCAATAAGCTCTAACATTTCAAAGCCGTTAATCTTCGGCATCTGAATATCCAGAAAGATTAAATCAGGATGATTTTCAGCAATTGCTTTCACACCTTCAAATCCATCACCACATTCCGCGATAACATCTACTTGCGAAAAGTCTTTCAAAAATTCCTTTACAATTCCTCTGGCCAAAGGCTCATCATCTATAATTATCACTTTCATCTTTGGGGTACCTTAATCAAGGTTATAAAAATATTTTCTTTTTGGATAGTAGAAAGCAAATCGTTCCGGTAAAAAATAAGGGCGAGTCTTCGCTGAACAGAGCTCAAACCAAATCCGGTACCACTTTTGGGTGCAGCAGTTTCAGGATCAAATGGATTTTTTATTTCAATCAGCAAATCGTTTTGGTCGGTTTTTGCATCCAAACTGATTACCACTTCGCCTATAGTGTCATACAATCCGAACTTGATTGCGTTTTCTAAAACAGGTTGTAACAATAAGGACGGCAATTTCATGTCGAGTAAAGATTCATCCGCAGAAATTTTTGTTATCAGTCTATGACCAAAGCGCACTTTTTCAATATCTAAATAAAGTTGCAGGTGATGAAGCTCTTCTCTCAATGAAACCAACTGATTTCCGTCTTTCCTCACAGTGCCCCTCAAAAAATCAGAAAGCTGCTCGATCATTTTTCGTGCCTGCTCGGGTTGTGCAATGGTAAGAGCGCTTATCGAGTTCAAACTATTAAACAGAAAGTGTGGTTGTAATTGCTGCCGCAAATTTGAAAGCTCAGCTTCGCGCATCAGGCGTTTAGTTTCTTTCACGCGCTGTTCACCCTGGCTTTGTTCTTTAATAAACCACCACACTTTTCCTTGAATTCCTAAAATCAATGTCATCAACCAAATGAAAACAAATCGAATTAGCATTGTTGATTTAAGTGTTGTCAGATAGTCGGCATCAGATGAAAGCTGTTTCAAAATCCAATTCAACAACGCACAACCCAAAGCGGCAAGTACAACGCTTGCTACCACCACATAAAATGCATTCTTTGCAGAAGGTCGATAATACTTAACCATCACTGTGATATCAAAACCGGCAAACGCCAGTACTGCGCCTGTAGCCACGCTGTCGATCAACGATTCACGAAGTGGAATTCCGTATTGCACCATCACCAACACCTGAACCGCTGCCCAGAAAATCCACCAACAGGTGGTAACAATGACGAGAGCGTACTTTTGTTTGTAGAGATTCACTTATTGCATTTAAAATACCGGCCGAGCTTCCAATTGCATGCACGCGGCTTGGTTGTGAATATAAGTAACGTATTGATTCGGTTCGTCCAATTCGCGCACTTGGGAGTGAAGTTCAATGCCGCTCTTCAATTTTAAGGGACGAAGTTCGGCTACGTTCACAAATTCCCACCGCACCAAACCGTGTTCCTGATTGATCAACGTCTCTTCAAAACTAATTCCAAGCATTCGTGCAATAAAAAATGCATCTTCAAAATTTTCAGCTTCGATCAGGCGCAAGTGCTCATCAAACTGCTGTTTCTGCATCCCTTCGCCTTTGATTTGAAAAACTATTTTTGCGATATACCACATATCATCCAAGATTTAAGATTATCAGATTTAAAATTTACTGATTAAGCCAACTTTTAATTAATAACTTTTGATTTCAATCGAACCAAAGGCAACCGAACCTTTCAACACCAGTGTTTTGTTTTCCGCCACTTGACCAACGTCACGCCTTTTGTCTTCCACAGATCCGAACGCTGCCGAAACATCTGACTGAATTTTCCAGTGCGCGGGTACAATCAGTTTTACTCCGCCAAACACCACATTTACTTCTAAAGAGGCAGTACCAGTAAAGTCGGCCTGTGAGAAGTCAATATCGTTGCCACCAAACACGGTGTTGATCTCACCGCCCTTAAATTCCTTCGACACTATTTTTTTTTTCGTTCCACCAAAAACCGTATTGATATCAATTGTATTCTCATCCGTATGACTCTCGTCAAATTTCCATTCTCTATTTCTACGCGGTTTCAAGATCATCCACAAACCGAATAAGATAATTGCCAGCGGCCAGATGTACTGATGAAAGCTAAGTTCATGATAATAGTCATCGATAAGAAAAGCAGCCCCGACAAAAATCATGACCATCCAACCACCCGGGCGGAACATTCTGCGGGCACCAAAAAATACACCGAGTGCAATCAATAATGTCTCCCAAGTAAGCACCCAGGCAGGGATATCCACGCCTAACTCGCGGCTCAGCAACACTCCACCAATGACAACTAATATCAATCCGGCAAATGATTTGCCTGATCGTGAGGAACTAAACCGCTCCGAAATTTTATCTCTTGTTTCCATGTTTTTGAAATTATGCTCAAATCAACGCAAGATTATCGCAATGAGCTATGCTAAATAGGCTGTTGCCAGTTGGATGTCGGTGAATGCAGGGATCGCGTAGGCGAAAAATTATATAGGTTAAAGGATTCATTTGCCTTGACAACTATTTTCATCTGGGCTGACAAATGTCATTGGTTAAGAGTACAACTCATCGCAACTTTCCTGTGTATTCAGGCGAACCAGAGACTAAAATAAAATACTATGAACCCAGGAATAAAATATTGGAGTCATGAGGTTGAGTATGCTGCCATTTCAATCATTACGCTAATCCTGCTGAGCATCGTGGTATTCCCTTTATTTATTGCTTTGTTACCAATCGTATTAATTACCGGATGCTCGATTGTATGGAACATGGATCATCTAAGGAAGAAACCGTAATGTCCTGAATTGCACAAACTAACCCAGAGCGGCAACGAGATTGCCGCTCTTATTCTATCTACTCGGCAGACCCGGCCCTATCATGAATTCTGATTTTACTTAAATCTATATCCATATCCTCTTGTTCATTGTAAAAATCGGAATCAAATTCATCGATAAGTAATTTCTCTTTGTCTTTCTTCGGTCTGTCAAAGGTCATGATCAACGCAGGCAATAAAAGCATGTTGGTAAACATGGAAATGATTAGTGTAGTTGATGTAAGAACTCCGAGCGCAATTGTTCCTCCAAAAGAAGAGAACGCAAAAATGATAAATCCTGCAAACAACACCACCGATGTGTAAATAATACTCTTGCCTGTTTCCAAAATACTTTCGCTCACTGAAAGAGGAACAAAGAAATTATTCACCAGCTGCTCTTGTCTGTACTTGGCTAAGAAGCGGATCGAATTATCAACTGAAATACCAAACGTAATACTGAAGATCAACGCTGTACTTGCCTTGAGGTGAATCCCGAAGTAGCCCATTAATCCTGCAGTGATCATTAACGCCAGCAGGTTTGGCACGAGAGAAATAATGATCATGCGCACATTCGCAAACAACAATGCCATTGAGAGTGTGATGAGGATGAAAGCGTAAAGCAAACTCTCCTGCAAATTGGCTATCAAAAATTTATTGCCTTTAATGAAGAGTTTTGTTGTGCCTGTAACATTGGTGGTGATGTTTGTCCCTTCAAATATTTTATTCATCCGAGGCTCGATCACGCGGTGCACCAATGAATCCATTTTTATGGAGCCGATATCTGCAATCTGCATCGAGATGCGCATGCGGGTATATGTGGAATCGACAAATGATTTTAGCAGTCCGGTGCTTTCCGATTGTCCTTTCATGTAACGCAAAATGAAAGCACTCTCCGGTTTTGTAGGTAATTCATACTTGGATGGATTGTTCCCGTAAAACGCCTGCTTCGATGCTTTTACCAGACTGATAATCGACACCGGTCGCGATACTTGTGGAAGCGAATCAATGAACATTTCAAACTCATCTACTTTTTGAAGGTTAGTGACGTTGAGCGCGCCTCTGCGCTTGTTCATGTTCACTTCAATTTCCAATGGCATGATGCCGCTGAAATTCGATTCAAAAAATTTCAAGTCTTTACTAATGTCTGTGTTTTCAGGAACATCATCGACCATGAATGTCACCGATTTCAGACGCATCATTCCAAGAGCTGCAAAAACAGCGAGTAAAATTGACACTATGTAAATGGCGGGGCGATACCGGTGAACCGAAATATCATTGAGGTGTAAAAACCATCCGAGGATTTTAAAATCGAGGTGACGCAAATGTTTCGGTTTCGGTTCTGGAAGCCACGAGAAAATCGCTGGGATCATCACCAGGCTCACAACAAACAACGCCATGATGTTGATTCCCGCCACGATCCCAAATTCACGAAGCAACACAATATCTGTTGAAAGCAAAGTGAGAAATCCTATAGCGACAGTGAGATTAGTGAGGAACATGGCCAGCCCCATTTTCTTCACCACGATAGCGATGGCATCGGGCTTGCTTTTCAGCTTAAAATACTCGAGATGATACTTATTCAATAAATAAATGCAATTCGTTATGCCAATGGTAACGATCACAGGTGGAATCAATCCACTAAGCAACGTGATTTTGAAACCAAAAAGCGCGAGGGTGCCCATCACCCACACCACAACAATTCCAATGATAACCATCGAAAACAAAACAGCTCGCACAGAACGAAAAAAGAAAAACATGATCAGCCCCGTAACAATGGCGGAGAGATAAAGAAAGAATTGCATCTCCTGCCTCACTTTCGTGGCCATGATGGTGCGTATAAATGGCAACCCCGCATAATGCAATTTGACGTTAGTAAACTTGGTAAAGGCATTTCCCGCATCAACTAATTGCTTCATAAGCTCCACTCGCTTAGCCGAGTTCATGACTTCCTTCTGAACGGAGATGAGCATCATAGTAGCACCATTGTGCTCGTTTACCAATTGGCCCATGTAAAATTTCTGCCCACGAAGAACAGTTAACAAGCTATCGAGCTCTGGTTGATTTTTTATTTCCTTTGGGAAGAGCGGATCAAGCTTGAATTTTTTATTGGCAGTGTCTTTTCGAATGATTTTAATTTCGGGTAAACTGAGCACGTTGTTTACTCCTTTGGTGTTTTTAACGATGTTGTTCAGTTCGCGAAAGTGATTGAAGTTTTTCAACGAAAAAATGGAACTGTCTTGCACACCTACGCCAATGATGTTTGCGTCTTCGCCAAACTGCTTTTTGAACTGCTGCAAAAAAATCATTTCAGGGTCATCTGCCGGCACCGTACGGGCGAGATCATAGCTCATCTCCACTTTCGTAGCATAATAGCCCATCACGGCAGTGATAAATCCTATAACAATAATCAAGAGCAAGCGAAAGCGAATGATGAGCGAGGCTACTTTATCCCACATGAGACGAAATTTTAAACGGTAAAACTAAGAAAAAGTGTTGATGTGTTAACGTGTTGACGTGCGCATGTGTTGACGTGTTAAAATTCGACATGAAAAACCTCAACACGTCCACCCTTCGGCACCTAAACACATTAAATCTTATCTTTGATTACAAACCCTGAAGTCATGTTAGAGTCAGTTCAAATCAAATCAAATCCGTCATTGTTTGTTTTCCTACCCTTGTTTTATACGGTGTGGTCAGACGCGATTCTTACACCAAGTGAGGTCGCAACAATTGAAGGACTGATTGAAAGCCAGCAATGGTTAACGCCCGCAGAAAAATCGTTTTTGCTTTCACAAGTAAACCCTGCCTCACCTCCATCGCCAGATGACTTGATGAGCTGGAGAGATGAAATAAGAAAAGCGGCCGATCAAACTGACGGAAAAAGTCTTGTCGATATTGGGTTTCAATTGGTACGAAATCACGGATCAATATCAAGTGAAGTACTAAAAGAAAGGGCGGCACTTGAAAATATCGAGTCAACGTTGGGTTTCATCAGTCATGAGGCGGCTTATAACTTCCGATCGGGAAAACGTGAATCGGTTACTCAACAACTATCAACGCAGCGTACTTTCGATGTTGATGCGCTGACAAAAATTTTAGAAGGGAAGAATACTGCGATCATTCGTAAAGTAAAAACCATTTTGGGTGATCCCGAATTTCGCTACATCGATTCAGGCGATCTCTCCATTTATCGCGCTAAAGTTTTGCAGTGGGCGCACATGCTGGCCGATCAGGGTTTCGGCTCCATTGCTTATCCAAAAGAATTCGGTGGTCAAAACGATATGGCTTCTTACTTCGCCATAATGGAAACGCTGAGCTATCATGATTTGAGTTTGGTGATAAAGTTTGGGGTTCAATTTGGGCTTTGGGGCATGAGCGTCTATTTTCTTGGCACCGAAAAACACCACAAAAAATACTTGAAAGACATTGGCTCGCTCGAATTGCCCGGCTGCTTTGCTATGACCGAAATCCATCACGGCTCAAATGTGAAAGGAGTTGAGACTACCGCGACTTATAATCACACTTCAAAAACAATTACAGTTCATACGCCACATGCGAATGCAAGAAAAGAATTCATAGGCAATGCCGCATTACACGGGCAAATGGCAACAGTGTTTGCGAAATTGATTGTTGAGGGAAAAGATTACGGAGTTTGCGCTGTTGTTGTTCCTATGCGGGATAAAAAAGGAAAAACACTGTCAGGCATTACCATCGAAGACTGCGGAAGAAAAATGGGTTTGAATGGAGTTGACAACGGGAAGATTGAATTCAAAAACGTAGTAGTGCCTTCGGAAAATCTGCTCGATCGCTGCACGATGATCACAGGAGAGGGAAAATTTTCCAGTCCGATTTCAAGTGATAATAAGAGATTCTTCACGATGCTCGGAACTTTGGTAGGCGGGCGAATCGGGATTCCTCGAGCGGGATTAAGTGCATCGAAGTCAGGTTTGACAATAGCTATTAAATATGGAGATCAGCGAAGGCAATTCGGCCCGGAAGGAGCACCCGAGGTTCCGATTCTTAATTATAGAACTCATCAGCGAAGACTAATGCCACCTCTCGCGAATGCGTATGCCCTTCACTTTGCGTTGCAATACCTGACCAATCGTTTTATAAATCGTAAAGAAGAAGAAATGCAGGAGATCGAAGCGCTCGCTGCAGGATTGAAATCTTTTGCCACATGGAATGCTACCGCAACGCTGCAAGAGTGTCGTGAATGTTGTGGTGGAAAAGGTTATTTATCTGAAAACCGGATCGAGATTTTAAAAAACGATACAGATATCTTCACCACATTCGAAGGTGATAACACAGTGTTGATGCAGCTTGTCGCGAAGAGCAGGCTCACGGAATTTAAGCAAGAGTTTGCGGGCATGAATTTGTTTGGTATTCTTAATTATGTAGCCGATCAAGCAAAGACTTCGATTACTGAACTCAATCCGATCATTGTCAGAAAAACAGATGAAGATCACTTGCTCGATCCCGAATTTCACATGGATGCATTTGAATACCGCGAGCGAGATATTCTTACTTCAGCTGCAAAACGTCTGAAGCGTCACATTGACCAAGGCATGGATTCCTTCGATGCCTTCAATGTTTCTCAGCATCATTTAGTGCAAGTAGGTTTTGCTTACATCGAACGGATTGTGTTGGAGAAATTTATTGAGCAAGTCGAAAACACATCAGATAAACATTGTCAGTCGATATTGAAAAAGCTTTGTGCACTCTTTGCACTTTCACAGATCGACAAAAACAAAGGCTGGTATTTAGAGCAAGGTTACATGAGCGGAGCTAAAACCAAGGCCATCCGCAAATTGCTTAATCAACTTTGCTGGGATGTACGACAAGAAGCAGTACCACTCGTAGATGCGTTTGCTATTCCCGATAGTTGTTTGGCTGCGCCAATTGTTGTTAGTAATTAACAGCAAAGCATTTTAGGGTTACTCCTTTTCAGCAGATATTTCAGCTCGGTAGTCACTTTGCTTGAGGAAGACATTTACCCTGAGAGGAGGTGTAAGTTTGAGTAACTTAACGCGGTAACCTTCAATCACTGTGTCGCGAGGCGGCAGGTCCGTATTCAAAACAAATTTTATTGACTCTTCCTTGTTTGTAAAAATAAATCTTAGTGCAGCATTGCCTACCCAAATGCAATCAGCATTTTCCGGGCAACGTGAATCATTGAGTACAGAATCAAATGCCACATGCAGGAATGGATTGATCTCGTATTTTGGTCCACCAATTCTAAGTCCTGTATCTACTTTATTTACCGGAGCTGTTGATTTATCTCCAACAGAATTATACGTGCATGCTGCCAAGCTGAGAATCAATACAATTGAAAAGAAAAGTAAATTTTTCATCGCTCGTTTTTTTGGTTAGACGCACCAGATAGCATGATTCCCGGAAACTTTAAGAAGAAATTTCTGGTGACTTTCCGAACTTGGTTACTAACCAGGCACTTACTATGGTAGCAAATCCAAAATAGAAAGCCACGATCGCGCTTCCATAAGGCAACAACGAATCCAATCCAAACCAGCTACCGTTTTTCCAGATCAAATACATGCCCAGGGCATTCTTGATCAGCTCCCACACATACGAATACTTATCTCTATCAAGTAGCTCGGTGTATGCGTAAACGGTAAGGAAGATAAATGTACCGTACCAGAAAATATTAGGCGAACCAATCTTTGCGATATTTCCAAAAAGAAAGCTCACGAAGAGCAACATCATCAACATTTGCACCCAACTCCACACAATTACTCCTGATGAAACTTTCGGGTCGTACTTTTCAAAATTGTAAACGTCTTTGATTTTGAAGACAGGATATTTCTTTGCTACATCATCGGGTCTCCATCCGAGTGGCATAAACCAAATCCGAAACTTGTCCATTATATTATTGGTGCGCCACGCATCTTTGATCAACAGCCACAAGTGCAGGAAATTGATCTTGATCGGGTTCCAGGTTTGCACAGGGCGAGTAACCCCGTACACAGCCGTAACATTAGGCAGTTCTTCTTGGTAAGTTCCGAACCACTTGTCCCAGAAAATAAAAATCTGCCCGTAATTTTTGTCCAGGTATTCAGGATTGATCGCATGATGCACCCGATGGTGCGAAGGTGTGACAATAATTTTTTCAAGAAATCCCATCTTGTTAACATGCTGTGTGTGATACCAGAATTGGGCAAACAAATGCAACGGAGCAACGATGGCAATCACTTGCTCAGGCACACCGAATACTGCCGCTGGAATCAGGAAGAGCGCAAAGATTTTAAAGATCACCGACACACTTTGACGAAGCGCACATGCCAAATTAAACTCTTCGCTACTGTGATGAATGATGTGATTATTCCAGAAGAAATTCACTTCATGCGCAATCCGATGTACCCAGTAGCCGGCAAAGTCAAGAGCAATAAACGCAATCAAGTAAACAGCCCATGTTGCCTGTACGTGCCAGACAGCAATTTTACTGACGATCCATGGATAAGAAATAATGGCAACACTCAATCCCAAAACATCTTTCGTCACGTTCGTCACGCCCGAACTTAGACTGGAGATCATATCATTCTGACGAACGGTGTCATTACCTTTCAACCATCCGTACCATTTTTCGAAGAGCACCAAAAACAAAAATGCCGGCATGGCAATGAGCAATATTTTTCCGTAAGCCTCCATACTTAATTAGAATTCAAATTTAGTTATTAACCATTGGGAAACATAGTATTCGAAAATAAGTCGGCAGTAGGCAGTCAGCAGTAGGCAATAAACCTATGTCTTCTATGTACCTATGTGTTTAAAAAAAGGAAATCCCGTTAATCTTCTGATAAAGAGAAAGCGCATGCCGATCTGTAAGGCCAGAAATAAAGTCTACAATCAACCGCAACATCTGATTCGGGCTTTCCGACTGCGAAAGCGCCCAGCGAGTTTCCTCAGGCAACAGCAACTGCAGATTTTTATGTTTGCGCGAAGCATTGTTTTGTTGCATTGCCTGGGCAGCCAATACAAATTCTTCGAGCAGGCCTGGCAGCACCGCATGGCCGCTGGCTTCGATTTCTACTACGGTTCTTCCCCGATAAATTTTTTCGATAGAGATTTTAGAAATTTCTTTCAACGCATTTTTAGAAACTATCTCATCGGTGAGAGCTTTGTCAAACTTGCCGTCAAGAATATTTCTTTCTTCGTCAAGAAAGAAAGCAACCGACTCATCCAATAACTGACCGATGGCAAGCGCGCGCAGCACGCCTAGCTTTTCATTTAACCCAACAATCTTATCGACTTTATCTTTCTTGAATTTGTCTTTAAGAATGGCGGCAATCAACTCAATCGTTTCATCTAAACTCACCAACCCCAACCGACAACCATCTTCCAAATCAATAAGACTGTAACATATATCATCGGCAGCCTCCACCAGAAAGGCAAGCGGGTGGCGGCTCCATGAGTTGTCATTGATTTTAATCAGTTCGAGTTGCGCTGCAACCCCACTAAAAATTTCTTTCTCTGATTCAAAGTAGCCGAACTTCTTCTGGCTTTTCTTTGACTTATCGCGCTCCGGAAAAAACGAGGGGCATGGATATTTTGTAAAAGCGCCAAGCGTGGCAGCAGTTAATTTTAGTCCATACTGTTTTTGATTCAGCAACCGAAAGCCTTGTGCATTACCTTCGAAGTTGATAAGATCGGCCCACTCACTTTCGGTTACAAACGGCTTTAGCGATTGTCCTTTCGGATGATGAATAAAAAAATCGGAGATGGCTTCCTCCCCCGCGTGACCAAACGGAGGATTCCCCAAATCATGGGCCAGTGATGCTGCCGCTACAATCGCACCGAAATCAAACAGAGAAAAATCTTTGTTCAATGTTGCATGACGTTTCAAAATCTGCTCACCCACTTTCTTTCCGAGCGAGCGGCCCACACTCGAAACCTCAAGGCTGTGTGTTAAGCGGGTGTGAACAAAATCTTCAACCGGCAGTGGATGAACTTGCGTTTTGTCTTGCAGTCTTCTGAAAGGGTGAGAAAAAATAATGCGATCATAATCCTGCTCAAACGCACTGCGCGATTGATCAATTGCACCTTGCTTTTGCCCGAGACGATGAGGAGAAAGAAGTTGTGGCCAGTTCATTTGATTAATCGAATTCCCTGGATGAAAGAGAAATCCCTTTTATTGAGCGTGTAAAGACTCAAATCGTCTTTTAATGCAGTTGCAGCAACAATTGCGTCTTGAATATCTAACCCATGACTCAGAGAATAGCGTTTAATTAATTCTCTGTGAATTGAGTCTACGATTGCATCAATTTCAATCAGGGCAAATTTCTCTAGCCCCCTTATCAAAGTATTCTGATGGGCTTTATTTCGTGAACCAAAAATAATTTCTGAGTAGGTTACCGAACTAATCGCGAGCCTGTCCCTGCCAAGTTCTATGAGCTGATTTTCAACTTTCTTATTTGCACGATCCAAAAGTTCGATAATGACATTTGAATCACAAATCACCAATTCCGTTTCTTCCATGATAAGCTTCTCAGGTGTTCTTTACTGATCAATTGGCCTTTGGCGATTCCACTCAACGCTCTAAGCTCTTCATCGGAAGCAAACTTGCTTTTGGGAAGTTGCTTGCGCAATTCCTCTTTACTGATTATTTTATTCTTACTAGTTCGGCTCATAGCTCTAAGCCCTTTCTCAGTTGTTGACTTCCTCCTGGTTGCTGTCTTTTTTTTAGTGCCATATGAACCCTCTCTATCCTCCAACAGAGAAGCCAACTCTTTGACAAGCTCGTAATTCTTTTTGCTTTTGAATCTCAAAATCAACGTTTCCATAAGACCAAAGATACAAAACCCATTTCTCTCTGCGAACCCCTGCGCTCTCTGCGGTTAAATGCATTTAAAACCGTAGAGGACGCAAAGAACCGCAGAGGTTAAATCTTCTTCAGCAACTCGTTGATCGAAACCAGTTTCTGAATTTTTTCTCCCACCGTTGAAATCTCAACCCGCTCCTGCTTCATTGAGTCACGTTCACGAATAGTCACCGTGTTGTCTTGCAAAGTCTGATGATCAATCGTAACACAATACGGAGTGCCAATCGCATCCATGCGTCTGTATCTTCTGCCGATCGTGTCTTTGTCTTCGTAGTAGCAGCGGAAGTCAACCTTGAGCTCGTGGAATATATCAGTCGCTTTCTCTGGCAATCCATCTTTCTTCACCAAAGGCAACACAGCAATTTTGTAAGGAGCCAACGCAGGCGGAATTGAAAGCACTACGCGCTCGCCACCTTCCTCTCCATCAGCCCCTGCAACTTTTTCTTCTTTGTAAGAATTAGACAATATCGAAAGGAACATACGATCCAAACCTACTGATGTCTCCACCACAAATGGAACATAACTCTGATTGCTCTCTCCATCAAAATACTGAAGTTTTTTTCCCGAATGTTTCTCGTGACTCTTCAAATCAAAATCCGTTCTGCTATGAATTCCTTCCAACTCTTTAAAGCCCATCGGAAAATTAAATTGAATATCGCACGCAGCGTTAGCATAGTGCGCCAAATTCAAATGATCATGAAAACGATAGTTCGCAGACCCAAGGCCTAATGCCTGATGCCACTTCATTCTCTTCGCTTTCCAAAATTCATACGCCTCCATCTCCGTTCCAGGCTTCACAAAATATTGCATTTCCATCTGCTCGAACTCGCGCATGCGGAAAATAAATTGACGCGCTACAATTTCGTTTCTAAATGCTTTACCAATCTGCGCAATCCCGAAAGGAATTTTCATTCTTCCTGTCTTCTGCACATTCAAGAAATTCACAAAAATTCCCTGTGCAGTTTCAGGACGCAAATAAATTTTGTTGGCATCTTCAGCAATCGAACCCATCTCAGTGCTGAACATCAAATTGAACTGACGCACATCCGTCCAGTTTTTCGTGCCGCTGATTGGGTCGTTGATTTCCAAATCCACGATCAGTTGTTTCATCGCCTCCATGTCGCTGTTGTTCATGGCATTCTTCAACCGGTCGTTGGCTTCGTCTATTTTCTTTTTGTATTCCAACACACGCGGGTTGGTTTGCAAAAACATTTTCTCATCAAACGACTCACCAAAACGTTTCTCAGCTTTGTCCACTTCCTTTTCAATCTTCTCTTCCATTTTGGTGATGGCATCTTCCACCAGCACATCGGCACGGTAGCGCTTCTTCGAATCCTTGTTGTCGATCATCGGGTCGTTGAAGGCATCTACGTGGCCGCTCGCCTTCCAGGTGGTGGGGTGCATGAAGATAGCCGCATCGATGCCCACAATGTTGTCGTGCATCTGCGTCATAAACTTCCACCAATATTCCTTGATGTTGTTTTTCAGTTCCACCCCATTCTGCCCGTAGTCATACACCGCGCTGAGGCCGTCATAAATTTCACTCGAAGGAAAAACAAACCCATACTCCTTGGCATGGGAAATCACTTTCTTCAACAGGTTGTCTTGATCGTTTGCCATAAGTGTGCAAAAATAAGTAGAAAGTTGAGAGTGGAAAGTTTAAAGTTTGGACTTCGATTCACCAATTTGATTGTCATGCCGGACGCGTAGGAAAGTGTGATGGCGTTCGGCATCTCACCCGAAACTACTAGTTTGGTCTGTACCTACTCGCAAGAAAATGACCATCGCAGCCATTAGTTCAGACTAAACGAGAAGACCAGGTGAGATTCCGGCATTCGTTCCTAAGCCGGAATGACAAACCGTTTTGTTATTTGATTGAGGCGGCCGGCCTCCCCGCGCCAATCCACGCGGGCACCAGGCTATCCGCTATACTCCTCGCGCCTCACATATACCCCGCAGCTGCGGGGTGCCGCTTCTATCCCTGCCGCGAGATCCAAATCAAACCCGCACGATTAATAGACATTGTGTCATAATTTTCTTAAAGAAATTTTATGGCGATTCGGAACACAAATACCATTAAAAAAGCAATACCCCAACTCTTTCGAAAAAATTGATTTCTGATTTGATAAAGCAGATTTTTAGTGCCTCAGTTGGGGTATCGTTTTTTGCCATAACTATGAAATTTCTGGCCCGATTATAGGACATCCAAACTTATCAATTAACACAAAAAATTATGAGCTTAAACTTCAATTACAAACTCCATCAAAAGGTCACTTATCATGGTAACTCTAAAGACCTTAAGAAATCCAAACTTTATGCTATAGTCCGAGCGGAATACCCAAATCTTTATTCAATGAAACCCGATGAAGAAATTGTGCTTCACATCGTTGATAAATTCGATGATGTAATCCATTGGAGCAATCATGAAATGAGAGAGCATTTCAAAGCAAGAATATCAGAAATAGAATTTCAGGGAGATAAATGCAAGCCTGAAGATTTCTCTCTTCTGTGATGGTCTTCTTTCGCATCCGGTAATAAATTTTAATTATTTTAGTTCGCGATAAGAAAAACAACAGAAGATGAAACATGCTTTTACAGAATTGGCCTTACCAAAGCCGCTACGCGACTCATTATCGGGGGAACAGATAGAGGAATTTGTGAATACCTGCGCTGATAACTATTATTACTATGACCATTTCAAAAAATACTTTTTAAACCTCTTCGGATAAAAAATACAACCCTACAAACCTACTTTTCACAAATCGAACAGAATTGGATAAAATACTAAGTAGTCCATTCCCTACGGTTCCAACGGAATTAGAGATTGAAAAAGTTACCCGAAAAATCTACAGGGCCAGCAGTACTGCCCTCTTAATAAGAAGGTTTTTTTCCTTATTGAAGTACATAGCTCCAATAACAGGCGTGATTTTATCATTTTATAATTTATACTTAGGGCTATTCGTTGGAATTTACCTGATGTACTTAAATTTAAATATGTTCGATTCGATCTATGGAGTCTTTAATTTAATTAGCCGATCTCATTTAATGGCATTAGAAGGCTATGAAATATTTTTATACTTGGGAAGAGAATCGAGAGTTAGTAGATGGCAAAAATATGGAAACGCCTATTTTTTTGGAGGTGTCGCATTACTAATTGGAGCATTGTACTGTTTATATCTGTTCAGCGGATCAATCGTTATTGTAATAATATTTTTTATTGCACAAAAATGGCTGCTATTCAATCCAATTCTTCAATGGATTTGCTCTAGCCTTTATCAATCCAGCATTTTTCCAAGGGACATTGAGGAAACATTTAAAAGTCAAGCCAACAGGATCTAAACATGGGTATCTTCCAACCTGACGTTTTAAACTGTCGCTCCCTGAATAAATAATGTACGACCCTTCTGGGTCGAAGGTTTATAACAAACCAAATATCTAGAAACATCCGACCCCATCGGGGTCGAACCCAAATTGCCTCGGTCTAAACAAAATCAATCAGCATCAATTTTCTATCTTTGCTAAAAGAATCTATCATGAGCGTAATGGTTGTGAAAATAAAAAAGAAAGAAAATACATCGGTGTTGAAGAAAATCGTTGCAGCTCTAAACGAAAAAGCCAGTGTGTTGAGCGATGAGGAATACAGAGACAGCATGTTTTCAAAATTATTGGAAGAAGGCAGGAAGTCAAAATTGCTTTCCACCACTCAAGCAAAAAAAGAATTGAACAAGCGTGGAATTAACTTTTAGGAATTCCTTCTTCCGCGACTTGGATAATATCTCGAGTCGTGAACCAAACCGCGCACTACAACAGCTTATTGATAAAATTTCTAAGGCCGAATCTCTCACGGCTATTCCTCGATTAAAACAACTTAAGCGCACCAAGTCGTACGAATGCAAAATAGAGTTGCGAGTTCAATCAAAAATCTACTGGATACTTTGCGATGTTCATAGTAGTCGTATTGAGTTCATTAGAATAAAATCAGAGGCTTGGTGCAAGAATAATTTGTAACCAAAGAGAAAAAACATCTGTATAAATTTAGAGGCTTAACTTGCGTCATCTCAAGTATGTCCAAACCAACAAAAACTAAACTTGCCCCACCTGTTCTGGAGTTACCAGTTCTTGATGTTGAAAAAGCACAGGCCTATTATCGTGATGTTCTCGGATTTGAAATTGCCTTGACCTGCTGAGGCCTTTCTATTTTTTCAACTTTTTCAGCTCTTCTTTGGCTTCATTAACACCCAGTGCCTCCGATTTTTTCCATTCGCGAATTGCTTCTTTCTTCCTTCCCATTTTAAGGTACATTCGGCCTCTGTAAATATGAATCCAGCCATTGTATGGATTAAAATCAATTGCTTTTTTAAAGTAAGATTCTGCCAAATCAAAGTCTCCCAAACGAGAATAGGAAGCTGCCTTAATAATATAAGTCTCTTGAGGTTTATATACTTCAGGATGCCTGACAACAAAAGTTTCAAATCCTTCCAGGTGTATTTTTAGTAGCTGAATATTTTGTTGGTTCAATAGGAGGGCAAACTTTAAATCGTTCGCTGGACGGTGAAGTGTATTAATAAAAAACCGGTGAAGAAGTTTTATTGCCGAAAGAGTATCTCCTTTTCTAGCCATCAAGTCAACAGTTTTTTCTAGTCCTTCAAAGTTAAATTGATTCATGCGGGCAGTGTCGTAGACTTTGAAATACTCGCTAATTGCTTGGTCGATTTTCCCAAGTTTCACCAAGGCCTCTGCCCTGCCCCGAATGGCTTCTTCATCCAGGCTGTCAATCTTAAGAAAGTGAGTAAAATCCTGATCTGCACCTTGGTAGTCTTCCGATAAAAAACGGGCTACACCCCTTAACTTATAAAGGCTATTAAAGTCCTGATTAAGAGCGATCGCTGCTGAAAACTCTTGTTCAGCTTCTCTCCATTTGCCAACGCTGGTATTGTAAATGGCTACTTTTTTATGGGCTTCCCAAATTTGAGGATCTAACTTCAGTGCTGATTGATAAGAACTAAGGGCGCTTTGATGATTACCTCTATGTTCTTGTGCAATACCAATTAAAAAAAAGCAGAAAGCATTGCTCTTATAGCCCCTAACCTCGTGGACTGTGTTAATCGCCCCCTCATAATCGTTTACCAAGAGCAAGCAATATGCTTTCTTAATTCGCTCTATGTCGGCATCCTGTAAACCATACATGTGAGCAATCAAATAATAACCCGCAGCTTGTATGTCAATAGTTTGATCGAGGGCTGACTGATGCCCACGAAACACATCCTGATTAATTGTTGTGGCTTGAAGCGCTTTTTTTAAGTCACTAAAGGCAAGTGAATAATCTTTCTGCTTAACCAGCATCAGCCCACGCATAACCCTTAAGCGGTAGTCGATCGGAGACAAAGCAATTAGTGCATTTAGGTCATCTAAGGCCGAAGTTGCGTCACTTGATTGTTTAAGGATATAGCGATAAAATAATGCCTCCTTGTTGCGAGGATCCTTTTCAATAACCTCGGTCAACATGCGAATAGAATTTTTCGAATCAATTTGCATATCCAATAATGCTAGTTTCACTTTGGCAAGTGCAAAATTTGGTTCTATTTTGAGGCATTCTAGGAAAAATTTCCTGGCTTGATCACCATTGTTTACTCCAATCGATAAAGCGCCCAAACGATAAAGTGGAATTGGAGATAACGAGCGAATTGCTTTTGCTTTCAAAAAGCACGTACGAGCGTTATCAACTTTCGACAGCAGTTGATACGTTTTACCTAACTCCAAAAGTCCTTCAAAAAAAGATGAATCCAATGGCTGCGCCTTTCGCAAGTCCGCACAAGCCAGTGATAAATGTCCAGCCAGCTTATGCGTGACACCACGATAATAACGGGCAATGGTCAACGTTGAATCAAGCTTTAGGGCATCTGAGAAATTTTGGATGGCAATACCAAAATTTGACTCATGGAGGTTGTTCATTCCATCGTTTAACTCCATTTGAATTCGTCCTGCGTTATTCCAATCCATTTTTACGGAATCATAGGAAACAGCTTCGGAGATGATTTTGGGTTTTATAATTTGGAGAGCACCAATTTGTCCAAAACAAAATCTCATGTTAAGAACCAGGGCACAAAACAAAACATACCTAAATGATACTCCCAATTTTTTGAATATTTTATAACAAGTTATAGCTGATGACCAACCAGCCCAAATCTCTGTTTTACGGCACGAAAATCCAAACCCTATGTTGGCGCTCATTTGCAGGGAGTGTCTTTTCTTATCCTATGCCAGTCTTCCGACCTGACATTAATTGCCTAGCAAGGTAAATAGCCAACAGAAAAAGAATTGGAGATGTGATCATGCCCGGAGCGTAAGCTTGCGTGTAAATCGCCCAAGCCGGATGTCCTACACCATTGATCATTTCAATCACAATCCAGACCCA
Organism: Bacteroidota bacterium; assembly: GCA_016178785.1. Lineage (GTDB taxonomy): Bacteria > Bacteroidota > Bacteroidia > Cytophagales > Cyclobacteriaceae > ELB16-189. Next base: position 46,597 of record JACOSO010000032.1, on the reverse strand, counting down.
GAGAAATGCAGGGTTGATTTTATTCCTAAAAGTAAAAAGCCAGCACAGCATGCCAAACAAAAAGAGAAACAGGTTAAGAATGATAAAGCTTTGTTCAAGATTGTCCGAAAAAAGGCTGCAAAGAAATCGGGCAGGAGGAAAATTTTCCCAAAGCCTGCCGCTATATTCTTCGATGGAGTGCAGACCCTGCACGAGCACAAGAAACAAGAAGGATATTTTAATGCCGCGGCTCACAAGATTCTGATGGGTTGATAGAAGCCTAGCCTAAATTTAGTAAAACAAAGGCTGATTGTCAGTGCCAGTCAAGTCTTCCTTCGCCTTGTTATTGTTCTTCACCAACGAATTTCAATAACTTCGTAGCCACCCATGACTAAAAAAATCACTCACTCCTACTTTCCGAAAAAAATGAAATATTTCACGCCCGTTGCTTTCGCAGGCGGAATCTATCTATTCCTAATACAACAACCCATTTGGTGTGCCATACTGATACTGTTGGGCGTGCTGATCTTGACAACTAATTATGTAACCAAGATATCGCTAACCGAAAAAAAATATGAAGACTACCTGTCGGTTCTTGGATTGAAAATGAATTACGATGCAAAAAAGTTTAACGCGATACACAGGATAGTGATCACCCGGGGAAACTTCTCGCAAAAAGTGGTTCCTCCATTGGGACCTGATAGAACAATTAATTGGTCGACCTTTACTGCCACACTGATTTTCGATAACCATACCCTTGATTTACGGGAGACAACCAACAAGAAAGATCTCGTGGTGGGGCTAAAAGAATTTGCTGCTTTCCTGAAGGTGGGCGTTGAAGACAAGACGTCTTTTCACCATTATTGGATTGACATGACAAAGGTTTAAAACTTCAACCCTAATTTACTGTTGGGTCGCCTGACCAATTATCCCAATTTCTTCATTTGCTATCGGGAAAAAATTTAATTTACCGGCAACACTTTATCCCATGAGCAAAAAGATAATTAACACACCCAAAGCACCACGCATGAGCGATGTATTCCCTCAGGCGGTTGTGGCCAACAACTTCATCTTTCTTTCCGGTACTCCCGGGTTAGATCTTTCCAGCGGAAAAGTAGTCAGCGATAATTTTGAAGCCCAGGCAAGGCAAGCTTTCTCCAACATAAAAACTATTTTGGAGGATGCTGGTTCGAGCCTGTCGAAAGTGGTAAAGACCACAGTGTTTATGGTAGCAGGAAACGACTTCGCGTCATTGAACAAAGTTTATGCAGAATTTTTTCCGGACAATGCACCTGCCCGAAGCACTCCTCAAGTGATGCCCTTTCCTGCAGGTATTTTGATTTCTGTCGAGTGCATCGCAGAAATGTGAATTTTCCGCAAGGTCAGTCTGTTAATTTATGGTAGGTAACGAAACGAGCGTCACAAGCGTCTTCTTCTTAGCGGAGTCTCGCTTCGGACTCCGCGAATTAAACTCAATGTCAGTGCCCGTGGCTAGACACTACTTGGAATCGTTCTAAAAGCAAGCCAAGAACCTTGAGTTTTCATTATCTTTGATCTATGAATATCGACTCACTGATAAAAGAGAAGCTAGCTGACTTCATCAGTTTATGCCATGAGCATAAGGTGAGTAAATGTATGCCTTCGGATCGTCAATAACAGATCATTTCGATCCGGTAAAAAGTGATATTGACGTGATCGTTGAATTGAATATCGCAGATCCAAGGGATACTATCCCCAAAAACAATGGTGCGCATCTTCTTCGATCAGTTTTACAAAATCCTTTAGCGCCTTTACTGTAGGTTTCGGATTGTAAGAGTGCCATTTCAAATCTGCGCGAAGCCAAAATATTTTCCAATGGTTCTTGGCTTTCACAAATGTAGCCTTGGCCACACCATGCTCAACAATTTCCGAAGGGTTGTTCCACCTTGGCCGAACTTCGTTAACAATCACACTTTGCCCATCAATCTTATAAACAATGTCTAGTTTCGGCCTGATTTGTTCAGGTGGGCGTTTTCTTAGAAGAAAACTTTCCATCACCTCAATTATATCCAGCACTTGCAGATTACTTACCGCCATAAGTTGATTGAAATAATTTTTAACTCAAATTTGCAAAATCTTTCCACGCCAATCAGGGCTTACCGACCCGATGCTTGAAAATCATTTCTCCAATTTTTTATAACTTCGAGAAAGATTAGCGGCATATGAACAAATCAACCTTAGAAAAAGAGAAGCTGGAGATTATCAAATGGGTAACCAGTCTGAAAGACAGTACTTCCATTGAACGACTAAAAATGCTTAGAGCTAATCCAAAAAAATCAGATTGGTGGAATGAAATAACCGAAGAAGAAAAAACAGCCATTGACAAAGGCCTTGCTGATATCAAAGCGGGTCGCGTAAAGCCACACAAGGAAGCAAAGAAGCTTTATGAAAAGTGGTTATAAGCTGTTCTGGTCTGATAAGGCATTAGCGGATTTACAAAACATCATCAACTACCTCATCGAAAACTGGACACAGAAAGAAATTCAGAATTTTGCCAGACGACTCGACAAGCGACTTGAATTAATTGTAATCAATCCAAGGCTGTTTCCGAAAACTGCTAAAAGAAGAGAGGTTAGGAAATCTGTATTAACCAAACACGCTGTAATTTATTACGAAACAAAGGGCAACGTGGTCTCCATCATAACTCTTTTTGATCCGAGACAGAATCCGAAAAAATTGAAATTATAACTGCAAGTCTTCTAACCTGACTCCACGCGGTCTATGAAACTTCAGGTTGTAAAATCTCATTGTCAAGAATCGTCTCCCGTTTCTGAGACGATTTGATGGGTTGATCCTCCTCTGCGAGAGATGACGTTTGACACAGTGATTTGAAATTGCCTGGACTTGGCTTTAATCTAAATTCAAAACATTAACTTAAAGCAGAAAAGAACTCGCTTTGAAAGTGACCTCAATCAATTAAACATCGATCATAAACGACTTCATCTCAAATTATTTTTGCGTTTAAAAAGTGGAAAACATGTGTAACAATTTCAGCCGAGGCAGAACGATTAATGCAGTACTTATTGGTTCAGTATTCACGATAGCAATCTCCATTATTTTTTTAAGCTGCAACCTTCGGAAAAAATCAGGGGAAGTTTTGGCCAAACAGTATTGTGGCAGTTGCCATCAGTTCACACCACCTGAAATGCTTGACAAGCTTACCTGGAAGAAATCCGTGCTGCCTGAAATGGCCTTCCGAATGGGGCTCTTCAATCTGGCTAACAGCAACAAAAATTTTGATGAACTTGCTGATGCCTATTCTTTTGCGCCTAGCGCGCCACTTCTTGATGAAAAAGATTTTTTATTAATCGCTGACTATTTTGTTCAGAACGCTCCGGATTCATTGGTTGCTCTTCCCAGGGTCGCACCTGATTTCCTCACTCAGTTTGAGGCAATCGCGGTGCAATCAAAAGATTTGCTCCCGCTGAATTGTTTGGTTATGCGAGACTCGATGGGACGAACATTTGTTGGTGGCCGAAGGAATACCATGCAACTATTGGATGAAAATCTTAATGTAAAAGATAATTTTTCGATTGACAGCCCACCCTCCTGCATTCGATCAAAAAAATCAAAGGTGTGGTGCCTTGAGATGGGAATCATGGATCCTAATGATGCCACAAGTGGGGAGCTGGTTGAAATAGATATGCTCAAAAAGGACTCCAAAGTGCTAATAGACTCCTTGAGGCGACCTGTCTATTTTGAAACTGCGGATTTAAATCTCGATAATACCGATGAGGTAGTAGTCTGTGAGTTTGGCAATTATACAGGGAGACTTGCCGTTTATGAACAAAAAAATGGAACCTATAAATTACACACGCTGGAGGCCGTTCCCGGGGCTCGAAAAGTAATCGTGCGCGACATGAATGGAGACAAAAAACCTGACTTGATCACGCTCTTCTCTCAAGGAAATGAATGCATTAACATCTATTGGAATCGCGGTGACTTTAATTTCGAAAAACAGCAGCTGATTGCATTCCCCCCCGTTTACGGAGTAAGTTATTTTGAAATTGCGGACTTCAACAAGGATGGCCATTTCGATATTTTGGTTACCAATGGTGATAATGCCGATTACTCAAAAGTGTTGAAGCCTTATCATGGTGTACGAATATTATTGAACGATGGGAACTTCAATTTCAAGGAGTCTTGGTTTTATCCAATTAATGGGGCTTCGTGGTCGGCCGCGAGAGATTTCGATCAAGACGGTGATTTAGATATCGCTGTGATTTCTTTCTTCCCTGATTTTATGCGCAACCCTTTAGAATCATTTATCTACTTCGAAAACAAGCATGGCAATTTCTCACCCTATGTTACAACACACGCAAGTGATGGTAGGTGGCTTGTTCTTGAAACCGGAGATTTTGATCATGACAATGACGAAGACATACTTTTAGGCGCTTTGAATTTCAATCCTCAAAACAAGGTTTTACTCGATCGTTGGAAAAATCATCCGGTTAGTTTGTTGTTCCTAAAAAACAAACACTTCAAAAAGACTAGTTGATTCTTTGAGTGACAGTCAGGTCTTCCGACCATAGCCTTCAAGTCAATGTCAAGGACGCGAAGAGTAATTGTTTAAGTAAACGACATTGGCCGTCAAGTTAAGATAATAACCGTGCCCAACTGATAAGCCCGAACTAGCAGTGCTTTAGCGCGGGTTCTGATTTTAGTTCAGTGAAATAACGGGTAGTCCGCGCTTTGTATTTTGCTTTCTCTTCAAGGGTCGCCAGCGACCTTTGAAGAGAAAGCAAAAAGACGACTCAGGGGGATTTGATCGCCAGCGATCAAATCCCCCTGAGTCGACATTCGCGCGTGCACCCAACAACAATGAAACGCACGTGTCCGGTCGCGCACTTGCACCCAACGATGGAATCGTTAAGCACGCTCTTCGGATACTCGTTAGCTTGACGGCCAATCGTTAAGCGGGGCAATTCTAAGTTCCAGATTCAAGATTCAAAATTAGCTTAGTTCAACAATGTTGAATCTCGAATTTTAAATCTTGAATCAATGTCGTTAACTGGTCCTGAACTTACAAGCCCTTAACTAAACGACTTTGGCGTAAACAAATATTATCTTTCGGCTCCTACAAACCGTGCTATGTTAGAGATCAGAAAATTCCTTCCTGAAGACAAAGACCAAATCGGAGAAATACTTCACGCGATTGTTAAAAAAGGTGATGCCTTCGCGTACTCACCATCTTCTTCCAAAGAAGAATTGCTTGATTATTGGCTTGCAAAAACAAAGCGTACCTATTCCGCGATACAAGACGGTCGCGTAGTCGGAACATTCTTTATGCAAGACAACCAGCCAGGATTAGGTTCGCACATTGTGAATGCAGGATACGCCACCCTTCCTGGCAACTATGGCAAAGGAGTTGGTCGAGCGATGGGGCTTTTTTCAATAGACGAGGCACGCAGGCTCGGATACAAAGCGATGCAGTTTAATATTGTAGTGAAAACAAACGAACGGGCTGTGCGCTTGTGGCAAGAGATCGGATTTAAAATCATTGGTGAAATTCCGGAGGCTTTTCAACATAGTACGTTAGGGTTAGTCAATGCCTATATCATGCACCAGAAATTGTGAGGTGGCGTGCATCATTTCATCTTGTACTGCTCACCACTTTTCATTACCATTGACATTCATAATCTACTCCCATGAGAAAATCTTTTCTTTTCCTGCTTTGTGTTCTAACTCTATCAACTATTTCAGCTCAAAAGAAATCTGAGCTGAAGAAAACTGAATATGAATTAAAAGTTATCGAGCTCACCAAAAATAAATTGGTAAAAGATGCTTTCGCCATCATCGATCAGCTTGAACCTCTTACGCGCAAAGAACATATTGAACTCACTCAAATCCCTGCGCCTCCATTCAAAGAAGAAAAACGCGCGCAGTATTTCAAGAAGATGCTTGAGGAAGCGAAAGCTGATAAAGTGTGGATCGATTCATTGGGAAATGTACTCGCGCTTCGCAAGGGCACGAAAAGCATCCGAACCGTAGTACTCGATGCGCACCTCGATACTGTCTTCCCTGAAGGTACCGATGTAACTGTAAAACAAAAAGGCGACACGCTATTTGCACCTGGCATCGCTGATGACACGCGAGGCTTGATTACTATACTCACCGTGCTCAAGGCCATGGAGAAATCCAACCTTAAAACAACTGATGATGTGCTCTTTGTGACAAGTCTTGGTGAAGAAGGCCTCGGTGACCTGCGTGGCGTAAAATATGTAGTTGAAAAAAGTAGACTCAAAATCGACTCATGGATTTCAGTTGATGGCACCGATATCGATCAAGTAGTGAATGGCGCACTTGGCTCTGTGCGCTACAAGGCAACAATCACTGGGCCTGGCGGCCACTCGTGGGGAGCTTTTGGTTTGGGCAACCCTCACAGTGCCATGGCCAAAGCACTTAATTATTTTTCAGATGAAGCTTCACGCTTTACAACAACAGGTATTAAAACCAGTTTCAATGTTGGGCGCACAGGCGGTGGTACATCGGTTAATTCAATTCCATTTGAGTCTTGGGCAGAAATAGATATGCGCTCATCGAGTCCTTCTCAATTAAGAAAGATTGACTCCATTTTCAAGGTGGCAATGAAAAAGGGAGTGGATGAATACAACCGCGGTATCAAAAAAGGTCCAACACTTACGCTCTTGTTGCAGGCAATCGGTAATCGCCCATCAGGCACAACATCACCTAACGAAGCTATAGTACAGCGAGCACTTGCTGCGTCAAGTTATTTCACATCGTCACCTGCAAAACTTGATGTAGTCTCTACTAACGCCAACATACCTATCGCTCGCGGCATTCCTGCTATCACTGTGGGTAGTGGCGGGAGAAGTGAACATGAGCATTCGTTGGATGAATGGTGGCTCAACGAGAAAGGCGCGGATGGAATCAAGTTTGTATTACTGACTTTATTGATGGAAGCAGGTGTTGCAAAATAGAAATGTTATAGTTAATGTGGTTGATGGCAAGCATCTCGATTTTTTGTGCCCGCTAAGTCTTCTGACCTAACGCTTTGAAAATTTCAATTTTTATTATCTTGACTCAATGATGCTCGTTGCAGCACCTTTTTAATTTTGACACTCATAAAACCAATTGATAACAATATGAAAATTGTAGTAACACTCTTAGGGCTTTTAAATGGACTTTATATGCTGGCTGACGGAGTTTATGTAATCCTCAACGGTAAATATATCGGGCCCGACAAACCCGGACCTTGGGCTAATCTTTTTTACAAGCTTAACATTGATGTTTTCAAACTGGGACCAATGTTTATCATATTCGGAATTCTCTGGTTAACATTTTTATTCGGCCTATGGACCAATCAAACATGGGCGTATACGCTTGGCATGGCAATTTGCTTCCTGACCCTTTGGTACCTACCCAGTGGGACAATTATTTCCATTACAATTCTGATAATTTTATTGACATCAAAGGCAAGACTAGGTTTATGAAAGTAACTGTTGAATTCATGCAAGATTAAAGTGAAAGACTGTAGCCAAGAATCATAAGTCCAATTTGAAGGCTAAGAATTTTGAAAAGGTTGTCGAATAGTTTGACTTTGAATTCCATGCAATGATTTTAGACCTTGAAGGATTTCCCGTGGCAAGAGCCGGACGACAAAATCGGTTGCCGACAACCAGTATCGAGATAGAAAAAAAGAGCCGCTAAACACCTGTAACTTATAGCTGAAACTCCACGATAAAATTGCAGCCCGCCCCCACCTCACTTTCACAACTAACCCTGCCGCCTAATGCATCTGTATATTTTTTCACAATCGACAAGCCAAGTCCTGTAGAATCTTCCCCTGCTGTTGGTTTAGCAGTAAGCTTATGGTATTTGCTAAACAATTTTTTCTTGTCTCCTTCACTAATTCCGGGACCCTCGTCAATAAATTCAATTCGTACGTGATCTGAATTCTTTTTCAACTTAACAGTTACCTGTTTTCCTAATGGAGAATACTTCACTGCATTTGACATTAAGTTTTCGAATATCTCAGTTGCGTAGTTGCGGTCGCTGTTGATTGTCACTGCATTATCAAATTCCATTGTAATGGTGATATCCTTTTTTGCAGAGTGGATAGAAAAGCCATCAACGATTTTGCTAAGCAGTTCAGTTACATTTATTTCCTCTAAAGTGATGTTGAGCGTCTTCGACTCAATGGCGTTGACATCGAGGATTTTAGAAATCATTTTTTTTAATCGATTGGAAGAGTCTTCAATCAGCGCATTATACTCTTTCTGTTCTGCGGTCATGCCATTCGTGGTCAACCTCATGACTTCAATAATTCCGCAGATTTGATTCAATGGACTTTTCAAGTCGTGAGCCACAATACCAATCAGGTTATTTTTCTCTTCATTGAGCTCAACCAATCGCTCATTGGCAACCATGATTTTTTGGTGAGCTTCGGCCAATTGGCCGCTCTTGACTTCCAATGAATCACGTTGAGTCTCGATCTCTGAATTTTTCTCTGACAATAATTCATTCGTCCTCCTTTGAATTTTATAATACCTAATGGCCAGCCCCAAGAGTCCAAGCAACAAAAACAAAATCACCCATGTAGCCGTAAGCTTCTGGTTTTGCAACTCCGCATCTTTTTTCAGCAGGTAGATTTCGTTTTGCTTTTTTTGAGTTTCAAAACCAACGCGTTGAGCAGCTACTTCCGAAACGACCTGCATATTTTGAACACTGTCAAGATAGAGCGAGTAAAGTCTAAGGTACCGGTAGGAGTCGCTTAGTTTTCCTTCCGCCTCGTTGATCTCATAAAGCATTTTGTAGCTATCACGCATGAATGACCTCAAGTTTGCTTTCTCAGCAGCTTTCAGTGCCACCAACGCGTGCTGCTCCGCCAAATCAATTTTCTTTAATTTAAAATAAACCGAGGCAATGGACTTGTTAGACAAAATGATTCCACGGTTATCCCCTATAGATGTAGCCAACATCAAACTTTTCTGGTAATTGCGGAGGGCTGAGTCGTATGCCTTACGAGCTTCGAAAACATTTCCAACATTTCGGGTATTCGTTGTCACACCGATAGAGTACTCCGTTTTCAAAGAAATTTCAAGCGCTCTGCTATACGCAGCCATTGCGTTGCTGAATTCTTTCAGTGCAAAATAGGAGTCGCCAATATTATTCAAAACGGAGGCTTCACGCACTTCGTTTTTTAAGTCCTGCTGCTTTTGACGAGCTTCGTTGAGGAACTTTAGCCCTTCTCTGGGATTATTCATGCCGTTGTAGGCCATCCCAATGTTGCCTAGAATATTTGCTTCAACTTGCCTGAGTTTATTCGCTTGCGCAATTCGCAATCCGTTGAAAAAATAATGAATGGAAGACGCCATATCTGCCAATGCCCAAAAGCCCAACCCAATTTGCCTATAAGCTTCGGCAAAACCTTTATTGTAATGAAGACTGTCTGCCAATGATCGTGCAGCAAACGCATACTTTAAGGAAGCTTCGGGGTTTCTGTAATAATTGTCGAACGCCAACCGATTTAAAATATTGACACTCGTAGTATCCGACTTATCCCAATCTTTTATAAGGTCATTAATACTGTCTTTTGCAGACCCGTGCTGTTGAGAGACGGATTGAGACTGCGCTAAAAATAAGAGGGTGATTGCAAAAGCAATTTTTTGATAAAGTAAATTCATGCACTTCAACCGAAGACAATCAAACTTAACGTTAAAAAGTTGATTTTGAAAGAGATCGAACCGGCAATGAAGTAGCCTGCAATTAGTTTTGTTACAATTTATACAACCTCAATTATGTGAAAATTCGGTGCTTCAATTTCTATAAGAATTTGATTGCAGTTGAACTTCCGCACATAGGGCTTGCGTTGGTAAAAAATAGGCAGCTCAGTTTTTTGTGCTACTCAAAAAAATCATCACGCAAAAGGTTTGTCGATCGATTCGCTTGGTTGTGTAAACCACTTCGCACCTTGCTCAGTCATGTAAGCGCAGTCTTCGAGCCTGATACCAAATTCACCATAAATTGAAATCGTGGGCTCGACACTGAAACACATTCCCGATTTGAACGGTTGCTTGTTACCCAACACCATGTTGCCCCATTCATGTCCATCCATACCAATGCCATGACCTGTGCGGTGCGGAAGTCCCGGTACTTTATAGCCCGGTCCAAAACCGGCATCGGTAATTACTTTGCGTGCGGCTATGTCAACGTTCTCGCACGGGTCTCCTAGTTTGGCAGCAGCAAAACCGGCAGACTGTGATGCCTTTTCAAGATTCCATATTTCACGTTGTCGTTTGGTGGGTTCACCAAAAACAAATGTGCGGGTAATATCAGAAGCATAACCTTCGACACCGCAGCCACCATCTATCAAGATCACATCTCCCTTTTTCAGTTTTTGCGGTGTACTGCTTCCATGAGGGAAAGCCGTGTATTCGCCAAACGAAACAAATGCACCACCTCGGGCACCCAGCTTGGAGTGCGCCTTGGATATGATACCTGACAAATCTCCCTGAGTCATTCCGTCTTCGATCATAGTGTACGCAGCTTTGTAAGCTTCCAATGTGATGTCGTTTGCTTTTTGCATCAGCGCTATTTCTGCCGGACTCTTAAACATGCGGCAAGAAATTGTTACCACATCTGCACTCAGGTATTCCAAACGTGGGGCTTCTTTACGAATTCCATCAAAAAGGAAAAACCGTACCCGCTCTTCCATTCCTATTCTACCCGCTTTAATTCCCCAGTCTGAAAAAATTCCGGCTACCACTTTATAAGGACTTTCGTGTTCTTCCCACACGCGCACGTCATTGCCGATCTTGATCAGTTCTCGAAGACGGGCTTCTTCAAAATGAGGTCCAACATATTTTACTTCACCTTTAGCCGGAATGATCGCTGCCATCATGCGTTCGCTATTGCCCCAGTCTACGCCTGTAAAATATTTCATGGAAGTACCGCCATCGAGATAGATGGCATCTATTTTATTTTCAATCATCAGTTTTTGCGCTTTTTCTATTCGCGCCTTGCGTTCTTCTACTGAGATTGGCACAATATCATCTGTCATTGACTTCAGGTTATCCAAATAGCTTGACGATCCAGTATCAATGGATGGCATGGCATAACCTGTAACCGCGCTGGCGGCAGCAATACCCGTTACTGAAGTACGAATAAAGTCTCTTCTCCTGATGCTCATAATCTTGAAATTAATTTTATGGTCAGCTATTAAGGTAACAATTTTTTTGATCTGCAAGATTTAGATTTGATAAGGCCAAAGTGATTTCGGGCTTTCCTACGCTTGTCGTCACTTTTATTTATGCGCAATCCAATCAAAATCACTTCTTGCAATAATCCTCCGAAGCCTCAATCGAATATTTCGCATCTAGGTCTACATCATTAAAACTATTCTTCCCTCCCCATCCAAATATTTTTTCAAAGAAAGGAAGCAGCTTGCTGTTTTTTATTTTCTCTAAGAAGTAAACCTCATGCTCTTTTTCTTTGATGCCCATCTCATATAAAATTTGATCATGATCTTTGATGCCGAGTTCATGAAAGAAATGCATCATCCGGAAATACTCGCACACATTGCCGCTCTCCAGTCGTCCGGCAAAATAGAAAGGCATAAACCAGCCGATCACATAACAGGCCGTTGAAATTGTTTTTCCAATCACATGAAAACGGAATTCATAGTAACGCGAAACGGGAACTTCGTATCGGTGCATGATCTCCAGCACCTCTTTGCGATGGTTCCATTCATCTATTTCAATTTGGCGGATAGCGGCTTTCTCCTCTTTGTTTTTCACCGACCCTGCATGACCCTGGTAAGCAAAGGCGGCTGCCTTCTCTGCTGAGTAGGCCATTTGAAGCAAATCAACGAGTTGAGGGTGGTTAAGCTTCATTGCATGTATTTACTATTGAAAACGAAAATTTGATAGCGAGGTTGGTGCCAATTTGAAATGAGTAGTCAGGTTCTATAATAAAGTGTTTCGCCCTTCTTACCCAGTATCTTTTTATCTCTTACGTGGCCAATGGCTTGTCCATCGGGGGTGTATAAAAAACCATTTAAGAAGTAACCGAGATGCTCTCCGGATTCACTGAAGAGATTCTTGTCGTCATTCGTGTAGGCTTTGAATGTTCCGTTCGAATCGTAATATTTTGTCATGATTTAGCTTCAACAAATGTACTTCATTTACAATCTGAAACACTCCGTTATTCGTTAAAGTCAAATTCAAGAGAATTTTAAGCAACACGCAGATTTTTAATCTTCGCGAGAATTTACACAGTAACTCTTAATCTGTCATACAATTGCTGTTGTCCTTTTGATGTTACAATAACTACGCGAGACTGCTTTGCTCTGCGAAGCCAGTCTAACGATAGCATTGTATCAAGAAATGCAGCACCAAGAGACCCAGCAAGGTGATGTTTCCTTTCACTCCAGTCCAGGCAAGGTTTGGCAAAGGCCCTTCTGTGCATTTTTAATTTATATGTATCTATTTTAAGTTCTCCAAAAAAAATATCACCTCTCTTTGTCAACAGATAATCAGAGTCAGTGCGCTCGAGAATTTTTTGTTTGACTAATCCTTCGGTGATCAAAACCCCGACTTTACCGGCTAAATGGTCGTAACAGGTTCTGCAATATTTGATAGCGGAGTTGTCCTTATTGTTGATGATTTTTTTATGCTTTTCACCCGGAATGAGATTGCCAATAGCTTCTATTGCGTAGGCAACTTCTTCTCGTGAAAATCTGTAATATTTATGTCGGCCCTGGCTTGCAACAGTTAGCAAATCAGCTTGTACCAATTTGTTTAAGTGCATACTAATATTCTGTGGTGAGGTATCTGCGCAAATTGCCAGCTCTGTGGCCGTATATGCCCTGCCGTCAAGTAGGGTCCATAAAATAGTTGTCCTAACCGGATCTCCGATAAGGGATGTCATATATCCAATCTCCTTTTCCATTTATACTGCATTGACAGTTAAGTGCAAAATGAAGTGTCAAAGATAATCGTTTTTCAACTTTGTGTTTATAAACACTCCTCCAATGATATACAGGATAGCCATTTTCTTATTCTCACTGTTGCGTTTAACATCGACAACTGCTCAAAAAAAAGATGAAGCCTTAATACCTCATAAGATGAACGAATACGAAATAATAAAAACTGAAAGCCATACTTCGGGATTAAAAATTGCCTTAACACACAAAGAGCCAGCAGTTCTTTCTAACGACTATGCCGTTCTTTTTCTTCACGGCTCTTCTTTTCCCTCTGCCTTGGCCTTTGGTTTCCGAATGAGCAATTATTCGTGGATGGATAATTTGGCAGAAAACGGTTATGATGTTTATGCGCTTGATTTTTTAGGGTATGGAAATGCAGACCGCTATCCGGAAATGGAAACAAATTTATCAGGCAAACCCGTTGGAAGGGCGTTAGATGTTTATCAAGATGTAGACAAGGCAATTGATTTAATTATAAAGCGAACTGGAAAACCGAAGGTGTATTTAATTGGTCACTCATGGGGTGGATCTGTTGCAGCTTTATATGCAACTAAGTTTCCGGATAAGGTTGCCAAACTTGTTTTGTTTGCCGCCATTACTCAACGTCAGGATACCTCTTCTATTGAAAGGATAGATCGCTCTTATGAACTATTGACACCAGAGCAAAGAATAACTTCCATGAAAAATTTAACCCCTGAAGAAAAGGTATGTCAATTGGAACCGGAAGTCTTTAAAACATGGGGGGATGTGTGGTTGCGATCTGATACCCTTGCAACGAAATTCAAATCAAGCGGCATCCGTTTTCCGGCTGGCCCTTCGCAAGACGTAGAAGATATGTTACATAATAAACCTTATTATAACCCTGGCGAGATAAAGTCATCCACTTTAGTAATACGGGGTGAATGGGATGGATACCCTGATAATTCTGATGATGAGAAGCTATTTGCAGGCTTGGTCAATTCACGTCACAAAAAATATGTTGTTATTGAAAAGGGCACTCATGTGGTTCATTTGGAAAAGAGTCGTTATCAATTATATGATGAGGTCCTTCACTTTTTGAAATATGGAACTAAGTTCACGGAAACTAACAGGCATGCTATCGCTGTAATTTTTGAAGTCATTCCATCAGAGGGGCAAAAAGCAGAGTATCTAAACATCGCGTTAAATCTTAAACCTGAACTGGAAAAAATAAAAGGCTTTATTTCTATTGAAAGATTTCAAAGTATTTATCAGCCTGAAAAAATTCTGTCCTTGTCTTTTTGGGAAAATGAACAAGCGATACAGGAATGGAGAAACGTAGAAATGCATCGAAATGCTCAATTGAAGGGCCGAGAATATATTTTTAAGGATTATCAATTAAGGATCGCTCAGGTAGTAAGGGATTATGGAATGTTTGACAGGAAGGAAGCTCCGGTTGATAGCAAGACGTTTCACAAAGTTCAGAGAAAATGAACCTTGCAATTGGAGATATTCACCGAAGACGAAACTATTAGACTTTAGGTAAATGATTGTGCCGAGGCAGAAAATGATTTTACTTTATCATCATCGAGAGTACAGAACCTTAGAAGCTCACATTTTTCATTTGTCGCATTTACTCCCTAATAATGTCGTAAACTCACCAGGTCAATAAATTTTCTCAACGTCATCTTTGCCCAAACAAAACATAGAGATGAGAAAGTTGATACTGGAAATCCAAACATCTGTTGATGGGTTCATTGCAGATACCAACGGAAGCACCGAGTGGATGGTGTGGAACTGGGGCGCGGAGTGGACATGGGATGAAGAACTGCGAAACTACCACACCCAATTAACCAAACAAGTAGATTGCATTTTGCTAAGCAGGCAAATGGCTGAGGAGGGATTCAACGTGCATTGGCAAAAGGTGACCGAAACCCCCAGCGACCCTCGTTATGAATTTGCCAAACATGCAACGGAAATACGTAAGGTTGTTTTCACTAAAACCCTTGATAAATCTTTTCCAATCCCAGGCGGATGGACCAAAACCGATATTGCGGAAGGCGATTTTGTTGATGTAATCAAACGATTGAAAAAACAATCTCGACCGCAATCGGGAGGCAACGACATTATGGTTTATGGAGGCGCCACTTTTGTTTCCTCGCTCATCAAAGCAAAGCTTATAGACGAATTTCACTTGCTCGTCAACCCTGTTGCAATAGGAAACGGACTTCCTATTTTTAATCTCATCGCCAGGCAAGCCCTGACTTTGATAAGATCAAAATCATTTTCGTGCGGAGTTGTTCTACTTCACTATGAATTGAAGAAGGGTTGATCCTACTGAACCGATGAAAAAAAAATCACATACTTCCTCCATTTTGCTCGTATGCGCTGCGAAGCCAATTCATCAGTTCTTTGTCAACTTGTTTTTCGCTTGTGACCTGGACTCGATGAGTCATCATTGTATTCCATGAATCAGCCGAGTTAAATCGTTTTGTAGAGGCTACGCCTTTTAATTTGATTCCAATTTCCATGTGGGAAGAAGTAATCCGCACAATTGCCATTTTTCTTTCACCTCGTAGTATGCTCAAATAACTGTTGGTGGGAGCTACGGCAATGTCATCACCAA
The DNA here is from genome assembly GCA_016178785.1 of Bacteroidota bacterium. Classification (GTDB taxonomy): domain Bacteria; phylum Bacteroidota; class Bacteroidia; order Cytophagales; family Cyclobacteriaceae; genus ELB16-189. Next base: position 31,049 of record JACOSO010000032.1, on the reverse strand, counting down.
ATTCCTTCAGGTTATTTAGCAGCGAATCAAAAACAGGTTGCCAGAACGATTTTCCACCAGCAAAATGTTTTGCCATATTTTTCTCAACGGTTTCTTTTTTTTCCTTTGCTCCTTTGAGTAAAGAGTAAATAGCCATTGCGTGTCCATGGCCCAAATCAAAATCCTTTTTAAGCCAGCCAACAATCTCTCCGGCTTTTACTCCTTCTTTAAGAAATCCTTTTTTGACTGCAAGTTTTTTAAAATCGTCAGGGGTCTTGCCTGTTTTCGTCTTGATATTGTCCAGGTATGATTGAAATGACACGGGTGAATTTTAATAATGATTTATCTTTATTCAAAGAGTCTCAAGTTTACTTTTCAAAGTCACCAAACTTGTTTGAATATCTTTTCCAATGATTTTATCCATATCCAGAAATAAGAGCATGAAATTCATAGGCCAGTCCATTCCGCTATTGTACACCCAGTTAACTTTTGTTTGTGAAGGCACTATCGCTTCAATAGAAAAATGGCCATTGGCGGTGAATACAAATGGTTCCAAAAAGCGAAGTTCAAAATCAACCCTTTCGCCTTCCGTTATTTTTTTTATTTCCCATTCGCCAGTTCCTGCTTTTTTATCTTTGCTTGCGAAGGCAAGTATCGAGCCCGGTGTTCCATCCTCTGCTCCTCTGAATTCAATTTTTGTATTAGGGTCAAGGGATAACCACTTACTGTAAGACTTTTGATTCTTGTTCAATTTGACGTAATCAAAAACCTCTTGCTTTGGCTTGTTGATGACAATGTCCCTTGCTAATGTGTATTTATTTTTTGTAAACAATGCCACCACAGCAGCCACGGAAATAAATGCCACTAATACGACCAGGATTTTTATTATCATTTTCATGTTAGTTAGTTGAGTAAAAAATTAAAGTGAAGCCAATCGCTGTTTGTCACATTCGTGCTCTTTCTATGTACCCTCTTGCTTTCTGAGGAGAATGATTGCTCTAAGCCTATCATCACGCAAAAATAATCCGGTCCACACCAGCACACAGAAGATAAGAGGGAATAGGAAAATAAGGTTGCCGTGAAATTGTTGAACAAAAATGGCGACCGCACCACCCAGATGAGCAGTTAGCATTAAAGCTCCAAAAATGGCAGTGCGGGGTATGCAATAGAGAATAGTGAAACCCAGGATGAGAAGCCCAATAGGTTGTACAACGTTATCTGAAAACCCCAAACTGGTAGTCCCTTTAACAGAAGAGGTTGCCCTGATAATTTTCATAATGGCATCGAATAAAAGGAAAAGAATGCACAGACCACTGATGATTCGTCCCGCCCACACCGTTTTACTTTTACGCGTTTTTGCCGGCTGATTTGTTTGAATTGTCTCCATCGGAAATTGTTTTAATAGTTAATAAGGAATTTTGAATTTTATGAAAGCAGAGATATGAACCTGTCAATAATACCAATGCCAATGTTTGTGGCCATAAAGAAGCTATCGGCATACCGATTGCAATCAGAGAATATATGGCAGCAACTAAATCATAGGTAAACCCGGCATAAACCCATTCTTTAATTTTTGGGAAACCGGGAATAAGTAATGCTATTAAGCCAAGTATCTTGGTAACGCCTGTGTAAACAAGAAAATATTTTGGAAAGCCTAAACGCTTGGTAAAGAAATCAACGGCATAATCATAGCGAAGTGCACTGGAGATCGTGGGGTCATACATCCAGTATATAAATACACCGGTAATTACCCAGTAGATAATTTTTAATGTTTTGATCGGGCGATGCTTCATGGCATGGTTTGGCTGATTCTTAAAATGACCGATTATTTTTGATCTACGGAATAGCTCAGCATCCAGTGGATGCCAAATTTATCTTGGCACATCCCGAAGTAGGCTCCCCAAAAGGTTTTATTGAGAGGCATTTCTACGTGGCCATTTTTTGAAAGGCCCTCGAACAGTCTCTCCGTTTCAGCTTCACTTTCTGTATGCAAGCAGATGTGAAAATTGTTTCCCGCCACCAGATCTTGTTCTGCAGACTGCATCGTGTCCGAAGCCATGATTGTGATGCTTAGAGAAACCTGCAGCGACACGTGTATGAGCTTCTCTTGATCTTGTGAAGACATTTTTTCTCCACCAGGAACATCTTTATATCGCTGAAAAATTAAAAATTCTCCACCGAGCACAGATTTGTAGAAATTAATTGCCTGTTCTGCATTGCCTTTGAAGTGTAAATAAGGAGTAGTGTTTCGCATGTTGTAGTGGCGTTTTATTTATCTCAAATTTATTGGCAATAATTGACAGGTAGGCATGGATAATGCGACAATCTATAGTGGGTGATTGCGACAAATTTTTCAAATAAATTTACCCTATGATTACAATCTCAATACTGACACTTAAAAATGCAGTACTAGCCTCCATTGCGGACTCTAGGTATGTGTTTGCCACCGTGAATGAATTCTTGAAACAAGCCGGCAAACCTCCTTTGTTCAATGTTCAACTGGTTGGGTTATCAAAAGAAGTAAGGTTAAACAATGGTTTATTTTCTGTACATCCTGATGCCGTTTTGGATGAGGTAAAACAACCTAACCTCATCATTATTCCTTCCATGACAGGTGATATGATGAGCGCCACACATTTAAACAGGGATTATGCGATCTGGATTGCTCAACAATATAAAGAAGGAGCAGAGGTAGCCAGCCTTTGTGTCGGGGCATTTCTATTGGCCTTCTCAGGATTATTAAAAGGCAAGCAATGCACTACGCATTGGTCTTACTCTAATGAATTCCGACATTTTTATCCCAATGTAAAATTGGTTGATGAAAAAGTAATTACCGATCAAAACGGCTTGTATTCAAGTGGAGGAAACAATGCTTATTGGAATCTGCTTTTGCATCTCGTAGAAAAATATACGAATCGTCAAATGGCTATACATACAGCTAAATATTTTGTGGTTGATATAGACCGGAATATCCAGTCTCCCTTTATTGTGTTTCATGGACTTAAAGACCACGAAGACGAAGTCGTTAAAAACGCCCAGGAATATATCGAGCAAAATTACCGGGAGAAACTAGTTGTTGAGCTGATTGCAGACAAGTTTAACCTGACCCGAAGAACATTTGAGCGGAGGTTTAAAAAAGCCACGCGCAATACAGTCATTGAGTACATTCAACGTGTGAAAGTCGAGGCCACTAAAAAACAATTGGAAATAGGTAGAAAATCAGTGAATGAGATCATGTATGCGGTTGGCTATTCCGATATCCAAACGTACAGGGAGGTGTTCAAAAAAATTACCGGCATGACGCCAACGGAATACAGAAATAAGTATAATAAAGATGCTGATGCTTGATTCCTTCAAACGCCCAATCCAATTGAATGTAATCGTGCGCAATACGTTCTCCGAAGTCAAATTCAGAAACCTTCATTTGACGCTGGTTTTTGCAATGATTGCGTTTTTGCAAAAGGTGCGCTCACAACTCCCTAAAGATTTGGCAGCACTAAAAATGAATAACGATTAACAATTTACGTCACTCCGACCTCAAACTACTCACCGGATTTGCCAAAGCAGCTTTGATCGACTGATAGCTTACAGTACACAACGTGATCAGAAGTGCACCGACACCTGAAGCTGCAAATATCCACCAGGCGATCTCTGTGCGATAGTCGTACTTGTTGAGCCAACTGTTCATCAAGTAAAATGCCATGGGCATTGCTATTACAAGAGAAACGATCACCAGCACCACAAAATCTTTTGAAAGCATGCCCCAAAGATTAAGCACGGAAGCGCCCATCACTTTTCTTACCCCAATTTCTTTCGTGCGCTGCTCGGCAACAAAGCTTGCCAACCCAAAAATTCCAAGGCAACTGATGAAGATGGCAAGTATGGCAAAAAAACTGGCAAGCTTGCCTACCCGCACTTCGCTCTGAAATTTGCGTTCGTACTCTTCGTCAACAAACTTGTATTCGAAAGGCGAGGCAGGATCATTTTTGGTAAATACTGACTTTATTTTATCTATTGACTCTTGTGTGCTCACAGAAGGATTTAATTTCAGAATGAACACGTTGCCTTGATCTTTGTCAATGTGAAACAGTGAAGGCCGCACTGGCTCATAAGGTGATTCTACGATCATATCTTTAATCACTCCGATGATCGTATAGGGTTTATTATTCCAGTTAAGAATTTCGCCCACTGGGTTTTTGAAACCTAAAAATTTCAGAGCCGACTCGTTAATTACAAAAGCCGATGAATCCGTAGCATGCTCCCGTGAAAAATCCCGACCATCTTTGAAAATCAATCCTACCGTCTTACCATATTCATAATTAACTCCATTGTTGGGGAAGTCGACTGAGAGAGCAGGATCTTTTCCTTTCCATGTAAATCCTCCATTGGTATTCCACACCTGTGTAACAGGGCTGCCAGATTCTGTTAGCTCCACAATGGCCCCTGCATTTTTTAATTCATTTCGTACGGCATCAAAGTGTTTGTGAATTTCAGGTGTCGTCTGATAAATGTTGATCAATCCGTTTCGGTCATAGCCGATCGGCCTGTTTTTGGCAAACTCGATCTGACGAAAAACTACAATTGTACCAATGATGAGGACGACAGAAACTGTGAACTGTAAAACGACCAGCACCTTGCGGGGAATAGAAGCAAATCTGCCCGCGCGAAAAGTACCCTTCAAAACTTTCACCGGCTGAAATGAGGACAAATAAAGTGCAGGATAACTGCCCGCAATGATTCCTGTAAGCAAGCTGAAGCTAATACCTGCGATCCAAAAAAGCGGATTGCTCCAAAGAAGAGCTAATTTTTTATCGGCCACCTGATTAAACATCGGCAATGCCAATTGCACAAAAAGCAACGAGACAACGAATGCGAGCAATGCTACTACCAGCGACTCACTAAAAAACTGACTAATCAGCTGCGCCCTTACCGAACCGATCGACTTACGGATACCTACTTCCTTCGCCCTTTTCTCGGATCGAGCCGTACTCAAATTCATAAAATTGATACAGGCCAGCAGCAGGACAAAAACACCAATGATGCCAAAGAGCCAGACAAATTCAATTCGGCCGCCTATGTTTTTTCCATTTTCAAATTCAGAATACAAGTGCCACTTGCTCATGGGGTGAAGGAAAACTTCCGGCTTATATTTCCTATCGTCCTCGTCTCTCAGCTTGTTGAATTTTACATTCACGATTTTGGCAGAAATTTTTTCCATGTCTGCCTGATCTGCTACTTGTGCAAAAGTTTGTGTAAAGTTGCTTCCCCACGGATCATTCATTTTTTTGATCCACTTATTGGTGATAAGGTATAGCTCCCATGGGACAATGTAGCCCATGTCGCGAAAAGTGGAGTTGTACGGCAAGTCTTCATAAACTCCTGTCACTTTTACATCTACTTCGTTGTCAAGGCGCATAATTTGTCCCATAGGGTCTGCATTACCAAAATAAGCCTGGGCTAGCGAAGTCGATAGTGCAATTGAATAGGGATCTTTAAGGCAGTCTCGTGTGCCTTTTAGCATTTTCAACGACAGCATTTCTGTCACAGCTGGCTCAAAATAATTTCCCCGCTTGATAAATATCTTTTCGCCATGAGCAAGAGTGCGGGAGAAGGTCCACGATGATTGCAACACATATTTGAAATCGCTGCCAAAGTTGTTGCGGATTTCTTCGGCCATCAGGTAAGGGTTTGAAACCTGCGATTCTTTTGTTCCATTATAAAGATTGTGTTGCCACACCTGGGCTATGCGGTCATAGTTTTTGTGATATCTATTAAAGGTGATTTCGTCCCAGATCCACAGCCCGATGAGCAAAGCCACAGCCATACCCATAGCAAGCCCCGCAATGTTGATAAAAGAATAACCCAGATTTTTTCTAAGGTTTCTGAAGGCGATAATAAAATAACTTTTAATCATGAGCAGACAATTTTGGGGTTTGAAGTCGAGTACTTCAAAGTCATACTCTTCAAAATTAAAATGGTTTCATTTAAGGCCAGGTATTTTCACACCAACCACTAGAATTCTGTAGTTCTCTTGAGATCACTGAGCCATAATTTTCTCACAAATTCGTTTGGCAAATCCTGGCCCTTCATAAATAAATCCGGTATAAATCTGAACTAAGTCAGCCCCAGCATTTATTTTTTCAACTGCATCTTCGGGAGACATAATTCCGCCTACGCCAATGATCGGGTACTTTTTTCCAAGCTTTGATCGTAAATAAGATATCACTTCGGTGGATTTTTTTGTAATAGGTTTCCCGCTCAGGCCTCCGTTGCCAATACTGGAAATTTTTTCTTGTTGAGTAGAGAGTCCTTCTCGTGAAATGGTTGTGTTTGTGGCAATCACTCCATCCGTTTTAGTGGAAAGAAGTATTTCAATGATATCGTCTAATTGAGAAGTAGTCAAATCTGGTGCAATCTTTAACAAGATAGGTTTAGGTTTTTCCTTCAAGTCACTAAGTTGCTTTACATGAAGCATTAAATTCTTCAGAGGCTCTTTCTCCTGCAACTCGCGCAGGCCGGGGGTGTTAGGTGAACTTACATTCACTACAAAATAATCTACATGAGGATACAAGGCCTCGAAGCAATAATTGTAATCGTCAACTGCTTTCTCGTTGGGTGTGGCTTTATTTTTCCCAATATTTCCGCCAACAACAACTTCTGATTTTCTTTTTTTCAATCGTTCAACTGCTGCAAGAACTCCTTCATTGTTGAAGCCCATTCGGTTGATCAGTGCCTGATCCTGGGGCAAGCGAAACAATCTTGGTTTGTCATTTCCAGTCTGAGATTTTGGAGTTAATGTTCCAATTTCAATGAAGCCAAAACCAAGACACGCTAGTTCGTCAATCAGTTTCGCGTCTTTATCAAAACCGGCAGCGAGCCCGACAGGGTTTTTGAATTTGACGCCAAACAACTCTCGTTCAAGGGATCGAGATTCTTTCACATAAAGAAAACGGAGCAGGCTTTTAGCTAAAGGAATCTTTCCTAAAAACTTAAGTACGGCAAAAGTAAAGTGATGGATTTTTTCCGGATCGAAGAGGAAAAGAATCGGGCGGGTGAAGAGTTTATACATTTCGCGCCAAATTTAGCGTTGGTTGGGCGACCGGCAACTAACTAACTACGCTTTTATTCTGAGTCTGTACATAATAGCCAAATTATCTTTGCAACCTCACAATCTTCGAACGGATACCGCTCACCACCATTAATTTACGTACCTTTGCGCCTCATTTTTCGAAGCTATGATTTCAGTAAATAACCTCTCTCTTCAGTTCGGCAAACGTGTGCTTTTTGATCAGGTAAACCTCAAGTTTGCCAATGGCAATTGCTACGGTGTAATTGGTGCGAACGGAGCGGGAAAATCCACCTTCCTAAAGATCCTTGCTGGAGATATCGACCCCACCGCTGGTCAGGTTAGCCTTGAACCTGGAAAGCGTATGGCTGTACTTCGTCAAAATCACTTTGAATTTGATGAGGTGGCGGTGCTTGATACTGTGATCATGGGGCACTCGAAGTTGTGGAAGATCATGCAAGAAAAAGATGCCATCTATGCAAAGCCTGATTTTTCTGAAGAAGACGGAATCAAGGCCTCTGAACTAGAGCACGATTTCAGTGAAATGAACGGATGGAATGCACAATCAGATGCGGCCGCATTGTTGAGTAACCTTGGAATCACCGAAGACTTGCATTATTTATTGACACGTGAGTTGAGTGGTAATCAAAAAGTAAGAGTGCTGTTGGCCCAGGCGATTTTTGGAAACCCTGATATCCTCATCCTGGATGAACCTACCAACGACTTGGATATTCACACCATCACGTGGCTTGAAGATTTTCTATTGGATTTTAAAAACACTGTGATTGTAGTTTCTCACGACCGTCACTTTTTGGATACTGTTTGTACGCACATCGTTGATATCGACTTTAAAGCGATCAAATTGTATACTGGAAATTATTCGTTCTGGTATGAATCGAGCCAACTTGCTTTGAGCCAGCGCGCGTCAGCCAACAAAAAGGCCGAAGAGAAACGAAAAGAGCTTACGGAATTTATTTTGCGCTTCAGCGCCAACGTTTCCAAATCACGCCAGGCAACGAGCCGCAGAAAACTCTTGGAGAAAATAACACTTGATGATATTCAACCCTCTTCAAGAAAATATCCGGCAATCATTTTCAATCAAAAAAGAACGGCAGGTGATCAGATCCTTCATGTAGAAAACCTGAGTATGTCGCTGGGTGAAAATCAACTCTTCAAAAACCTGGAATTCTTTGTCAACAAAGGCGATAAGATTGCGGTGTTGAGTAAAGACAGTTTGGCAATTACATCGCTGTTTAAAATTTTAGCAGGCGAATTAAATCCCGATTCAGGTGAATTTAAATTCGGGCAAACAATAACTCCGGCTTATCTGCCCAATGAAAATAGCGAGTATTTTAAATCGGATGACAATCTGGTGGATTGGCTTCGTCAGTTCTCTGAAGATAAGGACGAAGTTTACATTCGCGGCTTCCTCGGTAAAATGCTTTTCTCAGGAGAAGAAGTTTTCAAGAAATGCAGTGTGTTGTCTGGCGGTGAGAAAGTGCGTTGCATGATATCCCGCGTGATGCTGGCAGGAGGTAACTTCTTAATACTCGATGAGCCTACCAACCACCTCGATCTTGAATCGATTCAGGCATTCAACAACGGACTTAAAGATTTCCCGGGCACGGTGATCTTTACATCACATGACCATGAGTTCACACATACTGTTGCCAACAGAATTATTGAAATAGGACCAAATGGTTTCGTTGACAAGCTGATGACTTTTGATGAATACATTTCCAGTGAAAGAGTGATGGAGCAAAAGGAAATGTTGTACGCGTAATTAATTTTTTCTTCCCAACCACAACAAAGCATCAAGTATCAGACGGTCTTGCACAGAGTTACCAAAGGTGAATGACAATTCCTTATTCGAATGATGCTCATAGTCGATGTCGTTGTGGCCCATATTAAAATAGATCATTTTGTAATTTTTATTGGTCCATGCCACCGGATAATATCCTTCGTGCCATATTTCATGAAGCTTGGGGCCGGTGCCTAGCGGAAAACTTGACTGATCGATCGAGAGTAGGATCTCAATATTTTTGTTGTTCCGAAGGTCAAGCTCCCAACTGTACCATTCGTTTGGAGATGACTTAAAAGTTTTTGGAATGTTTTTAACTGCGGGGTGATTCCTTACCTCCACTTTTAAAATTGCCGAAGTAGGCCGCCATGTGTTTCCCTTATATTGGCCTGCACCGATAAATTCATTGTGATACCAATTCCAGTTTTGTGGAAAGTCAGAAGGAGTCAAAGCAAATCCGGAAAAGTGAAAGCCCATCCATGCACCGCCTGAATCCATGAAATGTTGAAATGCCTTACGCTGCTCCAGTTTCTCCGGACGAGTGTCTAGAAAAACAACGACTTGATATTGGCTAAGAAACTTGTCGTTTAAATTATTCCAGTCGTTAGTGGAGTCGTAGCGAAAGTGATTCTCCTTTGCCATTAGCGAAAACCATTTGTTTGCTTCATGCACGAAACTGATGTGTGCCTGATCATTTCGCGCGGTGAAAAATCCGACTACATTAAATCGATCTTGTGATTTAAGGCTCGTGATAGTTAAAAGAAAAGTAAAAACTAGGCTACTTGTTGTTTTCATTTTCAGCGAATTCACTATGACTAAGCTGGCCCTGTCGCTGCAGCCGGTTTCATATTTTTCTTCAGTGTCATTCGCGCAAGTAGAGCGCTGCATAAAGTGAGCACCGCCCCTAAGAGCATCGCTGCTCCAGGAAAATAAAGGGCCTCATGCGATTTGGTGAAGAAAGAAAAGATGGAGCTCATCAACACCGGCCCCACAATAGAAGTGGCACTCATCATGCTGGTGAAGCCGCCTTGCAATTCACCTTGTTCGTTTGGCGAAACAATTCCAGACATGATTCCTTGCAATGCAGGCCCGGCAATCCCACCAAGGCAATAAACTACCGTGAAAGCATACATCATCCATCCTTCGGTGGCGAAGGCATACAGTAAAAATCCAACGGCATAAAGTCCGAGACCAACATACACACTTCGCTGTTGCCCAAGTTTAGGAATGATCACACGAATCAACCCACCCATCACGACTGCAAACACAATACCTACGACAGCCAATGAATAGCCGATTTCCTTCGTTGTCCACTGAAACTTTTCGGTAGTATAATAGGCCCAGTTAGATTGTACAGCGTGAGATGCGATATAAATAAATGCCAAGGCAATGAACAGCCCGCGAACCACCGGATAGCGAAACAAACTTTTCAACGTACCCAGTGGATTGGCGCGAGCCCAGGTGAAGGTTCTTCTGTTCTCAAGTTTGAGCGACTCAGGCAAAATAAAATAGCCGTAAATCCAGTTGAGTAGTGCAAGCACTGCAGCAGCGATAAATGGAACACGCGGACCGTAGCTTCCCAAAAATCCACCCAACAAAGGGCCAATAATAAATCCGAGTCCAAAAGCTGCACCCATCAACCCGAAATTTTGTGATCGGTTTTCAGGTGTACTGATGTCCGCAATGTATGCATTGGCGCTGGTGAAGCTAGCGCCCATCACTCCAGCAATCGTTCGGCCAACGAAAAGCCAGCCTATCGTTGGAGCAAATGCGAGAAATAGATAGTCGATGCCAAAACCAAATAGTGAAGCCAGTAAAACGGGTCTCCGTCCATACCTGTCACTTAGACCTCCGATGATTGGAGCACAAAAAAATTGCATCACGGCATAGGCCCCGTAAAGTACGCCTCCGATCTGTGCTGCTTTGCTTACCGTGTCGCCTGTAAGTCCCTGGATCAGTGAAGGCATGACAGGAATGATGATGCCTAAGCCTATAACATCGATAAGTACCGTTGCGAAAATAAAACCTATGGCTGGACGCTTTGACACAATTCAAAAATTTTGGCGTGAAAATACTAAGGAATCCGCGAATCGTTATCCGTTAATTGTTATTAGTTAATCGGGCCGAGAGAATATGAAGCTAACAGGCAGTTACTATTAACGGATAACTATTAACTTATAACTTAACTGAGTTGTAACCTTTCTCACACGCCCCAGTAACTAAGGCGAATTTTGAACATCACGCGATTGACTACCGATGAACAGATCATGGAAGCCGTGAAAAACGGTGAGCTTCAGCAGGCTTCGTTTCTGTTTGATCGTTACCATAAACGGATATTCAATTTTCTGCGCCAGCTCTCTAATGACACTATGTTGGCCGAAGACCTGACGCAAAATGTTTTTCTGCGACTGATCAAATACCGTAACAGCTATCGCGAAGGCAACCGGTTTCAATCGTGGATTTACCAAATGGCCCGCAATGTTTTTGCTGATCATTATCAATCGAACAAGAACAAGGCAGGCAATTATGTGGATGTTGAAAAAATGAGTGATCATATTTCAGATACCGAAGAAAACCCGGACGAACGTGAACAGTTGCTCCACCGCTCTCTGGCCAAACTAAGCGAAGAGCAACGCGAGCTGCTGGTGCTGACCCGCTTCCAGCATCTGAAATATGAAGAGGTAGCAACAATCATGAACACCACAGTGGCAAACATTAAGGTGAAAGTGCATCGGGCAATTGGCAAGTTGAGAGAATATTATTTTGAATTGGAAAAAACTAACTAAACAAATCCCTCGAAGTCCGTGATCTGTGTCGACACAGACCACGGGGTTGGTTGGGTGAGGCTTATGGAAAAGGAAAAATTAGAAAGTCTCTTGATCGATTACATCGATGGTAACTTAAGTGACGCTGATAGAGCAATCGCTGAAAAAGAATTGACGCACAATGCAGAGGCAGTCAAACTTCACGCTCAATTAAAGGAAGTGATGAGTTTGATGGATAACGCGCACAGCATTGAACCAAGTCTTTCTCTTCGAACCAATTTTGAGAAGTCACTGAGGGAAGAAATTACTTCAAAGAAAAAAGGATTTTCAACTGGAACTTCACTGACAACTGACAAACAGATTTTCTTCAGGCCGTGGGTTTTGCGAGTAGCCGCTGGAATCATCCTCGTAATTGTTGGAATTGTGATTGGCAGCAAGATCAGCGAAAAACGTCAGCATGATCAGGAGTTAGCCTCAATTAAAAAAGAACTTGAAGACAACAAGAGAATGATGATCGCCATGCTGGAGAATCAGCAGTCGGCAAGCCAGCGTGTGATGGGCGCAACCGTAGCTTATGATATGAAAAGTGCAGACGATGAAATTGTCAATGCATTGGTAAAAGCGATGAACGAAGATCCCAACACCAACGTGCGGCTCACTGCACTTGAAGCGCTCGGCAAATTCTATCAACAGGGTCATGTACGGAGCAAACTGATCAAGTCCTTGTCAACGCAGAAAGATCCGGTAGTGCAGATTGCGCTGATCAGGGTGTTGGTTCAGATGAAAGAAAAAGAAGTAGTCAATCAATTAGAAAAAATCACCCGCGATGGCACAGTCATCAAAGCGGTGAAAGATGAAGCTCACTCAGGAATTTTAAAATTATCGTAAAAGAATTAAAAAATTAAAAACGAATAAGTATGAAAAAGTTGATTTTGGTTTTAGGAATAGTAGTGGCAGCCTTGAGCTTTACAACCGCCCAGGATTATAAAGTAGCGAAGAACTCGGGTCGCCTGCAAATCTACCTTGGCAAAGTGACCGTGGAGGGCACAACCGGAAATGAAATTGTTTTCACCTCGACAGACCACGACAATGAAAAAGACGATCGTGCAAAAGGCTTGCGTGCCGTGAACAGCCTGGGTCTCGAAGACAACACAGGTCTTGGTATCAATGTGGTGGATAAAGGAAATGTGGTTGAAGTTCGTCAGTTAAAGAAAATGAATTCACCCAATGTAAAAATTCTCGTGCCCAAAGGTGTGATCGTAGCCTATGAACATGAATCACAATACGGTGGGGAAGCAAAATTCAAGAACCTCGAAAATGAAATTGAAGTATCCGCTAATTACAACAGCGTAGAATTAGAAAATGTTACCGGCCCGATGACTGTGAAGAGTGTTTACGGCCATGTCGAAGCTGATTTCAATGCAAACGTAAAAGGCCCCATCTCAATCGTATCGGTGTATGGCTATGTGGATGTCACTTTGCCGGTAGCTACAAAGGCCGATATTAAAATGAGCACATCATACGGAGAAATTTATGCTGCCGAAGAATTTAAAATTGAATACGAGAAGCAAGGCGACCACATGATCCGTTACGATGACCGTGTCAGCGGTAAGATCAATGGTGGCGGAATGAAAGTTGATCTCAATTCCAACTACGGCAAGATTTATCTGAGGAAGAAGTAAAAAATAAACCGCGAAGGCGCGAAGATGCCAAGAAATCTTTGCGCCTCTGCGTCTTTGCGGTTCAAAAACGAAAACGATGAAAACAATCCTAACATCGATATTCCTGTCAATCGCTGCATTCGCGTTCTCTCAAACAACCATCAACAAAACGATCGCGGTGCAAGCAGGTCAAAAAATAAAAATGCACTTTGATTATCCAGAACTGATTAAAGTGAGCACATGGAACAAGAATGAAATTTCTATTGTAGGCGAAGTAACTATCAATGGCGGTGAAAATGATGACGCCTTCAAACTGGAATCATCAGCCTCCGGAAATGAAATTTCGATCATTGGAGAAATGAGAAACCTAAAAAGTTTGCCTCATCGCGTTACCATCTGGACTGACGGACAAAAGATGAGTTTCAAAACGAAGGCCGATTATCGAAAATATGCTGAAGAGCATGGCCGGAATTATAACTCCATGAACTGGGGCACGGACATTGATATTTTTTTGGAGATCAAAGTACCCGAAAATGTGGAGACTCAAGTTCTATCCACTTACGGAACCATTGAAATAAAAAATTTCACAGGCCCTCTTAACGCTGAATCAACATATGGCGGAGTGGATGCTGCACTAAGTGAAAAATCAATTGGCGATTTAAAAGTAGAGACAAGCTATGGTCAGTTCTACACTAATTTCGATTTTAAATTCAGTGGAAACGAGTTGGGAGATTTTCACTCGGTTGTTAATGCTAAGCCAGGCAAAGGCCCGAGTTACAGTTTCGAATCGAAGTATGGGAATGTGTATTTGAGGAAGGCACTTTGAGAAGTTATAGTCATTCGTTAATGGTAAATCGTAGCAAACGACCTCTATTAACGAATAACTAATAACGATTAACGAACACCTCAATCCAGTTTCGTATAAAAATACATTTCATATTGGGGCAGTAATTCAGGATGAGCAATCTTCACCAGGTCTTTCAAAATAATATCGGGGCGCAAGTAGCCGAGTTCTAAAAATTCACTTCCTCCTTTTGCGCCCACTCGGGTATTGTAAGTGAAAACATTCTTGTCTTTGAAGGGCTTAAACAGGGTGTATCGCTTCTCGGCAGATTCAATTTCATTTAAAGATTTAAAACTGCCTACCCCAATCCACAAATCGGCATCTTTTGCTTTGGCAAACACAGATTCAAAACTGACTTCTAAAAAACCATTCGATTCTGTGTCGCTCCACAAATAATTGCAGCCTGCATCATTCAACAATGTTGCCGCATAATTTTTTCCGCCCGGCATAAACCAAACATCGCCATAGACAACTCCACTCATGATCGTTGGCTTCGTTGAACTGTTTTTCGCTACCGATTGCGTGGTCAAATATTCTTTTTCGATAGATTGAAAAACGGAATCAGCTTCTTTCTCTTTATTAAAGAACAATGCCATGAATTTGATCCATTCTGCCCGGCCCAGTGGATGTTTTTCCAAATACTCAGCATTAATTACTATTGGAATCCCCAACTCCTTTATTTTTTTTAATTGACCGAGATCACTTGACATTGCATAGCCCATCACCATCGAAGGTTTGAGCAAAAACAATTCTTCGATGTTCATGCCCTTGTCGATGCCGAGTTCTTTTACCTTTCCCTCATCAATTCGCTTACGCATCTTTTCAGAACTGATATAATCGGTAGTTGGAAATCCAATGAGCTTATCAGTTTCATACAAGTAATCAAGCAAGGGAATGTGCGTTGTCGAAGTGCAAACAATCGATTCAATGGGAACAGTGATTACCTGAACATCTTTGCCGTGCTCCGGAATCTCTTTTCCCTTTTGCACCAGCAGATATTCATAACCCGAAGTGGCACCTTGATAAGGATAACCAACCGACACCCATTTGCAGTCGAGAGAATCTTTTACTGAAAATCCCTGGGCATATTTTAAAGGAGTCGATTCATTTTTCTTTTGGTAGCGATTTGATGTACACGAGATGATCAGCAAAATGGCTACCATCTGCAAGGTACAGGTTGTGAGTTTTTGAATCTCAAATTCAATCCGGAAACTTCGGGACCAGATTCTAAATTCTGTCTTCTGTATTCTTTTCATTTAGCAAGTATCGTAAAAAAAGTTAAGTTTGCGCCCGAACAAATGGTTTGCGTTCAGCCCAAAGCTCAACGCGATTAAAAGGGAACCTCGTGAAAATCGAGAGCTGTCCCCGCAACTGTAAATCCTTCAGGAAGAAATTTTTCGGCCTGAATTGCTGAAACCAAAATGCCACTCCCCACTGTCGGGGGGGAAGGCGTCAGCGAAAGGAAAGCCAGGAGACCTGCCACGTGTTCAAAAATAAAATCAGAGCTTTCGGGTTGAAAGGCGATGAGTACATCGGGCAAGTCCGGTCTATTCTCTTTCTCTTCAAGGCTCATAGTTGTTTAACCAAAAAAATTAAAACTATGAGAAAATTAATTTTCGTTTTCGCATTCGCGAATGCGCTCTTCAATGCAAGGGCACAAAATGATTCTACGCGAACGCTCAAAGAAGTGATCGTAAGCGCTTCACGTTATGATCAAAAAATTCTTGAGACTCCACGAAGTGTAACGGTCATCAGCTCGGAGGTGATACGAAACTCGGTATACAATTCAGTTGGCGATTTATTGTCGAAACAATCGGGAATTTATATCGTAGGCAGCAATCAAACTCCCGGCACCAACCAGAGTTTGTTCATGCGCGGGTCAAACAGTAATCAAGTAGCGGTGATGATGGATGGTGTTCGCATCACAGATCCCTCTTCGCCCAACAATGCAGTCGATCTATCCGAACTTTCATTGACTAACGTTGAGCGAATTGAAATCATCGAAGGCGCACACAGCTCAATGTATGGCGGAGGTGCTATTGGTGGGGTGATCAACATTATTACGAAGAAAAACGCTGGGCAAGGTTTTCATGGAACTGGTTCACTGCAAACCGGAACTTTTGGAAATCAAACATCAACACTAAACACAAACGCTAATCTCTCTTACAATTTTGGAAACGGATTGTATTTCAATGGGTCTTTTTATGATCAGCGCGTGGCAGGTCTTAACGCCTCAACCGACACCATTAAAAAACGTTTTCGCTCGCCTGATAAAGATGGACTCAGAAAGACCGATGGATACTCCAAACTCGGTTATCGCAAAAATAAATGGGATGCGTTCGTCTCATACAAGCGCACCACACAACACGCAGACATTGATGCAGGCGCATTCGCGGATGACGACAATGCTTATGTGAGTTTTGAACGCAACCAGTTCAATTATTCGGTAGCCCACGAATTCAATTCGAAATTGAAATTGTTGGGAAATGGATCACTCAGCAATTCGCAGCGTGTGAACGAAAATGATTCGTCATTGATAGCGCCTAATACTTATGATGGCAATTATTTCAAGGGATCTTATAACAGCAGGCTGAATACGAACGAATTGCAATTGAATTACAAAGATGATCACTTCAACGCGATTGCCGGAGGTGGAGTGTTTTTTGAGCAAATGGATTTCAATACCTATTTCTACTCAAGTGCATTCAAATACACTTCCAAAGTAAATTATGGTTCGATCAAGATGAATGCAACTACTTCCTACGGATTCGCTCATGGCTCCTGGCATGGCGGTCCGCAAAACAAGGTAGGCTTATCTGTCGGAGTGCGTATGAGCAATCACAGTTTGTTCGGAAATTTTTTCACGTTTGATTTCAATCCTTCGGTTGCCATTTCGGCTTCGTCACTTCTTTATGCTTCGGTGAGTAGTGGCTACAACGCACCATCTCTCTATCAATTATTTGATCCAACAAAAGGTTTTGGCGCATACACTAATCGTGGTAATCAAGCATTGAATCCTGAAAAATCTTTTTCATATGAAATCGGGCTCAAAAAAGAATTTGGTAACGGAAGCTATCTCACCACAGCTGCTTTTCAAACCACAACCACTAATCTGATCGATTATGTTTATCTATGGAACAAAAATACGCCCATCCAAAATCTGAGTTTCGGAGATTTCTTAGGAGACACATACTTAAATATCTCTCAGCAAAAAGTTCAAGGTGTTGAACTTGCAGGTAAATGGTTTGCGACTCCAAAGTTGAGCGTGAGCGGAAATGTTACTTGGCTCGCTTCCACAGAGATCACATACAAACAATCTGATCTTGACGCGAAGAAAACCGGAGATAACCATGTGCAGCTATTCGCTAATGGTGCGTTCATCACGAGCGAAGGCTCCATGAAAAATTTAACAAGGCGTCCGGCCGCAACTGCCTTTGGGGAAATAAAATATCAAGCCATGCTTCCACTCGCATTTATTCTTAACTATCGTTTAGCAGGCAGCCGAAACGACTCATACTATGATTATTCTCTTGGGCCGTTCGGAGCGCTCAATCAACGCAGCGTTGCCACTTACCAATTGTTTGATGCAGGTGCATTTTATCGACTCAATAAAAATATTTCCCTCACGGCCAAAATCGAGAACATTTTCAATATACAGTATCAGGAAATCCTCGGATACAATGCACGAGGGAGGAGCACCTACTTGCGAGTGAATTTTACGTGGTAATTTTTACCTTTCATCACCATTCGCTTTCAAAACGGATGGTGATGAAATACTTTTCCCGGCAAAATTGAAATTTATGAAAAAGCTTTTCGCGATTCTCCTCCTTGTTTTTTCAACAGCTCAACTCTTCGCTCAAAAGAAAAAAGAAGAGCAAAAACCGGTTGTTCTGACTTCATCAATTGAAAGCAAGGTGACCGGAATGAAAAAGTACCAGGGCTACTTTGAATTTTACTATGACGAGAAGCAAGACAAGGTTCATTTGTTGATCGATAAATTCGATACAGAATTCCTTTACGTACCGTCTCTCACTGCAGGTGTAGGCTCAAATGATATTGGATTGGATCGTAACCAGCTCAATCGCGAGCGAATTGTAAAGTTTGAGAGAAGGGGGCCAAAAATTTTGTTAACCGAACTGAATTATTTCTATCGTGCCGTAAGCAACAATGAAGCAGAACGTAAGGCAGTAGCAGAGTCATTTGCACAATCGGTATTGTGGGGCTTCACAATCGAGACAGAAGAATCGGGAAAAGTTTTAGTTGACGCCACTGATTTTTTGATTCAGGACGTGCATGACGCGTCCGGAACTTTGAAGTCGGCTCAACAAGGGAGCTATTCATTAGACAAATCACGATCTGCTTTTTATTTGGCTCGTACAAAAAACTTTCCTCAGAACACCGAATTTGAAGTCACGCTAACTTTCACAGGCCAACCGACAGGCGAATACATCCGAAGTGTCACTCCAACTTCTTCGAGTGTAAGTGTTCGTGAGCATCACTCCTTCATTCAGTTGCCAGACAATAATTATAAACCACGAAAGTTTGATCCGCGAGCAGGTTACTATAACACCTCCTATTATGATTATGCTACTCCGATCAGCGAGTCATTGGAAAAAAGATTTATTACGCGGCATCGCTTGCAAAAGAAAGATCCGAATGCCGCATTGAGCGAACCTGTAAAACCAATTATTTATTATATGGATCCGGGTGCGCCCGAGCCAATTCGCTCTGCTTTGATGGACGGTGCTCGCTGGTGGAACCAGGCTTTCGAAGCTGCTGGTTACAAAAATGCATTTCAAGTTGAACTCCTTCCTGCAGATGCCGACCCGATGGATGTGCGTTACAATGTAATCAATTGGGTTCACCGTTCAACAAGAGGTTGGTCGTATGGTGGTGGAGTCACTGATCCGCGCACGGGCGAGATCATAAAAGGTCATGTCACACTCGGTTCACTTCGCGTGCGTCAGGATTTTCTAATCGCAGAGGGTTTGCTTGCTCCCTATGAAGATGGAAAGCCGGTTTCGCCTGAAATGGAAAAAATGGCGCTCGCACGTTTACGACAATTAGCAGCTCACGAAGTTGGTCATACACTCGGGCTTGCTCATGCTTATTCATCGAGTGCTGAAAATTTAGCATCGGTGATGGACTATCCTCATCCCATTGCAAAATTGGTGAACGGCAAAATTGATTTGAGCGAAGCCTATGACACTAAAATTGGAGCGTTCGATAAAGTTTCGATCGCATATGGCTATCAGGATTTCCCTTCGGGTGCTGATGAGGATAAAGCATTGAATGACATTATTCAAAATTCACTGAAAGCGGGTTTGACTTTTTTATCTGATCAGGATGCGAGGCCAGTCGGAGGTGCCCATCCATTCGCTCACTTGTGGGACAATGGAAGCAACCCCGTTGATGAATTGAATCGTGTGATGGAAGTGAGAAGCGTTGCGTTAAAAAACTTTGGTGAAAAAAATATCAAGCCCGGGGCACCGATGGCTACGCTCGAAGAAGTATTGGTACCAATTTATTTCTTTCACCGCTATCAAATGGAGGCTGCTGTAAAAATAATTGGCGGTTTGAATTATTGCTATGCTTTGCGCGGAGATGGTCAACCAGTAACCGAATTACTTTCGCCAGAACAGGAAACAAAAGCATTGGATGCACTTTTGAAAACAGTCGATCCTTCTGCACTCACATTGCCAGAAAGCCTTTTGAAAATCATTCCTCCACGAGCCATCGGTTATTCGCGTCATCGCGAATTGATCAAAACCAAAACGGATTTAACATTCGACCCCATCACCATTGCCGAGACTGCTGCTGACTTAACATTCGATATGATTTTGCACACTGCCCGGGCTCAACGTTTGATCGAGCATCATGCAAGAAATCCTAAGCTTCCAGGTCTCGAAAGTGTCATCGACAAAATGATTGCCTTTACTTTTAAGGGTTCGGCAAGAACAGGATTGGAGGGGGCAGTACAAATGGCGGTCAATAATGCCTTGTTTGTGAACCTGGCTAAATTCGGACTGCACCAAGAAGCCTCGGCTGAGACAAAGGCTATCACTTTTTTGAAGCTGGAGCAATTGAAAAATTGGCTAGCGACTAAAACCACTTCAGACGAAGAATGGATGGCGCACTATTCTCTTATAATCAGGCAAATCAAAGCCGTATTAGAAAAGCCAGATGAATACAAAGTAAACAATTTGCTCCCACCTCCTCCCGGCATGCCGATTGGAGATTGTGATATGAATTTCATTGCAAAGGAATAACCAGATTGTGAGTCAGGAAGTCAAATTGAAAGAGGGTGAAGATTTTTATTTCGAAAACGGACTGATGGTCTTCACCGAAAAGTATCACCTCAAGCGCGGCTACTGTTGCAAGAGCGGATGCAGGCATTGCCCGTATGGATTCAAAAAGGAAGAAGAAAAGAAGAAATAGCTAGTGTCAAAAGGCAGATTAACAAAGACTATCGAATTAGGGGTGCCAATGTCAATTAAAGTTAAAGTCCTTTCAAGATTTCCTTAGCCGCTGCTGAAGGCAAAATTTTTCCTAGATTGATTTTTTTCTCCAACATCTGAATCTTACTCAAGGTTTTCTTCGATTGAAGAATTTTTTCCTTCATCATCAATTGAATATTTTCATGAAACCAAGCCAATTTTTGCTGCTCACGGTTTTCTTGAAATGAATTATTTGCTTTTGTTACTTCGTGAAATGATTCGATCATCTTCCAGGCCTCTGCAATTCCCTTTTTTTGAAGAGCGGAGGTCGTCAGTACTTTAGGAGTCCATCCGGAAGTTGAAGGCTGAAATAAATGCAGTGCATGTTGAAATTCAGTCTGAGCCTGTTTTGCTTTCTTCTCATTCTCTCCATCGGCTTTGGTTATGATGATCGCATCAGCCATTTCCATGATTCCTTTTTTGATGCCTTGAAGTTCATCACCTGCACCAGCGAGCTGGAGCAACAGAAAAAAATCAACCATGTTGCGCACGGCAGTCTCCGATTGACCAACCCCAACCGTTTCTACTATTATAATTTCATAGCCCGCAGCTTCGCATAGTAAAATCGTTTCTCTCGTTCTATCGGCAACACCGCCAAGAGAATTTCCACTTGAAGTCGGGCGAATGAACGCGCATGCATCCTTCGAAAGCTCCTCCATTCGCGTGCGGTCGCCAAGAATGCTCCCTCTCGTTTTCATACTACTCGGATCTACAGCAAGCACGGCAATTTTCTTTCCGCGCGAAGTAAGGTATTTTCCAAATGCTTCAATGAACGTGCTCTTACCAACGCCAGGAGAGCCGGTAATCCCAATGCGCAATGACTTGCCTGTACTTGGCAAAATTTTTTCCAGCAGTGCATCCGCAAATTTCTTATCCTCAGTTTTTTTACTCTCAATCAACGTAATGGCGCGACCAAGAGTAACCGTATCAGCTTGGATAAGTGATTTAGAAAAATCCTTAACGGACGGTTTTGTGTTTCTCAAGAGCTAAAATGAATTGATGTAAATTTCTAAATTTACTTAATAACCCAAAGACCTATGTTTAAATTTTGGTTTAGATGCATTTATGTAATCGCATTTGTCTATTTCATGATGTGGGCCTTCAGTGGCATTTCGAAATTAAATCTTTTTAGTGCTTTTGATCCTGTATCACAGGCACTCGGAGAATTTGAACTTACTGATTATGCATTTTCAAATTTAAGGGAAGATCCGTTGGTTGATCAAAGAATTGTGTTAGTGAATATTGGTCACATCCCTCGAAGAGAAATAGCAAATCAAATTAACATTATTCGACAATTCAAACCCCGAGTAATTGGAATAGATGGTTTCTTTAATTGTGAGGGTGGTTTGCGTGACACAATTAACTGTCCCCCATTAAAAGATCCCATGGCTAATCTTCTTTTGGAAGATGCAATTAAGGAGGCCGGCAACATTGTACTAGTAACCAAACTTTTGCAAAAAACTGAAACGGCAAAGGATTCCACCAAAATTGACTTTTACGATTCACTTGAGATCTCAGATCCCGCACCTTATGCTCATAACGCATTTGCTAATTTTCCAACTAATGCCGATTACCAAGAGGATGTAAAGCTTTGCCGAACTTTTATTCCACGACTAAAGGTGAACGGTAAGTACGAAAATGCTTTTGCTGTTGAGATTGCCCGAATGTATGACTCCACTAAGACTCAAAAACTTTTTGATCGAGGTAAAGATGAAGAAATAGTCAATTACAGAGGAAATTTTGAAGTTGAAGATATTAAACTTAAGAGCCTCCAAAGCAAAGATCTTTCAACTACTAACAAAGGTTTTAAATTAATGTTTAATGCAATAGATATAGACCAAGTGTTAAATGGTGAATTCACACCAGATTATTTCAAGGACAAAATAGTGATCATGGGATACTTGGGGAATTATTTTGGCGACCCTGCCTGGGAGGACAAGTATTTCACGCCTTTAAACAAAAAAGTGGCGGGCCGGGCAAATCCTGATATGTTTGGTGTTGTTGTTCACGCCAACATCGTTGCAATGATCTTGAACGAGGATTACGTAGACGAACTTGCGGATTGGTCTAAGATTGCCATAGCCACCATTTTAGGAATTCTTACGGTAGCACTGTTTATAAAAATCGATGAAAAACTTCCTATATGGTATGATGCATTATCAGTAATTATTCAGGTCGTTCAGATTTTGCTGATATCTGGATTGGTAGTTTATAGCTTTGTCACTTTCGCTGTGAAGCTGGATTTAACAATTGCAATGGCTGTTACAGCACTTGTTGGCCCCTGTTACGATTTGCTTAAGCCGTTGCAAAATCTAATAGAAACCAGACTTACCAAACGAAAACTAGAGGTATTAACCCAGTAAATAAATCTGCCCTGTGGCACGATTTTTATTAATATTGTATAGTAAAACACCAAACCAACCATGAAAAAAGGGAAAATCTTAGCGGTAAGTGGCTTTTTATTAATCTCTTTCCTGTCTCGTGCGCAGGATGAATACGCTTTCCGCGTGCTCGCAAATAAAGGCGCGAATGAAGTAAAATCCGGAGACACTTGGCAGCCCTTGAAAACAGGGGCACAACTTAAAACAGGCGATGAATTGAAAATCTCAGAAAACGCATCGGTGGGTTTAGTTTCCAAATTCGGCAGACCCTTGGAAGTGAAGGAGGCAAAAATTCACAAGGTAGCAGACCTGCTCAGCAGAGTTGGTACCAGCCAAAGTGTATTGAATAAATACACCGACTTTATATTGAGCAGCAACTCGGCAGAAGCAAAGAAAAACAGGTTGAGCGCAACAGGAGCCGTGCACCGTGGCCTGGATGACATTAAAGTGTACCTTCCCGAAAATCAGTATTCCGATGTCTTCAATTCTACTGTAGTAATCAACTGGCAAGCAACAAATGGCGCAGCTCCATACGTAGTGTCATTGAAAAACATGTTTGACGATGAGTTGATGAAGATCGAAACACCTGAAACAAAAGTGCAGGTAGATTTAAGCGATCCTAAATTTACCAGTGAACTATCGATTTTGGTTGAAGTAAAATCTAAGGCTGACCACAAAAGCAAATCTGAGCAACATTTGATTAAGAGGCTTTCTCCAAGCCGCTATGAAGCGGTAAAGGCAGAGCTAAACAAAACAACTGCAGACTTAAAAGAGGAAACAGCATTTAACAAATATTTATTGGCTGGTTTCTATGAAGAAAACAAATTGTTCATCGATGCCATCACATGCTATGAACAAGCTATCAAGATGGATCCGGAAAACCCCACCTACAAAGATGCTTATGAAGAATTTTTGTTGAGGAACAAGCTTAAGGTTGGGAAGTAAAACAGAGTTATAAATTTTCTTAAGGCTGCTCGAAAGGCAGCCTTTTTTTATTTGCACTTATCAGGCAAGAATACCTTGGACCAGGAGAAGCGGTAGTCAAACTCTGTTTTCTACTATTGCGCATAGTGATAACTTCAATAAACAAGTCTGCCCTATGGCACGATTTTTCTTAATATTGTATAGTAAAAACACACCAAACAAACCATGAAAAAAGGCAAAATCTTAGTGCTAATTGGCTTTTTGTTAATCTCTTTCCTGTCTCGTGCACAGGATGAGTACGCTTTCCGCGTGCTCGCAAATAAAGGCACGAATGAAGTAAAGTCAGGAAACACCTGGCAGCCCTTGAAAACAGGGGCACAACTTAAAACAGGCGATGAATTGAAAATCTCAGAAAACGCATCGGTTGGTTTGGTTTCTAAATTCGGCAGACCCTTGGAAGTGAAGGAAGCAAAAATTCACAAAGTAGCTGACCTACTTAGCAGAGTTGGAACCAGCCAAAGCGTATTGAATAAGTACACTGACTTTATATTGAGCAGCAACTCAGCAGAAGCAAAGAAAAACAGGCTGAGTGCAACAGGAGCCGTGCACCGTGGCCTGGACGACATTAAAGTGTACCTTCCCGAAAATCAGTTCGCAGATGTCTTCAACTCAACTGTAGTTATCAACTGGCAAGCAATAAAGGGCGGGGCACCTTACGTGGTGTCATTGAAAAACATGTTTGATAATGAGCTGATGAAGATCGAAACCCCTGAGACAAAAGTGCAGGTCGATTTAGACGATCCGAAATTTACCGGCCAACTATCCATCTTGGTTGAAGTAAAATCTAAAGCTGACCGCAAGAGCAAATCTGAGCAGTATTTGATTAAAAGGCTTTCCCCCAGTCGCTATGAAGCGGTAAAAACAGAGCTAAACAAAGCAACTGCAGACTTAAAAGAGGAAACAGCATTTAACAAATATTTGTTGGCTGGTTTCTATGAAGAAAACAAATTGTTCATCGATGCCATCACCTGCTATGAACAAGCTATCAAGATGGATCCGGAAAACCCCACCTACAAAGATGCTTACGAAGAATTTTTGTTGAGGAACAAGCTTAAGGTTGGGAAGTAAACGGAGTTATAAATTTTGCTAAGGGCTGCTTGAACGGCAGCCTTTTTTTTATTTGCTTCAAAAAAAGCTCCTCAGTGAAAAGAAGGATGTCCAAGTTATCTATCTACATTCATGGCTGACATCCGTGCCAACATTGTAGATAAGACTAAATCTTTCTCTGGTTTAATAATTCTTGTCTCGGCACGGAATTATTCTAATTTTGTTGCCTTAACCTTTTTCTTATGAGCGTATTGGTCAATAAAAATTCTCGCGTTATCGTGCAGGGCTTCACCGGTTCGGAAGGCTCTTTCCATGCTGGCCAAATGATTGAATACGGTACCAACGTGGTAGGCGGTGTTACTCCCGGCAAAGGTGGTCAGATCCATCTCGGCCGACCGGTATTCAATACGGTGAAAGAAGCCGTTGAGAAAACAGGTGCAGATGTCTCGATCATTTTTGTACCTCCTGCATTCGCGGCAGACTCAATCATGGAAGCAGCAGATGCAGGCATAAAGGTGATCGTTGCCATCACAGAAGGAATTCCGGTAAAGGATATGATGACGGCCAAGCAATACGTGAAAGATAAAAAAGCAATACTCATCGGGCCGAACTGCCCGGGCGTAATTACCCCAGGTGAAGCCAAGGTAGGCATCATGCCTGGCTTTGTTTTCAAGAAAGGAAAAATCGGAATTGTTTCTAAGTCAGGTACACTCACCTACGAGGCAGCTGATCAAATTGTAAAGGCTGGATTGGGAATCACTACCGCTATCGGAATTGGCGGTGATCCAATCATCGGAACTCCAACGAAAGAGGCAGTGGAACTCTTAATGAACGATCCGGAGACCGAAGGCATTGTGATGATTGGTGAAATTGGTGGAAGCTATGAACCGGTGGCAGCTCGTTGGATCAAAGAGAATGGGAACAAAAAACCAGTTGTAGGTTTTATTGCTGGTCAGACTGCTCCTCCAGGCAGAAGAATGGGGCATGCAGGAGCTATCATTGGGGGCGCTGACGATACAGCTGCAGCAAAAATGAAAATTATGCGAGAGTGCGGCATTCACGTGGTGGAATCACCTGCACTTATTGGCGATACGATGCTGAAGGCATTAGGGAAATAAATTTGAAAATTTGAAGATGAGTTGATTTGAAATTCAATTCATTTTCAAGCCTCAAATAACCTCATTTTCAAATGATTTCTTAGAAGGTTGTCTTAAACTCCTTTTCCAAATATTGGTTAAGGTGACTTAAGTTATTGAAAATGGCGAGCTGTTCGGCTTCTTTTTCGATGCTATCATTTTGATAAATAACTTCTACAAAAAGATTTTTGACCATGTAAAGGAAAACCTTGCGGTCGTTGCGCATCCGTGAACCGAGCATGATACCATGCTCACGCAAATACTCTAACTGCTTAGAAAGAGAAAAGTATTTAAATCCCCATTTGAACCACATAGACTTTCTTGTTTTGGAATTGATACGACAAAATAAGCGGAAGCGATCGGTATTAGAAAAAACCCTCATTTTTTTAGATATAATGAATTCCTTTGCTTATTCACAAGTAACCTTAAATAGGTGTCCCACAACTAAAATCTTACAAGCCATTTTTGATCAACCTTAAAAAAATACCCTTCCTGCTATTCTTTTTGCCCTTCGTTCTTCACTTTTCATAGAAATCTTGCATGCTTAGGTTATCCTAAAATTGGTTATCACAGAAGGTCGTTTGCGAGGTTAGCCAATTCGCTTCGTTCGCCTTTTTCAAGGGTAACATGGGCATACAACTCATGGTCCTTCAATCTATCTGTCAGGTACGAGAGTCCGTTGCTTTGCGAATCCAAATAAGGCGTATCGATTTGATGAATGTCCCCTGTAAAAATGATTTTTGTGTTTTCGCCAGCGCGTGTGATGATTGTTTTTACTTCGTGTGGAGTAAGATTTTGTGCTTCATCCACAATGAAACAAATGTTGGACAAGCTTCTGCCACGAATGTATGCCAAAGGAGTGATCACCAGTTTTTCATTCGTCACCATCTCGGTAATCTTCGAATATTCTTTGTCGCTTTCGCTGTATTGGTTTTGAATGAACTTTAAATTGTCCCACAACGGTTCCATGTAAGGGTTCAATTTTGATTTGATGTCACCCGGCAAGTAGCCAATGTCTTTGTTACTCAATGGAACAATCGGTCGTGCCAGATAAATTTGTTTGTACTCACGTTTTTGTTCAAGTGCCGCGGCCAGTGCGATCAACGTTTTTCCGGTTCCGGCCACTCCCTGCATCGATACCAGTTTGATTTCAGGTTTCAGTACGGCATGAATGGCGAAAGCTTGCTCGGCATTGCGAGGTTTTACACCATAGGCATTTCTTTTTTCAACCTGTTCTACCATTCCATTGGCCGAATTATAAAAGGCGAGCACAGATTTTTTACCATTCTTAAAAATGTAATAATGGTTCTTCATTGGTTTTTCCTTGCCTAACACTTCTTCAGGCGGACAGTAGCCTTTTTCATAGATCAAATCAATAGCCTCAGAAGATGCGTTGTCTTGAATGGTGCGCCCGGTATAGAGCGAACTAATGTTTTGAATTTTCCCGGTAGTGTAATCTTCAGCTTGCAAGCCCAGTGCCTTTGCTTTGAGCCGCAGGTTGATGTCTTTGCTGATGAGGATCACCCGCTTACCCTTCTCTTCTCTCTGCAATAAAAGCGCAGCATTTAAAATCCGGTGATCTGCTTTATCTTCATTGAAAACTTTGTTGGCATCCACTTGGCTAGTACCGCCTGTGTCCATCACAACTTTGAAATTTCCTTTGCCTTTGCCATTGATCGGATTCCATTGATGGAGCATCTGGTTCTTGGCCAATTTGTCAATCAATCGGATGAACTCACGTGCTTCAAAATTTTTGGTGTCGTTGCCTTTCTTGAAATTGTCGAGTTCTTCTAACACAGTGATTGGGATGCCGATGTCGTGTTCGTCAAAGTTGAGGATGCTGTTGTGTTCGTAGATGATTACTGAAGTGTCGAGAACAAAAATCTTTTTGCTCTTCTCTTTCGTGGTTTTCGCCATTCGGTTAAAAATAGGTTAAAAAAAATCGCGAAGACACGTCCCTTACAATGTTTAAAAAAACCTGCAAGTGTGAAACGTGTCTTCGCGTCATTCCTTCTTTCAGTATAAAACTACTAAAATGATAAGAGATTGCAAATTTCACGTTACATATTTCAGATTAATAAACTGCTAAGTCTACCTTGGACAATCTCAAATTTTAAATCTGTAATTTGTAATTCTATGACAATAGAACAAGCACAGCAAACCGTTGATCAATGGATCAAAACTCATGGT
Organism: Bacteroidota bacterium; assembly: GCA_016178785.1. Lineage (GTDB taxonomy): Bacteria > Bacteroidota > Bacteroidia > Cytophagales > Cyclobacteriaceae > ELB16-189. The sequence continues at coordinate 2,698 of JACOSO010000032.1, read as the reverse complement.
GTCCGTTACTTCAATGAACTCACCAATATGGCCATTCTCACCGAAGAAGTTGGTGAACTCGCTCGCATCATGTCAAGAAGATATGGTGAGCAGTCTGAAAAAGAATCTGACAAAGAAAAAGATCTTGGTGATGAAATGGCTGACGTGCTTTGGGTGCTGATCTGTTTAGCGAATCAAACCGAAGTGAATCTCACGAACGCCCTTGAAAAAAATCTAAAGAAGAAAACTGACCGCGACAAAGAGCGCCATAAGCAAAACCCGAAACTAAAATAACTATACTAGCAGAACTCCGTTTTTCAATTTCGGCAAAACTTTATACTGATCAGGTGTTACACAAAATTTTATGTCATCGTGGATGTTCAGTTTGTTCAGTCGCCTTACGTGCGATGAAGCGTTAAGAAAACTGACCATGTCATTCTTGGCGAGATTGTAGAGATGTTGAGCTGCGAGAGGGGCATCGCAATCGGGGCCAAGATACTCTTTCAGTTTTTCCACCAATGCTCCTGCAAAGAGTGTGTCTTCCAAATTCACTCTTCCCTTCCAGCCTGCACAAACTATCAATGCATTATTTTCTCCAAGCAAGAGATATTTCGCCACTGTGGTCAAATTCAAAAATGATCCTATAATTACCTCTTTTGCTTCTTTCGATTTTTCGATAGCCTGTGTGCCGTTAGTTGTTGTGAAGGCAATTTTCAGTCCTTTGACTTGATCGCCCAAATACTCAAAAGGAGAATTGCCCTTGTCGAAGCCTTCTACTTTTTTTCCGTCACGCTCGCCCGAAATCACAAACCCTTTTGTCTTCATACTACGGCACTCGTCCAGGTTGGCAACTGGTGTGATACTTTCCACACCATGAGCAAATGCAGTAACCATACAGGAAGTCGCGCGCAGAATATCAACCACCACAACAGTGCGATTGCGCACTTCGTAGAGATGCATTAGTTCGGGACTTAGGCAAACGTCTATGGTTTTCATGTTGTCTGAACTATGATTAAATGATATTTATGATGATCATGATTTAATTTTTTTATTGTGAAGGCGATGAAATTCAAGGCTAGTATTTCCAAAATTGATAAGCAATCCAACTTCAAGGTTGAAGGCTTCCAGGTAATTGATGGCTTGAGCTAAATGAACATCCTCAAGTTTGGTCAACGCTTTTATTTCAACGCAAATTTTTTCTTCTTCAACTAAAAAATCAACCCTCCTCGAACCAATATCTTTTTGCTTAAAGAAAATTGGCATCTCTACCTCACGAGCAACGAGAATGCTCTGCAACTCCATCTCGTATTCCAACGCTCTTTGATAAATCACTTCCTGAAACCCATTGCCAAGTGCATTGTGAACCCTCCATCGCACAACCAATAATCTTACCCGTCAAATCAGAATATTTGTACTCAGGTTTTACCATTAGCAAAGTTTGCATTCATCATGTTCATCACACGAATCACAAAAATCAAAGTTCAGACAAGGGGCATCTTACTCACCACCGCCTTCAAAGCCTTCCCTCTCACATCAATAAAAATCTCTGAGCTAACAGCAGCGTGTTCTGTGGTCACATATCCTAAACCAATGCCAATGCTTAATACCGGTGATTGAGTTCCTGAAGTCACTTTGCCGATCACGTTTCCTGCGGCATCTTTGATTTGATAATCATGACGGGGAATTCCCTTGTCAATCATTTTAAATCCTACCAACTTTCTCTTTGCGCCTTCCTCTTTCTGACTTTTAATTGCGGTGCTGTTGGTAAAATCTTTTGTAAACTTAGTGATCCATGCCAGTCCGCCTTCAATTGGCGAAGTAGTGTCATCAATGTCATTGCCATACAAGCAGAAGCCCATTTCTAATCGAAGGGTATCGCGCGCACCAAGGCCGATTGGTTTTATGTTTTCATTTTTTCCGGCTTCGAAAATGGCATTCCAAACTTTCTCCGCTGAATTCTTATTGACATAGATTTCAAAACCACCGGCACCCGTATAGCCAGTGTTGCTCATAATCACATCATTCACTCCGGCAAATTCGCCAATGGCAAAATGATAATATTTGATGGCCGACAAATCGGTCTTCGTCAATTTTTGCAGCACGCCAACGGCCTTTGGTCCTTGCACGGCAAACAAACAAATGTCATCTGAAATGTTTTTCATCTCAGCGCCTTTGGTGTTGAACTTCGAAATCCAGTTCCAATCTTTGTCGATGTTCGATGCATTCACCACCAGTAGGTAATCATTGTCCCTGATTTTGTAAACGAGAAGGTCATCAACAATTCCACCCGTTTCATTGGGCAGGCAGGAATACTGCGCCTGTCCGTCAGTCAACTTCGATGCATCATTACTGGTGACACGCTGAATCAGATCCAATGCATTAGGTCCTTTCACGGTAAACTCGCCCATGTGGCTCACATCAAAAACACCAACACCATTGCGCACCGTCATATGCTCTTCAATATCTGACGAATACCGCACCGGCATATTGTATCCGGCAAAGGGCACCATCTTTGCACCTAATTTTTCATGAACATGATTGAGGGGGACGAATTTTAATTCCATTGCAAAAGATTAAAATTGATTAAAAAAAATAATTGGCCACAAAGATGCTTTAATAATTTGTGCGTAGCAATGGTGGAAGTATAGGAGTTATAGAATTATTTAGTGTCATGGCGCGAACCCTTGCGGTTAGAATAAATAAGAATTCTATTTTTTTG
>JACOSO010000046.1 GCA_016178785.1 Bacteroidota bacterium | reverse complement strand
GGCACCCCTGCGCAGGCCGCTCCGCTTGTGGGGGTCACTACATAGGTCACTGTTATTTGTGCACCTGTAACATTAGTCAATACGTCATTGATGTGGATCGTGCCTGCCACTCCCATCGCCACGTTCACTCCTGCTGTCGCGGGGCCTGCTCCATCCGGGTCGGGCCAGTTGAAGACCGTTCCCAGGGGAAGGTTGGCCGGGGTTAGTAAGATTTCATAGCCTACATTATCTCCGCTACAGATCGTCTTGGTCTGGCCTACCACCAACACGGGGGCAGGGTTAACCTTGATGTCTACATTCTTGGGTGCTCCTGCACAGGCCGCCCCGCTTGTGGGGGTCACTACATAAGTCACCGTTATTTGTGCACCTGTTACATTAGTCAGTACATCGTTGATGTGGATTGTGCCTGCGACTCCCATGGGTACGTTCACTCCCGCAGTCGCAGGGCCTGCTCCATCCGGGTCGGGCCAGTTGAAGACCGTCCCCGCAGGGAGATTGGCCGGGGTCAGTAAAATCTCATAACCTACATTATCTCCACTACAAATAGTCTTAGTCTGGCCGGCCACCAACACAGGGGCAGGATTAACTTTGATGTCCACATTCTGCGGTGCTCCCGCACAGGCCGCTCCGCTTGTGGGGGTCACTACATAGGTCACTGTTGTCTGCGCGCCAGTTACGTTGGTCAGTACATCGTTAATGTGGATCGTGCCTGCCGCTCCCATCGCCACGTTCACTCCTGCTGTCGCGGGGCCCGCTCCATCAGGGTCGGGCCAGTTGAAGACCGTCCCCGCAGGGAGGTTGGCTGGGGTGAGCAATATTTCATAACCTACATTGTCTCCACTGCATATTGTCTTGGTCTGGCCTGCTGTTATTGCTGGTGCCGGGTTCACTTTGATGTCTACATTCTGGGGTGCTCCTGTGCAGGCCGCTCCGCTTGTGGGGGTCACTACATAGGTCACTGTTATTTGTGCACCTGTAACATTGGTCAGAACATCATTGATGTGGATCGTCCCTGCTACACCCATGGATACATTCACCCCTGCTGTCGCGGGGCCTGCTCCATCCGGATCGGGCCAGTTGAAGACCGTCCCCGCAGGGAAATTGGCCGGGGTTAACAAGATCTCATACCCTACGTTGTTCCCGCTGCAGATCGTCTTGGTCTGGCCGGCCACTAACACCGGAAGTGGATTTACAGTGACAGTAATCGAGCCGTTCATCAAAACGGGCGTACAGAGTCCCAGTGACCCTCTAACTGTAACAATATCACCATTATTCAATGCAGGCGGACCAGAATAAGGAATGCTTTTTGGAGTTCCATCCCCTAAAATGGTTGTAGTAGTAGGTGTACCATTCACTAAAACTGTATAAGTAACACCGTTATCCGTATTACTCAGATCAATTGTTAAAACATCCCCTGCGCACAAAATTGCATCTGCAGTTGATACGTTATACTGATTCGGAACGGGATCCGTGAGTACAATTGGTCCCAAATTAGAAGAACAATTAGCGGTCTGATCAGTTACCGAGAGATTATAAGATCCGCCAGCAAGATTGGAAATATTCTGAGTTGCAGCCGTAAACGGAGCAGGCCCTGTCCATGCAAAATTATAAGCACCTGATCCTCCACTGATAGTGGTATTTATAAAACCATTTGGTGCTGTACAGGTATTATCAAGGTTGTTTTGCTGTGAAAACACAGATGATGAGATCCCAGGACTAACATCTGTGACAACTAGTGTTGTACTGAAATTGGGAACCGCTGGGCTATTATCGCTAACAAGTACAAAGTAACTATCAATCGTTAGATTTGGAATAGTAAGAGGTACCCCAATAGTAAGAGTTCCGTTGAACGGACCAGAGGTTCCATTAATAGTACCAACCACCAAGTAAGTGTAGGGTGGGTTTGTAGTGGTAGTGTTAAGTACGGTAATGGTAATTGACCCATTGCTGGCTCCAGCGCATGCATCCTTCTTTGTTGCTGTTACATTCAGCACTTGAGCATGAATTGCCGACAAACCGCAAATTGAAAAAAGTAAAGGGAGGAGGATTATTTTTTTCATCACTTCTGCTCAATTTTAACTTGAACTTCTTTAGTGCATTTCTCTCTTTTGTGGTCAATCACTACAAATTCATAGATGCCCGCTGCCAAACCATTGAACTGGTATGACGGCTTCACTTTCTGATTTTGCTCACCTGGTGGGGGGGTTACTTTGTAGATGGAATAATCCTTTGACCCGCTCTGGCCTTCCACTTTAAAGGAAATGGCCCCGTTTTCTGAAGCATTGGTAGTATGTATTATTTCTACCTTGACATCCAAAGAACAATTTTGCCCCTTCGCAGGAATAAATCCCAACGATAGACAACAGATTACTATCAAGTTACGATTAATCATCTCTATTAATAGTTCAAAAAATTACCGCAATATAGATAGTCCATTTCAAATCTTAGTAACCACTATAGTTCACCTTGTAAAGATGGCAATAAGCTAAAAAATCAGCCTGTTGAATAACCGGCTTATCCCATCCAAGTAATATTTAGTTCAAAAAATGAGGTTTCTAAAACCTTCTATTCAAAATTTCACTTAAAATGAATGCTTTCTTAAAATTGACGGGGTCTTGCAAATCTTTTGCATACTCGGCAGCCAAACCTGGGCGGTCATCTTGTGCGTAATTCTTAAATTGGCCGAACCGCACAATCGTGTTTTCCAACTTCAAAGTCTCCTCCATCGATGGTCGATGAAATGCCTCTTGCTTGGCCTTTTCATAAGTTTCGTAAATCGTATCGTGATCGCGGTAATTATAGTCCGTCTTTTCAAGCGGTTTTTCCCGTTCTTCTATATCCTCATCGTAGTTGACATAGTCTGTTTTCGAGGGGGCCGGTATGGGTTTAGGCGATTTTGCCGCTTGAATTTCTTTTAACAGATCTTCAAAAGACACCGGTTTATCGAAAGTCTCTGTTTCCGCAGGTCTTGATTCGGGACGAGATGAGGGAGAATCAGGTTTTTTGCGCGCACGAGAAATGAGATAGATGATCCCGATGATAATCCAGATGATTACTTTCACGCTCATTCCTTCAAAGATATGGAATATTAACCTTGATAATGCATTTTGGATAGAGAGTTTTGCTTAAAAAGACTCTTTTCGCACATGGCAAGTGCCCTCTGATTTACTTGATTCTCATGATTTTCTCAACTCAGTCACAAATCCTTTTGAGATATAACCCCACAAATCACAAGATCAGATTTAATCATCCCTTTGATCAGGATGCAGAATTGCTGCCACTAAGGGAACTTTGCAACGAGGTATCAAGGTTGAAATTCAAGCAGTTAGCGTGTTGGATAAAATGTGCATGGAATGGGAATAGCCCGTTTTCCAAATGTCGATTGGGCTTTTATCTTTGCCGACTTAATTTTTTGGGACTTGGGCATTAGGTCTTAGGTTTTGGGCATTAGGCATCGGGAATTGGGTCTTGAATTTGAAATTTTGAATTACAAAGAGCATGCAGTTATCGAAGTTAGAGATCAAAGGGTTTAAGAGTTTTGCCGATAAGATCGTTATCAATTTTGACGAAGGGATCACGGGTATCGTGGGGCCAAACGGTTGCGGCAAGTCAAACGTGGTGGATTCCATCCGTTGGGTGCTTGGTGAGCAAAAGACTAGCGCACTCCGCTCCGAAAAAATGGAGAACGTGATCTTCAACGGTACAAGCCAACGCTCAGCACAGCAGATGGCGGAGGTATCTCTTACGATTAATAACACAAAAAATATTTTACCTACAGAATATTCTCAGGTTACAATCACACGAAGATTATATCGTTCAGGTGAATCAGAATATTTATTGAACGGAGTTGCCTGCCGCCTGAAAGACATTACCAATCTGTTTTTGGATACGGGTATTGCATCCAACAGCTATGCCATCATCGAACTTGGTATGGTGGATGATCTCTTGAATGACCGCGACAACTCGCGCAGATCATTGTTCGAAGAGGCTGCCGGTATTTCTAAATTCAAGAAGCGCAAAAAAGAAACACTCAAGAAACTTGAAGACACGGATGCCGATTTAGAGCGCGTGGAAGACTTGCTTTTCGAGATCGAGAAAAACATGAAGAGCCTTGAGAAGCAGGCGAAGCAAACGGAGCAGTATTACAAAATCAAAGAAGACTATAAAGAAAAAAGCATTCACCTCGCCAAAGTAGTGGTGAACAAGCAGAAGGATAAATTTTCTGTAATTCAAAAACAATCCGAGGCTGAGAATGACCGCAAGACTAAACTTACTTCCGAAATTGCAGAGAAAGAGGCATTGATTGAAAAATCAAAGGCAGAGTTGATCTTAAAAGAAAAGACTCTTTCTACCCGTCAGAAGTCGATCAATGAATTCGTTTCAAAAATCCGTCAGTACGAGAGTGAGAAGCAGATCAGGAACGAACGCCTTCGCTTCTTAAATGACCGTATCTCCAATCTGAAAGACCAAATTGATCAGGATAAAAAAAGTAATGAACGTGCCCGCTTCACCATCCAAAGTTTGGAAGCAGAACGCGATACCGCAACGGCAACCCTGAATGAAATTACAAGCAAGGTTGAATCACTTAAATCGGAATACGAAGCTCAAAAAGCAAGCACGTATACATTGCAGGGTGAGTCAGATGCGTTGAGGCAAGTGCACCGCGCTTTACAAGAGGAATCATTCCAGCACAACAAAGCGCTTGATATCAGAAACATTCAGATCAATTCATTCAAACAGGAACTCGAGCGCACTACCAGTGACACAAGCCAGCAGAGTGCAAGCCTTGCTGAGTTTGAAAAGAAATTGGTTGTATTGCAGGAAGAGATAGGCCAGAAAAATAATTACCTCGACAAACTCAAACACGAAGAGGAAGAAGTGATTTCACGCATTGCATCGGTGGAAAAAACCATCGATATGATTCGCGAAGAGATGAACGAGACAGGCCGCAAGCTTGACGCGCATCAATACGATTATCAACTCACAAAATCGTTGGTCGAAAACCTCGAAGGGTTCCCTGAGGCAATTAAGTTCCTGAAGAAGAATGTGGGCCGCACCAAAAATGCTCCACTCTTATCCGATATTATTTCCACTACTGAGGAATATCGCGTGGCTATCGAAAATTATCTTGAGCCTTACCTCAACTATTATGTGGTAGATCACGAAGACGAAGCTTACGAAGCAATCAACATTCTGAGTGATGCAAGCAAAGGCCGAGCAAACTTCTTCATCCTCGATGCATTCGATAATTTTTCTTCTTCACCTGTGCAGATGTATGCCAACGCATTCCCTGCCACGCAAATCATCGAGTTTGATCCGAAGTACAATAAGCTGATGTCTTTCATACTCGACAAAGTTTATTTGACTGAGGGTGACATTAAGAGTATGCCATCCGATGGAAATACCTTCCTTACCAAAAGTGGAAAAATAACCAAACGCAAATTCAGCCTTAGTGGTGGATCGGTTGGTTTGTTTGAGGGAAAGAAAATTGGTCGTGCAAAAAATCTGGAGAAACTCGAGAGAGAGATCAAAGAGTTTACTAAAAAGTTGGAAGATGTTCGTCATAGCCTTGTTGACAAACAGCGCGAACTCGAACGTTTGCGAAACAACACACTGAAACAGCAGATTGAAGAAGCTCAGAATTCCGTGAAGTTGGTGAGCGATGAATTCATTTCTGTAAATACAAAACAAGAGCAGTTTCACAGTATGCTCAGCAGCGCTGACTTGCGCAGGGAGGACATTCTTGAGAAAATCGATACGCTGGCCAAAGAAATGGAAGAACTCCAACCAAAAGCGCAGCACGCCCATTCAGAATTGCAACGTCACGATGAGAAATTAAAATCGATCGTTGTTGAGCTTACCGCGCAAAACGAATTGCTCAGCCAGAAGTCAGCGAACTTCAACGAGCAAAATATTTTCTTCCATCAGCAGGAGAACAGAGTAAAGAGTGTAGAGCAAGAGATTCGTTTCAAGCAGGAGAGCATGGAACAAAGCACCAATCGCATTTCTGTTAATTCCGAAGAACTTCAAAAGAACGAAGAAGAAACTAAGACGATTACAGCCACTTCTCAAAACAATGATGAAGAACTCATTGGTATGTACTCAGAGAAGGAAGAGATGGAAAAAGGATTGAGCGAAGCTGAGAAAGAATATTACAGCGGCCGTGGTGAGATTGACCAATACGATAAAGATTTGCGCGAAGTACAACATCAGCGCCAAAATATCGACACTGTACTGATGGAATTGCAAAATCAGCTCAACGAAAGCAAACTGCAACTCAATTCTGTAAAAGAAAGATTGTCGGTCGAATTTAATGTTGACCTTGATTCTGTAGCCGGTGAAGTGAGTGCTGAAGAAGCAGAGGCGCTCATGAAAGCGGATGAAGAAAAAATGCGCAACGATGTATCGAAAATCCGTGAAAAGCTCGACAACATGGGGCCGATTAACCCGATGGCGATGGAGGCTTACACCGAGATCAAACAGCGCGATGAATTTATCAAAGCTCAAAAAGATGACTTGCTAAAAGCGAAAGAATCTTTGTTCACTACAATCAGTGAAATTGAGGGAGTGGCAAGCGAAACATTCATGCAGGCTTTCAACCAGATTAAAGATCATTTCATCAAAGTATTCCGTTCGCTCTTCAATGAAGGCGATGACTGCGATTTGAAATTGGTAGATCCAAGCAAACCATTGGAATCTGAAATTGATATCATCGCAAAACCGAAAGGCAAACGTCCACTCACGATCAACCAGCTTTCGGGCGGAGAGAAGACACTCACAGCAACAGCATTGTTGTTTTCAATGTACCTGTTGAAGCCTGCACCATTTTGTATCTTCGATGAGGTTGATGCACCGCTTGATGATGCCAACATCGATAAGTTCAACCAAATCATTCGCAGCTTCAGCAAAGACAGTCAGTTCGTGATTGTCACCCACAACAAGCGCACGATGACAACTACAGATGTGATCTATGGAATTACGATGGTGGAAAAAGGAATTTCACGCGTAGTGCCGGTGGATTTGAGGGAGTTGGCGTAAGAATTCAGTCGAATGAGAAAGTCTCTTTGGATTATCATTTCGTTGGTTACAATTGAAGCGAAATGTCAGCAGTTGGCAGATGGTCTTTACGGTTTTAAACTGGGGCAAGTTCGAGTTGCAGCAACGAATGAATTAGGTAAACCGATTCAATCAGGAAAATTCGATGATGGCTACGAGTATGAAATGTTTTTGCTCAAGCCCGATACATCACTTTATATGATTTTCGAATACACTGCTGAGCACAAGGATATCATCTGGAGCCTTCAGGTCACAGGTACTAACTCGACAACCGACATTGGATTTAGAGGCCTTACATTGGGGATTGACGAATTTGAAATGGAAAAAAAATTTGGGAAACCAGACAGCATCATAGATGCTGAGCAGTATGGGAAGCGCTGGGAATACAGGAAGGCTAACTACTCTTTCGAGATAAACCCAAAAGGAATTTTTTCAAGCGTAAAGATTAGTGATCTCTCAAATAAGTTTTTTCCGACTGCAGAAGCAGATAAAATTCCTTCATTTGAATCCGTTCAAAACATTCTCAGTTCGGGCGACAACCTTCAGATCTTAAATCTGCTAGCTCCCGATGTAGAAATTTATCACAAAGAAGAAACTCACTTTCTTAAAAAATCCTTCAAAACAGAAAGCTTGACCGATTTCTCTCACATTATTTCGCTCATCAAAGAATTGTCAAAGGATCTTTCCACAGTGAAAAAAGAAGATTACGAAGAAAACGTAAGGTTGGTTTACGGAACTGATATCAAACACGTGATCAAAATAAAGGGACACACCATCAAAGAGATTGTTATGAAATGTTATTTAGGCCGCTATGTGATTTGGGAGATCAAAACCTAATCGTTCAACTGTCTAACAAAAAAATATTTTCCATGGTTCGTGTCCTCACGAACCATTTTTTTTGCCCCATTTATTTATACAAATGTTGATCCTTCAGGTAGTCAATATTGTTTTGTTTTAAGTAATCAATACCCCACTTGCTCATGAACTCGTAAAGCGGTCTAAGCGTGCGACCGAAGTCAGTCAAAAAATATTCTACACGATAAGGCTTGGCTGATAGTATTTTCTTTTCAACAAGATTGCTGACACACATCTCCTTGAGTTGCTGAATCAGCATTTTTTCTGAAACGCCTGGAAGGTTGTCGCGAATCTGGCTAAAGCTGCGGTCGCCAAATTGATGTAAGTGAGATAAGATTAGGATTTTCCATTTACCACCAATCAGACCTAGCGTTACATCCACCGGGCAGGTGTATTTTCTGTTATTAAGTTCAATCATAAGGCTTACTTATCGGTAAGGTATTGACTTTCAAATTTGCATGTCAGACTTTTCAGAAAAATAACTATTGAAACCATCAAGTCAAGTAAACATTTGACTCATGTTTTCGTTCGTACAACAATTATTTCACAAACACTACTCCATGAACAAAAGTAAAAAACCACCTTCCCTTTACGAGTGGGCAGGTGGAATGCCGGTATTTGAAAATCTAACAGATGTTTTCTACAAGAAAGTTTTGCAAGACAAATTATTAGAGCCCATTTTTAAACACATGTCGCCACAACATCAAAAACACGTTGCCCATTTTATCGCAGAAGTTTTTGGCGGCCCTGAAATGTACAGCACGGAAGAGGGATCTCATTTCAAGATGATACAAAAACATCTTTCAAAACATTTGACTGAACAACACCGTAAGCGCTGGATGCAGCTCCTGCTTGAATCTGCCGATGAAATCAAACTACCTGACGATCCCGAATTTCGCTCTGCCTTTGTTGCCTACATCGAATGGGGAACACGCATTGCAGTTTTAAATTCAAACCAAACAGAATTATCCATGAACCCTGACGAGCCAATGCCTAAGTGGGGTTGGGGAGTGCCAGGCAAACCATTTCAAAAATAAAACCATCATGAAAAATATCCGATTGATTTTTGTTTTATCCACTTTGCTTTTTACCAGTTGCACTAATCATTCAAACGACCGAACTATCCGTATTGACAACATTATTGACCTTACCCACACACTCACTCCGGAATTTCCATTCATCCCTGTCAAGAAGCTTACTTATCCGTTTGAACTCATTCCGATGGCCACGTTAAAGGAGAATGGCGTGGAAGCCAACTCTTGGAAAATTCACGAGCACTTAGGAACACATATCGATGCTCCTAATCATTTTATCGCCAATCAAAAGTCAGTTGATCAAATTGATCTGAAAGAACTTATCGTCCCGGTAGTAGTGATCGACATCGAAGCAAAGGCCTCGGTCGATGCTGATGCTGAACTCACCGTTGATGACATCCGAAGCTTTGAAAAACAACATGGCGAGATACCCGACCACGCCTGCGTGATGATGTACTCAGGCTGGGAAAAGCGATTGACCGATAGCTCCTTTGTAGGATTAGATGATAAACTAGTAAAGCACTATCCTGGTTTTTCCACTGATGCCATCAAGTTTTTACTTACCAATAGAAACATATCCGGCATTGGTGTGGATGTCTTGTCGTTCGATCGTGGAATAGATGAAAATTATGTAGGGCATAAAGTTCTTTTTGCCGCAGGCAAATGGGGAGTGGAATGTGTTGCAAATCTTTCTAAGATTCCTAAGTCGGGTGCAACCATTATTGTGGGTGCGCCTAAAGTAGGCAAAGCTACAGGTGGCTTCTCACGAATAATTGCAGTTTGGTAATAGCGCAGGCGACCTAAATAATTTATTTATCCTTCACCTAAATTTCGAGCGTGGTCATTGCATTTGATTTATCGCAACGGGTAGCATGTTCAATAGACCGAACGTTTTCGTTTCTCAGCAACCTGGCCAATATGCCAAGATGGAATTATTTTATACAAAGCGTCACGCAAGTATCACAAGGTACCGTGGGTAAGGGAACGGTCTTTAAACAAAAGAGACCTTCTGATTTATTTTATGTTAAGATCGTGGAGTTCAATCCTCCAAATAAAATCATGGCACAGTTGCAACCTCCCGGACCTGACTTGTTGTATAGCTTTACTCTAACCTCTCTCGAAGGACAGACTGAGGTACTGTACTCCTGGCGGCTGAATGTGGAGCACTACTCTATATTAAAATATGTGCCAAGGGGCAGCTTCAAAAATTGGATAATATCCATTATTGAAAAACAGATACTCACTAAAACCAAACCAGCTGTGGCGCAGAATTTTTATAAGCTAAAAACTCTTTTGGAAACAGGGCAAGTAATTCTGCAAGATGGAAGAACGATGACATTGCCGGATGGCTTATGACGGCATGCTATGTCCATATTTGTTTTGCTTTCGCGACATTTTCTGACAATTCACCGGCCTTACATGTAAGCCTTTGAACAAACCCGGCAGCAATGGCGTTATGGCAAACAACTTCGCTGCTATGATTACTGATTATCTACCAACCGAACTTTTAAGACCCTTTATCAAAACTTATAAAATTGTGGAAAGCCATGACGAAGTTGTGAATAGGGTATTGCCAAATACCTCCATTGCCATTGCTTTCCGCTTCAAAGGGCAAACTAATTATATCACTGGCAATGCAAAAAATAGTTTGTCAACTTCTACAATTACAGGTTTAAGAAAATCGGTACGACTAATCAATTATTTAAAAGATTCGTCAACCCTTGTTGTCTTGTTTAAAGAAATTGGAGCAATTGCTTTTTTTAAAGAGCCACTTCATGAGCTTTTTGAAGAGAGTGTTTCGCTCGAAAATTTTGTTAATACACGGGAATTATCAATGGTAGAAGAGCAATTGGCAGAAGCACAAAATAATACTCAAAGAGTTAATATTATTGATCAGTTTTTACTCACCAAACTGTATTCTCTAAAATCCGATAAATTAATTTCAACGGCCATACAGAAGGTGAATTTGACGAATGGCAATATAAAAATGAAAGAATTGGCTCAGTCCCTTTATATCAGTACGGATGCTTTTGAAAAACGGTTTCGGAAAATAGTAGGAACATCGCCCAAGCAGTTTTCATCGATTGTACGCTTACAGTCCATTATAAGTCGTGGTCAGAAAAACCAACCGCTCACAAACTTAGCATTAGAGGCAGGCTTTTTCGATCAATCCCATTTCAATAAAGATTTTAAATTATTTAGCGGTCAAACACCAACCGATTTTTTCAAGTCTCCTTTTTTTTGGTAAATCAATGATTTTTTACAAGAATCTGATTTAGACAGTTCTGAAATTTGAAGAAAATTCAGAACAATGAAATCACATCTTTTAATAGGAGCTGTATGCTTGGCCTTGGTTACGGGCAAAATGTACGCGCAAACCAAAGCATCAAACTCAGAAACAAAAACAAACAGTATGAAAGAATTTAGCTTTTTAGTAAGGGTACCTGTTTCTTATTCGCGAGAACAAGTAAGCGCAGCAGGTACAAAATGGAATTTGCTTATCGAAAAATGGAAGTCAGATGGAATTTATATGATAAGTTTTCCTTTCCCTGGTGACGGCTATGTTGTAGCTGGTAAAAACAAGGTAATAAAAAAGGAAGCGGTTATTACAGACAATCTCAAAGTAGTGAGCAACATTTTCCTTCGAGCAAAGGATATGGAAAGCGCTTTGGAGTTAGCTAAAACTTTCCCCATTCTCGAATACGAAGGCACCGTTGAGGTAAGGGAAATCCCCCCGCGACCTAATCCTACAAACTGAGGCTGCTTTGTTAGGGCATGTAGATTGATCACTCACCCGGCCGGTAACTTCTTTCCACATGCTTCATCACATCCTCTTTGTAGAAAAGAACATCCTTAAAATTTCCATCGCAATACATTCGTGATTGATCATTGAAATGGGGCGAAGTTGGATCACTTGACGATCCTCCTGTCACTACGGATTTTGCCAGTACCTTCCCCATTTTGTCATTGGGGCTGGCCTTTTTTCCGAACTCAACAACAGCAATAAAACTGTTGCCAACGTTGCCATACATTTTTTTTGTGTTTGGATATTTTCTACTCCCGAAAGCCGCCAGTGACCCCCAAAATGAGGAAGTGAACGGCACGGCAATACTTGGTTTGCCATCGTCAAAATTTGCATCGATTTTTCCCTCCGGTCGTTGAAAACGATTTACCGCTCCCCAAGCTACTCGCCAAGTGCCGAAATCGCGCTGCAATTCCTCGAGCGTTTCTTTAAATGCATTTATTTTTTCTTGCTCTGTAGTTTGCTCGGTTAAAAATCGGATGATGCTCAGTTGATCGGATTTAGCAGGAATTCTTGCCGCCACATCTTGCCTAAGTTTTTGTGCCCAGTAAATCGCAAGCGTAGTGGAAACAGATAAAGCTGACCATCTCAAATCCCATTTAGTAATCATGTGGAATGGCTCTATAAACTCAAAAGGTCGCGAACGAAATTCTGATGAATCTATCTGACTAAACGATGAAATCAATTTTTCGAAGCCGGGCAAATAAGTATCGCGCGAAGTTTCAATTAACTTATCCAGCGTGAAATCCTTTTGATTCTGCAACACACGTACGGCATGAAGCCCGCGCGCATTTTCGGGATCGGGTGCCATGTAAGTTGGAAAATCTTTTTGCTGCGGGCTGCTCTCGCCTGTCACGGCAAATGGACTTGAATTACAATTTTGTATCCAGCCATTTCCCGGATTGTAAACGTGAAGCAGTTCATCAACTTGATGGAGGCCTTTCCATTCAGTAGCAGGGTCACTCCCATCTACCGGGTTGCTCCAATCAAACCTCGTGTCGCGAATCGGCATGAAATTTCCGTGCCAATATGCAATGTTGCCTTGTGCATCGGCATAGACAGTATTGTTAGATGAATTCGTGCGCAGCTCCATCGACTTCTTGAATTCTTCAAAGGATTTTGATTTCGTTCGTGTAAATGATTGCGTCAGTGCTTTCAATGGTTCATTCATCATTTTTACAGAAATCCATTTTCCATCGCGTTGAGCAATGATCGGTCCATGATGTGTTCGGTAAACTGTAAATTCTTTTCTTAAAATTGAATTTCCGCTTTTATAGGCGATAGAAATTTTTTCAGATTGTACGGGCTTCTGTTCATTTCCGTATTTATAAAATAATGAATCGCCTTTTCTTATAATCAATTCTTTATACTCATCAATAACATCGGCCTGGCTCGAAGTGTGCATCCATCCACAGTATTCATTGAATCCCTGGTAAATGAAAAACTGTCCCCAGGTAACTGCACCATAGGCATTCAGTCCTTCTTCACTTACCATTTGCAATTCAGACCGAAAATAAAATGAAGTGTGAGGATTGATCAGTAACATCGCGTTGCCGGTAGCGCTGATCGATGGTGCGATGGCAATGCCATTTGATCCCTGAGGTTCTGGTTCATCAAACCCATCGCCACCGGTTTTTTCTTTAACAAAAACGGAGGATTTTCCTTGCCCATAAAATTCTTTCAATTCAATCAACGATATTTTTTCAATATCACCACCAATGCTCCCTTCGCTGAAAAGAAATGGCATCCATGGTTGAAAGCGGTTGAGTAATTTGGGTTTTACATTTGGATGAGATTGCAGATAATAATTCGAACCATCGGCAAAAGCATTGCAAAGTTTCTTAAGCCACTCGGGTGCTTGCTTATAAATTGAAATAGCTGTTGTTGTATCGGTGAACAATAGTTGTCTCAAATCATGATAAATAAATTCTTCGCCTTCGGCCTCAGCCATTCGCGCAGTTGCTGTTAAATAATTTCGCTCAACTCGTAAAAAATCATCTTCGCATTGCGCATAAACCATCCCGAACACAGCATCGGCATCCGTCTTTCCATAAACATGAGGCACACCCCAGTTGTCGCGGATGATACTGATCGTACTTGCCTGCTTTTTCCAATTAGAAAGTTCTTGTGGAGAAAATTTTTGAGCACAGGCAGAGGAGACAACTAAAAGTAAAAGAAGAATCTTTTTCATGGAGTGGTTCTAAACAAACGACTCGAATATAGGAAAAACCCTATTTTTACCCTCACCCGTCCTCGTTCCCTCAGACACCTCTCCCGAGGGAGAGGGAAGGGTGAGGGATTAAATCTATGATTAAAAAAATCCTTGTTTCTGCTTTGGTGATCTTTATCGCCCTGATCATTTGGCAGTGGTCGCTCATTAATTATGGAGTGCGCATGGGCTACGGTCAGTTAAAAATTATTTGGAATTCAAAACCTGTAGAAACCTTTTTGAATGATCCTTCCTTTCCTGATTCACTCAAAGGCAAACTTCACCTGATCGAAGAAATCAGAAAATACGCGATCGATTCACTGGGATTGAAAGACACCGAGAACTACAAAACCATGTACGACCAACATGATGAAGAATTAATGTGGGTAGTGCAAGCATGCGAGCCATTTGAATTAAAACCAAAACTATGGCACTTTCCTTTCGTTGGCGATTTGCCCTACAAAGGGTTTTTCAAAAAAGAGAATGCCCTGGCCGAGCGAAAAAAACTGATGAACGAAAATTATGACGTAAGCGTACGAAACCCTGGTGGCTGGAGTACACTGGGTTGGTTTACCGATCCGATTCTCAGTGGCATGTTGAGACGCGGTGAAGGCGACCTTGCCAGCCTCATCATTCACGAGATGGTGCACTCTACCATATTTATAAAAGACAGTTCCGATTTCAATGAGAATCTCGCATCATTCATTGGCGATACTGCTGCTTATTATTTTTTGGCGAACAAGTATGGAAAAAATTCGAAGGAATATTTTCAGTATTTACACGAAGATCAGGATTACCGCACCTACAGCCGGCACATTTTGGGAGGCACAAAATCGCTTGACAGCCTTTATCAATCTTTTAGTCCTTCGGAATCTTTCGATTCAAAAAAGGAAATGAAAAAACAGATGATCCAAAAAATCGTGAAGAACATCGACACGCTTTCCTTGTTCGAAAAACGAAAGACTACGGATTGGCTGCCAAATAATACCTATTTCATGTCATTTCATCTTTATCAATCGAAGCAAAAAGATTTTGGCAAAGAACTTGATTTGAAATTTAAAGGAAATCTGAAAGCCTACATTCGTTACCTTGGCAAAAGCTACAATTTGAAAATGTGATAATTTGAAGATTTGAAAATGCATTGATTTTCAAATTCTCTCATTTTCAAATTTTCAAATATTACGTGAGCATTAACAAATCATTAAGTCCTTAACATTGCCTTTCCAGACGCATGATTTCTCTATACCTTTATAAAAAAAGGTATGTCGAATAAGCCCGTGCACAAAGTTCTGGTGGTAGATGACGAAGAGTCCATCCTTGAACTTTTAAAATACAACCTCGAAAAACAGGGCTTTGATGTGCGCACAGCTACGGATGGACAAGGGGCTGTTGATGTCGCCAAGAAATTTCATCCTGATTTAGTGCTACTTGACATCATGATGCCCAAAGTAGATGGTGTTGAAGCTTGCCGCCAGTTGCGAGCAATGCCCGAACTGGTAAATACGTACATTGTTTTTCTAACAGCACGGGCTGAAGAATATTCTGAAGTTGCTGCTTTCGATGTAGGTGCAGATGACTACATTTTAAAGCCCATCAAGCCGAGGGCTCTGATGAGCCGTATCAGCGCGCTCTTCCGCAGAGACAATGCCAAGAAAAATACCTCTAGCCAGATTAAGGCTGGAAACCTAATCATTGACAGGACCAGTTACACCGTTCGTTTGAACGGAAAAGAAATCAATTTGCCTAAAAAGGAATTTGAGCTATTATTCTTTCTTGCCCAAAACCCCAATAAGGTTTTCACTCGCGATGACTTGCTGCAAAACATTTGGGGTGCCGATGTGTATGTGCTCTCACGCACCGTAGATGTGCATATTCGTAAAGTGCGTGAGAAAATAGGTGAAGATTGCATTGCTACAGTAAAGGGCGTAGGCTACAAGTTTAACGTCAGCTAATCACCAATTTCTTTCAATTCGTATTTTTGCGCTGACTTTAAAGCATGGTTTACAGCGCTCGCATACTTGCATTACTTCTTGCCGCCTCGATTGCGTTGGTCACTGCGCTTTTTTTGTCGTTGATGCAAAGCGTAGAAACGAGTGCCCTGGTACTTGCTTCCGTCATCAGCTTCTCCGCATCTTATTTATTGAGTTATGTTGTGTTGGAGTTCTTGTTTTTTCGCGGCATCAGCAAAATCGACAAAATGATGGGCAAGCTGCTGAAGAAAGAATTGAAAACAATTGCTCACCAAAAATCACAAGGCCTTGACCCGTTTGAAAAACTGAATGATGAGATCTCCGCATTCGCATTGCTTAAACAGAAAGAAATTGACGAACTAAAAAAACTGGAAGCCTTTCGCAAAGAATTTATAGCAGATGTATCGCATGAACTGAAAACACCCATCTTTGCAGCCCAGGGATTTGTGCACACATTGTTGGATGGCGCAGTGAATGATAAAAACGTGCGTGGCAAATTTCTGAAGAAAGCTGCCAAGAGCTTGGATGGTCTTGATTCTCTCGTTCAAGACTTGCTCACCCTATCACAGATTGAGACGGGTGATATTAAAATGAAATTCGACCGAGTGGATTTGTTCAAACTCTCTGAAGAAGTGATTGATCAGTTTGAAGAAAAAGCGGAGCAAAAAAATATCACGTTAAAGCTATTGCCGGATAAGCATTCGAAAATCTGGGTTCATGCTGATGAGCAGCGCATCGAGCAAGTGATCACCAATCTTATTTCAAACGCACTCAACTACACACTCGAAGGCGGACACGTAACCGTAAGTTTTGATGTTGGAAAAAAAAATGTGACCACATTTGTGACCGATACGGGTGAAGGAATTCCTCATCAACATCTGCATCGCATCTTCGAACGATTCTATAGAGTAGATAAAAGCCGCAGCCGTGAAAAAGGCGGAACAGGTTTAGGGCTTGCCATTGTAAAACATATTCTCGAAGGCCACGGCAGCAAAGCTGAAGTAGAGAGCGAAGTGGGTAAGGGATCTACTTTTAGTTTTAAACTTTCGAGATCGAAAGAGGATAGCGAGGATTAAAGACAGAGCTTGTTTTTAATTCCCTTCCATGCGAGAAAGGTCTTTCCTCTTTATTTTTTTTGTATTTACACGGTACTCCGATTGACAAAACAATATTTATGATTCCAAAATGGCACACCATCAGAAACTTCCGCAGTATGTTAAGGGCAGATGAATTTTTGTACAATCATAGAGGCCTTGTCGCATTGCTAAGAAGAATCATCCCGCAGAATATGGCTTACAGATTGAAGAAGTTTATTCGCACTTCTGCTGAATTCCCGCAAAACGATGACTACCAACTCACGAGAGGGAACATAAGTTTCCAAATAAATAGGTCTGACTTTGTTCAATGGAAAATTTTTAATGGCAGTGAGGATTTGGTTTTAAGTCAGGCAAAGATTTACGCCAAGACTGATACCATTGTCTTGGACATCGGTGCAAATGTTGGAGGCTTTTCCCTGAGACTTGCTAATTATTGCTTTGGCACGGGAAAGCAAACTCAAATCCATGCCTTTGAGCCCAATCTAAAAGTATTTGGTAGCTTAGAAAGGAACTTGGCTCTGAACCCAGAAGCCGCTTCACTCATTCGTATTTATCCAATCGGAATGGGGAAAAATACTACCACTCGTCAATTCGAATTTACCACTTCCAATACTGGAGCGGGCCGAGTTGTGCCTCAGACTCCTGGAAACACTCAAGTACAAATCCAACAGCTTGATGACTTTGTTCAAAAGTTAAGTTCGTTACCCATTTCTTTTGTGAAACTTATAATTGAAGGTTCGGAGCCGGAAGCTTTGAGAGGCGGGTGGAATACAATTAAGAAATATAAGCCTCCCATCTTCCTAGAAGTTACCCGAACTTGGTGGGGTGAGCACGGCTATTCAGTTGAAGATGTTTTAGCAGACCTTCAGACTTTGGGGTATCAATTCAAGATTGAGCAAAATAATGAGCTCATCAACTATATAGCTGAAAAGCACGCTGATATTTTTCAATATAATTTGCTCGCATATCAATAGTTTGCCTACCAAGTAAAATCTAATCTGAATTTAAGCGACTTCATCCTCTTCCAAGATCAGGATTACCCCATATCAACAAGCCTCCATTTCTTATTGAAGGTGGACCATAGAGAACCAATAACTATCTCCCCAAAAGCACAAAAGGCGACCAGTAATACGGATCCGCGTATTTGCCTGAGGCGATCATATTTGTTTTCGCCTTTTGAAGGGCAGCTGAAATAGAATCGCGACTCTCGTTTAATAGGGCTTGATAAAAGTCGATCATTAATGCAGCCGTTGAAGCATCATTTACTTTCCATAGAGAGACCAAAATATTTTGCGCACCTGCATACGTAAGGGCTCTCGCAAGGCCAACCACCCCTTCACCTTCCATGATTTTACCAAGCCCAGTTTCACAAGCCGAGAGAGTCACGAGTTCACATTTGAGTTGCATGTTGTAAATCTCTCCCATGTAGAGTACGTTATCTTCTTCTAGTTCAGTGGTGTCCTGCGCCAGCAACAAGCCCGACAGTTCAGGAGACTCTTCATTCGCAAAGCCGTGTGTGGCAATGTGTATGAACTTGAAGTCGGAAAGGTTGGTGTTTTTTAATTTCCGTTCATTGGCAAGTTTGCCTAATATCATTTCTGATGCGCTTTTATTCCTTTCAAAAAGCCTGTACAAGCTATTGATCTCATCTGCAGTTGCAGGCAGTGGGGCGATTGCGTTGCCATTGAATAGTTGCCCCCGTGTTTGGCCTGAGTTCTTGATTACCTTTTCTGTCGCGGTTAGCCACGATCGAGTGCGCAAGTTGATGCCGTTGGTTTTATCATCGTCAAATACAGGAGCCACGGCCAACAAACCCT
This sequence comes from Bacteroidota bacterium, assembly GCA_016178785.1. Taxonomy (GTDB): domain Bacteria; phylum Bacteroidota; class Bacteroidia; order Cytophagales; family Cyclobacteriaceae; genus ELB16-189. The sequence goes on along the minus strand of JACOSO010000046.1, from coordinate 135,377 downwards.
TCACACTTTTAGATGGCTCGAATTTGATCCTACTCAAATAAAGCCGGGCCGAATTTGCATAACTGACCGTGACGCGGTTGATAATAAAATTCATCCTGGCATAATCAGCATCAGGTGGCGTAGTTGTTTCAAGCAAAGTTTCGAATGGAATTTTTGCTAACCTCTTGTCGGGAATAATGACGATACTTTTTATGTCAGATGGAATACCACTCGGAAACAGCAACGTAAAAAGTTGATGCGATGATTTTGTAAAAGCCTCTTTCTGTTGAAACAAAATACCGGAGCGCATGGCTGTAATCATCCTTTCCAATTGAGAGGGCTTGATGGCCACAGGTTTTACTTCTATGTCTTTCGCTGTGATTGCACTAGCAAAAACTAAGCTGTCGGTGATGATGTAGCTCATGACCATTTCACCTGGCGGAATTTGTTGCTGAAGCTCCTTTAGTGAAATGTTTTTCTCCTGATATTTTAACTGGAAATATTTTGGATACTCTTGCTCCAACTGCTGTTCGAGCATTTTGGCGGAAGCAGAAGTGAAAAATAGAATATCCTCAATGTCTTTCAAATCAGAAGCGGGCTGCCTGGCGGGATCGAAACTCAGCAGCTTCTGCGTGTACTCGGCCGTAAGCTTGCGGTTATCCCTATCTTCAGCAATCAATGAATCGGGGATGCCCGCAAACTTCAAGGCTTGCGACTCCTCAACTGCCTGATTGAGCACTTGCGCTTTTCCGCTTTCAGAAAAATAAAAAAACTCTTCCAGGTAAACCTGGTCTTTAGTGATCCGGTTAAGTTCGTAACAAACCTCTACGCCCATCTCAAAAATGTTTCTGCTGATCTTGCCGATCTCGAGACGATCGCCTTCCTTCTGCCTCTGTTTGCCGGCCTGACCCATCACTTTTTCTGATTCGATCAAGAACTTGAGTGCATTCTTCAGATGTGCTGGATTCTTCGTTGCCTTATACCAATCATAATAGGTTGTCGCTCTGAATTTATACGTTTCAATAGCGCGCACTTTGTCTAAAAAAATCTTTTCCCCTCTCACTTGCCGAACGTTTTGTGTTTCCGCTAAATCGTACATCCCCAATGCTTCTTGAAATTTCTTTTGCCTCGACATGAGGTGACCGTGCCTGCTGTAAGCCCATGCCGCAAGCGGATGGCCATTCTTGAATATTTGATTCAGAATGTTCTCCGCTTTTGAATAGTAGGCATCAGATTCAGTAAATTTTTTCATCATTTCATACGTCCAGCCGACATTAAAATAAACACGGGCCACATCGAGATGGATTTCCCCCGTTTGCTTTTGTCGGATAGCCAACGACTTCAAATAATACTGAAGTGCTAAAGAGTAGTCTTTTGCCTGATAAAATACGGCAGCTCCAATGTTATTATAGAGTGAGCCAAACAAAGGATGTTTCTCACCCAGGTGTTCTAAGAAGAAACTCTTCCCTTGTTCAAACTCCTTTACGGCCTCATCATATTTTTCCTGCATTACATAACAGCCAGCAATATTCAGTTGCGCAATGGTGGCATTGATTTCATCTCCTTGTCGCTGAAATTGATTGTGGGCTCTGTTAAAATAATCAATCGCCTGTGAATAGGAGCCGTTGTCGCGCATAGCATTGCCTGTGGCGTTATAAAGTCCGGCAAGCCATGGTTTCGAAGTTTCATTACCTATGAAGATTAACTCAGCATCCCAGAATTGATCAATGGCCTGCTGGTAATTTCCTTTTTTTAATTCGGCATTTCCTATGGCTTGATAGGCAAATCCCTGAAAATAATTCCTGGGCCCAAGCCATTGTTCACTTTCCTCTTCTACCATTTTAGCTATTTGAATGGCCGCATCATAGTTGCCCCAGTTCGCCAGGTTGTCAGCTCTGTAGATGCTCACATTCAAAAAATTCTTCCTGTCGTTTTGCGAAGTGTAATAACTACTCGCATTGCGATAATAAAATTCCGCGCTATCGTAGAGTCCTTTGCTGGAGGCTTTAAGTCCTTGCTGCAAGAGTCTTTCCTGTTGCCCTTGCGCTGTAACAAAAAGTGGAATCAAAAATAGAAGTAGAGTTTTCATCTTTGCGAAGCGACCTACGAATTTATCTTTTAATCGTGGCTTTCATCCTTAATTCTTTTGAGACTAATCCCATTTAATTTTTTGGTTTCCTTAATTTTAGGGCGCCATTACTTCTCGGTTGGCAATTGAAATGAAACCTTCCAAAATAAATTTTGCCGACATCATCCTCTTTAAGGACGATGACTTCATCCTGATCAACAAACCCCCTTTTATCTCAACATTGGAAGACAGGAACGACAGTACCACTATCTTAAGTCTCGCCCGAGAAGTTGAGCCTGACCCTCAAGTTAATCATCGCCTGGATAAGGACACATCGGGTGTTTTAGCCATTGCGCGTAACCCCGAGGCGTATCGCCATCTAAGTATGCAGTTTGAAAACCGGGAGGTAACCAAGACCTATCATGCCGTAGCCGATGGAGTCCATCATTTCGAAAACAAACTGGTAGACGCTCCTATAGTGAAGCTTAACAATGGCACTGTAAAAATCAATAAACAGGAGGGTAAGGAAGCCCAAACTTACTTTACGACCGAGCAAGCATTTAAGAATCATACCCTAATAAGGTGTAATCCTGTTACGGGCCGGATGCACCAAATCCGAATTCACCTCGCTTTACTCAAAGCATCCATTACCGGAGATGAGACTTATGGAGGGCAACCGTTCTTCGTTTCTTCTGTTAAAAGAGGCTTTCAATTAAAAAAAATGACTGAAGAGGAGCCCCTGATGAAAAGGATGGCTTTACACGCTTTTTCGCTTGAATTTGCCCTTTTAGATGGTAAAAAGATTAAAGTTGAGGCACCCTATCCCAAGGATATGAAGGCACTTTTGAAGCAGCTGCAGGCCAACCTCCGGTAAAATCTCGAAGGCATTTGCAAAATCTGCTTTTTGAGCCTACTTTTGTGTCCCTTTTTAAAGGGGACTCTCAATTTAAAAGCTAAAAAGTGGATCAGTATAGTTTCAAAACCATTTACGCCAACAAGGCCACAGCAGAGAAAAACTGGGTTTTGGTGGACGCTAAAGACCAAGTGCTTGGCCGTTTGGCCAGCGAGGTGGCTCGCGTATTACGCGGCAAAAACAAGACGAATTACACACCCAACACCGACATGGGCGACCATGTAGTAATCATCAATGCTGAAAAAGTAAAGATGACCGGCAAAAAGTGGAACAACCGTGTAATCTTCACCTATTCGGGATATCCGGGCGGGCAGCGCGAGCTTTCTCCTAAAGAAATCAGCGAGAAAAACCCAGCACGCTTAGTTGAACTTTCTGTAAGAGGAATGCTTCCTAAGAATACCATGGGCCGTCAATTATTCCGCAGTTTGCATGTTTATGCAGGCGCTGAACACCCTCATACTGCAAATCAACCTAAAGAATTAAAGTTCTGATATAATGGAGATCATTAATACCATCGGAAGAAGAAAAACCTCAATCGCTCGCGTGTACGTGAAGCCGGGAAAAGGTGTAATCGTTATCAACGAGCGTGAATTGAAGGAGTATTTCCCTTCAGAAATATTGCAAACTACTGTAAAGCAGGCGTTGGCAGTCTCCAAATCAGAAGGCAACTATGATGTAACTGTAAATGTAGAAGGTGGTGGTTTTAAAGGTCAGGCCGAAGCAATTCGCCTGGGCATCGCAAGAGCATTGGTTAACATCAATACTGAGAATCGTCCCGCTTTGAAGAAAGAAGGCCTTCTCACCCGCGACTCACGCATGGTAGAACGTAAGAAGCCGGGTCGTAGAAAAGCACGTAGAAGATTCCAGTTCAGCAAGCGTTAATAGAAGAATCATGGCAGAGCAAATAACAACACAGAATTTGATGGATGCAGGTGTGCATTTTGGCCACCTTACCCGTAAGTGGAACCCTAAGATGTCAGAGTACATCTACATGGAAAACAACGGCATCCACCTGATCGATTTGAACAAGACCATCAAATGCCTTGATGAAGCTATCTTTTCAATCAAGAACATAGTACGTTCCGGTCGCAAGATCATGTTCGTTGCAACCAAGAAACAAGCGAAAGACATCGTTGTTTCTGAGGCTACTCGTTTGAACATGCCTTACGTAACTGAGCGTTGGTTAGGTGGTATGTTGACCAATTTCGCAACGATCCGCAAATCGTTGAAGAGATTGTCACAAATCGACAAAATGACGAAAGACGAGGCATTTGAGAACATCACTAAGAAAGAGAAGCTCATGTTATCTCGCGAAAAAGCAAAGCTTCAAAAGCAGTTGGGCGGTATTGCCGACCTTAACCGCTTGCCTGCAGCATTGTTTGTGATTGATGTAAAGCGCGAGCACATTGCCGTTGCTGAAGCACAGAAATTGAATATCCCTGTTTTTGCAATGGTGGATACTAACTCTGATCCTTCAGACATCGATTTCCCGATCCCTGCAAATGACGATGCATTCAAGTCGATCTCGATCATCACGGGCTACATTGGCAGAGCCATCGAAGAAGCGTTGATGGAGCGTAAGAAAGACAAGGAAGAAGCCGGTCAGAAGAAAGAAGAAGACGAGAAGCGCAAGATTGACGAAACCGTAGAAAGCCATTAATCCAGGCCATAGCCGATTAATATAAAAAATGAACATCGGTGGATAGCCGGTGTTCATTTTGTTTTAACCCAATTGAAAATTAAAATAACTCGATAAATTTTTATACTCATGATCACAGCACAAGATGTAAACAAGCTCCGCACCATGACCGGTGCCGGTATGATGGATTGCAAAAAAGCATTGACCGAAGCCAACGGTGACTTCGAAAAAGCAATTGAAATTTTGAGAAAGAAAGGCCAGAAAGTTTCTGCGAGCCGTTCTGATAAAGACGCGAAAGAAGGATCTGTTTTTATAAAGACTTCAGACGACAAAAAAGAAGCTGTATTGATTGCATTGAACTGCGAAACGGACTTCGTAGCAAAGAATGAAGAATTTCAGAACCTTGGAAAGCTGATCGCTGAAACAGCCTTCACCAAAAAATCGGCAGACAAAGATTCTTTGTTGAATGAGAAAGTAGGCAACCTCACGCTCAATGAAAAGATCACTGAACTTGTTGGAAAAATTGGCGAGAAACTGGAAGTAAGCGCTTTCATTCATATGAAAGGTGAAGCTGTCGTTCCCTACATCCACGCGGGAAGCAAACTGGGTGTACTCGTTTCATTGAAAGGTATCAATGGAAAAGATGTAACCGATGCAGGCAAAGACGTAGGCATGCAAATCGCTGCAATGAACCCGGTAGCCGTTGATGAAACAGGCGTAGACAAAACATTGATTGAAAAAGAACTTGAGATCGCGAAAGCACAAATTTTGGCTGAAGGCAAGCCTGCCAACATGGTGGAAAAAATCGCTCAGGGGAAACTTCAGAAATTTTTCAAAGACAACACTTTAGTGCACCAGGCTTTTGTGAAAGACAGCTCGAAGACTGTTGCTCAATACCTGGATAGCGTTTCTAAGGGATTGGCGGTTGCTGACTTTAAGCGGGTAGCGATCGGGTAAGACTTTCTTATTAACTCATTTCACAAATAAGCCGTTCAATGAACGGCTTATTTCATTTGAAGAAAATAACAATTGAAATGAATCGTTTAATGCTATATTCATTTACACATAAACGAATCCATTTATGAAAACATCAACAAAAATTTTGCTGGCGCTATTGCTTCTTTGCTTCACCAGCGTAGTGGTGCTTGCCCAGGACGACAAGGCCAAAAAAGACAAAGAGAAGAAGGAAATGGCCAAGGACAAAAAACATGACCATGACAAAATGAAGAAGGAAAAACACGATCACGATAAAATGAAGAAGGATAAAGACAAGGACAAGGAGAAGGAGAAGGATAAAGACAAGAAAAAAGACGAATAATCTGTCTGGAAAATTACGTGACAAAGGCCACACGAACGGTGGCCTTTATTTTTTATAAATGCTTAGTTAATAGACTCCCATTCAATGGGTTAGATTTTAAAAAACACGATGTCGCTTACCTTCAAATTGCTATCTTTGCAACCGTTTTCGATGAGGATTCAAAGAATTTTCAGGATTTAGAAATCTTAGTCGAAAACGAAAAAATCGTAAACATAAATCGTAAATCATAAATCAAAAATGGCTTACATAGAACCTGCACCCCTCCTCGACAAAGAGAATCCATTTGAAGCAATGATGTCACGCTTTCGCACGGCATCACAACTTCTCGGACTTGAAGAAGAAGTTTACAATGTTTTGAAAAACCCGGCCAAGCAAGTAATCGTATCACTTCCGGTGACAATGGATGACGGGAGCATCAAAGTATTTGAAGGTTACCGCGTAATTCACTCAACGATTCTTGGCCCATCGAAAGGCGGTATTCGATTCGATCCCCATGTTAATATTGATGAAGTAAAAGCACTTGCCGCGTGGATGACATGGAAGTGTGCTGTTGTTGATATTCCTTATGGTGGAGCCAAAGGTGGTGTAACATGCAATCCACGCGAAATGTCTTCAGGCGAGATTGAGCGATTGATGCGCGCCTACACGCAATCTATGCAAGATGTTTTCGGGCCAGATCAAGATATTCCCGCGCCTGATATGGGCACCGGTCCTCGTGAGATGGCATGGTTGATGGACCAGTATTCGCGTAACAAAGGAATGACTGTTTCTGCTGTTGTTACCGGTAAACCAATTGTGATGGGTGGATCTCTTGGCCGCACCGAAGCTACCGGTCGGGGTGTTATGGTATCAGCACTTGCGGCAATGGAAAAATTAAAAATCAATCCTTACAAAGCCACTTGTGCCGTGCAAGGATTTGGAAATGTCGGTTCGTGGGCAGCGCGGTTGTTGCACGAGCGTGGATTGAAAGTACAAGCCATAAGCGATTTGCATGGAGCTTACTTCAATGAAGCCGGTGTTGACATTGAGGCTGCAGTAAAATATCGTGATTCTAATCGAGGTTCTCTTGAAGGATTTGCAGGAGCTGAAAAAATCAGTGGAAATGAAATTCTTACTCTGCCCGTTGATGTACTCGTGCCTGCGGCAACAGAAGATGTTATCACCGGAAGCAACGCAGGTAAAATCAAAGCTAAATTGATTGTGGAAGGTGCGAATGGCCCAACCTCATCAAAAGCCGATGGCATCATTTATGAAAAAGGAATCAATGTAGTTCCGGATATCCTGGCGAATGCAGGTGGAGTAACGGTTTCTTATTTCGAGTGGGTACAAAACCGACTTGGATATAAGTGGACTGCAGAACGCGTCAACCGCAGAAGTGACAGGATCATGAAAGACGCATTCGACAACGTTTATAAAACTGCTCTTGAGTACAAAGTTTCTTTGCGAATTGCCGCTTACATGGTAGCTATCGATAAAGTAGCGAAGACATACAAGTTCAGGGGAGGATACTAAAAATAGAACTCAGAATTCAGGAGTTAGAATGCAGAAGTAAATCTCAATTTCCGAAACTTATCTCCTGAATTCTGACTACTAAATTCTTTTAAAAATGACCATACACAAAGAAGGCCGCACTTTACTTTTCATTTTACTGATCGTTTTGGTTGGTGTGATCTGGGCAGCAGATTATTTTTTTTCCCAGGCAATAATTGCACGCAACATCATTATTGGTATTTCTGTAATTTTCTATTTGTTGATTTTGCAATTTTTCAGAAATCCGATTTTCGAAATTAAGCGCAACGAAAAACAAGTCCTCGCTCCTGCCGATGGCAAAGTGGTAGTGATTGAAGAAGCTGAAGAAACAGAATACCTGAAATCAAGGCGCAAACAGATTTCTATTTTTATGTCGCCTGTGAATGTGCACGTCAATCGTATGCCGGTAAGTGGATCAATTTCTTATGCAAAGTATCATGCCGGAAAATATCTTGTTGCATGGCACCCTAAGTCGAGCACTGAAAACGAACGAACCACCATCGTTGCTAAGATGAAAAATGGAAACGAAATTCTTTTCCGTCAGATTGCCGGAGCGTTGGCTCGAAGAATCAAATATTATGTGAAAGAAGGTCAGCCCTTGCAACAAGGCGATGAATTTGGTTTTATTAAATTCGGTTCACGAGTTGATGTTTTTCTTCCATTGGACGCCAAAGTAAATGTTGCCATTGGCGAAGTCACCAAAGGTGGCCGCACGGTGATAGCTGAATTAGTGTAGGATTTAGGCTTTAGTATATAAATCTCCCCGCTAACAACTGTTATCAGCGTATGATATCTTAAATTTCGAGTGTACGAAAAGTTGTAAATAGTCAGGAATGTCCATGAACCTTAATATCAAGTTTGCTCCGGGTAAAGCAGATTTTTTTGCTACGCTCAATCAAAGGGTTAACTCGTATTTCAAGAGTAATAAAATCGAGCGAACTGCCAATCAAGAAATGGTAGTTAAGACGATATTTATGTTTTCGCTTTATTTTATTCCCTATTTTATTCTAATCACGGGACCGCTTATCAATCTATGGGTAATGTTCGGACTTTGCCTTGTGATGGGTCTGGGAAAAGCCGGCATTGGACTTTCTGTAATGCACGATGCGAACCATGGTTCATACTCAATCAAACCGTGGGTGAATAATCTGCTTGGAGTTTCATTGAATATGATCGGTGGCCACGCACTCAATTGGAAAGTACAACACAACGTTTTACATCACACCTATACCAATGTGCATGATGTTGATGAAGATATAAGTCCGCGAGGAGTTTTACGCATGGCGCCTGGTTCTCCGTGGAAACCCATGCATCGATTTCAACATTTTTATGCGTGGTTTTTTTATGGACTGCTCACCCTGGTATGGGTTTTTGTGAAAGATTTTACCAGGCTTATTAAATATCACAAAGAAGGTCTCCTGAAAAAGCAAAAGACATCGGCAACGAATGAGTGGATTGCGGTGATCATCTCTAAACTTGTGTACTTCACTTACATTTTTGTGGTGCCACTGATTTTGATACCGGCAATAACTTGGTGGCAAGTGTTTATCGGTTTCCTGGCCATGCATTATGTTGCAGGATTCATCCTAGCCATTATTTTTCAACCCGCGCACGTAATCGATGGAACTGAATACCCAATGCCTGATGACAATGGAAATCTAGAAAATAATTGGGCAATTCATCAAATGCATACCACTACCAATTTTGGTCACAAGAACAAATTATTGTCATGGTACGTGGGTGGATTAAATTATCAGGTTGAACATCATTTGTTTCCAAATGTTTGTCACGTACACTATAGAAAATTAGCGCCTATTGTTGAGCAGACAGCAAAAGAGTTCGGGATGCCCTATAAATCAGTGGATACTTTTACGGACGCCCTTGTTGCCCACGCAAAAGTAATGAAGGAGTTAGGTGCAAAACCGGAGTTTACGCCATCGGTGAGTTTAGCCTAAAATAATTTTAACAGCATCAGCAAGGCCGGTTACCATGTAATCGGCTTTTTCATTTTCTTCTATTTCATCTCCAATCTGAATCGTTTTGATTCCAAGCTTTCGGGCTGGGGCAATATCGCGACCACGATCACCAATCATCCATGACTTAGAAATGTCTATTTTAAATTTTGCGATTGCTTTTTCAAACATTAGTGTACTCGGTTTGCGCGACAAAGAAGCTGAAACCGTTGGATGATCCGGAGAGAAGGAAAAATGGTCAATCAAGTTGCCGCACTCATCCTGAAAATAGCGATGACATTCTTCCATTTGCTCGCGAGTATATAGACCTTGAGCAATTCCGGATTGATTAGTTACCACAACTAAAAAATAACCTCTCGCCTTCAAAAGCTTCAGCGCATCGATGACCCCTGAAATAATTTTGAATTCTTCAACACGAAAAGTGTAGTTTGGATTGTCTTTATTGATCACGCCATCTCTGTCGAGGAAAACACATTTGTTCATCGGTTAGTCAATTGATTGGGTCTAAAAGTAAGTTCATAAAACACAAAAAAATAAATCACAATGCATGGAATTGCCTTTACCGACCATGGCTCGAAAAAATTTTCCTGAACAAAATTTGGAAACAAATCCGTAGGAGAAAGTGAAGTGAACACCCATGCAAAAAGCGCAAGTGCAATCTTCCATTTAGATTCGATTCCTGTGGAGACAAACCAAACTCCTATTCCCGCGAGGGCGATTATAAAAGTCGGTGATTCTACTTTGTGGTTGAAAACGATCATCCAAAGTAAGATCATTGCCAGAAATGACAGCCTGAAATTAAATTGATCGTAGAATTTAGCTCTGATTAGCGTGATCAAAAACAGAATTATTCCTAGCAACAAAACTAAATTCGGCTGAAGCCGTATCCCAAACCAGGCCTTAACAACACCGACAAATGAAAGATGATTGGGTATGTAGTCTTTTTGCAAAAGCGCCCACCAACTTATGTAACAATTTTTCAACTGATCAAAACTTGTTACCATCAAAGGAAGTGCAGCAAGTATAACCATTGCAAGCGCTGAGTACCCTACCATCTTCCACCTTTCTCGGTAAAGTAAGCAAATGGCAAAGGCAAACACACCAAACAATTTGATATACACGGTTAGTGCAATGCACAAGCAAGCCCAGAAGAATTTTTCCTTTTCTATAAGAGCAAAAGCCAGGATGATGAGGCCTGCGATGAGTGCATTACTTTGGGCATTTTGCAGTGTTGTGAAGAGTTCGACAGCACACAGCAGCAGAATGATATTCCTTTCCTGCACTTTCAGCTTCAGGTTCTGAACACCAAAGAACAAGGCAAGTACATTCAAAGAATTCCAGGCCATTAATCCCAAGCCATTGGGCAACCAGACTAGCGATCCAAACAAAAAAGCGAATGTGGGACTGTATTTGTAAAGATCCCAGTGTTCATTCAAGTGCCAGGCATACAAATCTGCGCCTTCCAACAAATGAAAAAATGAGTATTTGAAGATCAAATAATTATTGTAGTAAGTAAAATCAAGTGTTGATCCAACAAATTTCTTTAATCCAGCATTATATTCTTGTAGCGTAGCTATTGCAGCAAGAAGAAGGTATATAAACAATAAGGCGATGGGCTTTTGAAGGAGAAAATCTTTCAGTTTTTTAAACATAGTAAAAATGATATTTTTAGCCTTTAAACTGCTGCCAGTGAGCAATGCCCTCGTAATTATACCTACTTACAACGAAAAGGAAAACATTGTCCAAATCATTAAGGCGGTGATGGAGCAACCCAAGGACTTCCACTTGCTGATCATTGACGACAACTCTCCCGATGGCACAGCAGAACTCGTGAAAGGTTTACAGAATACGTACAATACCAGTAATGAAACAAAACTTCACCTAATTCAACGCGCTGGAAAATTAGGGTTAGGCACTGCGTACATTGAAGGCTTTCGATTTGCACTTGGCAAAGACTATAACTATATCTTAGAGATGGATGCCGACTTTTCGCATGATCCTCGTGATTTGCAACGGCTATACTTCGCTTGTTCGGAAGGGGGTTTTGATCTTTCCGTTGGCTCACGCTACTCCTCTGGCGTAAACGTGGTGAACTGGCCTATGAAACGTGTACTTCTCTCATACTTTGCCAGTCGCTACGTGCGCATCGTCACTGGCATACCACTTCACGATACAACGGCCGGATTTGTGTGCTATAAAAAACAAGTTCTCGAAAAGATTCCGCTGGATAAAGTGAAATTTGTGGGCTATGCGTTTCAGATTGAAATGAAATTTCTGACTTGGAAATATGGGTTTAAACTTACAGAAGTACCCATTGTTTTTACTGACCGCACGCTCGGTCAATCTAAAATGTCTGTTGGTATTTTTAAGGAAGGTTTTTTAGGCGTAATACAAATGACAATGAGGAGTTGGTTTAAGCGATTTAGGTAATCGATAGTCAATGGTTGATGTACAATCACCCTCATCGCCATTAAACAACAAAATGATTCTGCTCACATTGTAAACTGACCGCCTATCTTTTTTGACCTTGTAAATTCTATGCTTAGATTGAGAAAGATTTCATTCCATGTGGCGCCTGTTTTTAGCTTCTTCCTTCGTGCTCACTTGCCTTCTACAAGCTGGTGGCCAGACTACTGAAAAGCAACTTCGAGACAGCTTTTCAATCGCAAAGGACGACAAGACAAAAGTAAATTTACTGATAAAGCTTTCTAGAAAAGTAAGCACTCATTCCTCAGATTCGGCCATGCATCTTGCCACAAATGCGCTCATCATTGCCATACGAAGCGAGAGCGAAAAAGACATCGCACGTGTTTACCGGGCAATCGGAAAGATATTTTATAATCAGGGGAAATATATCTCAGCGATTGAAAATTATAAAACGGCACTTATCCATTCCGAAAAAATTCATGATTCGCTCCTTTTATCAACCGCACTGGATGACATTGGTCGATCGTACCGGAGGATTGGAGAACCCAGACAGGCAATTGAATATTTTCAGAAAGGGCTTGATATCGCCCTGGCGTTTGAAGACAAAGAAATGATTGGCGGAATCTACAACAACATGGCCATGGTTTTAAATGACACAGGCGATGATTCCCTTGCTTTAAAATATTATGAAAAGTCTCTTGCTCTGGCTGAAGAAACGAAAGATACATCTAGCATTATACTAGGCATGAATAATATCGGGTATCAGTACTATCGGATGAAGGATATTAAGAAAGAAGAAGAATACTATTTGAAGGCTCTTGAGTTGACTGAGAAAACAAAGAATGCACAGATGTATGGCCTCACGTATGACAATATTGGCTCAATGTGGGAAGACCGTGGCAACCTTCAAAAAGCATTTGTGTATTTTCAAAAGTCGTTGGAATATGAAAGGAAATCAGGCGTTAAAGTTTACATAGCTGAAGAACTAAAAAGCGTGGTCGGGGTTTGCATCAAGCTGAAAAATTATCAGATGGCGCTCAAGTATGCCAGAGAAGAATTTCAGTTAAGCGAGGAAGTACAGTCAGCTGAGTTAAAGGCTGTCGCGGCCAAGAATTTAGCTATTGCTTTTGAAAAGCTCCGGCAATTTGAACAATCGCTGCGCTATTTAAAAATAGCCGACTTGATTAGCGACAGTCTCAATTCTTTAGAGAAAGCAAAGACTGTTTCTAACCTGGCCTCTCGCTATGAGCTGACAAAAAAAGAATCTGAAATAAAATCATTGAACTTTGAGAAAGAAATGCAAAAAACAGAATTGCAATTGGAGGGCAGAATAAGGTATGGATTGATTGCATTTTTAGTGGTTGTCACCATCTTGCTCATCGTTGCCATTTACCAATATCGAGCCAGGAAAAAAGCAAATGACTTACTTGTAGTCTGGAGCCAGGCCCTTGACCAAAAAAATCAGCAGCTCGACAATCTCAATAAAGTAAAGGATAAAATTTTTTCATCAATTGCACATGATGTGAAGAGCCCCCTGTCTTCCATTCAGGGGCTATTGGGTTTAATGAATATGAACGTACTTTCACCTGGGGAATTTCAGAAACTTATTGTTGAGCTTTCCGCCCGTGTGAATACAACCACATCCCTTCTTGAAAACCTTCTCAATTGGTCGAAGAATCAAATTGTCACCGCAAAAGCCAATCCTGTTAAAACAAATATTAAAGATTTAGCTGCCGAGTGCTTCGAGCTTTATTACAGCAATGCGGTAGAAAAAAATATCACATTAGTAAATAAAATTCCTGACTCATCGGTTATTTACGCTGACGAGGAAATGATCAAAATTATTTTACGAAACCTGATTTCAAATGGTATAAAATTTACTCGTCCGAATGGGGAGGTGAAAGTAGTTGCTACTTCTCAGGAGAACATTTTATATGTTTCTGTTTCTGACACAGGTGTTGGTATCCCTCAAGGAGATTTGGGAAAAATTTTTGGCCTCAACGCAAAATCTACCCAAGGTACCGCGCAAGAAAAAGGTACAGGTCTCGGCTTGATTTTATGCAAAGAGTTTATCGAGAAAAATGGAGGAAAGATTTGGGTTGATAGCCTCCAGGGTCAAGGGTCTACTTTTAGTTTCACTGTGCCACTGGCTTAATCAAATCGAATTGCCTTTACGGGTTGAATGCGAGCAATAAACCGTGTTGGCAAAAGCAAAACCAGGCTTACAACAGCAAAAACGATCACGTTTAGAGTTAGTACTGTGAGCCAATCCCATTGCACAGGCACATAACTCATATAGTAATCGTGGGGATTGAGTTTGATCCAGTGCAACTGATATTGCAGGAAGCAAAAACCAAGACCGATTACATTTCCATAGATCAATCCTTTTGCGACCAAATTCATTCCATTAAAAACAAAAACAGAGCGGATCAATTTATTTTGAGCGCCAACGGCTTTGAGCAGTCCTACCATTGGAATGCGTTCCATTACCAAAATCAAAATGACCGAGATCATGTTCACACTGACAACAACTAGAATGATGCCTAGCAAAATGCGGACTTGTCTTTTAACCAGGTCTAGCCACTCAAACACTTGAGTATATTTGTCGCGTACTGTTTCAATGTTGAGATCATAGTCCATCGATTCTCCAATTTGCCTTTGCGCTTCATCCAGTGCGGCCTGATCAAAATCAAATTTGTAATTCCAAATAGCAGAGACGGTAGTTGAAAATTTATTCTGTACTTCAGGGTTATCTATGATGCGCTCGCGAATAGCTTTTTTATAAGCACCAATGTCATCCTTCCAAAGCTGAAATAAATTAAAATGATCAAAGTCGATCAGTACTTCGAGTCCACCTGCTTGATTGGCAACCCATCCATTGAGCTGCTGTACTAATTTAAGATCGCCAATCACCACTTTATTGTCGAAATATTCTGAAAGATTGGTTTCGTAGATGCCAACAATTTTCAATTTTCTAAATCGGGGCGGGTTTTGAAAAAAATGAAGTATGACTTCATCGCCAACTTTTGCGTTGATTTTATTTGCAATTAACCTACTGACAACAATTTCGTGCGAGTAACCAGAGTCAGGAAACGACAAAAAATTTCCTTCAATCAAATTTTCACTAAATGATTCTCGATTGAAACTTTTACCAATGCCTTTAAAAACTATTCCAAACACCTCGTTTTCCGTTTTAATCAAACCTGCCTTGTGGCTGTACTCCTGAACATGTTTTACAAACGGAAATTTCTCCGGGTTTTTAAACAGGTCAATTGTGAACTCAAACGGCTGCTCGGCCACAGCGTTGTTCATGGTAAATTTGGTGATGAGCAAATGATTACTGAACGAATAGATTTTTTCTTTAACCGTATTTTGAAATCCTTCCATAATCAGAAAAGAAGCGATTGCTGCTGCAAGCCCGATGGCGATGCTTGCCACAGCCACTTTGTGAATGATGGAAGAAAAACTTCCCGCTTCGGCAGTGCGAATTCTTTTAGAAATGAAATAAGAAAGGTTCAAAGTGATGAGTTACCTTGCAAAATAATCAAAATGATAATGATCCGCGCAGTGAATTTCAGCACCCGTATTTCAATGGTGCTTTTCCTTTTTCTTTATTCAGCTACTTCAGATGCACAGAATAAAAGCAAAATTACAACGGGTGCTGAGCAAATAGACATACTCTTGCCCTTGATCAAAGACAAACGGGTCGCGCTGCTTGTAAATAATACTTCGGTCATTGGCAAAACTCATTTAGTCGATTCACTTATTCGGTTGAAAATCAATATCAGTAAAATATTTTCGCCAGAGCATGGTTTTCGCGGCAATACGCCTGATGGTGCTGAAATAAATGATTCAATCGACTCAGCAACTAAGTTGCCTATTGTTTCACTTTACGGTAAAAACAGAAAAGCAAGACCAGAGCAGCTTGCCGATGTGGATGTGGTGATTTTTGACATACAAGATGTCGGAGTGAGATACTACACCTATATCGGCTCGATGCATTACATGATGGAGGCGTGCGCTGAGAACGGAAAAAAATTGATTGTGCTTGACCGGCCCAACCCCAATGCAAGTTATATCGATGGGCCCGTTCTTGACATAGAACTGAAATCCTTTGTAGGTATGCACCCTATTCCAACCGTCTATGGTTTAACCATGGGCGAACTGGCTATAATGATTAATGGCGAAGGATGGCTTACGGGCGGAGAAAAATGTGATTTGCAAGTCATCCAGCTAAAAAATTATGACCACAAGAAAAAATATTCTTTACGAATCAAACCATCCCCCAATTTGCCAAATGATCACGCAGTTGCAATGTATCCATCTATATGTTTGTTTGAAGGAACAGTGATGAGTTTGGGTCGTGGCACAAACACTCCGTTTGAAATTTTGGGACATCCGTTGTTGAAGAATTATTCGTTCAAATTCAAGCCGGAAAGTATCGCGGGCATGTCAAAGAATCCTCCTCAGGAAAATAAAGTTTGCTACGGTGTTGATCTCAGAAAAGAAAAAGTAAACGATGAGCTTTCATTGAAGTACCTGATCAAATTCTATCACGAATTTCCTGATCAGGAGAAGGAAAAGTTCTTTACTAATTATTTCAATACACTAGCAGGGAATAAAATCTTGAAGGAGCAAATTAGAAAAGGGACGAGTGAAAATGAAATCAAGGAGACGTGGCAGAAGGACCTGAAATCCTTTAAAGAGAAGAGGAAAAAATATTTGTTGTATCCGTAGGAATTCAAGGTTCAAAATTCCAGATTCAAGACTTTTGATCGATCTATTTAAAATGTTGAATCTTAAATTTTGAATTAGCGTGACCAAAGCAGAAAAGGTAAACGACATTCTTAAAATACTCGATAAGTATTTTCCGAAACCGGAGGTCCCCCTTCATCATAAGGATGCTTATACTTTATTGATTTCAGTTTTGCTTTCAGCCCAATGCACTGATGAGCGCGTAAATAAAACTACTCCCATGCTTTTCAATTTGGCCGACAATCCTTTTGACATGATGAAGCACTCCGTTGAAGAGATTCGAGAGATCATCAAACCGTGCGGGCTTTCGCCAATGAAATCAAAGGGGATTGCAGGGCTATCAAAAATTTTGGTGGAAAAGTATAACGGAGAAGTACCATCCACTTTCGAAGAACTTGAGGCTTTACCTGCTGTTGGGCACAAGACAGCTTCAGTTGTGATGACACAATGGTTTGGCAAGCCCGCTTTTCCAGTTGATACGCATATTCATCGGCTGGCTCACCGATGGGGGCTGTCGGACGGGAAGAGCGTAGAGCGGACTGAAAAAGATCTGAAGAATCTAATCCAAGAAAAGAAGTGGAATAAAGTCCACCTTCAAATAATTTATTTCGGCCGTCAGTATTGTCCTGCTCGGGGGCACGTGTGGCAGGAGTGCCCCATTTGCAAAAAGTATATGCGAAAAGAATTAAGGGATTGAGTTTGGAAAATTTTCATTACATTTATTGAAAATTTTCCAAATGCCAGAAAATACCACTATTGATCTCTTGGGCGGACAAAAAATCTTGGGCAAATCAAAGAACTTGTCCACGCTTGCTGAAAAGGGCCTACCCAAGCAATCGCTCGTTTTCTTTTTGCGCAAAAGCAGGTTAGACGAGAAGCGGGTGTTTCGCTACTTAGATGTCACGAAACGAACATTAGACAATTACAAGCCAGATGAACGAATGAGGCTTTATATATCGGATAGATTGATTCATTTAGCCGAATTATACGCCAAGGGAAAAGAACTCTTTAACGGCATCGATGGATTCAGTGAATGGCTTAACCTCCCCTCTATTGATCTGAATGGAGAAAAACCAATTGATCAAATACATTCCCGCAAGGGCATTGATGATTTACTTGATATTTTAGGGAGGATTGAACACGGTATCCTTGCATGATCTTGTATCGATGTTCTCTCAACAAATGGTCGAAAGACTTAAGCGGAGAAGGTGCGTTTCTATATGGTGGCCGCTGGAACACCAAGGGGCATCGAATGATCTATGCTTCGGAAAATAACTTATTGGCCGCTCTGGAAGTAGCTATACGCATACCGTTAGCAAAAATAAGCTCAGACTATACAATGGTTTCCATTCATATACCTGATGATATGGAAATATTTACCCCAAAGCTTGTCAAGAATTGGAACATGAATAAGAAACTTTCACAATTAGTCGGTGACCATTTTTTATTCGAAAATAAATTTCTTTTAATGAAAGTGCCATCAGCTCTGATGAGCAATACTTTCAATTACTTGATAAATCCTCTTCATAAAGACTTTAACAAAATAAAAGTTGGAAAGAATCAACCTCTTGTCTTTGATGAGCGGCTAATAAAAATGATGCGTCACCAAAATGAATAAACTCAGAATCATCTTCATGGGCACACCCGAGTTTGCCGTGCCAAGCTTGGAAATTCTTGTTGAGAATAAATTCAATGTGGTGGCGGTGATCACTGCGCCCGATAAACCACAAGGTCGCGGACAAAAATTGACTGCATCGCCTGTCAAAGAATGCGCACTGAAATATGCAATTCCGGTTTTGCAACCAACAAATTTAAAATCGCCAGATTTTATAAATGAATTGAAGAGCTATAGTGCAAATCTTCAGGTGGTGGTTGCCTTCCGAATGCTGCCTGAGGCAGTTTGGTCCATGCCCTCGCTCGGCACATTTAATTTGCATGCATCACTCCTACCGCAATACCGCGGTGCCGCACCGATCAATTGGGCAATTATCAACGGAGAAAAAGAAACAGGCGTAACAACATTTTTCCTCAAACATGAAATTGATACAGGCAGTATTATTTTTCAAGAGAAAGAAAGAATTAACGAAGATGACGATGTAGGAAAACTTTATAATCGATTGATGCGAAAGGGTTCATTTTTGGTTTTGGAAACAGTGAAAGCTATCGAAGTGGGAAATGTGCCATCAATTCCCCAAGATGAATCTGTTACAATAAAGCATGCACCGAAAATTTTCAAAGAAACTTGCGAAGTGAACTGGAATCAACCTTCGGAAGCCATCCGGAATTTTGTCAGGGGACTGAGTCCTTATCCTGCAGCCTGGGCAAATTTGAATGGAAAAGTTTTTAAGCTCTTTTCAGTAAAATCAGCAGTCGACAGTCGACAGTCGACAGTCGTTCCGGGAGAAATTGATACAGACAACAAAACATATCTCCGAGTAAAAACTCAGGATGGTTCGATTTCCATCCTTGAGTTTCAACCCGAAGGAAAAAAGAGAATGAGTGCGGAAGAGTTTTTTAGAGGAAACAGAATCAATTAGTTGATGTGTCAATTAGCCGGCTAGCCAATTTTAAATTTCATCATTCAATCGGCACATCAATAATTGGCTAATTGAAAATTAAACTTTTACCAGCTTCCATTTTCCTTTTCTAAAAATCATGATCCCTGCCACAGCAATTGCAGATTCAGCAATGGCAATAGCTGCATAAACTCCATTCGGTCCAAAGTCAATTTGAATGGCAAGTAAATACGCCAGCGGAATTTGGAAACACCAAAAGCCAAATAAGTTGAGAAGTATTGGCGTCCTGGTATCCCCAGCTCCATTAAAAGATTGAGTGATCACCATCCCGTAACCATAAAACAAATAACCCAAAGCCACAATTTGCAAACATTGTGTTCCATAGCCAACCACTGTTTCATCGCTGGAGAAAAATCTGAGAATAGGCGAAGACAGAAATAAAAAAATGAACATTACAAAGGCGAGGAAAACCATATTGTAAAAGCCTGTCTTCCAAACTGATTTCTCTGCGCGATCGGGTTGGCCAGCGCCTAAATTTTGTCCAACCAAAGTTGCAGACGCATTGGCCATTCCCCATGAAGGAAGAATAGTGAACACAATCACGCGGATGGCAATGGTGTAGCCAGCCATAGCGGCACTTCCAAAATGAGAAATGATTCGTGCCAGAAAAACCCAGCTTGCAGACGAAATCAAGAATTGCCCAGTGCTTCCTGCAGATACTTTGATCACCTGAACAATTATCTTCCAGTCAATCTTGAAATTATTTGCATTGAATTTTACGATGCTCTTTCCGAAAAATAAGAAGTACAATTGAAACGCTACCCCAATTCCCCTGCCAATATTAGTGGAGATCGCTGCGCCTTCCACCCCAAATGCCGGAATAGGCCCCCAACCAAAAATGAAAATTGGGTCAAGTGCCATATTGATAAGATTGGCAAGCCACAGTGCACGCATAGCTATGGCAGCATTACCTGCGCCACGAAAAATTCCGTTGATCAAAAACAACATCATGATGGTGATGTTGCCCGTAAGCATCCAGAACGTAAATCGAGAACCTATTTCAATGACCGAATCGGATGCGCCCATCAGGCTCAATAGGTCCTTATAAAAAATTAATCCACCGATCGAAACTAAAACAGAGGCAACTACTCCCACAAGAATTGCTTGCACACCCGCTACGGCCGCACCTTCATATTCCTTCTCTCCCACTCTGCGCGCAACTAAAGCTGTTGCGCCCATACTTACCCCCCAAGCCACTGAATAGACAATAGCAAGCATTGATTCAGTTAGACCAATGACCGCAACCGCATCGCTGTTATTCAGTCGGCTTACGAAAAATATGTCAACCACCGCAAAGACCGATTCCATAGCCATCTCCAGAATCATTGGAATGGATAAAAGAAAGATGGCGCGGTTGATACTACCCTCGGTGAAGTTTTGCTCTTCGCCTTTGACAGCTACTTTAAATAAATGAAAAAACGATTTAATACGTGAACTATAACTCATGATTGAAACTGACTTTAAAATAAATAATCGAAAATAAGATTTTGGCTAGAGCCAAAAAGAATACCGCTCATCTCAGATGATTACAGTATTTAGAATGTCAGCTTCATAGGCGTTAAGCGAAGGAGCGTAAAACTACTCTTTTCCCAGATCACTTCAAATATTTCTCTGGTAGTGGAAAACCCAAACCCTCAGAGCACCAAAATATATTGATTATGAAATACCGATGATTGTCGTAAAAGAGCTGAATGCTGTTAATTCCGCGATTCGTTACCAAGCCATCTTTCTTCTCCCTTGTTTCGTAGGTGCTAAACAAGTGGGATATCGTTCCATAACTTTCAGTGCTTCTATGAAGTTCGCGTTCGAAAAAACCTGTAGCAATCCGAGAAGTGAAAAGCTGAATGTATTCCTCTGGTGTAATTGCTTTCAAAATTAATTCTCCTGCTTCGGATTTTCTTGTTGGAATAAGGCGAGTCTCAGGCCTAAATAGATTTTTGAATCGATCCCAATCGCGCTGCGCGTTTGGGTCACCTGAAATAACTTCGTACAAGGTGGCAACAATAGCATCAACTGATTTTACATCAGCAGAATAATCCTTTTGTGCAAAAACGCAACCCGGCAATAAGGAAAGAAAGAAGATAATCTTTTTCATGGCAGATTTTTGTAAGATGGAAGATAGAAAATGTTATTGGTTATTTTTGTCAAATGCGCCAGCCAAAGTACTCCATCATTGTACCTGTTTACAACCGCCCTCAAGAGTTGGATGATCTGCTTCAAAGTCTGACACAACAAACCTTTCGTGACTTTGAAGTTTTAGTTATTGAAGATGGATCATCTATTTCGAGTGAAAAAGTTTTTGAAAAATATTCTAATCAACTTTCCGTCACCTATTTCTTTAAACCTAATTCGGGTCCGGGCCCCAGCCGCAATTTTGGTTTTGAAAAAGCATTAGGAGAATTTTTTGTTGTATTTGACAGCGATTGCCAAGTACCACCTCACTATTTGGAGTCAGTTGAAAAGTTTTTATCGTCAACTCATCTTGATGCCTGGGGTGGCCCCGATCGCGGTCACGAAAAATTTACACCCCTCCAGCAAGCAATGGCATTTACGATGTCATCCACTTTAACCACCGGAGGAATTCGGGGAGGGAAATCAAAAAACTTTCAACCGCGAAGTTTCAACATGGGCATCAGTCGTGAGGCATTTCATAAAACGGGAGGCTTTCATTTCGATCGATTTGCCGAAGACATTGAGTTAAGTATTCGAATGAAAAAACTAGGTCTTCGCGTGGGGTTGATACCTGATGCATTTGTATATCATCAAAGGCGAGCAACGCTAAAAGATTTTTTCAAACAGGTTTCGAATTTTGGAAAGGGCAGAGCACTTGTGGGGCAAGCACATCGGGGCGAAATAAAAATCACACATTGGTTCCCATCTTTGTTTTTATTAGGCCTTCTAGCATTGATTCCAATGGCATTTGCTCTTCCAATGATTGCATCCATTGGTGCCGTTGGATACATTTTATATTTTATCGCGATCGCATTTGACTGCTTCTCTTCTACTCACTCCGTTCAGGTTACGCTCTTGTCAATCCCCTCTGCTTTTGTACAGATGGTTGGCTACGGCTCAGGTTTTTTAAGAGAATATTTTCGCCTAACTAAGTGATTACCAATCGCTATTCTTGTATTATTAAACTTTTATTAAGTAATTTTGAATAAACCAACGCACATTTTTTACATGAAGGCAAATTTTTTCAGCTTGCTCATGGTTGTTGGATTAGTTTATTCAACATCTGCCATCGCCCAAACGAACGCTCTTCCTAAAGGATCTTATGTTGTTGTTGCTGCGTTCTCTCCTCATCATGAAGACTATGCTATTCGTCTGTCGAAGGGATTGAATAAAGATGGCCTTCATACGAGCTACGGTTTTGAGCCTACCCGCAAATACTGGTATGTGTACCTCAACCACTCTGCTGATCGTGATGAATGCATCAACGAAGTAAAAAAAACCAGGAGTGAGAGCAGGTTTGCAGACGCTTGGGTGCATACAATAAAAGATTCTGATGAAGTTGAAACGGCAAATACTGAATCTGAGAAGACGCCAGATACAATAATCGAGGAACCCAAGAAAGAAGAACCCAAGACTGAGGTGGTTACAGAAGTAGTCCCCAATCCTCCTGCTGCACCAGTGTATGTACCGCAGACCCTCAAGAATACTCAAGTCTTCCTCAGTTTGTTCAATTCTACCAACAATGAAGTGGTCGATGGTGATGTAGAAGTAATAAACACTGAAACGAGTAAATTGATCACGCGGGTGAAAGGCAATACTTACCTCACTTTGCCTAATCCAAAATCTCCAAGCGGTCAACTTACGCTGATCAGCAACACATTCGGTTTTCGGAAAGAACAATTAGAAATCAGCTACCTTAACACGGAGGGCGATACATTAAAGCCTTATGTATCGCTGGTGGGCAATTTTTATATGATCAACTTTTCGCTCAATAGAATCCGTAAAGGTGATATTTCAACGCTTTACAATGTTTACTTCTTCAATGACGCTGCCATTATGCTCCCAGAGTCAAAATATCAATTGAACAGTTTGCTTGAATTGATGAAAGGCAGCGATAAAATGAAAATCACATTGCATGGTCACACCAATGGCGGTGGTGGTGGAAAGATAATCTACATGGGGCCAAGCAAGAGCTTTTTTGCAATTGCCAAAGATGTGAAAAATGGATCAGGCTCTGCGAAAGAACTTTCGCAAGCTCGAGCCCAGACAATTAAAGAGTGGTTAATTTCGCAGGGAATTACAGAGGACCGAATTGATGTAAAGGGATGGGGAGGCGGTCGGATGATTTACGATAAGAACAGCGCCTACGCCAGGAAAAATATTCGGGTAGACGTAGAAGTAAATGAAGACTGAGCTAGCGTCTTACTTCGAAATAAGTAAAGTCTTTTAAGGGGCCTTCCTCCAATTCGACTTTATCTACGCTGGCGCGATTTGGGCCACGCTCGCACCACTTCAAAAATTCCTGCAATTGCTTTTCCTCTCCCTCTGCTTCAATGTAAACATCTCCGTTACTTTCGTTTCGAACAAATCCTTTTACGCCAAAAATAGCAGCTTGCTCTTTTGTTGAAGCTCGAAAGAACACTCCCTGTACTTTGCCTGAAACACGGATGTTCAAATGTTTCATCTTAAAAAATATAATCCGTGCTCAAAAAAGCAGACTCTCGGTTACGGATAATATTGCCAATGATTTTTTTGTTATCAACAGTGATTTTTGTAGCTACCAATGATCGAATGGAAAATGCGCGCAGTGCATCAGTCACCGAAAGGGTTCCCTCTGCAGAATCTTTTCTTCCATTGAAAGGAAAGGTGTCTGGTCCACGCTGGCATTGCGTATTGATATTGATTCGCCCCACCTGGCTTGCAAATGAATCGATCAAACGAGCAATTGTTTTTGAGTCTCTTCCGAAGATGCTCAACTGTTGACCAAAGTTTGAATTGAGCACATAATCGATCACCTCTTTTTCCTCATTAAAAGACCTGATAGGAATGACAGGGCCAAACTGCTCTTCCGAATAAATTTTCATTTTGTCGTTGACTGGGTAAAGAATTGCCGGGCTGAAAAATGTGTGGTTAATTTTTCCTCCGCCCTCGTTCATAATTTTTGCACCATGCTTGACTGCATCTTCAACAAGGTCCTTTAGAAAGTCTGTTTTGCCTGGTTCGGGTAGCGGTGTCAAATTCACTCCAGTCTCCCATGGCATGCCGGCTTTAAGATTACTTACTACCTCACAAAATCTTTTGAGGAATTGGTCAACAATGTCTTTATGAGCAAAAATAATTTTGATTGCCGTGCACCGCTGCCCGTTAAATGAAAGTGAACCAAGTACGCATTCGTTCACTGCATTCTCAAGATTGGCGTCAGGTAAAATGATGGCCAGGTTTTTTGCATCGAGCCCCAGTACAGCCCTTAAACGATGAGACTTGGGATGCGCTTTCTTTAATTCGTTTGCACCTCTGTTCGTACCAATAAAGGCAAATACATCAATCTTTCCTGTTTCCATCAACACGCCCACCGTATCACGTCCACGACCATAAATCACGTTGATCACTCCGGCAGGAAAGCTCGTCTTAAAAGCTTCGAGCAACGGTCGAATCAATAGCACACCGTACTTGGCAGGCTTGAACACAACCGTGTTACCCATAATCAAAGCGGGGAAAAGTGTAGTAAATGTTTCGTTGAGTGGATAATTGTAAGGGCCCATGCAAAGAGCAACCCCAAGAGGAACTCGTCTGATCTGTCCCATAATGCCTTGCTCCTGCACAAAATTAGATGACTTCCTGTCTAACTCTTTCAGGGCATTGATCGTATCAACAATGTAATCGCAAGTGCGATCAAATTCTTTTTCAGAATCTTTTTGACTTTTGCCAATTTCCCACATCAAGAGCTTCACCACCTCTGATCTCTTTTCAACCATCCTGCCCAGGAAAACTTCAACATGCTGGATTCGCTCCGCTACGGTCATCATAGGCCAGGCACCATGACCCAAGTCGTAAGCATTTACCGCAGCATCGAGAGCGGCCAGTGCTTCCTTGGAAGTAAGCAATGGGGTACTTCCAATTATTTTTTGCTTGTATTCATTCCCTTCTTTAGTAAACACAGGACTCGCTACCGGACTTAAGTTACCCTGCCACTGAAGCAATTCTCCGTTGATTAAATATTCGCGCTGCTCAATGCTTCCCTTCAACTGAACAGCTTCAGGGATAGATTGTTCTTCTGGAAAAAGATTGGATAGATCGATCATGAATTTATTTTTAATGTTTCTAAAATTTTTACTCCTGATGAAGTGCCTATGCGCGAAGCACCGGCATCAATCATGGCGACAACTTGTTTATACGTTTTTATTCCTCCTGATGCTTTGATGCCAACCGTGGAAGGCAATGAGGCTTTCATTAATTCAATGTGTTCTTCTTTTGCACCTGTTGGCGCAAAACCAGTAGAAGTTTTTACAAAATCAGCACCCGCATCAGCGCAGAGTTTGCAAGCTTCTTCAATCTCTTCATCAGTGAGATAAGCTGTTTCTATAATTACCTTCAAAATTTTCTGCTGGTCGTGAAGAAGCTTGCTACACTTAGCGATTTCTATCTTTGTCCATGGAAGGTGTGTTTTGAATGAACTCACATTCCAAACTACATCTACTTCATCTGCACCGTTATCAATGGCGCGTTTAGCCTCATCGAGTTTGGTTTCGGTCATGGAATAGCCTAGCGGAAAACCTGCAACGGTCACCAATAAAGTCTTTTCATTTCCGATTTCACGCTTGGTTCGCTTCACCCAAAATGGTGGAACACACACTCCAAGGAATTGAAATTGCTTTGCTTCCTCTACCAAACGATCGATGTCTTTGATCGTAAGGGTAGGGCTCAGGTTGGTGTGCTCGATATAACGGGCTATCTGCATCAGGCACACAAGGTAATTTTTTATTCAATTAATCTTAAACCTGCATGCCTTAAAGAAAAAAAAGAGTCGTTGAAATCGTTTGCGCTGAGAAGTACCCCCGAATTGCCTGCCCAACGCAAGCAACCAAGGGCCGCAAAAAATACAATCCTAATTTAGATTGTGCTTAAAAAATCAATGTCGGATGCCACACTCTTCGCAGTACCTCATTTGATAAGGCAAATGTTTTTTAGGTGGGTTTTTGTGACCGAAATAAGCAAAGTCAGAATACTGAGGTTTAGCCAATTTGCGAAGCATGCGCTGTTTTTCTCTTGCCACTTTTTCCACGCGCTTGTAAAATTCATATTCAGCCGTGTGCTTCACATTATGCCTTCTGAAAAGTAATTTCTGCTTACGTGTGATGCGTTGCTTTTGAATTTTGTGACTCTGTTCTTCGACAGTGGCAGGGCCGCGATCGCCCAACGAATTGCTCTGTGCTTTGCACAAGAATGGCAGTACCCCCATGGCAAGGCCAATAAAAAACCCCAGCTTTATGTTTTGCATAGCTGGAGTATAACGGTTGGTTTTGATCTTTATTTTATCTCGACTTAGGTTCCAACATGGTTTGTTCCCTTCGATAAGTCCATGGAGGTGTGGGGTCTTTTTCTCGCCAAAGGCCCTTGCCCTTCTCGCGTGCTATTTCTTTTACTGATTCGAGTTCTTCGATTGGATTGCGCTCGGCAGTCCAGGCGAGGCCGGCTTCGAGCAACTCAAAACGCGGATCAATTTTTCCTTCGATCAAAATAATTCCAAGGCGGTTGCCCCAACGGTCTTTACCCTGGATTTTTACGTTCACCTTTCTATCGAGGATTATTTTCTGCAAAAACCTTTGTGCTTTGTCACCAAACTCCTGCCCTAACTCAGGGCTATCAATACCGTACAACATTATTTTGTATGACTCATTGTCGTCTGCCAACAGCTCAATGGTATTTCCGTCAATAACTGAAACAACTTTGCCCGAAAGTTCATTTTCTGCATAAGTGGCAGAGTTCAGAGCCACAGCCAACACAAAAATCACAACTTTTTTCATCACGTCAATTTTGTAAGGATAACGTAAATTTGCATGAAAGAATCCACGCTTCACCGACCAAATCGGCTGCTCACTGACGGATGTAAGGTTTCTATTGGGGAATTAAGCAATTCCAAATTGAACGTTCAAAATTTCAATTATTTGCAATATTGCTGAATTGATAACTTCGCTTTTGAATCACCCAGTTGCACAGCTTTTTTCCAATCTTCGCACGCTTTTTCTGTTTCTTTCAGTTGATAGTGATAGTTACCTCGTTGTTTAAAGTAAGCTGCATTTTTCTCATCGAGTTCTATCGCGTCACTCATGTTTGAGACTGCTGCTCCGAAATCTTCTAGCTCTGCCTTGCAGTTGGCAAGCGCTGCATGTGCAGCCGCATCCTTAGGATTGAGGCCTATTACTTTTTCATAATCGATGGCTGCTTGTTCAAATTCCCGGCTTTCCTCTTTAATCACAGCACTATTGAAATACACGTCAGGGTTTTTGGGGTCGAGGGCGATGGCTTTGGACAAATTATCAAGCGCGGCCTTTTTGTTTTCAAGGCCGAGATAGGCACGGGCTGTTTCTAAAAATAAAATCAACGTATTTTCTCCCGCGTTAAATGCCGCATCGAAATCTTTCGCGGCCAACTGATACTCTTGTTGTTCAAGCAAACATTTTCCGCGCTTATAAAATAAACCTTTGTCTTTGTTGCCACCAGTTACCGCTTTGTCGAGATACTCTTGCGCCACGGGGTAATTTTTTGTTTCAAAATAAGACTCGCCTAATTTTTGATAGAAGTTGGCATCTTGATTCTCAGTTAGCTTTTCCATTTGACGCATGTCTTTGATGGCCTCTGGATGCTTTTTCAATTTCAAATAAGCATCAGCACGATTTTCATAAGCGCGCACATAATCATTTTTCTTGGTTATGGCTTTGCTGAAATCGGTAATCGCATTGTCATATTGCTCCTGGTTGAAATAGGCTTTGCCACGATTGTTGAAGATGACCGGGTCATCAATTCCCTGATTGATTGCATTTGTGTAATCTTCAGTTGCCCCAACAAAATTGTTGTTGCTGAAGCGCGCGTCTCCGCGATGATAGAATGCAGATGCAAGTTTGGGGTCCTTCGCAATAGCCGCATCAAAATCATTGATCGCACCATCAATATCTTTGTTATCGAGTTTGCAATAGCCGCGCATATCAAATGCTTTTGCTTCGACATAACCAGAACTGATCGCTTTATCGAAATCGGGAAGCGCTCCTTTATAATCTTGTGCACTGAACTTGCATGTAGCTCTTCTAAAGAAAATCTCTGACGTATTTTCTCCAAGCTCAATGGCTTTGGTCAAATCAGGCAGGGCTCTGACCAAATCAGCTGTTTCAAAATAAGAATTGCCACGGGTTGTAAATACTTGCTTGTCCTTTGCTCCCGCATTGATTCCCTTGCTCAAATCTTCAATTGATCCTTGAAAATTTTTTAAATTGTATTTCGCGATACCCGAAAGTGAATACTCATCGCCTCCCGCTTGATTCGCGGCAATAAGCACCGAAAGATCAGTAACCACTTTTTGCCATTCACTTAGCAAGGCGTTGGCAGCGGCTCGATTTTTCAACGCTTGAGCATAACCTGCTTTGATCTGCAGCGACTTATCAAAATCAATAATTGATTCTTTTACTTGATTGGAATTCAGTTTTGCTTTTCCACGATTGTTGTAGATCACTTCATCATTCGAGCCAAAAGAAATGGCTTTATCGTAAGCTTCAATTGCGCCCGAAAAATTATTGTCTCTGAATCGGCCATTGCCTACTTGAAAATAAACTTCTTTGTTTTTACTTCCGGCAATAATTGATTTCTCCAAATAAGTAAGGCCTTCCTTATTTTTTTGTTGTTGCAAATAGGCAAATCCCAGATCCTCGAGTGTAATTACATCTGCCTGTTCTTTCTGAACAACTTTCTCCAGATCTGTTATGGCACCAGCATACTCTTTCGTTTCATAAAAAGATTTGCCTCGTTTTTCATTGATAGCGATTTCTTTTTCACCTGCAACCTCAGCAGCGTTTAGCGACTCGATACAACCTTTGTACTCTTTCGCATCGAACCGCAGATAGCCGAGATACAAATTCACCTTTGCGTCTTTCGATCCGGCTTTCACTGCCTTCTCCAACCAAGTTTTCGCGGCATCGTTCTCTTTCAAATTATATTTTGAAAGACCCAGCATCTGCAACAGCTCGACTGATTCGCCCTCACTGATCCGCGCCTTATCTAAATCTTCAAACGCCCCTTTAAAATCAGATAATGTAAATCGAAGTGTGCCGCGGTTGGAAATTGCCTTGGTGTATTGTGGTTTGAGTGAAATCGCTTTATCATAATCGGTAAGCGCGCCCTGGGCATCACCGGCTGAAGATTTTGCTTTTCCGCGGTTATTGTACATTACCTCATCATTTGCATCTAAAGCAATCCCTTTATCGTATGCAGCTATTGCAGCTGCGAAATTATTTTCTTTAAATTTTCCATTACCTACCTGGAAATAGACATCCTTATTTTTACTCCCTGCAACCATCGCTTTCTCCAGATACGCAAGTCCTTCTTTACTCTTTTGTTGTTGCAGGTAAGCATAACCCAAGTCTTCGAGGGAGATCACATCAACTTGCTCCGTCTGTGCTACTTTGGTTAAATCAGTGATGGCCCCTCCAAATTCTTTTGTCTCATAAAATGATTTGCCTCTCTTCTCATTGATTGAAATGTTTTTTTCACCGGCTATCTCAGCTGCATTCAAAGATTCGATGCACCCTTTATAATCTTTTGCATCGAAGCGCAGATACCCGAGATACAAATTCACCTTTGCGTCTTTCGATCCGGCTTTCACTGCCTTTTCCAGAAAAGTCTTGGCGGCATCGTTCTCTTTCAAATTGTATTTGGCAAGGCCGAGCATCTGAAGCAGCTCCACCGATTCACCCTCACCGATTCGCACTTTATCCAAATCTTCAAACGCTCCTTTATAATCGGCTAAGTTGAAGCGTACTGTTCCGCGGTTTGAAATCGCTTTGATGTAATCCGATTTTATAGAAATCGCCTTATCAAGATCCGCAAGGGCGCCCTGCAGATCACCCAATGTCGATTTTGCTTTTCCTCTATTGTTGAAAACTACCGCATCTGATTGAGATAGGGCGATGGCATTGTCATAATACTTGATTGCGCCCGCGAAATCATTTTTTAAAAATTTTCCATCGCCCAGATTCTTGAATGCCTCATAGTCTGACGCACCAAGTGAAATCGCTTTCTCTAAATCCAAAATTGATTTATCGATGTCTTTTTGTTGGTATTCGGCATTCCCTTTGTAGAGAAAAATTTCTTTGGTGCTCGATCCCGAAGCTACAGCCCGTCCGAGTGATGTCACGGTCCCGGCAAAATCTTTCGTTTTGTATTGGCAGGTGCCCAACTTTTCGAAAACTTCTTTGTCGCTCACGCCCATAGCAACGGCAGACGATAACGCTTTGGCAGCGTCCTCACAGGCATCATTATTGGCGAGACTAATTCCAAGCATTCGGTAAACGTCTTTGTCTTTCAAGCCTTTGGTTACAGCTTTGTTCAACGCATCAGCACACCCTTTGAAATCCTGTAAATTAAATTTGGCAGTACCTGTCTTCTCAAATAAATCAACTTCATTCCTTCCATTAGAAATCATCTTATCAATATCGGCAGATGCTCCTTTCCAATCGTTTAACTGGTAGCGAACATCGGCCCGGTTTTCCAGTGCCTTGTCGTAATCTGATTTAATATTGAGCGCTTCTGTGAAATCCTTTTCGGCTCCGGTTAAATCCTTAAGGTTCAATTTTGCTTTACCGCGATTATTGAAAATAATAGCCTCCTTTTTCCCTGCGGCAATCGCCTTGTCGTAATTCGCAATCGCATCCTTATAATTATCCAATCTGAATTTTGCATTGCCCAACGTAAGAAAAATGTCTGCATCTTTTGCCCCCATAGTTACTGCTTTGTCAAGGTCACCAGCGGCACCTGCAACATCATCAAGTTTATATCGCGCCATTCCACGGTATTCAAAAAGCTCCTCCGTGTTAATGCGCGCTTTTACAGCCTCATCAAAATCAGTCTTTGCCTTGGCAAAATCGTTGAGCATGAAGCCGGCTACCCCACGTTTAACAAAAACTTCTTTGTTGGAAAAATTAGTGGCAATCAATTGAGAAAACTGAGCTGAGGCTTCAGCATAATTTCCTTGCTTTAATTTCTGAAGGGCTGTTTCATAAATCACACGTTGGAGTGAATCCTGATTTTGAGCCTTTACACCCAAAACAGAAAAGAAGCTAAGCATCAGAATAGAGAATCGTAAATTCATATTGAATTTGTTAGTAGATCCAAAATTATGGATTGCTTTCAATGAAAACCATAAAAAAGAAAAATCCTCACATCGCAAACGACATAAGGATTTAAAGATCAAAGCTTATAAAAGAACCTTATTTAGCGAATCGCTCAATAAGATACATTATCGCCAGCCATGCAGCCACCATCAGCAGCAGATATCCAAAAACTTTCGCCCGCTGATAATAACTCTTCACGGAAATATTTTTGTGCTTTGCCATCACTAAAAATAGGGAGCTGTGATTTTGAGCATGATATAAGTTAATAGAAAAAGCAGAACGATCCAGCCAACAATACTGAACTTGTGATAGTTAAAAACCTGAACTGATTTCATAATTGCCCACCCCAATGGGTTAATTAAGTTAAGTTAAATTTTCGAGGAATCACAATAGCATGTATATATTCTCTATAAACTACCAATTCACTCGGCAAAACAGATATACGCAACAAATAGTTGCATGGATTCAATTGAACCATTAAAAATTTAAAAAATAACCTTGAGCGTGGTAGGCTTAACTTTTGGAAACGTTGCCGGCTACTTGCATAGTCTGTAAAGTAGGCGATGATTTTCCACCGCGTGGCTCAATGGTAACAGCAAATGTTACTGCGCCTGAAGTGATGTCTTTCATTCGAACAAGTCCTGTAACGTTACCATCAAAAACTCCGGCATCTACCGGTTTACCATCGATTATTGCCCATAATTGATATTGATTTTCTTGCGAAAGCTCGCGCATGTTTTGAATGCTGAGATAGACCTCTCTCGTACGATCATTCCAATAAACTGATGCAAGCGATTGCGGAGCATTGGGTGTTCCTTTCATCACCACTTTAGTAAATGATGGATCATTGATCACCTTCAGATCGTTTTCCATTTTGTCGAGGCGAAGGTTTACTCTATTGTAATCCTGTGCTACTTGCTGACTTTGTGTGATCAGTTCATTTAGCGCAACTTGAGAGTGTATCCATTTGTCACGATAATCATACGCAAGATAGCCAAGGCCTAACGCCAAAATCACGGAAGCAGCAGCTGCATATTTCCATCGGATCAGTGAAGTATCCATTGCCACTGCTTTGCCCTGTGGTTGAACAGCTTGCATTACTTTGGCTTTCACAGAAGAAGGCGGCATGACAGCCAAGCTCATCAAAAGAGTTTCTTGCATGTCTTCTATCTTTGAAAGTTCTTCTCTCAGCTCAACATATTGAATCAGATTCTTTTCTACTTCAACACGCTCAACAGCACTCAAATCACCCAGTGCATACGCTTCCAATACTCCACTCGATATGTATTCTTGTATGTTCAATTTATTTTCAAAATCGTTCTCAATTCTTTCAATGCCAATCGGGTTCGGGTTTTAACTGTTCCTAAGGGAATGTTAAATTCATCTGCGAGTTCGGATTGCGTGTATCCTTTCAGGTATAGATGTTCAATCACAAATCGCTGCTCCTCGGGCAGCTGTTTTAAATTTTCCAGCAGGCCAATGGCTTCCACTTGCAATTCAATATGTTCCTGATTGTCAATTCTATTTACGGAAAGTGCAAGGTCATCGGTTTTTTTGGTCTTGCTCATTTCTTTAGACCGCGTGCGATCGATGGCTAGATTGCGTGTTACATTGAGCATCCAGGTGAACAGTTTACCCTTAGATGGGTCGTAGGAGTCAATTTTGTTCCAGATTTTCAGAAAGGCATCTTGCAGAACTTCTTGGGCAATATCTTCTTCTCTGATCACCCGGAGCACCACGCTATACAGGGCTCCCGAATAATGATCGTACACATAATCAAGAACAGATTGGTCGCGCGACCGTAGCCCTGCGATTATCATTGGTTCATCGATATGTTTTTTATTGGCGATAGCTTAAGTTTAGTTGTGGCGCAACAAGTTATTTAAAATGCTGAAATGTTCAATATCAGACTCAGAGTTCTTTCATCGTCACTTCATACAGTGCAACCATCGACTCGATATCTTTTTTGTGAACCCGTTCATGTGGCGTGTGTGCTCCGTGCTCGGGTGCTCCTACAAAACACCAATCGATTGGCAATGGTCCGCGTTGCAGTTCACCGCCATCGCTTGAGCCCGATCCCTCCACTTCCAATTGATAATCGATTTTATTCTTATGCGCTATGGAAATGATCTTTTCAACAAAGGATCTCCGTGGAATATTTTTGTCGCGCAAAGAGATTACTACTCCTTTGCCATGATCAACACCATCCGAAACCCAAGTGATGTCAGAAATCAAAGCCTGGCGCACGTTCCATTTTTTGTAAATGTATTTGGCCAGATAAGGAACAGAACCTCCACCATGTTCTTCCCAGCAGCTGAAAACAATTACTCCATCATTTAAAGTTTCCGCCATTTTCAGCGCATTGTAAATTCCCAACCGATTATCCAGGTAAGGTGATTGAATAAAATCCTTGGTCTCACGAAAATCGATTTTGTAAGTGAGCGTAGTACCCCGATCAATTTGTCTTCCATATTTATAAAGTGCATGATTCTCTCTATCATACTCTAATTCGCATTCGATAGGTCCCAGTGAATCAGCACCGATCAATTTTGTTCCAGCTTCTGCATCGGGACCACCAATCGAAACCAATTGATTAAAATACCTCACTGTAAAGCCTACCGAATCCATATGCGCGTATACAGCTGTGCGGGGTTTACCAAATTTTAAAATCAAACAATCCTGAAATTCATTGCCTTCAATGATTTCGGGTTTTGTGCGCCAATTTTTCTTTTCTTTCTTAATGTACTCAAGCAAAAAGTCTTTCACCGGTTTTTCATGGCCCGATGGCGCGTGGATTTCGCATAATTGCTGAAGTGATTGAAACTGGTTTTTATTTTTCTTAGATGCTTTCACGGGTTGCTGACTTATGTTTATTTTCACGAAATTAATCTTTTTGAATTTGTGATGATTTGATCTGCGATGACCGAAGAAATCCTGAAAGCCATACCCGTTTTTTTCTCAAGTGCGCTAAAATTTATATTTGGGCCCCTCGAAGGCTACGGGCTGCACCTTCACTTCATCACCACGATAATATCCACGGTTGGAGGTATGATGCTAAGTGTGATAGCCTTCACCTATTTTGGCGATTGGTTACGCAAGGGAATTTTAAAAAGATTTTTTCAAAACAAAAACCGTAAGATGCCTACCAGGAGAACCGCGGTGCTCATCAGGAAATACGGACTTGGCGGAGTTGCTTTTCTAACGCCTTTGTTTCTCACACCTATTGGCGGCACGATCATTGCCGTGGGCATGGGTAAACCGAAAAATAAAATAATCGTTTTCATGCTGATCAGCGCGATAGGCTGGGCGCTGGTTTTTACTGCACTGATTTACGGGCTAGGAAGGTTGGATGTGCCTGAGATTTTGAAGTAACTCTTCAATTCAAGAAGATTAAGATTCAAAATTCATAGCGTCAGGTTTTTTGAATTTTTGAACTTTGAATTTCAAATCATTTCTCATCCGGCAGCATCTCAATCCCTGATCAAGACTCTTTTGACCTATGGTTTGACTAGTTTTGGTAAACCATTCAAACGTGAAGTCAAATCCCATTTCCTTTGAAATAAATCGTTAAGTTTACAGTATACAGTAAACTGTAAACTATGTCAAAAATTGAAATTCTAAGGATTTTAGAGGAAAAAGGCGAGTCAACCGTTAGTGAACTGACAGACTTCACCCTCCTTTCACGCCAAATGGTTCATCGGATTTTAAATGATCTGGCTTCAGAAAATAAGGTTGAGAAACTCGGTAAAGCACCCAAGACATATTATAGGCTTGCCAAAAGCCAGCCGAGACAAAACCTGATTGAGTTAAATCATGACGCTGAGGATTTTTTAAAAAAATATTTTTTGTTAATCACGGAAACAGGGCAAAGACTGGAGGGGTTAACAGCTCTTTCGCATTGGTGCAATCGGCAAAAATTGCCGGTGGCAAAAACCGTGGATGAATTTATTGCTACAAGAAAAAAATATTTGAAATATTTTGATCCTTATGGCCTTATCAACGGCATGTCAAAATTGGAAGGCACGAAGGCGTTTGAGAAAATCTATTTGGATGCCATGTACTATTTTGATTTTTATGCCATTGAGCAATTCGGAAAAACACGCCTTGGCACATTACTTCATCACGCCAAACAAGGACAAAACAAGAAACTAATTTTAGAGATTGTTGAAATAATCAGAGAACCACTTCACAATTTTATAGGTCGAGAAAAAATAGAAGCTGTTGGTTTCATTCCTCCAACTATTCAAAGAAACATTCAGTTCATGAAAGTCATGGAAAAGGGCCTGAACCTGCCGCTGCCTCATCTTTCGTTAAAAAAAATCTCAGGCGAATTTGTTGTTCCTCAAAAAGCACTTAGTAAAATTGAGGACAGGATCAGCAACGCACAGGTCAGCTTGATGATAAACGAAAGAAAATCCTATAGTCGAATACTGCTTATAGATGATGCACTTGGCTCGGGGGCAACCATTAACGAGACAGCAGGAAAATTAAAATTTAAAAGTATAGCTAAATGGATTGCTGGCATTGCGGTGACAGGAAGCTACAAAGGGTTTGAGGTAATCCAAGAAGTATAAAATGTTACGTGTCGAAAAAATGAAAAATATTCAACCCACTTTCTCATCCGGCAGCATCTCAATATCCCTGATCAAGACTCTTTTAGCAATGGCTTGTCCCGTTTTGGTTGCTGCTAATCCACCGAGTGCCGTTTCTTTATAACGAGTCTCCATGCTTGCACCGATCTCTCCCATCGCCTCGATCACTTCATCAACAGGGATTACGCTGCTCACATCGGCTAGTGCAATTTGAGCGGAGCTATTGGCAATTGCAGCAGCGCTGGCGTTGCGCACTACACACGGAATTTCCACAAGTCCTGCAACAGGATCACAAACCAAACCGAGCATACATTGAATTGTAATTGCAACTGCATTAAACACCTGATCGATGTTTCCGTCAAGACAATATACAATAGCACCTGCGCCCATTGCTGCAGCAGTTCCCGTCTCAGCCTGACATCCACCCACGGCTCCTGCAATTGAAGCTTTTTGTTCAATAATGATTGCAATGCCTGCAGCCACCATCATTGCTTCCAGAATTTTTTGATCATCAATTTTGTGAATCTCTTGCAACGTATAGAGTACACCGGGCATAATGCCGCTCGCACCTGCCGTAGGCGCTGCCACTACAAGCCCCATGCACGAGTTAACTTCCTTCGCAGCCAATGCACGTGAAATCAGTCTCTGAAATTCAATGGAGAGTACTGCCTTTGGATAGCGATAGACCTTCTTTGCTCCATTATTGATCATTCCCGAACGGGAGGTCATATCTTCCTCAAGGCCACTGCGCACAGCATCTTTCATCACGCTCCAGGCTTTCATCAATCCATCGTTGACTTGTTGTGCCGAACGGTTCTTTTGGTCATTCTCGTATTCGAGCACCGTTTGAGCAAGGGAAAAATTCTTCTCTTCGCAATATTTTTTCCATCCTTCAAATGAATCGAATAAATAGGCCATAACTTTTTTTGTTAATGTGAATGCAAGTTAGCAACAACATTACAAACATTTGCCACGGTCATCAGGTTCACATCCGTTCATAAAAAATGATTTGATAAGAAACCCTGCTTATTTACATTTGTACACCTTGAAATCGCGAATTATAAATATCGTCTCATCGGCTTTCCTAATCGGAACTTTGCTTTTCGCGCAGATTGGTGTGAATTTCTTTCACAGAAATCACGATGTTCATGAAAATAAATCGGTCACCGCTCCATTAAAAGGTGGAACTGCCGGGGTACAAAAACACGATGAGCACTGCAAGGTTTGTTCGATCGATTTTTTCAATCATGCGTTCATCTCTACCATTTTAGTCTTTGCTGTTTCTCTTTTCCCTTCTGATTACAAGGAACAACTCAGCGTTAGCGCGGAACATAACTTCATTTCTTTTGCGCATGGTCGTGCGCCCCCTGTTTCTCTTAGTTAATTTTTCTGACGATTTCGTTGAAGCAAAGTCACTTTGATTTGCTCAACCACCGTCAATTCAATTCACTTTAACTAAGATTTACCAACATGAAACTTTATTTTACAATCATCGCGTCATTTTGCTTTTCGATCCTCCAGGCACAACATGTGATTACCGGCACAATAATGGATACCGAATCAAACCAATTGTTGCCCCACACAACGGTTATGATCCTCAATTCAAAAACAGGAACTTCAACCGATGACAACGGGAAATTCAAAATCGAAACCCGCGAAGGCGATCGTCTCGTCCTTTCTTACATCGGGTATCAAACCGATACCGTTGAAATTGAAAAAGCTAAATCCAATTATGAAATTTTTCTAATGCCCATTCATTCTCAATTGGATGAAGTTGTAGTCACTGCGATTGCCCGTGCTGGATTGATCAAAGAAAATCCGATCTCTATCAGTAATGTCACAACAAAAATGATCGAGCGATCAAATGAGAGCAACGTAATGGATGTACTTGCTAAAAATACACCCGGTTTGAACATGCTAAAAACGGGTCCTAATATTTCAAAACCTTTCATTCGTGGCATGGGTTTCAACCGCGTACTAACGCTTTATGATGGCGTACGACAAGAAGGACAGCAATGGGGAGGTGAGCATGGGCTTGAAATTGATAACTACAACATCGAACGGGCCGAAATTATCAAAGGTCCTGCCAGTTTAGCCTACGGTTCTGATGCGCTTGCAGGTGTGGTGAGCTTATTACCATTTATTCCTAAAGACACCGATGGAAAAATTTATGGTCGATTGCTTTCGGAATATCAAAGCAACAATGGGCTGACCGGAAACGGATTTCGGATTTCGCAAGGGAATAGGCACTGGCTCTGGGCCGTGCGAGGATCTTACCGTATGGCAAAAAATTACACCAATCGGGTGGATGGAAGAGTATACAATACCGGCTTTCAGGAGATGGCAATTTCCACCTTGCTGGGCTACAAAGGAGCAAAAGGGTTTACGCATTTCAATCTTTCGCTGTACGACAACTTACAGGGAATTCCTGATGGCAGCCGCGATTCTATTTCCAGAAAATTTACCAAGCAAGTCTACGAAGCAGATAAAGATGATGTCACCAATCGTCCAATCGTTTCAGATTCAGAATTGAATTCCTATACACTAAGTCCATTACATCAGCGGATCCAATACTATCGCGCTTACTTAAAAAATCATTACGAAATAGGAAGAGGAGATATACAAACTTTGCTCTCCTTTTCTCAAAACATACGAAGAGAATACATTCATCCCGCGGTGCCTGATCAGGCCGGCACTTATCACCAACTCAACACACTGAGTTATAGTTTGCGATACAATGCTCCGGAATTTTCAGGGATTGAAACTTCCTTTGGTGCAAATGGCATGTACCAGAAAAATACAGAGCCTGCCGGTGCAACCAACTTTGCTATTCCCGGCTATGATCTTTTCGATTTAGGCGCCTTCGCGCTGGGGAAATGGAAAAAAGAAAACTGGACAATAATCGGTGGTGCGCGCTTCGACTCGAGGAACATTCAAACTCACGCCATGTACCTTAGCACGGATCCGAAAACAGGTTTTGATATTCAAGTTCATGCCCCCGATACCGTTGGCTCGACTTTGCAATTTCAAGCCACGAAGGAAACATTTCATGGATTTACATTGAGTCTTGGTTCTGCCTATGAAATCAACGAACATTTTAATTTAAAACTCAATATCTCGAGAGGCTTTCGTGCACCAAGTATCTCCGAAATTGCAGCTAATGGTTTGGATGGCCACATCATTTACATTGGGAACCCGAATTTTACATCGGAGTTCAGCTGGCAGGAAGATATAGGTTTGTTTGCTAATTTTTCTGGCTTAAATGCTTCGGTGAGTCTATTCAATAAAAACCTTCAGAACTTCATTTATCTTAATTCCGTAACTGACGCACAAGGAGAGCCGTCAACCGACCCACAGGGCAACAGAATCGTTCAGTATCAGCAAGCGGCTGCGCAGCTCTATGGGTTGGAAGCAACATTCTCAATAAAACCGGGAAACATTTCAGGATTTACGTTTAACAATCAGCTTGCACTATGTTATGGATTCAACCGCAACAAAGCTTTTGAAAACACAAAACAGCAAGGCGAATATTTGCCGTTTATTCCACCTGCCCGATTAATGAGTAGCGTTAATCAAGAGTTCAGGATTAAATCAAAATGGATTTCTGATTTGAATGCAACAGTTGGCCTTGATTTTAATTCAACGCAAAATCGCTACCTCGCACTTTACGATACGGAAACAAAGACTAACGGTTATACTTTGTTAAACGTAGGTGCAGGCGTAACATTTTTTAAGAATTGGCAATTTCAATTTCAGGTGAACAATTTGCTTGATGAAGTTTATCAATCGAACATGAGCCGCTTAAAATACTTCGAATACTATTCGCAATCGCCCAACGGCCGTTCAGGTATTTATAGCATGGGGAGGAATTTTTGCATTAAGCTGATTGTGAATTTTTAACCCTCCTTCAACTATATCAGTACATAAGAAACACAGAAAGCATTTTAGCCGCTAAGCCTTTGTCTTCTATGTGCCTATGTGTTTTAAGATTATATTGGCACCTCAAAAGAATGATCATGAAAAACGTACTCCTCTTTTTATTTGTGTGTCTCGTTACAATGGCCAAAGCTCAAATTGTACAAGATAGTGATGGCATTAAAGAAATTTTTGACGCAGCCCTCAAGAACGGAAAGTCTTATGAGATGCTCACTGAGCTCTGCACCAAAATCGGACCGCGCTTGTCGGGATCGCCAGGAGCAGCCGCAGCTGTGGAATGGAGCAGGCACATGATGGAGAAATATGATTTTGATAGTGTGTGGTTGCAACCCGTGATGGTGCCGCATTGGGTGCGCGGAGAGAAAGAAATTGCACGGGTTCTCAACTCTAAAAAAATGGGCATGGTAAACTTGACGATATGTGCCTTGGGAGGCTCACCGGGCACCGGCCCTTCCGGAATTTCTTCGCAAGTAATTGAAGTGAAAAACTTTGATGAACTAAAGCAACTGGGTTCAAAAGTTCAGGGTAAAATTATTTTCTTCAACCGGCCAATGGATCCAACGAAGATCAGCACCTTCGCGGCCTACGGAGGGGCGGTAGATCAGCGAGGCACTGGTGCAGTGGAAGCAGCGAAGTTAGGAGCGTCTGCGGTAATCGTCCGCTCGATGGGGGTTAATCTTGAAGATTATCCTCATACCGGTGGTGTACGATATTCTTCAGAAGTGAAAAAAATTCCTGCCGTTGCAGTTAGCACAAAACATGCTGAGCTCCTCTCTCAACTTTTGAAAGAAGAAAAAGACTTGCAAGTCTACCTTGAAACCCATTGCGAAATTTTAGACGATGCGCCTTCATCCAATGTGATCGGACAAATTAATGGCAGCGAATTCAAAAACGAGATCATCGACATCGGGGGGCATCTCGACTCTTGGGACTTAGCACAGGGCGCGCATGACGATGGCGCTGGTGTTGTACAATCCATTGAGGTATTGCGATTGTTTAAGCAATTGGGCATAAAGCCAAAAAGAACAATCCGTGCCGTCATGTTCATGAACGAAGAAAA
The DNA here is from genome assembly GCA_016178785.1 of Bacteroidota bacterium. GTDB lineage: Bacteria > Bacteroidota > Bacteroidia > Cytophagales > Cyclobacteriaceae > ELB16-189. Next base: position 94,282 of record JACOSO010000046.1, on the reverse strand, counting down.
TGGTTTGCGGGGCGGAACAAAATATGCTGAGACGGCCAAAGCAAAAAATGAGAATCATATTGTTGCCATTGAATCTGACGAAGGCGGTTTCACTCCCCGTGGATTTACCATGACTGCAACTGATCTCGTAAAAAATAAAATCAAAAGCTGGAAGCCTTTATTTGAACCTTATGGTCTTACTGATTTCGATCACCCAGGTGGTGGGGCAGACATTGGGCCTCTTGGTGCACTTGGCACGCCCATGATCGGTTATCTTCCTGATTCGCAACGCTATTTTGATTACCACCACACACCCGAGGACACTATTGACAAAGTGAGCCCTCGCGAACTGGAACTCGGAGCAGCGGCTATGGCCTCCTTAGTTTTTCTGATTGACAGGTATAGTTTGAAGTAGAGAGGATTTTACTTCTTTAAAAGTATTTTCGAAATAGCCATCCGTACCACTTCATCCACTTGCTCATCAATCGTGACGTGCGTAGTGTCTAAGCCGATGGCATCTTTGGCTTTGATCAATGGGCTTTCTTTGCGTGTGCTATCGATGCGGTCACGATCGGTGATGTTGGAAAGGATTGTGTCTAGGTCAACCAATTTATCTTTTTCAAGCAGTTCTTGCTGTCTTCGGTAAGCACGTACCTGAATATCGGCTGTAAGAAAAAGCTTTAGTTCAGCGTTTGGAAAAACAACAGAGCCGATATCGCGGCCATCCATCACTATGCCTTTGTCTTTACCAAGCTTTCGTTGCTGTGACACCATGGCATGTCTCACTTCCTTAATAGTGCTCACCTGACTTACATTTTCAGAGATGCGCATTTTACGTATTTTATTCTCCACGTTAACCCCATTCATAAATGCGTCTGAAGCAGAATGTGAATTCAAATGAAAGCTCAAGTGAATTTGAGATAATGCTCGATCAATTTCTTTTGGGTTTGTCAGGGAAATGTGATTGTCCAAAAAATACAAAGTCACTGCACGATACATAGCGCCTGAGTCAATGTAGCGATAGCCCAGAATTGCAGCCACCTCTTTTGCTGTTGTGCTTTTTCCGCAGGCAGAGTATCCATCGATGGCAATAGTTATTTTGCGCATAACATCAGCAGTCTTTTAGTGGACAAGGCAAGGGTTTGTTGGGGTTGGGCTTCTTGTACTTTGGTTTATAGCCCGATGAATTGGATGAGGCGCAAGCGAAAAAGAATAACAGGACGAGAATTAAAAGTGAAGCAAAATATCTGTTTATTCTTAAGCTCATCCTGTCGATTTACCTATTTCAAAGATAAACTTTTTTCGCGGCCGGAAAACCTACTTTTCGACAATTGATTAATGTTTTTGACGTTCAAGGGGGCGTTAAAAATTAACCCTCCGCTTTGTTTTCGTAACTCATTCGAAAACCAATTTTCTGGCCACCACCAAGCTCTTGTGTCTTCTCGTTTTTTTGAAAAAGTGTAATGAACTTCACTTCAGGAAATGGCGGAGCCATCAAATCATTTTCGATAGCGATCATCAGCGAGAGTTTTACCAGAATATTCAACTCATTTTCAGAGATCGTAGCTTCAGAAATCTGATGGGCCAAAGAACCAAGTCGCCCCTCGCCTTCAATCACATAACGGCCTTCATGATTGATAAGCAATCGAGCGAGTAAATACCCAGGATCATTCACCCGATTGAACTTGATCGAGTCAGACATGAAGTTGTAAACCATGATCTGCCCAAAATAACGATTAACTTCCTTTTGTTTGATATATTCACTTTGCATCACGGGATGTGTATCATCGAACGTGACAATGTTAGTGTGAAGTACAAACACCAAAAGGTCTCCAGCCAGCTTTACATCAAATTCATGTTCCGTAACTTGTTTAAAATCAACTGTAACATCTTCATCGCCTGGTTTTGCTTTTTTCTTCAGCTCACCGATAATTCGTTTTGATTCCTTGCCCAAGGATTTAAATGCCGCTAAAAGATTTTTATAGGTTACTTGTTTAGCCGTTGATTTGCTCTCGAGCAAATGGCTGATGTAATCAATTGGGTCTTTTTGGTCTTGCATTACTGACAACTTGACTCAATAAGTCTGAATTAAAACATCGGACGGAATATTCAATTTGTCGTGCAACTGCCGAATCATTTCAAGAGACAATTTTCTCTTCTTATTCAGTATTTCACTCGCCCTGCTTTTAAGCCCAACCACCCTTGCCAAATCTGATTGGGTGTATCCTAACTGCTCCATTCTAAATTTTATTGCTTCAATCGGATCAGGAAAACCGATTGAGAAATGTTCGTTTTCATATTGGTCAATTAGAATTCCCAAAACCTCAAGTTCGTCTCCCTGCGGACTCCCTTTTTTAGCATCAAAAATTACTTCAAGCCTGCTCAGCGCTTGCCGATAGTCTTTTTTTGTTTTTATTGGTTTCAAGTTCATATTCTTTCAATATTGCTATTGTCTTTTAAACCGCAAAGTCGCAGAGGCGCAAAGAAGAATTTATTGCTGAACAGCCTTAGCGCCATTGCGTCTTTGTGGTTAAACAGAAATCAGTAAGTAGGCATGGTTGTATCAATCTCGGTTGCCCATGCTTTGATACCGCCTTTCAGGTTGTATAGATTGGTGAAGCCGTGATTTTTTTCGAGCCATTGAACCATGTTCCCGCTTCGAGCACCACTACGGCAATGCAGAATCACTTGCTTGGTTTTTGAAATCTTGTCAACGTTGTGAGGAATCTCTGCCTGTGGAATAAGTTCTCCTTCTAAGTTGCAGATGTCATATTCATGGGGCTCACGCACATCGATTAATTGAAAATCAGCTTTGGTGTCGATCAGGTTTTTCAGTTCTTGAACAGTTACTTCCTTCATGGTAATAATTGATTTTGGATACCCGCAATATTCGTCATAATCGATGAGATTTTTAATTTTTTCTTTCTGAGTTTGAACCGGAATTGTAATGCTGGAAGACTCCATCGATGCTGAATCGAAAATCAAAAGTTTGCCTGCCAATGGTTCACCAATACCTGTAATTATTTTAATTACTTCATTCGCCTGAATACTCCCGATTATTCCGGCAAGCGAACCAAGCACACCACCTTGTTCGCAATCAGGGACACTCCCGGGTTGTGGCGGTGTCGGATAAAGATCGCGATAGCTGGTACCATTCTTATAATTGAAAACCGAAACTTGTCCCTCATAGCGAAAGATCGATCCATACACCCACACCTTATTTAATAGCTGACAAGCATCGTTTAATAAATAGCGGGTCGGGAAATTATCGGTGCAGTCAACTATAATATCTGAATCGGCTAGGAGTTCAAGCGCATTCGCGGAGTAAATTCGGTTTGGCTTTGGATCAACATGAATGGTAGGGTTAAGTTTCAACATTTTCAAAGCTGCTGTTTCAGCTTTGTTTTTTCCGAGATCATCAGTGCTAAACAAAATCTGTCGTTGGAGGTTGGAAACGCTCACCACATCGTGATCGATGATTTGAATTGATCCTACCCCTGCAGCAGCGAGATATAGAAGTACGGGCGAACCCAAACCTCCCGCACCAACTACCGTCACTTTTGCCCCCCTCAATTTCAACTGGGATGTCTCATCAAAATCAGGCAAAGCCAAATGACGGCTGTATCTTTTTAGCTCTTCGGATGAAAGTCTGTTATTCATTTCTATAAAAATAGTGAGGCTTTTAAGAAAGTGTTAGTCGCGCTTTGATATTTTTGTAAAATGTTGAAACTCAAACGGAGCAACAGCAGTTAAGATAAACAAAGGATTCATTTGACACGAATACTTAAAATTGGCGGGGCTACGCTCAACCAGATTCCATTCGACTGGAACAATAACGTTTCCAATATTATTGAGGCCATCGATGCCGCCAAAAGGGACGGGGTAAAAATCCTTTGTCTGCCCGAATTGTGCATCACCGGCTATGGCTGCGAAGATGTCTTCCTGAGCGACTGGCTTTCCGAAAAAGCATTCCAAAAATTAGCGGAGATCGCTCCACATTGCAAAGACATTACTGTTGATATTGGGTTACCTGTGCGATTTGACGGATTCACTTATAACGGTGTTGCCCTTGTCCACGACCAGAAAATCCTGGGCATTACTTTAAAACAAAATCTACCTCGCGAAGGTGTGCATTACGAGCCCCGATGGTTTAATGCATGGAAGCCATTTGAAACGAGAGAAATTGAAATAGCCGGTCAGAAAATTTCTGTTGGTGATCTTATCTATGATGTTCACGGCATTAAACTTGGATTTGAAATCTGCGAAGACGGCTGGTCGGATGAAAAGAGACCGGGGTTCAATTTGAAAAAGCGCGGAGTTGAACTTATACTCAACAGCAGCGCCAGTCATTTTGCCTTTGGTAAAAGCCTGGAGCGTGAAGGTGAAGTGGTAACTGAGGGATCGCAAAAATTTGATTGTACTTATTTGTTTGTAAACCATCTCGGCAATGAAGCCGGTCGAATGATTTACGATGGCGACATCATCGTTGCGCAAAAAGGGAAATTGATTGCAGTGAATGAACGACTTTCGTTTAAAAATTTCAATCTTCTCTCATGTGAAGTCAATTTCAGTGAACCTGAAAAAACGAAAGCACTTCCTATTCATGATAGCAAAGAAAAAAATGAAGAGTTTGCGCGCGCAGCTTCCCTTGCCCTGTTCGATTATTTGAGAAAAAGTAAAGCCAAAGGTTTTGTATTGAGCTTGAGCGGTGGTGCAGATTCTTCCTGTTGCGCAATTCTCGTTGCAGCAATGGTGAAAAAAGGCATTAGGGATTTAGGCATTAAGGCATTCTGTGAGAAGGTCAATATCCCAGTTTTAAAAACAGAAAAAGAAATTGTTTCGCAATTGCTCACGTGCGCCTACCAGGGAACAAAAAATTCTTCAGATGCCACTTTGCAGGCCGCAAAAGAATTGGCCGAATCGATTGGAGCAAATTTTTACTGCTGGTCGATCGATGATGAAGTGATTTTGTTTGAAAGTAAAATCGAAAAAGTCATTGGTCGAAAATTGACCTGGGAAAATGATGATATAGCGAGGCAAAATATTCAGGCACGTTCACGGTCACCAATCATCTGGATGCTCGCCAATGTGAAGCAATCCATTCTATTAACAACATCTAATCGAAGCGAAGGAGATGTAGGCTATGCCACGATGGATGGCGATACCAGTGGAAGCCTCGCCCCAATTGCGGGGGTTGACAAGCCTTTTATTTTGCAATGGCTAAAATGGGCAGAGAAAGAATTAGGTTATCCGGGTTTGTCGTTTGTCAATAACTTGACTCCTACTGCAGAGCTGCGACCGCAAGATCGCGCACAAACCGATGAGAAAGATCTGATGCCTTATTCAGTTTTACTCGAGATCGAAAAGCTTGGCATCCGCGACAGAAAAAATCCGCTGGAGGTTTATAAAATTCTCTCCGTGAATTATCCTGACAAAGAGACCTTGAAAAACTATATTAAAAAATTCTTTAAGATGTGGTCTGCCAGTCAATGGAAGCGTGAGCGCATCGCTCCGTCATTTCATTTTGATGATCTGAACGTAGATCCACGAAGCTGGTGCCGCTTCCCGATTCTGAGTGGTGGTTTTAAGGATGAGTTGGAAGAACTAAATCTGCAGTAGACAAAATGCAGTTGGTGGTCAATTACTGAGTTCAATATTCTATTTTCCGGTTGCCAAGTGGCTAACTGTCTGCAACTTTGTACCTAAATAACTATGTGGTTTTGTCCTCTTGACCTTTCAACTGCAAACATTATCTTTGCCGGTTGAAATTCAAGATTTCATGTTAAAAATTTAAAATTTCACATCAATCTAAATTCTAAAATCATAAATCTGCTATGCTTCAATTTATTATCTGGAACGGTAGTCCTGAATTATTTTCTTACGGACAGTTTGCACTACGCTGGTATGGTTTGCTTTTCGCTCTCGGCTTTTTGGTAAGCCAGCAGATTTTGTACTACATCTATCGTAAAGAAGGAAAACCGGAGAAAGATGTTGATACGCTCACCATTTATATGATTGTGGCAACCATTCTTGGGGCTCGATTAGGCCATGTGATTTTTTATCAGCCCGAAATTATTTGGGAGAGTCCGTTGAGCGTATTTATTCCGTTCGAGTTCAATCCTTTTCGCTTTACAGGTTTTCAAGGACTGGCAAGCCATGGGGGAGCCATCGGAATTCTGTTTGCGTTGTGGCTCTTTAGCCGTAAGAAAAAACCCGGGCAAAATTATTTGCAAGTGCTTGACCGCATTGTGATTTTGGTTTGCCTTACGGGGTGTTTCATTCGGTTGGGGAATTTTTTCAATTCAGAAATCTTAGGCAAACCATCCAGCAATCCGTTGAGCGTGGTCTTCGTAAATAAAGTGAGCGAAAACCTCACACGCGACAACAGCCCGGTGGAGTATGTGACTATTAACAAATCTGATGCGCCTGAGGCAGAGAACTCACGAATGCCCATCAATATCACTATTCTATTCAAGAAGGGAGTCGATGAAACCCGTGCTTTAGGTTTTATGGGCAACGAGGTGAAATATTATTTGACTCAATTGAATGAATATGTTGACGAATCTGCATTGGTACCCTTGAAATATCAATGGCTAAAAGAACCTGATGGATCTTTCGCGGCACGCGTGCATACATTCGGAATTGCGCGCCATCCGGCACAATTGTACGAGTCTATTTCCTGTTTGTTGCTGTTCGCCTTCTTACTTTGGTACTGGTCACGGTATAAAATCAACCTGCCTGAAGGAAGGATTTTCGGAATGTTCATGATTGTTTTGTGGAGTCTTCGCTTTGCTTATGAGTTTTTAAAAATAAGCCAGGTTCCTTTTGAAGACAAAATGACTTTGAACATGGGGCAGATCCTCAGCATTCCGCTAGTATTGGTCGGAGTCTATGTGCTGATCCGTTCCTATAAAAAACCCTCTGCCGAAATTCAGAGCACAACCTAAATTTTCAAAAGAGTCAATAAGTAATCGAGTATCATGCTGGCGTTGATCGTAGGGTTTTTGGGAATGATGGGCAACAGCCAGGCAGATACAGTGATTGTACCGACTGATTCATCTCGTGTGCTCACAGTGAACCGGGTGCTGATCGTTGGTAATAAAATCACAAAAGAGCGAATAATTTCGCGCGAGATAAAACTGAAGAATGGCGATACCATTAGTTTGAAGCGACTTCAGCATGAATTGCTATGGGACAAACGCAAAATTTACAATCTCAGGTTATTTCATACCGTAGATGTCAGAAGTCTGGAGTTATCTAACAATCGAATTGATTTGCTGGTAGAAGTCTCAGAGCGATGGTACACCTTCCCGATTCCAATTTTCGAACTGTCTGATCGTAACTTCAGCGAGTGGTGGAATAACTACAAGCATGATGTGAGCCGGGTTAACTACGGAATAAATTTAACGCGGTATAATTTCAGGGGCCGGTACGAAACGCTGCAACTCATCGCTCAATTTGGATTCACACAGCGCTATGAACTCTCCTACAAAATTCCATACATCGACAAAAAGCAAAAACAAGGACTGTCATTTTATTTCAATTACGCTGAACCCAGGAACTTAGCCTACTTTACAGAGAATCATATTCTTCAATATTTGAAGTTCACTAAGCCGTTGAAAATCACGAAGGAAGTTTCGGTGAATTATTTTTATCGCAAATCATTTTTCGAAACTCATTCGTTTCAGTTGGGTTATCGGGATACCCAAATCAATGACACCATTGCAGCGCTGAACCCAAATTATTTTGGGCAAAACAGATTAGCGTTGCAGTATGGTCAAGTCGGCTATACTTTTAACTCGGAGCATCGCGATGTGGTACAATATCCGTTGCGCGGATATCAAATAAACGGATACTTTCAAAAAACAGGACTTGGCCTGGGCAGCGATGTTAATCTCTTCGAAATTGGTTTGGGCTATGCCCGACATTTTGCCATTGGAAAAAAGTTCTTTCTTTCAAATTACACGGGAGTCTACTGGGCTACTCCCAATTCGCAGCCTTACGCATTGTACGGGGGCATGGGTTACCGAAGGCAATATGTACGAGGCTTTGAAAATTATGTCATCGAAACACCCGCCCTTGCGCTGAACAAAACAACTCTTAAAACAAGAATTTTTCACAAGGTGTGGAACCTTGGCGCAATGCCGAGAGAACAACTGGAATATTTTCCGCTCTCCATTTACCTAAAAACATTTTCGGATTGGGGCTATGCGCAAAACTATCCGTACTACAATGACTATGTTGACCCGAGTACGGGCCTATCGATGCCCTTGAACAAGCGGTTCACCGATAAATTATTTGGTGGTTATGGGCTAGGACTTGATTTTGTAACGGTATACGACATGGTGATTCGCACCGAATACACTTTTACCAACCAAAATCATCGCGGGTTTTTTCTCAGCTTGAGAAAAGAATTCTGATTCAGTATTTTTTATAAACTTTCTTCCGTCCCTTCTTGAATTCATACCAAATTCCAATTTCTTTTCCATCGTGATAGGAGCCGATGAATTTTAGTTGCCCATCTTCTGAAAGAAAATTCCGCGTATTGATTGTTTTGATAAACTCCTTTTCGGTGAAGTTTGCCATTGGCATGAAAATACCAGGCAGAGTCTTGCATCTTCCCCTCGCGCCACTGTTCATGAGCCTGTAAGGTTTCGTTCGGATAAAAATAAAATATGTCCCCATGAAGGGATCCGGTTTTGTAATTTTCAATCGAATTCTTTTTCCCTGATGGATAATAGAATGACCATTGGCCCTCTTTCAATCCATTCACAATTTTGCCGGTGGCTTTCAATTCTCCGGAGACATAAAACTCCCTTGTCACCTCTTGTCCATATAAGCCGCGGTTCATTAAAACAAACCATATAAATATCAGCCTCATTCCCAACTTTTTATATCTTTAAAAATTTTACCAAAACAGCATGAGGCTAAAATTACTGTTTCTTGTTCTAATCTCTTGTAATCTAAAAATAGGCATCGCGCAAAGCACATCTACGCTCATGGGCGCTCGTGCCATGGGCATGGGCTTTACTTCTTCAGCGATTGCCGATGAATGGTCGCTCTTCAATAATGTGGGTGGCCTTGGGAAAATAAATCAGGCCAGCGCAAACTTCGCTTATGAAATACGGCCTGCCCTAACAGGGGCAAATCGAATGGCAGCCTCGATTTTGACACCGATCAAAATTGGAACACTTGGTTTGGGCGTGTTTCGGTTTGGCGATGATGTTTACAGTGAGCAATTAGTGTCGGCTGGATTTGGAAGTTCGATCGGAAATACTTCGCTTGGGGCGAAAGTAAACTACATACAATATCGGGCCGAGAGTTTTGGAACAAATACGGCCACAAGCTTTGACTTTGGCGGGATCACGCAAATCACCACACAAATCGCGGTTGGCGCATACATTGCCAATCTAACTCAATCAAAATTGATTGGCACAGATGGCGAGCGATTGCCAACCAAGTTAGTGGCAGGTCTTGGCTTCAGGCCTTCAGAAAAAATTTTGATCGCTACAGAAATCGAAAAAGACCTCGACTATCAAACTACGTGGCGAAGCGGATTGGAGTACGCGATCTATAAAAAAGTATTTTTCAGAACCGGCTTTAATATGAATCCCAACGCTGCCTACTTTGGATTGGGAGCTCAGAAAAGAAATTTAAAAATAGACTACGCCCTTAAATTCAACCAACTTACCGGTACGGCTCATCAGGCTTCAGCCATTTATTTGTTCTCCTCAAAACAGAAAAAATGAAACGTTGGTTGATTATTGTAGCAACAATCATAAGCTTGAACCTGATGGCCCAGGATTTTCCGCGTAAAGAATTTAACCCCGCCAGTCTTGTAGATGAGATTTTTGCTACGCAAGATCTTGATATCAGCTACCAGGATTTATATGAAAATTATCTTCAGCTGATTTCAAATCCACTTGATCTCAACACAGTGACTGATGAACAGCTTCGGTCGCTTTATATTTTGAAGCAAGATCAAATCAATTTATTTTTAAAATACCGCAATGAAGCCGGGCCCTTCCTTTCCATTTATGAATTACAAAGCATTTTTGACAGCGATACTTTTTATAAAATCATTTCGTTCGTTACTGTTCCTGATGCAACCCAATCATTCAACAAGACTATTTTCAAAAGAATAGTGAGCGAGCCAAACAATTATTTGCTTTTACGGTGGGGACGAACGGCTGAACAGCAAAAAGGGTATTCAGAAAATACTTCGCCATCTTCTCGCTATGTGGGCTCCCCGGATAACTTTTATTCACGATTTCGTACAAACCGGGCAGGCGATTTCAGCCTGGGCTTTACTTTAAAAAAAGATGCGGGTGAAAAAATAGTGTGGGAGCCATCCAGAAAATATTACGGATTTGATTATCTCAGTTTTCATCTTCAAACCGTAAACAAAGGCAAAATAAAAAATTTAATTATTGGTGATTACCAGGCACAATTCGGGCAAGGCATTGCACTCGGCTCATTCTTTGGTGTTGGTAAAAACGGAGAAGCTGTGAACACCATGCGCAGGGCCAACCTCGGTTTTCTTCCTTACACTTCGATTTATGAAGCCGGATACTTCAGAGGGGCAGCCATTTCATACTCGCTCGGAAAAAAGTTCACACTTCATTCCATGGCTTCTTCGCGCGGACGCGATGGAAGCCTGCAACAAGATACCGTTGCATCCACTGCCGATTATCTCTCCTCATTCAGTTACACGGGCTTGCACAGATCAGCAAGTGAACTGGCAAATCGAAACTCAGTAACAGAGACCAATTTTGCCGGCATATTTCAATTCAAAAATCATTCGCTTGACGTGGGTTTGATTTTTCATCAGACTCAGTTCAGTATTCCTTTCCAAAGAAATCCTTCCATCTACAACCAATTCGCGTTCAATGGAGATGCTAACACCAATGCAGCCGTGTTTCTGAATTACAACTTCAACAACTTTGCTTTCTTCAGCGAGTTCACTCAAACGATTAACAACGGTCGTGCTGCGGTGGCTGGAATTCTCGGAAGCCTCACTCCAAAGTTGGATGTGTCTTTGGTTTATCGAAGGTTCGACAAAAATTTTTACAGCTTTTACAGCAACGCCATTGCTGAGAATTCAACTCCTCAAAATGAATCGGGAATATATTGGGGATGGAAATATTCGTTTAACAAAAAATATTCGATCGCAGGTTACTTCGATTTGTTTTCATTCCCATGGCTAAAGTACAGAAGCTATTCTCCTTCTGATGGAAGTGAATGGCTTCTGCGCTTCAACTACCGACCATCAAAAACAGTTTACATTTTTCTGCAGGCAAGACAAGAATCTAAACAGCGAAATACCAGCAGCGACACCAACTTGTATTTAACAGGCAATGGCACAAAACAAAACTACTGGATCAATTGCGATTACTCTGCCAATGCCAGATTGAGTTTTCGGACTCGTGCTCAATTCAGCTCCTACTCGCTTGACGCCCGCCTGCCGGACGGGCAGGGAAAAACATCTTATGGAAACGTATTGCTTCAAGATGGTACTTATGAAATAGGCCGATTCTCGATCGTTGGTCGCTATGCCCTGTTTGACAGCCAGGATTACGACAACCGCCTGTATGTTTATGAGAGGGATGCATGGCTTGCATTTACGTTCCCTGCCTATTATGGAAAAGGAGTTCGCCAATATTTAATGCTTCAATATCGACTGAACAGGCGAATCGATATTTGGCTGCGGTGGGGCCAAACCCGGTACGTCAACACAACTGGAATTGGGTCTGGAGGAGAAACTATTGCTGGCGATGCGCGAAATGATGTTAAATTTCAGGCCCGAATAAAACTGTGATTGGCATTGACAACTGTTTGTCAATCAAAAATCTTTGCAATTCGATTTTACGCATGGTTAACCTGATTCCCCTTGATTTGCTCTTCAATTATCTTCGCTCGACCTCAATTTCTGAGGCTCACCAAACTGTTTTGCTGTTTTCCGTCAGGGGAATCAAATAAATCACGTCCTTTGAATGAAAATCTAAATCTTGTCGTGAAGTGAAAATCTTGTTAAAAAAACAATCATAGTTAAATGCACGGAGTAGAATTAGTCACCCCTGGAGTTCTGTTGATGCTCTGCATCGGCCTTGCAGTGTTCATCGTGGTCTTCCGCCTCATCTTTAAGAATCCCCGAAAGTAGTTCAGCCACGTTTTCAACTTTTTGGCGTAAGCCTTGCATTTTTGGCGAATCTCAACTTACTTTATACTTAAAGACCCCCAAATTTCTGTCATTCAAATAATTACAGAATGAGAAAACTAAACCTAATCCTCGTCTTAATCATCCTTTCTCTGTTGCTTTTGTCCGCTGCCTCTATAGCGCTGGCTCAACCTACCAAGAAAACTCTTGAGCTGAGCGAATTCAAAAGCATTTACGTGAATTCAAATTATACCGTCTATTTAAAGCAGACCAATAAACAAGAAGTGAATGTTGAAGCTGACCCCGATATTTTTACGCTTACCAAGATTTTTGTCGAAAACGGGGTGCTGATGATCAATGTCGAACGTAAACCCGATAACCCCAACAAAAGTCTTTGGGCAAAGATCGATGACATCAAATTACGCCCTGTGATGAAAGTGACGGTGAGCATGAAAAACATCAGCGACCTGCAAGTAAATGGAGGGGGAAAAATTGTTTCAGAGAATTCGATCGCTTCTGACAATCTTAACCTCCTGGTCTCCGGCAGTTGAGGTATAGAACTCGACATCAAAGGCAACAATGTAAAGACTGAAGTGAGTGGCTCAGGTAATGTTACTCTAAAAGGTTATGCTACCATGAATGACATCTACCTCAGCGGAAGCGGGAGCCTCAACGCCTTTGCCTGCGAATTGGAGAATGCCAAAGTGAAAGTGAGCGGTTCAGGCGCTTGCGAAATCAGTGCGACCAACAACTTAGAAGCTCTCGTTCTGGGCAGCGGATCAGTTAAACACAAAGGAAATACCAAAGAAGTGACCAAAAAAGTGTATGGTTCAGGATCTGTTGATCGTGCTTACTGACATAAGCTAAAAATCATTTGATTTATTGATCTTCGTCAGCCTCATAAATTTATGAGGCTTTATTTTTATGGATCATTTGTATCCATGAGTATCTCCATTCTTTCGCTTCTTTCGAAATACGATAGACCCATCCCACGTTATACAAGCTACCCCACTGTTCCATATTGGCAACCTGAAACCATTGATACTGAAAAATGGAGAAAATCTTTATTGAATACCTTGGCAAAAGAAGACGGAGAGCTATGTATTTATGTTCACCTTCCCTATTGCGAAAACCTGTGCACGTTTTGTGCGTGCAACAAGCGCATCACCAAAAATCACAGAATAGAAGATAGATATATTAAGTCCGTTTTACGCGAATGGAGTATGTATCGCAATCTAATGGAGGTAAAACCCGTAATCAGGGAAATTCATCTTGGCGGAGGTACACCTACGTTTTTTAGCCCCGCTAATTTGACAACACTAATAGAAGGAATAACGAAAGATTGCTTCATCCCCGATGATCATGAATTCAGTGTCGAAGTTCATCCAAACTATACAAATAAAGAACATCTCCACGCGTTGCATGAAGTTGGTTTTAGAAGAATAAGTATTGGTATTCAAGATTTCGATCCGCAAGTACAATACATTATCAATCGGATTCAATCATTTGAAAAAACCAAAGAGGTAGTTGATTGGGCAAAAGATATAGGTTACAATAGTATCAACGTAGACCTGGTGTATGGGCTACCCAGACAGACGGTGTCTCACATTGAGTTCACATGCGCAAAGATCAAAAGTTTGAAACCCGATCGAATTGCATTTTACTCTTATGCACATGTGCCATGGAAAAGCAAAGGACAAAGGCGATATACCGAAGAAGATTTGCCTGCAGCCGAAGCCAAGTGGGAAATGTATAATCGAGGGAGGGAGTTACTCACACAAGAAGGCTTTCTTCCTATCGGAATGGACCACTTTGCATTGCCCAACGATAAACTATGGCAGGCAGCATTGGCAGGAAAAATGCACCGCAACTTTATGGGGTACACTACTACTCAAAATAAACTCATCATTGGATTAGGTGCTTCTTCAATTAGCGATTCTTGGGATGCCTTTATCCAAAACGAAAAAGAAGTGGAGGCCTACGAAGAAAAAATTGAAAAAGGGGAATGGCCAATAGTTACAGGTCATTCATTGAATGAGGAAGATTTAATGCTCAGAAAAAAGATCCATGAATTGATGTGCATCGGAAAAACCTCACTCCCCAATCAAACGGTGAGTGAATCTTTTTACGAGTCAATCAAGAAGAATCTCAATTCGATGGAATATGATGGTTTAGTAAAATTAGAATCAGATATTATCTCGGTTACCCAATTAGGGAGTACATTCATCAGAAATATTTGCTCAACACTTGACGCTCGAATGTGGAAGAAGAGTAATTTTGAAAAAGTGTTTAGCCAAGCAATCTGAATGTAAGCGAAATGTATCCCTACGTAAAAGCCGTCCATGTCATTTTTATTGTAACCTGGTTTGCCGGACTGTTTTATGTGGTTCGGCTTTTTATTTACAATCGGGAAGCGCAGGACAAACCCGAAACTGAGCGAATTATTTTGCAAAATCAATTTTCGATCATGATCAAACGGCTGTGGTTGGGCATTACATGGCCATCGTGTGTACTCACTTTAATTTTGGGAACCTGGCTCACCGTACTTTTGGGTAAAATTCCCGGCTGGCTGGCAATTAAGATCTTTCTTGTCTTCGGTCTTTTACTGTATCATCTTTCGCTGCACATCATTTATAGACAACAGAGAAAAGGCCTGTTCAAATTTACCTCCTCGCAACTTAGAATTTGGAATGAAGTTGCAACGTTATTCCTTGTAGCTATTGTGTTGCTCGTTGTGGCGCACAGCCAAATGACATTCCCTTGGTTTATTGGTGGCCTTTTGATTTTCGCGGTTGTGTTAAGCCTTGCAACCTGGATTTACAAAAAGCTTCGAGGGAAATAAATTCAAAATTCTACGTTTAAAATTCAAGTTAAGTATGAATTGAAATTGATTTGGAATCTTGAATTTGAAATTTTGAATTTAAAGTCACCACCCAATTCCATAATCTTCGCCATGGTTGCTGCTGCCTCCCCAGAAGCTTCCGTGTTTTGTATCGAAGTAAATGGCGTTAATCGGGCCCGAGGTGCGGTCATCAATACTTAAGCGATAACCCATCTTAAGTAATTCTTTCTGAACGTAAGGCGGGGTGCTTTCGTGAATCAGGAGATAGCCTGGTTTTGGCTTGCGATCTTGACCGTCTTCACCTTCACCCAGTGAAAGATAAAATTGGTAAGTATTGATGTTGGGCGCTTCAGTTGCTTCCTGCACCGTCATTCCAAACTCGACCATATCCAAAAAGAATTGAAGAAGGTTTTGATCTTGCGTGTCGCCACCCTGCACTGCAAAAGATAAAAATGGCTTGCCATCTTTAAGGGCAAGCGTTGGGGTGAGCGTAACGCGCGGACGTTTGCCGGGGGCAACTACATTGAATGGATTTAATTTTGGATCGCATACAAAGCTTTGCATTCGCTGACTCATGCTTACCCCGGTTTTGCCTGCGATACAGGCAGGAATCCACCCTCCACTTGGGGTAATTGAAACAACCCAACCTTCTTTGTCTGCAGCTTCAACCGATGTAGTACCTGCCCATACTTTGCTTAGATAATTTTCATCGAGAGGCGTGGGTACATTCCAATTCAATGCATGATTCCATTCCTTAAGAAAATTCTGATATGGATTTACTTTTCCTTCAAAAGGATAGGGATCGCCTGGTGCAGCTTTGGCATCGTTCCTGTCCCAGTTGATTGATTTCACTCGTTCTTTTGCATATTCTTTAGAGAGCAGCCCCTTCATCGGCTGATCAACGGCAAATGCAGGATCACCATAATAAAAATCTCTGTCGGCAAAAGTAAGGTTCATGACCTGATACAAGGTGTGGATGTACTTTGCGGAATTGAAACCCATCGCTTTCACATCAATGTTCTCAAGCATATTGAGAGCCTGCAACATCATTGGCCCCTGCGTCCATTGTTGAAGTTTGTAAACTTCAATGCCTTTGTAATTGACCGAAAGCGGCTCTTCAATTTTTACCTTCCAATTGGCAAGATCCGCTTCAGTGAACAAACCACCCTGCTCATTATTTCCTCTCACAATTTCTTTGGCGATGTCTCCTTTGTAAAACCGATCGTAGGCTGCATAGATTGCTTCCTTGCGGCTCTTCCCTTTTTTCAAGGCTTGTTGTTCTGCTTCAACTAATTTTTTTAAAGTCTCGAGGAGATCCGTTTGTTTGAAGATTTCTCCAGCCTCGGGCGCTTCGCGTTTTTCACCAAAATGAGGGAGCATCACCGATTTTGAGTAAGGCCACTTTTTGATCATCTCTTTGTTTCTCTCGATAGAGTTAGCGGTTTGTGCTTCGATGGGGTAACCTTCGGCCAACTGCATTGCCGGAGCAAGAACTCCTTTCAAGCTCATCGTACCATATTCAGCAAGCATAGTCGTCAACCCACCCACTGTACCCGGAGTTGTGGCAGCAAGCGGTCCATAGTTGGGAGGAAAATTGTAGCCTTTGCCTTTGAAAAATTCAGGTGTGGCTCCGGTGGGAGCAACACCGAGCGCATTGATGGCAATTACCTTTTGTGTTTTCGGATTATAGATCAATGCTTGCGTTTCTCCGCCCCAACTTAGTACGTCCCACATGGTACAAGTGGAGGCAAGCATTGCGCAGGCAGCGTCAACTGCATTGCCGCCCTTTTGAAATGTAATAGCACCAGCCGTTGCTGCCAAAGGTTTGCCTGTGATGGCCATCCAGTTTTTGCCGTGAAGTGGCGGTTTTTGTGTGCCGCCCGGGCGGGCATTGAATGATTGACTAAATCCTGTTAAGGAAATCAAGACTAAGACGAGGAAAGGCAGCTTCTTCATAGTTTAATTTTTTAGGTAATCAAAGATAAATCTTCAGATCTCCTTTTTTAAAAGGATTTGATGAAGTACAACATTCTGCTGTCTGAGTGGTTATCGAAGGATGATGGATCCTATATGTGAGATGCCGGATAACCGATCTGCCAGACTCAAGAAGCTATGCTACAAAAACCCTTTTTTAATGCTTTTTGGAACTTATCAGATTTTATTACTACCTTTGGGCGTTAATGATATAAATCCCACCTGGTAGTATTCAAATCCAAATCTGTTTATTGTCAGCATAGGTCTTATTGAGTTAGCAAGAACATTTATCACTTAATTAAAAAAAAATGAACATTTACGTAGCCAACATTCCTTGGAAAGCTTCTGAGGATCAGTTGAAGGAGCTTTTCGGCCAGTATGGCGATGTGGCTTCTGCAAAGATTATCATGGACAAAGTTACGCAGCGTAGCCGTGGCTTTGGTTTCGTTGAAATGAGCGATGACAACTCAGGTAAAAACGCCATCAACGAGCTTAATGGCCGTGATTTCTTGGGCAAGAACTTGGTAGTGAACGAAGCCCGTCCTCGTGAAGAGCGCCCGGCACGTTCAGGCGGTGGTTACCGCAGAAACGATTTCAATTAATCCGATCCAGCCGATAAAAAATCAATGCCCCGAGTAATTGGGGCATTTTTGTTTACGCCTCGTTCCTCTCCAAAGAAGAGGGTGACCAAAGTCTTCAACGTAGGCACAGGTTTGTCATTTCCGGAAATATTATTTCCGCTCATAAAGGATTTTCCCTCCCACAATTGTCATCATCACCTCGGTAGAAAGAATTTTATCATCGGGAACCGTCATCAAGTCCTGAGAGAAAATGGTGAAGTCGGCAAGTTTGCCGACAGCAATGGAGCCTTTGATGTTCTCCTCGAAAGCACCAAAAGCAGCATCGAGGGTATATGACTTCAATGCTTGAGCACGAGTCATTTTTTCGTCAGGTTCATAACCTCCAACAGGTTCGCCTTTCAATGTTTGGCGCGTGACTGACGCAAAGAAGCAAGCGATAGGATTAATTGGTTCTACCGGCACGTCAGTTCCATTTACAATTCTTGCACCTGACTTCAGCAGCGATTGCCACATGTATGCACTTTCCTTAATGCGCTTCTCTCCCAACCTGTCAATGGCCCAGGGTCTATCGGAAGAAAGATGAATGGCTTGCATGGCAGGAATCACTCCTAGACTTGCGAAGCGCGGAATATCCAGCGGATCGATGTGCTGTGCGTGCTCAATTCTAAAGCGAACATCTTTTGCTTGCTCAGGATTTTCTTTAAAAGCGATTTCGTACCGATCAAGAATTTCGCGGTTAGCGCGGTCACCAATCGCGTGAGTACAAATCTGAAAACCGGCTCTTAATCCTTCTCTTGACATTTTCAAAACGGAGTCCATTGACATCAATGGCATTCCGGAGGTTTCCATCCGATCAGAATAAGGTGAAAGCAACCATGCGCCACGTGAACCGAGTGCGCCATCGCTGTATAGTTTTACCGAACGAATTGTAAGCCAATGTGCAGAATCAACTTCAATTCCATTTTTAAAATATTCAGATACCAAAGATTTGTCAGAGCCTGAAAGCATTTCATACAATCGTACCTTCAATTTATTTTCCTTCTTAAATCTTTTGAGCAGCAAAAGATTGTCACGGCTAATACCTGCGTCATGAAAACTAGTGATGCCGTTGCGCAGACATGCATTCATGGCAAGTTCATATGCTTTAGAAAGTGTCTCAGTACTTGAAGCCGGAATGAATTTAGAAACTATGGACTGCGCGTGCTCAACAAAAATTCCGGTTGGATTGCCAAGCGGATCGCGAATGATCTCACCACCCTCACCTAAATCTTTCTGAAGTTTTTCTTTTGACAATTGATTAACACCGGCAATCTCCATTGCCTTTCCATTGGCAAATGCAGCATGACCGCTCGCATGCGTGAGGTAAACCGGATTATCGGGGGAAATCAAGCTCAACATTTCATGTGTCTGAAAGCCTTTGATCAACTTCTGCGGTTTTTTCTCCCATCGGTCTTGGTGCCAACCGCGGCCAATAATCCAATCTCCGCGCTTTGATTTAGCTACGGCATCTTTCACTCGTTCCACCAGCTCGTCATAACTTTTTGTATCGGCCAGGTTTAATGTAAGCTCTTGAAACCCGAGGCCCAGCAAGTGGCCATGCCCTTCAATAAAGCCAGGAGTCATGGTCTTGCCCTGCAGATCGATGACTTTGGTCTGATCATTTTTAAATTTTTCTGCATCACTTTCTCTTCCGGTAAAAATGATTTTATCACCTTTCACCGCAACAGCCTCCACCTCTGTTTGCGAATCGTTAGCTGTATAGATTTTCCCTCCTCTAATAATCAAGTCAGCACCAGTTGGTTTCTTCGAACATGAAAAAAGAAAAATGCTTACTAGAAAACTGCACAAGTATTTCATAGATCAATCGTTAATCCATAAAAATAGAAAGATTCACTTTATCTTCGAACGACTAATTTAGTCATTAGACATTGGGCATTAGTTAATATCCAGAATAAGGCAAAATCATTCAAATGAAAAAAATATTTTTATTCGTTATTTTTTTAATAATTGGCGTACACTCGGAAGCGCAGAATGTGGGGCTCTCTTTTTCCTATTTTGTTCCGCGCAATGGGTATTTCTCCACACCGATCAGTCCATTCTCACTTCGCGGTATTGGATTTAATTTCAATAATTATTTTGGCGTGCAAACCGGTGTCACTTTATATCGCATGTCGGGGCTCAATATCATCGATTTGCCATTTGAATCGAAAGAACCCTTACTTGGTCCCAACTTTACAATATTCGTTCCCGCTGAGTTTGTATTTCAATTGAAAGGACAGAAAGTGAAGTTCGACATTAAAGCCGGGGGGTTTTTGTTTTATGGATTTGCGCAGAAACTAAATACAGGAAATATCGATCGGGCCATTCGCCAATACAATCAGTGGGATGTGACCAACTCAGATCTGAGTTTTAAGAACAATCCGGGATTCGGTAAACAAATCGGGACAGAGCTGACGGTATATGTCACCAATCAATTCGGAATTTCATTAGAAACGAATTACCTGATGGGTACAGCAAAGTTTCCTCTTAGCGGAAGTTACACAGGTGGAACTATGACAAGTGGATTACAAAGTGTCACTGTCGACTATAAAGATGCTAAAGTAGATTTTACCGGATTTGAATTTTCAGTTGGCGTGATTTTCACCGGAGGTGGAGGCGGACAAAAACCAAAAGTAAGAAGAAGACGGTAGCTAATGGTTTCCGGTAACCGGGGACTAAATTATAGTACATTATTCAGCTGTTCCTTTATTTTCTCAAGCTCATCTTTCATCTCCACTACGTGTTTCTGAATAGCTGCATCATTTGCTTTTGAACCAATGGTATTAATTTCACGGCCAATTTCCTGAGAAATGAAACCCAACTTTTTACCGTTCGAATTCTTTTCTTTCATGACATTCAGAAAATAAGAAAGATGTGCCGACAGTCGAACACATTCTTCCTGAACATCCAATTTTTCGATATAATAAATCATCTCCTGCTCTAACCGGTTGGCATCTGCATTTTCATTGCTAAAAGTGCTGCTGATATTCTCTTTAAGCTTACTTCTGATCCTTTCTGTTCGTGAAGGTTCGAGTTTAATTACCTGTTGAAGCCCTTGATTAATATTAGAAATGTAACTTTCTAATTTATTACCCAAGACTTCCCCCTCCGCATCTCGAAAAGAATTGCACGAGTCAATTGCATTTTTTAAAAGAGAGATTATTTTTTCCCACTCCCCTGGATCGGCCTCTTCAGGTACTTCAGTTTGTTTTACTCCTGGTGCATCCAAAGCCATCTGAAAAAGCGAATCATAATCCGCCATAACTTTGTCCGCCAATTTCTTTAGCTCGGCATAATTTGATGCAAATAGATTTTCATCGTACCGCTGGGTATCACTACTGGCAATTTTTTTTTGTTGTTCAATGCTGATGGAAACTTTCCCGCGCTCCAAGGCTTCAGCCAAAAGCGTACGAATCTCATTCTCTTTATCAGAAAATTTCTTGGGCAATCGCATCGAAAGATCAAGAAATTTTGAATTGAGTGATTTTACTTCAATAATGATATTTGCATCGGCATAGTTTGCAATGGCCTGCCCAAAGCCCGTCATAGATCTGATCATACAATTAAAACTTGCTGCGAAGGTATTGAAAAATCAGCGTGATGAAATCAGAAATCGAAACCAAGGCTCACTTGCACACGCGGTTCCTGCACTTGATAATTGATCACCGGCCAAGCCATGTCGCACTTGAGGTAATATCCGAAGATCATGGAACGAAAGCCAGCGCCATAACTATAGAGCCACGGGTTGAGGTACTCATTGATGTCGATCGTGAAAATTTTTCCTCTTGTTACAACACGCTGAGGCCCTTCGGCTGCACTGCCGATCGGAATCGCTCCAGTCCAGCTTGAGCCAATATCATAAAAACCCGTAAACTGCAGGTTGCGGAAAAAATTGGACGAGATAGGGCCACTCGCTAAGGCTCTTATTAATGGTATTCGAAATTCTATATTGGCGATGGCAACGCTGTTTCCATACTGAGTTACATAATCGAAGCCCCGAAGATTCGTTGCAAACTCAGAAAAAATCAAATTCTGGTTATAAACAGTAGTGCTATTTACTAACGGGTTTTGTTTGCCAGTGTAGTTAGTAGAGTTGAATAGCCAGTTATCAACTCCACCAAGCATGTACTTTTTAGGGGCGTTACCAAAAAAAGTACCTGCATAGCCTCGTACAGCAAAGACAATCTCCTTGTATATTTTTTGGTAATGACGCACATCAGCATAAACCTGCGAAAAATTTTTCCTGGCATCGCCTGTGGCTTGGTAAGTGACTGCACTCAGTTTGCCTCTGGTACCTTCAATAATGTTCAGGCCCGTTGTCAAAGAATTGTCGTAGACTATTTCAGCTCTTGCCCCGGTATAAAATTGAATCTGTGTAGGTATGAAACTTAATGATCCTGGATTGGTCGAGCCCCTGTCTACATACTCCGTAAACCCAACAAAAGGTTTAAGGCTAACCCGTGTACGAACCGAAATAGGATACGATGCGCCAAATTCAACTTTCTGGAAAGAGTATTTCTGATTCTCAGGAGCATTGCCTTGAAACTCAGCATTCTTGGTTTGCCAATAAATCACTTTTCTATCAACGCGAGCGCTAAAGTCAATTCGATGCGGCAAATACTGAATTTCACCAAACACATCTCCACTCTTAATATCTGCTATTGCAAATTGAAGTCCCGCATAAATTCTAAAATTCTCGAGCATGTCATTCATTTGCGTCTCAAATCTTAAACTAAAGCCACGTAGCTGATCCACTACAAAATTGGTCACTAAATTGTCGTAACTGAATTTTGGCTGATATGGAAATGGACCCTGCACTTTAGTGATCTCACGTGCTTTTGCATACCGGGTAAGGAATGTTTCATTGGGTTGTTGCTTTTGTCTCACCGCATCATCTTCGAAGACGTAATCATCAGTACTGATAGCTTTGTTTGCGGGCTTAACATTAGGTTTAACTTCGGGGTGATCAATTTCTGTAATAGGCACCTTCTTTACCGGTTCTTCGTCAAAAGAATAGTTTTCCGTGCTGATTTCAGTCGTTTTCTTAGCCGTCTTTACTGTGTCTTTCTTCACGTCCTCCACGGGTTGTTCTGGTCTCGAGGTGGTGTCGATCTTCTCCTTCATCCGCAAATTGATCAAATCCTTGAGCGAAGTCGCTTTCGTTGGTTCTTTTTTCTTCCGTTCAATAAATACCTTGGCCTGTAAGACTTCTTTTCGTCTTGTAACCGGGGTAAATACCTGTTTGTCAAAATTAAAATTACGCTCAATGAAAATATTTTCTCTCAATTTCTGTGTAAGCACCAATGAGAGTAAACGGTTACCAAAATTAACATCGAAGTCTTTGATGCTTGAATTGAAGTTGGTAACCTGGGAATAAATACCTGACCCACTATTATAATGAAAAAGATTGGTGATGCCACGTTGGTCACTCAAATAGAAAAAGTTGTTTGCGTCCATGGCGCGCGGATGAAAATCTTTGCTCAACGTGTGGGTGACGCGCTTCAGTCGGTTAGTAGTGGTATCGATGTTGTAAAGGAAAAGATTGTAATACGGGGACAATTTTTGCAACGCTTTCACATCCGTAGTCAATGAGTCTGTAACACGGTTGGAGCTGAAAACAATTGTATTCGAATTTGGAATAAACGTGGGGTCAAGGTCATCAAACGTATCATTGGTCAATCTTTTGGTTCGGTCCCTGCGGCTGCTCAACAAAAACAAATCGTTCTGTCCCTCAAAATCTGCACTCACAATCACTAGACGTCCGTTGTTTGAAAAACTGAAACTGCGAATGTTGCTGAATTTATCGAGCTCACGAGGAAGCTTTGTTTTTGTCTTCAAGTCGTAAAGCCAAAAGATATACTGCCCCTCCTTCACTCCGATTACTCCAAGGGTATTCGCATCAGACCAGTTAAGCAAGGGCACGCGGTAGTCCACCGTTTGATTAATAAATGCGTGGTTACCCCCCGAGAGGATGGTCGATTCAATTCCGTTCTCTAATGATTTTACCTTCACCGTAAATTTTCCCCGATCGTTCATTGCATAGGCCACGCTCTTTCCATCGGGACTTAATTTCACAGTGGTGAAAGTAACAGCGTGTCTTCTTTGCTTGGTTAGCTGCAATGAATCAGTAAGAGGCACATAACTTTGGGCTACTCTTTTCTGTTGCGACAGATAGAATTCCCGCCAATCGTTCATCAGTGTTTTGAACGGCACACCCAGAGTAAGTAAGATGCTTTTCTCTTCGTTGCGGATGATGCGCGTATAGTTGAGTATATTGTTGATGCTGCTCTTGCCATATTTCTCCACGATGTAATTCCAAATCGACTGGCCGATGAGAGCGGCTTCTTTATCTTTTAGGCGTAAAGCTTTATTTACTTTTTTACTGACCACCAACTGCCTCACATAGTCATCCATCTCATCGTTCCATCCGTGCGCAACATAGTAAGAAGTGCCATAGACAAACCAATCAGGCAAATTAAGCAACACTGCGCTGGCAAACATATCTTTCAAGCTGCCTCCAAACATCATCTCGTTAACGAGAAGATCTGACATTTTAAAAACGAGCTCCTCTTTGAACTCTTCCAGGTTGCCCGGATGCGCAATCTCCACATACGGTTTAATGAATTCCGTCTCGCCACTGACTATGTAACGATTGTGGTTAAGGCCAACATTGCTTTGCTGCAAATCGGTAATGGAATTGTAGAGAAATACCTTCGTTTTTTGATAGGGATAGAATCCGAGCAGGTCGGTGATACGGTCAAATTCTGACTCTAGATATTGAAGCGCCTCTTGTGCAGTCTTTCTACGCTCTCCATAAAAGTAAAGGTCAAAATTTTCGGAACTTAAATATTTCCAGTCCAGATTTTTGTACTGGATACGATTACGTCCAAAGGTCTCGTATGCACGTTGCGCACCTGCATTTGTAAAAAGAAAAACCAAAACCACAACTCCACCCAACTTCATTACCTGACTCATCATCATAATTTATAGAGAACTAAGTCTCGAATATAACGCTTTAAAACGCTCAATATTTACTTCATTCTGTATTTCCGTTTTGCCTTCCAACCAATCGGCAAGCTGGCCTGAAAAATACGGAGCCAAACTAACACCTTTCGTGCCCATACCGTTGAATGCGATAATGTTTTTGTGAATAGGATGTGGCCCAAGAATCGGTCTGCGGTCGGGCGTAGTAGGGCGGATGCCCCAATTTTGGTGATTGACCGTAAACGGAATTTTAACAAGGGCTCTTAATTTTTCCTCCAGCTCGTTTCTTGCCATTGTGCTTGTCATTTCGCTTGAGTCATTGGGTTGATAGGTGGCCCCTACTGTAAACGAATTATCCTGATCGGTGGGTACAAGGTAAACGCCCCGGTTAAAAATGGCGCCCGGTTTCTCATCCATTGAAACAGATAGTGTCTCGCCTTTCAACGGACGAACCGGAAGCCAATCAAAAAATGGATTGTTGTTAGCCCTTACACCATCGCAAAAAATGATACTTGATGCCTCTGTATCTTCATATTCAATTGTGGCAATTGAAACTTTCAAACGGCTAAAATCAAAATTATTTTCTCGGTAGACATTTTCTTTTTTAAGGGAGCTGCAAACAGCCAACATAAAGGAGCTGACATCAAGGTAACCTGACTGAGTTGTAAGAATACCTCCAAAGAGATCGTTGGTTTGATCATAGACGCTTCCCGTAAAGACTTTATCGATAAAATTTTTGACACCTTCCGCGGCACTCAATGCCATCCATTCATTTTGCTCTTCAACAGAAACAAATGGTCGATAGATTGGCAGGGGATGAAAGAATTTCTTACTCAAAAGCCTTTCGGTGTCAGAATAAAACTGAATGAGATAGGGAAAAATTTCATCAGCCTTCCATGATTTTGTCATTCGCTTGCCGGTGATTGGATTAAATAAACCTGCTGCAACTTTTGAAGCCCTGTTTTTTCCCGGTTCATCGAAGGTTACGATCTTCTTTCCGCGATTCAATAACTGAATGGCAAGGCATGATCCGGCAAGCCCCTGCCCTACTATTATATGGTCTACTTTTGTTTTGATGGGCAAATATCTTTCATTTTTTACACTGAGAAACCTCTCCTGTAAATTATTGAATTACTTTTTGATGAGCATTCTTATATTTACCCTAAACCACCTATGACGATGAGAACAGTAATTTATTTTGTCTGCATCTTTCTATTTTTAAACACATTTTCCTTCGCTCAAAAATCCAAGCCAGAGGTTTTCAATTCGATCGATTCGAAATATGATTACTACACGGGCATCGAACAAAAAATTTGGGGCTTTGCCGAAGTGGGCTTTCAGGAAACACAAAGTTCAACTTTGCTTCAACAGACGCTAAAAGAATCCGGCTTTCAAATTGAGGTCGGTGTTGCCGGCATGCCTACGGCTTTCATTGCTACGTATGGATCTGGCAAACCCGTGATCGGAATTCTTGGTGAATATGATGCGTTACCGGGTGTGGCGCAAGAAGCCGTTCCTGAGCTGAAACCGATCAATGGGCAAAAAGCCGGTCATGCTTGCGGGCATCATTTGTTTGGCACTGCTTCAAGTGCCGCAGCCATTGCCGTGAAAGAATGGTTGATTGCCAATAAAAAATCCGGAACGATAAAATTTTTTGGAACACCGGCAGAAGAAGGTGGCTCTGGAAAAGTTTACTTAGTACGTGATGGGTTCTTCAATGGAGTTGACGTGGTTTTTCACTGGCATCCAAGTTCGCGCAACTCGGCAGGTTATGGCTCATCACTTTCCAATAAATCAGGCAAGTTCAGGTTTTATGGCATTGCATCGCATGCCGCAGCTTCTCCACAACGCGGTCGCTCTGCACTTGATGCGGTTGAAGCCATGGACATGATGGTGAATATGATGCGCGAGCATTTGGATGAAAAAACAAGAATTCATTATGTGATTACACGTGGTGGCGAAGCTCCTAATGTTGTTCCTGCATTTGCCGAAGTCTATTATTATGTACGCCATCCGGATCCCGCGCAAGTGAAGTCTACTTGGGAGTGGGTGACTAAAGCAGCACAGGGTGCATCGATCGGTACAGAAACTCGATTTGAGTCTGAGGTTACGGGTGGAGTTTATAATCTATTGCCTAATGAGGCTCTTGCCAAAGCCGTTGACGAAAATCTTAGAACCGTGGGAGGTTATACGCTCACTTCTTCTGAAAAAGAATTTGCGCAAAAGATTCAGTTGACATTTTCAAAAAAGCCAGCACTCGAATCTACAAATGAAATCGAGAAATTCGGGCCAGACGATGATAAGGGGGGCAGCACAGATGTGAGTGATATCAGTTGGGTGGTTCCTACAGCAGGACTCGGTACCGCCACGTGGGTGCCAGGCACCGCAGCTCACAGTTGGCAGGCCGTAGCTGCAGGAGGCATGAGCATTGGTTCAAAGGGAATGATGGTGGCTGCGAAAACGCTGGCAGGTGCAATGATCGATGCGTTCAGCAATCCGAAGTTGATCGAAGATTCATGGAAGGAGTTAAATAAACGAAGGGGAGAAAATTTTAAGTACGAACCTTTAATTGGCAACCGTCCGCCCGCACTGGATTATAGAAAATGAATTGAATAAGAAGGCAGAAATTTTGATAGTCTAATATTTCACAAATCTTCCTGTGTCTTTTACTTGATCTCCAGATAGGAATTGATAAATGTACAGACCCGCTGGCAGGTTGACTACATCAAGGACGTCTTCAAATAATCGAATGTCCTTTTCTAAAACAGTTCTGCCGAATAAGTCAAGGACCCTGAACGTTCCGATACCCTCGGAAAGAATATTGAGATCACTCTTCGAAGCAGAGACGGGATTTGGATAAAGAATAACTTTTCCTTTTTCCTCGATTGGTATTTCTATGATATCAGAAAAAAGGGTCAATCCATTTTTGAAAAAGATTTCTGCCTGATATACCATGGCACCAGAAATCAAATCGGCATCGAAATAGATAAACTGGGTGGAACTAGATGGCGAAATATTTTTATATGGAATTGGAACCCCATTGTTAACAGTTTTGAAAATAATAACATGGCCCACATTATACCAAGAGCTTAGTGATAACTGAACTCGCACTTGCAACGCACTAAACCGTGCAGCGGCAAAAAGATTCAAGTAGCAAAATGCACCTTGCTGTGTATAATCAATAGCTTCACTTTTCAAGCCTGTGACCCCATTCAGAACGGGCGCTACTGAAAAAAATTTATCCTTCGATTTTGGTAAGACTTGGAGCGTATCTTTGGTATCTGAAAACTTTTTTAAATATTGGCTGCCCATCGTATACAACTCATAACTAACGGGCGCTTTCACAGCATTCCAAATCAATCCGATACTGTCGGCACAACTAAAAGCCGTACTCATTTTTAGCAATGGAGAAATAAGAAATTCACCGGAAACGAACTCCTTTGTGCCAATTACCATTTTCAATTTTGCTTTGGTCAACTGATTTGGGCTTGACCAGTAAAAATAACTGTTGAGATCAAGTCCACTTTTGATCAATTGCCAGTTCCCTTGATTTAACTGCAAATACAAATCGCCCTTTTGATTGGGCTCTGCCTCCCACACCAGCAAGTTTTTTTTCCCTCCTTCAATAATTTGCGTTGAGTCCGGAAAATCCCAGCTGAATTGTTTTTGTTGGTTCATCCAATAGGCAACAGAAACGGTTTGAGATGAATTAGTCAGAGCCCCCGATTTCAAAACTAATTGATACAGCCCTTGTGGTGGATTGGCGAGCGTTATGTATTCAACATTATTAAAATGATCTGCATTTCTTTTGGGGGCTGCGAGCAGCGAATCAGAATTGGGGTACGAATTTAATGTCCACGGAAGTGTAATCGTGCTTCCATCGTCAAGCCAGCTCTCTATGTCGTTGATCAAGACCGTATTTACATTGACCGCAGCTGGGGGATCGCTCCAGGCAACTGCAATTTTAATTTCAGAAGTGGAAGCCGGTATATTTATTGGCACATTAATCTGATCATTGCTTGCCATCGTGACTTTCGTTTGCTGATTTAGCTCAACCAATTTCAAAGCTTTGTAGGCATTAATGTTTCCGTATCCATACAAATAATCAATCCCCTTCGGCCCAATATCATCCGAAGATGCAATGAGAATAGCTTTGACCATCGATGCATCGGGAAGTTGGCCATTCGTCACGTTGTATTTTTCCTGAACGAGAGCACTAATGCCTGAGGCAAGGGCGGCCGCCTCTGATGTTCCGCCTTGTCCGAAAGTGGTGAGCTCTGGCTTTACTCTTCCGTCAAAAGCAGGACCGCGTGAGTTAAGTGAGTTGATGGATAAGGTGGTGTCAACCGCATTCACTACTAAAATGTTTTTGGCATGTTTGAAATTGCCGGTAAGATTTGCAAAAGTCAGGTTCGAATAGGTTCCCGATGTGGGTTTTGACTGGCCGGAGTTACCAGAGGAAAATACATGGAGCAATGTAGGATTTTGGTAAACCTGCAAATCGTATGCAACAGCTTCATTGCCATAATAATTTTCAATGCCGACACCGTAGCTATGATTTTGCAAATGAATGTAGTTGCTGTTAAAAATGGTGACAATATCTGGAGACAAATTGCTGAAATCAGAAGAAGTGAGCTGCGACTGCGGCACCACACCCGTTGCCCGCCAAGATGAATTGCCACCACCTCCAACCAATATCGCCATAGTCGTAGCATGTTGAGAGGTTGTTGATGGCGTTACAGATGTAGTAAAACTTCTGTTCTTCAAATCAATATCAGAAGTGTCAAAGCGTTGTTCCTTGATCGAAATTTTCTGATTACTGCCTAAAATGTCTGGAAAAGCAAAATGGGCTTTGGTGATTCTATTAAAATTTGAATTCACATGGTCAAGCGTGGCTTCTTCCCTGACCTTTTCGTGATGATCTATAAATAAAACATTTGCATCATCCTTTAATTGATCAAAGGTTTTTTGGTGCAATGCCGAAATGATAACAATATTCGATTGATCTTGCAAGGTATGGATGAGAATTCTATCCACATATTTCTTCTTAAAGGCTTCAAGATCTCGCACGCTTACCGAAAGCCTAGTCTTCTTCGCCTCAAAATGAAAATTATTTTTAAGCTGAGGAGATAGATTTACTTGAGTAAATGCAAACGTGTGCGAAACTACAATTGAAAGGCACAGGAGGGGTTTTTTATAAAACATTTAGACCAAATAATCTTTCAAAAATGAAACCTTTTGCGTAATAACCATTGGGATTTGTTAAAAATTTCTTAAAGAAATGTTGCATAATCGAAATAAAAAATATTTTTTCGTGCCCATAAATTTTTACCTAATCCCAAACCTAAACCTAAATTTATCTTTTATGAGAAAGACCCTTACCTTTTTCTGCGTGCTCGTTGCGTGCTCAGGCGTGTTCTACTCTTGCTCGGAAAATCACGAGGAATCATTGACTGTTCCTCAATCCGTGCGGAGCCAACTCACCAGCCTCGGATTTGACTTGATCAAACACCCTCCGATTGCTGTTGACAATGGCTATATAGTGGAAGGCGACATTTTTATGACGCAGGCTGACATGGACAACATGAAGCCCGCTACCAGAGTACCAGTTGCTGAACAGTATTCCACTAATCAGTTAGTAACCGGACTTCCAAGAACTATTACGGTTTATATGCCGACAACTTTTAGTTCTGCCAACTTCGCAGCACTTGATGAAGCTATCAGCCGTTACAACGCGCAGAACCTACTGTTACATTTCACGCGCGTTACCACCAGCTCTGCCAACATTGTTTTTAGCAGACTGAGCAGGTCTCAGGAGCGTCAGGGTATACTTGGCTCTTCCGGATTCCCAACTTCATCAGGTAATCCTTATGGAACTATCAAAATGAGTGGTATCCTTGAGTCAACTTATCATTTGACTGTGAATGGCATTGCCACTATCATGGCTCATGAAATGGGACATTGCATTGGTTTCCGCCACACAGATTACTACAACCGCGCAATCAGCTGCGGTGGCTCAGCCTCAAACGAAGGAGATGGCGGTATAGGCGCTAACTTGATCCCTGGCACTCCATCTACAGCTACATTGGCTGCACAGTCATGGATGTTGGCTTGCACTGATGGCAGCAACCGTTATTTCAACAACGATGACAAGACTGCTCTGAACTATCTTTATTAAGAGTTTCTTGACTTAAAAAAACGCCCTGACGAAAAACGTCAGGGCGTTTTTTTTACCCCTTTCGGACCCCTTGCTGGTCATCAATGCGAATCCCTTGCACCTATTTACCGTTAAGCATTAATTATTAACTTTAAGAACCTAATGAGTCTTCTGAAACAGAACACTGCATTAAATTCAAAGTCTATGAAATCAAGCATGGCTAAAAAAACAATACAACCGGCAGTCTTGTTTTTTTTGATCCTCTTTCATTTTCAATTGAGCGCTCAAAAAAAATTCGCTTCCGACAAAGGGGAAGTCAGCTTCACATCGAATGCTAAATTGGAATTGATCAATGCATCAACAAAAAGAGTGGCAGGAATGATCGATCCCGCCAATGGGCATTTTGCATTTATTGTAAAAGTGCAATCATTCGAGGGTTTCAACAGCAGCCTTCAACAACAACATTTCAACGAAAAGTACATGGAAACAGATAAGTATTATGACGCAACTTATTCTGGCAATATCATTGATCCGATTGATTATACAAAAGATGGAACCTACGATGTTCGGGCAAAAGGCAATTTGATTATTCATGGCAAGAGGCAGGAACGAATTATCCCGAGCAAAATTCAAATCGATAAGGGAGTGCTTACCATACATTCAGATTTTGAAATTCCGCTGGCAGATCATGACATTCAGGTGCCTCAAATTGTGAGCGCGAAAATCGCAACAGTGATTATCGTGAAACTAAACGTTTCGATGACACAAAAGTAGCGCCCCGCCCTCCAAATATCAGTTGCAGGCAACCCGTTTGATCAATTTGCGTTTATATAAATTAGTTTTTAACTTTGAAATTAAAAGTACTTTCAAATGAAAGAGATAAAAGAATTCGAAAAAGACATTGCCTCCATACGCTCGATGATGGAGAGGTCGGTGAAGTTTATCTCACTAAGCGGATTGTCGGGTGTGTTGTCAGGAATTTATGCGCTAATAGGTGCAGGTATCGCGTATAGACTAATTTATTATCCTCTACCCCCTTTCGGTTATTTCCATATTTCAATTTTAGATCATCCGGCATCTATTTTCAACTTAGAAATCACTGCTTTCTTGGTTCTGATTGCTTCATTGGTTACCGGGTGTTTGATGAGTGTTCACAAGGCCAAAAGGCAACAAACCACAATATGGAATGCAACCAGCAAGCAACTGCTTAAAGACCTGTCAATCCCTCTGGGAACGGGTGGAGCTTTTATTCTCATTCTTTTAATTCGTGAATATTACATACTCCTCGCCCCGACTTGCCTCATCTTTTATGGGCTTGCCCTGATACAGGCAGGTAGAAGCACCTATAGTGAAGTAATGTATCTTGGGCTGACCGAAATTATTTTAGGTCTTGCATCTGCGGTGTTTCCGGGGTACGGATTGATTTTGTGGGCGACTGGGTTTGGCGTGATGCATATCTTTTACGGAGCGGTGATGTATTTTCGATACGAGCGGTGAAAAATCCTTTTGACAATCTCGATAAAATTTTGGAGCGTAGTGTGCGCCTGCAGATCATGTCAGTGCTCATGGCCAACGACTCGTATGATTTCAATTCGTTAAAGGAAGTCATTGGCTCTACAGATGGTGCATTGGCCTCACACATTAAGGCGCTGGAAAAAGAAAAATATATTTCGGTGATTAAAACTTTCATTGATCGGAAGCCGAATACCAAATACAAGGCGACAGAACGCGGAAGAAAGATTTTCAAAGCCCATTTGGACGGATTGGAACAATTGATCCGGCTACAGAAGAAATAATTTTTTTTTCAATTTACTTTTAAAAACAAAGTACTTTTAAATAAATTAATATGGAAACAAAAGAAACCCAACTCAACCTTTTCGAAAGGTTCAACCGATGGATGCAAGAGTCTATCACAGTAAAATTGATCTCCATCGGATTTCTGGTGCTGATCCTGCTCATCCCCTCTTCATGGATTCAGGATTTGATGCAAGAACGACAAGGCCGTGCTGAGAGTGTTATGAATGAAATATCAGCCAAGTGGTCGGGCAACCAGACATTGTCTGGGCCGATTTTAGTCATTCCTTACAAAATCAAAAAGAAAATTGATCATGGAAAAGAGGGGATTGAAATTCAAGAGTACACTGAGAAGTTTTTTCTGCTTCCCGAAACTCTTGATATTAATGGAGAGGTAAACCCGACAGTCCTTCATCGCGGAATATTTGATGCTGCTGTTTACGCTTCGGCATTAAACATCAATGCCAATTTTGGCAAACCGGACTTTCAATCCTTCAAAATCGCAGATGACATGGTGTTGTGGAAAGACGCATACATGATTTTCTCTATCACGGACTTGCGAGGCATCAGTGAAAATCCGCAGTTCACCGTTGGCAAATTGGCAAAATCATCAGAACCATCGAGCACGTTGGGGGTCTTTGTGCGTAAATTTTCAAGGGACATTTCCTCAGCATATCCTTCAAGCCCACAAGTTGCTCCTGAGGCTTATTCCGATTTTTCAAGCAATGGAATCATCGCGAAGCTTGGTTGGCTATCGGAAAATGACTTCAACGGAAGTACTTCCATTAAAATAAATCTGAAGGGAAGCACAAGATTATTTTTCAATCCCACAGGCAAAACAACCACAGTGCAATTATCAGGCCCTTGGAATTCGCCCAGCTTCGATGGTGAGTTCCTTCCCGAGTCACGTGAAATTTCAGATACAAAGTTTTCTGCCCGATGGAAGATCTTACATTACAACAGGCCCTTCGCGCAAGCATGGACTGACACAGATATGCGTTTGAGCGGATCAGAGTTCGGGGTGAAACTTGTCATTCCTGTAGATCAGTATCAGAAAAGCATTCGCACGTCCAAGTACGGCCATTTGGTTATTATTCTCACGTTTGTTGCGTTGTTCTTGGTTGAGATCACTAAGAAAATCCGCATCCACCCTTTCCAATATATTCTGATCGCGGCCGCCCTCATCATCTATTATACTTTGCTTTTAAGTTTTTCAGAACAAGTTGGTTACAATATTGCCTACGCAATTGCATCGTTAGCTACCGTACTGCTGATTTGCCTTTATTCCTTTTCATTTCTTAAAAGCAGAACCCTTGTGGCTCTCTTTACAAGTCTGCTTCTGATCTTTTACTCATTCATATTCATTATCGTGCTTCAACAAGATTTTTCACTACTGCTCGGAAGTATCGGATTATTCCTAATCGTGGGCGCGCTCATGTACTTTGCCCGAAAGGTGGATTGGTATGGCGAAGCAACTGCATAACTAAAAAAGAGGCTGCCTCAAAATGAAGCAGCCTCTTGATTTTCGTACAGTGAATGTTCGTGATTGAACAGCCCACAGTTTGATTATCGCCCTGAGAATGTTTTTTTTAAGGATTCCAAATCATGGCATTGAGATTGCCATGAAAAGCGAAATTCAAAATTTTTATGATCTCAAAATATATATTATTAATTGCTTCGTTCTTGTTGCCCAATTTTGCTAAGGCTCAAACTCTCGATTCATTTTCGGATCAGGAACTCTTCAAAAAAATTTCTTCATTAGACAGCAGTTTGTTCGCCACGATTTACACTTGCAACCCCGAAAAGAATGCAATTTTTTTTTCGGAAGATATTGAGTTTTACCACGACAAAGGAGGTCTGACTAAAACACGCAAAGCGCTAATGGATCAATTGAACAAAAATTTCTGCGATCCAAACTCAGAATGGCAAACCCACAGGAAATTAGTGAAAGGAAGTATGCAGATCTACCGGATCAAAGATTACGGGGTGGTGCAGGTTGGTGACCACCTGTTTTACGAAACTTGGATCAAAGACCCTAATGGCAAAAAAGAAAAGCTAGCTGGCAAAGCCAAATTCATCAACTTGTGGCAATACAAAGGAGGTGAGTTTAAACTCGCGCGAGTGTTGAGTTATGATCATCAGCCTGCGGGCAATTGATGATCAACTAAATTTCTAAAGGATATTAAAAGGCAAAAATATTTTTATATCAGCGCCTTTGCCAAGGTCGCTTGTTATATCAATTCTTCCTTTCATTTTGTCGACCATTTTCTTAACAATATACAATCCAAGGCCATTGCCCGTACTGCGCTCATTGGCTCGGAAATACATTTCAAAAACTCGAGGCAAGTAAGCCGGATCGATACCCTGGCCATTGTCGATCACCTGAAGTTTAACCTCCCCACCATTATCACATGCAGAAAGATGTATTACCGGCTTTTCAGCTGAACAGAAGGAGATTGCATTCTCAATTAAATTTTGGACAACCACTTTTATAAGTACGGGGTAAGAGTAAATGGGTTTGCTGAGGTTCACTTCCGAAGTGACCACAATCTTTTTTCGCAAGAACTCATTCTGAAAAAAATGCATCTCTTCTTCAAAAACATCTTTGAAACTGATCTCTGTTTGAGTCAATTCTCCACTGGAGATCAAATTCACAGATTGCAATTTTCCTAACATCTTGTCTAGGTTATCAGCTGTTTCCTTGACTTTTTCAAACAACTCGAGGGCGGTGGGTTCCTTGACAGATACTTTAGCTACTTCGGCCAAGCCCATGAATGTGGTGAGCGGCCTTCGGAAGTCGTGTGATGATCTATAAAAAAATGTGTCGAGTTCGTGATAGGCTTCTTTCAAGGCAGAGGTTCGCTCCTTGACTTTTTCTTCGAGGCCTTCGTTGATACGAGCGATAGTCTGGTTGCTTTCAACAAGTTCCTCAGATTGCGCCTGAATCTCTTCTTTTTGTTCTAATGTTTCCCGGTTAAGTTTGCCCAACACTTCATTCGCCTCCTTTAATTCTTCTGACTGCTTAGTAATTGCCTCATTCTGTTCTGATATGGCTCGGTTCAATTGTTTGACTTTTTTATAAAAAGCGAAGATAATGTAAGCACCGATTCCGATAGCTATTATAATTATGATGCCCACCACGATTATGACTCTCTGCTGCCTGATTTCAACATGTTGCAAGTCAAGTGTGTTTTGCTGCAACTGATGCTGCTGGTTTAAGATTTTTATTTCTTTGTCTTTTTGATCAAGATCAAAGTCATACTGCAATGATAAGATTCGATTGCCAACATTTTTATTCAAAATTGAATCCTTCAGCGCTCCGAATTTGCTTAAATAAACAAGCGCTTTTTGAAAATCTTTACGCGCGCGCCATAAGTCGCTTTTGTTTTTATAGATGGTGGCAAGCACTTCATGGTAATTAATTTTTTTTGCAAACACTTCTCCCAGGTCTAAATAATACTCCGCTTTCTCATATTTCCCGAGACGAAAATAGAGATAGCCCATGGCCTGATAGGAGTAGCATTTGCTAAGTGCATTGTTGGTCTGCTCAGCAATAGCCAGGGATTTGAGCCCAAAGCTCTCAGCCTTTTTTAATTCATTTGCCTTCTCAAACATTTCTCCCATACTTCCCAGCGTGCCCGCCACACCGGCAATGAAGTTATTCTTTTGACGAAGTGACAAGGCCCTGTCAAAATAGGAAAGCGCAGTGTCAAATTGGTTTTTACGTGTGTAAAGTGCGCCTAAAAGATTATCAGTAAAGGCTTCGTCCAACTCAAGATGGTGATCACGTGAATATGTTAAAGATTTTTTAGCAAACCGCTCAGCAAAAGGATCCTGTTCCAAAAAATAATAAACACGTGCGATGCGGAAATTGATCTGAGCAACCTGAACTTCAAATCGATTGATCTCGGCTAGTTTCAGTGCTTGAAAATAATATTTCAAACTAGTCTCATAATTAGCCACTTGAGCCTGTACGAATCCAACTTCAATCAGCAGGTTGATCAGGTCCCACGGAAATGGATTTTGTTCATAAAACTTTTTGGTCCTTGCAAATAAGTCAAGGGCAGCTGCGTGAGTTCCTGCATTGGCATAAATTATTGCCTGATATTTATATATTATGGCAATCTCTTCATTGCCAACCGTATCTTTTCCGAGAGATCGTTTTACCTGGTTAAGATAAGAGGTTGCTTTCTTGTCCTCTCCGCGATCGATGTAATAAGATGCCAACCCTACTCCGGCCCAAACCAAAGGGTGTTTTTCGGGCAGTCTTTTTCTGATTTCCCAACTTTTCATTAAGTAAAGAATCTGAAGCTCCAGGTTGTTCTTAATTTTATTGAGCTCAGCCAAGCGTAAATACAAAAAAGACAAGTGCAATGGATTTACACTATCTTTTAACAATTGATATGATCGCTGAAAGTAAGTAGTTGCCGAGTCGAGCTGACCGGTATGCTGCTTTGCTAAGCCCATGGAGGCAAGTAATCTTCCCTTTAATGCCGGATCATCAAACTTTGAAAACAGACTGAGGCTCTTTCGAAAGTTGATCATCGCAGCTGAGTCGCGACCGGTTCTTTCTTCAACTATACCCTGATAGAATAATGATTCCGCGATTCCTTTTTTATAATTTAATTCATTGCTTAGTTTATTGGCTTCTTCAATTGATTTTCGCGCTTGCCAATAATCATAAGACAGCGTGGAATACGCGTAAGCATTTAATACGTCAACTCGTTGTTTACCCTCACTCTTTTGAAGCAGCTGCCTTAAACTGTCAATAATGGTAGACTGTGCTGCAACATTATAAGACAGCACTCCAACCAGGAGAATAAATAAAAAAGTAAAGCGCAAGCTCAAATAATTTGTATGGTTAACAATTTAATAAATTAAAAGTCAACCGAAACGAATATTACATGAATTGAGTTGCTCAATCCTTATTTAAAAAAGGATAGCGATAGTCAGTTGGCGTAACGAATGTTTCCTTGATGGTTCGTAACGAAACCCAGCGAAGCAAATTCACTTTTGCACCGGCCTTATCGTTAGTGCCAGAACCTCTGGCTCCGCCAAATGGTTGCTGACCAACTACCGCCCCCGTGGGTTTGTCGTTGATGTAAAAATTGCCCGCACTGTTTGCTAATTTTTTAGTTGCAAGTTCAACGGAATAACGGTCGCGCGCAAGGATGGAACCGGTTAGCGCATACGGAGAAGTTTTATCTACCAATTCAAGTGTTTGTTCAAAATTTTCCGAATGGTAAACGTAGATGGTCAATACCGGGCCAAAGATTTCTTCACACATAGTAAGTGACGAAGCATCTTTGGTGGCGATCACAGTTGGCTCTACAAAATATCCTTTTGATTTATCATACTTGCCTCCTGCAATGATTTCGTTCATTGGGTTTTGTCTTGCTTTTTCGATGTAGCCCGTGATTGAATCAAATGCTTTTTCATCTATCACGGCATTCACAAAGTTTCCAAAATCTTCTACGGGCCCCATTGAAATGCTCTTCAAATCAGCGATCATGTTTTTCTTTACATCGTCCCAAAGATTGGAAGGAACATATGCACGTGAAGCAGCTGAACATTTTTGACCTTGGTATTCAAATGCACCTCGCACCAATGCAGTAGAAACTTCTTTTGCACCCGCGCTCTTATGTGCGATTACAAAATCTTTCCCCCCCGTTTCACCCACAATGCGAGGATATGACTTGTACTTGCTGATATTCTCGCCAATCGTTTTCCACATGCCGTTAAATACTCCTGTGCTTCCGGTGAACTGAATTCCGCCAAAATCTTTGTGACTAAAAATTACATCAGCTGCATCGGGACCGCTTACATAAACCAAGTTGATCACGCCATCGGGCAGGCCGGCTTCCTTCAACACTTGCATGATCACATTGGCAGCATAGATCTGGGTGTTGCTTGGTTTCCACACTACTGTGTTACCCATCATGGCCATGCTTGTGGGGAGATTTCCAGCTATGGCTGTAAAGTTGAATGGTGTAAGGGCAAAAGTAAATCCTTCTAAAGGACGGTACTCAAGTCTATTCCAAACTCCGGGCGATGAGATTGGCTGCTCATTGTAAATCTCACTCATAAAGGAGACGTTGAATCGCAAGAAGTCTATCAACTCGCAAGCTGCATCGATCTCCGCCTGATATGCGTTCTTTGATTGGCCAAGCATTGTAGCTGCATTGATTTTGTAACGATATGGGCCAGCCAACAAATCCGCTGCTTTCAAGAAAATACTTGCCCGGTTTTCCCAACTCAAATTTCCCCAAAGTTCTTTGGCGGCCATCGCAGCATTGATGGCTTGCTCAATATGACTCTTATCTCCTTGATGAAAATATCCCAATGTATGTTTATGATCATGTGGGGGCGATAATCTTTTTTTGTTACCGGATCTTACTTCGTCAGCACCGATATACATGGGGATATCGAGTTCTTTTGATCGCCCTTCTTCCAATGCTTTTTTTAATAATGCCCGTTCTTTGGTGCCGGGGGCATACGAAAGTACAGTTTCATTTCTAGGAGAGGGAACTTTGAAAAATCCGGTTGACATAGCAATTCAATGTTTAAAAATTAAAGATTCAAAATCGGGGCTCAAAGTTAACAAAATACCAATCACAGAAAGTTCGTCAACTCGGTTAAAGTTTTGATTTCGAAGTTGATGTTTTTAGAATGCTGAATTTCATTCGGGTTGAAAAAAACGGTGTCGATATTCGCATTCTCTGCTCCAGCAATATCAGTAAGCAAATTATCGCCAATCATAATTGCCTGGGTTGGGGCCACATTGCTTTCGCGCAAAGCGAATTCAAAAATTTCTCTGGCTGGTTTCTTGTGTCCGGCCCGAGCAGAAGTAACTATGCTTTTAAAATAATGGTCGATGCCTGATGACATAAGTTTAGTAGATTGTATTTCGTCAAAGCCATTCGTGACAATAACCATCGGGTATTTTGGATGTAAATAATCAAGCGCCTGTTTGCATCCTTCAATCAAGTTCTTCTTTTTGGGCGATTCAGCGATGTATTCATGAGAGAGTCTGATTGACATGTCATAATCATTGACGCCAAGAGCGAGCAGAATTCGATGAAAGCGTTCATGGCGGATTACATCGCGGTGAAGAAGCCCCCGGTCGTATTGATCCCAGAGCTCATTATTGATGACATAAAAAGTCTCCAGGAATTTTTCTTCTTCGATTCCTTTTTTATTCAATCCGAAATCAAGGTATAGTTCCGACAGCGCTTCACGCGAATTGGTTTCATAATCCCAGAGCGTATGGTCGAGGTCGAAGAGGAGGCACTTGTACTTCATGTCTTATTCGAAAATCCAAGGTTCAAAATTTAAAATTTTAACTCCAAATCTTGAATTTGAAATTTTGAATCAGATACCAAGCGGCTTTATCTTTAATCGATTCAATGTCAATTCACGATTGGTGTACATCGTGTGAAAAATCTGTTGATCCTTTTGCAAAACGGGGTCGCGCCTCAAGAACTGCATAATCTGCTGCATAATATCAAATACTTCATCCTTGATCTGATAAAACATCCATTGGTTGAATTTACGCGATGTGAGAATGCCCGCGTTTTTTAAATAGATCAAATGACGAGAAGTCTTTGTTTGAGTGAATTCAAGAATCCGTTCCAGATCGGTAATACACATTTCGCCATTGGTCATAATTAAATGCAAAATCCGT
Source organism: Bacteroidota bacterium (assembly GCA_016178785.1). Lineage (GTDB taxonomy): Bacteria > Bacteroidota > Bacteroidia > Cytophagales > Cyclobacteriaceae > ELB16-189. The sequence goes on along the minus strand of JACOSO010000046.1, from coordinate 54,091 downwards.
AACCGTGAGGTATCACTGCATGCTAAAAAAATCTGCGCGCCCGGATCGATATTGAAATGTTTTAAACGCATGAACTCGCAAATTAATTCATCGGTGCTCAATAAGCCAATTGCGTCAATTTCAGATGAAGGATAGAAATTTTAAACTTTTTTTAAGGCAAATTCATCATAGGTTCATGCTTATTTTTGTTAGGCTTGTATTGCCCTAAATCTTTACCTTTGTCGGTTATAAAAAATGAATGTGAGAAAGATTTACCCGTTTTTAGTCGTTTTTCTGGTTTTCGTTGGATTAACTACTACTCAAAAATCAAATGCGCAGTCGAGGCGCGTGATACAACTCTCAGGTATTGTTACCGACACTACAGGTGCTTTCCTGCCTGGCGTGAATTTTTATGTACCCAAAGCGGGCCGCGGAACTTCTTCGCTCAATAATGGTTTCTTCTCTTTGCCTTTACTCACCGGAGACTCGGTACTGATTAGTTGTGTAGGTTTTCACAGACAAGCTTATGTGGTGCCACAGGATGCTAAAGAATTTACCTCCATATTAGTTGAGCTAAGCCCTGATGTAACTTTTTTGAAAGAGGTGGTAGTGACCATGCCCACGGAAGAACTTTTTAAAGAAGCAGTGCTCGCCCTCAATGTGCCGCTTGATAACACCGGCATCGATCCAAAAAACCTGAATGCTGAACTCCTCGCGCTGATGGTGCGCACCACACCCATGGATGGCAACGCCAACTATCGCTACTACATTGAACAGTTTTCGACCTCAGCCGATAATAAATTCCATCCCATTTACAATCCTTTCCTTAACCCGCTCAACTGGGTGAAGTTTATCAAAGACATCAAGAAAAAGAGAAGGGAGAGTCAGAACAGAAATTAGTTGATAGGCGGAAGTCAATCCATCAATAGCGGCATTTGCTATGCATCAGCTATGGTTTCTTTTCTCTCAACAGTCGTTCCATTATTTCAGGTTTTTTATCACGGCTGATCGGCAAATGTTTTCCACCAACAATTAAATCGCTCCCGTCAATGGATGCAATTGCATTCACAGCAACGAGATACGATTTGTGGGTGCGAATAAAATCAGCCTGCGGAAGTAGCTCTTCAATTGCCTTCATGCGCATGAGCGTGACAAATTTCTGCACAGGCGTATATATGACTACATAGTTCTCCATTCCTTCCACATAGATTACATCGCGATAAAATATTTTTTCATAACGATGATCGCACTTCACAAAGAAAAAATCAGATGCCTGTGGTGCCGGCCTATTTTTTAGCTGATAAAAATCACGCGCTTTATTTACCGACTTTAACAACCGCTCAAACGGAAAAGGCTTTATCAGATAATCCATTACGTCCAATTCATACCCTTGCAAAGCAAAATTCGGATAAGCCGTAGTCATCACCACCATGGGTGGCTGTTTCAACGATTTTAAAAATTCAATACCTGTGAGGCGAGGCATTTGAATATCCAGAAACATCAAGTCGATTGGTTGTGAAGCAAGAAGCTGATTCGCTTGCAGGGCATCTTCGCAGACGCCTTTCATTTGAATAAAATCGATTTGAGAAAGGTAAGAGAGTAATCCCTCGCGCGCCAGGGGCTCGTCTTCTACAACAATAGTTTTTAATTGAATCATCAGGCTATTTTCAGTGACAACATAACTTTATAAGTGCCGGGCCGCTCTACAATGTTAAGGGTGTGTTTGTCGGGGTAGACGAGTTCAAGCCTGCGCTTCACATTTTTATGACCGATGCCTCCTGGCCCGTTTCTTACCAAATTATCTGTGGTATTAAAAAAATGAGCATGGAAAAAATCATCTTCGCGCCATATTTTTATAACGATTCGATTTTCTGATCCTGAAAAATTGGAAACATACTTAAAGGTGTTCTCCAAAAACGGAATAAGCATGAAAGGTGCCAATTCAAAGCCCTGCAGATTTTCTGCGACCTGAAAATCAACTTTAGTTTTGTTTCCTTTCCTGATCTCTTCGAGCGTCACAAAATTACGAAGGTACTCGATCTCCTTTTCAACATTGATTTTTTCTACTGTGCAATCATACAATTGAAATCGCAATAAGTCAGACAAACGAATAAGTGTACTGGCTGCCTGATCGGGATCTTTTTTGATTAGGAAATAAATACTATTGATTGCATTAAAAAGAAAGTGAGGGTTGACCTGCGCCTTGAGATATTGCAATTCTGATTCGACACGTTGTTTCTCTATTTTCTCTGTCGATCGATCTGACCTGATTTTATCTACTATCAATTTTGCTGCGCACAAAATGCCGGCAATAAAAACAATTGATATAGCCGCTGACATAAAAACGAGAAGCAAATTTCCCGAATAGGGTTTTAATTTATACATGAAAGTATAGTACATGAAAAAAGAGAGGCCCACTGACTCGACCAAGACAATCCCGGAGGAGATCACAAAAAATTGGCGGTATTTTTTCGCGTAAAGGAATTTTGGAATGAGGTAGTACGCAATCACATAAAAAGTGGACCAATGGAAAAGAAAATAGACTGCCGTGTAGGAGAACAACTGCAACATGCTTGTGCTATAGCTCTTATACATGGTCATGTAAAAAGCGAAGTAGCTAACCCAACCCAGCATGTGGTGAATTTTGTATTTATAGAGTTTCTTCAAATCATCATTCATGGTCTAAAAATACGGATTAGTGTTTTCTAATATCAGGTACATTGACCAACCGCAAGTAAATATTGATGAAATACAAAAAGATCCCTTGAAATGAACCGATTTCAAATAATCAAAATTGCAGATCGTCAACGCAAATGAGCGAATGGTCAATTAATAATTACTCATCTCAATTGGCTCCGTTCTCATAGCAAACAAAACTCCATGAAAACAAAAATCCTTTTTATCCTTGCCTTCGCGCTTGCCCTAGTTCAGGCACATGCGCAACAAATGTTCACCGTTGATGTGAAAGGCCACGGCAAACCCATCATCTTTATTCACGGACTTTATTGTTCTGCTGAAGTGTGGAAAGAAACCGTAGAGCGGTATCAGAAAAATTATGAGTGCCACGTACTTACCCTTGCAGGTTTTGGAGGCAATGCTCCCAAGTTGAGTGACCATTTCCTCGAGACAGTGAAAGACGATGTGGTGGCATACGCGCGCAAATTGAAAAAACCAATTTTGGTCGGTCACAGCATGGGCGGGTTTATTTCATTTTGGGCTGCCGCCAGCGGCAATGGTGTATTCGAAAAAATAATTGCAGTTGATGGAGTGCCCTTTATGCCCGAGCTAATCATGCCCGGCTCAACTCCTGAAACTGTTAAGCCAATGGCGACCTCAATGAAAGCTAGAATGGAAAACCAGACCCCCGCACAAATTGAGCAAGCTGAAATGCAATACTTGCCATCCTTGATAAGCTCCGTTGATCGCATCAATCAGGTAGCAAAAATTGCCTCAAAGGCAGACCCCAATACGCAGGCTGAAGTAATGTATGAATTGTACACCATCGATTTACGCAAGGCAGTCGCTTCGATCGATTGCCCCGTCATGCTGATGGGTGCTTGGATCGCCTACAAACAATATGGGGTGACTCGCGAAAGCGTAACCAAAGCATACTTGGACCAAGTAGCAAGCGTTAAAAACAGCACGATTGAAATCAACGATACAGGTAAGCATTTCATTTTCTACGATGAACCAGCCTGGTTTAATGAGAAGATGGATGCATTTCTATCCAAATAGAAATTACAGGTTGCAGAAAAAAATACAGATTGCATGAGTCAGATGTAAACCTGAAACAAGCAATCTGTAATCTGTATTTAACTCGGCTAATTCTTAGCTCCCAGCATTACAAAGTCATTCACATTGATTTCCGTGATGTAGCGTTTTTCACCTTTGTCGGTTTCATAAACACGATGCACGAGTTTTCCTTCTACAGCAACTTCACTTCCTTTCTTTAGAAATTTTTCTGCAACATCGGCAAGTTTGCCCCAGATCACAAGGTTGTGCCATTGCGTGTCTTCTACTTTTTCGCCTTTCGTGTTTTTGTATGAGTCGCTCGTGGCGATAGAGAAGGCCGCTTTCTTTTTGTCTCCAAAGGTTTTCACTTCAGGATCTTTACCCAAACGACCAATGAGTTGCACGCTGTTTCTTAGAGTTTTCATAGTTGTAAAATTTAATTGTTAATAATTGATTTACGTTTTTGTGCCAACGGTTTGTTTCCGATTGACGATGCAAAGGTGGAGTGAGCAGAAAGACCGACTTGTATTTTAATCGGCTACTTACGATTATATGTGTTTGTAAACGCTTGCGAACGATTTACCCAGGCCTCATGATGAGAAAACAACCTAGAAAATTTTGGCAAACGCAAGGTTTTTGATCTATTTTTAGGCTTTCAGCACTCTATACCTGATCTACCAGTAAACTTTTTATGAACTCAAAATATTTTGGATTCAAGACTGTGTTCATTACCATAGGTGCCTTACAAGTTACTCTCTCAGGATTGATGTTCACGAAAGGAATTGTGCCCTCCATGTCGCAGTTTGGGATACCCGATGAAGTCCTGCACTCTCCACATTATTACGATGCGATGCTTTACGTATTCTATCATCAATTCGTTAATGGTTGCGTTTTATTAATCGTGGGTCGATTTGCCGTTGACTTATCATTACGACTTTGGCTTACGCGGATCCTTTCAGTTTTGTATTGTATTTATACTTATTTTGATTTCAGGGCTTCTGATTCAGTTTTTGGAAACGGGCTGTATAAAGGAAGCGCGTCTGTTATTCCTCCCTTGTTCACGCTATTCTTCACCATTCTGATTTTACAGTTGAATTTCAGAAAGCGATCCTAATTTATTAATCACATGCCGAACAGATCTTACTTTCAAACACCTGCAAACTCAAGCCTTTATGATCATTTCTAAATATGAATCATGCAAGACAATAGTGCGAACAACAATAATTTTGCTACTGTTTGCGTCCTGCGGAGACCGAATTGAAAGAGAAAAACTAATTGGAAGGTATGTTTGGAATGATGGACGGATCGACACCTTAGAATTAAGAGCTGATGGAACTTATGAATATTGGACATTTAAACCAGGGCGAAAGTTGGCAAATTCAGGAACATGGAAATTTAACTCAGTGTTGAACGAGGTTGAGTTTGAGGATTTCCGTTTTTTGACAGACAACATTCCTGATGGGAATTGGTTTTCGCGAGTAAGATCAAGGAACAATGAAGTTCATTTAATATATGCGATCGATGGCGATATTTATTTAAAGCAAATTGAGGTGTCCGGAAAATGAGATATTTACCGTAAAATCAAAATAAAATTAATGCACATTAAAAATATTTCCTTCGTCATTTTATTGATTTTTTTAACAACCTGTCAAAACAAGAAAGCAATTGTTATTCTTAAAACAGATGCAGATAATGGTGGCTTGTTTTTACCTGATGGATTTGGAGCATTGGTAGTAGCAGACAGTGTTGGGCCGACCAGGCATTTAGCAGTTAATAACAATGGCGATATCTATGTGAAGCTGCGAATCATAGATGGAGATTTAGGCAACATTGCATTAAGAGATACCAATAATGATGGCAAAGCAGATATTTTTCAGCGCTTTGGCGATTACCCAAATGATGGAAGTTTTGCAACCGAAATGCGCATACATAATGGTTATTTATATTTTAGTTCGGAACAGATAGTATATCGGCAAAAGTTAACACAAGGCAAATTAGTTCCGGATGGCAAACCGGAAGTAATATTAATAGACTATCTCCCCATTCGATGGCACAATACCAAGTCATTGGCTTTCGACAATCAGGGTGGCATGTATGTTACCTTTAGCGCCCCGACAAATGTCTGTGAAGATTGGAATTCAATTAATTATGTCAGTGGTGGTCCAACAGCAAATGTCAAAGGGGAATTTCCCTGCTCACAATTAAAAGACTTTGGTGGTATTTGGAAATTTGACGAAAACAAATTGGAGCAATCTCAAGCCGATGGTCAACGATTTGCAACAGGACTAAGAAGTATTGTGGCCATTTCATGGAATGAAAAAGATAACAGTCTGTATGCCGTGAACCATGGAAGAGATTATTTATATGGCCATGCACCACAATATTTTACTCAGTGGCAAAATGCTGTTTTACCGGCAGAAGAGTTTATGAAAATTAAGGAAGGCGAGGATTACGGCTGGCCCTATAGTTATTATGACCCTTTCAAACACAAAAAAATGGTAGCGCCAGAATATGGCGGAGATGGTATCAAAGAAGCAAAGGACTATGCAAATCCGATTATGGGGCTACCCGCACACTGGGCGCCTAACGATTTGCTATTTTACAAGGGCAATCAATTCCCAGCACGATATAAAAAAGGTGCATTTATTGCATTTCACGGATCTACCAATCGCTCGCCTTACCCTCAGGCAGGATATATCGTGGCGTTCATCCCTTTTGAAAATGGGAGACCAATGGATAAATGGGAAGTGTTTGCAGATGGTTTTGCCGGAGTAGATACTATCACTAACATGAGTGACGCTAAATACAGACCTATGGGGTTATCAGAAGGGCCTGATGGTTCTTTGTACGTATCTGAATCAAAAAAAGGTAAGATATGGCGTATCATGTTTACAGCAGATCCGACAAAATTTGGAGAAGCACAGCTTGCCAGTATGGAAAAAAGAAAATCAAGAAGCTATCTTAAAACGCCTGATGAAAAATCAGATAACTTATCATTACGACACCCCAATGTAAGTGCAATTTACACTACTCACTGCGTTTCATGCCACCAAAATAATGGTCAGGGCGAAGAAAATAAATATCCGCCATTGGCCGGATCGGAATGGGTAAATGGAAAAACTGAAAATTTAATTCGCGTTATTTTATTTGGACAACAAGGCGAAATAAAAGTGAAGAACAAAACGTATAATCAAATCATGCCCTCGTTTTCTTTTCTGAGTGATGAAGAATTGGCTCAGGTGATCAGTTATGTTAAAAATAGTTTTGGGAATAAAGGAAATAAAGTAGCGGCTGCTGAAGTAACTGCTGTTAGGAATAGCAAAAAATAACCAAATTAAATTTTGTCCGGCTTTTACCCTGTTGAAGTGTGTTTGAGTTCAAGTTTTGAGGAGCTCAAATTCAAGACCGGCCTCAGAAATATCAAGTGGCTGAGTAAAATTGTAGTAGCGAGACCGAATAGTTCAAGGCATCAAAAAAATTAGCGGCTGTCCTGTCCTGATTAAGAAACCTCATGTGTTATTGGGATGTATTTCAAACATTCAATAACTAAAACTTAAAAATTATGGATGAATTCATGTTGATTTTCAGGCACGAAGACGGCAACAAGATTGCATCGCCAGAGCAAATCCAAATCTGGATGAAACAAACCATGGACTGGATCGGTGGTATTGCTGCCCAAAACAAATTCAGTGGTGGCAACGGTCTGCCCTTCGATGATGCGAAAGTGGTGCATCACAAAAACGTAGTAACCAATGGCCCTTTTGGTGAAATCAAAGAAACGATTGGCGGTTATATAATTGTCAAAGCAGGTTCGGTTGATGAAGCGGTAGAGTTTGCCAAGGGTTGTCCTGTTTTGCAGGGTGATGGCAATAGTGTAGAGGTAAGAAAAATCGCCAAAGGGGATGGCATTCATTGAGCATTTTAATTTGCAAATCTTATGAGTCGCAAATCAATAAGCATCAATTATTGGGCAGTGATTGCCGCAGGTCTGATTGCCTTCACTCTAAGCTTGCTTTGGTACAGCCCAATTTTGTTTGGCGAAATCTGGACGAAGTATCGTACCGCTCCTCCATCGGTACCGGGCTGGACAATGCTTTTCGCTCCACTGCGCGAACTAATTGCCTCTTACGTGCTGGCCTTACTCATCACACAACTTACTTCCGATTTGAAAAACGCTGTAAAGCTCATTTTTCTTTTGTGGCTTGCTTTTCACGCTGTGGGAATGGCTGGCGCTGTGATTTGGGACAACATGCCGTGGCAACTGGGTATGGTTCATGCAGGTGACTGGCTGATGAAAATGCTCTTTATGGCAATAGCGCTAAGCCTTTGGCACAAGAATAAACCTTCATTGACTGCTAACATTGAACGATAAAGAACTGATACCGCACTTGTTTAGAACAGAGTACAGCAAGATCACTGCTGTACTCTGTAAATTTTTAGGCATTGATCATATTGAAATTGCTGAAGATATCGCGAGCGAAACATTTGCGTTGGCACTGGATACGTGGACCTACAAGGGGATTCCTGAAAACCCGAGTGCATGGCTTTATACTGTAGCAAAAAACAAAGCGAAAAACCAGATCAGACACAACCAGATTTTTAAGGAGAAAATCTCCGGTAACATAAAATATTTGTCAGGCGAGGACGTGTCTTCTGAAATTGACTTGTCTGAAAAAAATATTACCGACAGTCAGTTACAGATGTTGTTTGCCATTTGTCATCCGTCCATTCCACCAGAAGCACAAATCGGCCTGGCGCTTCGAATTCTTTGTGGTTTTGGAATTGACGAAATCTCGAATGCCTTTTTATCGAATAAAGAAACCATCAGCAAGCGACTTATTCGTGCGAAAGAAAAATTACGTTCTGAAAAAGTGCAGATCACTTCGATTCCTGCATCAGAAATCAACGGTCGCCTTGAAACAGTTTTGAAAACACTATACCTCCTCTTCAATGAGGGTTATTATTCTGAAAGCAAGGATGCCATACTGCGCGAAGATTTGTGCCTTGAAGCAATACGATTGACTCGCCAGCTAGTTGAAAATAAAGAAACTAATTTACCTATCACAAATGCACTGCTCTCACTGATGTGTTTTCATGCTTCGCGCTTTGCAGCAAGAAAAAATGAAAATGGTGAAATCGTATTATATCATGATCAAGACGAAACTCTTTGGAATCAAGGACTCATTAACAAAGGTGCGCATTACTTGCGTCAGGCATCGCAAGGAAAAATAATTTCTAAATATCATTTGGAGGCAAGCATCGCCTACTGGCACACCATCAAAAATGATTCACAAGAAAAATGGGAATCGATTTTACAATTGTACAATAGACTGCTACAGCTAGAGTATTCGCCCATTGCTGCCCTTAACCGAACATTTGCTCTCTCCATGGCAAATGCTCAATTGCCAAACGATCATGGAAAAAAAATAGCTATTATAGAAGCAGAGAAATTGCAGCTAACCACTAACCATTACTATTTTACTCTGCTTGGCATACTTTACAAAGGCATCGACCACGAAAAATCCAAAAACAATTTTCAGAAAGCACTCTCACTCGCGAAATCCCAGACAGATAAAAAAACAATTATGCGATATTTGAGTGAGGATTGATCCGAGATGAAACCAACCTTCGCCCACCTGCCCTACAAAGATTTTACCATCAAGGCGAGATTGGTCAATTCAAAGAACGTTGTAAAAAAACTAGCGGCATTGAAAGCTGAATTTATTGGAAAGGATTTGCAGACCGACCATTATTTCGAAACAGATAAGGGAAAATTAAAATGGCGCGAAGGAACAATCGAGAACCTGATCACGCACTATGAGCGCTTTGATGACTCAGGAATGGAGCGAACTATTGTTTATCAATACGACATAAATCCTTCACAAGACCAAATCGATGACCTTTTTCTAAATCACAAGGTGATCGGCATCACAAAAAAGGAGCGAAGAATTTATCAGTTAAATAACATCAAGATTCATCTCGACAAGCTTCCAAACCAGGAAGAATTTATCGAAATTGAAGCTATGGACAGAGACGATAGATTTACAGCTGCCGAGCTAAAAGGCCAATGCCTGGAAATAAAATCTAAACTTGAGATTGCCGACAATAATTTAGTTCCAACGGGTTATCTGAAAAATTGATGAAGCCAAAATTCCAGACACACGGATTGACACATCTTGCACTTGCAGTAAAGGATGTGAAACGCTCAGTTGAATTTTATCAAAAAGTTTTTGGCGCATCAATCATGTATTTGAAAGATGGCTGGGCTCAAATTCAGACACCAAACTCTAAAGATATTATCGTGTTTGAAGAGAATAAAAAGCTTGCAGGCAAGATCGATGGAGGGATTTTGCATTTCGGATTTCGACTAGTGAATGCGAGTGACATCGACAAAGCTGTAGAAACAATAAAGGCAGCAGGCGGTCAAATAAAAGAGAGCGGTGAGTTTGTGCCAGGCGAGCCTTATGTCTTCTTTTATGACCCGAACGGTTATGAAATAGAAATCTGGTATGAGAAATTGCCATGAGTAAAGATCAAACCAAAGACTTACTGAAATTCCTGAAGCCATTTCCAGATCAGGCTGAAATAGTTTTGTGGCTGCGCGAATTTGTCTGGGACTTGTATCCAAAGGCCAATGAACTGATCTACGACAATTATAATGCCCTTGCCTTTGGCTGGTCTCCTACCGATAAAGTGGGCCACACCTTTTGCTCAATAGCCATTGGGCGCACAAGCAAAAATATTCACTTTGGATTTTATTGGGGCAGCGAACTGTCTGATCCTGAAAAATTATTGATTGGAGAAGGAAATCAGTATCGCTACACTTTAGTAATAAGCAAAAAAGATTTCCCGCAAGCTTACATCAAAAAATTAGTAAAGGAGGCGTATACAAATTCATTGGCCAAAGTGAAGGATCCAAAGCAAATCAAGGAAGGCTTGACCATTGTAAAATCGATATCACCGGTGAAGCGAACAAAGAAGGTTCCTGCTAAAAAGAAATCGGCCAAAAAGAAATTGAAAAAATAATTAGAGGTCACCGTTTTCTATTTCACGAACAAAATACCAATCAACCCACTGCCGCTCTTTCCTTTACTCGACAGAAAACTTATTGCACTTTTGAAATCGCTCAAGCCAGAAGAATGGCAAGCACAAACCATCGCTAAACTTTGGAAGGTGAAAGATGTGGTCGCACACTTACTCGATGGAAACATTCGGTCGCTTTCCATGCTCCGCGATAATTATTTCGGAGAGCACGCCAACATTGATTCATACCAAAGTCTGGTTGATTTCCTAAATGGCATCAATGCCGACTGGGTCAAGGCGATGAAACGAGTAAGTCCAAACATGCTTATTCTTCTTCATGAAGTAACAGGACCTCTTTATTATGAATATTATAAATCATTAAATCCGCTCGACAAATCCGGCTTCGCAGTTGATTGGGCTGGTGAAGGTGAGAGCAAAAACTGGACGCACATTGCACGCGAATACACCGAGAAGTGGCTACATCAACAGCAAATCAGGGATGCCGTAGGCAAACAAGAAATTCTCACCAGAGAATTTTTTTATCCTTTCATCGATATTTTCATGCTCGCCCTGCCCCATACCTATCGAAGCGTGGAGGCTGAAAATGAAACCACAATTAAACTCACCGTTTCAGGTGAACTCGGTGGCTCTTGGTTTTTAGTTCGGCAAGGTTCGAAGTGGCTACTCGACAAAAACGTTTCAATCGCTCCTTCTTCAGAAATCACAATGGACCCGGAAACATCATGGAAACTTTTTTCAAAAAGCTGGCGACCCGAAAATGTAAAGGATAAAATAACAATAATGGGTAATCAGAAACTAGGTGAAGTGGCTTTAACCATGGTCTCAGTGATGGCCTGATAGACTGTTAGCTAAGTTTTTTTTCTTCTCGAGTCCGATAGCCTAGGTGCAATAACCAGAAGAATTCCGCTTACGGTTGTTGCCTCTGCCACTGCCGCCCATTCGTTAACATTATTGAACTCAAGTGCTCTTGGCAAATGCAATACCAGCAGCCATATAAAAATCATTAACCCTGATAGAGTTGCTGCCAACTGAGCCTTAATGCCAGTAACGATCCCAAGTCCTCCGGCTGCAAGGGCTACGCCAGCGAAATAAGTCCAGAAAATTGGAGAAGGTATCCATGCGGGAATCAGATGCTTCACAAACTCAGCAAAAATAAAATGCTGTATGCCCGCTGTAAAAAGAAAAATGCCCACAAAGTATTTTTCCGGTTCAATCGCTTTGCCTATTAAACCACGCTCAGTTTTTGAATTTAACATTGCTGCCATCACTAAAGCACAGCCGCCTATGGTTAATGACTTATTTGTACTTGTAAGAATTACCCCATAGTCCAACCGAGTAACCAATTCATAGATATTTCTCAAGCCTGACCACAGAAGTATCAGGAGTCCTGCAAAAAAAGGAAATTGCCATCCTCTGCGTGTGAGAATCGCAATCCCTGAGGAAAAAATTAAAATACCTGAGGCATACGAGATCAGGTGCTCACCAGGCAACGTTGCCGGCCATGCAGGTGGTCGGCCTGTAACAAAAACCTGGAATACAAAATGCTCAACCCCAAACGCCATAAATGCCAAAGCAACCAAGATCGCTCCCAAAGAATCAAGAATTTTAGTCATAAGGATGAAATGTCAAAGCTAATTCGCGAAGGTTTTTAACCTATACCCTCTTTGTCGTGATAATTTCAGCGAACAAATGTTTTTAAATACCTTTCGAAAAAGATGCCTGATGAATGAGTTTCTGATCCTTGTTGACGAACACGACAAGCCCTGGGGCAAATTAGAAAAAGACCAGGTGCATCAGCTGGGGTTGCTTCATCGCGCTTTTTCTGTTTTTATTTTCAATTCGAAGGGTGAGCTGTTGTTGCAGCAGCGTGCTGAAGGGAAGTATCATTCGGCAGGGTTGTGGACAAATACGTGTTGCAGTCATCCGAGATTTGGCGAAGACCTAAAGGATGCCGTAGAGAGGCGCCTGGAAGAAGAAATGGGGTTTACTTGCAAAACACAATTCATCTTCAGCTTCGTTTACAAATCAAAATTTGAAAATGGATTGACCGAGCATGAGTTTGATCATGTATATTATGGTGTGAGCGATAATCTACCAAAGCCAAATCTTTCAGAAGTAAGTCATTGGAAATACGTTGACTTGCCCTCACTTGAGAAAGACCTTTCTGCCTCCCCCGAAAAATACACCGTGTGGTTAAAAATCTGCCTTCCCAAGCTAATCCAGCATCTCACCACGTCATCTGAAGCCAAGTTCAACAGCGTTTCAGCCCGTTAGCCTTTATTTAAAACCACTCCAAGAAAAATTTTAAGAATTATTTGCGTAACCGAAAGGTTTCATTTTATATTTGTAACCGATTGGTTACTTAATAAAAAGAAACATGAGACGAGATGTATTTCAGGCCATAGCCGACCCCACTCGCAGGGAAATCATCAACATGCTGGCACACAAACAGCTGAATTTAAATGCAATAGCAGAAAATTTTGATGTGAGCAGGCCTGCTATCTCTAAACACATTAAAATATTGGTTGAATGCGGATTGATCATAATCAGCCAGCAAGGACGCGAACGCCATTGCGAGGCAAAGCTGCAAAAGCTGATTGAAGTGTCAGATTGGATTGAGCAGTACCGCCAGTTTTGGAATAAGAAGCTCGATGCGCTGGAAAATTACTTGAATCAACTGCAAGCGAAAGAAAAAAACAAAACAAAACCGAAAAAGCATGGAAAGAAAAAGTAAAACTACTGATCGAGAAATTGCGATTACGCGTGTCTTCAACGCTCCAAGAAATTTAGTATGGTTGGCATGGACTGAACCAAAACACGTAGCCCAATGGTGGGGACCAAACGGATTTACCAACACCATTCACAAAATGGAAGTAAAGGTGGGTGGTGCGTGGGATTTCATCATGCACGGCCCTGACGGCACCAACTATCCAAATAAAATTATTTTCACGGAAGTGGTGAAGCCAGAGTTATTGAAGTTCGATCACGGATCGGATGACCCAAATGACCCGGGGCAGTTTAAAGTCACGGTAAATTTTACAGCACTTGAATCCACGAAAACGGAGATCAAAATGCAAATGGTGTTCCAGACGAAAGAGGCGCGTGATCTGGTAGTGGAAAAATATGGTGCGATTGAAGGCAACCGCCAGACCATGAACCGTCTTGAAGAATATTTAAAAACAATGTCCGTTTAAAAAAAAACAGTTATGAGAAAACTAGTTTTATTCATGCACACATCACTGGATGGTTTTGTGGCAGGGCGAAAGGGAGAAATGGATTGGATACACGTGGACGAAGAACTTTTTGATTACGCCAGCAACCGTATCAACGAGGCTGATCTTGCATTGTACGGACGCGTGACTTACGAAATGATGGAAGGCTACTGGCCAACCGCTGCTGATCAACCCAATGCGACAAAGCACGACATCGAGCATTCAGCCTGGTACAACAAAGTGGAGAAAGTGGTCCTGTCAAAAACACTTAATGGTTCAAAATTGAAAAACACAAAAGTCGTCAGTGAAAATCTGGTGAAAGAAATCAACCAACTGAAGGACTCGATTGGTAGCGAGATCATCATTTTCGGAAGCCCGTCTGCAGGCCATTCCCTTATGGCGGAAAATCTCATTGACGAATTCTGGGTTTTCGTAAATCCGATCGTGCTCGGTCAAGGCATTCCGATGTTTAAAAACAAAAGAATCAAATTAAAATTATTGACAAGTAAAACCACCGATTCGGGTGTTGTTTGTCTCCATTACTCGAGGGTATAAAACAATTTAAAAAACACACTTATGAGCACTGTTGCAACAGAAGTACTGGTGGTTGAACGAGTTTTCAATACATCGGTTGAAAAAGTCTGGAAAGCTATTACAGACAAGGATCAAATGAAGCAATGGTATTTTGATCTTGCTGCCTTCAAACCGGAAGTCGGATTTGAATTTCAGTTTGAAGGAGGAAAAGATGATCGCATTTATTTACATCTATGTAAAGTGATCGAAGTTGTCCCCTTGAAAAAACTTAAATATAGCTGGCGTTATGATGGATACGAGGGAATATCTTTCGTGACCTTTGAGTTGATCAGTCAAGGCAAAGAGACACGACTGAAGCTTATGCATGAAGGGTTAGAAACCTTCCCAATAAGCAATCCGGATTTTGCCAGAGAAAATTTTTCAGAAGGTTGGAATTATATTATTCACACTTCCTTGAAAAAACATCTGGAGGCATGATTAAAAGGTTAGTCATATAAGAGACAAAAGAAGAGTTGAAGAAGTTTTAGATTTGACTTATGAAACTTCTTTCAGTTCTTTTTTTCTTTGGTATAGTGAAGTTTGTGGACGCGCAAAATCCTGTTGTAATCGAGTTGTTTACTTCACAAGGGTGTTCGAGCTGTCCTGCCGCTGATAAAAATCTTGTAGAAATAATTGAGAAGGCCGAAACGACCGGGCAAAAGGTCTATGGTCTCTCCTTTCATGTTGGCTATTGGAATTACATCGGGTGGAAAGATCCCTACAGCAGTGCAGAATTTACAGAGCGCCAAAAAAAATACGCGTCTATTAAAAGCTTAGAAAGCATTTACACACCTCAAATGATTGTGAATGGCGAAACTGAATTTGTAGGATCCGACAAGAGAACAGGCAGTAATGAAGTCGACAAGGCGCTACGAGAAAAAATGCAGTTTCAAATTTCGTTGAAAGAAATTAAAAAGCTTGATGGAAAAATTTTGGTTTCCTATTCCCTCGATAAAAACCCAACTGACGAAACGATCAATCTCGCAATAGTAGAGAAAAATGCAGGCAATGAAGTGACGCGAGGTGAAAACTCAGGAAGAAAGCTCATCCACCGAAATGTAGTTCGGCTTTTCACAACTTTGCCCGCCCAAAAAGAAGGTAGTTTTGAAATGAATTTTCCAAGGGGCATCAAGAATGGTGAAGTGATATTGTTCCTCCAAAACAAGCACTGGCGCATCATTGGCGCAACAGGCAAAATCTTTTGAAATCAAAGCTTAAGATTCCAATTTCTTTAGATAATTTGCCAGCTTGAAAGAGGGCAGAACTTGAAAAAAATCATACTCATTGCCCTGTTGGCGGGGTCAACTTTATTGGTTAGGGCGCAGAAAAAATTCAGGTTGTGGTCTGACACATCCAAGAATGTGCGGAATATTATTCTCCCGATTTTGGTTTATACTCCAGAAACACACATGGGTGTAGGCGCCCTTGGGGTTAGACTATGGAAAAATATCGACTCGCTGCATGAAACCCGTACATCGAATGCCGAGTTGGTGTTGCTTTATACCAGCAGACAGCAACTCATTATCATTCCTCGTTATACTATTTTCACTAAGGGCGAAAGATATCTGTTTGAGGGATTCGGTGAGGAGCTGATCGGTTTTCGCGATTTTTATTTCGGTCGTGGTAACCAGACGCCTTCCGGCAATCGGCAGTTATTTTACTACGATGTGCTGGGTTGGGAGAACCGTGTCGGTAGAAAAATTTTCAAGAAAGAACGGCTCTTCGTAGGCTTGGAAACGCGTGCCATTCAGTTCTATAATTTACATACCAAAGAAAATGGGTTATTGGATACCGTGCCTATCACTGGCAGAACCGGATCTTCATCCATCGGTCTGGGACCAGCGCTTACCTGGGACAAGCGCGACAATGTGGTGAACCCGAGCAAAGGCTTTTATTGGGACTTGAGGTACTCAACTTATTCGAATTCATTGGGCAGCACAGTGAACTATCATCGCCTGCTTATAGACTTCAGAAAGTATTTTAATGTGAAACCATCGAAGCGACATATCCTTGCACTGCAGATATTTGGAAATTTTATCCGGGGCGATGCACCATTTAAAGAGCTAGCCGAATTGGGAGGCCCCCGAATCATGCGCGGATACTATCGCGGCCGCTACCGAGATAACTACCTTACTGCTTTTCAGGCGGAATACCGTTTGCCATTATACAAACGGATTGGCATTGTTGCATTTGCAGGCCTCGGAAAAGTATATAACCCTGATGAAGCTAATTTTAACGGAATGCACTATTCTTATGGAACAGGCCTCCGTTTCAACATCAATAAAAGAGAGCGCCTGAATTTGCGCCTTGATTATGCGATGGGCGATCCTCGTCAGCACGGTTATTTTTACCTCGGCTTCGCTGAGAGTTTTTAAAATTTCCGAAGGGTATTTGTCAAGGCTTCATGCATACCGCAAGTTAAGGCACAAGATTTTTATATTAAAAAAATTATACCATCAAGATCAATAGCATTCAATTATAAAACGGAGTGTTGTAACTTACCGCGATGAGTTTTAGTTATCCTTCCTTTCTGTGGGCCTTGTTCGCACTCACTATTCCTGTTATCATTCATCTTTTCAATTTTCGGAAGACAACACGCATCTATTTCTCGAATACCCGATTTTTAAAACAAGTAAAAGAAGAAACCACACAAAAGCGAAGGCTTAAACAATATCTGGTTCTTGCTTCAAGACTGCTGTTCCTTTTCTTTTTGGTATTCGCATTTGCTCAACCGTTTCTTCCTGCCAAAGAGCAATTAGCAGATCAACAGAGTATCGTAATTTACCTCGATAATTCTTTCAGTATGTCAACGCCCGTAAGAGAAAAAACGCGGGCCCTTGACGAAGCGATCCGCATGGCTCAGGGAATTTTAGATTTATTTCCAGCGGAAGCGCGCTATCAGTTGATCACAAATGATTTCGCCCCGTTTTCTAATTCATTCAAAACAAAGGCTGAGGTCTCTGATTTGCTCTCGCAGGCTCGCTTATCTGCGATCAGCCGGTCAGCATCCGAGATTATAGGGCGAGTCAAAGAAAAGAACGTGACGCTATTTTGGCTTTCTGATTTTCAAAAATCAACTTTTGGAACTGCCTCAATTGATTCGACATGGCAAGTGAGCCTTGTGCCGCTGAAATTGGAAGATCATGCTAATGTGTTTGTTGACTCAGTATATTTGGACAATCCTTTCGCTATTGGCGGAGAAAAAAATACGCTGAAAGTAATTCTGCGAAACAGCAGTAAAAAAAATGTTGAAGGCCTTGTGATTAAACTTTCAATCAATGGTATTCAATCTGGCGCAACATCTGTGAATATTGAGCCGAATAGTTTTGCCGAAGTTCCGTTCGATATTGCAACCGGCAAGGGGCTTAATAAAGGTCTGATCACATTCAGCGATTTCCCAATTAGTTTTGATAATGAATTTTTCTTCGCACTCAATTTCGCCTCCCGTTTGAAAGTAATCGAAATAAAACAAGGCGGCCCACCCTCCTACATCGAAAAAGTCTTTGGCAACAAGGATATTTTTTTCTTTAAAAGTTTCACCTCATCAAACCTCGATTACAGTGGGCTTGCCTCAGCTGATCTCATCGTTGTCAACGGAATCGATAAATTGGATGCGACCCTTGCTGATGCTATCAATTCATACAAGGAAAAATTTGGGACACTATTTATCATACCCGGCACTCAGCCTGATTTGATTTCGTACCAGAAATTAGTTGCGCCCCTTCTTACAAAAGCGCCCACCACTGAACTTAACGATTTGAATAAGCCTGACTTTCGAAATCCATTTTTTGCAAATGTGTTTGAAGAAAAAAATAATGCAATAGCAATGCCAAGGGCAACTCAATTGATCAGTTGGGGCGCTGACCGATCAGCCATTCTCCAATTCAAAAATGGTCAGCCTTTTCTCTCGCAGTTTGGAAAAAGCTTTTTACTTGCTTCGCCTCTTGACAAAAAATTTACTGATCTCTTCAATCACGCACTATTTGTTCCTGTAATGTATCGCATTGCGGCATCAGGTAAAAGATCAGAACAACCGTTGTATTACTCTTCATCCACAAGTTCGATCACAATTGAGGCTGATAGCATCGTTGGCGAAGAGCCGGTGAAATTGGTGGGAGGCCAGGAGTTAATCCCCACTCAAAGAAATATGAACGGAAAATTGCAACTCGAGCTCCCCAAGCATGCGTTGACTTCGGGATTCTATTATGTCATAAACCACAGAGACACACTCGGGCTTCTCGCATTTGATCTTGACAAACACGAGTCTTTACTCGAACAACTGAAAGCAGAAGAAGCAACACACATTCTGGGGAACAAGCCCTCCATCTCCGTTTTCAAAGGAACAAGTGCCGATGCGTTTACCAGCGAAGTAAAAGAAAAGTATTTGGGCAAGCCTTTGTGGAAATATGCCATAATGCTGGCATTATTGTTTTTACTGGTTGAAGTTCTTTTGCTAAGATTTTTGAAATGATCGAAATGGCCATTTAAACGATTCCGCCCAATGAAATAATAATCGACCTGGCCATTTCGTATGGCGCCTTGAAAAAAAATTATTAACATATGAAAATAAATGAGAAATTTCGGCTCTGAATGAGAATACTCCTCCAATCCCCCCGCATTGTCAATACCTCCTCACCTTTTCATTTGAAGAAAAAAAATGTGCTCATCGTGAATGGGCGTATTGCCGAAATTGGTGACAAAAATTTTCAAGCCGACAAAATCATTGATAGTGATGGGATGATCTTAAGTGCAGGCTGGTTTGACCTTGGCACATTTGTAGGAGACCCCGGCTTAGAGCATCGAGAAAGTCTTTCGTCTTTAACCAAAGCCGCCTCGATGGGTGGCTTTACAGAAGTAGCCATTCTTCCAAACACCAATCCAACTGCCCAGACAAAAAACGAAATAAGCTATATCACCCAGTCTAATGACAGTCGCTTAGTTCAAATTCATTCGCTGGCTGCAGTCACCAAAAATTGCAAGGGCGAAGAACTCACTGACATGATCGATCTTCATAGTGCGGGGGCAGTAGCATTCACTGATGGATTAAAATCACTTTGGCATACTGATATTTTTCTGAAGTCACTTCAATACTTGCAGAAGTTCAATGGCCTGTTAATCGATCATCCTGAAGATATTTGGCTTGACTTATTTGGTCAGATGCATGAAGGGCCACAAAGTGTGACACTCGGGTTGAAAGGAATGCCGCGCATAGCCGAAGAGATTGCAGTAAGCCGCAATTTAAAATTACTGGAATATGCGGGAGGCCGTTTGCACTTTGCAAGAATCTCATCGGCCAAAAGTGTGAACTTGATTCGTGCGGCAAAGAAAAAAGGACTGAACATAAGCTGTGATATCACAGGTTTTCAAGCATTGCTGCTCGATACCGAATTGGAAAATTTTGATACGAATTACAAAACCAATCCCCCGCTTCGTGAAAAGAGCGATGCAGATGCCTTGCTCAAGGGATTAGAAGATGGGACCATCGATGCGATTTGCAGCGGACATCTGCCTGTTGATGATGAAAGTAAGTTTTTGGAATTTGATCAGGCTGATTTTGGAATGATCAATTTGCAAACTCTCGCTTCACAGTTGACTTCATTAAGCGATGAAATAAAACTGGAAGAATTGATTCTGAAAGTTTCTGAGGCACCTCGCCACCTTCTCTCTATTGAAATCCCAAAGATCGATATTGACGAAAAAGCAAACCTCACACTTTTTGATCCCAACTGTGAATGGGAATTCAATTCAGGAAATAATTTTTCTAAATCGAAGAACTCACCGTGGCTCAACAAAAAAATAAAAGGAAAGGCAATTGCTGTTTTCAATAATGGCAAGTCACGCATAGACGAATAATTTTTTCTAACTTTATTCAATGGAAACAGAGGTTCGTGAGCCGGTTGCGGTTTACAACAAAACTAAATTAACCATTGAAGAATATCTTCAGTTTGAGAAGCCGTCTCTTGAGAAGCACGAATATTTCAAAGGAGAGGTTTTTGCAATGGCTGGCGCAAGCCCAATGCATAATGTAATTTTTTCAAATGTTTTTGGGGAGCTATTCCTTCGGCTGAAGGGTAAGCCTTGTAAACCTTACGGCAGTGACTTTCGAGTTCATATTACTGAAAACACTTTGTTCACTTACCCAGACATCTCCATCGTTTGTGGTGATATTATTTCGTCAAAAGCAGATGAAGATTCTTTTGTAAATCCAGCAGTGATCATAGAAATTTTGTCTCCTTCTACAAAGGATTATGATCGAGGCGGTAAATTTCTTTTGTACCGTGACGTCCCAACACTAAAAGAATACATCCTTATCGACACTGAATCGATCTTCATCGAAGCCCATCGAATCAATAAATCTGGTCATTGGGAACTTGAAGATATTAAAGGGATTGATACCACGCTCAACATCGAAAGTGTTCAGGTATCACTTCCTCTAAAAGAAATCTACGCGGGCACTAAGCTCTAATCTTTTATTCCGAAATTTTCTTCTCCGTGAAGAAGCCAATTACCGAGTAAGCAACTCCAATTATTAAGCAATTGAATACCCAATTAATGAGCGTATCACTCACTGAGTGAGAGCGGCTGTCTATGTCGATGAATAAATAAATTGCATAAATTAAAGCTGTGACAAAAATCACCCAGCCTAACAAGGAGACCGGCCAATAGATAATCCCTTTTCTTACAAACCAATTGAAATCCATAATCAAAGATTTTGGTGGTGAATATTTTCTACAAATGCATAGCCCATAAAAATTCCAACTAACGCCAAGCTCAAAATTAGAATAGCAATATTCAGCCAGCGAAGCTTGATGCTGATTTTAAGAGTCTTATCTGTCGAATCAAATGAGAAATGACAAATGGCCAGTACATTGAGCACGATCCCTGCTAACGGCAACCCAACGAGTAGTATGGGTGAAATGAATTTCATGCCAGGGGTTTTGTCCAAGCTTGCCATGAGTTCAATGAAAGTATCAAACAATCCAAGGTTGAAATGAAAGTAATACTTCATGAAGACACAAAACAAAAAATAACAAGGCACCACGATGAACCAAATTCCCAGTGCGGCCGATCTCTGTGAATTGACTATTGCCAGCTTTATTTCCATCGGGGGGGGCACCGATTTTACTTCCGGTTTCCCCATATTCTCCAATTTCTTTTCAAAATCTTCCACGCTCATATAATGCAGGATGATATTATTGGTTGCAAAGAATTTTTAATTTTTCAATTCCGCGGGAAAGTAGTGATTTTATAGTGCCTTCGGGTTTTTCCAGAATGTCAGCGATTTGTTTGTTGTCCCTGCCTTCGAAATATCGCAAAGCAATTACTTCTTGATATTTGGTGTCAAGCTTTTTTAAGTTTAGTTGAATCTCGAGAAATTCTCCATGCTTTATTAATTCTTCTTCCAGTTCCTCTCTACCATTGTCAATGAAAAAAAAATACGATTCTCCTTTAACAATAGATCCCAACTTCTCCGGTCTGTATTTTTGCTTTCGAAAATATTGATTCACTTCGTTGGTGGCAATCCTGTACAACCATGATGACAGGGGAATTCCTTTCCATTCAAATGTTTTGATTTTTAAAAATGCTTTCAAAAAAGTCTCTGCAGAAATATCGCGAGCCAAATCATAATCCGCTACTCTGCGAAAGGCATACCCGAAAATCGGTTGATAATAATGATCGAATAGAATCCCAAACTGATTTTTGTCAGCACGGATTTTTTCCAGAAGTTCCTTCTCTTCTTCAAGAAGCATAGAGTAGTTACATTCTATAATGCAAACTACTCAATTTGGTTGCACATTACATTCGCCTCAAAATCGCTACTGATTTGTTTGCTGCTTATGCAGATGCCTGAACCGATGCTGATTGAGCAACTTGTAAATCGCAGGCAAGATCAGCAACGTGAGAAATGTAGCGGAGATAAGCCCACAGATTACCACTACAGCAAGTGGCTTTTGAGTCTCTGACCCAATTCCATTTGAAAGCGCTGCGGGCATCAATCCAAGACCAGCCATCAGGGCCGTCATTACCACCGGGCGAAGTCGAGACATTGCCCCTTGATGAATGGCCTCATCCAAGTGGAAGCCCAAGTCACGATTTTTATTAAACACCGAAACAAGGATCACCCCGTTTTGCACGCACACTCCAAAAAGTGCGATGAAACCAACACCCGCAGAAATACTGAAATTGATCCCGGTAAAATACAATCCGAGAATTCCGCCAATCAGGGCGAAAGGCACATTCATCAAAACCATTCCCGCATCTTTCGGTGAATTGAACATAAAGAAGAGCCACATGTAAATCAACCCGATACAAATAGGCACCACCAATTGAAGGCGGTTAGTGGCTCTCACCTGGTTTTCGAATTCACCATTCCAGGTCATCGAATATCCTTTCTGCAAATGAACCCCTGCCCTCACATTGGCTTGCGCCTCTGCAATTGTACTTCCTAAGTCGCGGCCACGAACTGAAAATTTAATTGGAATGAAACGCAAGTTCCCTTCACGATAAACAAATGCCGGACCTGTTTGCAGTTTGATATCTGCGATTTCACGAAGCGGAATTTTCGTTCCGTTGGTACAAGGCACTAACAATTTTCCAATCTCTTTTTCGCTTTGACGGAATTGCGGGAGATAACGAACACGAATATCAAACCTTCGCTCACCTTCATACATAGTACTAGCTTGCTTTCCGCCTACAGCCATCTCTATAATGTCATTGGCCTCCGAAATATTTGCGCCATAACGTGCCATCTTATAGCGATCAAGTTCGATGCGCAACTCAGGCTGACCAAGGCTTTTGAAAATTCCAAGGTCTTGCACGCCTTGGATGTTACTCATAATACTCTTGACAGAGTCTGCAAGTTTTTCAAGTTTAGTAAGGTTGTCGCCAAAAATTTTGATGGCCATCTCACCTTTCACACCTGAAACAGCTTCTTCCACATTGTCAGAAATCGGTTGTGAAAAGCCAAAAACTACTCCGGGAAACTGATCAGCCAATTGTTTTTGCATGTCAAGCACAATTTCCTCTTTCGTCACTTTCCTGGTCCAATCATCTTTGGGAAAGAGATCAACAAAAAACTCAACGTTGAAAAAACCAGTGGGGTCAGTTCCATCATTCGGTCTTCCATTTTGCGAAATCACTCCCTTCACTTCAGGATACTGGGTAAAGATATGGCGCATCGACTCTGACTGAACATTTGCTTTGGAGAATGAAACACTCTGCGGCATACTTGCCCGGACATAGATGGATCCTTCGTTTAGTTTCGGTAAAAATTCAGAACCAAGTTGTTTTCCCACAGCCAACGAAAGCACCAATAACAAGATGGAAAAAAATATGCTGCGAGCCGGATGATCCATTGACCAGGTAAGCAGTGGAGAATAAATACGTTCGAGCCCTTTCACCAGTGGGTTTTCACGCTCTTTCACGTTATTAGCCAATAGCAATTTGCAAAGCAGTGGGACTAACGTAAGCGTAAATAGAAGCGCACCACCCAAAGCAAACCCCATGGTGTATGCCAATGGCGAAAACATCTTGCCTTCTACTTTCTGGAATGCGAAAATTGGAATGAGCGCAGTGATAATGATCAGTTTTGAAAAGAAGATGGGCTTACCCATCTCTACTGAAATTTTTTTCACAAAACCCATCTTTGTCATGCGATTGAATCTTGCGACACCGATTTCTTGCTGCTTGTGGGCAAGGTAAACAAAGACCCCCTCTACCATCACTACGGCCCCATCGATAATAATACCAAAGTCAATGGCGCCAATAGAAAGCAAGTTGGCCGACATCCCTTTGATTCGCATACAGATGAATGCAAACAATAGCGATAGTGGAATAATAATTGAGACGATAACTGTAGTACGCCAATCGAGCAGGAAAACAGAAAGAATGAACGTTACAAGCAGCATGCCCACCAACAAGTTTTCCATCACAGTGCGGGTTGTAAGGTTCACTAAGGTTGTGCGATCATAAAAAACTTTGATCTTGACTCCATCGGGAAGGACTCGATCATTTAAATCGGATATCGTTGTATTCAAATCTTTCAACACCTGACTTGGATTTTCGCCTTTACGTAATAACACTATTCCTTCCACCACATCTACCTCATTACCACGGCCTACTTTTCCAAGACGGGGCTTGAACGACTCTTTTACTACGGCTACATCTTTCACACGAATCGGTGCACCATTGATATTCTTAACTATAATGTTTTCGATATCATCCATGCTATTGACCAACCCCACACCGCGAACCAAATAAGCTTGGGTACCTCGCTCAATCACGTCCCCACCCACGTTGCTGTTGTTTTCGTTCACAGCCGTGAATACATCATTGGCAGTAAAGTTGTACGCGCTTAATCTGCTGGGATCAATCGTAACTTCATACGTTTTCACTTCGCCACCGAAGCTCACTACATCGGCCACGCCTTGTACAGCTTTCAATCTTTTGTCGATTACCCAATCCTGAATCTCTTTTAATTCGCGAACTGTTTTTCCCGCACCCTGCAAAGTATATCGGTAGATTTCACCGGTCGGACCGGAAGGAGGCTGAATTTCCGAATCTGCACCTATTGGCAGGTTCACATTCACTAATTGATTGGAAACCATTTGCCTCGCTCGAAAGTCGTCTACTTCATCTTCAAAAAAAAGTGTAACCACAGAAAGACCAAACAGCGAAATGGAACGCAAGCTCGTCTTGCGAGGCACTACGTTCATTTCAGTTTCGATAGGGATTGTAACAAACTTTTCAAGCTCTTCGGCACTGCGTCCGGGCCACTGGGTAATGATCACCACACGCGTATTAATCACATCAGGGAAAGCCTCAATAGGCGTATTGAGAAAACTTTGCACCCCCCACGAAATGATCAGCAAAGTTCCCAGGAAAACCATCAATCGGTTTTTCAGAGAGAAAGAAATAATTCCTTTGATGAAACTGTTCATATTAAAAACTGGGAGTGTTTATAATTGATTAAATGCGGTTAACACAAACAAAGAACCATCAGTAACCACACGCTGACCAACCTCCACGCCACCAAGTACTTCAGTATAATAATGAAACACTCTTCCGGTTTTGATTTGCACTTTTTTAAATTCATTCTCGCCTGTTTTCACCATTACGTAGTTTTGATTGTTTTCAAGAATGATTGAAGTGTTTGAAACCACAATTGCTTTCTCGCTCACTTTGGGAGTAATTATCACATTGGCAAACATTTCCGGCTTAAGTAAACCTTCATTGTTGTTTAATTCTGTACGGATTTTAATCACACGCGAATCCGGATCGAGCATAGTTGCTATTTTTTTTACCCGTCCGTTGAAAATCTTGTCGGGATAGGCAATGGTCTTCACTTGCACTTCATCTCCTTCAGATACCTTAGAGAGGTCACTTTCATGAATGCTTGCCCATACCCAAACTGTTTTTAAATCGGAGATGGTAAAAATGTTTGTATTGTTATCGTTCCTGATTTGAGTTCCTTCAGTAATGCTTCGTTCTACAATGTAACCAGATCGTGGAGCAACAACGTTGTAGATCGCATCAAGGTCGCTGGACGAGCCTCCATACAGCTTTAAAATCTGTGTCCGTTCGCTCAATTCAGAAAGGGCATTGTTGTAGTCTTTCTTCGCTGCGGCAAATTCTTTTTCGCTCATCATCCCCGCTGAGAAAAGCTCTTGCGCCCGGGCTAGATTTTTCTCTTCCACGGAAAAATTAGACTTGGAAATGTTATAGTCACGTTGAATCTGACTCATGTCCATACTCAACAACGTGGCGAGGTTCTGACCTTTCTGAACATAGTCGCCTAGCGAAACAAATATCTTTTCGACAGTTCCGCTTACAATTGGATAAATGCGCACTACGTTGTCTTCAGCAAAACTCACTTCACCAACGGCTGTCAGTTGGTCTGATAACTTTTGTTCGTGCACGGTGTCAACTTTGATATGGGCCATTTGACTTTCCGAAAGCACCAATTTGTTTTTCGGCACAGCCGTTTGTTGCTTTTCCTTTTTCTTGTCGCCCCCACACGAGGTTATCAACAAAATTAAGATCAGGAGAAAATTTAAATGCTTCATAATTTATGATGTGTACCTTTTAATAATCGATAATGGTTTCGCCAATGCTGAAATTCAATGTATTCACGCTGTTTAAAAATTGCTGCCTCAGTTCAATCAACTGAATATTGGTACTGATGTAAATACGCTGATAGTCTATGAACTCCAGCAAGCTGATGTCGCGTTTCTGAAAATAGGTGTTCGTGTTTCGATTTAACTGAGTCAAACTGTTTAAGTATTCATCAGTGTAATTGGTTAGTCCTTCATAGATTTTTTTATACTGATTGAAAGCAGATATTACCTGATTGGTGATTGTGATTTTCAAATAGTCACGTTGCAGGGCAGATTGTTGGATATTGTATTTCGCTTCTTTGATGTTTCCCTGATTGCGATTAAACAAAGGCAGTGGCATTTGCAATACCAAACCTGAGTAGTTGGGTTTATAGTTTCCACCTAAATCGTAATCATAACCAATGGAGAGATCAGGTACAGCAAGAGACCGTTGCAATTTTAAATTCTGCTGCTGATACTCCTGATAAAGTTTTGATACTTTGAGATCGGGCCGAACAGCCAAAGCTCGATCGATTAAACTATCGAGCACAAACGTGCTGTTGAACAACGGAATTTTTTGCGCTGCTTGAATCAGCGTATCCTTAGGATATTGAAGTAATGTTCTCAATTGAGAAAGGTACTGCTCCTTTTGATTGGCATTGTCGAGTGCCTGCGTTTTCACAGCAATGTATTCTGATTTGATGCGCAGGTCTTCAGTCACAGAAATTGCTCCTACTTCCAACTCCTTTTTACTTGCTGCAATCAACCGCTGATAGCTGGATAAAACAGCATTGTACAATTTCTCCTTCGCTTCAAGTGCAGCGAGGTTGTTGTAATTATTTCCGAGATCATAGAGCAAGCTTCGCATTACATCAGTGAACTGCACTTTGTTCAATTCTAAATTAATGCGAGCAAGTTTTACGGTGTTGGTGTGCCTTCCTGCTATAGAAATGGTTTGGCTGATTTGCGCTTCGTACTGATTACTTGCCTTCAGGTACTTGTCTTGCGTTTTATTATATGCCTCCTGATTCCAGTAAATGGTTGGATTGTAATAAAGTTTAGCCTGCACTACTTGTGCTTCCGCCTGGTTGATTTCATAATAAGCAGCAAGCAAATAAAAATTCTTTTTGATCAAACGGTCTTTCGCTTGAAGAAAAGTAAGCGCAGAATCTTGAGCAGATGCTGAAGTGATCGAAAGAATAAAAAGAATAAAGCCATTGAGAGACTTGTTCATAAAAATCGAAATGTGAAGTTAGTTAGAAAATCTGCTGGCAAATTGCAGCAAAGATCATATCAGAAGTTGTCGATGCAAAAGGTAAACTTGCTCGTAACTCAAATGATGAATTTGTTTAATCAAATTCTTGGAATAGAAATGTAATGGTAGGAAAGTAAATTCAGCTGCAACTGCATTCTGAAGAAAATGAGCGCCCGTTGAATAATCGTTTGAATCCTCAACATCATCACACAAAAGAGTGCAAATCTCACTTTGTGGTGATGGTGACTTCACAAATGTTTTCTCCTCAGAATAATGGCTATCAGGAAAAGTAAATCCCGAACAGACTGCCAGCAAAGCAATTGCAATCAAGCGAAAGACTCCTCTTTTATGTGTTGCAAATCGAGCCACAATAGGATAAAAACGAATAGTTTAATTAATTGAGAAATGCGGGCAAAGATATTGGTAATGGACTAATTACAAAAACTAATTGCGGGTATATTTGTCTGATAGCTTCATTCCATGCAATCAACTAATCGAGTTTTTCTAGTTCGGCCCGCCAGTTTCAATTACAATACGGAGACGGCTCTATCGAATTCCTTTCAAAACAAAATTGAACTGCCGCCTTCAAAAGTCAGTAAAAAGGCAATTGAAGAGTTTGATGGTGTGGCGGCAAAGTTGACATCCAAAGGCGTGGATGTAAATGTTTTCGATGATACGGCACTGCCTATTAAGCCTGATGCAATTTTTCCTAACAATTGGATTTCCCTTCATACCAATGGAACAATGGTACTTTACCCGATGTGCACACCCAACCGAAGACTTGAAAGAAGGCAAGACATTATTGAATCACTCAGGAAAAAATTTAAAGTCACCAGCACTATAGATCTTACCGGTTATGAAAAGGAGAATAGGTTTTTAGAAGGGACAGGCAGCGTTGTTTTTGATCACGAAAACAAAATAGCTTATGCATGCCTGTCACCCCGAACAGATAAGAAATTATTCATTGAGCTTTGTCAACGATTAAGCTATAAACCAATTTACTTCTCTTCCCTTGATCAAAAGGGAAAAGAGATTTATCACACCAACGTGATGATGTGCATAGGTGATAAGTTTGCGGTTATTTGCCTTGATAGTATTTCTGATTTGACCGAGCGAAAATCAGTGATCGAAAGTTTCGCGAAGACGAGCCATGAATTGATTGATATTTCCTACGAACAGATGAATCGCTTTGCCGGAAATATGCTGATGTTAAAGACCAACAGCAACAGTTCCATTCTCGCGATGTCGGAAAGTGCGTATGAGAGTTTGAACAACGATCAGCGAAAGCGAATTGAAAAATACGGTGAGCTTGTTCCTCTTTCAATCCCAACAATAGAGACCATTGGTGGCGGAAGCGCACGCTGCATGATCGCAGAAATATTTCTACCCCCGCTTTGATCAAAGTCCAAACAACCCTTCATTCAGAAGGTTGAGCGCCTTTTCTTTTTGTGCAGTTTCTACCAGCAATGAAATATTGTTGTTACTTCCACCATAGCTCACCATGCGAATAGGAATCTTAGCAAGGGATTGAAATACTTCCTTCAGCACGCCTTCTTTTTCAGCCAGCATGTTGCCTACGATGCAAATGATTGTTTGGTTTTTATCGATATCAATGGACCCCAAATCTTTGAGTTCATTCACGATTTCATTCAAATGCTTATCATCATCCACCGTCACTGACACAGCGACCTCCGAAGTAGAAATCATGTCAATTGATGTTTTATGTTTCTCAAAAACTTCGAATACCTGGCGTAAAAATCCATAAGCCAGCAACATCCGCGAAGATTTGATTTTAATCGCGGTGATTCCATCTTTAGCAGCAATGGCTTTGAATTGTCCGCTGGTGCCCCGCTCGCTGATCAATGTGCCAAATGCTTTTTCATCCATTGTGTTTTTCAGACGAACAGGTACTCCGTATTTTTGGGCAGGAACGATCGTGGATGGGTGTAAAATTTTTGCCCCGAAATAAGCCAGCTCTGAAGCTTCGTCAAAAGTAAGCTCAGCAATGGGCAATGTTTTCTTCACCACTCGCGGATCATTATTGTGCATACCATCGATGTCTGTCCAGATTTGAATTTCTTCTGCGCGAGCCGCTGCTCCTATCAACGAAGCAGTGTAGTCGCTTCCTCCCCGTTTCAAATTATCGATTTCATTGTTATGATTTCGGCAAATGTATCCTTGTGTAATCAGGATGTTGGTGTTAGCCATCGCTTCCAAAATCGGCTTTAATCGTTCACTTATTTTCTCCAGCTCCGGCTCCTGATTTTCATCGATCGACATAAAGTGAAGCGCAGGCAATAATCGCGCATTGATTTTTCTTTCCTGGCAATGGTGATAAAACAGTTCTGTGGAAATCAGTTCGCCTTGTGCTAAAAGCTCACGATAGCCACGGTCGTCAAATTTCCCGGCCGCAAGCAAGCGGAACAGGCTGAAATAGCGACTTACCAGCTCCTCACCTATCGCCTGATAGGGAGCCGATTCATACAATTCCTTTACGAATTCTAAATAATGCTTTTCAAGTGCTTCGATCTCGTTACTAGCTTCTGAAGTTTTATTGGCCAATAAGAAATCGCCAATCTTCACCAGCGAATTGGTCGTTCCGCTCAGAGCCGAAAGCACCACAATTTTCTTTCCCTCCATGCTGAGTACAAGGTTTGCGATTTTCTTCATCCGTTCGGGCTTACCGACTGAGGTACCGCCAAATTTCACCACTTGCATAGTCCTAAAATTTTGAGGGCGCTAAGTTATTGCCCAGGCGGGAATTGCGATACAGTCAGGCAGATTATTTTATCAGATATTTTTCTTTTTGAATCAGTGAATGATAACTTCGCGGCTCTTTAGAAGCTAACCAAAACTTATTCCTATGAAGATAACAGTTGTAGGCGCTGGCAATGTGGGCGCCACTTGTGCCGATGTGCTGGCCTACCGCGAAGTGGCCAACGAAATTGTGCTGGTGGATATCAAAGAAGGCCTGGCCGAAGGCAAAGCTCTTGACATTTGGCAAAAGGCCCCAATCGACTTGTACGATACCCGTACGATCGGCTCTACCAATGATTATACAAAAAGTGCAAATTCAGATGTAGTGGTAATTACTTCAGGACTGCCTCGCAAGCCCGGCATGACGCGCGATGACTTGATCAGCACCAATGCAGGAATTGTAAAAACCGTAACTGAAAACATTGTAAAGCATTCGCCAAATGCGATTATCATCGTGGTGAGCAACCCGCTTGACGTAATGACTTACCAGGCACACCTGGTTTCAAAATTCCCGCGCACCCGCGTCATGGGTATGGCAGGAATCCTGGACACGGCTCGATATCGTGCATTCCTTGCCGAGGCCTTGAACATATCACCAAAAGACATCCA
Source organism: Bacteroidota bacterium (assembly GCA_016178785.1). Taxonomy (GTDB): domain Bacteria; phylum Bacteroidota; class Bacteroidia; order Cytophagales; family Cyclobacteriaceae; genus ELB16-189. The sequence continues at coordinate 22,835 of JACOSO010000046.1, read as the reverse complement.
GGCAATGCTGCTTGGCGGCCACGGAGACACCATGGTACCTCTGCCTCGCTATACAACTGTGGGCGGAATTCCCGTAACTGAATTGATCTCAAAAGATAAATTAGACGCGATCATTGAGCGCACGAAAGTGGGCGGTGGCGAATTGGTGAAATTGATGGGCACTTCAGCCTGGTATGCACCCGGCTCAGCTGCAGCTCAAATGGTAGAAAGCATTGTAAAAAATCAGCGCAGGGTCCTTCCTGTTTGCATTCGCTTGGATGGTGAATATGGAATAAAGGACTGCTACCTCGGTGTGCCGGTTATCCTTGGCAAGAATGGTGTGGAGAAAGTCATTGAGCTTGAATTGGATAGCGCGGAAAAAGCGCTTCTCGAAACGAGCCGTAAACACGTGAAAGAAGTAATGGAAGTGCTGGATAAGCTTCCAAAGTAAAGTTCAAGCTAAAGTTCAAAGTTTGAGACGAGATTAAAGCCGAGCAATCGGCTTTTTTCATTTATTGAATTTTGAACCTTGAACTTTAAACCTTTGAACCTTTGGTTTATACGTATAAGAAAAATAACTTTGTCGTATAAACAAAGGAGTTATGGATGCCAAGATTACACTCAGCTTTGATGAAGATATTATCAACAAAGCCAAGCAGTTTGCCGATGCTCAAAACATTAGCCTTTCAAGGCTTACTGAGTTTTTGTATAGCCGCATTGTGAGCGGTCACTACAAAAGTTTGGAAGATCTGCCAGTGGCTGACTGGGTGAGCATAGTTGCCGAAGGCGAAGCTGAGTACAAAACAAAGCCACGGGCACGCAAAGATTTGAAGAAAGAATATTATAAATCGAAAAGATGAACGTCTTTCTCGATGCCAACATCCTTGTGTCGGTGTTAAACAAGGAATATCCTCTGTTTACCTATTCAGCGCGTGTGTTAAGTCTAACCGATAATCCGAAATACAAGGTTTATACTTCTCCCGTTTGCTTGGCTATTGCGTTTTATTTTGCTGAAAAGAAAAGCGGACGAAAAGAAGCGAAAAATAAAATCGGAATTCTTGCATCAAGAATCAACATTGCCGAGGCTGATCAAAAAATTGTATTGCAGGCTGTAAACGACAAATCGGTTGACGATTTTGAAGATGGTCTCGAATATTATTCGGCTATTAAAGCCGGCTGCAGGTGGATTGTTACCGAAGATAAAAATGACTTTCATTTTTCAAAAGTGCCTGTGACGACAGCGCGGCAATTTCTTGAAGAGCATACTTTGATCTAAGCCTTTACAGCTTTGTAAATAACCTCAGCACGGCTTATGCCAAAGTGATAAGCCTGTTCCTTTGTAAAGGTTTCTGAGAATTTTTCTTCTAGTGGCTTCAATCCGCTTTGCGCAATTCGCTGAACGTAATCTTTTCCGTATTTCCGTACGTGGTCGTCCTGTCCGAAAATTCTTTCTCGCTCCCGTTTATCGATGATTGAATTGTCTTCAAAAGTCTTTTCAGGTATAGGCGAGAAGAATGGTACTTGCAAAATCGCCCAAGCGTTGGGCTTCAACACTCGATGAATCTCGCGCATCGCAGTGATATCATCCTTTACATGTTCGAGCACATGGTTGCACAGCACCACATCAAAGTGATTTTCTTCAAATGGAATCTGATGAATATCCATTTTCACTTTGGCCAATGGCGATTCAATATCGGCTGTAATGTATTTATTGCCATGCTGTTTCTCAAAGCGATTGATGAAACATGGCTCCGGAGCGAAATGCAATACATTTAGTTTTTCCGAAAAGAAGTTGGTATTCCCTTTTAAATAAAGCCACATCAACCGATGACGCTCAAGGCTAAGACAATTCGGGCAAAGGGCATTCTCACGTGCATTGATCCTTCCGTAGGGAAGAAATTTTTTGTATTGATGATTGCAAATCGGGCATTTTACTTTGCTGCCCGAATAAAAAATCCCAAGTACTTTCAACCCAACTCCGGTGAAAAGCTGCAAGTATTTCCTTGGAACAAATCTTACCACCCAACCAATGATCTTCTTCATGGGCGGCAAAGATAGAAGATTAGAAAAAAAAGGCATAAGCAATGTAGCCTATGCCCTAAAACTACCGTCTTACTTCTTTACAATGATGCCATCCAACGAAAACTTCCCGCTTCCATTCAAAAGAGTAGCGATCGACAAACCTATGACCAATAGATGATATTCATAACCTTCACCTTTTTGATTACCAAACCAGTTCATAAAAAAGCCGTTCTCGAAATGAACGGTAACAATAATACCAAGCATCAGCCCTATTGTCATCGCTGCCCACAGGCGGCTTGCAAACCCTGCTATTAAAGACAATGCTCCTACAAATTCTATGACGATCACCAGGAAGGCGATAATCCAATATAAATTGACCGAAGTTGTCAGGAATTTCATTTCACTCACAAATCCGGGGCCTCCAAACCAGCCTAACATTTTTTGCGCTCCATGTGGAAAAAGAATCAACCCTATAGTGAGACGAGATACCAAGCCCGCCCAATCGTTGTTCGTACCAAAAATTTCATTTTTCATTTTACTTCACTTTTAAAGTCTTAAATTAATTTCCATAAAAGAATTGCTCTTTAATAATTTGGCCATTCCGCCATTGCTGAACCGAAACCTGCTTGTAATTTCTTATGCCCCAATCCTTGTGCGTGTAGTCATAGAGCCATTGCACCATTGTTACACCTTCGCCAACAGTCACGTGGAGCGGTTTTGCGCCTCTAAACTCAGTTATCGCTGAAAAGAAATCTAATTCGCGCTTGCGATTCGCTTCCTTACCGATAGTGGGTTGGTTTTCGTTTTCCTGCATCACCACCTCTTCGTGATAATATTTTTCGAATGCATCCAACGCTTTGCCTTGCAAGATGAGGTCGTTCAAGTCGGTGATTTTTTCTAAGAGTGTCATATACTTTGTGTTTTAATTGCTGACACAAAGCTCTTTGACAATGCCCGGATGGAAAATGAACCAGGTTAAAAAAGGAAGTTAATCTGGATTAACATCATTGCTCTTCGATAAGCTGACTTCTGATTTTACTGAGAAATTCTTTTGTCATCCCCAGGTAGGAGGCTATCATATACTGCGGAACACGCTGCTCGATCTGCGGGTATTGCTCGCGAAACTTCAAATAACGTTCCTTGGCGGGCAAACTGAAATTATTGACTATTCTTTTCTGCGCTGCAGCAAATGCTTTCTGAATGATGATCCTAAAGAAGCGTTCGAGTTTTGGGATTTCGACAAATAACCGCTCAAGATCTTCATATAAAATTTGCGCTACCTCAGAGTTTTCAAGGCACTGCACATTAAAATCGGCCGGAGTCTGATTGATATAACTCCCTAAGTCAGATGTCCACCAGTTCTCAATAGCCAACATAACAATATGTTCCTGACCTTCATGATCGATATGAAATGTTTTCAAACAGCCGGAGAGAACAAAGTTTTCGGTCTTACACACATCACCTTGCTGAACTACAAATTGACCTTTCAGGAATTTCCTTGCCTTCACCTTTGACAAAAGAACTCTTTCTTCCTCAGGAGTGAGCGTAATGTACTTGGCGATATAGTTAAGGAGCTGTTGGATAATTTACCCTTCAGCCGGTAAAGATATTCATTGACATGCAATGAACTTACTCGTACCTCAACGAATCTACGGGCTTAATTCTTGCTGCGCGCAAAGTTTGGTAACTAATGGTAACCAACGCAACGAACAAGACCATTATTCCTGCAATCAGGAATACAGAAACAGAAATCGAAACCCTGTAGGCAAAATTCTGCATCCAGTTGCGCATCACCCACCACACCAGAGGTGTCGCTAAGAAGATCGACAATCCGACAAGCTTCAGGTATTCTTGGGAGAGAAGAAAAAATATACCTCGTTCGGAAGAGCCCAACGCTTTACGAATGCCAATTTCCTTGGTGCGCTGAGTGGCTGTGTAAGCCGAAAGACCAAATAACCCAAGACACCCGACCACCACAGCTAAAGCCGCAAACGTCAGAAAGAGACCTCCAAATTTGCGTTCATTTTCGTACTGCTTATTAAAATAGTCATCCATGAAGAAAAAATCAAACGGGTTTCCCGGAAATGCTTTTTCCCACGACTGCTTTACGTAATCAATCGTATGATTAAGGGAACTGGTATTAATACGCAACGAATAATACTCACCACCGTATTTCGAACAATAAAAAATAACCGGGTCTAATGGCTTCTTAAACGACACCTGATGGTAGTCATTGACCACACCAACAACGATTGGGTTCCACTGAAAATTCGGAATAGCAATGGTTTGGCCAATGGCATCTTCGGGTTTAGTAAACCCAAGAAGTCTTGCTGTTGATTCCGTGACAATTACCGATGTATCCTGATCTTTCACAAATTGTTCTGAGAAGGCCCTGCCGGCAATCAACTTCATTCTGAACACATCCATAAAATCAAAATCCATGCTGTTAAATCTCACGGTCACAATCTGGTCATCAGAAGTCCCGTATTTTTTCACGCCAGCTTTAAATTCTCGTTGCTTTCCGGGAATGGTAACAGAAGCCGCAACTCCCTGAATATTCGGGTCTCTTCTCAATTCATCTCTGAATACATCAATTGCCGAATTAAATGCCTTGCGATCCTTGGGTGCAATACCCGGACGATCCACAACCAGGACCTGATCGATATTCATACCCAAATCCTGGTTCATCATGAAATTCAATTGATCATACACAATGAATGTTCCGGCTATTAAAGCAACCGATGCCATGAACTGAAATACGACAAGAGTTTTGCGAAGGAAAATTCCGCTCACACTATTCTTCAATTTGCCCTTCAAAACAACCACCGGTTTAAAGGAGGAAAGAACAATGGCGGGGTAAAAACCAGAAAGCAGGGTTCCGATCAACCAAAGCGCTGCTATCAAGCCCAAAAACCAATTTTGAAAAAGATATGTGACATTAAGCGACAAGCCTGAAAGGGAATTAAAATACGGAAGGACCAATGCTATCAGGCTAATTGCAATCAACACGGATAATAAATTGATTAACCCAGACTCTGTAATAAATTGTCTGATCAGTTGGGATTTAAAAGCGCCCATCACTTTTCGCACACCCACTTCTTTAGCGCGCTCCATTGCCTTTGCGGTAGAGAGATTCACATAATTGATCCACGCAATGATGAGCACAAACATTCCAATGAGGGAAAGAAAGTTTACTATTCGCTCATCGCCATTGGACTCAGGTTCCTCGGCAAGGCTTGAAGTAAGGTGAATGGACTTCAATGGCTGAAGTGTAAGAATGTCATTTTGGTTTTGTTGTTTATTCTCAGGTTTGTATTTCGTAACGATAGACGGGAGTTTTGCCTCAAGTATTTTCGGATCGGCACCTGGGCGAAGAGTTATAAACGTGTACATGTCTTTACGCTTCCAGCCATGGTCATAACGGGCAATGGCCCAATCTCCACGAGGAAATAAACTTTTGTATGAAAACAAAACATCAAACTTCAGGTGTGTGTTTGCCGGTATATCTTTTACAACACCAGTCACCTTCACCAGTTCATTCACAAAGTCATCATCCTGGAGCCGCAACGATTTACCAATCGGGTCTTCATTTCCAAAATACATGCGGGCATACTTTTCAGAGATCACCGCATTGAACGGATGCGCCAAGGCAGTTTTGGGATCCCCGGCAACCATGGTATAACCCATCATAAGAAGAAAAGAAGAATCAGCGTAAAGAAACCTGCGATGCTTGAAAGCGATAGGGTCAGGTTTGGCATCTTCGTTGGTGATGATAATATTATTTTTATACCCCATGTTATAGAGTCGTGCGAAACCGGTTACCTCGGGTAATTCATTTTTTAAAGCTGGTCCTACACCCGGATAATTTTCCGCACTCGACATCACCAGTTGGTTATTCAAATAAGTCTCCAGTTTTACCCGATAAATGTTTTGCGCATTAGGGATAAAATTTTCATAACTCCTCTCAAAGTGAACATATTGAGCAATTAGTAAAAAGACGGCCATTCCAACGGCCAAGCCTATAATATTAAGGGATGAAAAAAACTTGTTTTTAAGGAGGCTGCGCCAGGCGGTGGTGAGTAGGTTGCGGATCATAGCGATTGGGTTATCTTAGATGATACTTCCAAAAAAGAAAAAGGTTTCGGGGTTAATTCCAGCACTTTCGATCTTCTTATCAATACACTTGAAATTACCTTCTATTTAATAAAACTTTTTCCCTCCATCCCCCATCTTTACAGCAGAAAACAACCTGAACTCCTTTTTTTGTGGCTGAAACCTTACTCGACATTGCCATGATGCATTCCGACACCCTCATCGCCCGCGCCCGCGAAGGGGATAAGAATGCCCAAGGCAAGCTAGTGCAGCTCTGGTACAAGCGCATTTACAATTTCAGTTACAAGTTTTTTTTCGATCATGACATGGCTATGGAAGTGGCGCAGAAAACATTTATCAGCATGCATAAAAATCTCTCAGGATTGCAAGAAGTTACTCGGTTTAAATCCTGGCTTTATACTATCGCTGTAAATTATTGCCGCGAAGAAACCAGGAAGAAAAAGGCGAGCAGATCATCTTCTCTTCATGATTTGAATCCGGGCGAGGGCGAGGAGAGTTATCACTGGGAAGAGAGTCACCAGCGACACGAAAACCCTGAACGACAACTACGACATTCAGAGCTGAGTGACTTACTGCAAAAATGTCTGATGGAATTGAACGCAGAGCAGCGAGAAGTGGTGATCATGAAAGAATATGAAGGATTGAAGTTTCGTGAAATTGCTGAAGCATTGAATATTTCGGAGAATACAGTGAAGTCGAGAATGTATTATGGATTGGATGGATTGAAAAAAATTCTGGAACAGAAAAAAATTACGAAAGAAACGATTGGTTATGAACTATAAACCTGACGAGAGTGCGTTGATGGCTTACTTGTATGGCGAGCTCAACGACAAAGAAAAGGCCAAGCTGGAGAATTATTTTCAGCAACACCCCGAAGAGTTGACAAGACTTCGAACGCTCGGTGAAGTGCGCGACATCATGGCTCATGCGCAAGACAAAGAGGTAATAGCTCCACCTGTGTTTGTAGATGATGTGGGCACTCGATCGCTGTGGCAATCCTCCTATTTTAAAGTAAGTTTAGGAATCGCGGCTTCAATTCTTTTCCTATTGGTCGCAGGAAAACTACTCGGGCCGGAGATCAATTATTCAAAAGGCGAGCTCCGCATCAGTTTTGGGAACAAAGTTGAACAACAAGTTACGCCTGCAAATCCGCTCACCGAAGAAAAAGTGAAGGAGCTGATTTCTTCATCACTCGCATCAAATAATGAATTGCAAAAAAACCTAAAGGACGAAGATCAGAAAAAACTGGTGCACTCATTGGTTGAAATGAATTCAAGGAAAATGGATGCCCTTGCTAAGAATGCTTCTCAGGCAAGTCGCGAGCAGGTACAATCATTTGTAGCAGGTTTGCAAGAGCAGAATTTAAAACTGATGCAAGATTATTTTCAACTCTCAACCGCGGAACAGAAAAAATACATGGAAAGTATGCTCACTGATTTTTCAGGATACTTGCAAGAACAACGTAAACAAGATTTACAGTTAGTCCAATCTAAAATGAATTACCTCGAGAAAAACAGTAACCAACTTAAACAGGAAACCGAACAGATTCTTACGAGTTTGATCTCCAATCCAAACAGAAATAAAAACAATTACTGATCAGGATTTTAGGATTAACAGGATGAAATAAAGAATTAAAAATTTTAAAATAAACGAGTTATGAAAAAAGTGATGATTGTGTGTGTGATGCTGATGAGCACTCTTGCCTTCGCACAAAATAAAGTTGATGAGGAGCGCATGCAGCGAGACATTGAAGTGGCCGAAAATATTTTAGGCACTTTAATTAAACAACAAGCCGGGAAGCGATCTTTCTTCCCGATAGAAGTTCAGGGCAGTTACCTGCCTGGCTATGGAGTCACGTTTCACTTACCCTCAGAGTTTTTCGGAAATATGTTTCTTATCGAGGGCGATGGCGATAATTGGAATTTTGAACCCCCGATTCCGGTGGAACCTGTAGTGCCAGGTGAACCAACCCATCCCGTCAAATCGTACAGCTACTCTTACAGCACCAGTGAAGAGAAAGCCAGACAAGAAGGGCGCAATTCGGCCAGAGGAAAAGCGCGAACAAAAATTTCACGCAACCGGGGCTCAAATTCAGATAGCTCTCGAAACGCCTACAACGAAAAACTTTTAGAAGCCGCAAAAAATTTCATAGCCGATTACGGTGACTTGCTTACACAGCTTCCATCTAATGAAAAAATTATTATCACCAATAAAGGAGAAAGTAGAAACTTCCCGATGGTATGGGCCGGATCGGGTGGTTTTGAAAAAAGAAAGCAAACCATCCTTACGGTTGAAGGAACAAAGGCAGATGTGAACCAATTCCGTCAAGGAAAGATCACCCGCGATCAATTGGTGAGTAAACTTCATATCATGAATAGTGAAGTGAGCGATGAACTTCAACCTGACTTAGAATTGCTCAGCAGTATCTTCAACAGGCTTTATAGCCGCGATCTTTCAAGGACATTTTTCTGCGATGACAATATCTATTACGAAAAACTGAAAGATTATGGCGCGGTTTATCACATGCAGGTGTATGCCAGCAGCCAGATTGATGACGAAGGCTTTTACAATATGCCAACCATCCATTTGAACGATGTAGACCAACAGGCGCGCGACAAAAAGGTAAAAGAGCTGTATCCGGAGTTTGAAAAAAATATCAAAGAAGATTTACTGGAATACGGTCGCACAGTTAAGAGTTTAAAAGACGAAGAGGTATTGACGTTTGATGTTACCATGACTCGTTGCAAGGGTTGTGCTATTCCTTCCTCGCTCGAGTTGTCCGTAAAATATTCAGTGCTCAGAGATTATTCTTCAGGCAAGATCAGCAAAGATGCTGCTATGGCGAAGATCAACATAAAGAAAGGACCAGAGCAGTAGCATTAAAAAATGCTGGCTTAACGACCGTTAGCTAAATTTTAAATAAACCGCAATCAAGAAAAGGCTTCCTCTTTTGGAAGCTTTTTTCATTTTGATATAAGTTGCGCGCGGTTAACTTTACGCCTCACAAAAAAATCGTGCAATGAAAACCAGACGAGACTTTATCAAAACAACAGCAATAGCAGGCGCGGCATTTTCTATTCTCCCTTCAAATATTGTATTTTCCAAATCGCCTGAAAACAAAGTAAGGCTCGGCTTCATTGGTGTAGGGGCTCGCGGGCAAAATCATTTGGAGTTGGCGCTCGACCGTGATGATGTTGAGGTAGTAGCCCTTTGCGACATCCAACAGCGCATGATCGACATGAGTCTCGGGCTGGTAGCGAATTCCGGCAAAACTAAACCTCAAATTATTTTAGACGGTCCACTTGGATATAAAAAATTATTAGAGAGCAAAGACATCGATGCGGTGATCATCTCAACTCCATGGGAATGGCACACACGCATGTGCATCGATGCGATGAACGCAAAAAAATATGTGGGCTGTGAAGTGATCACGGGCATGACTGTTGACGAATGTTGGGAACTGGCAAAGGTCTCGGAAAAAACGGGAATGCCTTTGATGATGCTAGAAAATGTTTGCTACAGACGCGATGTGATGGCCGTGATGAACATGGTTCGTCAAAATATTTTTGGTGAGATGATCCATTTGCAAGGTGGCTATCAGCACGATTTACGCGAAGTGAAATTCAATGACGGAAAACATACATATGGTCATGGGGCGGAGTTTGGTGAGAAGGGATTTTCGGAAGCACAATGGCGCACGCAGCATTCTGTTACACGCAACGGTGACCTCTACCCTACGCATGGCATCGGGCCGATAGCGATGATGACAAATATCAATCGCGGTAATCGCTTCACACAATTGGTTTCCTATTCTACAAAGTCGCGAGGTTTGCATGATTATATTGTAAAAACGGGTGGCGAAAACCATCCGAACGCAAAAGTGAATTTTAAATTAGGCGATATTGTGACTACCATGATTCGTACCGCGAATGACGAAACTATTTTATTGCAACACGATACAAATTTGCCGAGACCTTATTCGTTAGGTTTCAGAGTTCAGGGCACAAAAGGAATTTGGATGGACCTGAACAATTCAATTTACATCGAAGGGCAAAGTCCGAAAGCCCATCAATGGGAAACTGCCAAAACTTGGCTCGACAAATACGACCATCCACTCTGGAAAAAATACGGAAGCGATGCCGCAGGTGCAGGTCACGGTGGTATGGACTGGTTTGTGATTAACGCATTCATCGAATCAGTGAAAAGAAAAACGAATACTCCCCAAGATGTTTACGATGCCGTGACATGGAGCGCAATCACTCCTCTTTCCGAGAAATCAATTCAACAAAATGGTGCAAGTGTTGACTTCCCTGATTTCACGAGCGGCCAGTGGAAAAGCAGGAAGAATACTTTCGCGCTTGATGACTCTTATTGATTTGGTGAGTAGCTGATTTGAAAATTTGATAGTTAAGGATACACATTCCCATTTTCAAATTGATCAATTAACTAATTAAATCTATCTTGCCTTTCTTTTTTAAAACCTAAACGAGGGAAAATGATCAATCTTGTACTCTTTGGCCCTCCGGGCGCAGGTAAAGGAACTCAGAGCGAAAAGCTCATCAAGAAATATGGTTTCGTTCATATTTCAACGGGCGACCTGTTTCGGTGGCATACAAAGAATGACACTCCTCTTGGTAAAAGAGTAAAAGAGATCATGAACAGTGGTGCCCTCGTGCCAGATGAAATTACTATCGCTATGCTCAAAGAAGAGCTTGACAAAAATCCGCAGGCGAAAGGTTTTCTATTTGATGGATTCCCTCGCACCGTTCCCCAGGCGGAAGCGCTCGACAAATTCATGAAAGACAACAGCTCTGCCATTCATTTTGTGATTGCCTTGGACGTAACCGAAGCCGAATTACGCGCGCGCATTGCTAAAAGGAGAACGACCGAGAATAGAGCCGATGATGAAGAAGAGAAATTAAATAAACGTGTGACGGAATATTTCACAAAGACAATTCACGTGCTTCCCTATTACGAAAAACAAAAACGACTGAATACCGTGCAGGGCATTGGGGAAATTGAGGAAATATTCAATAACGTATGCAAAATCATAGGATAATCAATTCAAAATTCAAGGTTCAGAATTTAAAAATTTAGTCGTCAATTCTTGAATCTTGAATTTTAAATTTCAAATCAAAAGTGTCTTCACCCAACTTTATCGACTACATAAAATTCAACTCTCGCTCGGGTCACGGAGGTGCAGGATGTCGGCATTTTCATCGTGAGAAATTCATTGAGAAAGGCGGGCCTGACGGTGGTGATGGCGGTCGTGGCGGTCATGTTATTTTAAGAGGTAATTCGCAGTTGTGGACGTTGCTTCATTTAAAATATAGGAAACACGTTATCGCTGAAGCCGGAAAAGGCGGAGAAGGTCAAAATATGACGGGTGCTGCAGGTAAAGATGAAATCTTGGAGGTGCCGCTCGGAACAATTGCGAAGCGATTTGATACCGATGAGATTTTAGGCGAGATCACCCAAGATGGCCAGGAATTTATTCTTAGTCCCGGAGGGCGCGGAGGAAAAGGAAATGCTTTTTTTGCTACCTCTACTAACCAGGCACCCCAACATGCGCAGCCCGGAGAGCCCGGAGTTGAAGAATGGGTGGTGCTTGAATTAAGATTACTTGCAGATGTTGGTTTGGTTGGGTTTCCAAATGCTGGCAAGTCAACTTTACTTTCAGTAGTCTCTGCAGCTAAACCAAAAATTGCCGATTACGCATTCACAACGCTAACACCCAATCTCGGGGTGGTTGCTTACCGTGACAACAAAAGTTTTGTGATGGCTGATATCCCAGGCATCATCGAAGGAGCGGCTGAAGGCAAAGGACTTGGCATTCGCTTCTTAAAACACATCGAGAGAAATTCATTGTTGTTGTTTATGGTTCCCTCAGATGCGAAAGACATCAAAAGTGAATTTGAGATTTTGCTGAACGAATTAAGAAAGTACAACCCTGAATTGCTCGACAAAAAAAGATTGCTTGCTATCTCCAAAAGCGACATGCTTGATGACGAATTGCGAGAAGCCATGAAAAAAGAAATCCCCGAAAACATACCGACTGTTTTTATTTCATCGATTACAAATCAGGGAATCGTTGAACTGAAGGATTTGATCTGGAAAAACTTGCAATAGACTTATTCGCAAAGACCTGCCTGCGCGTAGCCGCTTCGGCAAAGGCAGGCGCGAGATCACAAATAAAAACACCGAGCGTCCCAATGCCAATGCCTATTTTGCTTGCCATCCTGTCACAATTTCGATTCTTGGCAAAATTCTTGTCATTTTGCGTTTTTATTCAAGTGATAACCAATGGAAAATACCGTGCATCAAGAACCTGAACTGGAAAAACACGAAGAATCAATGCCCGAGGGCACTCCTTTGCAAAGTCCTGAACCTTCAGCTGAAAAAAAGAAAGAAGATCAAATTGATCCATTGAAGAAATTGCAGGACGAATTGGCAGAAGCCAAAGATAAGTACGTGCGTCTCTATGCCGAGTTTGACAATTTCCGCAGACGCAATGCAAAGGAGAAATTAGAAATGATTTCATCTGCCAATGAGCAACTGCTCAAATCGCTGATTCAAGTGATGGATGATTTCGAGCGTGCCGAAAAAGTATTTAAGGAAAAAAATGATAAAGAATCGGAAGGGCTTCTTCTTATTCACAACAAGTTCAAAAAAGTACTCGATCAATATAATGTGAAAGTAATGGATGTCGAAAAAGGTTCTGATTTCAACACCGATCTTCACGAAGCCATTACGCAAATCCCCGCACCCGAAGAGAAACTCAAAGGCAAAGTTGTAGACGTTGTTGAGAAGGGATATTTACTGAACGACAAAGTAATTCGCTTTGCAAAAGTAGTGGTAGGCAGTTAACAAATTGTTCAACTATCGATATGCCGATGGCAAATTTTAATTCACATCAACGCATAAGAACTTCATCGCATGACTAAAAGAGACTACTACGAAATATTGGGTGTAAGCAAATCAGCTTCTGCTGAAGAAGTTAAAAAAGCGTACCGGAAGACGGCCATACAATATCACCCTGATAAAAACCCCGGCAATAAAGAAGCTGAGGAAAAATTTAAAGAGGCAGCTGAAGCTTATGAAGTGTTGAGTGACGCACAAAAGCGTGCGCAGTACGATCGTTTCGGCCATTCCCGTCCGGGTGGCGGAGGATTCCAGGGTCACGACATGAATATGGAAGATATCTTCAGTCAGTTTGGAGATATTTTCGGGGGCAGTGGATTTGATAGTTTCTTTGGAGGTGGCGGTCGTTCTCGCGGACGCAAAGGCTCTAACCTTCGCATCAAATTAAAATTGACACTTGATGAAATTTCAAATGGTGTCGAGAAAAAAATAAAAGTGAACCGCCTCGTGCAAGCCGAAGGTGTCACTTACAAAAACTGTAACACCTGTCACGGCCAGGGCCAGGTGCGCAAAGTGGTGAACACCATGCTCGGGCAAATGGTCTCAACAACAACTTGCCCTGCTTGTAATGGGGTTGGCCAGATCATCGATAAACGCCCTCATGGGGTTGATAGCTCAGGGTTAGTTTCAAAAGAAGATACCATCACTGTAAAAATTCCTGCAGGCGTTGCTGATGGAATGCAGCTTTCCATGTCGGGCAAAGGAAATGATGCGCCAGGTGGAGGGGTTCCGGGGGACCTGCTGATCCTCATCGAAGAAGTAGAAGACAAAGAACTGAAGCGCGATGGCAACAATATTGTATATGATCTTCACATCAGTTTTATAGATGCTGCGCTTGGGACCTCTGTTGAGGTGCCATCGATTGGTGGAAAAGTTCGTTTGAAAATTGAACCGGGCACGCAAAGCGGAAAAATTCTTCGCTTGCGCGGAAAAGGCATAAAAGATATTAATGGCTATGGTCATGGCGACCAGCTGATTTATGTCAATGTTTGGACGCCTAAAAAATTAACAGTGGAAGAAAAAGCCAAACTGGAATCCCTTCGGGTATCAGCCAACTTCCAACCACATCCAGACGCTGATGAAAAGGGATTTTTCGAGCGGATGAAAGAGTATTTCGGCTGACAGCCTCGCAACCTTTCGATGAATAACCCGTATAAGCGACATTACGGGTTATTTTTTTAGCAAAAACTTAACCTTCCTTACATCAAGGCAACTTTAACCTAACCCCAAGCGTAAGATTGCAATATGTGGAGAGCAGTAATTTTGATTTTTGTGGGAAAGCTGGTCGGCTTGGATTCCTTGGCACAGGTGAAGAAGCAATTCACTGTTGAAAAGAATGAACTATGCAACAAAGTAGAGCTTTGCCTGAAGGCGAAAACAGGCAATTGCTTCATTCGTCCGAGCCAGAACAACGAGCTACTCAATATCTATAGCAATCAAGACCTCGAAGAATACTCTCATTCCTTCAGTAACGAAATAAAAGACAAAACCTGCATCGTAAAACTTGCCTTAGATCAGGAAAGTGAACGCGGTGTGGGAAGAAAAATTTCGTACCATGTGTTTGGTGGAGGCGAAAGACCGAATGAAAAATTCTGGAAAGTTTATTTAACTGAAGATCTTCCTTATTCCCTTGACCTGGATTACGGATTAGGCAACGCGAATATAGATCTCGCAGGTTTGTCTGTAAGTAAACTCAAAATCAATACAGGAAGCGCAGACGTAAATGTATCCTACAGCACTGGCGAAAAAAACAAAGTGGACATGGATACTTTTTTCATTAAAGTGGACATGGGCTCGCTTACCGCAAGGCAGTTAAATCTTACTCGATCAAAATACTTACTGGCCGATGTAGGATTCGGAAATATGCTTCTGGATTTCAGCGATAAGCCCACTATGGGCCACAAGATCAAGGGAAGCGTTGGCGCAGGCAATTTGATTATTTACCTGCCCGCCAATGAAGTTCCGGTAGTAGTAAGGATTTCTGATTCATGGCTGTGCAGTGTTCATCTTTCGCACAGTCTGAAAAAAATTGGCGATAATACGTTCGCCAATGCCGCCTACAGCAAGCATGCAAAAGATGCCCTTACCTTCGATCTTGATGTGTCCATGGGGAAAATCGTCTTCAAGGAGCATTAATTCCCACCAATCTTTAAGAACCATTTGGTCAATAGCTTGGGTTATTTCAAAATCCGTAATGCGCTTTTGGTCAAAAACATTAGAAATAGTTCTATTCACATTGAAGTGAATTCCTATTTTTGTCACACACAAACCCAACTAAGTGGAAGCTTTAGTCGTAAAAGAAGTGTCCAAGCACTATGCCGAGCATACTGCCTTGGATAAAGTCAGCATTACAATTCCTGAAAAGACAATTTTTGGTTTGCTTGGCCCCAATGGCGCTGGCAAGACCACACTCATCCGCATTATCAACCAAATCATCAATAAAGATGAAGGTGAGATCATCATCTTCGGGGAAAAACTGAAGCCGGGGCATGTAGAAAACATCGGTTATCTGCCGGAAGAACGTGGGCTTTACAAAAAAATGAAAGTAGGCGACCAACTGCTTTATTTAGCACAACTCAAAGGCCTTAGTAGAAAAGATGCACTAGCGAAAATAAAAATCTGGCTAGAAAAATTTGAAATCAAAGATTGGTGGCATAAAAAAGTAGAAGACCTCAGCAAGGGTATGGCGCAGAAAGTTCAGTTCATCAGCACCGTTTTGCATGAACCTAAACTGATCATTCTGGACGAGCCATTTTCAGGATTCGATCCGGTGAATGCACAACTCATCACCGAAAAGATTTTAGAGTTGAAAGATCAAGGAAGCACCATCATATTCTCGACCCATCGAATGGAAACGGTTGAGTCATTGTGCGATCACATTGCCCTGATCAATAAATCCAAAAAAATACTGGAGGGTCCAAAAAAGCAGATCAAAGATCAATATCGCTCGAATACATTTATTGTTGAACATCGCGGCAATCATTTCTCATTGCCATCCGAAAAATATGTGCTGAAAAAGCAAGTGATCATTGAAGGCGACTTATTTTCTACTACCATTCAGGCGAAAGAGGGAATCAATGGCAATCAAGTGATCCGCGATCTCATAGACATAACCGATGTGTATAGCTTTCAAGAAAGATTGCCAACCATGTCAGATATTTTCATCAGCCTGGTAAAAGGCGAAGGAGACGAGGCGTTAAAAAAACATTTGCAAGAAGCTTAACAAATCCAAGGCTGAAGCTTCATGCTGAAGTATCCAGAATCCATTTTATACATTACATTATGAACAAAGTTTGGTTGATTATCCAACGTGAGTTTTTGATACGAGTCAGGAAGAGATCTTTTTTGATTGCAACGATCCTTGTGCCCTTACTCGTGCCAACCATCTTAGGGGGCTTGATTTATATTGCTGTTAAAGAAGCAGACTCCGCAAAGCCAGATAAAGTGATGGTTCTCGATGAGAGTGGTCAATTCAATTTGGATAGCACAAAAAACACAAAACGGTTTCATTTCATGCCGCTTCAAATTCCATTGGAGCAGGCCAAAAAAGTTTACAACGAAACTAAGGATTTCGCATTTCTATATGTTCCACAATTTGATATCAACAAGCCTGAGGGGCTTGTAATATACACACAGGAAAATCCGAGTATTGAAAAGATTGGAGACCTTGAAAGCATTTTGCAAGACCGAGTACGAGATTTGAAACTTCAGGAGTATAAAATCGACAAAGAAGTTTTGAAAAACCTGAAAACAAAAATCAACCTCAAACAGATCAATTTGAGCAAATCGGGCGAAGAGAAATCAAGTAATTCAGGTATTCTCTATGGACTTGGCTTTGCGCTTGGAATTATGATCTACATTTTTGTTTTGGTTTACGGCATTCAAATCATGCAGGGTGTGATTGATGAAAAAACTTCCAAAGTAGTGGAGGTTATCGTGTCATCTGTAAAACCTTTTCAGTTGATGCTCGGGAAAATTATTGGAATTGCAGGGGTAGGTGTGTTACAATTTTTAATCTGGATTGTTCTCATTACATTTTTGTCATCGAGTGTATTGGGTTATTTCGGTCTGAAGATGCCTCAGAAACAAGCCATGGAGCAGGTCGCTAAAAAAATCCAGGATGAGGAAGTGAAGCAGGCTGTTCAACAACAACAAAATATGCAAGTGAACGAATTACTCAACAACTTAGGTGAAATCCCTTTTGCGAAAATTGCTTTTGTTTTTGTGTTCTATTTTTTGGGTGGCTATTTACTTTATGGAGCATTGTTTGCGGCTGTAGGCTCAGCCGTAGAATCGATGCAAGAGTCGCAGCAATTTCAGTTTCCCATCACAATACCGTTGCTTATTGGGTATTTCGGTTTGTTCATGTTTGTACTTCGAGATCCCCATGGCCCAGTGAGCTTCTGGCTCTCGATCATTCCCTTCACGTCACCCGTGGCGATGGTCGGACTCATCGCCTATGGCGTGGCAGATTGGCAACTGGCGCTTTCCATGTTTTTGTTGATCGGTGGGTTTCTTTTCACCACGTGGGTGGCGGGTCGCATCTATCGCGTTGGTATTTTAATGACCGGCACCAAAGTGAACTGGAAGGTAATGGTTAAGTGGTTTATGCTGCGTGAGTAAACACTTCGTAATTCCAAATTACAGATTTAAAAATTCAAAATTGGAGCATACTGAAGAATCAGTAAGCGAATCTTGAATCTTGAATTTTGAATTTGTAATCTTGATAGATGAAGGCTGCTCTTCCTTCGATGGAATTCTATCAGGACAACACCAACCTAAAATGGATCATTTTAGCTGTCTCCGTCATTATCAGCGTTGCATCTATCTACTTCACGGATATTTTAGTAGGGAAGCTGAAAGAACGTGAACGCGATCAGGTAAAACTCTTTGCCCGCGCGCTGGAGTACACCATCAACGAGACCGACAACGACATTCTCTTCATCACCGAAGAGATCATCAATAAAAATAATTCAATCCCTACTATCAACACCGACAGTTCGGATTCAATTTTTTATTATAGCAATATTGACATAGGCTCGACTTGGAGTGACCGCAGAAAATATTCTCACTTGCATGCCGAGCTTGTGGATATGAAAAAGACCTATCCGCCAATTGAAATCCTGCTTAAAGATCCAAAGACGCAAGAAGTATTTGGCAAGCAATATGTCTATTACAAAAATTCGTTTCTGCTTACACAGCTCACTGCCTACCCATACATTCAACTTTTTGTACTGGCGATTTTTGGATTCATCTCTTACCTGGCTTTCAATTACTCTCGCACAGCCGAGCAAAACCGCGTATGGGTTGGCTTGGCAAAGGAAACAGCGCATCAGTTGGGAACACCTTTGTCATCACTGATGGCATGGATCGAAGTATTGCGTGACGATCCTGAAATCAGAAACAAGGGAGTTGTTGATGAGCTTGACAAAGACATTCGCAAGTTGCTTGTAGTGACTGAGCGTTTTTCAAGCATCGGATCGAATCCAACATTGAAAAATGAAAACATTTACCAGTTGGTAAACCGTGTGGTGAGTTATTTGCAGCCGCGCGTTTCTTCTAAAATTAATATTGAGGTTTACGCTCTTTCTGAAACGATTCAAGCGAAAGTTCATCCTCCATTATTTGAATGGGTCTTAGAAAACCTTTGTAAGAACGCTGTTGATGCGATGGGCAGCAGCGGAACCATTGCCATAAAAATTCTTCGTGGCAACGATAACAAAGTGTTGATCGATATTTCAGATACAGGAAAAGGGATTCCGAAACCGATGATTGCCAATGTTTTCAAGGCAGGCTTCACTACCAAAAAACGAGGGTGGGGTCTTGGGCTGACCCTTGCCAAGCGCATCATTGAACTTTACCACGAAGGAAAAATCTTCGTAAAAAACTCGGAGGAAAATATAGGCACTACTTTTCGAATTGAGTTGATGAGTGCGTGAATCAGTTCGCTCTGATTGCGATCACAGGATCAAGCCTGGCTGCCACAGCGGCAGGAACAATCCCTGCAACTAATCCAATCACAGACGATACTCCTAAGCCCAGCACAATATTTTTGATAGAAAGTACTACTTGCAAGCTCCCAAACGGCACAAAAGTCAAAAGCCAGACAAGAAGCAACCCGGCAAAACCGCCAATCAAACTAAGGAAAATCGATTCAAACAAAAACTGGAACAGAACGAAATAATTTTTTGCGCCAAGCGATTTCTGAAGACCAATAATACTCGTACGCTCTTTTACAGAAACAAACATAATGTTGGCAATTCCGAATCCGCCAACCAACATCGAAAATCCCCCGATCACCCAACCCGCTACGCCCAACACATCGAAAACTCCATCCAGGGATTTTGCTACTGCTTCGGGGCGGTTCATCGTAAAATTGTCTTTCTTTTCCGGCTTCAGTCCGCGTTTCACTCTCAAAAGGCCTCGCGCTTCATTTTCCAATTCTACCAAACCGAAATCGCTTTGATCACCTTTCATGCCGATAACAGAACTTACTTCATTCCAATGTCCGGTACCTGTATGATAAATTTTTCTGAATGCATCATACGGGATGATGCACGTATAATCCTTGCTCGTAAAGCCCATGAAGCTTTCACCTTCACGTTTGATCACACCAACAATTTTAAAGCGGAGATTTTTTACTTTGATATACAGCCCAACCGGATTATCTGTTTTCGGGAAAAGAGCTTTCGCTACTTCATGGCCCACAACAACCACATTCCTTCCTCCCTCTACTTCAGCGCTGGTTAAGTATCGTCCGTTCTCAATATTGATCTCGAAAAGTTTTTCATAATCCAGCGAAGCTCCAGCCACTTCTATTCGATTAATGCCATTGCTCCCTGCTTTAACTGTGTTAGAACCCGTTCCAGCATAGATGGACACCACTCGGCTCGTCTGCATATTGCTCTTTAGAAACTTGTACTCCGAATAGGATGCATTCGGTCTCTTAATGTATTCTTTCCACCAATCGCGGCCTTTACCGCCCGCACCCCACGGCCACTTGTGAACGTATATCACATCCGATCCCAAAAAATTTAAACTATCAAGGATATTCGTCTTTAACGAATCTACCAACGTGAGAACTGCAATGATGGAAAAAATTCCGATAGTTACCCCAAGCAGCGAAAGGATGGTACGAAGAAGATTTGACTGAAGCGCTTTCCAGGCGAAGGACAAGCTTTCAACAATTAACTTTAGAGCGAGCATGAATCAATAGTAATTTTAAAATCTAGTTGGCTCGGATGGCGATCACCGGATCAAGTCGTGCTGCTACAGCAGCCGGAACAATTCCTGCCACTAAACCAATACTTGATGATACACCTAAACCAAGAACAATATTAGGAACGGAAAGGACTACTTCCAAGCTACCAAATGGTACATACGTCAGGAGCCAGACCAGGAACAATCCCGAAAGACCACCGATCAAACTCAGCAGCACTGACTCAAACAAAAACTGGAAGAGTATAAAATAATTTTTTGCACCAAGCGATTTCTGTAAACCGATAATGCTCGTGCGCTCTTTCACCGAAACAAACATGATGTTGGCAATACCAAACCCGCCAACTAACATGGAGAATCCACCGATGATCCAGCCCGCAGTACTGAGCACGTCAAACACACCGGCAATAGCATTGGCGATGGCTTCGGGTCGGTTCAACGTGAAATTATCTTTTTGAGAAGGTTTTAGTCCACGTTTCACACGCATATATCCTCGCGTTTCATTCTCAAGTAGCACAAGACCAATATCATTGTCGTAGCCTTTCAGCCCGATGTGTGAACCCAACTCATCCCACCTGCCGGTTCCGGTATGATAAAGTTTTCGAAACGAATCATATGGAATGATGCATTCATAATCACTGCTGGTCACGCCCAAAAAGCTTTCGCCAATTCTTTTACCCACACCAACAATTTTATAACGAAGGTTTTTGATCTTCACAAATTCGCCCACGGGATTATCCATTCTTGGAAATAATGCCCTGGCAACTTCATAACCAATGAGCACCACATTTCTTCCACCCTCAATTTCATCGGTGGTCAAATAGCGACCATTCTCGACATTCACTTCGCGGATATTTTCATAGTCGAGGGTAACACCTCGCAAGACAATTCTATTTATTCCATTACTACCGGCCTTCACGGTGACATCGTTGGTCACACCATAAATACAAACATGGTTTCCCGTTTTCAGGTTAGCCTTCAAAAATTTATATTCAGCATATGAGACGTTCGGCCGTTTGATAAAATCCTTCCACCAGTCGCGAGTGTTACCACCGGTAAAAGGCCATTTATCAAGATAGATGATATTGGATCCAAGGAAGTTAAAACTGTCACGAATATTCCGCTCAAGCGAATCAACCAGCGTAAGCACCGCGATAATGGAAAAAATGCCGATAGTTACACCCAAGAGCGAGAGGACCGTGCGCAGCAGATTTGACCTGAGCGCTTTCCAGGCGAAAGCAAGGCTTTCTAAAATCAATCTAAGGGCGAGCATGGGCTTTTAAACGCAAATCGCATTCTTTTTGGTTACGAAATCAAACTATTTTACACGAACTGAGAATCAAATCTAAAAAACGACATTATTTTTGGCGTTCATCATCATTTAACTACTTTTGCGACCTCAAATTTAAACCGTCCCTCAAGGACAAAGCCCGTAAGCTTATGAAGTTATCCGAATTCAAGTTCGATCTGCCGAACAGTCTTATAGCAGCCCACCCAGCCGACAACAGAGACGATGCCCGAATGATGGTGTTACACCGTAACACGGGAAAAATTGAGCACAAAGTGTTCAAAGACATCGTCAATTACTTTAGTGAAGGCGACATCATGGTGGCAAATGACACTTTAGTCTTCCCTGCGCGCCTTTATGGTCGCAAGGAAAAGACCGGTGCAAAAATTGAAGTGTTTTTGCTTCGCGAACTGAATGCCGAAATGCATTTGTGGGATGTGCTTGTAGACCCGGCACGTAAAATCCGTGTGGGCAACAAACTTTATTTTGGCGATGGTACGTTGGTAGCCGAAGTCATTGACAACACAACCTCTCGGGGCCGTACGATTCGTTTCTTATTTGATGGAGACTCTGCCGCATTTGATAAGGTAGTGGAGTCATTGGGCGAAACTCCACTTCCAAAATACATCAAGAGAAAAGTTGAGCCGGCCGATAAAGAACGTTTCCAAACCATTTTTGCGAAAAATAAGGGAGCTGTGTCAGCACCTACAGCAGGTATGCACTTCACTAAACAATTGGTGAAGCGGCTTCAGTTGAAGGGTGTAGACATGACTTTTGTAACATTGCACATCGGGCTTGGCACTTTCCGTGCTGTAGATGTGGAAGACCTCACCAAACATAAAATGGATTCAGAGAATTTTATTGTTGGTACGGAGGCAGTGAAGAAGGTGAATGCAGCCCTTGATAATAAAAGTAGAGTGTGTGCAATTGGCACTACAGCTATGCGCTCTCTCGAGTCGGCTGTTTCTGCCAATAACCGTTTAAAGGAGCGTGATGGTTGGACAGACCGATTTATTTTCCCCCCATACGAATTTAAGATTTGTAATGCGATGGTCACCAACTTCCAGCAACCCGAGTCAACATTGTTGATGATGGCTGCGGCTTTCGGTGGCTATGACCAAGTGATGAAAGCATACGAGATAGCCAAGAAAGAGAAGTATAAATTCCTTACTTACGGTGATGCGCTTTTGATCGTGTAATTGATATCGAATGAACCTTAAAGCCTCGGCATTTGTCGGGGCTTTTGTATTTTTGAAGGAAGATGGTTGCAGATGAACGACTGTTTCCTATACAG